>JBBASU010000005.1:73703-143712 GCA_040399065.1 Phycisphaerales bacterium | reverse complement strand
CGGCGCTCGCGGCCGCGATGGACCCGGCCCAGGCGACCCACATCGCCGCCGCGCCCGACGCGCGGGTCCGGATTGAAACGCTCAATCTCGCCATCCCCGGCGAGGGCGCGATGAACCTCGCGGGCACGAAGGTCAGCGCGGTCGTCGGCCTCTCGCAGATGACCGGCTCGGTCACGCTCGGCGAGGGCCAGGCTCCCAAGCCCTTCACGATCGCGCCGCTCGCAGCGCGCCTCACGACCGATGATCTTGCGAAGGAAGCACGCTTCAGCGCGGCGACCGTCGCGACCATCGACGGTCAGCCCGCGGGCTCTCTCGACGTCAGTGCGATCGTGCAGGGTCTGCTTGATGCGAAGGGTGCGCCCGTGAAGGGCCTTCCATCGAGCATCCAGGCCAACGCCAAGATCGCGGGGATGGCGACCGCCATCGCGCAGCCCTTCGTGCAGGCGATGGGCCTTGACCTTGCCAGCGACATCGGCCCCACGCTCGACGCGGAGGTCGCGATCGCGAGCGACGCCGCGGCCACCTCCACGCCCGGCGCGCAGCCGCCCCTGAACGCGACGTTCATGGTGAACAGCCAGTTTGTCCGCGCGGCGGGCACGGCGCGCGTCACGAGCGAGGCCATCACGACCACCGCCGGGGGCATCACGATCGACATGGATCGGGCTGTCGGCATGAGCGCGCGGTTCGTGAAGCCCGAGACGGGCTGGACCATCGCCGCGGCGCCCGGCAAGGGGCGCGTGAACATCACCGCGAAGAACATCACGATCCCGCGCACCAAAGAGGGCGCTGCCGACCTTGCGAACATGCTCGGCAGCATCCGAGTCATGACGCAAGGGCTGATCGCAACGCCCACGACCGGCACCGCCGCGGGACGGCCGATCCAGGTGGGCGATCTTGGTGCCGACCTCAACATCGCCGCCGGCGGCACGCCCGATGCCCAGCTCAAGGGGGCGATGTCCTGGGAAGGCACGCCCTTCACGTTCAGCGCGAGCGGGCGCGTGCCCGGCCTCATCGGCCGCGTGATGAACCCGCCGATGATTGCCGGTTCAACGCCGCCCACGGTGCAGCCGCTGGACGCGCCGGCGCTGCTCGCGATGCGGCCGGTCGTCACGGTCACGATGACGGATGTGCCCAGTGCGCTGATTCGCGCGCTCATGCCGCCGCCGGCTGATGCGACGCAGGCCGACATCCCCGCGCTGACGGAGGCGGGCCTTGGCGAGCGCATCAAGACGCTGATGCTGGAGATCAAAAACGGCGAGGGTGATCGCACCGCGCTGAACCTCTCGATGGATGCCTCGCGCCTGATCGCGCGGGTCGCGGGCGACTTCACGACGAAGGACGTTTCGCTGCCGCGCACTGCGGTGTCGTTCGAGGCGGCGCCGGACCTCATCGACCGCATCCTGCGTCAGTACGCGCCGGACATCGCGGCCAAGGGGTGGGGCGTTGCGCGTCCGGCGTGGATGAACCTTGAGGTCATGGGCACGAAGGTGCCGCTGGACGCGGGGTTCAAGCCCAACCTGCTCGCGGCGTCGCCCGTCAAAGTGCGCCTGACGAGCAGCTCGCCGCTGATCCTGCGGGGCGTGGCGGTTGACGATGGTCGGGGCGGCATGCGCACCCTCGGCGAGCTTGGTGTGGATGGCCTCGAGATCGATGCTGATGTTCCCATCGGTGCCCTCCTGGGCCCCGCGCTCCCTGAGGAGCGCTCACTCTCGACGCGCATCAAGACCAACCTCGTGGGTGATCGCGGCCAGCAGATCGGCACGATGAACCTCACGGCCAAGGGGGACGTCTCTGAGGGTGGACCCGTCGGCCCGCTGAACGCGACGCTCGGCCTTGACAAGCTCGACATGGCGACCATCGAGCGTTTCATGGGCCGCACGGACGGATTGCTGTCGGGCTTCGTCGGCAATGGCGCGGGTGCGGACATCACGCTGGTGGCCAACCCGGGCACGGGCCCCAAGCCTGACTTTGCTTCGGCACCGATGGACATCTCCGCCGCGCTGCGTGCGCCGCGGATGCGGACCGACAAGCCGATCAAGCTTGCGATCACGCCTGATCGGATCCGCCTAGGAGAGTCAACGACGATCACGATGGACGTGGATCCCGCCGCGGCGAACCGGTTCCTGCTCTCGGCCGAGCAGAACAAGGATGTCGCGGCGGTCACAGGCCCGGGCGTTGGCGATGCATCGAAGGGTGTCGCGAGCCTCACGCTGAGCCAGCCGACCACGGTGACGCTTGATCTCAAGCGGCTCTCGATCCCGCGCAGCCAGCTCGGGCAGGCGGCCGGCGCGGGCGCGGCGGCACCGGGCCCGAAGCGGCCCGTTGATCTCGACATCGACACGAGCATCACGATCCCCGGCGCGAGCATGATGACCGCGGAGAACGTGCCCGTGGTCCTCACGGGCGTTGTCGCGTCTGTGACGTCCGAGCAGGTAATGAAGGGCAGGCCCGTCGAGGGCGCGCCGATCAACTTCAGGCTCGGCGTGGCGCAGGGGCAGTACGGGCAGGACCCACCGGCGAAGGACATGTCGCTCACGGGGCGCGTCACGAACCTCTTTGATTCGACCGGCGCGGTGAACGCGCGCCTCGCGACGCTGGATGTCGAGGGCGACATGCCGGTGGTGCCGACGGGGCTTGTTGATGCGTTCCTCCAGCGCGATGGTCTGCTGCTGGATGCGCTGGGCCCCAGCATGGCGATGCGTCTGCGCTGCGAGCGCGTGCCGCTGGCGCCGCCCGAGGGTGGCGGGCCGAGCACGGCGAATCTCGCCGCGGACGCGCTGCCGGTGGTTGATTTCCGCTTCAACAGCCAGCGTGCCACCGTCACGATGCGCGGCAACCTGAAGGACGGGGCGTACGTGGGCATCGAGCCGCTTGTGGTGCGCGTGACGGAGGTGACGCAGCAGCTCTCGGCGCGGTTCATCCAGGGCCTGCCGCTGCTTGGAAGTCTCGAGAAGAAGCCCGAGGACATGCCCGCGACGCTGCGCGCCGAGGGGATGATCGTGCCGCTGGGCAGCACGATGGACGGGCTCAACATGCGCGTCAGCCTTGATCCCGGCGAGGCGCGGTTTGCGACGTCGGGCGTCTTCAACGACCTGCTCAAGGCGATCTCAAGCCGCACCGAGGGGCAGGTCGGCAAGCGTCTGGATCCGCTGGAAGTCATCGTGAAGGACGGCATCGCGTCGTACAAGACGTGGAGGATTCCAGTCGGTCAGTTCACGTTCGAGACCGAGGGCTTCGTGAATCTCTCCACGCGCAGCGTGACGCAGGCGACGCCCTATGGCGACATTCGCCTCGAGCCACAGCACATCGACGTCATCACCTGGATCCCCTTCGGCGCACTCTCGGACCGCGCGCTCGGACAGCTCAACCTCGGCATCGGCGGCGCGCTGAACAGGTTCACGCCCGGCGCCGTCGACGCGCTCACCAAGATCCCCTTCCGAACCCGCGGCCCGAGCAACAACCCATCAACACAGCCCGACGCGGAGCTCATCGCGAAGAACCTCGTGAACCAGATCAAGCCGGAGAAGGTGATCGACAACATCCTCGGCAACATCCTGAAGCCAAAGCCCGCGCAGCCTGCGGCTCCGAAGTAGCGGGGGAAGAAGTGGTCGAGTGGCGGAGTGGTCAAGTGGTCAAGTGGAAAGGCACCAGACCTCCGCGTTCGGTGCCTTGGTCGTATGCCACTTCGTGGGGTTCCTTGATCACTTCCCCGCTTCGATGAACACGTCCACGGCTTGCCCGGGGAAGAGCGGCCCCTTTGGCGGTGTGACGACCTCGAAGACCACGTCGATGACGCGTGTGTCGGTTCGTTCCATGTTGTCGCCGCCGAGGTCGGACTTGGGGCGTGCGAAGGGTTCGACGCGGACGAGCTTGAGTTCGATGTCTTCGGGGCGTGCGCCGCGGGTCTTGGCGATGGCGCGTGAGTTGGTTCCGACGAGGGCGATGTCTTCTTCATCGACCTGAGCGCGGATGGCGAGGCGTGCGAGGTCGCCGATGATCATGGCCGGGCGGCTGCGCTCGGTGCTTGCGAACTCACCGGCTTCGAGCTCGCGGCGCAGGACCATGCCGGCGCGGGGAGCTCTGACGTTGAGGCGGTCGAGGAGGACCTTGAGGGCCTGGACTTCAGCGTTTCGTGCCGCGAGCGTGGCGGTGAAGATGTCAAGGTCCGGCTTCCAGCCGCCGGCCTTCTCGCGCGCGAGGTCCGCGGCGGCGCGATCGCGCTGGGCCTTCACGGCGTCGAGCGCGAACTGCGCGGCGGAGACTTCACGCACGTTTCCGCTGCCGCGCGCGACGGCCTCGCGCGTGATGCGCAGGATCTCCTCGCGGTCGGCGACCAGGGCCGCCGCGCCGGCGACGGCGGCCTCCAGCGGCGGCAGGTCCTCGGCGCGCGGGAGCGAGTGCCAGCGGGCAATCTCGGATTCGGCCGCGGCGACGGCGGCCTCGGCGCGGATGAGGTCGGCGCGCAGGAGGCGATCATCCAGGCGGAAGAGGATCTGCCCAGCCTCGACCTGCGTGCCGACATCAACAAGGACCTCAACGACAAGGCCCGGCTCGGGCGCGACGACGCCGATGTCGCGCGAGAGTGGCTCCACGATGCCGAGCGCGGCAAGGCCGGTGTCGAACGGGTTGACCGAGGCGGGGCGAGCCAGCGGCAGGACCGGCGGCGTCTCCTTGCTGTTCATGACGGCCAGCACGCCAACGGCGATCCCGGCAACGCAGAGGATGATCGTGATCCAGCGAACCATGAGGGAAGTCTATCGGAGGCGATGGCCAGGGACCGAGCCGGGCGGACCGCCTATCGACGACCAAGCGTCCACCCAGTAACTTCCGGATCCTTAAACTGCCGTCATTCATGTACTGACATACTGAAGGGCGAGGCTAGTCCAAGAGATCACGCCCAAGAATCCCGTCGGGTGTCGCGGAGATGATGCCATTGACCATATCGGGGATGTCGGCCTGAGCCGGGTTGATCTCTGTCCGGCGTGGCAACTTCCCGCTTCCATCGAGCAGACTTGTCGCGAAGTTGCCCAGCGTCGCATACATGAAGAGCGACGTGGCATCGCTTCCATCTGTTACCTTGCCTCGAAAGCTGTGCCACACGAGGTACTCGACGACCCCCACTTTCTTGGAAGGAAAGGCCGCATCACTAAGCTTCTGAACCTGCGCCTCGCGATACCGATACCGAGCACGAAGGACCGGATCCGGCGAGAGGGCACCGGGTCTGAGGTAGAGCGAGAGGGGAATCCGGACGTCGCTCTTGTACCTCGCGAAGCTCGGGTCCGTTCGAGTCGTGTGATCCGCACATCGATAGAAGTCGTCCTTTTGCGTGGGGTCGTATCCCACGAACGAAACCCATGGCTCGAACCTCCAAACTTGGCGGGGTTGGTTGAACCAGAGACTCCGAACGTCTACCTCTTCCACACTGCCTCGCCATTCAGAGGCGTAGGCGGGGAAGAGATCCTTGCCACTTTGTGTGTAGAGAGCCACCAGGGTACCCATTTGACGAACGTTGTTCAGGCAGCGCAGCTCAATCGCTCGTCGACGAGATGCAACCACTCCAGGGATGACCATCGAAACGATCACCGCGATCACTCCCATGCAGACCAGAAGTTCGGGAAGGGTAAAGGCTGGTAGAATTCTTGATCTCAGTGTGCAATTCTTCACTTGACGCACCTCCGCCTATTGACTATTCTCGATTCATGGTTTCACCCAAAGGAGTATACACCATGAGGCCTCCAGTCAATTTCAAGACGATGTTCGGTGCGAGTCTGGTTCTCGCTCACGTGTTTGGGGGCTCACTTCCGGCCACCCATGCTCAGCCCGTCACCGAGTCCTGCGATTGGCTGGCTCTGTATGGTCCGCCGTATCAGCCGCTTCAGCAAAACTGCGAAAGTGGCTGCAACGTCTGGCTCGTCTGCCCCGGGGCTCCTTCGTGCATCAAGACTGTGAATCAGGGAAAGTATGACAGTTGCAATATCGTCACGGGAGTGCAGTTCTGTACAGCCTACCAGTTCGGGGCCTGTGAAGGCAACCAGTGCTTCGCTACCGAAGCCACCATCGAGCTCGATCCGGCCTTCGAGGTTCAGGGGCAGCAGGTCGCGCAGGTAACGCTCTGCTTCCCGAATTGAGTTCGGCTCGTGCATTGCACTACAACTCAAGCACACATGAAGCGACAAATGTCGAGCAGAGATAGGCAGAACGCCTCTGTGTCGACGGTCCAATCGGTGTTGAACTTTCCGACCAATCGCAATAGATGCGACTAGGCCTTATTGTCGGATCCAGCATGGGAGCGACTTCGTGATGGCCGAGAGACTGAGATTCCTGTGGCCCCTGGTCCTTTGGGCGCTTCTCGGGGCCGGTGCTCAAGAACCTCCCGACACGCAACTGCGTCGTTGGGCCGCTTCCTACAGAGAGCTGCCAGGGGTTGCGATCGGTTGGGTCGAGCGACACCCGGGCTCGCCGCCGCGAGGTCCGGAGGAGACGCTCGTCTATGAGGAGTCGTTGCTCGGCGGAGTTCACGGCTACTTGATCTCAACTTGGCGATTCCCATGGGTGGCTTCCATGGAGCGGGAGGGGATGCCCGCCGTCGCCTTGCGACTCTCAACCGACCATGACCGTCCAGAGCGGCCTAGTCAAATCAGCCACCCGGCTGGCGAGACACTGATCAACACTAACGGCGAACGCCAGACTTTCAGAGATGCGGGTCTTCGACCATACGAGCGTTCGCGTGGAGCGTCCCTCCGGCGAAGTGACTTTGTGCTCGCAACCCGGCTCGGTGATCAGTCTGGTGAACTGGAGACTGCGGCGATTCGAGCATCTGAAGACGGCGGAATCGCTGTCACATTGGCCCCAAGCGATGCGACCGTCTATTTTGTGAAAGTTCTCGATGGATTGGCAATTGCGCGGATCGATGTGATGGGGCCGACCGGGCAAGTTGAAGCGTCTTTCCGATTCTCTGAGTTTAGGCGATTCGAGGGATTGCCGCAGCCTCAGGGCACGGTCCGCGAGATGTGGTCCCCGGACGCAGCCACACTATTGGCGAGGCCGTCGCCCGAGCAGCCTCTTGAACTTCAGCTGGTTCGACGCTCCGAGCTCGTGTTCGTGAGGCCGCTCGAACGTGTAGACCCATCGGTGTTTCGCGTAAGCCTGACGGGTCTGAGACCCGAGGCGATGGTGAGTGAGCGGCCGTCAGCGCCGGCTGCGAACAGCGCGTCGCTAAGTGTGCCCTCTCCGGGTTCCTCTCCAAACAGTGTCTCTGCACTGACCCTGCTTCTGATTGGCGTGGGGGTTGCTTTCGCCACGATAGGCGCGACCTGGCTGATCATGCGAGCGCGTACGAGGTGAGCGGGCGCTCGGCGATGCTTGGGTTACGAGAGACAAAGGGCCCGCACCGATAGCTACCCGGAAAACACCGTCCCCGGCGAGACGGCCAGCACCCTTCGGATGCTCAGCACGCTGCCGAGGAATATTGTGAACATCGTTGCGACGAAGCTGCCCGCGAGCAGCTGCCACGGGAAGAAGGCCGAGAGCTCGCTCTGCACCGCGCCCATGATGAGCGTGAAGGCGCCCGCGGCACCGGCCCCGATGCCGAAGCCGATGACGCCGACGATCGCCGCCTGCGCGAGGACCATCGCAATCAGCGTCGGCGCGCGGGCCCCCAGGGCCTTGAGCACCGCGAAGTAGCGGATGTTCTCGCTGGTGAACTGGTAGAAGATCGAGGCCGAGAGCAGCAGCCCGACGACGAACCCTAGCAGGATCGTGATGCCGAAGTTGGCACCGATGCCCGTCGCGACCACGATGAAGCGAACGGAGATGTCGCGGAACTCCTCGCGGGTCATCGCGACGACATCGCCCAGCGCGTTGATGCGCTGGCGCACTTCCTCGACGGTCGATCCCGGTGCGACCTTGACGAGTATGTAGCTGATCGAGTCGCGTCCGGTCGGCGTGAAGCGCACGGCGTTGTCGAAGGTGGTGTAGATAATCGCGTTAGATTCGAAGCCGCGCTTGGCGCGGCAGATGCCGACCACGACCGCGCGCCGGTCGTTGATCTTGAGCACGCTGCCGATCTGCGCCCCGCCGAGGGACTCGCGCGAGAGTTCCTCCACCATGATCGCGTCGGGGATCCAGAGATCCTCGAGGCGACCCTCGATGATCTCCGGCGGCCGCCCCACCAGCGTTGTGCGCGGGATGCCGATGATTTGGCACTTCTTGAAGGTGCCGTCGGCGAGCTCGCAGACGGCCCAGTTGGTGAAGAAGGGCTCGGCCCACGCCACGCCGCGCGTGCTGCGGACGCGGCCGAGTTTCTGGTCCGGCAGCGAGCGATACTCCGCGACCCACTTCACCGACGGATCCGCGACCCAGAGGTCCGGCTGATGGACGTTCTGCAGCGGCCCCGTGCTCTGCATCAGCAGGCCGAGGAAGATCGCCCCCTGCTGGTTCATGAGGAGCGCGGCGAAGGCAAGCCCCAGCACCAGCGTGATGTACTTCACGCGGTCACCAAAGAGCATGCGGAGAGCGACGTAGATCACGGGGAAGGGTAGTGGGGAAGGGACTGGGGATTGGGGACTGGGGACTGGGGAAAAAGCGAGGAAGGCATTTGGCATTCGTGGTTCGGCATTGGGAAGACGGAACGGCGCGTTGACCGTGCAGCCGCGGCCAGTCTTCATCGAATTGGTGCTTTGCGAATGCCTCACTCCGAATGCCGAATGCCGTGCCCAGTCCCCGATCCCCAGTCCCTTCCACTCCGTGCCACTCCGTCGTGAATCCTCCTTCACCCTCCGAACGTTCTGCCCCGGTGTTCGTACTTGGTGCGGATCCTCCGCCCCAAAATGCCGATAAGAACACCGGAGCGGTTTGACCGCCGACGAATGACCGATGCGACGGCCCAATCCCAGGCTGATTCACCCGCCGCGCCCGCGGCGGTGGGGGCACCGCGCCCGCGTCGGCCGCTGCCGCTGGCACTTCTCAAGCTTGCTCGGCCGCACCAGTGGTCAAAGTCCGTCTTTGTGCTGCTGGGTCCGCTCTACGGCATCCAAGACAAACCTGAGAACATGGGCGGCATGCTCGCCGCGGCGTTCGTCGCGGCGGGTGCTTTCGCCCTCGCGAGCAGCGCGTGCTATGTGGTCAATGATCTGATGGACGCGCCGCGCGATCGGCTGCACCCGCGCAAGCGTCACCGCCCCATCGCCGCGGGCGAGGTCTCGAAGACTGTTGCGCTCGTCTACGCGGCGGTGCTGAGTGTTCTTGCGCTCGCGCTCGTCGGGCTGCTGGCGCTGCTGCCGCTGGGCGTGAACAGTGCGATCTTCGCCCTGGCGGGGCTGCTGATTGCCTATGTCGCGAACGTCACGGCCTATTCGCTGGCCCTCAAGCACAAGGTGATCGCGGATGTCATGTGCCTCTCGATCGGGTTTGTGCTGCGCGTACTGGGCGGATGTGCCGCGGCGGACGTGGATCCTTCGACATGGCTCCTCAACGTGACGCTCTTCCTGAGCATGTTCCTGGCCTTTGGAAAGCGGCTGGGTGAGCGCCGCATGATGGGCCAGCACGCCGCCCTGACCCGCGGCGTCCAGGCCCTCTATTCCGATGAGCTCCTCCGCCTCTCCGCGTCGGTCTCGGCGGTCGCGACGCTCGTGACCTACGCCGGATACGTTCAGTCCCGCGGCCAGTCGCACGACGTGCTCGGACTCTCGATCAACGTCCTCTGGCCGACGATGCTCCCCGCGACGTACGCGCTCCTCCGGGCCATCGTTCAGCTCGAGCGCGGCCGCTACGACGATCCCACCGAGCTCTTCATCCGCGACCGCGCGATGCAGGTGGCGATCGTGGCGTTCGGGGTGCTTTCAGTGATCGCCCTTGCCTGGTCGCATCTGGCTGGCTGAGAAGGGTTTGCAATCTGGGCCGCCCTTATCGGTGCGCCCCCGCTGGTATCTCTGCGCCCCCCTCTCGATCTAGAGATACGCTGATCAAACGGAGTCTTGCTGGCCCGCTGCGCCATCGCAGGCCCCGTCACGGAGGACCGTTGTCCCATGGCCGCCCCGTCCGCACCCAAGCCCAACTCCGCAGCCACGCCGGCAGCGCCGGACACGCCCGCAACGCCCGGCATGGGCGAGTTCGTCCATCTGCACCTGCACACCGAGTACTCGCTGCTCGATGGCGGCAACCAGATCGAGAAGCTGGTGGCCCGCGTTGCGGAACTCGGCATGAAAGCCGTCGGCGTCACCGACCACGGCAACATCTTCGGCGCGGTCTCCTTCTACCAGGCCTGCAAGGACAAGGGCATCCGCCCGATCCTGGGTGTCGAGGCGTATGTGACGCCGCCGGGCAAGCCCCGGACCGACCGCACGTACAGCGGCGGCGGCGAGGGAGGCTACCACCTCGTCCTGCTCGCGATGAACGACGTCGGCTGGCGCAATATGCTCGTGCTCTGCAGCGAGGCATATACGACGGGCTTCTACTACAAGCCCCGCATCGATCGCGAACTGCTCGCCAAGCACAGTGATGGGCTGATCGCCATCAACGGGCACCTGGGCAGCGAGATCGGCGACCACCTGCTCGCGTTCCATCGCAGCAAGGACACGAAGTACTGGGACCTCGCGGTCGAGAGCGCGAAGTGGCATGCCGCCGCCTTCGGCGGCGGGGAGAAGTGGTCGAGTGGTCAAGTGGTCGAGTGGTCAAGTGGGAAGAAGGACCGAAGTGGCGCTGCTGCCCCGACCACCGAAGGCACTCGACCACTCGACCACTTGACCACTCAACCACTTCCCCCCCTTCCCCGCTTCTACATCGAGCTCCAGCACCACATCCCAGAGCAGAACGCGATCAATCCGCTGCTGATCAAGCTGGCGAAGGATCTTGGCCTGCCGCTGGTGTGCGACAACGATGCGCACTTCCTGAAGCGCGAGGACCACGACGCCCACGACACGCTGATCTGCATCTCCACCGGCAAGGGGAAGTTCGACGAGCAGCGAATGCGCTATTCGCCCGAGCTCTACGTCAAGAGCCCGGCTGAGATGAAGGCGATCTTCGATCCCTACGGCGAGATCGGGCGCGAGGCGATGGCCAACACGGTGCGCATCGCGGAGGCCTGCAAGGTTGAGCTGCCGCTGGGACAGAACAACAGCCCGGCCGTGCGCATCGACCTACCCGAAGCGGCAAGCCTGCCGCGCCCGGAAGACCCCAGGTACGGCGGCGACCTTTCGGCCTGGTACAAGGACTACTGCGCTCGCTTTGAGCTCAAGCCCTTCAAGAGCGTGCCAACTCAGGAAGAGTTGGCCCAGAGCAAGAAGGATTGCGACCAGGCGCTCAGAATGCTCTCGGAGGCTGGGTTTGTGTGGCGGTATGGGGCTGCTGTCGGAAACGCAGCGACCCAACACGCCGAACGCCGCGCCCGGCTCGACCGTGAGCTCAAGATCCTCGCGGACAAGAGCATCTCGGCCTACTTCCTGATCGTCTGGGACTTCGTCAACTGGGGGCGTCAGCGCGGCATCCCAGCCAACGCACGTGGTTCGGGAGTTGGCACGATGGTCGGCTTCGTGCTCGGGCTTTCCAACGCGTGCCCCGTTGAGTACGGACTGCTCTTCGAGCGATTCACCGATCCTGATCGCTCTGAATATCCCGATATCGATATCGACCTGTGCCAGGATGGGCGCGGCGACGTCATCAACTACGTCCGCACGAAGTACGGGCACGTGGCCCAGATCATCACGTTTGGAACGCTCAAGGCGCGTGCCGCGATCCGCGACGTCGGCCGCGTGCTTGAGATGCCGATCCCGGATGTGGATCGCGTTGCAAAGCTGATTCCCGAAACCCTCAACATCGAGATCAAGGAGGCCCTGAAGGAAGAGCCCGAGCTTCAGAAGCTCTACGACTCCGACGACCGTGTTCGCCAGCTCCTCGACAATGCGATCCAGCTCGAGGGCCACACGCGCCACGCGGGCGTGCACGCCGCGGGCGTCATCGTCGCCACACGACCACTCAACGAGATCGTCCCCCTCTACAAGCAGCCCGGAACCGACGCGAGCGAGATCATCACGCAGTGGGACGGCCCGACCTGCGAGAAGATGGGCCTGCTCAAGATGGACTTCCTGGGCCTGCGCACCCTCAGCGTCATCGAACGCGCGAAGAAGCTGATTCGTGAGACGATGAGCGAGCGTGAGGTGTGGGAGGCCGTGGGCAGGGGGAATGAGTGGTCGAGTGGTCGAGTGGTCAAGTGGTCAAGTGGGGATGCAGATCATGAAGGTCAACACGTTTCGGGACTTGATCGTCTGGCAGCGCGGAATGGAGATCGCTCGAACAATCTACACCGAAACGAACAAGATGCCCAAGGCCGAGGTCTTCTCGCTCACCAGCCAGATGCGCCGAGCAGCAACCTCGATCCCGATGAACATCGCCGAGGGATTCGGACGTCACAGCAGGCCGGAGTTCATCCGGGGGCTGAGGATCGCCGTGGGATCGTTGCTCGAGCTGATGACGTCCTACGAGATCGCGACCACACTGAACATGATCAAGCCGGTTCAGGCAACGCTCGATCTTCTGGCCGAGGAGGCACGCCTTCTTCACTCGTTGATCAAGAAGCTGGAATCCAAGCCAATGACGCCGACCAAGCGCCCGCCACGCCAGGGTTGAGCACTCGACCACTCGACCACTCGACCACTCAACCACTCTCTTCCCCGCATCCGCTCGACCTCGACCGCCTCACCTACGACGACCAGCAGGTCCTCGACCTCTTCCGGCGCGGCGAGACCACCGGCATCTTCCAGTTCGAATCCGGCGGCATGCGCCGACTGCTTGTTGAGATGAAGCCCGATCGCCTCGAGGACCTGATCGCCGCCAACGCGCTCTTCAGGCCGGGTCCCATGGACCTCATCCCCGACTACAACCGGCGCAAGCACGGCACCGAGGAAGTGCCCAAGGTCCACGAGATCGTCGATCGCTACACAAGCGAGACGTACGGCGTCATGGTCTACCAGGAGCAGGTCATGCAGATCGTGCATGGCCTCGGCGGCATCAAGCTCCGCGACGCCTACACGCTCATCAAGAACATCAGCAAGAAGAAGCACGACAAGATCGAGAAGGAACGACCGAAGTTCGTCGAAGGATCGCAGAAGCAGGGGCTGTCGAAGCAGCAGGCCGAGCACCTCTTCGAGCTCATCCTGAAGTTCGCCGGTTACGGCTTCAACAAGAGCCACTCGACGGGCTACGCCATCGTCGCGTATCAGACAGCGTACCTCAAGACGTACTTCCCGGCCCACTACATGGCCGCGTTCCTGACGTACGAGAGCCAGGCGGGCAAGGCCAGCGAGTGGATCCCGTATCTTGAGGATTGCCGCCGCACCCGCGCGATTGATCCAAACTCCAAGGATCCGCGCAACCCACGCACGATCAAGACCGGCATTGAGGTCAAGCCGCCCGACATCAATCTGTCGAAGGCGGACTTTGTGGTTGTGCGTGAAGAAGGCACTAGGCATCAGGCACTTGGCACTAGGGAAGACAAAGCACCGGAAGACAAGAAGGCGAAGGGCACCGCCGCGGGCGCTCCGCCCCTAGTGCCTAGTGCCCAGTGCCTAGTGCCTTCCGCTTCCCACATCAGATTCGGCCTCAAGGCCCTCAAGGGCGTGGGCGAGAAGGCCATCGAGACGATCGTGGCCGAGCGCGAGAAGGATGGGCCGTTTACGAGCCTCTTTGAGTTTTGCGAGCGCGTGCCGCCGGGGACCATCACCAAGACGATGATGGAGTCGCTGGTCAAGTGCGGCGCGTTTGACGGCATGCACGGACGCAACAACCGGGCCGCGATGCTCGCGACCATCGAGAGCGCGACGACCGCAGGTGCCAAGGTCGCGGCCGACAAGGCCTCCGGCCAGGGTGGCCTCTTCATGGGCGAAGCTCCTGCGCCGGGCAAGAAGAAGTCCGGCCCCGCGCTCGGGCCCGCGGTAGTCCTCGCCAAGGCCGAGCCATGGTCCGAGGCCGAAACGCTCAAGCAGGAGAAGGAGACGCTGGGCTTTTATGTCAGCAGCCACCCGCTGGAGCGTTGGAAGCACTGGACGACACCCTTTGCTAGCGCGAGCACGGCGAAGATCAAGGAACTGCCGCAGGATGCGCGCGTGGTGCTGCCGGCGATGATCCAGTCCGTCCGCCAGATCCTGATCAAAAACGGCCAGAGCGCGGGCCAGCGCATGGCGATCCTCACCGTCGAGGACGCCACGGGCCTCTGCGAGGCCGTCATGTTCAGCGAGTGCTTCGCTAAGTTCCAGCACCTTGCCATCGGCGAGGGCGTGGTCTTCGTCATGGGCCGCATCGACCTCAAGCGCGGCGATCCGCAGATCATCGTTGATCGCCTCGTCCCCATCGACTTCGTGCCGTATGACACGGGCCGCCTGCGGCTGTTCGTCGATGAGCAGCGATTGAACGGCGGCGCCGAGGCCGCGGTGACCCGCGTCGCGCAGCTCGTGACCAGCAAGGCCAACACGCCCGGCGCGACCTTTGGCCTCGACGTCTACATCGGAACCGATTCCAGCGTCGCACTCCTGCAAGCGGACCCCAAGCTCAAGATTGCCTTGGAGCCCGACCTCTTCAAAGCCATCGAGGGCGAGCTCGGTGTCGGCATGGTCAAGGTCGCCGGCTCGATCGTCGACAAGTCGGAGAAGAATGACCGGCAGCGCTGGACGAAGCGGCGCGGCGGTGGGGATGAGGATTAGGCCCCTGCGCACTTTGCCTAGCGCGCGGCACGCACCATCGTGTACTCGATCTGCACGCCGACGACGCGGATGTTGGTGCCGGGCCATCCTCCGCCGGTGGGGAGGATCTGAAGGTGGCAGACCTGGGTCTGGTTGTCGATCGGGATCGAGAGGTTTGTGGCTTCGAAGACCCGCACACCGGGAACGGCACCCGCGGAAGAGGTCGACGCTGCGATGGTCGACGCTCCACTCGTGGCGTTGGTCTGGACCAGGTTGAGCGTGAGGTTCACGGTCGTTGATTGGTCGACGACATAGAGCCTCATAGCCTTCACGATCGCTTGGTGCGGCAGGTCGACGGGCGCGATGATCCCGGCGGTGGAGACCGTGTTCATGTGGACACCGCTGACCCCCGCGACGTCGGCGTGCGACAATGCCGATCCATCCCGCGATTGGAACTCGGCACCGCCCACCATCGCGAACGACGTGGTCGGCGCGAGGTACTGAAACTCGGTCGCCTGCATCACGTTGTTGACGGAGATCGGGAAGTCGCTGGACATCCCGCCGCTGGGGGAGATTCCGAAGCGGCCGCCGGTGACTTTGGTAAGCCCGCCGGTGTCCGAGGCGAGCATGGCGGCGGTGACGGCGTTGCTGGCGACCGAGATCACGCTCCCGGAGACCTGGATTCCCGCGCCGGCGGTGTAGATGGTGCCCGCGTCGGGCTGGGGCGTGAAGGCCGAGCCGTTCCACTTCAGCACGTGCCCGGTGGTCGCGGAGGTGATGGTCGAGCCAGTGCCGCCGCGGGCGGGCGAGAGTAAGCCGCCGGCGATGCTGGAGGCATTGAGGCCAATGAGCCCGGCACCGAAACCGACGAAGGTGTTGCCGGGGTTGTTGAACGTCACGATCTGCGTGAACGTTCCCGCAAGCCGGTTGGGCGGCAGTGTGCCCGACGTGAGGTTCGAGGCGTTCAAGTTGGTGAGCAGAACGCCCGAGCTCGCGAAGCTGCCCCGGAATGTGTTGCCGGTGTTCTCGAAGCTGACGTTGGACAGGTAGAGTCCAGCGAGCTGCGCCGAGGGAAGCACGCCTGAGGTGATGTTGGAGGCGCTCTGGTAGAAGCTCGCCGGCTGGCCGGTGAGGGTGTCGGCAGACGCGGCGGAGAGGGCGACGGGCGCGGCCGTGATGGTCTGGCGCGGCGCGAGCGTCACGATGGTCTGGCGCGGCGCGAGCGTCACGATGGGCTGCGTGTCGGAGGGATCGGCGGGTGTGCGCACCTGAATCTCAATCGCCGCGCCCGCCGGGGGCGCGACGCCAAAGTTGAGCGGCGCGGCGAAGCGTCCCGAGCGGAGCTGCACCGCGTTGACCTGGACCGGCGTGCCAAGCTGGGTCTGGCCCTAGGCGTCGCCATAGAGCACAAAGCGGAGGTCCGTGGCCCCCTCCACGGGGAGGCCAGCCTCGCGCACCTCGCCCTGGTAGGTGAAGGTCAGATCCCGGGCGACGGCGTTGTGACACGCCAGCGCAACGGGGAGGGCCAGCAGCAGCACCGCGTGCAGTTTTCGGGTCATCTGGGTCATCCGGGCCATCTCAGATTCTCCTCTGGGGTTCGGTGTAGAGGACGAGCAAGGACCAGTGTACTGGACGCAACCAGTACTGCCAACGGCCGTTGCGCAACTCTCATCGAATTCGGTGCTCCCTCCGAAGCGATCGCTGGCTGGTTTGGACCATACCGGAGTGAAGTCCCTTGCCCGCACAACCGATACAGACCGCACACGCGTCGCGCGCGGCATAAGCCGTGGCGGCGGCGGGTGGGCCTGTTGGAGACTGGTATGATCGCCACCGTCAACATCCGTTCGAAGTCGCACCGTGCGTGCCTGCACGTCGAGTCCGGGGTGACGGGCGGACGAACCACCGCACGAGCCGTCAGCGTCGAGCCGCCTGATCACCTTCGCACGGATCGTCTCATCATCCGGCCCTGGCGACGCACCGACTGCCCCGCCTTTGTCCGCGTGATTCGTATGGGACGTGAGCGTCTGCTCCGGACCGCGAGCTTCATGCGCGAGGGTGAGAACGAGCACACGCTCTTTCTGCGCCAGCTTGATCTCTGCCGCCGGGGCGATGCTTCGTGCACCGCCTGGCGAAGGCTCGCGTTTCTTGATGATGGTCGCCTTGTCGGCGGGCTCAATGTGCTGCGCATCACTCGCGGCCTGAGCTTCGAGGCCGAATGCACGTGGTGGGTCGCGCCTGATCTTGAAGGCCATGGCCTCGCGACCGAGGGTGTTCTTGCCATGGTCGATCATGCCATGGCGGAACTGCCGCGTGGTCTGGGCCTGCACACGCTCACCGCGTTTGTGCAGAAGGACAACCCCGCCAGCGCCCGCGTTGCACAGAAAGTGGGCATGGAGCGCGCGAGCAGGGAGCCCGTCTGGCTTGATGTCGCCGGGTCGTCGCATCCACATGAGACGTGGCGGCTGACGGTCAAGCCGACGGCGTGATGCGAAGGCGCGTTGCACCTCCGAAGTAGCGCGGGGTGCGTTAGTTCACGCCCATTGAGTCCATGCCGCTGGGCGCGAGGAAGGTCCCATCGCGAGCCACTCGGAGCTGGCCTGACGCAAGCAGATAGTTGAGCACGGCCGTGCGGAGCGCTGCGACTGCCGCGTCGCGGTTGTCGCGCGCGTTCAGCACGGCCTCCTCGGTATCGAGCAGCACCTGAGTCGTGATGAGGTCGCGCTGGAGCAGCTGTCCCTCGCGGCGTCGCTCGTTGATCTTGACCTGCTCTTCCGCGAGCTGGAGCTGGAACCTCGCCAGTTCCACCGTGCGCAGCGAGCTGCGAACATCGATCACGATCTCGTCGCGAGTCTGCTCAAGGTCGCGTTCGGCGCGCCTGAGCCGGATCATCTCGGCGCGCCATGCCAGCCGCTCCTGCTCGCGATCCAGCGGCAGACTCAGCGTGACCCCGGCCTCATAGTCCAGATCATCCGGGCTCGGCGTCAGGCCCCCCACTCGATCGCTCGGATCCGTCGGCACCCCGACCTCGCCAGAGATATCGAGATTCGGCAGCAGGTTGTTGCGAGCGTTGGCCACGGCGCGGCGCTGGTCGTCCACCTGGTCACGCTCGTTCTGAAAGTCCAGCCGGAACTCGAGCGCGAGTGCGGTTGCTTGCTCAAGTCCGATGTCGGGCTCGGGAAGCAGGATCTCCGCATCAACCACCGCAACGGGTTGGTCTGGCGAAAGGCCGAGCCTGATCTTGAACCGTTCGAGCTGCAGCAGATATCGCTCACGCAGGTTCGCGCGCGAGTTCTCGGCGCTCAGCACTTCACTGTCGGCGATGCCCGTTTCGAAGGCCTCCAACCGTCCCGCCGCGACCAGGGCCCGCGTGCGCGTGGCGTTCTCGCGCAGGTTCGCGAGCTGGATGTCCTGGTTCACAATCTGGGAGCGCGTGCGCACGAGCGCGAAGTACTCCTGTGCCGTCGCCACCAGGTTCTCGCGCCTGAAGCGTTCAAAGTCACGCGCCGAATACACCAGGTTGCGCTCGGCCTGGATCAGGTCCTCACGCGCCACATCGCCTGCGCCGCGCAGCAGGGGCACTCGCCCCGAGAGGGCAAGCCTTGACGACTGCTCGTAGCGTCCCCCCGCCGTCTCGCGGAGCTGCTCGGTAGCGTCCCAGATCCACGCGGCTTCGACCTCGCCGCCGGCCGGCAGCCGCTGCGTTGCCCGCAGCGTGTTGACGATCGAAGCCGCGTGCGAGAAATCGCCATCGTCACCAGAGCCAGCAATCTGCGCCCGCGTGTCGTTGAAGAAGCGCGGGCCCCAGAGATGCCGCTCGCGCAGCAGGCCGATCGCGGACAGGATGTACTCCTCCTGAGCCGAGAGCAGCTCGCGGCCGCCTTCCTGCACCTGACGCAGCGCCACCGGAAGCGTCAGAAGCGTCGTGCCCGGCGGAGCCTCGGCCCCGGTCTCGAGCATCCCGCTCTGAACCGAAAGGGAAGAGAGTCGTCCGGAGACATCCCTCGCAGGATCGGCCATGGAATAGTTCAGCGCCGCCGCGACGGGGTCGCTGGTTTCGGGCGAACGCACCAGCGAGGATGCGGGCCGCTCCTTCACATCACCGCCCGGCACGGGCGAGATCGGGAGGCCGTCACCAAGACGCGCGGACTGGTCCTGAACGAGCCTCGAGAGGCGCGCATCAATGGACTCGGTGTTGGGTGAACACCCGCCCGCAAGAGCGGCCGTCAGGACCACGAGCGAGGATGTTTGTGCTTTGTTCATACTATTCAGGAACGAAGTCAGAAAGGTAGGCCATTCTTTGACGGGACTTCGTGACAAGATACCCTAACTTTTTACGATCAATGCTGGAGGACTCGCAAGCCCGATCCTAACATGGGCACGCCGACGGTGGTGCGTCGGGCGTGAATCTGTTATAAAAGTGTTCGGTTTTCTTCAGCAGGAGTCGACCTCCGATGCCCTCGGTAACCCATGACGGGCGGAGTTTCATGATCGACGGCCGCCGCATCTGGCTGGTCGGCGGCCGAGTGCCATACCTGCGCCTCTCGCGAGAGCAGTGGGCCGATCGCATCCAGCAGGCTCGACTTGCCGGCCTCAACACCATTGAAGCGCCAGTCATTTGGAACCGTCACGAGACGCGTCCCGGCCGCTTTGATTTTACGGGCGACAACGATCTTCGCCATTTCATCGACCTTATCGGCAAAGCAGGCATGTACTGCGTTCTTTCGCTCGGGCCCTACCAGGGACCAGGCTGGGACATGGGCGGCCTGCCCGCGCACATGCACGCACTGGGCCCCAAGGCACTCCGCACGGCGGTGGGCTCGGGCGGCGGACCCTTCCTCGAAGCTTCGGCGAAGTTCCTGACCGCCGTTGCCGACCAGATCCGTGGCTGGCAGGTGACGGCTCAGGGCACCGGTGGCCCCATCGTCATGCTGCGCCTCGAGAGTGGCTGGTCGTGTGGCCAGGACCAGCTTGCTGGAGCGTACCTTGGTGAGCTCACGCGCTATTGCCGCGAGGCGGGCCTCAACGTCCCCATCGCCAACACCAACAACCTCTGGCAGATCGTCGAAGGACAGATCGATGGCTGGAGCGGCTCGACGCAGATGCTGCCCACCATGCGTCAGCTCGCGGCGGTTCGCGCCGATGCGCCGCGCGTCGCCATCGATCTTGACCTTGGCGTCACCCGCGTCTGGGGGCGCGAGGACGAGACTCCGCCCACGCCCGCACAGGCCTCGCGCCGCCTCCTTGAGGTGTGTGCGGGTGGTGGCCAGTTTGTCCTGACCTCATTCTGCTCGGCTCCCACGCCCGGCTTCTTTGGTGGCCGCCTTGGTGACACGCCCGGCGATTTCGTTGCGGCCTCATCGATGCGTGGCGCGGTGGTGAATGACGCGGGCGAGCATGGCGAATCGTTCGAGGCGGTCCGACGCGTGGCCCACTTCGCTACGCGCTTTGGGCGCGTCCTGTCGAGCTTTGATCCGGCCTTCCATCCGATCTCGCTCCTGCCGCTGGACGCAGGCAAGGCCTCCGCGGCCGCCGCTTCCAAGCGCAAGCCCGCAGGCAAGGTCGGCGAGGCCGCAGCATCGGGAGTCTCGATCGTCCACGCCACGGGCTCTCAGGGGGGCGTTGCCTTCCTCTTTGATGATCCGGCCAACGTCGGCAAGCCCTTCCAGACGCACACGCTGCTTCTGGCCGATGGCACGACGCTCGCCGTTCCGCTCACTGGTGGCGGTCAGGCGTGGTGCTTGCTCGGCGTGAATGTCACGCCGCGCTGCCGTGTGGACTACGCCAACCTCAGCACGCTCGGCGCTGTGGGCCAATCGCTCACGCTCTTTGGCCCAGCGCGAGCTTCCGGCATCGTCTCGGTCAACGGCAGCCCGATCGAGTTTGTCGTGCCCGAGGGTGACGCGCCGCTGATCGCCGCGCACGAGGGCCTCACGCTCGTTGTCGTGAATGAGGACCGCGCGAGCGCGATGGTCCTGAGCGATGACGCGGTCTACATCGGTGCCGCGGGCCTGTCGCCCGAGGGCGTTCCGGTGGCACCCGGCGGGGTCAAGACGTGCGTGCGCGTTGGCCTCGATGGTGTCGCGCGTCAGCACACCTTTGAACCTAGGAAGGCTCGTCCGGCCGCTGGCAAGGTCACGCTCTCTGCGTGGGCGCACGCGAGCGCGGACGACTACGCCACGGGTGAGAGCGCTCGCTTCGCGACCATTCCCAAGCTCGCAGAGCTCTCGGCACTGGGCTGCCCTTCGGGGTATGGCTGGTATCGCCTGGGCCTCTCTGGCAGCGCGGGCAAGACCGGCTCGCTGGAAGTCGTCTTCCCCCACGCTGGTGACCGCCTCTCGCTCTTCATGGATGGGAAGCCCGCGGGCCTCGTGGGCGAAGGCCCCGGCGCATCGCCCGGGGCCAAGCTGAAGATCAAGAAGGGCAAGTCGCGCGTCGTCGTGCTCGCCGACAACCTCGGCCGCTTCAGCGAGGGGATCAACATGGGAGAGGGGAAGGGCCTCTTCGGTGAGGCCTACGCCGTCTCTCGCCTCAAGATCCACGCGCCCAAGCTCGCGCAGGGCCGCCCGATCGAGGCCCTCACCTTCCGTGCACCGCTGTGGGAAGTGTCAGAAGGCGACGCCACCGCGCCGATGCGTGTGACGTGGTCCATCACGCACAAGCGCAAGACGCCGATCATCATCCGCTTCTCGAACCTCCCCAACGCCGCCATCCTCGCGATCAATGATGTGCCGCTGGCGTACCTGGATCCCAGCGGCCCGCGCTACGTCGTTCTCTCCGAGGAGCAGCTCTCCAAGGCGAGCCCCACGATCGTGCAGGTCGCGATGATGAACCATGGCGATGTCGAGACCGAGTTCGCGCGGCTGATCAGCGGCGTCGAGTTCCTGGAGGGTGTTGCGGGCCTGACCAGCGATGCCGAACTCGCCTTCGCAAAATGGGAAGTGCCGGCCCCCGCGGCCTTCAAGGCCAGCGGCAAGTCTGACACCAAGTCTGCCACCAAGTCTGGAAAGGGCCTACCGGTCTGGTGGCGCTGCACCTTCACGGTCGACGAGTCGGGCGCGCCCCTCTACATGCACCCAGCGGGCCTTACGAAGGGTCAGTGGTACGTCAACGGTCGCCACGTCGGACGCTACTTTGTCGCGCTCGCCAACGGCAAGCCCGTCCCGCCGCAGGACCGCTACCTCGTCCCCGCCGCGTGGCTCAAGCCCGGCCAGCCGAACGAACTCACCGTCTTCGACGAGCACGGTGCTTCGCCAAGCAAGGTCAAGCTGGCGCACTGACGGAGCGGATCAACGCGGCCACACGTGCACTTTTCACGGATGACCAAGTCGTCCGTGGCGAATGCTCGTTCTCGCTGCTGTTTCAGGTGGTCACTGCGGCTGGGCTGGCGGCGTGCTCTGCGGCGTGTCGGTTTCCACCGCATCGTTGAGCTCGTTAGGCATGGCCTGCTTGTACCACGTGGTCGTATCAGGGCCGGGCTTATCGACTGGTTCCCAGCTGACCTTGGTGGCGCCCAGGACGGTGCCTGTTGCGAAAGCGAGATCGACCTGCGAGATCTGATAGTCCGAGAGAGCGCGGATCTCGGCGACCTGCGCTTCGGCGAGTCGTGCCGCCGCGTCGAGGACATCGGTGCTCGTCGAGCGGCCGGTATCGAAGGCCCGCTGCTCGCTCTGCAGGGCGCGGGTGTTGAGGATCACGCTCTGTCGTGCGGCGATGATGCTCTGGAAGCCCGCGGTCAGGTCGTCGATGGAGTCGAGCGTCTCCTGGCGAATCGCCTGCTCGCGCGCGGCCTTGGTTGAGAGGCGCTGGATGCGGGCGAGGATCGCCTCGCGGATCCGGCTCTTGGCCTGCTCGTTGCCGAGTGGGATCTCCGCGGAGAGCCCGACTTCCCAGTTCTCAAAGTTGTTTCGCTGGAGCGTGTGGAAGCTGTCCTGCATGGAACCGCCCAGGCCATTGACGCGGTAGGTGTAGTCGAGCGCGAGGAGGGGCAGCGCCTGATTGCGCGCAAGGTCGATCTGGGCGGCGTCCGCCGCCAGCCGAAGCTCGAGCTCCAGCATCTCCATGCGGTTGCTGACCGCAAAGTCAGCGACGGTGCGCGGGTTCATCTCATACTCAACAGGATCGGGCGGCGTGGCGGTTGTGATGATCGTGGGCGAGTCGAGCGTGAGGCCGGGCATATTCACGATGCGCTTGAGCTCGCGCTGCTGGATCAGAACATTGCGCTGCGCGGAGATGATCGCGCCCAGGCGATCAGCAACACCCGCCTGTGCTCGAATGACCTCGATGTCGTTGATGAGGCCGGCGTTGACGCGGCGTTCGGCGCGGGCGAGCTGCTCGTTGGCGAGCTCGTACTGCTGCTGAGTCACTTCGAGCTCCGCGCGGGTCTGGTAGAGGCGCCAGTACGCGCGGTCGATCGCCGCGAGCTGGCGGATGGCCTCGAGCTTGGTGCGGGCCTCGGTGGCCTGGCGGTCGTACGAAGCGATGCGCAGGGAAGTGGTGTTGGCGCGCCGGCCGGCGTTGCGCAGGAGCGGGTGGCTGATGGAGAAGGCCAGGTCGCTCGAGTACGCGGGGTTGAGGGTCGAGAAGGAGTTGTCGGACTCGTTCTTGGCAACGGGGAGTGAGACGGTGACGTCGCCGCCGGTGCGCATCGGGATTCGCACGCCCGGCTCGACGAAGAGGGTGCGAGACTGGTTGGCGACGAGCGAGCTGGCGGTGGGTGTGTCGGTCTCGCGCCAACCGCTGCGAAGGGTGAAGGCACTCTCGAAGCGGGCATCTTCCTGCGTCACGCGCTCCTGGGCGATTGTCGGATCGATGAGTGCGACCCGAAGATCGAGGTTGTTGGCCAGAACGCTCGCTCGCGACTCTTCGAGGCCGAGCTGCATCGTCTCCATCGTGGCGAAGCGGTTGCGCAGGACCTCGGCCTCTTCGGGCGTCTGCGATGGGCTCTGGGTCGCCTTGGGCGTGAAGGTCTGCGGGGAGGGTCCCTGGATGTCACGCAGACGCGAGATCGAGACGCGCTCGCCCAGATCGTCGCCATGCCTGTGGAACGGCGAGGTGAGCGGGGAGGAGAAGAGGGAGGAGGAGCAGGAGGGAAGGAGGAGCAGGCAGGCAGGCACGCAGGCAAGCAGGCAGGCAGGGGAGGAGAGTGAGGCAGCGATTGAGCGAGGCAGCGAGGCAGGGGAAGAGGCGCGCGGTGGGGCGTTGGCTGGACCATTGGTCGGAACTTCCGCTGTGGTTCGAGGATCACTCACCGCTGCAAACTCCTTCGGTCTTTCACTGCCTCGCTGCCTCGCTTGATCGCTGCTTCGCTTCTTTGTTTTCCCTGCTTGCCTGCTTGCCTTCCTGCCTGCATCCCTTCCCTACTCGTGCCTCAGGGCCTCGATCGGATCGAGCCTCGCGGCCTTCATGGCTGGGAACATGCCGAAGATCACGCCGGTGGCGGCGGAGAAACCGACGGCGAGCATGACGGCCCACGCAGGGATCTGGGCACCCTTGATGAGCTCGATACCCGAGAATTGTGCCGCGGTCACAAGCGCCTGGCTGATGCCCAGGCCGATGGCGCCGCCGACCATGCAGAGCGTGACGGCCTCGATGAGGAATTGGAGGAGGATGACCTCGGGGCGTGCGCCGACGGCCTTTCGCAGGCCGATCTCGCGCGTGCGTTCGCTGACGCTGACGAGCATGATGTTCATGATGCCGATGCCGCCGACGATGAGGGAGATGCCCACGAGGCCGCCGACAGCGGTGGTGAGGGCGCCGGCGATGATGCCGAACTGCTCGCGGGCCTGCTCGATGGACTCGATTCCAAACGTGTCAGGATCATCGGGCGTCAGACCGCGGACGCGCCGGAGGTAGAAGCGGATCTCCGCGCGCGCGTCCTCGAACTGCTCGGCCTTGAACGTCTGCGCCACGATGTAGAGGCGTGGCTCGTCGCGCAGCATCATGCCCGTGCCGAAGGGGATGAAGATCTCGGTCTGGCTCTCGTCGCCGCCGAACATCGGGCTGACGGAGCGCGTCTCGACGACGCCGACGATCTTGAAGCGCCTTCCCTCGATGAGGATGAAGTCACCCGTGGGATCGGCGTCCAGGCCCATCTCCTCAACGCCCTTGTCGTTGATGAGGCAGACCTGGAGGCGTTCGGTGTCATCGTTGGCGGTGAAGGTGCGGCCGAAGGTGACGAATCGCTGCTCGATCTCGTGCCACTCGGGCTTGATGCCCTGCACGCTGACGAAGGGCCGGACGCGGTCTTCGAACTGGACCGGCGCGTTGATCTGCATGATGGGCGAGAGGCGCTGGATGGAGGGAGCGTTGGCCGCGATTCCGTTGACCTGGTCCACTGTGAGGCGGATCTGTCTGAAGGAAAAGCGGTCGCGCTGGTCGGGGGGCATGCGCGGGAAGATCCAGACCTTGTTGGCGCCGATGGAAGACAGCTCGCCCAGGACGAACTGCTTGAGCCCCACCATCGCGGCGACCGTGCAGATGACGGCGATGACGGCGATCACGATGCCCAGCGTCGTCAGCATCGTGCGGATCTTGTTGGACCACATCTGCCCCAGCGCGAGGAAGACGGTCTGCGTGATGAGGCGGATGATGGTCATGGCGTGACCTCCGCAGGGGCCGGAGTGGGCGCAACCATCTTCTGCGCGATCTGGAGGGAGCGCTGCAGGAAGTCCTGATGGATCGGGTCGAGCTCGGTGGGATGATCCGAGAGGATGTTTCCATCGCGCAGACGCACGATGCGCTGCGCGTGGCCGGCGATGTCTTCTTCGTGGGTGACGATGACGATGGTCTGTCCCTCGGCGTGGAGCTGCTTGAAGAGCGCGATGATCTCCTCGCTGGTCTTGCTGTCGAGGTTGCCGGTCGGCTCGTCCGCGAGCAGCAGGCTGGGCTGGTTGACCAGGGCCCGTGCGATCGCAACGCGCTGACGCTGCCCGCCGGAAAGCTGGTTGGGCTTGTGACCCATGCGTTCCTCGAGGCCGACGCGCCGGAGCGCTTCCTTCGCCATGCGCCCCGCGCTCAGCCAGTGGCGGCGCGAGTAGATGAGCGGGAGCTTCACGTTCTTCAGGGCCGTGGCGCGGGGCAGGAGCTCGAAGCTCTGGAAGACGAAGCCGATCTCCTCGTTGCGGACACGGGCCAGAGCGCCCGTGCCGATCTTCTGCGTGGGCCGCCCGTTCAGCTCGTACACGCCGTGGCTGGGCTGGTCGAGGCAGCCGAGGATGTTCATGAGCGTGCTCTTGCCCGAGCCGGAAGAGCCCATGATGGCGACGAACTCGTTGCGCATGATGTCGAGCGAGACGCCGCGGAGCGCGTGCACCTTCTCCGGACCGATCCGGTAGACCTTGTGCAGGTCACGGATGCGGATCACCGGTGCGTCGGGGTTGTACTGGGCTTTAGCCATGGGAAGGAAGCGCTTGGAACTGGAGGACTGCACGAGGGACCGGGCACTGGGCACGAGGGTCGGAGCGGAGGTAGAGGGCGAACACGCGGAGTCGGCATCGAACCGCGTGCTGGTGTGTCAGGGCTTCGGTGCGTTCGCGGTACTGCCTTCGGCCTGCTTGTCTGCCGGGCCGCGCCGGTCGTCCTCGCCCGGCTTGGGGGGCGGGGGTGGGCTGTCGCTGGACTTGGCATCGCCCTCGGGGGTGGCCGCGTCGGTCCCGGCCTTCTTCGCGGCCCGCTCGGCCTCGGCCTTCTCAATGTCCTTGATGGACTCGTTGTCCTTGAGGGCAATCAGAGCCTTGAAGGGTCCGACGACGATCTCCTCACCCTCCTTGAGGCCGGCGAGGATGACGGTGCTGGTGAGGTCGCTGGCACCGGTCTGGACGGGGACGGCGCGGGCCTTGCCGTCGCGATGCACGAAGACGACACGCGTGAACTTCTTCGCGCGATCGACGAGCGGGTTCCCATCGACAACCTTGCTGTCGAGCTCATCAATGGAGCGATCGAGCACGGCCTGGCTGGGGACCTTCAGCACGTCGCGGAAGGTCTCAACCTCGATGTCGGCGTTGGCCGTCAGGCCCGACCGCAGCAGCGTGCCCGGCGGCACCTCAAGGAGGATGTCCGTCTCGAAGAAGACCGTGTTGTCCGTGCCGACCTTGCGCTTCAGTCCGACGTTCTCGACCCGTCCGGTGAAGACCGAGTCTCGGAAGGCGTTGACATAAACCCTTGCGTTCTGGCCATCCTTCACCGGCGCGATGTTCGCCTCGTCGACGCGCGCCTTGAGGAGCATGACCGAGAGGTCGGCGATCTCCATGATGATCGAGCCGGGGTTGTTGAGCGTGCCGACGACCACGGTCTCGCCGACCTCCGCATCGAGCCTCGTGATGATGCCGTCCATGGGGGCGGTGATCGTCGAGTTGTCCAGGTCCTTCTGGCGGCGCTGGATCTCGGCCCGTGCAATGTCGATGGCGAACTCGGCCTGACGAAGCGAGCTCTCGGCCCGCAGGAACTCGGTCTCGATCTGCTCGAGCTCGCTGGCGGAGATGTCGCGGTTCTTGGCGAGCTCTCGCCGGCGCGCCAGCTCGCTCTGCGCGTTGGCATAGTTGGCGCGGGCACCCTCGAGCCTCGCCTCCTCGCTCTTCAGCGTGGCCTTGGAGGCCGACAGGAGGGCCGCAAGGTCCTCGGCATCGAGGCGGATCACCACATCACCCTTCTTGACGATCTGGTTCTCGCGGAAGGGGAGCGCGAGGATCCGTGCCGAGACCTGGGACGAGATTTCGACCTTGGTCTTGGGCTCGATCTGGCCGGGTGCGGAGATGGTCCGGACGAGGTTGCCTTTCTCGACCTTGCCAAGGCGGACCTCGGTGCCGCCAGCACTGGGCTGGAACTTCTCAATCCACTCCTTGGCCATGCCGGAGCTGTAGAGGTAGAAGCCGCCACCACTGAGGGCCAGGAGGACCACCACACAGATTGCAAGCAGCCACTTCCACACTCGTTCGCTCCCGACGTTTGCCGTCCTGACATTCGCGGCCGCTGCCGCCCGACCTCGCCCTTACCTTGGCTCTGATCCAGCCTCGATCGCGCTCGTTGCGTGCGGGCCGGACTTATAGGGGAGTGGCGGCGAACTGTTTCGGCACGAAGGCCGAATCCATACCCTAGCAATCACCAAAAGGTACCTGTGAGCCGGGTAAAGGTCTGAGAAAAAATGGGCTTGGATCATCGATCTAGCGGAAATTCTCGGAAGTTCGCAGTCCAGAGTGCATCGGTGAGACATGGTGGGGGGTGGAGAGAGAGACTTCAGACTCGAGAGCCGCTGAGTGCGGCGTGTGTTCGTGTATTGTCTTGAGTCCCGTCACGAAGGAGAGTCTCCATGCGTCTCACGATCCTTGCTGTTGTTGGTGTTTCTGCCGCGGCCTCGTCGGCCTTTGGTACGGTCTGGACGTTCAACAACTCCCTGAGCGGCGCTCAGGAGAATCCTCCGGTGGTGACGCCGGCGACTGGCACGACCTTCGGCACGTACGACGACGCGACGAACATGCTGATGATCAGCCTGTCGTCCGAGGGGTACACCACCAACACGCTCTTTGCCCACATCCACCGGGCCCCGGTGGGGACCAATGGTCCAGTGCAGTTCAACCTTCCGGGCCCCTTCGGCGCGACCTCGTACAACTTCTCTGACTTCATGGTGATGTTCAGCGACGCGCAGGAGGTCGACTTCCTCGCGGGCAACCTCTACGTCAACGTGCATACCAGCCGCAACCAGGGTGGCGAACTCCGTGGCCAGCTCACGCCCATCCCGGCACCGGGCGCGATGGCGCTCCTGGGCATCGGTGGTCTCGCGGCCTTCCGCCGCAGGCGCTGAGGGCTACCGGCGAGGAATGAGATCGGCTCACGGCTCCGCGTGCGCGGTAGATCCTGACTCGCATTGACTCAACCTGACCACGCAACGCCCGGGACCCTTCCGGGCGTTGCTGTCTTTGCGACTCCGCTTTTGCGGCACTACGCTCGACCCGTGATGCAGACCGACAGCACCGGCACCATTGAGATCAAGAGCCTGACGCGCCGCTACGGCGCGCGTCGTGGCATCGAAGATGTCAGTCTCTCGATCCCGGCCGGCTCGCTCTACGGGTTCCTCGGTCCCAACGGCGCGGGAAAGACAACCACCATCCGCGTCCTGCTCGGCTTCCTCCGCGCCACCAGTGGCTCCGCGACGATCATGGGTCTTGACGCGTGGCGCGATTCGGCCCGCATCAAGGCCGATGTCGGCGCCATCCCCGGCGACCTGCGCCTCTGGAACTGGCTCTCGGGCAATCTTGCCCTGCGACTCTTCGGCCAGATCCGAGGCGTTGACATCACCGCCCGTGGCCGCGCACTCGCCGAAGAGCTCGAGCTCGACCTTCGCGTGAAGGTGCGTGCGATGTCCCGCGGCATGCGCCAGAAGCTAGGCCTCATCCTCGCGCTGGCGCACAATCCCAAGGTCCTGATCCTCGACGAACCCACCACCGCCCTGGATCCGCTCATGCAGGACCGCCTCCGCGCGATCCTTCGCCGCATGGCCCACGGCGGCACGACCGTCTTCTTCAGCAGCCACACGCTCAGCGAGGTGGAGGATCTCTGCGAGCGCGTCGCGATTGTGCGCAAGGGTGTGATCGTCGCCGACAGCACGCTCACAGCGCTGAGAGCCACCGCGCGCCACGACGTTGACATCGTCTGGGACGCCGCCTCCGGCGCCGGTGCGCCCGAGCGTGCGCCCGACTACCTCCGACTTTCCCGCCAGAGTGCCGATCGCTGGATCGGCACGCTCGATGGTGACATCAATCCACTCCTCGCGTTCCTCGCGACGCGCCGCGTGGCCGACGTTCGCATCGCCAAGCCCGACCTTGAGACACTCTTCCGGCGCTACTACGACAATGACGAGTTGGCAGATAGCGTGGAAGCGGGGACACAAACCGCGGCCGACAGCCATCGCCTGCAAGGTTCGAGCCCCAACGGCCGATAGACTTATCGCATGCCCCCCGTCAAGAACACGCCCGCAAGTGACGACGCCCCCGCGCCGGGACGCGTGCGCCTTGCGCCCGGCGTCGAGATCGCCGAAGATGCGCTCGAGTATTCCTTCACGACCTCCGGCGGGCCGGGCGGGCAGAATGTCAACAAGGTCGCGACCCGCTGCCGCCTGAGGGTGAAGCTCTCCGACCTGCCGATGTACTCCGACGCAATCCAGCGGCTCATCACGCTCGCGGGCTCCCTCATCACCGACGCCGGCGAGATCCTCATCACCTGCGGCGAATCACGCAGCGCATCCATGAACCGCGAGACGTGCCTCGAGCGCCTCTCAGACCTCGTGAAGCAGGCTCAGGTGCGGCCAAAGATCCGCCGCGCCACCAAGCCCTCGCGCGGCGCGAAAGAACGCCGCATCGGCGAGAAGAAACGCCGCGGCGACATCAAGAAGGGCCGCCGCGAGACCGAGTGAGAAAGCAGCACCGCCTCAAGTGGCACCGGCCTCCCGGCCGGTGTCTTCCTCCTCCTCCTCCTCTTCTTGCGGCAACGCAGCGCGGCGGACCTCAGCCAGACCCCATCGCATCTCGCCTCCGTTCGTCTCGACCCCTCCCGGCGTACGGTTCGCGTCATGCCCGGCTCTGACCGAACTCCGCGACCCCTGGTCATCCAGACCGAGGACCTCGACGCCTCCGCCGCACAGTGGCTGCGCGAGAGTTGTGAGGTGGTCGCGTGCTCGTTCCGTGACCAGCCGCGGTTTGATGAGCTGCTGCTTCGGGCCGAGGGCGTCGTCGTCCGAACGTACACCACGGTCAACGACCGCTTTCTCGATCGCGCGCCGAAGCTCCGCGTCGTGGGGCGCGCGGGCGTAGGGCTGGACCGGATCGACGTCGCGGCGTGCCGCGCCCGCGGGGTTGAGGTCGTCCACACGCCCGATGCCAACACGCAAGCCGTCGCGGAATACGTCTTCGCGATGCTGCACGACGCCGTGCGGCCGCGCCTCTTTCTGCAGACCGCGATCACGCAGGATCGCTGGACCGGCCTGCGGCGCGAGCTTGAAGCACCAAACCAGGTCAGCGAGCTCACGCTCGGGATCCTGGGCATGGGGCGCGTCGGCCAGCGTGTCGCGCGCATCGCGCACGGCTTCGACATGGACGTACTCTACCACGACCTCATCGAGATCCCCAAGGCCAAGCGTCACGGCGCGCAGCCGGCTCCGCTGGATGAGATGCTCCGCAAGTGCAACGTGCTGACGATCCACGTCGACTCGCGCCCGAGCAACAAGCGACTCGTGGACCGCACGTACTTCGATCGGTTGCCCGACCACACGATCATCATCAACACAAGCCGCGGCTTCATCGTGGACGATCTGGCGCTCGCCGCCTTCCTGCGCGATCATCCCAGCGCCAAGGCCCTGCTGGACGTGCACGAGCCCGAGCCCTTCCAGGGCAACTATCCGCTGCTGGGCCTGCCCAACGCGCACCTCTCGCCGCACCTCGCAGCCTCCACGGCGACGGCGCACCAGAACATGAGCTGGGTTGTGAAGGATGTGCTCCGCGTGCTCAGCGGCGAGAAGCCGGTGTATCCGGCGCCGTGACGGCTCGCGGATGCATGCACCGTGCGCATCGTCGGTGTCGAACGGTTGCCGCTTTCTCAGACCACTACTTGCTGCCCCGTGCCCGGAGCACCATCGCTACGACACCAAGCCCCACCAGCCCGACGCCAGAGACGAGCCAAGGCCAACTGACACTGCTGGATGCCGGGATCGAGCCTTGATCCGAAGGTCCAGTGGAATTCGCAACCGGAACGACAACCGGAGGAGTGAGCGGCGGGCCAGCGACGATCGGAATCTCCCGCAGCCCATCAAGTCGCGGCCGGAACACCTCTGGTGAGACGTCATCAAGCGGCTTTGCGAACGCGAGATAGCCGGTCCGCTGGAGCAGGAGCGGGCCCGACGGCTCCGTGCCGGAGAGAATGGCCTCGCGCGTCAACTTTGGCATCCACATCTCTCGAGCAAAGGCGACGGGCTGAGGAAGGCCAGGAACGCGGCGGAAGTCGCTCATGCGGAACGACATTGCTTCACCACCCGTGCTGGACAACTGATCCACGCGGTGGATAGCCATGCCGCCAAGGACCGGACCAAGGAAGATCCGGGAATTCGTTCCCGGCGGCGTGAGAACGATCATGCCGTCTTCCGAGCGAACCGCTCCCGACTCGGCCAGCCGCTCCGGCCGATCCGCGAGCCACCGGGCCAGCACAAGGTCAGATCTCGCCAGCCCGATGCCAGATGGATCCTGTCGTTCAACCAGGCCCGTGTTCTGGAATGTGCTCGTCCGCGGAGTTGTGTTGACGAGCGATTCGCCGCCGGGCTGGCTGATCTGGCTCGGACCGCCAGCCCCCGACTCATTCGACGCAAGCCCGAGTGCGATCTGGGCGGTCTCCAGACCCTTATCGCCACCGTCCCACGGGAATCGCCAGTTCGAGATCAGAAAGCCCGCATCTCCCGCGAGAAGGGACTCTTCGTACCATAACTCATCTTCGAGTTCGCGGCGGGATCCGTCGGGATCCTCCACGAACCGATCATGCATCTCCGCCCAGCCGACGGCAACGCCGCGCAGCGGGGTATAGGAGCGAACCCAGTCCTGGACCTGCGAAACAGGGTCCACAGAAACCTGCGCCCATGCGAGGGGGGCGAACAGGCCGACGATGGCGAGTGAGCAGATGGCGCAGCGAGTCATGCACATCCTCCATTCAGGACCGGGTTGCGCGTCGCAGCATACCAGACGAGCCAACGAGCGCTCATCGCGGGCTACTCAGATTCGAGAGCTCGCTAGTTCGGATGACACTCGGTCGTCGTGGCCGCATTGCCGCCAGCCGAGACGGGACCCAGCGGCACCGTGTTGGGACCCTTGACGCATGAGCCGTTCACGCAAACACCTCCGGTGTACGCGGAACAGATCACAGTGCTGGCGCCGGTTGAACACGACTCGAACTGTCCGCTGCCGGGGACCTTCGTGCAGGTGACCGGGCCGGGACAGAAGAGCCATGTCATCGAGCAGTTACCACCCAGGCCGCACGGCGGGCTCTGCGGAGGCGTGTAGTTCGGACTGTTCGTCACCACCCAATCGCAACTTCCTCCGATAGGCTGGGCGCTCGCGGCGCTGGACATCGACAGCAGCGTTGCTGAAATCCCGCAGAGGATCGTGGCGACGGCGGTTGCGGATCGGACGTTCTTGGTATAACCTCCTTGTGGTTACCGACAACATACCACCGGGCGGGGGGGGGAGTGCAAGTGAAATCGCGCCAGAAACTTGACCTCCGTCCGCAAGCCTTTTCGATTCCAGAACTTCTGATCTGTATCGGCGTGCTCGCCGTGGTGTTGTCACTCGCGGTTCCGGCCATGTCCGCTTCACGCAAGCGGGCCATCGAACTTCGATGCCTCACACATGTAAACCAGCTTGGAACGCTGGTCGCGATGTACAACCACAGTGCGCAGGACCTCTTTCCCGCGTATGTGCCCGCGTGGACCGGCCCGGTCGAAGCGCGCCTCGAAAGAGCGCTGTGGCTCGACCAATCTCGACAGGCTTGGCAGTTTGACCCCTGGGTGTCGTTCGTCGGATACGACCCGTTGCAGAAACCCGACTTCTATAGGTGCTTCGATCACACGCCCCGAAAAAACTCAACATTCACTCGTAACGGAATAGACATGCAGTTGGCAAGGTCCCTTTATCTGGATCCACAGTCGCTCTCGTCGGATCCGGAGACTCGGGAGCGTTTCCGCTTTCGCGAGGGCGCCGTGCAGCGATCTGGCGATGCCCTCTACCCATCACAGAAAGTCGGAATCACCGAGGTGCAGGTGTGGCACAACTTCGGTGCGGTGATCCCCGAAGTCACAGACGTTGACGAACTCTTCATGTACAAAACCCGCGGCCGATTTGCGATCAACCTCCTTGATGGCAGCGGCCGCCTCGTTCTTCCCGCCGAGATCACGCCCGCCGAGTCAGACATTCCGAACATGATCAACGGCATCATCTCGGCCACTCCCGACGGGATCCGAGGTCGCGACTTGAAGCAGTAAATGCGAACAGCCTCGCCGCACCTCTCGCCGCATCTCGCGGCGTCAACGGCAACAGCCCACCAGAACATGAGCTGGGTCGTGAAGGACGTGCTCCGCGTTCTGAAGGGTCAGAAGCCGGTCTTCGCGGCACCGTGAAAAGAGGAGTTCACCACAAAGGCACAGAGGTCGCAGAGATCGAAGAAGTGGTCAAGTGGTCAAGTGGTCAAGTGGTCAAGTGGTTTTCGAGCGCTGTGCTTTCACTCGACCACTTTGCCACTCGACCACTCGACCACTCGTCTCTTCTCCGTGCCCCTCCGTGTGCTCCGTGATGTACCTGCTCTGGTGCGCCTCCGCAGGAGCGCCACCTACTTCCGCCGCAGGATCGTGTAGAGCGCGAAGAGGTCGTTCTGAAGGTCCATCGGCTGGTCGCCCCGGTCCCAGCCGAGTGCCTGGCCCATGCGGCGTGCAAAGTCATCGTCGTTGCGGTCAAACTCGATCACCTCGAAGCCCTTGGCCTCCAGCATCTCGCGTGGGAAGGGGCAGCGTCCATCGGCCCACGGGATGTACGAGTCCTCGCGCTGCTTGGGCGAGAGGTTGTAGATGATGAGCAGGCCGCCGGGACGCAGCGCCCCGGCCAGGGCCTCGACGAAGGCCTCGTTACTCACACCCAGCTGCACGAGCATCTTGGGGTCGACGGGCTTCTCGGGATTGATGTAGCCGTTCTTGAGCGTGTTCTTGCTGATGATGAGGTCGAAGTTGCCGCCCACCTGCTCGCGCACCTTCACGCCCGCTGGGTCCTCGGGGTTTCCGGGCCAAGCCCCATGCACGAGCGTGAGCTTGCCCGCCGGAGCTGGTGGGTCCAGGAGCGCGCCGGGAATGGTGCCCGTGTCATCGGGGTTGCTGTACAGGGCCCGCAGGATCGGATCAACATCAACGCCGGTGACATCTGAGCCCAGCGACGCCATCATGCGCAGGTGCGTCGCGTTGCCGTAGCCGAAGTCCAGGATGCGCCGGCCCTTGATCAGCGGCAGATCGCCGATGTGCCGGGCGCTGAGCTCGATGGCCCGCACGTACGCCAGCGGCGAGCCGAACCGCGTGTTGTAGAAGTACGACGAAGGAATGGTGCGCTGCTCAAACCCCGCACGCTCGGCCTCGGGCGTCTCGGCCATCTCCATCTCGCTCTTGGCCTCGCGCTTCTCGCGGTTGACCCAGATCACACGGTCGTCAACGACGGGCAGCCACCCGACGCTGAGAACGAACTTCACAGCCTCCTCGCCGGTGAGCATCGGCAGGACCGCCGCAGCCTCCTGGCGCAGCACCTCTACCGCGTGCAGCTGCGGAAAGGGTGGTGCATCGTCGGTGGTCGATGGCTTCTCCGGCGCGGGCGAGACGATCATCGCAGGCGGCGCGGGTGGCTTGGGAGGTACGGGAGCGGGCTCACCGATCTGAGCCGTCGCCACGCCGCCAGCAACCAGGGAGAGCGCGAGCACGCCGAGCCGGATCTTGTTCATGACCGGATTGTTGGAGGCAAGTCGCAGCGACGCCATGCCGGATCGGGGCGCGTTACGCGTTCCCACCGCCCTTGCGGTCCGCCCCCGGGTGGTCCAGCGTGTCCGGCGTGCCTTTGGGCCCGTCTGGTTCCGCGTCCGCCTCGTCCTCATCATCCTCAAACTCGCCGGTGTAGTTGTCCGACCCGGCCTCGGGGTCCTGCTCGCGTCCTTGTGACTCCCGGCCCCAGCCGCGCACCGCGAAGACAGTGCAGGGAACACCGAAGATGCCAAGGCCAAGCAGCGCGTTCATCCAGTGGGCCTGCCCCTTGGATGTGGGTGCACTCAGGTTCGGCCATGCGGCGACGAACGTAGTCATGAAGTACGCCAGGTACGCAAGCGGCACGATCGCGGCGCAGACGCGCAGCAGCACCGTCGACCATCGCCCTGCCCAGAGCGACGCCGTGAAGGCGAGGACGAAGAAGAAAAAAACGCCCCCGACCATGAGGGCCGAGGGCGGGGTCTTCATCGTCATCGCACCAACGCCGACCGTCGCGATCGCGACAGTCGTGATCAGGATCCGCGACGGCAGCGAGAGGAATTGGCCCACGGGGGCGATCTCCGGCCTACTTCATGCCGCCGTACATGAACTCCTCGCGCACGACCTTGCCCCTCTCCACGGAGTAGACCGCGACCTCTTCCATCTGGAAGCGCTTGCCGCTGGCCTTCTCCTCAACGTCCATCGAGATCTTGACGGCAAAGCCGGTGGAGCCGACGAAGGGCCCCTCAGCGCGGCAGCCATGCACGGTGTTCTTGCTCATCCAGTCCGCGCACTTGGCCTCCACGGCCTTGCGACCCTCCCACGACATGTTCGCGCCCACGCCCTCGATGCTCACGAAGTTTTTTTGCCAGTACTTGTCCCACAGCGGCGCATCCGACTGAGCGCCGGAGTTCAGGTGCGCCACCACCGCGGCGCCGATCTCTCCCGCGCTCGCGCCAGGACCGGTCGAGATGGGCTTCATGCCCGGCGGCATGCCGGAGGCCTTGCCCCCGCTCTTCTTGACTGGCTTCTTGGCTGGCTTGGCGGCCTTGGCTGCCGGCTTCTTCGCTGCTTTCTTGGCGGATTTCTTGGCCATCGCTGGATCTCCTCGTCGGTGTGCGAGCGTGGGGTCGGATGCGGTCGCGCGCGGGCGAACGTTCGCCGTGAGCGAGATCCGACCGAACTCTGCGGAGCGAGTCTACCGATTGAAGCGCCATCAGGTTCCGCGGCCCCGGCGCGATTACCGACGCGAGAGCCAGCGCAGGAGGGCCGCCGAGGGGGGGATCAGCGTCTCGCCCGGGCCCGCCCCAAACCCCGCCAGCCCATCACGCGGCACCCACCGCGTCTGGCTGTACTCCCAGCTGCGCTCCAGCACGACCCGCTCGAGCGGCACCCCGACCCGGATCGGCACCACGATGTCATCGCTCATCGCGCCATGGTCCCTGAGCAGGGCACAGGCGGGCTGCGGGGCCAGAACAGCGGCCTCCTCCGCCGCTCCCTCAACCGCCGCGGCCGTCAGCCCGATCTCCTCAGCGATCTCGTCGAGGGCGCTGGCCGCGATGAGGTCGGCATCCAGCTCCGTGACGGCACGGGGCGGCACGCCGACGCCGCCGGAGGGACCAATCTCCCAGATCCCCGGATAGGCCCGGACCGAATCGGCGCGCTTACCCAGAAAGATGTGCTCGCGTCCACGCTCGTCGAGCGCCAGCAGGATCGCGGTGACGCTCAGGAGCCGCGCGCCCGTCGTGACGGCGGGCTGCACCGCAAGCCGGACGTAGGAATCGCGCCGGGCCAGGATCTCACCACGAAGCTCGTCCAGACCCAGGAACGCGAGAATCTGCCCGGGGAAAAGGCGCGGGTTGATGGCCGCCAGACGGTCCCACTCCCGGCGAGCGGCCTCGCTTGGCTCGGGCGCATCTTCACGGGAGATCACCACACGCAGCGAGGGCTCGCTGCCCAGCGGCACGATCTCCACGAGCGGGAGATCGTGGTAACGCACCACCGCACGCTGCTCTTGCGGGTTCATCGCGCGTGCTTCCTCAGCTCGTGAGCCCGAACATCCCCGACAGCTCCGGCATGTCGGGCAGGCCGAGGGCCTTGGCCTCCTCGGAGACGGCCTGCTGGAGCTTCCCCTGCGCCTCGCGGATGGCCATGTTGACGGCCTCCGCGATCAGCGTTCCGGCGAGCTGGTGGGTCTTGGGATCACCGGCCATGCCCATGACGAGGGCGGGAGAGAGCTCGACCTCGAGGATCTTCATGGAGCCGGTCGCGACAGCGCGGGCCGCGCCGCCGCCCGCGACGCCCGTCACGCGCGTCGCTTCCATCTTCGCCTTGATCCGCTCGCCGGCCTGCTTCAGGCCATCCTTGTTCTTCATCAGCCCCGCAAGCGAGGTCAGCATCCGCACGTTATCAAACATAGAAACTCCATATGTATTGTGTGCAACTACAGAGCTGCTTTGGTCGTCTCTCGGTTCTCTTTTGTCTGCTCTCTTCTGTCTTCCCCCAGTGCCCAATCCCCAGTCCCCAGTCCCTACTCCTTTGTCTTCCTCGGCTGCACTCCCACAAGCTTGGCATTGAAGAGTTCAATGGTCCGCTTGACGAGCGGGTGGTCCGCGGCCGCAGCCCCCGCATCCTGTGCCGGAGTGGCTTCGACGCTGGCTCCCGGGGCAGACGGTGCTGCGGCATCCTCAAACTCGAGTGTTGTCGCCGCGCCGCGCACCCGCGCGAGGATGGCCTCGATCTCCTTCCCCTGCGCGCGCACCGCGGAGAGCATGCCGGGATTGGTCCGAAGTCGCACAACGCCGCCGGCAAGCGTGAGTGGGACGCACTCTTCCATCAGCAGCCGCAGACGCCGTGCGCCCGCCCCGGCTTCGAGGGCGGCGCGCCAGACTTCATCGAGCGAGCTGCTGCTGCCGAGCGATTGAACGCTGACTGGTTCGCGCGCGGCCTGAACGCTCACGACTTCGCGTTGTGGCGGGGAGGGTGCGTGAGTTGCTTCCGGCGGCGGTGCGGCCCGCGCCGGCGCTGGGAGCGCTGGGGCGGCCTTCGGCTCCGTCGCCGTCAGGATTTTTTTGGTGCGGCACTCGCAACGCGTCCGCCGCCTGAGGCATTGCCACCCATCATCACCGCCGTCACGTCGGCCAGCTTGTCGGTCATCGCCATCCGCACGATCAGCGCATCCAGCAGCGCCCGCGGCGCGGCGGAGCTCTTCGCGGCCCGCTGCACGTTCTCGCAGAGCGCAATCATGTGAACAAGCCCCGCCGCGTCGAAGCGCTCGGAGCGCTTCGCTTCCGCGGCGCGGGCTTCATCGGAGAGATCAACGAGCGTGGTGCGAGGCCCGCACGCGCAGATCACCATGAGGTCGCGCAGATGCGCCTGAATGGACTCGAGCGCCTGATCAATCGAGACGCCGCGCTGCAGCAGTTCGTCGCACTGCTCAAGCGCCGGGCCCGGGTTGCCATCGGCGAGTGCATCGATGAGTTTGCCGATGATCTCGCGGCTGGGAAGCCCGAGGAGCTCGGTCAAGAGCTTGACGGTCAGGTGCGATTCGCCCGCCGCGCCGACGCGGTCCAGGATCGAGAGCGCATCACGCATCGAGCCGTTGCCCAGGCGCGCGACCATGTGCAGGAGTTCGGGCTCGGCGGTCATCTTCTCCTGGCGCACGACCTCGCCCAGGTGCGCTGCGATCTGCGCGGAGGCGATGGCGCGGAAGTCGTAGCGCTGGCAGCGGCTCTGGATCGTCGCGGGCACCTTCTGCGGATCGGTCGTGCAGAGGATGAACTTGACGTGCTCCGGCGGCTCCTCCATGGTCTTGAGCAGCGCGTTGAACGCGGCGGTCGAGAGCATGTGGACCTCGTCGATGATGTAGATCTTGAACTTGCCGCGCAGGGGCCGGTAGATGCTGTTGGCGATCAGCTCGCGGGCTTCCTCGACCTTGTTGTTGCTGGCGCCGTCGATCTCGATGACGTCGGTATCGCGCCCGGCCATGATCGCGGCGTCGACATCGGGCGTGCCGCCGTTGAGCGCCTTGGCAAACAGGCGCGCGGTCGTGGTCTTGCCGACGCCGCGCGTGCCGCAGAAGAGATAGGCATGCGCAACACGATCCGCGGCGATGGCGTTGCGGAGCGTCCGGGCGATGGGCTCCTGGCCGACGACTTCGTCGAACTCCTGCGAGCGGTAGCGTCGTGCGAGGGCGGTGTAGGTCATGGCGGAGTGTACGGCGCGGGGAGGGATGCGGTGCCACGATCATTCGGGGCTCTGGCCGAATGATCGTGGTTTTGGGCGGTCGAATTGGCCTTCGTGCACCCCATCCACGACCATCGTCGCAGAGCCGACGATGATCGTGGCACAGGATTCGTCACGGCCTTCACTCGCTCCGCATCAGCGGGAAGAGGACGACGTCGCGAATCGTGCGCTGGTTGGTCAAGATCATGGCGAGGCGGTCGATGCCCAGGCCCATGCCGCCGGCTGGGGGCAACTCGACTTCGTGCGCAGAGAGCTCATGGAGGCCTCGAATCAAAGAACGCGGACTTTGTCGTCTTTCCCGGCTCTTGGTACACATCCCGAACTGCTCCATCAAGGTCCCTCCAGCTCGTCACAGAAGCCGCATGGTGCCAGCGTGCACCAAAGGGCACAAATCTAATATTAGCAGCCTTTGCCATAACTCTGTCCGCCTCAGTATCTCCGATCATGACCGCTTCCTCCATACTAAAGGCCAATCTTTGAGCCAGCAGATAGATCATGTCGGGAGCGGGCTTGCCATTTTGGACGTCCATGTTTGTTGCGATTGCACTAAATCTGCTAATGAGTCTCCGAGTCGACAAGAATTGACGAATGAACTCTGGACTCGCAGTCGAAGCGACCGATAGCACAAAGCTCTGGCTTAACTTCACGATTCCTTCTCTGCCGTATCTGAACAATTTAACCTTGTCACGGGTCCGGCTCCACTCAGCATCCTTCAACACCCGCAGGCTCCGCTTCACCGCTTCCGACAGGTTCACGCCACGGAACATTCCGTCACCCGAAGACCCGGAGTAGAGGTTGCGGATAATCTGAGTCGCATGCTCACTCTGAGGATCAAGACTATTTCTCGCAATTGCAAAACGCCAAGCTCGTTCATGGATTCGCATCGAGTCTGCAATGACACCATCGAAGTCAAATATCAACACTCGACATTTGTGTGATTCGCGATTCACTTTCCTCTCCTCTTCGGGTCGTCGAGCCAAGGCAGAACATCCCGTGTGCTTGAGCATACTACGTAACGGTCACACTTGAACGTGGATTTGTCATCGAATACAAAGGAGAAGGTACGAATAGAATCTTCGCTGGCACCCGCTGCCTTGAGCTCTTCGAAGACCACCTTCATCGTATTGCCGGAGTGAATCTCAGAAGTGGCGAGGAGAATTTCGATGTTCGAAAGATCGATACTCAGATCAGCGGGTTTGACAGTTCCAAGAGACACCCCGATAGCCGGACCATTCCTCTGAAAGACGCGATCAAAGACAATGAGAGTTGGCTCGTGTCCGGTAGAAGCACCGATCTCCTTTGAGATGATCCCCGCGATGATTGCGCCACCAGGACCAACACCGATGATGACTTGATCTCTCTTTTTTTGTAGGTTCGAGAGCCAAGCGATATCCGCGCGTATTGCGAACACAATCAGTTGCCACCTGAAGAGACGAGACAGCACAATTAGTATGAATGTCAATGCTGTCGCAATGCCGACGAGCGACGAGAAAACAGCGATGCTGCCATCGACACCACAAGTTTGGAGCACTCCCCACCCGATACCAAAACATGTGACAAAGAGAGAGCCAGCAGCCAATACTCCGGCGCTGTGTGTGGGAGAGATGATTGCGTTGCAGATCTGTGCTGACTTTGTCCAGTAGCTGCTGCTGCACTTGCCCATGGTTGCCTCCTTCAGGGGCTCTAAATGTTTCGGGATAGAGTTGATTCAAGAACTCTAAGGCAGCCCGAGCTCACTCACTCCGCATCAGCGGGAAGAGGACCACATCCCGGATCGTGCGCTGGTTGGTCAAGATCATGGCGAGGCGGTCGATGCCCAGGCCCATGCCGCCTGCTGGGGGCATGCCGACCTTCAAGGCACGCAGGAAGTCGTGGTCCATGGTGCGGTAGGTCTGTTCTTCGGCGGTCTTGTCGGAGTCGAGGCCCTTGAGCTGCTGCTTGAACTTGGCTTCCTGGATGTCGGGGTCGTTGAGCTCGGTGTAGTGGGGGGCGATCTCCATGCCGGCGATGAAGAGGTCGGCGCGGTCGGCCAGGAGCGGGTTGTCGCGCTTGGGGCGCGTGAGGGGGCTGATGGCGGCGGGGTAGTCGGTGATGAACGTCGGAACGCTGTGATCGAGGCGTGCTTCGCCGCCGCGTTCTTTGTCTTCGAAGAGTTCGTTGATGACGAGCATCGGGTCCATCGTGGCGATCTGCGGCGCGAGGTCCTTGGAGCGCAGCTTCGTGAGCGTCTCGCGGGCCCGCGTTGTGTCGGACATCGGGAAGCCCCACGCTTCTTCGAAGAGACTCGCGTATGTGCGGCGTGCGAAGGGCTTGCTGTAGTTGATGGAGAGATCGCCGAAGGGGAGGATGACTTCGGTCGAGGGGGTGGAGGTGGCCGCGGACGCGGTACCAGCGCCGTGCGTGGCCACGTGCACCATCGTGGCACACGCGCGGATCAGGCTCTCGGTCAGCTCCATCACCGTTTCGACGTCGCCGAAGGCGTGATACGCCTCGAGCATCGTGAACTCGGGGTTGTGCTGCTTGTCGAGGCCTTCGTTGCGGAAGTTGCGATTGATCTCAAAGACCTTGGGCATGCCTCCGACGAGCAGACGCTTGAGATAGAGCTCGGGTGCGATGCGCATGTAGAGGTTCATGTCGAGGGCGTTCATCTTGGTGATGAAGGGCCTTGCCGCGGCCCCGCCCGCGAGGGACTGGAGCATCGGCGTCTCGACCTCGAGATAGCCGCGGGACTCGAGCACACGCCGCGCCTCGCGCACGATCGCGCTGCGGAGCCTGAAGATGTCCATCGTCTCGGGGTTGGCCCAGAGATCCACGTAGCGCTGGCGGTAGCGGATCTCGACATCGGTGAGGCCCGCGTGCTTCTCCGGCGGCGGCACCAGGCTCTTGGAGCCGGGCTCCAGCGTGGTGCACCAGACCGTCTTCTCGCCGCTCTTGGTCTCCATGAGGCGACCGGTGGCGACGATAATGTCGCTGAGGTCCGTGAGCTTGGCGAGCTTGAAGCCACGCTCGTCGCAGTCCTTCTGCGAGACGGCGATCTGCATGACGCCCGTCGCATCGCGCAGGTTCATCCAGATGAGCTTGCCGTTGTCGCGTGAGAGGACCACACGCCCGGCGATGGTGACGATCGGGCGGCGATCGGCGTAGGCCGGCTGCTTGGAGTTGGCGTTGTACTCGGTATTGGCCTCGGCGTCGTACTTCAGGCGCGCGTCGCTCTGCGGGATGATCGAGTCAATCCGCTGGCCGTAGGGCGCAAAGCCGAGTTTGGCGACCTCATCACGGTTCGCGCGGCGCTGGGCCTCAAGCTGGTGAACATCGGGCGCAGTGCCCGGAGTGGCGGTATTGGTCGGTTCCATCCCGCGAGGGTAGACGGCCGGGGAAGGAGGCACTGGTGCCTGGATCCACGGGTCAGAGAAGAAGCAGCGACGTGGAGGTAGAACGCGGGAAGATCGGAGGTGCTTGGCCCCTTGGTTTCAGAGGGCAGGCTCGAAGGTCCATTGGCTCAGCGAGAACGGTACTCGACTGGAATGCTCCTCAGCGCTCCCCCGATCGTGAGTGCGGCCATCGTCTGCGAGTCGCACATTGGCTTGTTGGGTGTCTTGGGATCATCGACGAGATTTTGCAGCGTGACGTTGTCCAGGAGATCGATCATCGCCGCCGCGGCCTTGTCCATCGTGCGATGGAGCGGGCAGAGGTTGGACCCGTGGTTCGAGAGGCCAAGCGGGCAGGTCTCGATGCGCTTGAGGCTTCCGACCGTGTTAATGACTTCGACGAGGCGGATGTCCTTGGCCGGACGAGCCAGCTTGTATCCGCCGCCGACGCCCCGCCGCCCCGTGATGAGGTTCGCCGTAGCGAGCAGTTGGAGCACCTTGGCCAGGTAGTTATTGGGAACCTTGGTCATCGCCGCCAGCGTGTTGGTCGGCACAAGCTGATCGGGCGCGAGCGCGAGACACGCCATAGCTCGAAGGGCATACTCGGTAGTCTGTGAAAACAAGGCGTGCTCCTCAAAGGTTGGTAGGGGCTCGATCAATTCGTGATCATGCGGCGGACGGACGGGCCCAATGCCCGCCAGGAATCCTTTGGTGCTAGCGACGCGTGCGGATAGACCCTACTCGAACGCACCCAGCATCGGTGCTCTCACTACAGATCAAAGAGCCGAAAGGTTCCAAAATCTGAGCAATACCTGACAAAAAGAAAACAACACCGCTCGAAGTAGCAAAACGGATCACCGAGTCCGGAATCATATGGCATTCGCAGACTGGCGTTCTCTGGCTACTTCTTCCGGGTGCCGCCCGACATGAGCGCCACGGGCTTGGCAAAGGCCAGCAGCAGGAGCGAGTTCGCGACGACCAGCAGCGTTCCCCCCTCGTGGGTCAGCACTCCGATGGCGAGCGGGATCGGGCGGCCGATGAGCGAGCCGACGAGCGTCGCGATTCCCATCAGGATGATCACGCTCAGCGCGAGCATCAGGTTGGCCTTGATGGTCCAGCGGGCGCGGCGTGCCAGGCGGATCGACCAGGGGATCGTCGCAAGATCGTCGGAGAGGAGGACGACATCGGCGGACTCGAGTGCCGCGGCGGTGCCGATGGTGCCGATCGCGATCGCCACATCGGAGGCGGCCAGCGCGGGCGCGTCGTTGACTCCATCGCCCACGACAGCGACACCACCTGCGAGAACTCGGTTGTGCACATCCGCGTCGGGCGTGTGACCCGCATCGACGCGCTTGTAGACTACTGCCGCTTCGCGCTTCATCTCGCCCACGATGCGGAGCTTGTCCGCGGGAAGCAGGTCCGCATCGACCGCGTCGAGGCCCAGGGACTTGCCAACGCGCTCGGCAGTGACCTTGTTGTCTCCGGTGAGCATGCGGACGGGCCTGACCTTGAGGGCATGGAGCTGCTGAACCAGCGTGGAGGCGCCGGGCCGCACCGTGTCGGCCATGATGAGCACGGCGACATCGCCGCCCTCGTCGGTTGGATCGGGTGTCTCGCCCGCGCCGCGCACAACAACAACAGCAATGTGCCCGCGCTCCTGGATCTTGCCCAGAACTTCCTGCACGCGGCTGCGGAAGCAGATCGGGATGAGAGGCTCGGCAAAGCTGTAGCGCCCGAGCCGCACGGGCCGCCCCTCAAAGCGCCCTTCGAGCCCTTGTGCGGTCGTGTGGTTGATTGATTCGAGCGCCGCGGGCGCGACGCCTCGCTGCTTCGCGGCCTCGCGCACCGCCGTTGCGATCGGGTGCGTGGAATCGGCCTCGAGGCCCGCGGCGATCGCGAGCATCTCCGTGCCATCGCTCCATGCCACCGGATGGACCTCATAGAGGTGCGGGCGGCCGTACGTGAGCGTGCCGGTCTTGTCCATGCAGACCGAGCCGATGTTGGCAAGCTGGTCGATGGACTGCCCGCCCTTGAAGAGAACGCCGCCACGCGCGGCACGCGCAATCGCCGCGAGCGTGGCGGTCGGCGTTGCGATCACCAGCGCACACGGCGAGGCGACGATCAGCAGCGTGATGGCCGTGTACATCGACTCGTACCACGCGCGCGAGAGGCCAAGCCACCAGACGAGGAAGACCAGCGTCGAGATGGCAAGCACCCCCAGCGCGTACGGCTGGCTGAGACGGTCGATGGTGCGCTGCACGGGCTCGCGCTGCTCGCGGGCCTTGGTAACGAGCTCGAGAATCTTCTGCAGGCTCGACTCGCTCACGGGGCGCAGCACGGTGGCCTCGATGACGTCGTCAGTGTTGATGGTGCCCGCGAAGAGTTCATCGCCCGGCTTCACGTGGCGCGGGATGCTCTCGCCGGTGATGGCGGACTGGTCCATCGAGGACTCGCCGATCTCAACGCGAGCATCGGCCGGAACGCGCTCGCCGGGCCGGATCTTGACACGGTCGCCAGCACGCAGCGACTCCGCCGCGACCTCGGCCCACGCGCCGTCTCGCAGCACCATGGCCTCGGTGGGCATCAGCGTGTGGAGCGCCTCGATCTCGCGCTTGGCGCGGTGCATCGCGAGGTCCTCGAGCGCACCAGCGAGAACGAAGAGGAAGAGGAGGAGGGCCCCCTCCTCGGGATGGCCGAGATACGCCGCGAGTCCGGCACCGACGACCATCAGCACATCGATGTCGAAGCGCTTCTCACGCAGCGACTCGAGCGCGGGCCTGCCGCCATAGACCATGCCGATGGACAGGCTCAGCCAGACCAACGCCTCCGCCCAGGCGAGACCAAGAAGCGTGTGCAGCACAAAGCCAGCGGCGAGGAGCACGCCCGCGGCGATGGCGCCGCGGAGTTCGCCCCGGGCGGAAAAGAAGCCAGTGCCCTCGGCGCGGATCGAGTCTCGCTCGATGCGCTGCTGCGATGGCTTGCGGGTCTCAGCCACCGCCCGGGTGGCCGAGGGCTGCGCAGGTTGTGGAGTTTCGATCCCAACTGTCGACATCCGGCTCGCTCCCCTTTCCCCATGCGTCCCTCCGAGGCGGCGTGGATCCTCCAACGAAGGCTACACCATCCGCGAGCGCGGATCGACTGAGATGCGTTCTCACCTGAGCGCCGCGACCCCATCGGCCCGGATCGAGGAGACTTGCTCGCCGCGCTCCACTCTGCCTACCGCATCACCTCGTCCATCATCTTCTTCTGGTCGGGCGTCAATCCCTCGACGGGCGTGGCCGCGAGGAGGTCCGTGATGACATCGTCAGTGGTGATCTGGTCGGCCTCGGCGTTGAAGTTGAGCATGAGGCGATGGCGCAGCACGGGCTTGGCGGCCTTCTTGATGTGCTCGGGCGTGACGTGCGGTGAGCCATCGAGCAGCGCGGCGCACTTGGCCCCAAGGATCAGGAACTCGCTCGCGCGCGGGCCCGCGCCCCACTGCACGTACTCCGCGACCTTCTTCGCGCGCGGCAGCCCAAGGTCCATCGACTCCTTGACGCGCGTGGCGCGAACCAGGCGCAGCGCATACGCGATCACGTGGTCCGCGACCTGCATGCCGCGGACGACTTCCTGCACGCGGAGGATGCCAGCCTCATCAAGCACCGGCGCGACGACCTCGTGCGACCGCGACGAAGAACGCCGCACGATTTCCATCTCTTCCTTGAGCGTGGGGTAGCCGATGGAGATCTGGAACATGAATCGATCAAGCTGAGCCTCGGGCAGCGGGTACGTGCCCTCCTGCTCGATGGGGTTCTGCGTCGCCAGCACGAAGAAGGGGCTGGGAAGCTCGTGCTTCTGTCCACCCACCGTGACCTGTCGTTCCTGCATCGCCTCAAGCAGCGCGGCCTGCGTCTTAGGGGGCGTGCGGTTGATCTCATCGGCCAGGATCACGTTTGCGAAGATCGGGCCGCGCACGAAGCGCAGCGAGCGCGTGCCCGAGGCCTTGTCCTCCTGGATCACCTCGGTGCCCGTGATGTCGGCGGGCATGAGATCGGGCGTGAACTGCACGCGCGAGAAGCCCAGCGAGAGGCTGCGCGCAATCGTCGAGATCAAGAGCGTCTTCGCGAGGCCCGGCACGCCCACAACCACGACGTGTCCGCGGCAGAAGATCGCCGTGAGCATCTGATCCACCACCTCGTCCTGGCCCACGATCACCTTGCGGATCTCGGCCTTGAGGCGCGCGAACGCGTCCTGCACCTCGCGGACGCGCTCGGGCTGAACGGCCTCGATGGTCTGCGAGCCCGGTGAGGCAGAGTGGGTGGAACTCGCGTTGCCGTTGGTCATGGTCATACCTGATCCTATCGGGCGTTTGGCGGCGGGGATTCCGCAAGATGCGACGCCAGATGCCCTCAAAAAAGGAGCGAGCCGCGCCAGGGGTGGTAACGCGGCCCGCTCTCAACGGAGAACACCGGAACGGACGGCCACGGGGCCGCCGCGGATCAGTTCTTCTTCTCGTCCTGCTTCGGCAAGCGTTCTTCCATGCGATCGAGCCGCTCGTTCAGTCGCTCGAGCTGCTCCGCCAGACGCTCCATCTGACGGGAGACATCGGGCCCAGCGGCTACTCCGGGCTGGAAAGGGTCACCACGCCGGAGCGTCATGACGTCGGGACCGCCGCCGCCGCGCCCTTCGCGGGGCGTGATGATCGTCTGCCCACCTCGGCCCGGAACGCCCTCCAGCCAGAGTTGGGTGCTCTCGCCCATGGCCTCTCGCGCCTGCTTGAGTGCCTCAAGCGCCTGCTTCAGCGCTTCATCGGCGTGGCCCTTGGCCTCACCGAGTTCCTTGCTGCCCTTGATCTCTTCCATCGATTCCGTGAGCTGCTTCACGGCCTCGTCGTACCACTCCTGCCCCTGAGCGCCCCAGCGCTCCATCAGCCGTTCAGCGAGGGCGTCCTCGGGCGCGGTGGTGCCGAGCCCCAGGCGTTCGCGATCGAACGCGGCGGGCTCGACCTTCAGCGTCTCGTTCTTGCCGTCGCGAGCAACAACGATCTCGACCGCCTCGCCCGCTTTCAGCGTGCGGAGAACGTCCATCAGCTCCTCACGAGAGTTGACCTTCTTGCCGTTGAGCGACTTGATGATGTCACCCTCTTGCACGCCGGCCTTGCTCGCGGGGAGGCCTTCAACCACAGAGTCGACCTCCACGCCCTCACCCTCGCCCCACTCGGACATCGTGATGCCGAGCATGACCGGAGGTGGCGCGGCCTGACGCGGGACCTCGATGGTCGCGGTGCCCGGCATCCTGGGGATGGGACGATCCATCCGCCAGCCGTTCCCGCCTCTGGGACGATCGCCAAGACCACCCATGCCGACGCCGAACTCGGTCAGCACCTCGCCATCTTCGCCCAGAAGCTCGACCTTGCTGCCCGTCCGGCGCACGCGCTCGGGCGGCAGAGTCTCGCCGTCGACCTTGCCGGTCAGCTTGCCCCCCTCCATCTTGAGTTCGTAGTTGCGTCCCTGCTCACTCTTGGAGAAGAGCATCGTCACGTTGGCATTGGCGGGGAAGCCATCATTGAGGGGCTGATCGAACCCGCCGACGAGCTCTCGGCCATTCTTCGCGACGTCCTCCTGCGACATTGCGGCCGGTGTGCAAACGCTGAGTACTCCGCCGCAGATCAGCGCGAGCGCACCCGCGGTGCGGAAGGGACGATTCATCATGCTGCCGAACGAGTTGTGTGCCATGTTCGAAGTCTCCTGACGGATCCCTGCGGGATCACTTTCAATCACCGACCCCTGAGTTCGAGTCCATGCCGGGTTCGTGGAAAAGCGTGGGGAGGGGGGGGCAGTCGCCCATCCACGAACCTCACCTATAGCGACACACGCCGGCAGATTGTTCGGATTTGTGACCGTGGGGTTCAACCCTCAATGCCGCCCATCCCGCGGACCAATGCTTCTACATCGGGCCTTCTTCGCTGATGGGTACCGTCTCCATCGGCGGAATCACGATGCGAACGGGCGTGGCGTTGCCAGCCTCATCGCTCGAAACCTTGTAGAGCCCCGGCACGCGGGCACGCTCGACGATCTGCCGGACGAAGACAACCTCGTAGCCCTCACCACCTTCGATCTTGGTGGTGCGCACCAGCAGTTTGTCGGGCATCTCGCCCAGGACCGTGCCGTCCTTCTTTCCCAGCGCGAGGTAGTTGTTGAGCGCATCGGACGCCGTACCCATCGCATTGATCGCGCCGCTTCCGGGCACGCCCGCGAGGTTGGGCTGGAGCGCGTTGCCCGAGCCAGCCTGCTGACGCGAGACCATCGCGAGCGCGATCAGCGCCGCCGCGGCCCATCCGCCCCACGTCGCGGCCAGTCTCGACCGACGAACGACAACGGCCCGCGGATTGTGATGCGCCGCATGCTCAAGCTCGGCGTCGGGGAGATCGATCCCATCGGCCCGCGCCGCCGCGGCGGTCACGGCGATCGAAAGCGCACGCTCATCCCGCTGCGCCAACGCAAGCTCCCGCCAGATGGCAGGCTCCGTGCGAGCGAGTGTCTCGATGGTGTGCCAGTCCTCGGGGCGTGCACGGCCATCAACGGCTCGGGTGATCAGGATGTCGCGAAGATCGGTGTTCATTGGAATAGGCACTGGGGATTGGGGACTGGGCACTGGGGTCAGAGAAAGGCAGGAACGCGGAGGAAGAGGTGAAGGCACGTCAAAGGCGAGTGTTCAGAACTTCCTATTTGGCCCTTTGACCCTTTGACCATTTTGCCCTTTGACCCACCGTCACTCTGTGGTGAACTGTCTCTTCCTGCTTCGAGGCACACTGCTTGGATGCGCGACTCTCTTGCCTCCGTCACGTTTCCTTGCTTGCGAGTTCTCGGAGCATTCTGCGGCCGCGGGCGATCCGGGTCTCGATCGTGGTCTCGGGGAGGCCGAGAATCCGCCCGATCTCTCGATATGAAAGGCCCTGGATCGCCTTGAGCAGCAGCGGCTCGCGATATCCATCGGGCAACTCGCCCGCGAGTGCCATCAGGCGGCCACCTTCGGTGCGGCTGCTTTCTTCGGGCTCGCCCGGCTTCGTGGACGGCTCAAATCGAAGCGAGCCATCCTCGCCCGTGAGTGATGCGGTTCGGGCGCTGCGCTGGCCCTTGCGGCCCGCGAGATACGCCGCGTTCATCGCGACCGTGCGAAGCCACGGGCGAAGCGCAGCCGGATCCCGAACCTCATGCACCTTCCGCACCATCGTCAACGCGACATCCTGCAGCAGGTCGTCCAGATCGGCCCACTTGGGCTTGTGCGCCAGCAGCACACCCGCGACCCAGCGCCGATGCTCGGCCCACAAGCCGCGGACCGCGTCCGCATCACCATTGATCGCGGCAGAGGCCCGGCGAAGCTGCGCAAGCTCGGCGGCGTCGGCGAGAGGCTCGCCAGCGACGCCATCCCGATCGTGCTCATGCGGCGCCAGTGCCGGACCGTCCCCGAACGACAGCACGGCGCCCGACTCTGCGTCGTCGCCACGCCGATCATCCGAAACCGCCATCCCCGGCTTCTGCACGGTGTTCTCCGTTGCCACCCTGATGCGCACTGCCCCCACACTCCGTCAGCAGAGTGGTACGGCGAAGAGCCGGCGGCGTTGCGTTGGGCAGGTCGGCGCTCCAAGCCGACTGGGTTGGATCGGCGGCTCACCGCGGCGAAGAGTCGGTTCGGAGAACCGATCTACCCAAAAGCAAACGAGGTCGGCCCAAAGGACCGACCTCGCAAGGTTTTTGTTTTCTCCGACCCTAGTCCCCAGTCCCCAGTGCCTTCTTACTTGTTCATCTCAGGAGCCCGGGTCGGCGGGACATCGCGAACGGGCTGGGCCTGGTTGCCGCCCATGTCGGCGCCGCCGGTGTCGCCCATGGGGGCGCCGGCGCCCTGCCACTTGGCGAGGTAGATCTCGACGCGCCGGTTCTGCGGCGTGTTGCCGCCGGGTGCGTTCGGCACCGAAGGGCGGTACTCGCCCCAGCCCGCGGCCATCAGACGCTGCTGGTTCACGCCCATGTTTCCGATCTCGTTGATCACGCTGTTGGCGCGATTGGTCGAGAGGCGGCGATTCGTGCGGTGCTCGCGGACCGTCTCGGCACGGCTGATGCGCTGGCTGTCGGTGTGGCCTTCAACGATGACGTCATAGACGCTCGCGCTGGGAGAGTTGAGGATCTCGGCAAGCTTGGCGAGGGCCTCCTTGGCCTGCGGGCGGACGACGTCCGAGCCGGAGTCAAAGGTGAGATCGGCGTTGAAGCGGATCATGCCGCGCAGCGGGTCGTAGGTCATCAGGCCGGGATACTGGGCGACGAGCCGCTGGATGGCCTCGTCGGTCGCGGCGTCAAGCGGGCCGAACTGCATGCCCGAGAGGCGATCGCCCATCGAGCGGTAGTCGGCCAGGGCCTTGTCGAGCTGGGCGCGAAGGTCGGCGTTCTGGCGACGCAGGTCCTCGAGCGTGCCGGCCGAGGAGCCGATGTTGCCACGCATGAGGTCCAGCGAGCTGCGGCACTCATCGCGCTCGCGCTGCAACTCGGCGTTGCGCGCCGTCAGGCTGCGGTTGAGCTCCGCAAGTCGGTCATACTCGCTCTGGCCGATGCAGCCGGTGAGGCCGAGGCCCACCGTCGCAACGGTCGCCATCAGACACGCCACACGGGCGCCACGCTTTGCCGTGACACAAACGCTAGTCCAGACACTGTTCATCACCATCGCTCCTGCGTTGACTCGCTCAAGGTCCGACGCCGCGGCCGCACGCGACCGCCGAGCCGCCGGGCCAGACTCATTCAATCCGATTCGCACAGTCCACACCCGGACTGGTCCGTGCATGGCCTGGTCTTGCCGCCACTTCTCGGACGGTTGCGACCAGCGTCTATCCTAGCCAAGGACCCTCTGAGATACTGTCCCAGTGGCCGTGACTGATTCCGTCGCATGAACCCCGCGATCCACCTCTCGATCCGCTCGAGGAGGCGATCGCTTCCAGTGGAGCGTTATCGGTGGACCAGGACGCAGCCCATGAAATCGGCGGGGGTCTGAACGCCGCGCCGCCCCGCTTCCTCCGCGTCGACGCCGCGGCGATCATCGACTTCGACGACACCTGCTCCGCGCCGGGCTCGATCCTCATCGAACTGACCGACTCAGAGATCGGCACCTTCGCCGCCGCGGATGGCAAGCGAGCCTTCCACCACGCCCGGACCAGGGTCCTGGCCGCCGGCAGCCCCGAGCACGTCGACGCCCACCCCGCGATGGCGGCCGACGGCCTGCTTCGTCTCAGCCGCCCGGGTTGCGTGCTCATCCCCGGCCTCGTCAACGCCCACGCGCACCTGGACCTCACGCACATCGGTCCGCGCCCGTACGAACCCGACAAGGGCTTCATGGGCTTTGTCGACATCGTCCGCTCCAACCGGCTCATGGACGACGAGGCCATCGCCGCGTCGGTCCAGCGCGGCATCGAACTTTCCCTCGCGGGTGGCGTGGTGGCCGTCGGCGACATTGCGGGTAGTGTGCGGGGATCGCCCAGCCTCGCGCCGATGCGGACCCTCGCGGCGTCGCCGCTGTGGGGTGTGTCGTACCTTGAGTTCTTCGCCTTCGGCAAGGGACAGGAGGCCAGCTTGGAGCGTGCACTCGCGGCACTGGAAGCTGCGAAGGCGATGCAGACGCCGCGAGTTCGGGCCGGGTTGTCACCTCATGCGCCCTACAGCGTCTCGCCGCCGATGCTGGAGCGTGCGATGCAATTCGCGAGAACGCAGGATCCGCGGGTGCCGGTGTGCACGCACGTTGCGGAGACCATGGAAGAGCGCGAGTTCATCGCTAGGGGGACTGGGCCCTTCCGCAACTTGCTGGAGCGATTGGGGCTGTGGAGCGATGAGCTGCTGGAGTATGTTGGCCAGGGACGGGGGAGCCTGGAGCACTTTGTGCAGTGTGCGGAGTCGGCGGGGCTGTACGACGTCCACGCGTACAGCGTGCCGCTCACTCTGGCCCACGTAAATGATGCACCGCCAGCACCTTCTGGGTTCGGGGCCGATGACCTCTTCGTCCGAGCGTCTGACATCGGGGCGAGGGTCGCCTATTGCCCGCGTGCGAGTGCATACTTCGATGCGGAGCGTCACTTCGGCCCGCATCGATTCCGGCAGATGAATGAGGATTGCCTGTGGGTCGCGCTGGGCACGGACTCGGTGGTGAACCTGCCGCCGGAGCGCAACGAGGTCGGTGCCGCCGCGATCTCTAGAATCTCGACGCTCGATGAGGCCCGGCTGTTGTCGCGCCAAACTGGGGAGACGGCACTTTCACTTCTTCGCATGTGTACCTGGAACGCCGCGATGGCCCTGGGTCTGGAAGACGTGGACTTCTGCTTCCATGGGGGCCATCCACTTGCCGGACTCGTCGCCATTCCCTGCATTCGAACACCAACCGAACAAGATTCGGCAATCGCATGGCTCCAAGAGGCGTTCAGCTGCGAAACGAGCCCGGAACTCTTGCTGGTTGGGAAATAATCTTGTGAAACCGTACTTTCGCGTCCTTTGACCCCACCCCTCTACAATAGAGGGCGGCCGGAGGCGGTTCAGTTCGCGGCATGAAGGAGGCGGGGGTTGGATGTCTCTGGTGTTGGCGTGGTGTTCAGACGGTCAGGGTGGGTAGACATTCGCACGGAGTCTTCATGAGCGCCAAATGGCGTCGGATCAAGTCTTGGGACGATGCGAACCTGACCGGGCCTCTGCTTCCCGTGAAGTGGGTGCTGCGTGCCCTGAGCTCGATCACGCTCGCCGTCACTCTTCTGATTCTGGTAGCGCTCTATGGCGTCTCGGCGAGCGTGCCCCTGGGCATGCTGGTGCAGGTGCCGACGTACGCGATGTATGGCCTCTCCATCCTGCTCACGGTTGCGTTGGTCGCCGCGCTGCCGGCATGGCTGATCCGCGCATCTTCTTCTTCGCTCGGCCTCGGCGGCGCTTTCGGCCGCTTTGTGGTGCCGCTGCTCGCGTTCGTGGTGCTGATCCCCGTGGCGTGGGCGCTCTGGCACCGCTTCGTGTGGCCCGTGCTCCACTTTGATCCGGCCACGGGGCGCGGGCTCAAGTTCTTCGCCGATCTCGCGCGCGAGTACAAGGTCATCACCCTGCGTCGTCTGCCCGGCATTGAGATGAGCGAGCTGGAGTACTACTCCTGGTGGCCACTCCGCCTCATCCTCCTCGTCTTCGTCGTCAACATGATCGTCGCGACCGTGCGCCGCATCGAGTTCACGTTCAAGAACATCGGCGTGCTCACGGTCCACACCGGCATCATCACGATCGCCCTGGGAAGCGTCTACTACAACGGCCTCAAGCTCGAGGGCGACACGCTCCTCCGCGCTGGCCTGCCCGACGCCAGCGGCACAATCACCATCGGCCCCGAGCAGCATGTCTTCTACGACAACACCGCAGTCGCGCTCTACGTGGCCGAGGGCTGGGACACCTCCAAGCGGCCGACCTGGGACATGCGTCGCCTCTCGGGCGTGCCGCGCTACAACGAGTATGACCTGGGCATCACGCGGGGCGAGGTCGCCAGCGTCGTCGCGGGCCAGCGCCTGGGCAATCCGGCCCCCAACCCGCGCACGCTCGATCTGTCCGTGCCCACAGGTTTCAACCTCGTGGATGAGAACATCAAGTTCCGCATCGTCGGCTACGCGCCGTACGCGACCGGTGCCGAGGACTGGCAGCGTCTGGATCCGCGCGACCGCGTGGGCGTCAGCCTTGAGCGTCCGCTCAACCCGCTGCGGATGCTCTATCTGCACAGCGAGCTCCCCAACGATGAGGGCGTGTCAAAGCCTGAGGTGCCGCTGCTGGCCTTCACGCTCGCGCCGCGGCTCCCCGCCGAGCGCGTGAGCCAGGCCCGCGGCTTCCTCGCGATCGAGTACACCACCGGGCCTGAAGGCGGCATGTCGGCCGAGCGCTGGCGCGATCTCTCTGAACCGCTGCCTCCTGGGGCCATGTGGGGTCTGGTAGTCGAGGTGCCGCCGGCGCCGCCGGGCACGAACGGCTTTCGCGCCGTGCTCCCCGCTTCGGAGGGCCAGCGCTTCCGCGTCGGTGAGACGGGCTACTTGATCCTCGTGAAGCAGTTGCTCGCCGAGCCACCATTCCCCATCATCACCGAGGGGTACCGGGGCGCCTCCAGCAGCGTGGCGGTGCTCGAGATCACAACGCCCGATGGCCGCACGTTCGAGCGGTTCCAGTACCACCGCTTCCCGGAGATCTCGCAGGACGTCGCGGGCACGCAGCAGGATGGCCGCCCGGCCCGCGGCGCGACGGATCCCGCGATTCGCACGGGCCTCATCGAGGCCGACACGCTCCAGGTCTACATCGATGAGCCCGATGGCGGCAGTGGCGTGACGAGCCCCGTCCGCGCGATCATCCGACAGACCGGTGGGGAGGTGCGCGTGATCGAAGACCTCGCAACCGAGCCCGCCATCACCAATGCCAGGTCCCTTGGAGAGGGCGTCAAGGACGCATGGATCCGCGACATCGTTCCCAAAATCAGCCTGCGCATCGGCGAACGCTGGGAGGATGCCGAACGCATCGAGCGGCCCGTTTCCGTCGACATCGCGCAGCGCGATCGCCAGTTCAATGGCACGCACGACAAGGCGATGATCGCGGTCGAAGTCTCGGTCGCGCGCGACGCGCTCATCAGGACCGGCAGCGACAAGGCCGCACCTGTCGCGTCGGCTCAGGACCCCGTCTGGAGCCGCATCGTCTGGGTTCCCTTCTCGCGCTACCTCGGCATCGACAGCTCAACGGAGCGCGTGGTCTGGCTCCCCGATGGACGACACGTGCGGCTCGCCTTCGGGCGCGAGCAGCACCCGCTCCCGGGCTTTGAGATTGCGCTTCTGGACTTTCAGATGATCGCCTACGACCATCGCGGCTCTCCGCGTGACTACCAGTCGATCGTGCGCGTCAGGCCCACGGACCGCGACTTTGAGGGGTTCGATCACGTGACGCGGCTGAACGCGCCGCTCACCGCGCCCTGGATCTGGAACGACGATCGTTCATGGGTTGCCAACGTCTCGGGCCGGCTCGTCTCTGGCCTTGATCCCGCGCAGTTCAAGTTCAGCCAGGCGGGCTGGGACGCGGACGGCTGGGAGCAGAGCCAGGCCCAGGCCGACGCAGGTCTGGTGCCCAAGCCTTTTGTGCGATACACCGTGCTGGGCGTGGGAAATAACCCCGGCATCCACATCATCGCCTTCGGCGGCATCCTGATGGGCCTCGGCATCCCGTGGGCCTTCTACATCAAGCCCTGGCTCGTTCAACGCGAGAAGAAGAAGATCCAGGCCCAGCTCAAGGCCGGAACATACAAGAAGCCGGTGCGCGAGGGCGCGGTGCCGACGACGATCGAAGCAGGAGTTTCTCGATGAAGACGACGAGCGCGTTTGCGTGGTCCAGCCTCGGGGTCCTTGGGTGGCCCGGCGGTCCCCGCCGGTCGTGGATTCTCTCTGCGCAGCGCGCCTTCGCGCTGCTGCTCGTGGTGCTCACATCACTCCCCGCCATGGCCCAGTACGGCCCCGACGGCAACGCGCATCCAGAAGCGGTGGACGTCTCGGCCTCTGGCCGCGCGATGACCAACCCCTTCGGGAGTCCGGTCCGTCGTGCGGCGGGCGAGTCCATCGCAACCCCGGCCCAGAAGCACGCCTTCGCCAGCGCGGTCGATCTCTCACCGCTGCGCGACCTCGCGGTGCAGCACAACGGGCGCGTCAAGATCTTGGACACGCTCGGGCGCGAGATGACGATGAAGCTCACCGGCCGCAGCGCCCATCGCGACTTCATCCACACGCCCAAGGACGGCGGCGGCGAGACCATCACGGCTGCCAAGTACGACCCGCTCTTCACGATGCTCGACATGACCATCGATCCCGAGTACTACTTCGACAAGCCGGTGATCGGGATCAACTACCTCCCCCTGCGCCAGGCGCTGATGGAGAAGCAGTTCGCAACCGACCCCGACGCCGCCGGGAGATGGGTCAGGCTCGGCCAGGTCGCGCCATTCACGCTCAACAGCTTCGCGAGCGCCGTCGCACGCGAGCACATGGATCAGGAGCCGTACCGCGATGCTCTCGGAAAGGCCGACTATGCCATGGGCCTCTTCGCCGACCTCGCGGCAAACTACCTGATGGTCGCGCCCCCGTCGCGTGATCTCGCGTGGTCGCACGTCTCATCACTCCCCGATGATTCTCCGGTGCGCGCCGCACTCATCGAGCTCGGCCGCGCGTGGCGAGCGGGCGACGCCTCCGCCGTCAACGCGGCGGCGGCCAAGGCCGCGGCACTCCTGCCCACCATCAATCCAGAGAAGTACCCAACATCGCGGCGCGGACTCGAGCTCTCGTACAACCGGGCCAACGCCTTCGAGTGGGGCTTCTGGCTCTACGCGATCTCGCTCGTGCTCCTCGTGCTGGCCTTCGGCACGGCCCGATCCTCGCTCGCGTGGATCGGCATGGGTGTGCTCGCGCTTGCGTTCGCGTTGCACGCCTTCGGCTTCATCGCGCGCTGCCTGATCGCCGAGCGCTTCGCGATCCAGAACCAGTTCGAATCGATGACGGGCCTCTCCCTCTTCGGCGTGATCGTCGGCGTTGGAATCATGCTCGTGCGCCGGCAGTGGCTCTTCGGTGCCGCCGCGGCGGGCGTTGGCTTCCTCGTCCTCGTCACCGCGACCCAGGCCCGCATCCCCGGCGTCCACATCGAGCGCGAGGCCGCGATCCTCAACACCAGCGTGCTCCTCAAGTACCATGTCACGATCGTGCTCGCGTCGTACGGATTGATCGCGCTGGGCTTTGTCGTGAGCCTCTTCTATCTCGGCACGTACTACCTCGGAAGCCAGGCCGCACCGGCGACGACCGGCGGCACACAAGTCGCACTCGCAGGCGGCGGCGATGGCCTCGCCTTCGCGCTCGGCCACGAAACAACCGACGACCAGGGCCGTGAACCAACTGGAAGCAGGGCCCGCGCACTCGCCGACCTTGACACCGCGCACATCATCCTCCTCCAGCTCGCCTTCTGGACCCTCGGCGTCGGCATCCTTCTTGGCGCCTGGTGGGCCGACCACTCCTGGGGCCGCTGGTGGGCCTGGGACCCGAAGGAGACGTGGGCGCTGATCACCTGGATCGTCTACCTGATCGTGATCCACGTACGCATCGCGGCGCCCGCCAACAAGGGCCTCACGACCGCATGGCTCAGCGTGATCGGATTCATCGTGATGCTCTGGACCTACTTCGGCGTGAACCTGCTCCTACCCGGACTTCACGCGTACGCGTAGGCAAAGCGAAGAGGAAGGCAAGACAGTCACCACAGAGACACAGAGAGCACAGAGCGGCAGAGTGCGAGATGGTCAAATGGCCAAAGTGCTAAACAGGAAGCTTGATCAGAATGGTTGATAGCGGACTTTAGAGCTCCTTCTGCGGCCTCCGCTCTTCTCCGATCCTCCGCGTTCATGCATTTGTCCGACCCTAGCCCGCTGCATTCCTCTGCGCTCTCTGTGCCTCTGTGGTGAATTCTTCTCTTCTCACATCGAGTCGCGCTCACTCTGGGCCTGGATCTTGTCGACCTCCTCGACCGTCATCCATGGCAGCGCGAGCATCTTCTCGCGCAGCGCAGGCGGGAAGGGCTTCTTGAGGCGCTCGTGCGCCGGGCGGCTGCGCCAGATGCGGTGCATCCAGAAGTACTGGTCCGGTGACTTGCGGATCATCGATTCAATCGCGCGGCGGTAGCGCGCTGTGATGTAGAAGAGCCGGTCGGAGCGACCGTTCCAATCATCGGGCCCGAACTGATCAACCAGCTCGACTCCGTACGAGAGTCCCGCGGCACCCTTGCCCGGATGATCATCGTCCGTGGCGGGCATCCAGCGTCCACCCGGCGGCGGAGCCTCGCCGGGCGCAAGGCGCCGCGCGACGCCGCAGACGAGCTGCGCATTGGTCTGCAGCGCGAGAAGTCCGATGGACTTGTACGTGCTCGTGAGACGCCCAAAGAACGGCACGAAGATACCGCGGTCGCCGCCGGACTGGTCCGCGACGAGTCCCACAGGCTGGCCGGCCTTCAGTACCGGCGGCAGCGCGCGGACCGCGCCGAACTTTGAGACCAGCATCAGGCCGCGGCGGGCGCGCGCTTCACGCACCCACTCGTCCAGCGGACGCAGGTCGAAGGGGCGATAGACCGCGTGCATCGGAAAGCCCAGCATCGAGATCGCGTAGCCGATGAGCTCCCAGTTGCCGCAGTGCCCCGAGATCAGGATGACGGGCTTGTTGGAGAGCAGGCGCTGCAGTCCGGGCGCAATCGCCCCAAAGTGCAGGTGGCGTGCGTAGCCATCGGGGTTGATCAAGCGCGGCACGTACAGCATCTCCACCGCGAGCCGGAAGAGGTGCTCGTAGCAGCGCTGGGCGACATCGTGGATGCGAGCATCGTTCCACTCGGGAAAGGCGATGCGCAGATTCTCTTCGGCGCGCCGGAAGCGCGAGGGCTGCAGGCGCGGATAGATGCGTGAGAGTGCCGCGGCCCAGTCGCCGGCGGTCTCAAGCCCGACGGTCGTGATCGGCGTCGTGAGCGAGCGGCCAGCACCGACGAGCAGCGTCTGGATCCAGTGGGGCAGGCTTGATTCGTGCTTAGCCATGAAGGGGAAGGGTACCGCGAGACGACGCGCGGGAGTGATCAAGGCGGCTCATAAAGAAAACGGGACACGCGAGGGCGTGTCCCGTTGAGTGTATTAGCTGCGTTGCCTGCTCAGCGGCGGTCGGCCGGGCGCTTGCCGATCAGCGTGTAGAGACGGTTCTCGTTGAGGACGGGGACGCTGGTGCTCTGGGCCTGGCGGTTGAGGCTGTCGTAACGCTCGACCTCGCGCTCGCGGCGGAAGTACTCCTGCACGACCTCGAAGGGAGCATCGCTGGCCGGGCGCGGCGGGATGAGCGGGCGCTGGCCGAGCACGAGGAAGTCGACATCGCCGGTCATGTCCTCGGTCATGTCGCCGCCCCAGGCGCGAATCATGGCCTCGATGTCCTGACGCTCGATCTGCGTCGCAAGGCCATCGCGATCGGCATCGAAGTTGCCGAAGATCACGAACTTGTACTTCTTGGAAGGATCAAAGACCGCGTTGGCGACGACATCGCCCTTGACGACGGGGTTGCCGCGAGCCTCGGAGGTGATGCGGGCGGTCGCGGTCGTCTCGCCGACGTTGATGACTTCGAGCGTGGCCTTGCCGGCGGGATACTCGCCATTCTCGTTGGGGCGGATCGCCGAGGCGGAAGGGTAGACGCTGAAGGTCATGCCCAGCACCACGTTCTCGCGCTTGCCGATGGAGAGGAACGCGGTGCGATCGGTGCTGTTGGTGCCGACGATCTCGGCGTCCACGAGGGCCGACTCATCGCCCGTGCGGAGGACGGCCTGGTTGCGCTGGCCACGCAGCACGGCGAGCTGGTTGTCCACGATCAGCTTCTGAGCGGTCAGCTCATCGAGCTGCTTCTTGAGGCGTGCCTCGGACTCGGCCGCGGCCTGGCGCGACTCGTCCAAACGCTGGTCGAGTTCCTTCTTGTAGCCGTCGGTGCCGGTGCGGTAGCCGTCGACCTCACCCTTGACCATGCCCAGCTGCGAGTTGATCGCGCCGAGCGTCTCCTGGTGACGCTTCTCGATGGCCGCGACGCGCTCGACCTCGTTCTTGAGATCGGCGAGGGCCTGCTGGCGGGCGGCGTCGGCCTGCTGGAGCTGGTTGCGAAGGTTGCCAAGCTCGGCATCGCGGGCGTTGATCACGCCGAGCATGGGCTGAGCGTCGGCACCGGGAATGGCCTTGAGCTTCTCATCCAGGGTCGCGACCGTCTCGCGGCGGTTGCCCGTGGCGCGCTGCATGACAGCCTGCTGCCCCTCGACGAGGTAGCCGACGAGGCTCTGGCGGCTCTTCTTGGCCTCCTCGACGAGGTTGCGGACGTCGTCACGATTGCGCTCATCGGCGCGGACGAAGTCGTTGCCCGCCTCGGTTGCGGTCAGAAGCTGCCGCACGGAGTCGTTGTACTTGCCATAGAACATGGCAAACGCGACCAGCGATCCGAGGGTCGTGAGAGACAGGACCGTGATCAATCCCCAGCCCCAACCAGGCATGCTGCCCTTGGCCGCCATAGGTCAACTCCACGCACTGTGGCGATTCGAGCACACTTGAGGAGTGCTGGCACACGCCAGACCGCCCAAGGACACACGCCGCCGTTGCCAAAAACCTGCAAGACCATGGTGGGCGATGCCCCGCGAGCCCGACCGTTGCCGATCCGGAGCGCGGACATAGCCACCCTCGCGAGACCGACCACTCGCCACCCGAGCAGACACTCTCTCGCGAAGTGAGAGTGTCACACACCCCCGGGTCCGCGTCAAGTGAGCCACGTAGAAGGCCGGAGATCCGAACGAAGACCGAAAGAAGGAAGTGGCGAAGTGGTCGAGTGGCGAAGTGCGGACTGCTGCGGTGCTACGTGATTGGTTCCTCAGTGCCTCAGCCGTCCACTTCGGGCTGGCTCCGTCCTCACTCCGTCTTCCTTCTTCAACCTCCGTCTTCCTCTGCGTTCCGCTTGGCCCGTGTCGGTTGAGTCGTCGCGCGGACTGCCGCGGCCTCCTTACTTGGGCATCGCATCGAGCTCGTCGATCACTTGTTGTACGTCTCGGGCTCGGAGCGGTTCTGGCTCGGCTCGCGCGGGGGCAAGCGATGGGGCCTGAGAAGGTGAGAATGAGGGATTTGCGACGGAGCCACTGGCGTTGGCTTCGGGCAGGATCCAGTCGCCGCCCCGCAGACGAGCGCGCCAGTCGAAGGCTCGGGCGGGGCTGATCTCCGGCGCGGGCTTCGCCGCGATGGGCAAATCGGACGGGGACGGCCGCGGGACACGGGCCGGCGGGAGGAGGAGCACGGCCAGCAGGGCCAAGGCCGCGACGCCCGCCACCGAGCTTGCAAGGCCGACGACCGCGCGCACGCGCCGGCGCGTGCGCGTTCGCCGGACCTGCGCGATGTAGCGCGCGCCGGGTTCTGGCATTGGGAGCGTTGAGCCAAGCGCGTCGAGCTGCGACGCGAGGTGCTCGCTGCCATCGTGGCTTGTGCGAGGTTGGTTAGGCATGATGAACTCCGGCGTGGACGCGAGTGCTCCCGGCCGCACTCGGGGATGACGTGATGGCAAGGCCTTCGGAAGTGGGCGTGCGCAGCTGCTCGTCGTTGTCCGGGTGGGGGAGCAGGGTGCGCAGTCGGGCGATGGCGGCGGTGTATCTGGAAGCGGCGGCGCTGCGCGAGAGGCCCGTGGCGGGCGCGAGCTGGTCAAAGGTCAGGCCGCAGACGTGACGCAGGATGAGGACCTCGCGGTCGCGCCGCGGAAGGCGGTCGATGGCGCGGCGCACATCGGTTGAGAAGAGTGACTCTCGCGGCGACGTGCGAATCGCGCGATCGGCGTGTGCGAGGTCGAGTCGGCGCTGGCGTGAGAGCGCGCGGAGGTGATTGATGGCCTCACGCCGCACGATGCTGGCGAGCCAAGTGCGCACGTCGCCGACGGCTCGCAGCGTGCGAGCTTCCTGGCGCAGGACGCGGCAGAGAGACTCCTGCACCACGTCGTCGGCGAGGCTGTGGTCACGCACGATCGAGCGCGCGTAGGCGAGAAGGCGCGGGGCCTCCTGGGCCCAGAGCGCGCGTGCCGCCGCTTCGTCGCCCCGCGAAGCCGAGAGGAGGAGGTTGGTAGCTGGAAGCGGCATGGGGAGAAGGCAGGGCGTCAAGCCGGAAGCGGACGATCGCGATCGGGTATGTGTCTTGTGGTGTGCCCCTTGAATCGGCGGCACCTTGACGCGTGCTTGCTTGCCTTACTTCGAGTCGTCGCGGACCTTGGCGCTCCGGAGGGCGTCGATTGTCTCACGGATGTTGTCGCGATACTTGGTTGCTGAGGCCCGTGCCTTGGTGAGGCTGGGCGCCAGCAGCGCTGCGACTGGTCCGAACTCGCCGCTGGTGACGGCGGTCTCGAGCTTGCTCATGCGCTCTTGGGCGTCGGGCGCGTCCCAGGCGGCGAGCATCTCGTCGTGGAACTGCCCGGTCCGATCGATGGCATCCTTGAAGTCCTCGAGCGAGAGGGCCTTGATGCTGAGGATCCTGATGTTCTGGGCGCCTTCCTGTTCCATCTCGGCCATCATCGCTGCGAACTCGGCGGGGCCGCCCTCCTTGACGAAGGTCCGCTCGACCCAGCCGAGCATGATGTCGCGCTCGCCCTTGATCGAAGCGCGCGAGTTCATCGGATCGGGCTCGTCGAGCAAGGCCTCGAGATGCGCCAGGAGTCGGTCGCGGGCGCTCGCCGTGAGCTGACCGCTGGCGGCGATGGAACGCGTCTCGATGCTGGTGAGATTGCCGACGGCGATGCCGACGAGGCTGCAGATGAGGATCGGGTCGTTCGCGGCGTGCCGGGCGATGGCGTGCATCGCAATCAGTCGATCAACGGCGACGCTGGGGCGGCCTTCGACCATGGCCTGACGGGCCGCGACTCGCATGGTGCGGGCTGTGGCGCGCATGTCGCCCAGGTACGGCAGCAGCATCTCGATGCCCTCCTCGTACTCGGACTCCCAGCGGCAGACCTTCATTCTGGACGCGAGCATCACCTGATTGAGATAGCTGTCGTTGAGGAGGGCCGCCGCGTCCTTGAAGGACGCGGGCATCTTGGCCCCGTCGACGTTGTCGCCGACTGCGTCCCAATCGACCCCCGAGAGCTGGCTCCGCGCCTCGCGCGACATCATCGAGAACGACTTGTAGTACGCCAGCGCGGCATTGCGCTCCGAGGCCGGCGTGTAGAAGGCGGCGTTGGTGATCTCCTTGGGCATCGCGGGATCAAGGTCGGCGATGGGTGCGGAATCCGCCGCGGGAGTGCCGCTGCTTGCGGGCGCCACCGGCTGGGCCGACGCGAGGCCGCTGAGCGAGAGGAGCGTGGCAATGGCCAGCGGCATGAGTGAGCGGGACGTGTGGAGAGTCGTCGGCATGGGTCTGCTCCTGGAAAGGGTCGTTGGAGTTCCTACCAGTAGACACCGGCGGAGGGTGCTTGTGTGGCGCGAATCTGGAATTTTCTGGGGCGGCGTGACCTAGCGCGGCGGCAGGAGCACGGGCCGAGGTTTCACGCGGTCTGAATACGCGTCGTGCTTTGAGGGGCGACAATGACGGCATGATGCACTCGATCAATCGGCGTGGGTTCCTCGCGGCGGCCGCGGGCACTTCGGCCCTCGCGGCGTTCTCGGGATTTCCGACGCTCGCGCTGGCCCGTGGGCACCGCCGCGCCCCGGTGCTGACGCGCATCGCGGATGATCGCTTCGAGCTCGTGCACAAGGGAAGCGGCCCCTTCCGGATCCTGCAACTGACCGACACGCACTTTGGCCGCCCCAAGGATGGCGACAAGGCCAAGGACGAGAAGTCGCGAGCGTTGATCCGAACGCTGATCGATGAGAACCAGCCTTCGATGGCCTTCCATACGGGCGACTTCATCAACAACGACATGGATGGCGTCGAGCACTCCGCGATTGGCTTCATGAACGATCTGGGCATCCCGTGGAGCGTGGTCTTTGGCAATCACGACCATGGCCCCGCAACGGGCTCACTCACGATGGAGGACTACTACGCGAAGTTCCAGAACCACGCGGCGGGGTTCATCAAGGTCCCCGAGCACGAGGCGGCTGATGGCGTGAAGACGACGCGCGAGTACTGCTTCCGGATTGATGTCCGCGCGAAGGACGCTCCCGCGCCGGGCTTCACGCTGATCGGCTTCAACTGCGGCAAGCGCAAGCCCGCGCTGCACGTGCCCGAATCGCAGATGGCCTGGATGAAGGCCCAGCTCGAGGCCGACGCGAAGCTCGGCCGCACGCACCCCATCATCGTGATGCAGCACGTGCCGACGCTGGACTTCAAGACGCTCTTTGACTCGGGCAAGGCCACGGGCCGCAAGGGCGAGGAGGTCTGCTTTGAGAGCGACACCGGCGCGGTGCTCGACGCGTACAGCGCGAGCAAGCGCGTCCGCGCCGTCTTCGTCGGGCATGATCACGTGAACGACTACATCGGCGAGCAGAAGGGCGTGAAGCTCGTCTACGGGCGCGTCAGCGGCTGGGCCGGATACGGCGACTGGCAGCGCGGCGGCCGCACGATCGACCTCGATCTCACCAAGGGCACGATGAAGACGCGCGTCGTGCTGCCCAAGGGCGTGAGCGACGAGAAGCCGGAGTGGAATGTGACCCAGCAGGATGCGTGAAGCGGCCTAGCGATTGGGCGTACGCGGCTTCGCGCTCGTTGACGCTGGTCGAGGCCGCGTGGCCATGACCGGGCTCAGGTTCGCCGCGGGATCATGTGCGTGGGCCCGTAACTGCTCAGGTGTTCCCGAACGCGCTGTCTCGGAGTGCACAAGGCCGCCGGGTGCAAGGACCGCGACCACCACCCCGCCCGCAAGTCCGCCCGCCGCGAAGAGTGTGACGGCCCAGGCAACGAGCGATCGGCGGGTGATCCAGAGCGTCTCTTCGGCCTGATACGCGGCTCGCATGCGGGCCCGTTCCCACCAATCGCGCGTGTCGAGCAGCATGAACCGCAGGCGCGTCTGCTGCAGCCGGGCGCGATCACGGAGTTGGTCCATCATCTGTGTCACGGTGATCTCGCGTCCGATCTCGGCCTGATGTCGGAGGGACTTGGCGTCAAGGCACGTTCCCAGTGCTGAGGCGAAGGTCAGCGCCTTTGACGCCGAACATCGTGTGCTGGAAGTATGAGCCGCTTGGGCCGCACGGTGGGGGGCTGATGGCGGGCTGGAGGCAGTCTTCGAGGAGAACCGATCGGACCGAGCCGTCCACAGTGACGACGTTCTGCCTAGGCGAGGTGTTCTTCATGCGGCTGAAGTCGGCCCGCTCCCAGATCATGACTTTGCGATCCGGGTAGACGACATCGGCCACCGTCGCGGTGCGGATCTCGTCGGCGATCGCGGCGTTAAGCGTGCCGGCGAAGCGGCTGGGCTTGAGCCAGAAGGTCGATGAGTATCGGAAGGTACCGGCGTAGAGCTGATCGGACTGGATCCCGCCGCGGGCCTGGGCATCACGCCGGGCCGCGAGGGCATCGGCATCGGCGGGGGAATACTGCTCGTCGGGTGCGCGGCTGGAGAGGTCGCCCCGGAACTCAGCGAGATACGAGTACCAGACGCCGGAGAACCCGTCGGTGTGGAACCAGTTACAGAGATCATCCGCGAAGCGCCAGCTCATCGTCTGGTCGCCGGAGACAGCGTCGTTGAACTGGAAGCGGCCGTCGGGCCACTGCGGCCGGAAGGGGTTCAGGAACTCCTCGCGGCTGCTGGTCGTGTAGATCAGCATCATCTGCGAGACCGATCGCAGGTTGGCAACGCCAACCGTGAGCCGGGCCTGATGTCTCGAGCGCGAGACGGCGGGCAGCAGCAGGCCCATCAGAATGGAAATGATCAGAACAACCACCATGAGTTCCATGAGGGTGAAGCCTCGGCGCAGCATGACATGACCTCCGTTGCAATGTCCCCCGCTTTGAACCGGTGGCGGCGTCCGAGGTTGCAGGGAGCAAAAACAAAAAACCCCCGGGACGGGCCCGGGGGTTGAAGTCTCTGATGCGATTCTCACGCGGCCGCGTGGGTGCGATGAGAATGGGTGGAGCTTTAGAGGGCGCAGTTGCCGCTGACGACGAAGGCGGCGAGGATCTGCGCGTCGGTGAGGTCCGCGTTCTCGTCGCCGTTGAGGTCGCCGTCGAGCCAGTTGGCCTCGGGGGTGAGGAGGCCGACGAAGACCTGGGCCATCTGCTGAGCGTCGAGGAGGTCGACGTTCTCGTCCTGGTTGAAGTCGTAGTCGCAGGAGGGGCCGCCGGTGGCGTCGGCGAAGAGGACGAGCGTGGGGCCGCGCCAGGCGCTGTTGGTGATGCCAGCGTAGGTTGCGGTGGTGGAGTCGCCGGTGAAGTCAGGGGCGAGGAGGACGAGGGTGAGCTGGCCCGACGCGGAGTTGATCTCGGCGCCGACGTTGATCTGGCCAGCGTTGAGGGAGGTGTCGGCGGCGTCGAAGAGGCGGAAGGCCTCGACGGTGCCGCTTCCCTCGCCACCCAGGCGCGAGCCGCGGTAGAAGGTGTAGCCGGCGATCAGCTCGCGGTCGGCGTAGTCGGTGGCGAAGTTGCCGAAAACAGTGTTGGTGTTGGGGTCGGTGGGCAGGACGGAGAAGTCCTGGGTGTCGTTGTTGGTCCAGTAGATCTCCGCGGGGCCGTTGGCCGTGAAGCCAGCGTTGGACTGCTGGAGGACGAGGTAGGCGCTGGAGAGGGTCCAGTTGCCGGCGCCGAAGGCGGTGTCGAAGGAGGCGACGGCCGCGGCGATATCGAAGCGGGTGCCGCCGTAGCTCTGGAACGCGCCGCCGTTGAAGCCCTGCACGTTGAAGAAGTTGGTGCCCGTGCCGCCGGAGCGGATGCCCGCGGGCTGGACGGTCGCGGCGGCGATGGCCTCAACGACCGCGGCGTTCTCGCACTGGACATCGAGGGGGCCGTTGCCGATCGCGCCACCCGCGCGCCAGGCGGCGGGGTCGGGATCGGTGTTGTTCAGGACGAAGTCGACGCGGTTGTCGCCATCGGCGTCGGCGCCGTTGACGTCAAGGGCGATGCCGACGACGGACTCGCAGCCGTCGAGGATGCCGTTGTTGTTGCAGTCAATCGTGGGGTCGGCGGTGATCTGGCAGACGTCGGGCGTGCCGTTGTTGTCGCAGTCGCCGAAGAACCCGCCGCTGATGTCGCACTCATCGAGGCGGCCGTTGACGTTGCAGTCAAGGGCGGGGTTGGCGGCGATCTCGAGGGTGTCAAGGACGCCGTTGGCGTTGCAGTCAGAGGCGGTGGGGCAGGGGGCCGAGACGCTGCTGTTGCGGGGCGTGTCGACGGTGATCGTCACGACCTGGAAGTCCAGGGAGTTGTTGTTGGTGTCGGTGCAACCGTTGCTGCGACGGACGAGGCCGGTGGTGTTGGCCGTGCCGCCGGCGGGAGCGGTCTCGGAGCAGGAGACGTTGGCGCTCCAGGCGACGAGGTCAACCACGGTGGAGGCGGTGCAGTTGGTCGTGATGTTGACCTGATCGGTGACGAGGGCGAACTTGCCGCCGGAGGAGCTGGCGGTGATCGAGCCGGTGATCGAGGGGGTCAGGCCGTCGTTGACGAGGTCGAAGGCGAGGGTCGGGGCGGAGCCGTTGGTCTGAGGGTTACCCACTCGGACGAGGAAGAAGCCGTTGGCCGGGATCGTCGTGCCCGCGGGGATGTTGAAGCGGTTCGTGAAGGAGCCGCCAGCCGACGCGTACTGGATCGACCAGCCGCCGATGTCGACGGGGGCGAGAGAGTTGTTCTTGAGCTCGACGTAGTCAGCGTGAACGAGAGCGCCGGCGTTGCCGCCGCCGCCGTAGATCTGGGAGAAGACGACCTGAGCAGAGGCCGTGCTGGCGACGCTCGCGAGCCCGCAACAGGCGACCATGATCGAGGCAAGGTTGTTCAGACGCATCTCAATGCTCCTTTAGTCCGAGGGCGAATCCAACATCCGCCATCGAGGCTCCAGCCAAAGTCCACTATGGACGCCAGCACGGCCGAGACCACGCTCCAACGCGGCCCAATGGTCGGGATTAGAAGATAGGCCAAGCTCTTGTTTTTTCAAGTGCTTACGCGCGAAGAGAGGGCTTTGAAATGGTGAAATCTGACCCTGAAGGCGAAGCAAACCCCAGCCAGCTCGGGCGTTAGCGTCATATAAACAAAATGCGAACAAAATGTGATGTGTGCGCAAAATCTGCCATGCGCTCGCCGGAGCGGGGTGCCTCGCCGCGACTACTGGCAGGTGCCGGTGACGACGGCCTGCGCGACCTGCTGCGCGTCCGTCAGGTCGAAGTTCTCGTCGCCGTTGAAGTCGCCATCGAGCCAGGCCGGGTTTGCGACCAGAAGGCCGACGACGACCTGGGCCATGTTCTGCGCGTCCACGAGGTCGGTGTTCTCGTCCTGATTGAAGTCATACGAGCAGGTGCGCTGGCCCGAGGAGACGAGGCTGGAGTTGGCGGTGACGTTGATGGTCTGGGTGCCGAGGGTGACGTTGACGAGGAGTGAGCCGCCGCAGAGAGGCTCGGCGAAGGGGAGGGCGTCGAAGCCGACCGGTCCCGGGTTGGACTGTTCGAGCTGGACCTGAACGCCGCTGGTGATGGAGGCGGTGTTGCCGGTGACGGTGAGGGAGCCACTGAGGACGATGATGGCGGGCGTGGGCGGCACCTCGACGGGAGCATCGAGGAACGTCGCTCCGACATTGATCAGCACATCAACCGGGATCGAGAAGTCGTACGTGTTGGGGCCGGTGGGGGTCAGAGTGCCCGTCGCGGCGGGTGAGAACTGGCTCGCGACGAGCTGGTTCACGACGATGTTCCCCAGCGGGACAGAGATCGGGAAGCCGCCGATGACGGTGCAGGTGGGCTGGCGCGTGCGGAACGTGCTGTACGTGATGGAGACGTTGGCACCGACGCTGACGGTCTCTTCATCGAGGAGGTTGAGGTTGAGATCCTCGACCTGAATGGAGCCGCCACGAAGACGGAAGAGCCAGCTGCCGGAGGGGCGAAGCGGCGTTGAGCCACTATTGCCCGAGGCGGAAATGCCGCCGGCGTTGATGCTGATGGGGACGTTGGTGCCCGGATCGATGCCGAAGAGGCCGGTGATGGTGCGGGTGCCGGTGGGGTTGGCGGTGGAGTCCCAATCGCCAATGAGGTAGGAGTAGGGGCGGTTGGTGCTGGGATTGGTGCCGGTCTGGAAGGGGGCGTTGAAGGCAACGCTCCAGTTCGCGGCGGAGGCGGGCGAGTTGATCACGACGTCGAAGGCACCGGTCTGGGCGGCGGCGAGGGGCGAGATGGCCGCGGTCAGCGCGAGGAGGCCGATCTTCGAGGATGCGATCCGGGACAGCTTGGAAAGCACGGGCATGGCGATAGCTCCTGATGGCCTCGGCGGCCCGGTGGAAGCCTACCGCGCCGTGGGCGGATGGCAAGGAAATCGTGAGAAGACGGTGCCGGGCGCGGCACGGTCTCCGGGTGCCTTGGCTATCGGCCGCGGCGGTCGCCGCCGTAGCCGGTCCCGCCGGAGCGGTTTCCGCCCCCGCCGCCACCCCCACCACCTCCGCCTCCATAACCACCGCCGCCACTTCTGCGATCCCCGCCGCCGCCGAAGCCGCCTTGCCGGGGTGGCCTGCCGAAGCCACCTTGGCCTCTGGGCCCACCGCCGCCGCCACC
>JBBASU010000005.1:60547-73603 GCA_040399065.1 Phycisphaerales bacterium | reverse complement strand
CCGCCGCCGCCACCGAAGCCCCCGCGGGGTCCATCGGTACCGGGCTCTTGCCTTGGCTGTGCGATGTTCACGGCGAGGGCGCGGCCGCCCATGTCGGAGCCGTTGAGGCGCTCGATCGCGGCGTCGGCCTCGAGCTGGTCGGGCATCTCGACAAAGCCGAAGCCGCGGCTGCGGCCGGACTCGCGATCGAAGACGACCTGCACCCGGTCAACCCTGCCGAAGGGCGTGAAGAGCGCTTCGAGCTCGGCATCGGTGGTGGTGTACGGAAGATTGCCGACGTAGAGGCTGGGCATCGCGGGAACCTCCTGATCGTGTGATCACCTGTGTAATCACGCTTGTGCTTGCTGCGGGAGCCGGACGTGGCTCAAAGTGGCATGAACGTGGAGGCACGAACGTAGTCTGCTTCGAGAGAGAAACATCGAGCGTTCACGCCACGGAGTTTAGGAGGGGCTTGGTCGCTCGATTGGAGCGGCGGCGGCCGCGCGGCGGCTTAGAACTCCAGCCAGACGAGGATCGTGATGAGCGTGATCGCGAAAGCGATCGGGATCGCGGCGATGATGGCACCAAGGCCCGGGCGGCCCGCGACCATGCTCCAGATCGAGCCGCCGAGGGAAAGGAGGCCGACCACGAGGGTCGCGATCATGAGCGACTTGAGGATCGTGATCTGCGCGGGCTTGGCGTTGGCTCCGCCGGCCATAAGGAAGACGATCAGGCAGAGGGTGGTAAGGACACCCGCGGCGTTGGTGACCGCGGCAAGGACGTGAAAGATGATCTGGGTGGGTTGCATGGTCGAGTGAGTGTCAGTGCGTGTCAGCGAATGCCAGCGAAAGTCAGCGAGTGTCAGCGAAGGGGGATGGGTCTCGGAGCGGGGTTGGGGAGGTGCCGGGGCACTGTCCATGCGAGATTGTGGCCGCCGGCGGCTCTGCAATCAGAGCAGCCGGGCGGGGGAAGGTGCCCTGATCGTGCTCGGATCATGCTCCGAACACGCACTGATGATGTCCTGATCATCCTGCGTTGACGCCGCTATTCTGATGGTGATGGCCAGAGCACCACGTCGCGGCGAGGATGAGGATGGTCCTCTTGATGAGGACCTGGATCGCTTTTCGGGCGCGACGCAGGCGTGCCCCAAGTGCGGCACCGAACTCCACGACGATGTCGAACTCTGCTGGAAGTGCGGGCACGCGCTGGGAGCCGAGGGAGAGCAGAAGGGCCTGCCCAAGTGGGTGATCGCGACGGTGGGGGTGGTGCTGCTGGCGATCTTCGCGTGGATGGTGCGTGGGGTGGTGGGGTAGGGGAAGAAGGGCGTGCGTCGGCCTCGACCGAGTACCATGGGTCTGGGCCGAAGTTCTCAGGCCCTGCAAGGCCGTTGCATCCTTCACTGTCTCACTCTGCCGGACGACATCGAATCATGACGACACCCGATCCTTCCACCGCCGGCGCACCCACCACCTCCCCCTACGACACGTACACCAGCCCCCTCGCCAGCCGCAACGCCTCGCCGCGGATGCTGCGGTTGTGGTCATCGCGGCACAAGTTCAACACCTGGCGGCGGATCTGGCTCGCCGTCGCGGAGGCCCAGCACGAGCTCGGCCTGCCCGTCACCAGGGAGCAGGTCGACGAGCTCCGCGCGGTGGTCGAGCGCAAGAACCCCGATGGCACCGTCGGCATCACCGATGATGAGATCCGCCTCGCCGAGAAGTACGAGCGAGACCTGCGGCACGACGTGATGGCCCACGTCCACGCGCTGGGAGACTCGTGCCCCAAGGCCAAGGGGATCATTCATCTTGGGATGACGAGCCAGGATGTGGTGTGCAACGCGGACTTGATGATGCTGCGACAAGCGATCGAGTTGATCGCTGCCAAGGTTGGTCGAGCGGGTGAGTCCCTTGCCGTTCAGTCGCTCCAGTGGAAATCGCTGCCAACACTCGGGTTTACTCACTATCAGCCGGCGCAGCCGGTGACGGTGGGGCGTCGCATTGCAGGCTGGGCGTACGACCTCTCACTCTGCTTTGAACGTCTCATAGAGAGCCTGATCGCCGCCAAGTCGCTGAGAGGGCTTCGTGGAGCGACCGGAACACAAGCCAGCTTTCTTTCACTCTTGGGTGGCGATGCTGTGAGAGTGGACGATCTTGAGCACAGCTTCCTTGAGAATGTCACCAATGATTGGTTGGAGTTCAAGTATCTCCACGCCTCGCGGGAACGACAGGATTTTCGATTGTTTGTGCACGAGCTCACCGGCCAAACCTACCCCCGTGTCATCGACACCTTCATCCTCGCCGACCTCGCCTCCACCGCTTCCGTCCTCCACAAGATCGCCACCGACATCCGCCTCCTCTGCAATCGCAAGGAGATCGACGAGCCTTTCGAGACCAAGCAGATCGGCTCATCGGCCATGCCGTACAAGCGCAACCCGATGCGCTGCGAGCGCATCTGTGGCCTTGCGCGCTTCGTGATGAACCTCGTCGGCAACGCGTACGACACCGCCGCGACGCAGTGGCTGGAGCGCACGCTGGATGACTCATCCAACCGCCGCCTCTCGCTCCCCGAGGCCTTCCTCGCGCTCGATGGCGCGCTCGATCTCATGCACAACGTCGCCTCGGGCCTCATCGTGCACGAAGCCATGGTCAGGAAGAACCTGATGGCCGAGCTCCCCTTCATGGCCACCGAGAACATCCTCATGGCCTGTGTGAAACTCGGCGGCGATCGCCAGCACTACCACGAGGTGATCCGCGTCCACGCGCAGGCCGCGGGAATGCGCGTCAAGCAAGAGGGCCAGGACAACGACCTCCTCGACCGCCTGAAGGCCGACAAGAACTTCTGGAGCACCGCCCGCGGCGGCCCGCTCAGCGCCGAACTCGACTGGGAAGGCGTGATGGACCCGATGAAGTACGTCGGCCGCAGCGTCGAACAGACCGATCGCTTCATCAAGGAAGTCGTAGACCCGATGCGAAAGCAGTACGCGAAGGAGCTCGCCGAGCTCGAAGAGAGCGGCCTGCGGGTCTGAGTTCCTTGCGTGCCACGCCACTCCGTGGTCGGTGTCAGTGCCTTTCAGTCCGTCGCAGCAGCGCCAATGTCCGTGGAGCCTCAACATGCGCGAACGATGGAAGAAGTACTGCTCCCGCATCGGCGCGGCCTCCGAGGCCGACGCATGGTTCGACATCATCGATGGCCTCCACGCCGCGCCGCCTCGGGCGTATCACAATCTTTCGCACGTCGGCGAGTGCCTCGATCTTCTTGGCCGCCACCGTTCCGGCGTGAACGCGCCCGATGTGTTCGAGCTCGCCCTCTGGTTCCATGACTGCATCTACGTCCCCGGTCGCAGCGACAACGAGGCCAGGAGCGCCGCCATCGGCGCGATGGCGGCACGCGCACTCGGCCTCGGCGAGCGCACCAGCAACCGCATCTCCGCCCTCATCCTCGCCACACGCCACGCCAGCCTGCCCACCACCGAGGACGAAGCCATCCTCCTCGACATCGACCTCAGCATCCTCGCGGCCGGCGACGCCCGCTACGACCGCTACGCCGCGCAGATCCGCGCCGAGCACGAGTTCGTCAAGGACGCGGAGTTCGCGGCGGGGCGCGCGAAGTTCCTGCGGTCGATGTTGAAGCGCCCGCGCTTGTTCCATTCATCGCTCCTCGGCTCGGCGCTGGAGCCGCGCGCACGGGCGAACGTTGCCGCGGAGATCTCGCGGCTGGAAGAGCAGCAGCTCAAGGTGTGAGCGGAGTTCACGCGCGCCACAGGGTTCGGATCGCACGCCGGTCTAAAGCAGTGGCGGGCAGAATCAAGAAAAGAAAACCGCCCGCTTTCGCGGGCGGCTTCGAGAGTTCGTTGTGCGGTGAAGTGAGCCGGGGATCGGCGCATCCACCCAAGACACCAACTGCTCGCGCACTTCGGCTCGGAAGGACGGTTCTGTAAGAACTAGAGGCCGCAGTCGCCGGTGACGACGTAGGCCGCGAGGATCTGTGCGTCGGTGAGGTCGGCGTTCTCATCGCCGTTGAGGTCGCCGTCGAGCCAGTTGGCACCGGGCGTCAGGAGGCCGACGAAGACCTGGGCCATCTGCTGCGCGTCGAGCAGGTCGATGTTCTCGTCCTGGTTGAAGTCGTAGTCGCAGGGTCCGACCTCGCACTCATCGGGGATGCCGTTGGCATTCGCATCGAGGCTGGTGCCCTGGGCGATGTCGCAGGAGTCGATGATGCTGTTGTTGTTGCAGTCCGGGCCGGTGGCGGTGCCCGCGACGATCTTGAAGACCTCGCCGCCGGCCTGATCGACCACGTACATCTCGCCGCTGGCATCGGTGCCGAAGGAGACGATGTTGCTCAGGCTTGGCGTGCCGGGGGGATCAAGCTGCGTGCGGCGATCGGTGAGTTCGGTAATGGTGTTGCCCACCATGCGGAAGGAGTAGATGTCGCCCGAGCAGTAGTCGGCGAAGATGTAGTGTCCGCGGAAGCAGGGGATGGCGTTGCCTCGGTAGACCTCGCCACCGGTGATGGAGCAGCCCAGGACTGGAGTTGGTCCGACGGGCGGAGCATCGTGCCCGTACTCAAGGATCGGCATCGTGAGTGAGGTCGCGTTGCAGGTGCAGCCTGAGAGGCCGGTGCAGCGGGTGCCTTCCATGCAGCGCCAGCCGAAGTTGAGGCCGGTGGCCGTCAGCGGCACGCGGTTGATCTCCTCGCGCACGCCCTGGCCCACGTCGGCAAGCCAGAGGTGGCCGCCGACGACATCGATGTCGCCGCGCCAGGCGTTGCGCAGGCCGCGGTGGAGGATCTCGTCCTCGCCCGCGATGCCGACGAAGGGGTTTCCGGCGGGAATCGTGTAGTTCTTGACGGGGTCGGCGGGGAAGCCGTCGTCATCGGCGTTGCCGGGGATGTTGTCGGGGCCGTCGACATCGATGCGGAGCAGCTTGCCCAGGAGTGTGTTGATGGACTGCGCGTTGCCACCTGCCTGATAGCCAGGGGGTGAGATGGTGAACTGGCCCGACGTGTCGTTGCCGTTGCCGCCGTCGCCGGTGGAGATCAGGAGGTTGCCATCAGGCCCGAAGGTGATCCAGCCGCCGTTGTGGTTGGCATCGGGCTGACGGATGCGCATCAGGATGAGCGCGGACGCCGGGTCCGCGGTGGTCGAGGTCGCGAAGGGGGCGTTAGCGCGGTACCGCACGATCACGGTGGAGCCAGCGGAGCGCACGGCCTCATTCCCCGCGACGGCAGGAATAGCGGGCTCCGTGTAGTTCACGAAGAAGTAGCCGTTCTGCAGGAAGTTGGGATGGAAGGCCAGACCCAGCAGCCCCTGCTCACCGCCGGTAGAGACGGGCGAGATGGAGAGGTACGGCGTGGCGTTGAGCGTGTTGGCCGGAAGGTTGACGATGCGGATGCGCCCGGTGGAGCTTGAGCGCTGCTCGACGACGAAGAGCCGTGCCGTATCGCCGACGGGCGCCGTCACAAAGAGGGGGCGAGAGAGCCCGCTCACAACCGGTGTGGTTGCGAGGTTCTGCTGGGAGTGGGCCTGACCAGCCAAGACCGAGACCAGTACCGTCGCGGCTACGGCCGCGCTGCGCATCTTCATCACGAATCTCCTCGACATGTTGACATGAACACCCGCCGCTGAAGCGGACCCACTCCCGCTGCGGCTGCCAACAGTGTGGGACTAAATCGGACGTTGTCAAGGCCCAAACCTGCGTAAACACCGCGAAGCGTGTTCCGCATCGAAGTTCACGGCCGAATACCCTAACGTGTCGGCGATTGCGGACACGTCGAGGTGTTTCGTGGACCTCCCAGGGAACCAAATCCGACGGTCTCGCGAAGGTTCTATTGCGGGCGCGTGAATTCAGGCTCATACTGGTGCGGCGGCTGCGCCGTCCCATCGCCCTTTCCGATTTCTCTCAGACCGGAGATTCCAATGCGTTGTTCACATCAGCATGTCGTCGCTCGTCTCGTCGCGGGTATCGCCGCCCTGGGTGCTGCGGGACTTGCATCCGCCCAGCCGGTGACCATCAAGAACGACTCGCTCGTCAACGGCTCAACGGCGGCGGTGCAGCTGGGCTTCGTCAACAACGAGATCGGGTGCACGACGTTCTGGCCCGGTGGCACGCCGGGCCTGACGGACTCGATGTTTCCGCTGCGCGTCACGCGCGTCCAGATCTTCTGGAAGAGCTTCTTTGGCTCTTCGAGCAACCCCGTGCAGGAGTCCATCAACATTTACAGCGGCTGGATCAACCCCGCGCCGAACCTGATCTTCGAGAGCGATCCGCCCCAGCTCACCGATGGCGTGCTCAATGAGTTCAACTTCGAGTCCGAGAACATCGTCATCACGAGCCCCGGCCCCTTCTCGGTCTGCCTGAAGTTCGCCGATGCTCCCAGCGGCGAAGGTGGAGGGTTCGATATCTCCAAGGCCTCGCTCGTCACCGACACCAACGGCTGCCAGGCGATCTTCAACATGATCTTCGCCATCCCCGGCGGCTGGAGCAGCCTCTGCGGCTTCGGCGTCTCGGGCGACCTCGTCATTCGCGCGGTGGTTGAGCCCCTGCCTCAGTCCCCCTGCGACTACGACTTCAATCAGGACGAGAACGTGGACCTGCTCGACGCTCAGCAGATGGCTCAGGTCTTCGTCGGGCTCACCCCGCCGGGACCGGGCTGGCTCAGCGGCGACGTCAACGGCGACGAGAACGCGGATCTGACGGACGCCCAGATCCTCGCGGCATACGTCACGACCGGAGCGTGCCCACTCTGAGGGTTTTTACGTACGAATATTCGCCGGACCTTCCCTATTGCGGAACAGTTTGCGCAAATATTCTTGACGCAACCGCAACCTTTGATACACCAAAGGTCGCATCGAGGTATGTTCCGCGTCCACTTCCGTACGTCGATTTCCCAGGTTTTCCCTGACTGACGATTCTACAGGCCACCTTCTGGCCCATCCAAGCCTCCCGCAGACTGGACCGACCCGTGGCGACCGTTCCGGACTGGAGCGAGTCGCCAGCGGATCGGTCCGATCTATTGCGACACTCCCGCGACACATCCGACCCGCCGCCCGGTCCGATGTCCTGCCTTGTCCCCTTGTACTCGGAGATATGTTCCCATGGCTGAGATGATCTCACAGACTGCTTCCGTCGCGTGTCCGGTCACGAGTCCTGATACGGGCGGCCTTCGGTCTCGTCTGCAGCGTCACTTTGGCCTTGCTGCGGCGTTGGTGACGCTTGCTGCGGCGACCTCCGCGGTTGCCGGTCCTACCGAGCGAGCCCAGCTCGCCCCCTCTGGCCAGGACCCGGTGGTCTCGTTCAAGGATGGCCGCGTCCTCTTCGCGGATGGCGTGGTGATGTCGATCCATGGCGGTCCCGCCAGCGGCGGAGATCCCTATGACCTCGGGCCCATGGCCGCATGCTTCGCCGAAGGCTCGAACCCCACGCTCCAGCAGATGCGGGCGTTGAACGAGGCGATCGAGGCCTCCGGGTATGGCTCCAGGTACAACCGCAGCGCTCGCTGGGGGAGCACCGTGATTGGGAGCGTCGGCGCCGTGGGCGATCCGATCACCATCACATGGTCCTTCATCCCCGACGGCACGGCGCTCAATGACAGCTTCGGCAACGACACTTCCAGCCTCTTCGCCGACATGGACACCAAGTTCGGTGGCAATCGGGCCCTGTGGATTACGCAGTTCGTCAACTCGTTTGCGCGCATCGCCGCCCTGACTGGCATCGAGTATGTCCGCGTGACCAGCGGCGGCAACGAGTGGGACGATGGTGCGGCGTGGGGCACCGGCGGCGGGGCCAACGGCACCGGCCGCGGCATGGTCCGCATCGGCATGAAGCAGATCGACAACGGCGGGGGCATCCTCGCGTACAACCAGTTCCCCGACAACGGTGACATGGTCATCGACGAGGACGACAACTGGGGCGCTTCGGGCAGCACGTACCGCTTCCTGCGCAACACCATCATGCACGAGCATGGGCACGGCCTGGGCTTTGCCCACGTCTGCCCGAGCGGCGCGCTGATGGCACCCTTCCTTGACACTTCCTTCGATGGTCTGCAGCAGGACGACATCCGCGGCATGCAGGCCAACTATGGCGACCCTTCCGAATTCAACGACACGCAGGCGCTCGCGTTCGACATCGGCACGCCCAATGTCGGCACGAGCCTGACGGTCGGCAACATTCCTTCGCCCGCCGTCGCCAACGCCGCAAACCTGAGCCTCAACCCGGGCTCGAACAACACCTCCACGACCGACAACGACGTTGACTGGTACAAGCTCACGACGCTGGATCAGCGTCTTGTCGACATCACGGTCACGCCCATCGGCAGCAACTACGCCGATTATGACCAGAATCAGAACGGCTCCTGCCAGACGGGCGCCGCGAACATGAACGCGCTGGCCCAGGCCGACCTCCAGCTGCAGGTCAACAGCGGCACCGGTGCCATCCAGCTCCGCACGCAGAACGCGACCGCCGCGGGCGCCGCGGAGGTCATCAGTGGCCTGCTGCTCAACTCCGGCGTGAACACGTTCCGCGTCAGCGCCGCGAGCAACTTCACGAACGCTCAGTCGTATCGCATCACGGTCCTTGTGCGCAATACGAATCTTGCTCCCAGTGCCACCGATGGCGTGCTGACCACGGGCGTTCGCATCACATGGCCCACGATCCCCGACTCCACCAACTTCTTCGTCTATCGCAGCACCGTGGACGACATCGGCACATCGGCGGCGGTCTCGGGCACACTCCCCGGCACTGCGACCAACTTCGAGGACACCACGGCCGTCCCCGGCACGAACTACTTCTACTGGGTCCGCGTCACGCAGACTGGCGCCGCCACGCAGCGCCTGCTTGCGAACGCAGGCGAGACCGGCTTCCGCAACATCGCCCCCATCGCGAACGCTGGCCCTGACCAGACGCTCTCGCTCGCCAATGGCCAGACGACCCGCGCCGTCACGCTCGACGGGTCGGGCTCCAACGACCCCGACGGCTCGATCTCCGGATACAACTGGAGCATCAACGGCTCGCCCGTCGCAACCGGCGTCTCTCCCACGATCAACCTCGCCGCGGGCTCGTACACGATCCTGCTGACCGTCGCTGACAACCGCAGCGCGCTCGGCACCGACACGGTCCAGATCACGATCAACAACGCGACCAACCAGCTCCCCGTGGCGAACGCGGGCACGGATCAGACCCAGACGCTGGCCGTCGGCGCGACGACCGTTCCGATCAACCTCAATGGCAGCCTCTCGACCGATCCCGACGGCACGATCACTTCGTACGCGTGGTCCATCGCCGGGTCGCCGGTTGCCACGGGCGCGACTCCCACGATCAGCCTGGCGCAGGGCGTCCACATCGTGACGCTGCTCGTCACCGACAACCAAGGCGCCACCGACGACGACACCGTGACGGTGACCGTCAACGAGGCCCCGAACGTGCCCCCCGTCGCGAACGCGGGCGCTGATCAGACCGTCACGCTCGCGTCCGGTTCATCGACGGCACCCATCACCCTCGACGGCACGGGCTCTGCGGATCCTGATGCCGGCGGCATCGTCGCGTACGCCTGGTCCATCGACGGGACGCCCGTCGCGACCGGCCCATCTCCCACCATCAACCTCGCCGAGGGCACCTTCACCGTCACGCTCCTTGTGACCGACAACCGTGGCGGCACCGACGACGACACCGTCACCATCACTGTCAACGCCTCCAGCAACGCCGATCCGATCGCCGTCGCCGGGCCTGATCAGAGCGCCTTCCTCGATGGCGACGACGTTGATGTCGCGGTGCTCATGGATGGCAGCGGATCCAGCGACTCCGACGGGACCATCTCGTCGTTCGCATGGCTGGTCAATGGCCAGATCGTCGGCACCGGCCCAGCCCCCAGCATCCTCCTGACCGAGGGTGTGAACGAGGTCACCCTCATCGTCACCGACAACCTTGGCGCGACGGGCTTTGACAGCCTCATCGTCACGGTTGGCCGCTCCTGCAACTACGACTTCAACCAGGACGAGAACGTCGACCTCCTCGATGCGCAGCAGATGGCGCAGGTCTTCGTCGGCTCACTCACGCCAGAGTCCAACTGGCTCACGGGCGACCTCAACCGCGACGAGAACGCCGACCTGACGGATGCACAGCTCCTCGCTCAGTTCGTCGTGACGGGTAGCTGTCCCTTCTGAGTAGGCACTAGGCACTGGGCACTTGGCACTAGGGGAAGGCGCAGAGAAGACTTGCGGTTGCATCTCGACTGACGCCTTCTGATCTTTCAACCTTCTTGTGGGGCAGGCGTCCCGCCTGCCCCTTTTCTTTGTTGAGAGCTCGGACGTTTCTTCTGGCCCTTCTCTTTCGTATCACGCTCGCGGACCGTGGTGTACCAACGCTGTTTCCTGAGTCTGCCGACGCGCTGCTTCTTCACGTTGCATGATCATGACAATGCCCATCCGCACCACGCTCGTTCTCAGTGTGCTCACCCTGCTCTCTGGCACGGCTTCTGCGCAGCTACGCGTGGCGACGTGGAACATCTCCAACTACAGCGGCGAAGCGAGCCTCACGACCCCGATCCAGACCGCCGTGTACGGCTCGTTCAATGGCCGCTCGTTCAGGCCCGACATCCTGTGCGTGCAGGAAGTCGAGAGTGCTGCGGCCCTCACCACACTGCGCAACGCCCTCAACAGCGCGCCCGGCAGTCCCGGTGATTGGGCCGCAGGTCCCTTCGTGAATGGCGCCGACACCGATGGCGTCGTCCTCTATCGCACGTCGCGCGCGACGCTGATCGCCAGCACCACCATCGCCGTCGGCTCTTCCGACACCACCAACCAGCCGCGCAACACGTATCGCTATGACCTGCGCCCCATCGGGTACGGCGCGAACCCAGCCAACACGATCGCGATCTACAACGTCCACATGAAGGCCGGCGACACCGGTACCGATCAGTCCCGGCGCCTCGTTGAGGCCCAGCGCATCCGCGACAACGCCCAAGGCATCGACACCAACGGCACGGGTTCGGCCATGCCCGCCGGATATCAGATCATCGTGCTTGGCGACTTCAACTGGCAGAACTCAAGCCAGGCGGCGTACATCGAGCTCACCGGTGTTCAGGCCAGCAACCTGGGGCGCTTCTTTGATCCCATCGCGCGCCCCGGCAACTGGAACAACAATCCCACGTTCAGCGCGATCCACACGCAGGACCCCGCGACGCAGATGGACGATCGCCTCGACACCATCCTGATCGGCGGCCCCCTCCTCGACGGCGCCGGAATCGAGTACATCGGCACCCTCATCAGCCCCCAGAACCCTCTCCCCTTCGACCTCTCCACCTGGAACGATCCCAACCACTCCTACCGCTGCTGGGGCAACGACGGAGGTTCGTACAACACCACCCTCCGCACCTCCACCAACACCATGGTCGGCCCCACGATCGCCCAGGCCCTCATCACCGCCGCCAGCGGCGGCGGACACCTCCCCGTCTTCCTCGACATCCGGATGCCCGCGCGCATCAACTCCGACACGCTCCTCGACTTCGGCACCGTCACCCAGGGCCGCCCCGCCCCCGCACGCACGCTCAACGTCTCCAACGCCGGCGACACCGCCCTCTGGACCGCCGCCGGCCTCGACACCCTCAACTACACACTCGCCCCCGCCTCCGGCTTCACCGTCCCCACCGGCCCCTACTCCGACGCGCCCGGCGGCACAGGCAACACGCACAGCATCTCGATGCCAACCAGCGCGCTGGGCTTCCGCACCAGCAGCCTCATCATCACCAGCAACGACCCCGACCGCCCCACGCGCACCGTCACCCTCCGAGGCACCATCGTCGCCAACATCGCGCCCATCGCGCGAGCCGGCGCGGACATCACGATCGAAGACGCGGACAACTCCGGCAGTGAGCCCGTCAGTGTGAGCGGCGCGGCCTCCACCGATGCCGACGGCACCATCACCAACTTCGCCTGGAGCCTCGGACCGACCATCCTCGCCAGCGGCCCAACACCCAGCGCCACACTCACGCTGCCGCAGGGAACCAGCATCGTCACCCTCACCGTCACCGATGACCTCGGCGCCACCGGCACCGACACGATCACGATCGAAGTCACCGGCGCGAGCCCCTGCGACTACGACTACAACCAGGACGAGAACGTGGACCTCCTCGACGCCCAGCAGATGGCCCAGGTCTTCGTGGGCCTCATCGCGCCCGAGGCCAACTGGCTCGATGGTGATTTGAACGGCGACGAGAACGCCGACCTCACCGACGCGCAGCTCCTCGCGGCCTACGTCGTGACGGGCACCTGCGGCGTGTGAGCGCTTCGCCCGGCGGGTTCAAGCTGAGGTGAGCATCGCCTAGGCCCGGCGTCTCGCCGGGCAGTGGACTTCCTCAGGGCAAGTGCCCGGCGAGACGCCGGGCCTGCAAGCACCCCGAATTGTGCTTGCACACGGAGTGGAGTCGCGGTACGCTCCACGCGATCTTTGAGGGACCGCCTCCATGCCCGTGCCCACCTCGCTTCGCCCCACCCTCGCGTCCTTGGTCGCGCTGTTTGCTCTGCTCGTGAGCATCGCCGGCCCCCGCGCAGCCTCCGCACAGTGCACGCCGGCCTGGCAACCCTTCGACCCAACCACGGCGTCGTTGCCGGGGACCAACGGCCAGGTCCTCGCCACAACAATGTGGGACCCCGACGGCCCCGGGCCGCAGACGCCCAAGCTGGTGGTCGGCGGCCAATTCACCGCCGCCGGCGGCAACGTGCTCGCGAACAACATCGCGCTGTACGACCCGGCGACCGGCGCCTGGTCCGCCCTGGGCTCGGGCATCAGTGGAGGCAGCTCCCCCCGCGTGCTCGCCCTCGCCGTGCTGCCCAATGGCGACCTCATCGCCGGGGGCGCCTTCACCACCGCCGGCGGCGTGTCCGCCAACCGCATCGCCCGCTGGAACGGCACATCGTGGGCTCCGCTGGGCTCGGGGATGGGCGGCACCGTGTTCGCCCTTGCCGTCATGCCCAATGGCGACCTCATCGCCGGCGGTTTGTTCTCCACCGCCGGTGGCGAGACCGTCAACTCCATCGCCCGCTGGGACGGCACGTCGTGGTCCCCGCTGGGCTCGGGGATGAACAGC
>JBBASU010000005.1:0-60447 GCA_040399065.1 Phycisphaerales bacterium | reverse complement strand
CGCATCGCCCGCTGGAACGGCTCTTCCTGGGCCCCGCTGGACTCGGGGATGAGCGGCTCCGTGGGCGTGAACGTCCTCGCCGTCATGCCCAACGGCGACCTCATCGCCGGCGACACCTTCACCACCGCCGGCGGCGTCACCGCCAACCGCATCGCCCGCTGGGACGGCACGTCGTGGTCCCCGCTGGGCTCGGGGATGAACAGCACCGTGTCTGCCCTCGCCGTGCTGCCCAATGGCGACCTCATCGCCGGCGGCTACTTCACCACCGCCGGCGGCGTCTCCGCCAACCGCATCGCCCGCTGGAACGGCACGGCGTGGTCCGCGCTGGGCTCGGGGATCAGCGGCGGCGTGCTCGCCCTCACCACCCTGCCCAGCGGCGACCTCATCGCGGGTGGGGACTTCACCACCGCCGGGGGCGTGTTCGCGCCGTACATCGCGCGGTGGGGCTGCCCGCCGGTGCCCCCGGCAACCTGCGACTACGACTACAACCAGGACGAGAACGTGGACCTCCTCGACGCCCAGCAGATGGCCCAGGTCTTCGTGGGCCTCATCGCGCCCGAGGCCAACTGGCTCGATGGTGATTTGAACGGCGACGAGAACGCCGACCTCACCGACGCGCAGCTCCTCGCGGCCTACGTCGTGACGGGCACCTGCGGCGTGTGAGCAAGTACCACGATCATCCGCGCTGGGATGATCGTGGAATGCTCTTCAGAGCCGTCCGCGCAAGCCGATGTTGTCACTTCGGCCGGTGTCATCTCGAATGTTGCAAAGCCCCCACCCAGTATTCTCCCCCCTGCCTCGCCTCTAGACCCCCCGATTCCGCCTGCCTATACTTGCGCTCAAGCCAGTGGCCTCAGTCTACTTTGGACACGCGTCCACACGCGAGTCCGGATCGTTCTGGGAATCTCTGGCGGCCTCGATCCGGTGGTCTACCACCGACCTAACCCGCCTGCACCTTCAATGGTGCAAGCACAAAGGTACCACCGAGGCTGAACAGTCCGCTCCCCGCGTCTGCCGCCCGTGCCATGCACGATCCGCGGCGTCCAGGGAGCCCCAGTACGGCCTTCCTCGCCCAATCGTTTTGGAGCATGGATCGCCCGAAACACACGGCACTTGGCCGTGACGAGTGCTCGCTCTGCGCGTTGGGCCTTCGGCCCGGCACCAGTGACGGGCGGTCGTTGCGAGCATGGTGCGCGTGAGGAGCAGTGTCCTTTGCGTACGCAGTCCAACTCATCGTCCCCCCGTTCCAACAACCACAAGCACAACCCAAGCACCGGCGGCCATTCGGGCCACGGCGGCCACACCGGCGGCCCGCGTCGCCTGCGCCTCGATGATCTCATCGAGTCCAAGCCCAAGCACACGGCCTCGGCTTCCACGGCCAGCGCGCCCGCGAAGGCCGCGAGCCACTCGAAGCCCGAGTACACGCCGCGCAAGGCTGGCCCCGCACACGCGAGCCAGTCCGATCACGCTCCCCGCGCACCGCGGGCTGATCGTGATTCGCGTGACACGCGTGACAACCGTGACACGCGCGGCGGTCAGCGTGACAATCGTGACACGCGCGACCAGCACTCGCACGGCGGTCCACGCCGCGGCCACACCGGTCAGCGTGACCAGCGTAGCGGCGGCCCCGAGTTCGTCTCGCACTCGCACCAGCCCAACAGCGGCGTCTACGCCCCGCGCGGCGCTTCGCACCCGCCCGAGATCGATCACACGCCCGCCAACATCCCGACGGCAAAGGTCGTCCCCGGCAACGAGGCCGTCACGATCACCTTCGCCGACCTCAACCTCGCCCAGCCGCTGATGGACGCGCTGATCGAAGAGAACTACGTCACGCCCACGCCGATCCAGGCCCTCACGATCCCGACGACCATGAGCGGGCGCGACATCCTCGGCTGCGCCCAGACGGGCACGGGCAAGACCGCCGCCTTCGCGCTGCCGATCCTGCATCGCCTCGTCACCAGCAAGCCCGACACGACGCAGCGCGGCCGCCCGAAGGCCCGCGTGCTCGTCCTCTCACCCACGCGTGAGCTCGCGACGCAGATCGCCGAGAGCTTCAAGGCGTATGGCCGCCACACCGGCGTCACCGGCACGGTGATCTTCGGCGGCGTTGGCCAAGGCAATCAGGTCCGGGCGCTGCAGCGCGGCGTCGATGTCATCGTCGCCACGCCCGGCCGCCTGCTTGATCTCATGGAGCAGCGCCACGTTGATCTCTCGGGCATCGAGGTCCTCGTCCTGGATGAGGCCGATCGCATGCTCGACATGGGCTTCATCAAGCCCATCCGCGAGATCGCCGCGGCGATCACGACGCCCGGCCGCCAGACGCTCCTCTTCTCGGCGACGATGCCGCGCGAGATCATGCACCTGGCCGACTCGCTCCTCAAGACTCCGGTCAAGGTTGCCGTCACGCCCGTGGCGTCGGCCGCCCCGAAGATCGAGCAGACGCTCTACATGGTCTCGCGCATGCAGAAGCTCAACCTCCTGCTGCACATCCTCAACGAGCAGAAGGTCACGCGCACCGTGGTCTTCAGCAAGACCAAGCACGGCTCCGACAAGCTCTGCAAGAAGCTCGTCCAGTCGGGCGTCTCCGCTGTCGCGATCCACGGCAACAAGGCCCAGAACCAGCGCGACCGCGCCCTGGATGCCTTCAAGGCCGGCCGCGTCCGCGTGCTCGTCGCGACCGACGTCGCGGCCCGAGGCCTGGATGTCGATGCCATCACGCACGTCTTCAACTACGACCTCCCCATGGAGCCCGAGGGGTACGTGCACCGCATCGGTCGCACGGGCCGCGCGGGCGCCAGCGGCATCGCCATCTCCTTCTGCGACCACGACGAGCGCGACCTGCTCCGGCAGATCGAGCGTCTGCTCGCCAAGAAGATCCCGCTCAGCCAGATCCCCGAGGGGCTTCCCAAGCACGAGCCGCGCTTCGAGAACACGGATGACTCCAGCGACGACAGCTACGGCGGCTCGTCCAACTCCTACGGCTCCCGCGGCGGCCAGCGCAGCTACGGCCCCGCGTCCCGCTCCTCGCACGCGCCGCGCGCCCACACGCCGCGCGTGTCAGGACACGGCCACGCCCACCCCGACGCCCCGCGCCCGGCGCAGGACTCGATCAGCAAGCCCGTCGCGAAGCGCTACTTCCGCGCCGGCAAGGGCGTCGGTCGCGCTCGCTAAGACTGACCGCTCGACAGGCATGACGTGAAACACCAAAGCGGGCCGCCAGATGGCGGCCCGTTTTTTGTTGATGCAATGGAGACGCCGCGACCATCGAGCTCATGCGCGGCTCAATGCTCGCTCACTCCGCGCACGAGTTCGGACGCCTCGGATCGGCCATCTCGAGCGGGTCGATACCTGCTGCCTCGAGGCGGTCCATCAGGCTCTCGATGCCGTGCTGCAGCTTGTGGTCCATCTCTTCGCTGTAGAGGGGCGCGACGACGAACCAGTCGATCGGCGGGTGGGCCGCGTCTCCTTCTCCCGAACCCTCCAGGCACCCGAAGCCCTCGGAGATGAAGTCGCCGGGCAGCAGGATGACGCCGGTGAACGGGCATCCCGGCGCGTACGGCTCGGCCGGATCCCCGTTGGGAATGGTGTGGCCTGCGCCCAGCGCCGTGTCATAGTTGATCGGGACGCGGGCGAGGTCCTTGATGAGGCCGATTGGCCAGTGGGCCTCTTCCTTCTCCTCGTCGGTCGCGTCCTCCTTGCCGAGGACATCGATGGGCCAGTCCCCCGGCAGAACCATGGCAAGCTCCGCGAAGGGGGTGGGCTGGGGCCCATCGGGATCGAAGGAATTGGCATCGAACGTCATTGGCACCGCGCTCATGCCCATCGTGGCGATGGCGAGGAAGGGGCTCTCTTCGGTCGGCGGCACCACCAGCACATCGACATGAATGCCGAACGACAGGATCTCGTGCAGCACGTTGGGGCTCTCGCCCAGGTGCGCCTTCACGTGGGCCTCGATCCGCTCCATCTGGGCTTCGTCGAGGAAGACAGGAGCATCGAGTTCGCCGCCGCCCTCGTGCCTGAGTACGCGGCTGCCGTCGGGGTTGTACTCAACGGGAAGATCATCGCCGGGCTGTTCGCTGTGGTTGTGCGTGCTGCTCATCGGGGCTCCCTTCCGGGAGGAGGCAGCAGCCGCGCCACGCGGCCTGATCCCCCTCCGTGATGGCGGAAAGGATACCAAAGTCTCGTGAGTGAGGGTGATGAACTCAGCGAAATTCGTAACGCTACCGGACACTTATGTCGCGATTTGCTCGCGCTGCGATTTCACGTCTGCAGCACGCCCGTCCTGAACGGCTGCGAGTAATCCCAACCCTGGTTCGCGGCCTCCAGCGCGGCGATGAGTTCCTCGCGCGTCTTGTGCGGCTCGATGATGCGATCGACCCAGCCTCGTGCCGCGGCGTGCCGGATGTCGGCCTGGGCGGTGTATCCCGCGTGGATCGCGGCGTAGATGGACTTGCGGACGTCCTCGTCGATCGTCTCGCCCTTGCGCTTGCGGCTGGCTTCTTCGATGGTTGTCAGCACGCCGGTGGCCTGGTTCGCGCCCATCACCGCGCACTTGGCGCTGGGCCACGCGAGGCTGATGAACTGATCGAATGCGCGGCCGCACATCGCGTAGTTGCCCGCGCCGTAGCTGCCGCCGGTGATCACGACGATCTTGGGCACCACGCAGTTGGCCATCGCGTTCACCATCTTCGCGCCCGCGCGGATGATGCCGCCCTGCTCGCTGTCGCGCCCGACCATGAAGCCCGTGGTGTCGTGCAGGAAGACGATCGGGATCTTGCGCTGGTTGCAGTCCATGATGAACCGCGCGGCCTTGTCCGCGGAGTCATCGTAAATCACTCCCGGCATCTGCACGGCCTTGGATGGGCCGGCCTTGCCGCCGGGCATCGAGCGCGTGACGAGCTTCTTCTGGTTGGCGACGATGCCGCAGGGATTTCCGCCGATGGAGGCGTAGCCGCAAACGAGCGACTGGCCATAGTCGGCCTTGTACTCGTCGAAGTCGGGGGCGGAGGCTGCCGTCGAATCGACCATGCACGCGATCAGCTCGCGCACGTCGTACTGCGAGCCCGGCTTGTCCGTGAACGCCTCGTAGATCGTCGCGGCGTCGCGTGCGGCGAGACTGCCCGCGCTGCGGTCCGTGTGATCCGCGGACTTGTACTTCGCGACGAGCGAGCGCAGCCGCGTAATCGCCTCCTCGTCCGTCTTCTCCTTGAAATCAATCGTCCCGCTCACCGCCGCGTGCATGTCGGCCCCGCCAAGCTCTTCGTCCGTCACTTCCTGCCCGATCGCGGCCTTCACGAGCGCGGGCCCCGCGAGGTAGAGCCCCGATCCTTCGGTCATCAGGAGCGTGTCGCACAGCACGGGCAGATACCCGCCGCCCGCGACGCAGAAGCCCATGATCGCCGCGATCTGCGGGATGCCCATCGCGCTGATGACGGCGTTGTTGCGGAAGATGCGGCCGAAGTCGTCGGTATCTGGGAAGACGTCTTCCTGGAGCGGGAGGAAGACGCCCGCGCTGTCGACGAGGTAGATCAGGGGCATGCGGGCCATGATGGCGATCTGCTGGGCCCGGATGATCTTCTTGCAGGTCATCGGGAAGAAGGCCCCGGCCTTCACCGTCGCGTCGTTGGCGATGATCATGCAGTGGCGATCATGCACCTTGCCGATGCCCGTGACCACGCCCGCGGCGGGCGCGCCACCGTGCTCGGCGTACATCTCGAAGGCGGACCAGAGGCCGAGCTCCTGGAAAGAAGTGGTCGAGTGGTCGAGTGGTTGAGTGGTCGAGTGGGCGGAGGCACCGCTGGCTGCCTTCCCGCTGCCCTTTGTCCCTCCGTCCCTCTGTCCCTCCGTCCCTTCCTCTCGATCACCATCCACCAGCAGCGCGATGCGTTCGCGTGCCGTCAGGCGCTTCTTCTCGTGCTGGCGGTCGATGGCCTTGGCGCCGCCGCCCTCGCGCAGCTTGGCCTCGGTCTTGAGGTAGTCGGCCGTCAGTTCGCGGAGCGTCCTGGGGCCGGGGTTGGTCGTGGGATCCTGGGTCGCTTTGGCCATAGGCCCCAAGGGTAGCGAGATGCCGGCGCGGCATGCGCCCACCTGCCCAAAGTCGCGATACCGTTTGCCATGCACCGCCCCGGCTGCGATCCCGACAACATGGTGGGGGAGGACTTCCTCTGCGACTTTTGCATGCGCTGCTGGCGCGAGGACCTCTCCATGGTCGAGGGGCACCGCGGCTCGCTCATCTGTGTCGAGTGCCTCACGAAGGCCTGCCGCACCGTGCTTCTTGAGGGTGCGGGCATTGCGGTACCGCCGTACGCGAGCTGCGCCCTCTGCCTGCGCCACATCAGCGCGCCCCACTGGCAGAGCCCAAGCGTGGAAGGCAACCCGATCGTCTGCCAGGAGTGCATCGAACGCTCGGCTGGAATGCTCGAGCGCGACCCCTCCACCGGATGGACGAGGCCCAAGCACGTGCCAAAGCCGGAGGCTGGCGCGTGATGAAGGAGGACGACCCAAAGCTCGCAGGCCTGGGCCACAAGGCTGCCATTGAGAGAGCCGATGAGGACTCGCGCGATGAGGAGCTAAAGCCTCTGGGCGATCTCCTCGACATGCTCCCCGACTTCTTCTACGTCGCGGACTACGACCTTCGGTTCGTCTACGCGAACAGGGCCGCCGCGGCGTACTTCGGATACGAGAAAGAGTCCATCATCGGCCGCCTCTACGGCGATGTTGACCCCAACGAAGCGCAGGCGGCTTTCTACGTCGACATGTGGCAGCGTGCCATGCGTGGCGGCGTGCCCGTCAGCACCGAACGCACCGAGTACATCTCGCGCGACGGCTCGCAAGGCTACCTCGAAGCCCACATCATCCCCTTTGATGACCCGCGCACTGGCAAGCGCATGATGCTCGGCCTCTCGCGGGAGGTCACCGCGAATGTGCGGCTCGAGGCCGAGCGCGAGAAGGCGTCGCTCCTGGCGCGCGAGCTCGCCGTCGCGCGAGAGATCCAGAAGTCGCTCGCTCCTGCAAGCTCGCTCGCGCAGGACGGCATCGACGCCGCGGGCATGAGCACGCCCGCGGCCTACGCCGGTGGCGACTTCTACGACTGGGCCCCATCACCAGAGGGTGACAAGTTCTGCATCGACATCGGCGATGTCTCGGGGCATGGCGTTGGCTCGGCGATCCTCGCGGCCTCGTGCCGCGCGTACGCACGCGTACTCGCTGCCACCGCGCCGATCAACCTGCTCGTGTCGCTGCTCAACACGTGCCTGGTTGATGACCTGCGCGATGGCCACTTCATTACGTTCGCGGGCGTCACGGTCAGTGCCGTCACATGGGAAGCTCGCATGACCTCAGCCGGGCACGGCCCGATGTGGATCCGTCGCGCCTCGGGCCAGCTCGATGAGTTCATGCCGCAGATGCCGCCGCTGGGCGTGGTCACGAGCATGAACGACGCCGAGCCGCACGTCACAACGCTCCAGCCCGGCGACACGATCGTGCTCGTCTCCGACGGCACCTTCGAGGCCATGAACGAGCACGGCGAGCTCTTCGGAATCGATACGCTCCGAGAAGTCGTGCGGAGCCTCAAGGGCCAGACCGCCGCGGCGATGCGCGACGAGATCGACCAGGCCGTCATCGCCCATCGCGAGGGCGCCCCAATCTCCGACGACGCAACCATCGTGGTCGTGCGGCGGGTGTAGCGAAGTGGTCAATTGGTCAAGTGGTCAAGTGGTCAAGTGGTCAAGTGGTCAAGTGGTCAAGAGCCTTGGGATTTCCTGCATCCTGCTTTCACTCGACCACTTTGCCACTCGACCACTCGACCACTTCCTTCTTCCAGTGGTTTTTCCGGCCTCCTCCCCGCCGAACCCAGAGGCCCCGAACTCCGAACTAGAGGTGACGGGTTCGATGCTCTGCCTCATCAGAATGGATCTCGTGGAACTCCTCCAGCCCATCTGACCAGCCGACCCCGCCAGCAGGAAAGGGAAGCACGATGAAGACCTCCGCAGCGCGTTCCGCCACCACCAACATCCGCCGCACCCCTCTCTTCTCCCGCACGCTCTGCCGTACCGGCGCGGTCCTCCTTGTGCCCGCACTCCTGATCGCTGCCGGCCTCGCCGCGCCACTCGTCTCCGCCCAGCCGCAGAGCAAGACCCCCGCGACCCCGATCGCGCCGGCCACCACCAGCCCCGACCTCTCCCTCGCGACCACCGACGCCGCCTCCCTCGCGGCCTCCGAAGACATCGCCTTTGCCAACCGCCTCTCCACCGCCTTCAAGGGCGTTGCGAGCAAGGCCGAGCCCGCGGTGGTCCACATCACCCGTCTCCAGAATCGCCAGAACGTCGAGCGTGACTGGTTCGGCCGCGTCGTCCGCACCGGCCCGCGTGAGCTCGCCAGCAGCGGCCTGGGCTCGGGCTTTGTGGTCGATGCCTCCGGCATCGTCGTGACCAACAACCACGTCGTCGCCGGTGCCGATGCGCTGCGGGTGAAGCTCGCCGATGGCCGCGAGTTCGACGCCACCCTCGTCGGCCGCGATGAGCTCACCGACCTCGCCGTCATCCGCATCGAGACCAAGGACGAGGAACTCGGCATCAAGCCCGTCGCCTTCGGCAACTCCGAGACGCTCGACGTGGGCGAGTGGGTCGTCGCCATCGGCTCGCCCTTCGGATTCTCCAGCACCGTCACCGCCGGCATCGTCTCCGCCAAGGGGCGCAGCCTCGCCCCGCGCGAGATGGGCCGCAACTACGAGGACTTCATCCAGACCGACGCCGCCATCAACCCCGGCAACAGCGGCGGACCCCTCTTCAACCTGCGTGGCGAGGTCGTCGGCGTCAACACCGCCATCGCCAGCCGCACCGGCGCGTACGAGGGTCTGGGCTTTGCAATCCCCGCCGCCATCGCCAAGCCCGTCATGGAGAACATCCTCGCCAACGGACGCGTGGTGCGTGGCTGGCTCGGCCTTGACCTCGCCGACGCACCGATGACCAAGCTCGCCAGCGGCAACACCCGAGGCGTCATCGTCCGAGCCATCATCGAAGAGAGCCCCGCCGAGAAGGCCGGCCTGGTGGAGGGCGACCTCATCACCCGCTACAACGGCCAAGCCGTCACCGAGTCGCGCCTCCGCACCGCCATCGCAGTCTCGCGCCCCGGCACCGCCGCCGAGCTCGAGGTGCTGCGCGATGGCAAGCCCACCAAGCTCAACGTCACCATCGGCGACCAGACCGCCTACATCAGCTCACAGGCCCAGGCCACCGGCGCGATCTTCGTCGAGAGCCTCGGCCTCACCGTCCGCAACTTCACACGCGAACTCGCCCAGGAGCAGGGCTATCGCGGCGTCCGCGGCGTGCAGGTCACCGAAGTCCAGCCCGGCAGCCCCGCCGAAAAGACCGGCCTCCAGAAGGGCGACATCATCGTCCGCTCCGGTAACTCCGCCATCCGCAGCACCGAAGAGTTCAGCGCCGCCTTCGAAAGCCCAAAGGAATACTCAGGTACCCAGCTCGGCGTCATCCGCGGCGAGCGCCAAGGCTTCCTCGCGATCCCGTAAGTGTCTTGGGTAGTGTGCTGGTCTCCGGCACTCCGTCGAGCTGAGACACATACACACAATAAACCCCTCCTTCAGAGCCGCCCGCGAAAGCGCGCGGCTCTTTTCATTGGCAGCGCCGTCCGATCATCCCATGATCATCCCATGATCATCCCATGATCATCCCATGATCATCATCTGATCATCGCCTCCGTCCGGCACGTCAGTTCCAGCCGCCCCTCGCGCACCCGCATCGACAGCAGCCGCACGCGCCGACCATCACCAACGCTCATCACCGGCTCGTTCGCCGCCGGCGCCGCGCCCGCGAGCACATCCAGCAGCGGCCCAATGTCTCGCCGCTGTGAGAGCGAATCCGGCACCAGCACAGATCCGTCCGGATTCCGCCGCGCCCCGCCCAGCACCCATGGCGGCATCGTCAGCCGTCCAACGCCCACCGAGCTCGCACCGAACCACAGCCGCCCCGCCTCATCCACGCGCGGCACAAGCCCCACGCTCACGATGCTCTCCGCGCTGCGCCCCTCCCCCTCCGACTCGCGCACCTGGGCGCCCACCCAGATCGCCCCATCACGAAAGACCACGCGAACACCTCGCACCACCGCGGGCCAGCGGATCTGACTCCCGCGGCTCTCAACCCATCGTGGCAGTCTCGCCCCCAGCCACGCATTCGCATCCGACTCCGACAGCGAGACCGACCACACCTCACTCTTCCACAGCGTTCCATCCACCTCGCCCCGCCGCACCAGCGACGCCTGCGCCATCGCCGCCGCTTCCAGCGACTCCGCCTGCGCATCAGCCTCCGGCCCAAGCTCATACGCAGCCGCCCACCACGCCGGCGTCGATCGCGACATCGCCAGCATCACCAGCAGCGCCGTCGCAATCAGGCACGGAATCAGCGCCAGCACAATCGCAACACGCCGCCGCCGCCCGCGCCACCGCAGCGGGTTCCAGCCTGCCCGCCGGCCCCCACGACCCCCACGACCCTGCAGAGCCGCTGAAGTCCCTCCGGAATTGTCCAGCGATTCAGCCACGCACGGAGGCTAGCCGTTCCACCCGCGCCGTGCACTTCGCTACCCTGTCACTCAAGCAAACGAAGGAGAAACGTCCATGCGCCCAATCACCCCGCACCTCGCCGCCCGCAACCTCGCGCTCGGCGCCCTCGCCGCCATCTCCATGAGCACCGCGGCACTCGCGCAGACCGCAGTCCCAGCAACCAAGCCTGTCACGCCCGCCGCGCCCGCCGCCGCAGCGCCTGCCGCCACCGGCATCGCCCAGTTCCTTGCGATCAGAACGCCGCAGGCACCGGTCCTGGGCGATGGCTTTGCCTTCTTCCGCGACTGGCCCAACGGAATCAATCAGGTCTTCCGCACCACCTCGCCCATCCTGAAGGACGGCGCGCAGTTCGAACAGCTCACCGCCTTCAAGGACGGCGCCGCTGGCTTCTCTCTCTCGCCCGATGGCCTCACGGTGATCTTCGCCGCGGCCGAAGGCGGCAACGAGAACACGCAGATCTACTTCATGGATGCGCAGGACGACGAGAAGCCCTTTGAGATCCATCCGATCCTGCAAGGGGCCAAGGTGCAGTTCGGCGTCAACCACTGGCTGCGCTACGGCAACGGCTTCGTCTACACCGCCAACGACACCTCGCCCAGCGACTTCCATCTCTACCGCTGGGACTTCGGCGGGAACGGCGGCGGCGACTGGGGCAAGTCCACGAAGCTCCTCGCCAAGCCCGGCTCCTGGAGCAGCGCGGACGCGACCGACGACGCGAGCAAGTACCTCGTCTCCGAGTTCCGCTCGATCTCTGATACGTCGCTGTATGTGCTGACGGCCAGCAGCGGCGACCTCATGGACATCACGCGCTCGGGCGCACCCGAGGGGCACGCGGGCACGATCGGCGTGCAGGGCGTGGGCTTCATGCAGGACCACAGCAAGGTGCTGCTGATCTCCGATGTGCTCGACGGCATGCCACGCCTCTTCATGCGGGACCTCTCGACGGGCGCGACGACGCGGCCGATTGCCGCGCTCGACGCCTTTGAGGTTGATTCCGCGGAGATGAACGACGAGCGGACGCTGCTGGCCGTCGTGACCAACGAGGACGGCTACGGCGTGCTGCACGTCTATCGCCTGCCGGGGTTCGAGCCCGTCGCGCTGCCGCCGATCGACAAGGGTGTCGTCGGTGTCGCATCGCTGCGGAAGAACCGCCTGACCTGGACGCTGAGCAACGCGCAGACGCCGGGCGTCTCCTTCGCGTACGAGATCCCCGCGGCCGGCGCGCCAGGTGCTTCTCCCGTCACGCCCACCGCCACGCAGCTGACGTTCCCCTTCAAGATGGGCATCGACCTCGCGGCCTTCCCGCTCCCCGAGCTCATTCGCTTCAAGTCCTTCGACGGTGTTGAGATTCCCGCCTTCGTTTACCTGCCGCCCGGCCACAAGAAGGGCACGCCGATTCCCTTCGTCGTCAACTACCACGGCGGGCCCGAGGGCCAGTTCCGTCCGTCCTTCAACGCGACGATCCAGTACCTGGTCTCCAAGGGCTTCGGCGTGATGCAGCCCAACGTGCGCGGCTCCACGGGCTACGGCCGCGCGTTCCACATGATGGACGATTACAAGAAGCGCTGGGACAGCGTGCGCGACGGCGTCGACGCCGCGAAGTGGCTCGTGGACAACGGCTACGCAAGGCCCGGCCGCATCGCAACGTGGGGCGGCTCCTACGGCGGCTTCATGTCCGTCGCGACGCTCGTCGAAGATCAGGAGCGCGTCGAGCGCGGCGAGCAGAAGGAGCCACTCTTCGGCGCGGGCATCAACATCGTCGGCATCGTCAACATGCAGACCTTCCTCGAGCAGACCAGCGGCTACCGGCGCAAGCTGCGCGAGGCCGAGTACGGCCCGCTGACGGACCCCGAGTTCCTCCAGAGCGTCTCGCCGCTGAACCGCGTCGATAAGATCCGAGTTCCGATGATGATCGCCCACGGCCTCAACGACCCGCGCGTCCCAGTCGGCGAAGCCATGCAGCTCGCCATCGCCCTCCAGGCCCGAGGCGACGACCCTGTACTCCTCTACTTCCCCGATGAGGGCCACGGCTTCGCCAAGCTCAACAACCGAATCATCTTCAGCGAACGCATGGTGAAGTTCCTGAACGAGACGATCGCGAAGAAGGTTTGGTAGAACCGCAAGACGCGATGTGCCACGATCATGCGGAGCTCTGGCCGCATGATCGTGGTCTTGGCCCTTCAGAGCCATCGGCGCGAGCCGTTGGTGCGTTTGTCTGGGAGACTCCGCCGGCTCGCGCCGACGGCTCGGAAGGAAGTGCAGAGACTCACGGCGTCGCCGCGGCGGTGGGGGCGGTGGGCGTGACAGATGCGGCTGGCGTGGCCGTCTTCGGCCCGTACATCGCGCTGATGTCGGCCCACAGCCTTTCGATCTCGGGCACGAGCTTTGCAAACGCGCCGCGTTCGGCTTCGCGGCGGCTCTTGTCGACGGCGTCGTTGTTGCCCCAGGCGTTGGTGATGCGGGTGTCCTCGACGGTGGCTTCGGCGAGCCCGTAGAGGTAGCCCGTGCGCGTGTCGACGAACGCGGCGGAGGCCGTGCTCGTCACGCGGGCTCGCTCGTTGGGGAAGAGGCCCAGCGTGAGCACGCCCAGCGCGGGGATGGTGGTCTCGGTGCTGCCGAAGGAGGTGTCGAGCGTGTAGAGAAGCAGGATGTCGGCCTGCATGTCGGCGGCGATCAGGCGAAGGTCCTTGAGGTCGCTGGTCTTTGGCGGGACGATGAGGCGGTTGACCGAGCCGAGGCCGCGCGTGTTGGGCATCTTCACGAGGCGCTGCACGTCCGCATCGGCCTCGGCATCGCGCTGCGTGACGATCGAGTACGCGCCGGTGCCGACGGAGCGTGCGGTGTAGGACGAGTACCCCGCGCCCTGCACGCGCACGACCGCAATCGCCGCGGGAAAGCTCGCGGCGGGCTTGCGCGCGAGGCGCTGGCCGATGTCGTAGTCCGTCATCGACTCGGCCTCGGCCGGAGAGAGGCCCAGCGCGCGGAAGTCCGCCGGTCCGCCGGGCGTGGTGTACTTCACGCTCTGGCAGCCGCCGAGGAGGAGTGCGCCGGCAACGAGCGCGGCACCAAGAGTGAGCGTCATTGGCTTGATTGACTTCATGGTCTGGCCTCCGGAGTTCTGACGCGGTACGGAAGAGTTGAACAACGTGTACATCAATCTGGCAAGAACCGATCAGCGTCGGCGGGAGTTTCACTGCCTCGCACGATTCAGCTCGGCGACCTCTCTGCGCCAAGCCGCCGAGGGCGGGAAGTCGGGATCTCGGTAGACGGAGAACTCAAAGCGAGTTGGAGCGTTGGAGTTCCCATCGACCTTGGGGAAGAAGCGAGTGGGCCCGTACATCATGTCCTCGCGGCCGATACCCCTACTTAGTTGCTCACCCTCATGGTCAACTTGCATGCCCACCATGATGTAGTCAAAGTCAACCTTCATTCTCGCAACGCCGTTGTGGTCCGTCGTGCCTCGATACACAGGGGGGAAGAGCGCGTAGCTGCCCTGGAACTCGATCTTGGCATCCTGCACAGGCTCTTTGGTCTCTCGATCGCGCACCACAACGACGACGCGATCCTGCGGATTGCCACACCCCGTCATCGCCACTCCGAGACTCGGAGCAACGAGCACAGCCAACGCCAGCGTGCTGCCCCATCGGCGTGAGGGCCGCGCGTGCGCAGACTGCGATCTCCCGCTCCCGTCGCCCATGCTCATGTGTGAACCTCCATGACGCCGCAGCGTCGTGTAAGAGCGTACCACAGAATCACAACCACACGCAACCACCGAACGCGACACGCAGGGCAATCGCAAAATCCGTCTCAAACCCACGAAGGGCAACGCCGTGATTCGACCGCTTCATTCCAAGGTGGCCCGGCCTTCGCCCCTTGGGCGCCCGGCAGTTGCGAGTGGCTTCAGCCACTCGAAGGCGTTGCCTTGCGACGCTGAAGAAGGTGGAAGCGGAGCCTTCGGCTTGATGTGCACTTTGGATCTTGCTGCTTCCTTGGTTCGAGACCTTGCCGCTCGGCGACGCCGCATCGGCCGGAGCCTTAGGCAAGCGGCCCCTCCGATGGGAGACTGCATTCGTCGCGTTGGTGCTCATCCGATCTTCCTTAGCACGCTCACCGCCGCGTAGAGGCCCGCGACTTCCTCTCGTGGAACCACGCGCGGGGCGTAGGTGCTGTTAAGCGGCTGAAGGCGGATGAGGTCGCCCGACTCAGGCTCACCGGCCGACGCGCTGGAGTGTGCGGTCGAGTTCGGCGTGCTCGCCACGTCGGACTGCTCGAAGTAAACGCGCTTGAACGTCGTCTCCGCGTCGCGCTCCAGGCGTGCGAAGCAGTCCATGCCGCTGGTGACGGGCTTGGCGGGGCTGAAGATGACGACGTCACCCTCCAGGTAGACGGGGGACATGGAGTCGCCCACGACGCGGGCCGCGAAGGCGTCGGGATCGGCAAGCTCCGGCACGCGGACGTACTCGTCAGCGACTCGCGCGGGGTAGCCAAGATCCGTGAACTCACGCGGGTACCCCGCCGCGACACGGTTGATCAGCGGCACCTCACGCCCCAGCGGCACGAGTGACAGGCTGGACGTGTTCGCGATCGTTTGTCCACTCGCGCCACGCGCGGTCGCACTCGCCGCCTGCTCCATACCCGCGAGGCGGTGCAGCGCGCCCGATCGCAGCATCGCATCCAGATCGACACCCGCGCTGACGCGATTCGCGAGGTGAGCGATCGCTTCGGACGCAGCGGCGGGCCGCTGCGCGCGATCCTCAATGCGGCGCAGGTCACGCCGGAACGTCTCGCCCCCCGCGGCGATGGCCCGCGCGCGGGCCGCGAGCGATTCAACTTCAGTGCGATCCAGCATCAGCCCCTCGACGAGCTTGGCCACCATTTCGGGCGATGGAAGTCGCTTGCCGGTCTCGATGGCGCTGAGCAGGCTCTTGACACAGCCACACCGCCGCGCGAGCGCATCCAGCGAAAGCCCCGCACGCTCGCGCGCCCCACGAACCAGGCGGCCCAGTGCACCGGGCCCCTCAGCTGCAGCGTCGGAGTCGGGCGCGTTGCCCATGTCACGAAAATCTGCCCCATCCATCACAACCACCTTTCTCGCTGGCTCGCTCCCATTGGCACCACGCTGATCCCCGCCCCCCCTCCCCCCACCAACCCCCCTCAGGCCCCCGCACCCGCCCTTTCTCAAAAATCTTCCAACTCCGACCGCGTTTGTGCGCAAAGTTCGTGAACATCCAAACATAAACCTTGCAAACCGTTCTCATGAGTGTAGAACATAGGGGTATGTTTGGCAAGTGTTCTCTTTCAGATTGGTTCAAGTTTGGTTGATTAAGTCTCTGGAGGATCAAGCGATGCGGTCATTCAACGAGCGCGTGACGGCGGAAGGGGTGGAGAAGGGGGTTCGGGCCGCGGTCATCGACGGCAGGGCGGACGAAAGCGTCCAGCGTCGTTCAGTCGCGGGTGCGCCGCGGGCTCCCGCTTCCGGCAACCTCAAACTCCGGCGGCGGGCCGGCTCGGATCTCGTCCTGGAGCGTGCCCATCTCCTTGATCCGGCCGACCAGCGCCTGATCGAAGCGATCTACGCCAGGGGCGTGACCGCCGTCGCGATGTCGCGGCTGATGGGGCAGCCGCCACGCAAGCTCACGTCGCGCGTGCGTCGCCTGGTCAAGCACCTTTGCTCCCCCGAGTGCGCACTGGTGCAGGCGATGGAGTCGCGCCTGCCGAAGGTGCGGCGTGAGGTCGCCCGCGCCTGCTTCGTGCAGGGCCTCTCGATCCGCGCGGCGTCGGCGCGCGTGGGCATCACCTTCTACGCGGCGCGTCAGCATCTCGCGGCGGTGCGTGCCCTCGCGGAGGTGGCCGCGTGAGAACTCGCACCACACGATCAACCCATACCCACTCACCACGCCTGCTGCGCATCGCGGCCCTCTTCTCGATGCCGCTGGATCGAAAGCGCGAGATGGGTCGCGCACGACAGGCCCGCGCACGGGCGCAGGCGATGGAACTCCTCGGGCCGCGCGGGGACGACTCGCCGCACGTGCACGCCCGCGGCATCATGCTCATCCACGGCGCGAGCGGCAGCGGCAAGTCCACACTCCTCCGCGCCATCGCACGTGAATGCGCAGCGCGCAGGCTGCGTGTGCGAAGTGTTGAGATGCCGCGCAGCGCGCGAGAAGGTCACCCACAACGAGATCATCGAACCATCGTGGACCTCAGCCGCCTCCAGCTCGCGACCTGGCTGCGCACGCTCGCATCATGCGGGCTCGCGGACGCCGCACTCCTCGCGCAGCGGCCTCACGAGCTCTCCACCGGCCAGGCCTGGAGACTCGCGCTTGCACTCGCCCTCGCACGATCACTCTCGCTTTCCCGCGCTCCATCACGCCCAACCACTCCGACCATCCTCATCATCGACGAGCTCTGCGCCGGCCTCGACGACATCACGGCCCGCGGCCTCTGCCGCACGCTCCGTCGCGCGGCACACGACAACCTCGTGATCTTCGCCGCTACATCGTCGCCCGATCGCTTGCGCCACGCACTCGCGCCCGAGCGTGAAGTCGAAATCATCAGCATGGAGGGAAAGTCATGCACCGGATCCTGACACGCACCATGAAGCCACGCGCACGCGAGATTCCATGGCTGCGCATCGAGCGCGGCACGCGCGACGACTACGCCGCGCTCGCGCACTGGCATTATCGCGCAGGGTCGCCAGCCACCTTCGCCCGAGTCCTGCGCGCCGTGGACCTCGACGCTCCGCCCAGCGCAACGCCAACGCTCGCGGGCGTGCTCGTCGTTTCGCATCCCACGCTGAATGGACCATGGCGCCAGCACGCGTGGCCCGGCGCACTCGATGCAGAAGCGAGCAACCACACCGACACGCCCGCAGCGCGGGCAAGGCGCCTCAACGCGATGGTCCGCACGATCTCGCGTGTGATCGTTGATCCGCGCTACCGCGGCGGCGGCGTCGGGTCCGCTCTCGTGCGTGCCTACCTCGATGATCCTCTCACGCCGCTGACAGAGGCGATCGCATCGATGGGAACGCTCGTCCCGCTGTTTACGAGCGCGGGGATGCGCGCCATCGATGCCTCGTGCGGCTCGGCGCACGTGCGCGAGATGGCGCGGGCACTGCGATCGCGCCGCATCGCGCCCTGGCAACTCATGGACCTGCGCGAGGCTCGAAGGTGTTGCCGCAACGACACGGCGCTCGTGCGTGAGGTTCGCAAATGGGCCAGCGCCAGCCGCGCCACTCGCGCCGCATCAGCATCCATGTGCGGTGCAAGCCTCCTCTCACTCGCCGCAGCATCGGTCGCGGCACCGGCGCGGGTCTTTGTGGCGCCGTGAGGGAGAAGGCAAGCAGGCAAGCAGGGGGGAAGTCAGAAGGCATTTGGAGTGAGTGATTCAGGCTACTTGATCAGTCAGTTCACAACTTGAACCAGGAGGGGAACCATGGCCAAGAAGATCTCTCGTTCGACTTCGCGCAAGGCGGCTGGCAGCACGTCCACCACATCGAAGAAGGCCGCAGCGCCGCGGCGGAAGGCCGCACGCGCGGCACGCATCGTGGACACCGCGCCCGCGACAACAGACGCGCAACCCGAGTCTCAACCCAGCACAACCGAGAGCCCAACCACCCCGCGCTCCACCATCGCCCCCGTCTCCTCCCTCGCCGCACCGGATGATCTGCCGCCGATGCCGCGCTCGCGCGACGCGCTCCGCCACTGGCTTCGCGCCGTGCTTGGCATCTCCGTTCCGACGCGCTCGCTGATCGATGGCCACTCAACGCCGCTGGACTATCTCGCCTTCTCCTTCCTTGAAGATGGAATGGCGAATGGAAGGGGCGAGCGCGATGCACACGCAGCGCCGGCCGATCATCCGACACACGTCATCACGCCCGGTGTTGACGGTGGAATTACGCTGAGCGTAAACGCACCACACGACAACACTGATCTCTACGCCGACACCCCCACGCGCGACTGTGTCGTCTGGGCCAACCGCGGCGGTGGCAAGACCTTCCTCGGTGCCGTCGCCACGCTCCTGGATCTCCTCTACATGCCCGGCATCGAGATCCGCATCCTCGGCGGCTCGCTCGAACAGAGCCGGCGCATGCACGCCCATCTCCGCCGCCTCGTCGGGGGCAACGCGCTCGCCGCAGAGACGCACGACACCGAAGCTCCGCAAGACCACGACGCTCCGCGCTGTGGCACAACCGCCATCGCCGCCATGGTCTCCCGCCTCACGGAGTCGCGCCTTGTTCTGCGCAACGGCTCGATCGTCGAGCTCCTCGCGCAGTCGCACACCTCCGTCCGAGGCACGCGCGTGCAGAAGCTCCGCTGCGATGAGGTTGATCTCTTCAAGCCCGAAGTCTGGGAGGCCGCGCAGCTCACCACGCGCAGCGCGACCCTCGGCGGCATCCACGTGCGCGGGAGCGTCGAGTGCCTCTCAACGATGCACCTGCCCCACGGCGTCATGCACACCATCGTGAAGGAAGCACGCGAGGGCTCGCGCCGCCTCTTCCGCTGGGGCGTGGTCGATGTCCTCTCGCACTGTGGCAAGGAACACACCTGCCTGGGTGCGCCCAGCGCAGAGCATCCCGAGGGTGAGCCCCGCTGCGCCCTCTGGCAGGAGTGCCGCGGCCGCGCGAAGCGCCGCACCGAGGCCGAGGCGGGCCACGTCACCGTTGCCGATGCGCTCGCGATGAAGCGCCGCGTGCCAGAGCCTGTGTGGAAGGCCGAGATGCTCTGCATCCGCACCCGCCGCAGCGACTCGGTCCTGCCAGAGTTCGATCGCGCACGCCACGTCGTGACCGACGCGACCGGCCCCGGCTTCGCACGCACCGCCACCATCGCGCGCGAGCGCGGCGTGCTCGACGCGAGCCTGCGCCGCACGCCCCTGCGATGGGTGGTCGGCATGGACTTTGGCATCCGTGGCGATACCGCGATCCTCTGGGGCGCGGTTGATGAGCACGGCACGCTCTGGATCGTCGATGAGCGCGTGGTGCCTGATGAGCCGCTCGTCGAGCACATCACGCATCTGGGTACCGGCCTCGCGCGCGAGGGTGCCCCCTGCGTCACGCCTGAGCACGGCTGGCCAGCGCCAGAGTTCATCGCGATCGATCCCGCGGGCCTCGCGCGTGATCAGCAGACCGGCCTCACCAACGCCGACCTTCTTCGCCAGGCCGGGCTCGCAGTGCGCGCCAAGCGCATGAAGGTGCACCCGGGTCTGATCATGGTCCGCGCTCGCCTCGCGCCAGCGAACAACGACCCGCCGCGACTCTTCATCCATGAGCGTTGCACGCGCCTGATCGAGTCCCTCGAGCGCTACCGCTATCCCAGCGAGAACCGCGAAACGATCGAGCCCGTGAAGGGCGAAGGGTGGGACCACGCCATCGATGCCCTCCGCTACCTCATCCAGAACCTCGATAAGCCCATGGGCCCGACGCGGGTCTGGTACGCCTCGTAACCCTCATGTCTGGGAGCCGAGCACCCACTCCTGGGCAGATCCACCTCGACCAAATCACGACCTCCAGCTCTGAATTCTGAGAAAGTTGAGGCACCCTGAGAGTTTTGCACCATTTATGAGTGAAGAACCACCAATTCTGAGTTAAAGTCCTGATTCGCCGCGGGTTGCCGCGGACCCGGGTGCCCCCGCTTGTGGAGATCAAGCGGTCAGGGCTGACCCCCGGTGCGGAGGGTTGCTGTGGAGCGCACCCCGAAGGGCTGTTGCTTCAGATCCGTTGACAGAGATCAACTTGAGAGTGAGAGGAGTTTCGTCATGGGCCGAGTCCAGAACCGTGTGCGTACGTCCGAGATCAGCGCATCACAGATCCTCTTCGCCAGCGCGGGCCTCGCGCTGGCCGCGGGCATGGCCCACGCCCAGCCCACGTCGGTTGTCTTCAACGGCTCGGTCAGCACGAGCTACACGGTCGGCGCCAACTGGAACGGCGGCGTCGTGCCGAACAACTCCGGTGGGATCTTCTATGCCCCGGTCATCGGCGGTGGCCTCATCTGCGATCAGACCGCTGTCAACATTCAGGTCGACGCGCTCCAGCTCACCAACGCCGCGCGCCTGCGACTGGCCCCGACCACCGTCTTCCGCGTTCGCTCCACGACCTCTGCCGTCGGCGCCGGGCTGGTCACGATCTCCAACGGGGCCCAGCTTGAGCTCAACCAGGCCGGCGCGGGCGCGTGCGACGTGCTCCTCGATGGCTCCGGTCCCGTGATCTTCAGCGCTGGTACTGGAACGCCCGGCCGCGTGCTCCTCAATGGCAACCCCAGCAACCGTGTCTGGTCCTCCAGTGGCACCGCGACCATCCAGAACGAGATCACCTTCGAGGGCGGCGGCACCATCGGCCTCAACCAGACGCCCATCGATAACCGGGGCATCTTCCGTGCCGCCCCCGGAACGACCATGATCCTCAACGCCTCCGGCACGCTGCAGAACCGTGGCCTGCTCGAGGCCGACGCCGGAACGCTCACGCTCCGCAACGCCATCGGCAACATCACCGTCGGTCCACAGACCGGCACGGTCCGCGCCGTGAATGGTGGCGTGGTGCGCGTCGAAGGCTCTATCTCCGGCGGCATCTTCCAGACCTCGGACGCGGGCTCGGTCATTCGCAGCGGCGGCGGATCGATCAACAACGCCACGCTCGACGGCGCCCTCGTTGAGGTTCCCATCTCAACCGGCCTCAGCATCCAGGGCACGATCGCAGGCACGCCCAGCAGTGAGATCCGCCTGCTCCAGTCCGGCACCGGTAACTCGGAGCTCATCCTCACCGGCAACTCCATCGTCACGATCTCAGGCCCCAACATCACGATGACCAACAACGCCGGTAACCGCATCTACTCCAACAGCGGTGCCGCAACACTCCAGCTCGCCAGCGGAAGCAACATCACCGGTGGCGGCAACATCGGCCTTGGCCAGACGGTCATCAACGTCGGTGCCGGAAGCACCATCGCGACGGGCACGACGAGCCTCGTCATTCAGGGCAACGGCATCGGAACTGACAACAACGGAACCCTCGAGGCCCGCAGCGGCGGCACCCTCTTCCTGACCAGCGCCATCGACAACACCGGCGGCGTCGTCCAGGCCCAGACCGGCTCCGTTGTCGATCTCGAAGGCTGCACCCTCTCAGGCGGCACGCTCCGCAGCTTCGGCACCGGCTTCATCATCGCCAACAGCCCCACCCCACGCATCCAGAACTTCTCGCTCACCCAGGGCGAGATCCGTGTTTTCCAGTCATCGGCGATGCGTGTCGCCGGCACCAACACCATCGACGGCGCTCTCACGCTCAATCAATCCGGCACGGGCAATAGCGATGTTCTAACAATCGGCGATGTCACCTTCAATGGCACCGGCGAGATCCGCGCCAACACCAACGCCAACAATCGAATCTTATCCGAATCCGGTGCAGGACTGCTGACGCTCAACGTGCCATTCCGCGGTGCGGGCCAGATCGGCCTCGCCCAGACGCCAATTGTGTTCAACAGCATCGTTGAGAACGACGGCCTCGGCACGCTCATCATCCAGCCCAACGGCCAGGGCCTGGACAACAACGGCACGATCCGCCAATCCGGGTCTGGCCTCATCCAGCTTCGAGGCCGCGTCTTCGGCGAGCAGGGCCGCGTTGAGGTCACCGGAACGGGCAACACTGACCTCGATGGATGCCATATCTCCGGCGGCGTCCTCGCCGATACCGGCGATGGCCTGTTCATCGTCAACGCCAACACCCCGCTCCTCCAAGACCTCGCCATCGAGTCCGGCGAGGTCCGTATCGCCCTCCAGTCCTCGGCTCGCACCATTGGAACCATCGTCCTCGACGGCATCATCTCCCTCAACCAGTCCGGTAGTGGCTTCTGCGACCTGGTCGTGGCTGGAAACGGCACCACCACGTACGACGGCTCCGGGCACATCCGCCTCAACACATCGTCCGGCAACCGCCTCTACTCCGAATCCGGCGCGGGCACCATCGTGTTCAATGTGCCGACGCTCGGCGCTGGCCAGCTCGGCGTCGGGAGCACCACGCTGGTGCTCAACAGCGTCGTCGAGAACGATGGCGCGGGCACCCTGGTCGTTCAGGCCAGCAGCGGCGGCACCGACAACAACGGAGTCATCCGTCAGTCCGGCTCGGGCCTGCTCCAGCTCCGCAGCACCGTCAATAACGAGCAGGGCCGGCTCGAAGTCACCGGCGACGGCTTCCTTGACCTTGATGGCTGCACAGTCGTCGGCGGCACACTCGCCGATACCGGCGCGGGAAGCTTCATCGTCGATGCAGGCATTCCGATCCTCCAGAGCATTACTCTAGAATCCGGCGATGTCGTCATCGGGCCCACGGCCCAGGCCCGCTTCAGCGGCATCAACACCATCGCGGGCAGCCTAGGCGCGGTGCAGTCCGGAACAGGTGTTTCTGACATCGTCGTCACCGGCAACGTCAACACGACCTTCAACGGCCCCGGACAGATCAGCCTCACCAACAACGCCGGCAACCGCATCTACTCCGAGTCCGGCTTGGGCAGCATCACCTTCGGCCCCAGCCTCACCGTGCGAGGGAGCGGGCAGATCGGTGTCGGCCTCACCGCCGTCACCAACCGCGGCCTCATCCTCTCTGATCTCTCCGCTGGCATGACAATCGGTGTCAATTCGGGTGGCTTCATCAACGAAGGTGAGATCCGAGTCACTGGCCTTGGCTCAATCAACGCCTTTGGCTCGACGCTCACCCAGGCCGCGGGCCTGATCCAGATCGACGCCGGCCGCCTCTTCAATCGCTCCAACGGAACCGTGATCCAGACCGGCGGCACGATCCTTGCGAATGGCGAGCTGCAGGTGGTAAGTGATAACTTCCAGCTCCAGGGCGGCATCCTCCGGGGTGACGGACTCGTCGACAGCATCGTGACGCAGACCGGCGGCACCATCGACCCAAGCCCCTCCCTCACCATCGAGGGTGGCCTCACGCAGAACGCCGCCTCCACACTCCGCATCGATCTCAACGGCACCGGCAGCAATGACGCCGACCTCGTCAGCGTCACCGGACCGGCGGCCCTCAATGGCGCACTCCGCGTCGTCATCGGACCCAACTACGTCATCACACCCGGCGACCAGTTCGTCATCGTGAACAGCACCGGCGCCCGCACCGGCACCTTCTCCAGCCTCGTCGTGGAGCCCGCCCAGCTCGGCATCGATGCCAGCCTGCAGTACCTCAGCAACAGCGTCGTCCTCACCATCGACGGCTGCGTCATCTGCGGCTACTGCAACTACGACTACAACCGCGACGAGAACGTCGACCTCTTGGACGCACAGCAGATGGCCCAGGTCTTCGTGGGTCTGATCCAGCCCGAGGCCAACTGGCTCGACGGCGACCTCAACCTCGACGAGAACGCCGACCTCACCGACGCCCAGCTCCTCGCACGAGCCATCGTGCAGGGCCTGTGCGAACTGTGATCAGTGACTCGGGTGGCCCGCCACTCCGTGGCGGGTGTCTTCTCTTCTTACCTCTTCTCTCCGCTCTCTACATCTCTCCACTGCCTCTTCACCCCGCATCAACACCCATCGCCCGCAGGATCGCGTGCAGATCATCAACGACCGGGATCGGCCGGTTCGCAAGGCACCCAAGCGGAATGTGCACATCCGCTCGCGGCTGGCCCGGCACGCGCACGCTCTTGGCCGCCTTGCTCGACGCGCCCGTGTGGTACTCGACCGTGCAGTCAGGATCCTTCAGCACGTGCCCGGTCAGGATGCACGCGACCGTCTCGTGCGGCTTGATGACGCCCTCCTTGATGAGCACGCGCGCGCCGGCGACCGACGCCGCGGAAGCGGGCTCACAGCCAAAGCCCATGCGCCCCACCAGCGCCTTGTGCTCGATGATGCAGTGGTCATCGACGCTTCGAACGACGCCATTCATCGCGTGCAGCGCGCGGAGCGCCTTCGAGAGGTTCACGGGCCGGTTGATCTCGATCGCGGTCGCGATGGTCTTTGCGCGTTCGTTCGCCGCGTCCATGCGTGCGTACTCGGCCTTCACGCGGGCCATGTCGTACGTCCCCGACAAGTCCGGCGCGACCACGGCACCGCTCGTCCGCAGCGATGCCGGCTCATGCCGCGGCGTCCACGTGACGCCAAGCTCGTTCACGATCCTGTCCAGCGTGCGCGAGCCCTTCGCCTGGATCACCGCCAGCCGCGGCATCTTGTCGATGAGCCCCAGCGCACGCAGCTCAAGGAACGCCTTCGCAAACGCCGAGCAGTTGCCAAGATTCCCGCCCGGCACGACGATCCAGTCCGGCACCTGCCAGTCGAGCCCTTCCAGCACGCGCAGCATGATCGACTTCTGCCCCTCCAGCCGGAAGGGGTTGACGGAGTTCATGAGGTACACGCCCGCCTGCGGCATGGTCTCTGCGATCTCGCGCACGCGCGCGAGGCACGCATCAAAGTCGCCAGCCACCTGCAGCGTGATCGCGCCGTACTCGAGCGCCTGGCTCAGCTTGCCGAAGGCGATGCGTCCATCGCCGATGAAGACGTACGCCTGCACCCCCGCGAGGCTCGCGTACACCGCGAGGCTCGCGCTCGTGTTGCCCGTGCTCGCGCACGCCACGCGCCGCGCCCCGACCATGCGCGCGTGCGTGAAGCCCGCGCTCATGCCGTTGTCCTTGAAGCTGCCGCTGGGATTGAACCCCTCGTACTGCAGGTACAGCCCGCCGCCGGAGGCCGTGTCGAGCCCGATCTTGCGGCCCAGCGGCTCGGCATGCTGCAGGTTGGTGCGCCCCTCGCCGATCGTGACGATCTGGTGCGGGTCGCGGAAGAACGGGAAGAGATCGCGGAAGCGCCACACGCCGCTGAAGTCGAGCGCGGAGTCCGTCGCGTGCATGCTCCCCGCCGCGTGGCGCGTGCCGCGCGTCAGCGAACGCTGGTCAAACAGCTCAAACGTCGGGATCGACGCGCGAGGCCACTCGTACGCGACATCCAGCAGCTCGTGGCACGCGGGGCACGAGATCAGCACCTGGTCCACCGGATACTCGGCGCGGCACGCGGCATTGACGCAGCGCTGGAAGGCGCGCGGACGGGTCGGAACTTTGGCCACAGCGCCGGACGCTTGGGGAGCGGAAGTCATGGTCAAGTGTAGTTGGAAATCGGGCCTCGCGGCTCCTGGCCGGGTCGCACCGATCCCGGCGGGCCGCCAGGCACTACCATCGCCGATGCCCGTTCCTTCGACTCCGTTTTCCACCATCCCCGAGATCCTCGACGAGCTGCGCGCCGGGCGCATGGTGATCCTGACCGACGATGAGGATCGCGAGAACGAGGGGGACCTCGTCCTGCCCGCGCAGTTCGCAACGCCCGAGGCCGTGACGTTCATGCTGCGTCATGCCCTCGGCTACCTCTGCCTCTCCTTGACCGAGCAGGACTGCGACCGGCTCGCGCTGCATCCGCAGTCGTCGGTGAACACAACGACGCGCGGCACCGCCTTCACGGTCTCGATCGACCTGCATCCCAAGCACGGCGGCACGACGGGCGTCTCGGCAAAGGAGCGTGCACGCTGCATCCAGATGGCCGTTGACCCGCGCTACACGGCCGATGACTTCGTGCGGCCCGGGCACATCAACCCGCTGCGCTCGCGCGATGGCGGCGTGCTGGTGCGCAACGGGCAGACGGAGGGCTCGGTTGACCTGTGCCGGCTTGCTGGCCTCTACCCCGCGGCGTGCATCATCGAGATCATGCGCGAGGATGGTGAGATGGCGCGCGTGCCGGACCTCATCACCTTCTGCAAGCAGCACTCGATTCTGATGTGCTCGGTCGCGCAGATCATCCAGCACCGCCTCTCGCGCGAGAGCCTGATCACGCGACTGAGCCCGCAGGGTGGCCACCCGCTGCGCACGCCCGAGGGTGAGTTCAGGGCGCATCTCTTCCAGAGTGTGGTGGATCCGCTGCCGCACCTGGTGCTCACCGTTGGAGATGTCGGCGCGGGCCTGGCGCCGATCGAGGCACCGACGCTGGTGCGCATGCATCGGCGGCACCTGCTTGGCGATGTCTTCGGCGATCTCTCCAGCGGCAGCGACGGCACGCCCAGCGGCCAGACGCTGCGGCAGTCGATGCGGATGATCCAGCGCGAGGGGCGCGGGGCCATCGTCTATCTCAGGACGAGTGGCGGCGGTGCTGGGGGTGGGGGAAGTGTGGGCGAGGAACTGGGGCTCGCGGATCTCGAATCACTGCTGCAGGCACCGCGTGGCAGGCGCGGATCGGTGGACGATCCGAACCTCGCGGCGGCGGTGATGCCCCTGCGCGAGTATGGCGTGGGTTGTCAGATCCTGCGGGCGCTGGGGCTGTCGAAGCTGCGGCTGATCAGCAATTCACGCCGCCAGTTGCCGGGTGTGGAGCATTTCGGGCTGGAGATTGTTGGGTATGAGGTGGCGACGGCGTGAACTGAGGCGAATTGGCCTGATTGGGGATGGGGGGTTGGAAGGTGGTTGGTAGGAAGCGGTCCCCCACGCTTGCGCGTGGGGCCCGGTTGTTGGGTAGGATGGCGATCCTGTGTGACGGGTTGGGTGGGTAGAGAGCAAGCAAAGGGCAATCACGGCGCATGCGCGGGTCGACTCAACGAATCATCACGGCTGCCTTGATGTTTGCGGCGGGAGCCGTGGGTGCGCCGGTTCTTGCGCAGACGCTGCCGCCGGCGGTGGGGATGAACCCACAGCTGGACGCGGCGGAGGGGCGGCCGATCCGGCGCATCGTCTTCGTGGTGGTGTCGGCACCGCGTCCGGAAGGGGCACCGGTCGTGCCAGTGCCGACGCTTGATGCCGCAGTCGAGACGCTCGCGCGGAATCAGCTTCGCCTGACGGAGGGGATGCCCTTCTCGGCGGAGCTCGCATCGGCTGACATCTCACGCCTCAACCGGCTGGGCCGATTCCAGCAGGTCGAGAGCCAGGTGCAGAATCTTGGTGATGGCACGATTGAGCTGCGATATCTGGTGCGTTTGCAGCCGCTGGTGTCGGACGTGCAGGTCGTGGGCAACACGCTGCTGTCGGACCAGGAGCTGGCGCGCGAGATCGACGTGCTGACGGGCACGCCGGTGGATCCGCAGCAGGTCGAGCGCGCGGCAAGGCGCATCGAGGCGCGGTATCGCGAGAAGGGGTACTTCAACGCGCTGGTGACGATCGATCAGGAAGAGATGGACCGCGACGGCATTGTGCTGTTCAAGATCCGCGAGGGTGAGCGCACGCGCGTCAAGGACATCCGGTTCGAGGGGAACGCGTCGATCAAGTCGAGCCAGCTTGAGGGCGAGGTCGAGACGCGCGAGGCGTGGTTCCTTGAGACGGGCCCGGTGGACCTTGACCTGATCGCGGGCGATGTGGGACGCGTGGCGCAGTTCTATCGCGACCGGGGTTTTCTCGACGTGCGCGTTGAGTATGTCCTGACTCCGAGCCCCAACGGCAAGGAGGCGATCGTCACGTTCGTGATCGATGAGGGGCGGCCGTACACGCTGGGCGATGTGCGCGTCGTCATCACCGATGAGGGTGACGGCGGCCCCGTCTTCTCAACGGCGCAGATCATGGGCCTCATGACCGTGAAGCCGGGCGCGACGTATGGCGATGCGGAGCTGCGCGCCAGCGAGAAGGCCATCAAGGACGCGTATGGCGTGCTTGGCTTTGTCGATGCGCGCGTGACGCGGCGCGAGTTGCGGCGCGAGGATGGGCCGGTCGTTGATCTGCTGCTTGGAATCTCGCAGGGTCGCCAGTTCAAGACGGGTCTGGTCACGATCCGCGGCAACGATCACACGCGTGATGATGTGGTGAGGCGGCTGGTCACGATCCAGCCCGATCGGCCGCTGGACACGACGGAGATCGCCGAGACCGAGCGGCGCCTTCGGCGCGCGAACCTCTTCGCGCCCCCCAGCGGCGACAACCCGGGTCCGAAGGTCACGATCCAGCCCGAGGATCCGGCCAATCCGGGATATCGCGACGTGCTGGTTGAGGTTGAGGAGACCAACACGGGCTCTTTCAACATCGGCGGCGGTGCGGGCTCAGACTCGGGCTTCTTCGCGTCGATCTCGATCACGCAGCGAAACTTCGACGTCACCGACACGCCCGACACCTTCGGCGAGCTCTTCACGGGCGATGCTTTCCGAGGCGGGGCGCAGACGCTCACGCTGCAGCTGATCCCCGGTGACCGGAGCCAGGTCTACGCGCTGAGCCTCTCGGACCGTGCGCTAGGCGACACGGACATCTCGGGCTCGGGCACGATCGAGTACCGCAAGCGTGTGTATAGCGCGTACGACGAGCAGCGCATCGGCGCGCGCGGATCGCTGGGCACGACGCTCGGCTCGCGATGGACGTTCGATGTTCCGTTCGGCGTGCAGCAGATCAGCCTCAGCGACATCGATGATGATGCGCCGGCAGAGTTCTTTGACTTCGAGGACGACACGCTGCTCTACAACGTCGGCGTGCGACTCTCTCGCGCGACCATCGATGATCAGGCATTCCCGAGCCGCGGCTCGAGGACCGTGATCGATGTCGAGCAGTTCACCGGCGACTATACCTTCTCCAAGATCGAGGCGAGCTACTCGCAGTACGTGCGGCTCGCGGAGGATGTGCTGGGACGCAAGACGACGCTGCAGCTCACGACGCGCGCGGGGCTGATCCCGCAGGATTCCGAGGACGTTCCCTTCTTCGAGCGCCTCTACCAGGGTGGCCAGAACTTCCGCGGCTTTGACTTCCGCGCGGTCTCGCCGGTGGGCATCGATCGCAACGGCAACATCACGGACGATCCCGTCGGCGGCACGTTCAGCTTCTTCGCCGGTGCGGAAGTGCGGCAGCCGGTCTTCACCGAGCTTGTGTCGGTGGTGGCGTTCCTCGATACGGGCACGGTGGACACCGAGATCGCGTTCGACAAGTACCGCGTGTCGGTGGGCATGGGCTTCCGCATCTTCGTGGAGCAGCTGAGCCCGGTGCCGCTGGCGGTGGACTTTGGTATCCCGCTGATGAAGGAAGACACGGACGAGGAGCGGCTCTTCTCGTTCTCGCTCGATGTGCCGTTCAGGTGAGTGGGGAGGGGGGAGGGACTGGGGATTGGGGACTGGTGGGGGACGGGAAGAAGCCAGCCACGGAGTGGCTGGTGCACCCGAGCGTCACGCTGGCTTGCGGACTCGGCAGACCAGCTCGAGCAGTGCGCTGGGTTGCTTGATGGCGGCGCGCTTGGCGTTCATCGCCCAGAGGATGGGCTTGAGCGGGCCTCGGAAGTAGGGCGTTGGGCCGTGCTGCTCCATGAACGCGTAGGAGGGTTCTTCGAAGCCGAGCTCGCGCGCGACTTGGCCGATGGTGCGGGGGCTGTTGACCTTGTAGGCGGTTGGGTAGTGGTAGCTTTCGACCTCGGCCTTGCCGCGGATGAGGCGGAGGGCCATCTCATCCAGGCGCATCGAGCGCGCGGTGCCGGCGAGCATGGCGAAGTAGTGGCGCGCGTTGATGGTCATGAAGAGGTATGAGCCGCCGGGCTTGAGCGCGCGATGGACGGCCTTCATGTACGCGGCGGGATCCTGCACGTGCTCCATCACCATGAACGAGTACGCAACATCGATGGAGTTCGGCGCGACGGTGCTGGTCTCCATCAGCGCGTGCTCGTAGGTGGTGAAGACGCCCTCGGGCGGCTTGATGCCGGTGTCGGGCTCGATGCCGTGGAGCTCATCGCACGCCTTGGCGATGCGGCGGGTGAGATCGAGATCGAGCTCGATGCCCTTGCCGCAGCCGATGTCCAGGACGCGGCTGGGGCGCGGGACGCGGGCGCACTCTTCGATGACGAGGTCGGTGAAGATGGCGGAGCGCGAGCCCTGGTAACGGAAGTTGTACGAGGAGGCGAGGCGCGCGAAGGCCGGGCCGGGCTCGCGGGGGGTGGAGCCAGTGTTGGAGGCGGATGGTGCTGCGGATGGATGCGCGGGCATGAGGGGAGAACTCCGTAGGAGAACGTACGATCCTTGCCCCAGTGGGACTTTTCTTGGCCCTGTGGGACTTGGCTCGGCCCAGTGGGGGGCGCGTCCATGTTGATCGGCGGATCGCGGGGGTTTCCGCTTGGATTGTCGTCCCTTTGGGTGGGTCTGGCCACTCTACAGTGCGAGGGTGAGGGATGTGCGTTGGGTGTGGTTTGGGAAATGGATGGACGCCGCGCTGCGGCGGTCCGGAGGGGAAGGGAACTTCGTAATGTCGGCACCTTCACTCACGAAGCAGGCGTTGATCGACGGGCTCGGGCAGCTGGCGGGGCCGGACGGGGCCGCGCTGGGGCCTGCGGGGCGGGTGCTGTGGGCGAGCGCGTGCGATACGTACGCGGCGGTGAAGCTGCAGCTGCCGGGCGGCACCGCCGCGGCACAGATGGACGCCGTGGCGGAGGCGGCCCGGGGCGTGGCGCTGGGGCTGGCGCCGGGCGGGCGGCTTGATTCGTTCATCGTGGAGTTTGTGAACGACCTTGGGAGCATCGTGCACTCGAAGCGGTGGGGGGGGATGAACGCGGTGGGAGATGGGAAGGTGCCGGGGACCGGCACACCACCCAAGGCAGAAGGCAAAGGCGTGCCGGGGACCGGCACACCACCCAACGGCCAAGGCGCAGGGCACGTGCCGATTGGTGGCCTCAAGGCTGGTCCGGAGCGGCAGCCGACTCCTCAGGGTGGCGCGCCGGTGCTGCCGGGTGTGAAGTATGTGGTGGCGGTGGGCGCGGGCAAGGGGGGCGTTGGGAAGAGCACGATTGCGCTGAACCTGGCGGTGGGGTTGGCGCGGAAGGGGCTGGCGGTGGGTCTGCTGGATGGCGACATCTATGGGCCGAGCATGCCGACGATGCTGAACCTGTCTGGCCTTGATGCAATGGTGCTGGATGGGCGTTTGCAGCCCTTCAACGTGCACGGGATCAAGTGCATGACGATCGGGAAGCTGGTGGATGCGGACCGGCCGCTGATCTGGCGCGGGCCGATGGCGCACGGGGCGTTCAAGCAGCTGACGGAGCAGACGCAGTGGGGTGAGCTTGATTATCTGATCATCGATCTGCCGCCGGGGACGGGTGATGTCTCGCTCACGATGGCGCAGCTCCTCCAGCTCACGGGCGCAGTGGTGGTCTGCACGCCGCAGAAGGTGGCGCAGGATGATGCGGTGCGTGCGGCGAAGATGTTCCAGCAGCTTGGCATTGAGGTGCTGGGCGTGGTGGAGAACATGAGCTACTTCGTGGGCGATGGTCCGGCGGACACGGGGAAGGTGTACGACCTGTTTGGCCGCGGCGGCGCGCAGACGATGGCGCAGCGGCTCAATGTTCCGTTCCTGGGGAGCGTGCCGATCACGACCAGCCTGCGCGTCAACAGCGATTCGGGGGACCCGACATCGAACTTCACGGGGAAGGACCGCGCGGGCGTGGAGTTGTCAAAGAGCTTTGAGGAGCTGGTCCGGAACCTGGAGGGTCAGGTGGCGCTGGCGGCGATGAAGGGCGGTCAGGTGCGGCCGACGCTGACGATCTCGTGATGCTGGCCAGATTGCTTGCACTCTCGTATGGATCTGCGCGCATCGGTGAACATGCGACTGGATGCCGCCTTCGCTGGGAGCGCGGCTTCACCACGATGCGCGGGGCGGCTGGTCGCCTGGATTCGGCGCCGGTGCCGCGATGATCGCGATCACTCGCGCGTGCGTGGCCCTTCTCAGAAGGGGCACGTGCCGGTGACGACATACACCGCGAGCTGCTGCGCATCGGTGAGGTCGGCGTTCTCATCGCCGTTGAGGTCGCCGTCGAGCCAGTTTGGCTCGGGTGTAAGCAGGCCGACGAAGACCTGGGCCATCTGCTGCGCGTCGAGCAGATCGACGTTCTCGTCCTGGTTGTAGTCGTACTCGGGTGGGAGGGTGAGTTGCGTGGCGCTGGTTGGGAAGCTGCCGCAGGAGTCGGTGATGAGGCAGTCGTAGAAGCCGGCCTCGTCGCAGCCGGCGTTGGTGATGGTGAGGGTGCTGGTCTGCGTGCCGGAATATGCGCCGCCGTCGGTGAGGGGCTCGTACGCGCCGCTCAAGAGGCGCTTGCGCCACTGATAGCCGAGGCCTCCGGGCTGCGATGTTGTTGCGACGACTTCGAGCTCGACGGTGGCGACGGAGCGGAGGCGCGTTGGCGGCTGCTGCTGGATGGTGATGGTGGAGGAACCAAACACGACCGTGCCATCATCGCCCGCGCGGAGGGGGTTGGTGCTTGGTGCGCCCAGGGCAAGGATGCTGGTGAGTGGGAGCGTGAGATCGCAGGTGTAAAGGGCGATGCGTCCACCGCCGCCGCCACCCCAGGCGGTATCGAGACCGGTGCCGCCGTTGGCGCGGATGAAGCCCGAGCCTGTGACTGAAGGGGCTTTGATGAAGATGGCGCCACCGGCGCCGCCGCCGCCGTTGCCGGGCGCACCCGACTCACCGTTGGCGGAGATGAGGCCGTTGATGGTGAGGGGTCCTTCCGCGAAGAGCCTGATGAGACCGCCGCCGTCTCCAGCGTCACTGCAGCAGTTTCCAGCGCCGCCAGAGCCCATGTCGACGGGGTTTCCGGGATCGCCGACTGGTGCAAGGGCGAGTGCGCCGCTGCCGTCGCCGCCACGTCCGCCGTGACTGCCGCCGGGCCCGCCGCCACCGCCGAGGTAGGCGAAGGAGCCGGGTCCGGCGCCGCGCGGATGGCCGCGGGCATCGGCACCGAGGTTGCCACCCGCGTCGATGAGGACGCTGCCGGCGATGTTGAAGACCACTGAGGGATCGTTCTGGACGGGACCGAGTGAGGCGCCGCTACTGACGATCAGGTTGGCGTCCCAGTCGAGGATGCCGGTGACTTCTGTGTACTCAGCATTGATGAGCGATGCGTTGTCGATGGTGATGGTGCCGCGCTGCGCATCGGGCTTGAGGAAGATGGTGCCCGCGCCGCCGGGCTGGCGGCCGAGCGGTCCGCCACTGGCGTCGATGGCGGGGAAGAAGGTCGGATCAGCGGAGGCGAAGTAGAGGGCGATGCGTCCACCGCCGCCGGAGCCCCAGGCGCCGTCGATGCCGCTGGCGCCGCGCGATGTGACGATGCCCGAGCCTCGAACGAAGGTGGCGCTGTCAACATAGATCGAGCCGCCCGCGCCGCCGCCGGTCTGGACGCCAGTCTGCGGAGCCTGCGCGTCGGTGGAGAGGATGCCATCGATGGTGAGGCTGTTGCAGATCAATCGGAAGACGCCGCCACCAGCGCCGGCGGTTGAGCAACAGTTTGAGGAGCCGCCGGAACCCATCATGGTCGGGTTGAAAAGGTCGCCGTAGGTGCCGCCGCCCGCGGTGCTCGAGCCGTTGGAGCCAGCGCCGGCGTGGCCAGCGCCTGCGCCGCCTCCACCACCGACGTAGCTTGAGGTGCCGGGTCCCTGGCGCTGCGGGAAGCCGCGTGCCTCGGCGCCAGCCTTGCCGAGCGTGCCGATGGTGACATCACCTGTGACGTTGAGGCTGAGTGTCGGATCGTTCTGCTTGGGGGCGAGATAGCCACCGTTGTTGATGATGAGATTGCCGCTGATGGCGACGGGGCCGCTCATCTCCGTGGCCTCGCCGATGGTGGCGGACTTGTTGTCGATGATGAGGGTGGGCTGGCCAGCGCTGGGCTGGAGATAGACCGTGCCAGCGCCGCCCGCGAGGCGGCCACCGGGGCCGCCGGAGGCGTCGTAGTTCTCAACCGGGAGTGTCGAGGTGGTGTGCTCGATGCTGATGCGTCCGCCGCCGCCTGAGCCCCACGCGGCGTCGATGCCGCTGGCACCACGGGCGCGGAAGATTCCGGTGCCGCTCAGCTGCGTGCAGGTCACCCAGATGGATCCGCCCGCGCCGCCACCGACGTTGTTGCTGGCCGCAGCCACTTGCGCATCGGCGGAGAAGCGGCCGTCGTTGAGCAGGGAGCCGGTGATGATGATGCGGAGCTTGCCGCCACCTGCGCCAGCGGTCGAGCAGCAGTTGCCAGTCGAGCCCGAGCCCATGGTGAGCGGCTGCGTGAAGGAGCCGTATGTATCGCCGCCGGACGCATTGTTGCCGTCGGAGCCCGCGCCGCCGTGGGCTGCACCTGCGCCGCCGCCACCGCCGACGTAGCTTGAGGTGCCGGGCCCTGTGCGTCCGGGGAAGCCGCGTGCGTCGGCGTTGAAGCCCGAGCCGGGACCGACGATGACGCTGCTCTGGAATCGGAGGACGAGCGTGTCATCGGCGGGCGCGGGTCCGACGAGCGCGCCGTTGCGGATGATCGCGCCGGGCAGCGTGAGATCGCCGGTGAATTCGGTAGTCTCGCCGATCTGGCCGTTGTTGTCGATGATGAGGCTGGCGGGCTGGGCCGCGGGGAGTTGCACGATGGTGCCCGCGCCGCCCGCAAGGCGCGGCGAGATCGCCGAGCCGCCGAAGGCCGTGATGTTCGCGATCGGCAGCGTGCTGGCAGTGAAGGCCATCGCGATGCGTCCGCCTCCGCCGGACCCCCACGCGGCGTCCGGACCCCTGGTGCCACTGGCAGAGACAGACCCCGCGCCGGAGATGTCCGGCGCACTGATGAAGACGCTGCCGCCCGAGCCGCCACCAACGTTGTTGCCCGAACCGATGGGAGAAGCATCGGCAGAGATGCGCCCGTTGATCGCGATGGACGCTCCGGAGACGAGGCGCACGCGGCCACCACCGGCACCGGGCGTTGAGCAGCACGAGCCCGCGCCGCCCGAGCCGAAGGTGCTGGGCGCGAGCGGGTCGCCATAGCAGCCGCCACCGAGGAAGCTGCTGCCATCCGAGCCCGCGCCGCCGTGGCCAGCGCCACTGCCAGCGCCGCCACCGACGTAGCTTGCGGTGCCGGGTCCCTGCCGGCCGGGGAAGCCGCGGCCCACGACATCGATGCGGCTCTCAACCAGCGCGCCCGAGGCACCCTCGATGAGAACGGGTCCGATCGACGTGAGATCAAGGCCCGAGACGATGTCGGTCCCTGCGCCGCCCGAGTAATCGAAGGAGGTGTTGGCGGCGTGCGTCAGGATGCCCGGGGCGTTGCCGGGGCTGCGCTCGATGGTGAGGGAGCCGATCGTGAAGCGACCGTTCATCGTGAGCGTCGTGCCACGGACCGTGATGTCGGCGGTCGCGAGCGGGACGCCGCCGATGGTCGTGTCGGTCGGGCCGACGGTGGTGGGGGCCGTGATCAGAACGGGCTGGGCCAGGGCCGAGCCCGCGAGCAGCGCGAGCGAGAGTGCAGAAGTGGCAAGACGGGCGCGGGTACGCATGGGCGAATCTCCTCAGGGTTGCCGCACAAGATTACCACCCACGCCCGGAATCGAAAGAGAAGAACGGAGAATGCGTGAGACGGAGTTCTCGGACGATCGAGTGGGCGGCGGCACGCCGACCACGATCATCCGCAGAGCTGGATGATCGTGGCACATGCCAATCACCACTTTCACCCCCGGCCACTCCCGGTCACACGCCACAGACGCCCGTGACGATGTAGGTTGCGAGCTGCTGTGCATCCGCGAGGTCGGCATTCTCGTCGCCGTTCACGTCGCCTTCGAGCCAGTGTGGCTCGCGCGTCAGGAGCCCGACGAAGACCTGGGCCATCTGCTGCACATCGAAGAGGTCGGTGTTCTCATCCTGGTTGAAGTCGTAGTCGCAGGGGATGCAGGGCAGCTGGCTGGTGGTGAGGACGGTGAGCTGCGCGGCGGCGCTGGTGGTGCTGCCGCAGGCGCTGCCGATGATGCAGTCGTAGGGACCCGAGTCGGCTGGCTGAAGGTTCGCGAGCTCGAGCGTTGGTGTCGCGGCGCTGGGGTTGGTGGTGGTGTTGATCAGGACGCTGTTCTTTCGCCAGCGGTAGGTAAGGGTTCCGGTGCCAGAAGCCGCGACGGAGAATGTCGCTGCAGCCTCGGGGCAGACTGTCAGGGGTGCGGGCTGGAGGCTCAGGATCGGAGCCGGAGCGCCGAAGTAGTACCGTGCGATGGAGGGTGCGAGGATCGCGCCGGAGTTGGTGAAGTTGCCGCTGGCGATGATGTCGCCACCCGGAAGCGTCGCGAGGGCCGAGACGATCGGCGCGGGTGCGACGCCGCTCATGCCTGTGCCGATGGCGAACCAGGTCTCGCCGCTCCATCGCGCGACCCTGCTCGCGGCGGTGCCGCCCGACTGGGTGAAGTCGCCGCCCGCGAAGAGAACACCATCAATGCCGACCGTAAGAGCGCGCACGTTGCCATCCATGCCCGTGCCGAGCGGCGACCACACTTGGGTCACGTCGTTCCAGCGCGCGATCCTGTTCACGGTCGTGCTGCCCGAGGCCGTGAAGTCGCCGCCCGCGATGATGTCGCCACTCGGAAGGACCGCGATGGAGCGGACGAGGTTGTTGAGGCCCGCGCCGAGCGCGGTCCATGAGGCACCATCCCAGCGTGCGATCGAGCTTGTGGGCACGCCGCCTGCGCTGGTGAAGGTGCCACCTGCAATCAGCTCACCATTCGGGAGCGCTGCGAGCGCGGCGACACGTGTGAGTGCATCACCACTCACGCCCGTGCCGAGTGCGCTCCATGTCGCGCCGTCCCAGCGCGCGATGTTGTTGACGGTCACGCCGCCGGCAGTGGTGAACTCACCACCCGCGACGACATCACCGCTCGGAAGGATCGCGATCGCAAGGACGCGGCCGTCGATCCCGCTTGCGAGCGGAGTCCAGGCCGCGCCGTCCCAGCGCGCGATGGAGTTTGCGGCGACGCCGCCGGCCGTTGTGAAATCGCCGCCCGCGATGACTTCGCCGCTGGGGAGCGCGGCGAGGGCGTGGACCTCGCCATCAAGCCCTGCGCCAAGAGCTGTCCAGTCAATACCGTTCCATCGCGCGATCCTGGCGGCGGGCACGCCGCCGGCGGTCGTGAACTCGCCCGCGGCGAAGAGGTGGCCGCTGGGCAAGGTCGTGAGTGCGTTGACGATGCCATCCATCCCGACGCCCAGCAGCGACCACGAGGTCCCGCTCCAACGCGCGAGCCTGTTGACCGTGACGGTGCCAGCGGTGACGAAGGAGCCTCCGGCGATGATGTCGCCGTTGGGCAGGGCCGCAACGGCGCGGACGCGGCCGTTGGTTCCAGCGCCGAGCGCGGCCCAGACTGTGCCGTTCCAGCGCGCGATTCGGTTGACGGTGACGCCTCCGGCGGTCGTGAAGAAGCCGCCCGCGATCAGGTCGCCGCTGGGAGTGGTTGTGAGTGCGTTGAGTGCGCCATCGACGCCGGTGCCGAGACTGAACCAGGTTGTGCCGTTCCATCGAGCGACTCTGTTGATGGGTGCGCCGCTGACGGTCGTGAACTGGCCACCGGCGACGACGTCACCACTGGGCAGGACCGCGATCGCGATGACGGTGCTGTTGACGCCCGAGCCGAGCGCGGCCCACGCTGTGCCGCTCCATTGCGCGATGTTGTTGACGGTGGTGCCGCCCGCTGAAGCGAAGAAGCCGCCTGCGACGAGCTCGCCGCTTGGGCGCACCGCGAGCGTGCGGACGATGCCGCTGGTTCCAGCGCCGAGCGCCAGCCAGGCAGAGCCGTTCCATCGCGCGATGTTGCTCGCGGCGACGCCGCCTGCGGTGGTGAAGAGTCCAGCGGCGACGAGGTCGCCACCGGGAAGGACCGAAAGCGCGAAGACATCGCCATTCGTGCCTGTGCCGAGCGCGGTCCACGCTTGCGTCACGCCGCTCCAGCTCGCGATTCGGTTGACTGTGAGGCCGCCGGCGGTGGTGAAGAGGCCGCCGACGATGAGGTCGCCGCTGGGCAGCGTCGTCACGGCGTTGACCTCGCCGTTCACGCCGCTGCCGAGCGTGGACCAGCGGCCTGTGAATGGGTCATAGATTGCGATATTTGAGGTGGACACGCTACCGGCGACGGTGAAGAGGCCGCCGATCACGAGGCGCGGCGTGAGCGGGCCGGGGCCGTCGAGATCCCAGAGGTGCGTCACATTCACGACGCCATCAACGCCGGGCACGGTCGCGGCGGCGGGGTCGAAGGGCGCCCAGGCGGGCGGGCACTGGGCCCGCGCGGGAGCGGTCGTGCAGAGCGCGAGGATCAGCAGCAGTGCGGAGGCGAGACCCGCGGCGAGCGATGCGGGGCGCGGCATGATCGTGATGGAAGTATCGAGCGTGATGCGTCCTTGCATGATTGATCCCTCGGGCCTTCGAGTGGCCATCTTTCGCGTGCACGGGACCGGACTGATCGCTGCTCCGCCAGAGGAAACGTAGTCGGGTTGGTGTGCCGGCAGGGCAATTGCATGGTCTCACATGGCGTTCCTGAGAGAACGCGTCTGTCTTCAGTCCGAAGGACTGCACGTTCGTCACCGGGCGGTGGAGGAAGCGAGCGGAGCGAGTGACGACACCCTCGGACATGACGCTCTGAGATCACGCAACTCCGAAGGAGTTGTCGTAGCGCCCGCTGCTTTCAGGCCCACGACGACTCTTTCAGAGTCGCACCGTGAGTTCGCCGTGAAACGGTGGTGTCGTCGCTGCGCTCCTCCACCGACCGGCTATTGACGAGCACGCCTTCGGCGTGAAGAGACGAAGTCTTCGGCGTGAAAGCGAGCGTTATGCATCGAGGTTGGAACCATGCGATTGCCCTGGGTGTGTCGGTCCCCGGCACCCTTTGCCACGACCATGGTGGTCACGCAGACCACGATCATCCGCAGGGCCGGATGATCGTGGCACGTTGACATGTCACGTTGACATGTCACGTTGACCTGTCACGTTGACCTGTCACATTGCCGCACTACGGGCACACATCAATCCCGATCACCACGCGTGCCAGCAGCTGGGCATCCGCGAGGTCGACGTTCTCGTCGCGGTTGATGTCACCCTCGAGCCATGTGGGCTCGGGTGAGAGGAGGCCGACGACGACCTGCGCGAGCTGCTGCGCGTCGAGGAGGTCCTGGTTCTCGTCGCGGTTGAAGTCAAGGTCGCAGGCGCACTCATCCGGGATGCCGTCGCCGTTGGCATCGTTGCTCCTGCCGGAACTGATGTCGCACCAGTCGGGCGAGCCGTTGTTGTTGCAGTCGACGATCGGCGCGTCGAGCGAGAAGAGGAGGCTCGCGTCCGCCGCGGCCTTGGCGATGGCGCCGGCGGGTGTGTAGTGAACGCCGTCGGAGAGGAACGTGGCGAAGCCCGCGGCGTTCCAGCCCTGCGCATCCAGCACGCGGCGCGAGTTGAGCGCGAGCACGAGGGGATCGGACTGGGCGATCTCGTAGCACGCGCCGGGGTAGCGGTCGAGATTGTCCGCCATCGGGCTGGGGATTCCCGCTCGGTACGGATCGGCGATCAGGACGATCGGCAGATCCGCGCGCGTGCTCGCACGGACGAAGGCGATGAGCGACTCGATTCCTGCGCGGTACTGTGCGGGCGTCACGCTGTTGCCGGACTCGTTCGCTCCGTAGGTAAGGATCGCAACATCAGGATCGAGCATCGCGAGATACGGACCAGAGGCGGAGTGGTTGGCGAGCACAGTCGTGGCTCTGTAGCCGCCAGCCGAGAGGCTCGTGATGCTCCAGCCGCGGGGGTCTGCAAGATCGACAAATCGAGCCGCGACAACGTCCGTCAGCTTCGATGGGTCGCTGCCAGAAATCTCAACCTGCAGATAGCCCGCTGCGTTCCATGTGGTGAACGGTCCGACGCGCTCGGTCCGAAGTTCGGGCTCCCCAGCCTGCTCCAACTGCATCGTTGTTGTATAAGTCGCGATAGTGGGAACAAAGTAGTTTGGCGTGGAGGTGGGCGCAGGAGTCACGCGGATTCGCACTTCGCCCGAGGAGGCGTTGGTCGCAGCCATGATGTCGAGCGCGATCTGGTTCGAGCGTGTGAAGTACTCGGCCAGTCCGGCGAGACCAGCACCCGCATCGACGTTTGCGCAGTCGTGCTGAAGTCCGACCAGGTTGCCGTATCGCTGGTTGTTGTTGGCATTGTTGCCGAGTGTCGTGGAAGTGGTGATGGCGTTTGCATCCGGAGGAAGAAACGCAAACGGCAGCCTTGATGCCGAGACACCCGGGGCCGCGATGGAAGTGCGAACGAGCCAGTCTGCCGGAGGTACCCCGCCCGTCGACCTGCCCATCGGGATCCACGCTGTGGCGGGCGCGTTCCCGTAGTGGTTCCAAAACTCGGCCTGCAGGCGCGGAATGTAGATCAGTCCCCGGCCGCCGGGGCTGGTCTCCTGGGAGTCGCCAAGCATGATGGCGTTGACGGTCGAGCAGCGGGCGCGCATGAGCAGTTCCCGGAAGACCCCCGGGCTCTGTGTGTACACCTCGGGTACTTGTTCAAAGTGCGATTGAGCCGCGCACGCCATGGCCAGTGCGGACGAAGAAGCGAACGCGAACAGACGCGGATGCATGATGCGTCCCTCCATGGACGGCGCGAGCGACAAATGGGAGCCCGCTTCCATGCGAGCCAGCACTTACGGAATGCACTTCTATCGGCGTTGAGACCCACGCGAGCGCAAAAACAACACCCCACGCCTGCATGACAGGCGGGGGGTGCGAAAGGAAGGCGTGCAGGTCAATCTTTGCGAGTCCGAGCCTGCTTTAGAGGCCGCAGGTCCCGGTCACGACGAACTGGGCGAGGATCTGGGCATCGGTGAGGTCGGCGTTCTCGTCGCCGTTGAGGTCACCATCGAGCCAGCCCGCGCCGGGGGCGAGGGTGCCGACGAAGACCTGCGCCATGTTCTGAGCGTCGGAGAGGTCCACGTTCTCATCGCGGTTGAAGTCGTAGTCGCAGGGGGAGGACGGAGCATCGGGGCCCTGCACCGCGAAGTTGATGCTCTGGACGGAGTGGGGGCGGAAGAGACCCATGTTGGCCTGAGCGGCAACCGGGGGCTGATCGGCGGTGAACCAGAAGTTGTACATCGTGCCCCAGCGGAGCGAGTTGCCGTTGGGCGAGGTGGCGAAGTTGGGGCCGGTCCAGGACATCGTGCCACCGGTGGTCGTCATCGTCCAGTCGGTGTTGTCGCTGGTGTCGCCGGAGTGGTAGTTGACGTCCTTGAAGCCCATGCCCGAGACGTTGACGCCAGCGGGGATCGGGATCGTCAGCGAGTTGGCGGCGACGTGGCTGTTGAGGTTGAAGATCGCGTAGTCGTAGAGCCACTGGCCGTTGCCAAGGTCGGTGACCTTGTACGCGGTCCAGAAGCGGCCCTCGGCGGGGATGTCCAGCGTGTTGACCGCGACGCGGTTGTCAACGACGCCCACACCCAGGCCATGGTCGCGCCAGGCGCGGATGGCGGGGATGCCCTGGGCGATGGTGCCCTGCAGCGTGGGGGTGCCAGCGGCGGTGGCCATCGTGATGCGGCGGTACGAGGCGTTGTTCATCGAGGTCGCGAGCGTCTCCTCGGTACAGACATAGACGCCCTCAACGAAGTAGAGGTTGGCGGCGCTGTTGGCGACGAGCTCCGACGCGGGGACCTGCAGGCGGCGATTGATCGCGTTGGTCGTGCCGCCGCCGATGGCGTTGCCGAAGGCGCGGGTGTAGGGATTGATGCCGTTCTTGGTCGCGAGGCGGCCCTGGCCACCGTTCCAGCCCGAGGAGTAGACGTCGAGGCAGCCAGCACCCAGAACGGTGCCGCCCTGACCGTTGCATGTGCCGACGCAGCCGCTGCCGACGGCAGCGCAGCATGCCGTTTTCACCCAGGACTGACCCACCTGCGTCAGGCGGCCGTCGACGAGGCGATACATGTTCATCGCGAGGCCGGGCGTGCCGTTGTTGGTCCAGTTGAAGTTCTGATTGCCGTTGTTGCAGGTGTTGGAGCCGATGGCGTAGGCGTAGATGTTGCCGACCTGGCCGTAGTTGGTGATGGTGTTGATGCCCGAGAGAACCACATCGGGCTGCGCGAGCGACGCGCTCGCAGAAGCAACGACCGCGGCCATGGCAACCAACGAACGCGCGGAGAAGACGGACTGATTCATCACTGATACTCCCGTTTGGAAATCTGCAGACAGACCTGACCAGAAGCTGGCCACACCCGGAACCGATTGTCCGAACGTCGGAACCGACGTCGGACCCACATCGAGACGCGACAGCCGCGCCTTCCCGCCACAAGGCTAAGCCTACCAGATCGGAGCGGAACTGCCAACCCAATTCTGGACGATCTGGTCCCCCGATAACCCCGGGCCCAGACACTCCTTGGGATTTCCACCCGGCAGAGTTCCGTCAAGATTTCAGGCCATCAGCCCTCCCTGTCTGGGGCTGCCCGAGCTCCCCGCCGTCCTCTGGAGGCCCGTCCCGACCGGCGCGAACCATGCCATGACACGCCATGACACGCCAGGACAAGAATCCGCCGCCGCGGTTCCTATAGTCGAAAACCGGTCCGGCGACTGGCCCCGCGGCCACACCTAGGACTGGCCCGAGGCATTCAGGAACGGTTGTTCAGCAGGATCGTCTAGCGAAAGGAACCCGGCGTGGCAGAGCGGCACTTCGACGTGGTCGTGATTGGTGGGGGTCCGGGCGGGTATGTGGCGGCGATCCGTGCCGCCCAGCTGGGGTATAAGACGGCGGTGGTCGAACGCGCCAAGCTCGGCGGCGTCTGCCTCAACTGGGGCTGCATCCCCTCCAAGGCCCTCCTCTCCAACGCCGAGCTCTTTGAGAAGCTCCAGGACAAGGACGCCTGGGGCCTCAAGATCGATGGGGCGATCTCCTTCGACTGGACCAAGACCATCGGCCGCTCGCGCGATGTCGCGAGCAAGCTCAACAAGGGTGTTGAGTTCCTGATGCGCAAGAACAAGGTCGAGCACATCGTGGGCAGCGCGAAGATCGTCTCGGCCCGCAAGGGCATCGGCGCTGGCGCCGCTCCCTGCCGCGTTGAGCTCTTCGATGCGCAGGTTCAGGAAGAGCGCACGGACTCGCCCGTGACGCCCGCCGCGAAAGCACGCGAGACGATCACCGCGACCCACGTCATCATCGCCACCGGCAGCGTCGCGCGCGACCTGCCCTTTGCCAAGTTTGATGGCGACAAGATCTGGGGCGCCCGCGAGGCGATGTTCAACAAGGATCGCCCCAAGAGCCTGATCGTGGTCGGCGCCGGCGCCATCGGCATGGAGTTTGGCTACTTCTATCACACCTTCGGGACCAAGGTCACGGTGATTGAGATGATGCCGCGGATCCTGCCCGTGGAGGACGACGACGTCTGCGTCGCCATCGAGAAGGTCTTCAGGAAGCACGGCATGGAGCTGCGCACCAGCACGGGCGTGATGAACATCGAGAAGACCGCGACGGGCGTCAAGGTCACGGTCGCGCCGATGGTCAAGGGTGCCGATGGGAAGATGGCCCCAGACGCGAGCAAGAAGGAAGTGCTCGAGGCCGACAAGGTCCTCCTCGCCGTCGGCGTCAAGGGCCGCTTCGATGGCCTCTTTGATCCGTCGCTGGGCCTCGCCATCGAGCGCGAACACATCAAGACCGACTTCCGCCCCTTGGGCTGGGATGGACTGGGCAAGGGCACGATCAACGAGACCGTGGACTACAAGACCAACCTCCCCGGCATCTACGCCATCGGCGATGTCATCGGCCCGCCGTGGCTCGCGCACGTCGCGAGCGAGGAAGGCATGCTCTGCGTCGAGCGCATCGCCTGGCGCGATGGCAAGACCGAGCACGGCAAAAAGCTCCACGAGCCCATCCCGCTCGACTACTCCGTCATCCCCGGCTGCACCTACTGCCACCCGCAGGTCGCGAGCGTCGGCTACACCGAGCGCCACCTCAAGGAACTCGGCAAGGTCAAGGGCAAGGACTACGACACCGGCACCTTCAGCTTCGGCGCACTCGGCAAGGCCATCGCCACGCGCAGCACCGACGGCTTCACCAAGATCATCCGCGGCCTCCCCCGTGGCGAGATCCTGGGCGCCCACATCATGGGCGATCAGGCCACCGAACTCATCGCCGAGCTCAGCCTCGCCCGCCGCCTCGAAGCCACGACCGAAGAACTCATCTGCACCGTCCACGCCCACCCCACCATGCACGAGAGCGTCCACGAGGCCGCCCTCGCAAGCGAAGGCCGCGTGATCAACTCGTAAGTCGCAGCAGCACCCCTCACGCAGAACCATCCCCCAGGGCCGCCGGCACACGCCGGCGGCCTTCTTCATAACGGCGTAACTCAGAGAGTGTGACCTGCGGTTCGCTCACCCGGGCAGCCTCGGACGCCTCCGGGTGGTGTGCCGGTCCCCGGCACTCCTTCCAACCCCCACCTCCCATCCCCTCCGTCCGAGCCCGAGGGCGCAAGCCCCGGGTGCCTTACCGCTTTGGGCCGCCCCCACTCCACTGTCGGTGCTCCGCGTTGGTGCACACTCCGCTTGCCCAGCAGCCCCCAAGTACGGAATCCGAAGTGCCACGCACAGATGGTGTCACGCACCATCACTCATCGTGAGCACCCAACAACCCAGTGGATGTGTTGGAATACTCCACAAAGGGCAATGACTTGCTCCATCTACACCCCCCCTCGCCCGCCGCCGAGGAATCATGTTTCACCAACTCTGTGCACATTAATCCTGAGTCTTTATCACCAAACCCCTTGCGAACACATACTCGCATCGGTACGCTCCTCCCCGGAGATCGCATCAAGGGGAACCTAATGAAAACTCAGTCCACCGCAGCCCTCTTCTCATCCGTCGCGGCCTGCATCCTGCTGCTCCTCACCTGCGCGATGCCAGCGAAAGCCCAGCCCTGCGGCGGCCAATGGCTGCCGGGGGAAGGGTCGCCGGAGCTCAACAACACGGTCTATGCCACGTCGATGTGGGACCCCGACGGTGCTGGTCCGCAGCCCGCGACGCTGGTCGTCGGGGGCACCTTCACGACTGCTGGAGGCGTGACGGTCAACAGAATCGCTCGCTGGACCGGCTCCGCTTGGGCGCCGCTGGCGCTAGGCATTACCAATGGTACCACCATCAACGCCCTAGCCGTGCGTCCCAATGGCGATCTGGTCGCCGGTGGCTGCTTCAGCGGCGCGGGTGGCGCAAACGCAAACAACATCGCGAGGTGGAACGGAACTACCTGGACGCCCTTGGGCTCGGGAACAAACGGCTGCGTCATTCAGTTGGTCGTGCTGCCCAATGGCGACCTGATCGCAGGTGGTACTTTCACCACCGCCGGGGGTGTGAGCGCGAACAGGATCGCCCGCTGGAACGGGACCGCTTGGTCGCCCTTGGGTACGGGCATGAACTTCGACGTCATCTCACTGGCAGTGCTGCCCAATGGTGACCTGATTGCCGGAGGCTCTTTCACCACTGCGGGGGGCGTGAGCGCGAACAGGATCGCCCGCTGGAACGGAACCGTTTGGTCGCCATTGGGCACGGGCATGAACGGCGACGTCAGCTCACTGGCAGTGTTGCCCAATGGCGACCTGATCGCAGGTGGTACTTTCACCACCGCCAGCGGAGTGAGCGCCAACAGAATCGCCCGCTGGAATGAGGAGGAAACAGCCTGGTCGCCCCTGGGCGCGGGCGTGAACAACCTCGTGAGGGCGATCGCCGTGCTCCCCAACGGCGACCTCATCGCCGCCGGCGAATTCACCACCGCCGGTGGAGTGAGTGCAAGCAGGGTCGCCCGTTGGAACGGTATCACCTGGACATCCTTGGGCTCGGGAACGGTTGACACGATCTACGACCTGGCTGTGCTTCCCAATGGCGACCTGGTCGTCGGTGGCCGCTTCAACAGCGCCGGTGGCTTGAGCGTGTCCAAGGTCGCCCGTTGGAACGGCACCTCATGGTCGCCGCTCGCGATGGGGTTGGGTGGGCTTGTTGGTTCCTTCATCAGCGTCGACGCCCTGGCCGCAATGCCCAATGGAGACCTAATCGCCGGGGGCTCGTTCACTACCGCCGCTGGCGTGAGCGCAAACAGAATCGCCCGCTGGAACGGCACCGCTTGGTCGCCCTTGGGTACAGGGACGAACAGCAACGTTGCCGCCTTGGTCGTGCTGCCTAATGGAGACCTGGTTGTGGGCGGCGACTTCCTCACCGCAGGCGGGGTGAGCGCCAACAGGATCGCCCGCTGGAACGGGACCAACTGGTCGCCACTTGGCACCGGCATGAGCGGAAGCGTCCGGTCGCTGGCCGTACTGCCCAATGGCGACCTGGTCGCTGGGGGTACCTTCATCAGCGCCGGGGGCGTGAGCGCGAACGGGATCGCCCGCTGGAACGGGACTGTCTGGTCGCCCCTTGCCACTGGCCTGAACAACTTCGTCACGTCGTTGGCCGTGCTGCCCAATGGCGACGTGGCCGCCGGCGGCGGCTTCACATCCGCCGGACCAACCCCCTCCGCCTACTTCGCCCGCTGGACCGAAACCAACATCCCAGTGATCGCCCACCACCCCCAGCCGCAGGCCCTTGCCGCAGGCCAGACGGTCACCCTCACCTCAACCCCCGCCAACGGCTACGCGAATGTCTCCGTCCAGTGGCGTCGCAACGGCGTGCCCATTATGAGTGGCCCCGGCGGCGCGTCTCCCGGCGGCGGCACCGTCCTCGGTGCCAGCGGCCCCCTCCCCTCCCCCACCCTCCTCTCCACGGCCACGCTCACCATCACCAACGTCCAGGCCAGCGACAGCGGCGACTACACCGCCGTCTTCTCCAACGCCTGCGGCGAGATAGCCAGCACGATCGCCACGGTCGAAGTCACGCCGCCGCCTAACCCCTGCGACTACGACTTCAACCAGGACGAAAACGTCGACCTCCTCGACGCGCAGCAGATGGCGCAGGTTTTTGTCGGCCTGATCCCCGCGCAGCCGGGCTGGCTGGATGGTGATCTGAACGGCGATGAGAACGCGGACCTCACCGACGCCCAGCTCCTCGCCGCCTTCGTCGTCACCGGCACCTGCGGCGTGTGAGCGTCTGGCCAGCAAGACGCTGGGACCTCCCCCGTGCGGCGTCGGCCTGCGCAGAGGAATGTCCCGCGTGGGCTGGGGGATCGAATCTTCTGGATACACCCCGACGAAGTTTGGGGTGTGAGCCAATCATCAGGTGTGCCAATTGAGTCAATGTCGAGGGGATCGGCTGCTGCTTCGGGCGCTTCGTCGTCTGGCGGCGGACCGAGCTTGGCCGCGGCGCGGCCGGAGGCGGCGCCGTGGATGGGTTGGATGCTGCGCATCGCGGGCGTGTACAACGTGGCGTGGGGCGCGTTTGCGGTGCTGCTGCCGAATGTCTTCTGGGATTGGCTCGTCATCCCGCGGCCGAACTACATGTTCCTGTGGCAGTGCATCGGGATGATCGTCGGTGTGTATGGGATCGGGTACTGGTTTGCGGCGCGAGATCCGCTGCGGCACTGGCCGATCGTGCTGGTGGGGCTGCTTGGGAAGATCTTCGGTCCCATCGGGTTCATCGACGCGTACTTCATCCAAGGGTCGATCCCGACGCCGTGGTTTGGAGTGACGCTGCTGACGAATGACATTGTGTGGTGGGTGCCGTTTGCGTTGATGCTCAAACGCGCGTGGGAGGCGGCGGAGTTTGACCGGCGGGCGGGGCTGATGACGGGTGCGGATGGGTGCGAGGTTCGCGGCGCGATGGCGGCGGCGCGAACGAGCGAGGGCGTGACGCTCCTGGAGATGTCGGAGCGTTCGCCGGTGCTGGTCGTGTTCCTGAGGCATCTGGGCTGCACGTTCTGCCGCGAGGCGCTGGCGGACATCGCTCGGGCGAAGCCGACGATCGAGAACGCGGGCGTGCGCATCTGCCTCGTGCACATGGTCGATGACGCGAAGGCCGCGGCGTACTTCACGCGGTACAACCTTGGCGAGGCGGCGCGCGTGAGCGATCCGGCGAAGGGGTTGTACAAGGCGTTCGAGCTTGGGCGAGGGACGATCTCGCAGTTGTTCGGGCCGCGGCTGTGGGTGCGGGGAATCAAGGCGGGCCTGATCGACCGGCACTTCGTCGGCGCGCTGCAGGGCGACGGGCTGCAGCTGCCGGGCGCGTTCCTCGTGAGGAACGGCGAGATCATGCGGGCGTTCAGGCACGCGGACGCGGGGGATCGGCCGGAGTATTGCGAGGTCGCGGGGGCGTAGGAAAAGCGAAAAGCGAAAAGCGGGAAAGCGAAAATCCGGAGAGCGAGGCGGCGAGGCCGTGGGAAAGATGCTGTGATGTGCGGCTGCTTGGTCTGGGTTCGCGTGGGTTGCCTATGACCTTGGCATGACAAGTGTTCTTCGACACGCGGCGGCGCTGGTGATCTCCGTGCTTGCCTGCTCTGGTGCGGCGGCTGTGGGGGCGATTGCGACTTCGCAGAGTGTGATGACGTGGTACCGGACGCTGGAGCGGCCGACTTGGTCGCCGCCGGACTGGCTCTTTGGGCCGGTGTGGACGCTGCTCTACGCGATGATGGCGGTGGCGGCGTTCCTCGTCTGGCGGCGTGGGTTCGGCGTGCCCGGGCAGATTCCAGACGTGAGGCCGGCGGTTCGCATCGCGCTGGTGGTGTTTGCGGTTCAGCTTGCGCTCAATGCGCTGTGGTCGTGGCTCTTCTTTGCGATGCGGTCGCCGCTGGCGGGGTTGATTGAGATCGTGGTGCTGTGGATCGCGATCGCGGCGACGATTGCGCTCTTCTGGCCGCTGTCACGCATCGCGGCGGGGATGATGGTGCCGTATCTGGCTTGGGTGACGTTCGCAACGGCGCTGAATGGGACGCTGTGGTGGATGAATCGGTGAGGGGTGAGGGGGCTTTTCAGAGCCGTCGGCGCGAGCCGACGGTTGGTGAGGGGAGTTGGTTCCGTTCGTCGGCTTGCGCCGACGGCTCTGAAGGGCGGCTCTGAAAGAGGTTTGCACCTACCCTCCCGGTCCGCGGCGATGCCAACGCCGCGGCTGGAGATTGTGCCATGTCTGAAGCGTCCAACACCAACGCCCCAACCAACCCCAACGCGCCCAAGTCGATGGATGCGATCATGGCGCTGTGCAAGCGCCGCGGGTTCATCTTCCAGGCTTCGGACATCTATGGCGGGATCAACGGCTTCTGGGATTACGGGCCGCTGGGCGCGCAGATGAAGAAGAACCTGCGCGAAGCATGGTGGCAGGACATGATCCTGAATCCAGTCTGGGGGCGCAAGGGCCCCAATGGCGACCGCGTCCGCTGCGTGCCGGTGGAGACGCGGATCGTGCAGCATCCCAAGGTGTGGGAAGCCAGCGGCCACGTGGGTGGGTTCAATGATCCAATGGTCGACTGCCGCGAGAGCAAGCAGCGATATCGCTACGACCATGTCAGTGTGTTCGTGCCCGCATCGGGAGACGCTGGTGAGAAGCCTCTGTTCGCATTCATGAAGGACGCACCCAGCGAAGCCAAGCAGCAGAAGAAGGCAGAGAAGACTTTCGGTGCTGTGAAGGTGATCCCGCTCACGGATCTGCCCACATCCAGCTTCGCGAAGATCGTCGGGCCGGACGCCGAGAAGGTGGGCACGCTCACCGAGCCGCGCCAGTTCAACCTGATGTTCTCAACGTACATCGGCGCGACCGCAACCGAGGATGACAAGGCGTATCTCCGCCCCGAGACCGCCCAGGGCATCTTCGTCCAGTTCAAGAACGTCGTGGACTCCACGCGCGTCAAGATCCCCTTCGGCATCGGCAACACCGGCACCTCGTTCCGCAACGAGGTGACCCCCCGCAACTTCACCTTCCGCTCGCGTGAGTTCGAGCAGGCCGAGCTTGAGTTCTTCTGCCATCCTGATGAGTCGATGGCGTGGTACCAGTTCTGGCGTGACTATCGCATGGAGTGGTGGCAGTCGATCGGGCTCGCGGGGGACAACCTCATCCTGCGTGAGCATGCGAAGGACGAGCTCTCGCACTACTCCATCGGCACCAGCGACGTCGAGTATCGCTTCCCCTTCACCGCGCCGGGCTTCGGCGAGCTCGAGGGGATCGCCCACCGCGGCAACTATGACCTGACGCAGCATCAGAAGCACAGCGGCGCCAAGCTCGAGTACTTCGATCAGGAGCGTGGCGACCTGCTTCCCAATGGCTCACGGCGCGGCGAGAAGTACCTGCCCCACTGCATCGAGCCCGCCGCGGGCCTCGACCGTGGCGTGCTCGCGCTCCTCTGCGAGGCGTACACCGTGGATCCCTCGCGCCCAAGCCCCGAGCTGATGAAGTTCCACCCGCGCATCGCGCCGATCAAGGCCGCGATCTTCCCGCTGGTCAACAAGGACGGCATGCCCGAGGTCGCGGAGAAGCTCTACGACGAGCTCTTCGCCAAGTTCGGCCGCACCGGCTTCATCGAGACCGACGCGAAGCAGTCCATCGGGAAGCGCTACGCCCGCATGGACGAGGCTGGGTGCCCCTTCTGCATCACGATCGACGGCGACACGCTGACGAACCAGACCGTGACGCTGCGCGATCGCGACAGCGGCCAGCAGGAGCGCGTGTCGCTGGACAAGGTGGGGGCGCTGCTGGGCGAGAAGCTGGGATGAGTGCACGATGAATCCGTGCCCCAAAGATGACGACTTCCACGAGCGCCTTGCCATCGCGCCGTGATGCGTGTAGTCGCTCGATTGCGGCATCTGTTCGTGCCGCGTTGCGCGCCCACCCGCGCTCTACGATCCCTCAATGAATGAGCCATGTGGCGTGGGGTTCGCCGCAGCGTTTGATGATGGGATCACCGTGGCGCTTTCCGGTTTTCGCGACTTGCTCGCGGGGGGCGGCGGCGATGCGTTGTCGCTCGTTCAGAGTGAGGTCGCGCATCCGGAGAGTGCCTGGTCGCGCGCCGGTGTCGCGTGGGTGGAGGATCTGATTCGCGCTGGCATTCTGGAGCGTGACGCGTCCGGCGGCGTGCGCGCGCGATTGCGCATCGGGCCTTCGGCGGGGCTCTGGATTGTGCATGATCATCTGAGGTCGCACGAGGCACCGGTGATGGGTGTCGGCATGATGTCAATGGTGCTCGCGGCCTTCACGCCGCGGGCGCGGTGCGGGACGGTGCTGGACGTGGGCACCGGGCAGGGCTTTCTCGCGATCCTGGCGGCGCGACATGCGGCGAGGGTGATCGGGACTGACATCGATCGGCGCGCGCTCGAGTGTGCGCAACTGACGGCGGTGATGAATGGCGCGAGCGGGATTGAGTGGCGACGTGGAAGCATGCTGGAGCCTGCCGCGGATCTTGCATCTGCGTGCGATCTTGTGGTGTCGAATCCGCCGCAGCTTGTCTCGCCTCGGCATGTGGTGAGTGAGGGTGGGGCGTCGTGTGCTGGTGATGACTTTGTGGAGGGGTTGGTGCGGGGGGCACCCGCGATGCTGCGCGAGGGAGGCTTCTTTGCGTGCACCGCGATCTGGGGTGAGGATGGTGCGTGGGAAGCCCGGCCGCGGGAGTGGGCGCTTGGCTCTGGGTGTGATGTGTGGATCGTTCGGCTGCGTCGTGATGATGTTGAGGCGTACGCCGAGATGTGGCGCGGGGCCATCGATGAACGCCGCGGCGGGGACATGTCGGCCGATGGTCTTGTGCGCTGGCGTGAACATGCGCGAGAGCGCGGCGAGACGGGTGTCGCAACGGCGCTGATCTTCATGCGCAAGCGCGCGGGCCGGAACTGGATCCACGCGGAGCCGGGCACGCTTGTCGGCGTAGCGGAGGGCGCGACGCCGGAGTCTTCGGTGCTGGTGGAGCGGGTCTTTGCGGCGCGGACGCTGCTGGCGGAGGGTGGGGAAGCGGCGCTGGTTGGCGCAAGGCTCGGTCGCGCGCCGGGCCTGACGCTGGTTGAAGGGCGTTCGCGCGGAGCCGCGATGGACTTTGTGCGGCACCGGACGGGATTCGCGATGGAGCGGCCCCAGACAGTGCTGGTGCGTGATCTGCTGAGCGCGATCGATGGGAAGCGGCGCGGGGCCGATGTGCTGGCAGTGGTCGGCGCGGGTGCTTCGGGTGAGCGGCCGATCGAGGTCCTTCGCGATCTGCTGGAGCGAGGCCTGATTGAGGTGATGCCAGCCTGAGGCGGGCGGAGTGAGTGCGATTCGCGTAGCCTCAGGCATGAATGACTCGAAGGACATCGCTGGGAGTGAGGCAGCGTCCGGGCCGGGACGTGCGGATCTCGCGTGGCTCGCGGATGTGCTTGGCAACGCCGCGTATGTGAGCGAGGCGATCACGCAGCTTCCGGGCGTGGCGTCGTCGGGGCGCGTGGTGGACATGCGTGCAGCGCTGGAAGCGACCGAGGATGATGGCGCAGCATCGACAGCGGTGCGGCTCTTCTTGCTGGCTCGTGCGGTCTCGCGTGATGCCGCGGCGGGGCTGCTGGGTTCTGATGAGCGTGTGGCGCGGCTGGTTGAGACCGGGCTGCTCGTGCCAGAGCGTGCGGGAGATCGCGACGCGGTTCGCGCCTCGTGCGCGATCCAGTGCGTGAATGAGGCCGACGATCGCTACTACTTTGCGCGAGACTTTGCGCCCGACGTGCTTGGCGGCGATCTCGCGAACGACCACGTGCTGGGCGTGGCGCTCGCGACGCGCACGCTGGCTTCGCGCACCGTCCGTCGACCGGTCACGCGAGCGCTCGACATCGGCACGGGCCAGGGATACCAGGCGCTCCTGGCCTCACGCCACGCCAAGAGCGTCGTTGCGACCGACATCAGCCCGCGCGCGCTGAGGCTGGCAGCGCTCACCACCTCGCTCAATGCGCATTCGCTCGTGGGTGCGGGGCCGATCGAGCTGCGCGAGGGCGGCCTCTACGACCCCATCGCGCCGGACGAGCGCTTTGGCCTCATCGTCTCGAACCCTCCCTTCGTGATTGCGCCGCCGCACGAGCTCGTGGGCGTTGGCGGCGCGCACGAGGGCGACGTGCTCGTCGAGCAGATGCTCAGGGGCGCCGCCCCGCAGCTCGAGGAGGGCGGCTATGCGTGCGTCTTCTGCAACTGGCACCATCCAGATGCCGCCTCGTGGCGCTCGCGCCCGCAGGCCTGGCTCGATGGGCTGGGCGTTGACGTGCTCGTGCAACGTCTTCGCACGGACACGCCCGAGGGGTACGCCAATCGCTGGATCCGCGAGATGGGCTTTGCGCAGTCCGCCACCAGCGGGAGCGCCGCGGGCGTCGAGCGCTGGACCAGCTACTACGAGTCGCTGGGCATCGGCGGCATCTCGCTGGGGATGATCTATCTGCGCAAGCGCACTCCAGCCGCGGGCGGCACGCCAAACTGGTTCCGCGCGGACGTGCTGGATGAGGCCCGATTCGCGGGCGAGCGATCGGGCGCGCAGGTCGAGCGGATCATGCGATGGCAGACGGTGCTGGAGCGTGCAGCGATGGATGGCGCGGATTCGGGGCTGCTGCTTGAAACACGGCCGCGGCTCGCGGCGGATCATGAGCTGGAGCAGACGCTGCACGCCGCGCTGGGCGAGGGATGGCACGTTACGGGCTCGCTGCTGCGCCAGACGCAGGGGTACCAGTTCCCGATCCGGCTGCAGGGCGCACTGATGGACCTGCTCGTGCGGTTTGATGGTCAGGCCACGCTGCGCGAGATCGTGGAGACGATGGCGGCCGAAGCGGGCGCGGAGCCGGGCCCGATGATGATGCAGGCACCGATGATCGTGAAGCGGCTGGGGATGGATGGGTATCTGGAGTAGGGGGACCGCCCCCGTTGGGCTCACTGCGTTGATCGATTGAAGTCCAGCGTGCCACAAGCTTCGCAGGTGCCGTCGGGCCGGAGTGTGCCAACGCGGCAGGCCTGGCAGTAGCCCGTTGTGAGCAGGTCGAGATTGGGGGATGGTCCGCCGCACTCGGGGCAGGTGTTGCTTCGGATGCCGGTGCAGTTGAAGCCGCACTGCTCGCATTGCACAACGTGTGCTGGCTTCGCGAGCAAGAAGAAAGCAGCGATGGAAGCAGAGACCTGCGCGACCGCGGCGAAGAAAGCACCCACGAATGGATGCATCAAGCCCCCGAGAACAACTGCCAATGGAACGCTGGTGCCAAAGACCAGCGTCCCGGCGCGGAGCATCCGCGTGCGCCACAGGAGCGGGACGATGTAGACGCACGAACAGAGGCCGAGGAAGGCGCCGCCGATCGCCGAAAGGCACGCGAAGAACAGAGCGAGGTTCGAAGGCGCGCCTTCGATGAACAGGGAGAAGAGCAGCGTGGAGCCGAAGGCGGCAAGCGCCCCGGCAACGATCGCGCTGACCACCAGGAGCGCGACCGATGTTCCGTCGGGTTGGTCGCGGCGTGCGGTGGGCATGCGCGCCCCTTGGTTCGTATGAAAAGCGAATGGCCCCCACGCTTGCGCGTTGGGGCTCGGTTGATCCTTACCGCGCTGCGACTACTTCCTTCGCGCTCGCCCCGATCGTCATCTTCACTGGCACAAACGTCGGCTTCACGCGCTTCTCGAACTCGGGCCAGAACTTGTTCATGATTGTTCGGATGGCCCAGTTGTTGCCGTCGGCGAGGCCGCAGATCGTGGTGCCGGGCATGCTGCCCATGCTGGTGGCGATCTCGAGGGCGAGGTCCAGGTCCTTGGTCCTGGCGTCGCCCTTCTCGATGCGGCCCATGAGCTGGTAGAGCCAGCCGGAGCCTTCGCGGCATGGCGTGCATTGCCCACAACTCTCGTGCTTGAAGAACCGCGCGATGTTGCGGGCCACCGCGACCATGTCGGTGTCCTCGTCGAATACGGTGGGGCCGGCGGTGCCCAGGCCGAGGACGTTGTGCTTCCTGCCGATGTCAAAGTCCATCTCGGCCTCGTACTGATCGGGGCCGAGGATGCCCATGCTCACGCCGCCGGCGATGGCGCCCTTGAACTTCTTGCTGTTGCGCATGCCGCCGCAGAGCTCCTCGACGAGGACGCGGAGCGGGATGCCGAGCTCGCACTCATAGCAGCCGGGGCGATTGACATGCCCCGAGACGCCCATGAGCTTGGTGCCAAAGGATGGCTGGCCGCCGGGGAGCGTGCTGGGTGCGCCGTGCTTGGTGAACCACTCGCCGCCGAACTTGGCGATCGAGGGGAGGTGCGCGAGCGTCTCGACGTTGTTGATGATCGTGGGCTTGCCGAAGAGGCCCTTGACGGCGGGGAATGGCGGCTTGATGCGTGGCCAGCCGCGCTTGCCTTCGAGGGCTTCGAGGAGGCCCGTCTCCTCGCCACAGATGTACGCGCCCGCGCCGCGGTGGACGTAGCAGTCAACGGCGAAGGTGCCGCCGCGGCCGGTGCTGGCGCCGCTCAGGAGGCCCTTGGGGCCGAAGACGCCCTTGGCGTAGGCCTCCTTGATGGCTTCTTCGAGGACGTGGGCCTGGTGGTGGTACTCGCCGCGGATGAAGATGAAGGCGGTCTTGATGCGGCAGGCGTAGCAGGCAATCGCGATGCCCTCGAGCAGCAGGTGCGGGTCGTAGTCCATGAGGAGCCGGTCCTTGAAGGTGCCGGGCTCGGACTCATCGGCGTTGATGGCGAGGTAGCGCTGGCCGGGGTCGGCCTCGACGCCGTTGGCATCGACGGCGAGCTTGGGAAGGAAGGTCCACTTGAGGCCAGTGGGGAAACCCGCGCCGCCGCGCCCGCGAAGGACGGACTTCTTGACCTCTTCGGTCAGTGCGTCGGGCTTGAGCGCGATCGCGGCACGAAGGCCCTCGTAGCCGCCGGTCTGGAGGTACTCATCGATGTGGACGGTGTGGCGACCCTTGGGGTCGGCGTAGGGCCACGTCGGGATGCGTTGCGTGAGGATCGGGCCGCCGCCGTGCGCGAGGGAGCCCAGTCGCGGATTGACCTTGCCGGAGGGAGTGGACGTGGTGAGGCCTTGTGGGTGGAAGGGCATGGTGACAGAGGATACGCGGGCGGGGGTGGGTTGGAGTCGCGGTCCGTGGCGTGCGAGGCTGGCGCGGGAGCGTGCTGGGGATTGCTCTGAGGGGCGCGGGAAGTGGCGCCGGGCCCTTTGAGGCATCCTGGGCGCTCGGCGGGCCAGACCGTCGGGAAGGCCGCGACGGATGCCAGGGAGCCAGCGGGCCTGGGGGGGCGGCGCGTGCGGGATGGGCGGGTGTTCTCGTTACTGAGCCGGGCCGTCGGTTTCGTAGGCGATGCGCATGCCGGCGACGAGCAGGCTGCTGGACCACTCTCTGAAGTTTGTGATGTCGGAGCGTGCCGGCTGCACGACGAACTCGAGGGAATTGGTCTGGTTGTTGACGACGATGGGGGTCGGGATCGGGAGGGCGACGGACAGCCGCTCGCCGCCGAGGGCTAGGGTCGTGGTCTCGGACAGGATCGTGGCGACCTGGCTGGGGAGGGCCATGCTGTACAGGTAGAACCTCATGTGGCGATCGGGGTCGAGGTCTGAGAAATAGACGATGACCTCGCGGATGCGGGCGCCCTCGGGGAGATTGATGGGTATGCGGAAGGTGATGCGCGACCCGTTGGGCCCGCGGATCAGTTCGCCCAGCGGGCCGGTGCGGACGGGGGCGTCGGGGTCGAAGTCGACGCCGGGCAGGAACTCGCCGACGTTGTACATGCGGTAGGTGAGCCTTGGCGCGGCGTAGTTGATGTTGCCCGAGACGTCGACGTTGCCGATGACGCGGACGCCGCCGGCGGCGCGGAGGGTGACCTGGTTGGGCGCGGTGCTGGAGGTCACGACGCCGGGGGCAAGGTCGCTGCGATCGGACCAGACGAACGACCCCTCGTGGACAGCGCGGGCGCGACTTCCTGCGGCGAAGGCGCCGAGGGCGGTGGCCTGGTTGTCGATCCCGCCGAGGACGCTGGACCACTGGCCCGAAGCGATGTTGGCGTCGCCACCGACGACCGTGGCGCCGTATCCCGCGGCCTGATTGAAGATGCCGCCGGAGATGGTGGCGAAGGGGCCGGAGGCGACGCTGGAAAGGCCGCCACCGACGACGGCGCGGTCGCCGGAGGCGGTGTTGTCCTGGCCGCCGCCGGCGAAGGAGGCGAAGCCATGGGCGCGATTGCTCAGGCCTCCGGCGATCGCGCTGGCGGTGGCGGAAGCGATGTGGCCGTTGCCGCCGCCGATGAAGGACCGATCGCCCGAGGCGTTGTTGAAGTCACCGCCGGCGATGGAGGCGACGAAGCCGGCGGCCTGGTTCTCGCTGCCCCCGGCGATGGTGACGAACCCGCCGCCCGTGGCGCGGTTGTTGATGCCTCCCCCGACGGTGGCGTACTGGGTGCCGGCGCGGTTGCCGCTGCCGCCGCCGACGGAGGCGAAGGCGCCGTCCGCGCGGTTGCTGCTGCCGCCACCGATGGAGGCTGAGCCGCCATCGGCGCGGTTGCCGCTGCCCCCGCCGACAAAGGCGAAGGCGCCTTCCGCGCGGTTGCCGCTGCCGCCCGCGACCGTGGCGAAGGAACGATCGTCGAGCGCGCCGATGCCATCGCCCGCGCGGTTGTTGCCTCCGCCACCGATCGCGCCGTACCAGTCGAGCACGCGGTTGTTGGTCCCGGTGCGATCGTCAAGATTGGCCGGGCCGCCACCAGCGATGGTGCCATACGGGGCCCGGATCTCGTTGGAGGAGCCCCCACCGATCGCGCCCAACGTGCCAGCGTTGATATTGAACAGCCCCCCCGCAATGGAGGCGTACCCCTCACGGGCCTCGTTGTTCAATCCGCCACCGATGGAAGCGTACAAGGCTCCCGTGAAGCCGAAGCCGGGTCGGCTGACGCGGTTGCCTGCACCACCGGCGACGGTACCGAAGAGCGCGTCGACGAAGTTGTTCTCGCCGCCGAGAATGCTTGCGCCCGAGGCGGCGCTGGTGATGGTGTTGGTGGCAGCGCCGAGTGTGATGCGAGGGACTGCGGAGTTGCGCTCGATGAGGAGGACGCGCTGGCCGTTGGCGTGGAGTTGGACGGGGCCGGTCGGGCTCCCGATCCACCCGTTGGTCGCGACGTTGCCGAAGATGTTGGTTCCAAGGAACGTGTTGCCAGCGTCGAGCCGCGGCACGTTGGTGCTGAGCGCGGAGTCTGGGATGGTTCCGGTGAGGTTTGCGGCGTTGGTGAAGTAGCTTGGTGTGAAGCCTGCGAGGGAGCTGGCGGAGTCGGCCCGGTCGGCGACTGAGGCTCGTGTGGCGAGGGGAGCTCTGGTGAAGGGCTGCGTGGGTGAGAGGGGGACAAAGTCCGCTTCGTTGTCGCAGAGGAGGCCGGTGTCCGGGCGGACGAGCACACGGATGCTCCGAGCTTCGCGCAGGAGGCCCGCAAACTCCTCGCCGGGGTCGAGCAGGACCGTGAAGCGGCCATCGACCACGGGGACGTCATCGGCGCAGAGGATCTGGAGAACGCGCTCGCCCTCATCGAGGACCTCAAACCGGAGATCGTGCGGACCTTGTGCCAGGTTGCTCCCGTCTCGGAGCTCGCCCTGATAGGTAAAGGCCGTGGTGACGGCCTGCGCGTGGGCAAGCCCAGCCGCAGCCGAGAGGAAGAGGCTGGCAACGACAGCGCGGAAAGCTGCGGAGGAATTCATGAGGTGGCTCCCGGACAAAGGACGGGTGTTTGGCGTGGGAGTGATTTCAGAATCGGATCGCTGCGGCGTGATCGAAAGCCGAGAAGCGTGCGAGCTGGGTTGAACATTCGACCTCCCATCACGGGATCGGCGACGACATCTCGTACTCGATGCGCACGCCCGCGACGCCGAGGTTGCCGTCCCAGGGCTGGTTATTGGCCGTTGAGACCACGATGCGGTAGAAGCTGTTCTCGTTGTCGATCGTGAAGTAGTCCAGCGGCGTGCAGTCGATTCCCTGATTGAGGATCGAAGAGCTGCCGCTGGTGCCCGTCCCGCGGATGGTGGCGAAGCGCGTGAACGGGTCCACCTGCACCAACTGCGCCGTCAGGTTCTTCACGGCGGAGTTGTCGTACATCCAGACTAGGATCTGCGTGACTCTCGCGCCGTTGGGCAGGTTGACCCCCGCCGTCAACTGATCGCTCGCAAAGCCGCTGGGAATCGTCGCGTACTCGCCGAACCCGAGGCTCACCGTGCTGCTGAAGATTGAAGCGACCCGGAAGTCGTCGGGCGTGATGGTCGCAAAGGTGATCTTGGGCGTGGCGTACTGCACGTCCTGCACGACGGTGTTCGCGGAGACCAGCGTGCCAGGAATGTTCACGACCCCGGTCCCCGAGATGGTCATCTGTGTGACGTTGCCGCCCGTTCGAAACTCAAGCCCGCTGGGCGTGCCCGGGTTGTTGTAGATGATGCCCGCATTCTCGGAGCCGCCGCCGGGCGTGCCAAAAAGGATGCCGGTCTCGCGAACGTCCTGGGTGATGAGACTGAAGTACCCGCCGTTGGCGGTCTCCATCACCATGGTCGAGTTGGGATTCGGCGTCGCGAATGAGCTGCCGTTGCGCACGTGCAGACGTGCCGCGGGCTCGAACACGCCGATGCCCAGCGAGCCCGCGCCCGTCAGCACCGCCCAGTTGATTCCGCCGACGCGGAACTGCATCGAATGGGCCAGCGGGCCAGCGGCGTCGAGCCGGTACGAGAGCTGGCCCGGCGTGCTGCCCGATGCGTTGAAGTTCACGGCGCCCAGCAGCCCGCCCGTGGTGAAGATGTTGGGCGAGTTGTTCTCGAGGACCAGCACCGAGCCGTTCAGGTTGCCCGTGGTGGCGAGATAGGCCGTGGCCTGGATGCTGGTGATGCTGAGAGGAAAGAGCGGAAACTCGGTGCCGATGCCGATCGACCCAAAGCGGTTGGCACCTGAAAAGACGTTGTTGGCCGCGATGCGAGGCACGTTGGAGGAGAGACGCGCATCGGCAAGAACTCCGCTGAGGTTCGCAGCGTCCGAGTAGAACGAGGGTGTCTGCCCGCCGAAGGTGTCAGTCGTGAGGGCGCGGTCGGCGAGAGACGCGCGGCTCGCAAGCGGGGCACGCGTGAACGGCTGCGTCGGCGAGAGCGCGGTGAACCCCGAGGTGTCGGAGCAGGGGAGGGCTGCGTTGGCGCGGACCAGGATGCGGATGCTGGTGAGCTGGGTCAGCAGTCCGGGGAACTCGATGCCCGGATCAAGGAGCACCGTGAATCGTCCCTCCTGGACGGACACGTTGTCGGCGCAGAGCGTCTGGCGCACGACGCCGCCAGCATCCAGCAGCTCGAACCGCAGATCATGCGGCCCCTGCGCGAGGTTGTTGCCGCTGCGCAGCTCG
>JBBASU010000004.1:238353-251385 GCA_040399065.1 Phycisphaerales bacterium | reverse complement strand
GAACTCCCCGACTAGGACTCGAACCTAGAACCTAGCGGTTAACAGCCGCTCGCTCTACCATTGAGCTATCGGGGACCGAGTTGTTCCCGCGGCGTTACCCGCTGGGACCCCTGGCTGCTGGACCGGCCTATGGGGGAGACAAGCCTAGCCGGGCCTCTCTATCGGTCAAGCCGCTCCCCAAATCCAATCCGCAATCGGATCCCGGTCGGGTTTGCCCAATCCGGCCTTCGCCTTTGCCCCCGCGAAGTCGGCCAGCCTGTCCTTGAGCCGCGAAACTGCTCTCCTGGCCATCCGCGGCACTCAATCAGCAGGATCCGCGTCAGCGCCGCCTTGGCGCTCAGTCTCCATCCAAAGCGGCCCCCAGTGTTGCGGCAGCGCGCGGCCGCGCCCTCACGATTCGCATGACCCGCATGTCCGCCATGATCCGCAGGATCGGACCCTCTTCCTCAGCTCCCCTGCCTGCGGGGTACTGCAGTGACACCGGGCCAACTTCATATCCGCCGCGGCGCGATTCAACACCCGAGAACCCCGCCATGATGAGCAAGTCGCGGTCACGCGCTCGACCTCCGCTCATTGCCCCTCACGCCCCGGCCAGCGGGTTGTTGAAGTGCGTGTTCTGCATCGGCACGATCGCATCGAGAATGGCCCCCAGCACCGCCGCGGGGCTCTGGAGCGCATCGATCTTCGCCACGTTCGCGTCGTCGTAGAACTCCAGCACCGGCCGCGTCTCGTTCTCGTAGACCTCAAACCGCCGCCGGATCACGTCCTCCTGCGCGTCATCGGGCCGGTTCTGCTTCATCGCCCGCTTCTTCATGCGCTCAAACAGCGCCTCCTTGTCCTTGCAGACAAGGCTGATCACCTGCAGCACATCGATGTACTTGTACAGCAGCTTCGCCTGCTTCACGTTTCGCGGCAGGCCATCAAGCACCAGAAGGTCCTGCGACGGCTTGAAGAGCCCCAGCACCGTGTTCGCATAGACGTTCTGGCTCCAAATCCGGATCGTCACATCGTCCGGCACAAGCTCGCCACGCGACGAGTACTGGTAGAACATCCGCCCGATGTCCGAGTTCGTATCGAGGTTGCGGAAGATCTCCCCCGTTGAGGAATGGAAAAACCCGGGGATCTTCGCGAGGATCGACCCCTGGGTCCCTTTCCCGACTCCGGGAGGACCAAAGAGAAGCACGGTCTGATAGCGTCCGGACATAGGGCGAAAGTGTACCAAGGCGGACAAGAGCAAGGGCCCCGCCGAAATCGGGACCACCACCTCACCGGAATCTCCCCCGAGTAGTCCCCGCCCCCACCAGCCCATCCCCGCAAACGCCTCCCCGGATACCCTCTCCCCATGACCACCTCTTCCTCCTCGATCTCCTCCCTCGCCGTCATCGGCGCCGGCCAGATGGGCGGCGGCATCGCCCAGGTCGCCGCCACCTCCGGCCTCTCCGTCACCCTCTTTGACCCCTTCCCCGCTTCCATCGAGAAGTGCAAGGGCGTCCACAAGAAGTCCCTCAGCAAGCTCGTCGAGAAGGGCAAGCTCGCCCAAGCGGACATGGACGCCGCCCTCGCGCGCATCCGCTTCGTCCCCTCACTCGAGGAGCTCAAGGGCGCCCAGTGGGTCGTCGAGGCCGCCGTCGAGAACATCACGCTCAAGAAAGAGCTCTTCGCCAAGCTCGCGGCGATCTTCCCCGACACCTCCGTTGTCCTCGCCACCAACACCAGCAGCATCTCCATCACCGACATCGCCACCGCCGCGGGCTCCTTCGAGAGCCAGCAGCGCGTCGTCGGCATGCACTTCTTCAACCCCGTCCCCCTCATGGCCCTCGTCGAGGTCATCCCCGGCCTCCAGACCTCCGCCGACGTCACCGAGCGCACCATCGCCCTCTCCACCAAGATGGGCAAGGAACCCCGCAAGGCCAATGACCGCCCGGGCTTTGTCAGCAACCGCGTCCTCATGCCGATGATCAACGAGGCCTTCCACGCTTGGATGGAGGGCGTCGCCGAGCCCGCCGCGATCGATGACATCATGAAGCTCGGCTGCAACTTCCCGATGGGCCCGCTGCGCCTCGCCGACTACATCGGCCTCGACACCTGCGTCAACATCATGAACGTCCTCGCCGACGGCCTCGGCGGCGAACGCTACCGCCCCTGCCCGCTCCTCCGCCAACTCGTGACCGCAGGCCGCCTCGGCGACAAGACCGGCCGCGGCGTCTACGAGTACGCGAAGAAGTAACTGCCCCTCCTTCCGAGCCCGAGAGCGCAAGCTCCGGGGCCTTCTCCCTTGCCCCATCCCGCCTCGGCGGGACCCGAAGTCTTCGCGCCCACACTTCCGCAAAAAACCTCAACCACACGCACCCAAACCCCCGCCGCGCGGTACAACACGCGCATGCGTCTCCTCACCACCAAAGCCCTCTACCGAGCCTTCCCCGAGCTCGACCACTTCTCGGATGAGCAGTGCCGCACCTTCGTCAACGCGGCCAAGCGCGGCATCGTTCCGCGGCTGTTGCGGCTGGCGCTCCAGCTGCTTGCGGGTGCTGCCGCGCTCGCGGTGGTTGGCTGGGTCGCGGTCTCCATCGCCAGCGCCCTGATGCCGACCGGCTACGCGCAGACCGAACAGCTCTTTCTCGTGGCCGGCGCGCTTGTCATGCTCGTCGCCTTCGGCTCCGCGGCGATCGTCTATCTCATCACGCGAGACCTCCTCCTCCGCCGCCGCATCCGATGGGTCATGAACGCACGCGGCTCCTGCTACGAGTGCAGCTATGGCCTCACGGGCCTTCTCATCGTCAAGACTCCTGCACCGGACGGAACGACGGACGCCGTCATCTGCCCCGAGTGCGGCACGCCGCACAAGGCCGACGCGACCATCGGCGAAGTCGTGCCCGATGAGAAGGGCACACTTCGCTATGTTCCGTCTCCAGATGCAAGAGCCGAGGCAAGGCCCAGCCGCAGCGCCCGCACACTCCGCCGCCTGATCAAGCCTGCCCTCTACACCCTCGCCGGGTTGCTCGTCTTCGTGCTTCTGATCGCCGGCGGCTATGAGGCCTTCCTCCGCCATCAGGCCGCGGCGGCCCGAGCCGACCTCCTCACGCCCGAAAGGCTCGCAGCGGAGATTGCCGCGATCTGTCCCGACCTTCCCTCACCCGACGATGTGCAGCGCCCGCTCCCCATCGAGCGCGCCGAGTCCCTCGCGCGCGCGATGGAGACCGCCCGCATCGCGGCCTTTCCAAACGAAACCGGCGCGACCACGCGCCTGGACTTTGACTTCGTCGCATCTACAACCACTTTCGAACAGTACTACGACGCCGAGACCTTCGCTCGGTCCACCCTCGTCAACACCAACGTCTTCAACAACCTCATCGGTGCCGGTCTCGGTCGCGACCTTGATGCCATCGCCGCCCTGCAACCCATCCGAGCCATGTCCACGTTCCAGCCAACCGGCACAAACATCACGTATCCGACATTCCGCCGGTCGTACGCGGACTTCCACTTCCTCCTCTCCGCCAACGCCGCCCGCGCTCGCATCGCCATGCAAGGCAGCGACCCGGAGCCCTTCGCCCGCGCGCTCAAGACGCAACTCGGACTCCTGAACCACATCGCAACTATCCCCGAAATCAGCGCCGCGTTCTTCTCCCGGTACCAACACAGCCTCGCCATCGACCTCGCCACCCGCGGCATCTACCAGCACCGCACGCGCGAGTGGATCGATGCCGTCGAGAAGGCACTCGCCGCCCAGCCCAAGTTCGCCTCGAACACCGACATCGATCACATCTCAACGTTGCTAGGTCGCCATCTGATCGGAGGCATCTTCGCGAATCCATCCAACGTCCGACTTGGCATGTATTCTCCCTTGTTCCGGGACATGGCTCGCCACTTCCCCGGCACGCGCATCGGCACCTACCGCAGCTCGGTCAATGAGTACGAAGCCCTCCGAGCCGCCGCGCCCGCCATGGACCTCGACTTCTTCCAGCGACCGAACGTCGTGCTCCCTCGGATCGAGAGCCTCGCCATCGCGTGGGGTGGCGGGCCCGCCACTCGATGGATCAATTCCAACGAAGGCAGCATCGCCCACGCCCGCGCCCTCCCCCTCTTCCTCGCCATCGAGCGTCACCTGCTGGACAACAACCGCCTCCCCGAAACGCTCGAAGCCCTCATTCCCAAGTACCTGGACACACTCCCCATCGATCCCTTCACCGGCAAGCCCCTCCTGTTCAAACCAGACATCGACCAGACCAACCCAGACCAACGCCGCTCGTACAGCATCTATTCAACCGGTCCCGACCAGATCGACAGCAACGCGGACTTCGGCACAGCCCCGTACCAAGGACTCAACCTCAACCCCAGCACCAACGACACAAGGCTCATCACCATGCCACCACCGAAGTAGCAGCGAGGCAGCGATGGGCATCGTCATCGAACACGCGAGCCCTTCTCTTCCCCCCTGCCTGCCTGCTTGCCTTCCTGCCTGCATGCCTCCCAACTCCCCATGAAACCCAAAACCCTCCTCCTCGGCTGCTCCGGCATCATCATCGCGCTGGTCCTCGCGGGCCTCGGCGTGGTCGCCTACTTCTTCGTCTACTTCGGCCCGCAGTGGAACGGCCCGACCAACTTCGCCCAGCAACGCTTCACCCTCGCGGCCAACGCGCTCGGCACGCCGCAGCGTCCCTTCGATCAGACAAACAACAACTGGCCCACCTACGACCGGATCCGCACCACCACCATCGCCGTGCACGAGCGCGTCCTGGGTTACCCCATCCGCCAGCCCAACAACAGCTTCAAGTGGCCCGATATCTTCGATGCAAACGTCGACAAGCCCGATCCCGCCCTCGCCCAATCGCTCATCGACGCGATGGACGCCGCGGGCGTCTTTGCGGATCTCGACCGCCTCGTCCTGGATCCGCGCGCCGTGCGGCCCGAGGGCGAGGGCGATGTCATGGCCGATGGATTCCCGGACCTCTCGATCGCGCGCCACCTCACGCGCATCAACTCCTACCGCTTCCGGGCCGACTTCGCCAAGGGCAACGCCGATGCCGCGCTCGTCCACCTGCGGCGGAATCTCGCCCTCTCGAAGGTCATGAACGCGCAGCCATCGATGGTCGAGGCCCTCGTCGGGATCGCGATCACCGCGCGCGTTACGAGCGACATCCGCGATGCCATCCTTGGTGCGGCCGCGCCGTTGCCCGAACCCACTCTAGCGGCGTTCCAGTCGCTCGTCGAGTCCACCAGCCTGCCCGACCTCCGCGTCGCCCTTGAGGGCGAGCGCCTCATCAGCCTCAGTACGCTCTACACCACGCTCGGCTCGCAGCGCATCATCCCAACCAACCGCGGCGCCAACATGAACCGCATCAACCAGATCTACGACCAGATCATCCCGCTCTCCGCGCTCCCGGCGGCGGAGCGCCGTGCCAGCACCCGCGCCGTCGAGGACTCGCCACTCGCAAGCTCCAAGCTCTATCCGGCAAACCTGCTCCTCCCCGCTTTCGGGAAGCTCTTCCAGTCCCACGACCAGATCCAGCTCGACCGCGCCTCCACCATCACTTTCCTCGCCATCGAGCGCTACCGCGCACTCAACAACAACCCCCCCGCGACGCTCGCCGACCTCGGCGCACTTCTCCCACGCATTCCCGCCGACCCCTTCAGCAGCGGCGGCCTCATCTACCGCCCCGACGCGACTACACCGCGCGGCTACGTGCTCTACTCCACAGGCTTCGACGCCGCCGACAACAACCGCACACTCGGGCCCAAAACCAACTTCGAATCGCTGCTCGCGTCAGGCCAAGGAACCGACTTCACCGTCGTTCCGCCGTATGAAGAGGGCGATGAGGAGTAACGAAGAAGCGAGGCAGCGAGGCAGTGCAAAGCCCGCGAATGTGATTCCTTACTCTTCTTCGTTCCATGCATCGCTGTCTCGCTCATCGCTGCCTCGCCCTGTCGCGTCTCCTCTCTTCGCCCTGCCTCGCTGCATCGCTCCATCGCTGCCTCGCTTCTCCCATGAAGACCAAATCCCTCCTCCTCGGCTGCTCCACCTTCCTCCTGATGCTCGTCGTCGCCTCGCTCGGCGTCGCCAGCTATCTCTTCATCGACATCGGCCCGCGCTGGACCGGACCGACCGACTTCGCCCAGCAGCACGCCGCGCTCGTCCGCAGCGCGGCGTCCACTCCCGATCGTCCGCTCACCGGCGACGGCAACTGGCCCCTCTTCGTCCGCATCCGCGACAACACCATCGCGGCCCACGAGCGAGCCCTCGGCGGCGAGATTCGCCGCACCGGTGGCAGCGTCCGCTGGCCCGACGTCTTTGACCCCTTCCCCGGCGAGCCCGACCCAGCCAAAGCGCAGGCCGTCATCGACGCGCTCGAGGCCGATGGTGTTTTCAAGGACCTGGACCTCTTCGCCAGCGATCCTCGGGCCGTCCGGCGACTGGACGACGCCAATCCGCAGCTCGGTGATCCCAACGACTTCTCGACGATCCGCCAGCTTGCCCGCATAAGCGTGTACCGCTTCCGCGCCGATGCCGCCGCGGGTCGCCACGCCGACGCGCGGGTCCACATCCGCCGTGCACTCGGCCTGGCTCAGTTCCTCAGCGTGCAGGCCTCGACGCTGGCCGCGATGAATGCCGACAGCATCGCCGGCCTCATGATGGGCACGATGCGCGACGCGGTGATCGCACACACGATCCCCGAGCCTGACATCGCAGCACTTCAGGCCATCGCCGAGTCGTACATCCCATCCGACCTTGCCCATTCCCTCCAAGGCAACCGTCTGATCGGCCTCAGCATCCTCTATCGAACGCTTCCCGAAACCCGCGTACTCTCCCGGAGTCGTGCCGCGCAGATGCACAAGCTGGATCACCTCTACAACCAGCTCATCGCCGCGATCCCGCTACCGGCCTCCGAGCGCCGGGCCATTGAGAAGGCGATCGCGGAGTCGAGTGACGCAACGGCGCTCATCGAAACCGACGCCCTCCTGCAGATCGGAACATCGGTCTTCGAGATGAACGACATGTTCCATCTCGAACGCGCGGCCAACATCACACTCCTCGCCATCGAGCGCTACCGCGCACTCAACGGCAGGCCCCCCGCAACCCTCGCCGACCTCGGCGCACTCCTCCCCACGATTCCGCCCGATCCGTTCAGCAAGTCCGGCCTCGTCTACCGCCCCGATCCCGCTTCGCCCCGCGGCTATGTCCTCTACTCCACGGGCCTCGACGGCAGCGACGACGGCCGCAAGCAGAATCCCAGATACAACACCGACGCGCTGAGCCCCGAAGGCGCCGGCACCGACTACCTCCTCTTCCCTCCGTTCCAGAGACCGCCGAAGCAGGACCCCTGATCCGAGTGTCTCTCCCCAGTCCCCAATCCCAGGACCTTCCATGATCATGCTGCGTCGCCGCCATCTTCTGCTGGGACTGCTTGCGATCCTTACGACGATTGGCGTGTTTGTCGTATTGGAGATCACATGGGCCATGACGGCCCGATCCGATCGCGATGTCGACTACGGCGCTCAGATCGACGCCCTCGTCACCTCGCGACTGAACCCGGACCCCACGGAGCCCAATCACTGGCCACAGTTCATCGCTGCGCTCGATGCCTTTTACACATCGCTCGACAAAGTCCGCGTTGCAGGAAACCTACCCACGCCCGACTCCACCAACATCGCCATGCTCGCAGACTATGACGCTGTTCGCGCTGGCACCGCGCCCCCCGATGTCGCCTCTGCGACGGACATGACCCTTGCCGCCATCGCCTCGGATCCCGCCGCAGACTTCGGTCCACGCTTGGATGCACTGGCTCACAACCACCACTTCGTCAGGCCCATCGGCGGCTCCGCACAACCCCTCTACGAAGTGCTCCTGCCCGAGATTGGCCAGTCGCGTCACGTCGGCCGGCACGAACTGCTCTTGTTCCAGCGTGCATTCAAGGCGGGCAACGCCGACGCCGCACGCACGCACCTCACCCGCGTCCTTCTCTTGTCCCGCGTCATCGGCCAGCAAGGCTGCCTCCTCGATCAGATGTTCAGCTACGCCATTCGCAACTTGGCCTTCGAAGAGATCACCGCGCTCATGATCGAGAATCCGCCCGACGCCGCAATGATCGATGCAATCACCGCCGCCTTCGAATCGCAGTTCCCCGGATTCCAATCGCCCCCCCTCTTCGTCGGCGGCGAGCAGGTCTTCAGCCTTGATTTGATCCAACGCACGTTCGATTCATCCGGCTACGGAAGCGGCCGCTTCATCCCCTCGGAAGCCCTCTCACTTCCGTTTCTCAATCAGGGCTCGCCGATGGGCGTCGGCGCACTTCCACGCAACGGTCGGCTCCCGAACATGCTCTGGTTCCTCCACGCATCGCGTGAGCAGACCGAAGACAAACTCCGCGAGTACTACGACCTGGTCGAACGTCACCTGAAAGCCCCTCCCGCCGCACGTATGGGCCTCCCCAGCCTCGACCAGTTCGCGCAGGATCTCCAGCCGCGCTACGCGATTCTCCGCATGACGATGCCGGCCTTCTCCAGCGCGCTCGCCAAGTCCCGCGTCGCAACGGACCAGCTCCATGCCCTCAGCGTGATCCTCGCCATCGAACGCTATCGCCTCGCCAACAGCAACCCGCCCGAGGTCCTCGCCAGCCTCGCGCCACACTTCCTGCCAGACCTCCCAACAAGCACCCTCAGCGGCGGCCCATTCCTCTACAAGCGCCTCGACTCGCCCGACACCTTCGGCCGCAACTACATCCTCTACCTCCCCGGCCTCGATGAGCTCGACAACGGCGGCATCGAAACCCTCCCTCCCACCGCCGCAACCGCAACAACCCCCGCCTTCCCTGGCACACCGCCCAACCAGCCATACCTCGCCGTCCTCAACCAGCGTGCATCGGCAGGCCTCGACTTCATCCTCACCCGCCCGCGCCAAGCACCAGCCAGGTAACTCGCCCCCCGCTCCAACCGCCGCACGCCTCCCCTCCTTACACTTTCTCCCATGACCACCGCCCCATCTACGCCTGTCACGCCCGCCCGTCCCGCCGCGACCAGCACCCCACAAGGCAAGATCGATCCCCACGCCGTCACCATCTCCGGCGTCGTACTCGATCCCGCCTACGGGCCCTCGGCCCAGGGCTTCAAGGAGCCCGCCTCCCTCCAGAATCTATCGCGCGATCTCCCCGCGCCCGGCCAGTTCCCCTTCACCCGCGGCCTCTTCCCGCAGGGCTACCGCACCCGCCTCTGGACCATGCGCCAGTTCGCCGGCTTCGGCTCCGCCGACGACACCAACAAGCGCTTCAAGTACCTCCTGAGCCAGGCCAAGAGCGCCACCGCCGCCAACACCGGACTCTCGACGGCGTTCGATCTGCCGACGCTGATGGGCCGCGACTCCGACGATGAGCTCTGCATCGGCGAGGTCGGCAAGTGCGGCGTCGCCATCGACACCATCGAGGACATGCACCGCCTCTACGCCGACATTCCCATCGGCTCCGTCACGGTCTCTCAGACCATCAACGGTCCCGCCGCCGTCATCTGGGCGATGTACCTCGCCCACGCCCTCCAGCGCAACATCCCCTGGTCCACGCTCGGCGGCACACTCCAGAACGACATCCTCAAAGAGTTCCACTCGCAGAACGAGTTCATCTATCCACCAGAGCCTTCGGTAAAGCTGGTAGTGGACACGATCGAGTTCCAGAGCAAGTTCGTCCCCAAGTGGAACAGCGTCTCGATCTCCGGCTACCACATCCGCGAGGCCGGCAGCACCGCCGCGCAGGAGCTCGCCTTCACGTTGCGCGACGGCATGGAGTACGTCGAGGCCTGCCTCGAGCGAGCGATGCCCATCGATGAGTTCGCCCCGCGGCTGTCGTTCTTCTTCAACAGCCACAACGAGTTCTTCGAGGAGATCTGCAAGCTCCGGGCCGCCCGCCGCATCTGGGCCCGCGTGATGAAGCAGCGTTACGCCGCCAAGAGCGAGCGGTCGCTCTACATGAAGACGCACGTCCAGACGGCCGGTTGCTCGCTGACGGAGCAGCAGCCACTCAACAACATCGTGCGCGTCGCCTATCAGGCCATGGCCGCGGTCCTCGGCGGCTGCCAGAGCCTGCACACGGACAGCATGGACGAGACGCTCGGCCTCCCAACCGAGCAGGCCGTGACGGTCGCGCTCCGCACGCAGCAGATCCTCGCCCACGAGACCGGCGTCACGCGCGTCACCGATCCCCTCGGCGGCTCGTGGTTTGTCGAGCAGCTCACCGACGCCATCGAGAAGGACGCCCTCGACATCATCGACGAGATCGACCGCATGGGCGACTACCGCGACTGGAAGCCCGAACGGACAAAGCCTGCCGCGACGGCAGACCTCACGCAACACCCCGCCTATCAGCAGCGCCTGACCTTCGGCCGCTCCTGCATCGGCGGCATCAACAAGGGCTACTTCCGGCGTGCCATCGCGGAGGCCTCCTACCGGTTCTCCGAAGAGTGCGAGGCCGGCGACCGCATCATCGTCGGCGTCAACGCCTACAACGATCCCAACGAGGTCCGCTCGATCGACATCCTCACGATCTCGGGCGACGTTGAGACGGTGCAGTGCGCCCGCCTCAAGGACTTCAAGCAGCGCCGCGACCCAGCCCTGGTCGCCAAGGCCCTCGACAACATCCGCGACATCTGCCAGAGCAAGCCCCCTCGCCACACCCTCGGCCTGCTCCCCGCCTTGGGTGGCCCGGCGGTCCCCGCCGGTCCGACTTCAACCTCAAACCCAGCCACCCTCGGCCTCCACGCCACCAACGTCATGCCCGCCCTCGTCGAAGGCGCCCTCGCCAACTGCACGCTCGGCGAAATGACGCAAGCCATGGCCGACGTTTACGGCCGCTACACCGGCGGCCCAGAGTGGTAAATTGCCCCAACTGACCCACACCGGGTACCCAACGGTCCATCGAATCACCCAATCCCCGCCCAGCATCCAACTCGATGCCTCGATGCCACATGCCCCGATGCCTTCTTCATCAACACCCCTCCCCACTTCTCCGCGTCCTCCGCTCCCCTCCGCATGTCCACGTTCTTATCTCTCCTACCCCAGTGTCCAGTCCCTGTCATATCTCCTCTTCACTTTCGCTTTTCGCTTTGGTGCCCCCAGTCCCCCATGACCTGACCTCCATTCCGTTGACACAAGTCAGGCTGGGCTTTGGAAATGAAAACGCCCCAGGGGCTGGGGGCACCTGGGGCGGGTTGGAATTTGGGGCGTTGTGTTCGGTGCGGTTTGGGGAAGAACGCGGACTACTTGGCGGCTAGAAGTTCCTTGATCTTGCCGGCCATGGTGGCGTCATCGGGCTTGACGCGGGACTCGTAGCGGGCGATGACGTTGCCGGTGCGGTCGACGAGGTACTTGGTGAAGTTCCAGCTTGGTGGGCCGCCGATGCTGCCGGGCTGGGCCTGGAGTTGCTTGAAGAGTGGGTGCTGGTCCTCGCCGATCACGGAGATCTTGGCGAACATGGGGAAGGTGACCTTGTAGTTGCTCTCGCAGAAGGCCTTGATCTCCGCGTTGTTTCCGGGCTCCTGGTTTCCGAAGTTGTTGGCGGGGAAGCCGAGAATGACGAGGCCGGAGTCCTTGTGCGCGTCATAGAGCGCCTGGAGGCCCTTGTACTGGCTGGTGAAGCCGCACTTGCTTGCGACGTTGACGATGAGGACGACCTTGCCCTTGTAGTCCGCGAGGTTGACGTCCTTGCCGTCGATGTCCTTGACGGTGTGGGAGAGGACCATGGGGTCTGCCTTTGCCTTGGGGGCCGGGGCTGGAGGGGTTGGAGGCGTTGCGGGCGTGGCTGGTGCGGCGGGGGTTGCGGGTGCCGCGGGAGAGGGGGAGTCTGGTGTCTTGGCTGGCTCGGATGCGGGCGGCTGGGCTGGCTTGGCCGGGACGGCTTCCTGTGCGGAAGCGAGCGGGGCGAGGCCCAGGAGGAGAGAGGCCGCGGCGGTGAGGAGGGTGGTACTGGTGAAGTGCTTGGATGACGGGGTGTGTGCGTGAGTGGTGTGCATTGGCATAATCCTTCTTGGTGGGCCTTTTGGTGGGCCTTGCCCATCGTGATCGCGGGAGAGATCCCTACGCTGACCATATGTTCCGATTGACTCGAACAGTTCGATGCAGTGTGAATCCGAAAGTTCCGGCGCCGGAGGGTGGATTGGCTGCCGGGCATGGTGGGCATGGCGAGCAGACCCCCAACGCATATGCCGCGAGACCTTCGATGGTGGGCCTTGGGCGGCACTATGAGCTGATCCTGCAGCTTGTGGGGGAGCTTGATCCGACGGGCTCGTACATGCTGGACATCAAGGAGATTGACCGGGTGGTGCGTGCGGTGGCGCTGCCGGAGCTGGAGGCTGCGGCGGAGCGGGCGCCGTGGGAGGCACCGACGGCCGCGATGGTTCGATTTGTGCCGAAGGTCAGTGCAGGGGTTGGGGGTCGGCTGGATCTGTGCCGGCTGCAGTTGAGCCCGTACTACTCATGGGAGATGAGCATGAAGACGCTGGGGAAGGCGACGTTGCGTCAGCGGTTTGACTTTGCGGCGTCGCACCGGCTGCATGTGGCGACGATGACGCACGAGCAGAATCGTGCGCTGTTTGGGAAGTGCAACCATGAGAATGGGCACGGGCACAACTATCAGGTGGAGCCGGCGGTTGAGGTGACTCTCAACGCGGCGGGCGTTCCGAGCATGACGCTGCAGCAGCTTGAGGCTGTGGTGGAGCGTGAGATCATCGAGCGGTTTGACCACAAGCACCTGAACTTGGATGCGCCTGAGTTTGGGCCTGATGGCGTGAATCCATCGGTAGAGAACATCGCGCGGGTGTTTTATGGATTGCTCGAACGGAAGATCTCACTCGTGGAGGGTGCGCGGCTGGCGCACGTGACGGTGTGGGAGACGGACCGGACTTCGAGCACGTATCCCGGCTGAGAGAAGTGACGGAGTGGCAAAGTGGCGGAGTGAAAAGGCCATCGAATCGAGCAGTGGTTGATGGAAGATGACCGAGAGGCCACTTCGCTACTTCGCTACTTCGCTACTTCGCTACTTCGCTACTTCGCTACTTCGC
>JBBASU010000004.1:167358-238253 GCA_040399065.1 Phycisphaerales bacterium | reverse complement strand
ACTTCGCTACTTCGCTACTTCGCTACTTCGCTACTTCGCTACTTCGCTACTTCGCCACTTCGCCACTTTCTAAAACGAAAGCCCGCACGCGGGTTGCGTGCGGGCTTTGTGATTTGAATCGCGAGGGCGTGCCTGTGGTCAGGCGATTTCTTTGCGGTTGACTCGGAGGTCCATGAGGGAGCCCTTGCGTTCGATGGCTCGCTCATCGACGAGATACTCGGCACCTTCGTGGCGGTGTTCGGGGAGCTCGTACATGAGGTCGAGCATGACCTCTTCCATGACGGCGCGGAGGGCGCGGGCGCCGGTGTCGCGTTTGAGAGCGCGCTCTGCGATCTTGCGCATCGCGCCGGTGGTGAAGTTGAGCTTGGCGTTTTCGAGAGCGAAGAGGTGCTGGTACTGGCGGATGATGGCGTTCTTGGGCTCGGTCAGGATGTGCATGAGCGTGTCGATCGTCAGCGGCGCGAGGGGCGCGAGGACGGGGAGACGCCCGACAAACTCGGGGATCATGCCGAACTCGATGAGGTCGTCCGCGGTGACCTGCAGGAGGACCTTGCCGGACTCTTCGACCTCGTCGCCGGTCTCGCGCTCGAGGGTGAAGCCGATGCGGGTCTTGCCCAGGCGCCGGCGGATGATCTCTTCGAGGCCGACGAAGGTGCCGCCGCAGATGAAGAGGATGTTGGTGGTGTCGACCTGGATGTACTGCTGCTCTGGGTGCTTGCGGCCGCCCTGAGGAGGCACGTTGCTGACGGTGCCCTCGAGCATCTTGAGGAGGGACTGCTGGACGCCCTCGCCGCTGACGTCGCGCGTGATGCTGACGTTGTTGCTGGTCTTGCCGATCTTGTCGATCTCGTCGATGTAGATGATGCCTCTCTGGGCGGCTTCGAGATCGAAGTCGGCACTCTGGAGAAGCTTCAGGATGAGGTTCTCAACGTCCTCGCCGACGTAGCCGGCCTCGGTGAGGGTGGTGGCATCGCCGATGGCGAAGGGGACCTTGAGCATGCGGGCGAGGCTCTTGGCGAGGAGCGTCTTGCCCGAGCCGGTGGGCCCGACCATGAGGATGTTGCTCTTGTCGATCTCGACCGAGCCGGCCTGGTCGGACTCGAGGTGCATGAGGCGTTTGTAGTGATTGTGGACCGCGACGGAGAGGTTCTTCTTCGCGTGGTCTTGGCCGATCACGTACTGATCAAGGAAGCTCTTGATCTCGCGCGGGGCGGGGATTTCGCGGAGCCACCCGGAAGCGGAGGAGACGCGACGGCGTTCCTGCTTAAAGATGTTCTGGCAGAGGTCTGTGCATGAAGAACAGACGTAGACCTGATTGGGTCCTTCGACCATCGGCCCGACTTCGCGGCTTGTTTTGCCGCAGAAGGAGCAGGTGGTGACCTTACGAGCTTTAAAACCTTCGCCGGTAGCGCCCGCTGTGGGAGGCTGGTCCGACCCGTCCTGACGATTCTTCGCCATGAGATCCCTCTTGGAAGGCCCGGGAACAACGAACTCCCTTTGGGGCTGCACACTGTATCGGCGGGATGGGCCCAAGTCTGCACGCGAGTTTCGCGCTGCTTTTACGAGGCTTCCGATTCTGGGCCCGAGTCGCGGGCATTATCCGGACTTGGGTCAACTTGTTTCTTGGCGGCGCGGCGTCTGAGCGCTTCGACGTCGGTGTGTGTTCGGGGTGATGTGGATGCGGGCTTGGAGTCTGGGCTTGGAGCTTCGACGCCGTCGCGCGACTGTCTGGCGAGGATTCGTTCTTTGGCGCGGGTGGCGAGGACGCGCTTGGCTTGCTCGTACTCCTCCTGGCTCATGTCGCCTCGGTCGCGTGCGGCCTTGAGGCTTGCGAGGATTCCCATGCTGGCATCATCGCCCATGGAGGGTGACAAGAGGCGGCGGCGGACGAGCATGATGATGAGGCCCAGGGCGATGACGAGCCCGATGAAGACCATCACGAGGATGAGCACGGAGGCGGGATCGGCCCGCTTGATGGGTGCTGCGGCCTGCGAGAGTGTGGTCCAGGTGGGCATGGTGGTGCGTGGAGAAAGCAAGAGAGAAAGCGAGAGAGAAAGAAAGATGGTCTTCAGGCGTTGCTGCTGCCGATGGCTTCCCTGATCGGCACGATCAGCCCGGGCACAACACGACGCTCGATGAGTTCTTCGCCGGCCTTGGCGAGCTGGCCGAGGACGGCGGGGAGGTCCTTGACGTCGCTGAAGGGACCGAAGCGGCGGAGCGTGCAGTAGATGCTGATGGGGTCGGCGCCGCCGTCGGGATCGACGCGGGGCATGTGGCCTTCCTGCTGGCGGGTTTTGACTTCGAAGTAGACCTCGGCCTCGCCTCGGTTGCCGATGGAGAGGCCGATGAGGGGCTGACAATCAACGGGGCGTGCGTTGGGGAGATCGATGAGTGCCTGGAGGGGGCTGCCGGCGTAGAGGGCGTCGAGGACGATGGCGTCGTGGTTGCCAGTGGCGGAGAGATCAAAGCCGAAGAGGAGCTCGACGTACTCAACATCGAGGGCACTGATGGAGAGGAAGGCCGGCGCGAGATCGAGGAGGCGTGCATGCAGGCCGTTGGACTGTTCGGGGGCGGGGGCGTTGACCACGCCCGCGCGGAGGCTGCTGGCGCGAAGGGCGACCCAGCGATGCGGGAACTCGGTCGGAGGACTCTCGAGCGCGAGCTCGTCCTTGTAGCGGCGGAAGCTGGACATCGAAGGGAACTGCTTGCGCACACGCTCGAAGAGATCAAGGACGGTCTCGCGGCTGCGGGGCAGCTCGAGCTTCAGTTGCAGCTTGAGGTTGACGTAGTAGTCGCTGCAGAGTGCTTTGTAGCTCTCGGACATCCGGGCGCCTCCGCGGTGCGCATAGGGCTGCAACGTGGGGCGACGCTCGCCCCGGCGAAGCGCAGTCTAGGGGCGGGGAGTCAGTCGCCTGTTGACTTGACACTTGTCATGGCACCGGCGGTGCGGCGGAGGGGTTGGATCTTCCAGTAGGTGAGGGAGCGCCAGAGCCACTCTGCGGGGCCGAAGGTGAAGAACTTAAGCCAGATGGGACTCCATGCGAGCTGGAGCGCCCAGATCGCGAGGACGACGAGGGCAAGCTCGGCGCGGCCGAGGGTTGCGAAGAGGCCGAAGCCGAAACCGTAGAAGAGCGTGGTGCAGATGAGCGACTGGGCGAGATAGTTGCTGAAGGCCATGCGGCCCGCGCATGCCAGAAGCCATGCGAGCGGCGCGAGTGCGGCGGACTTGCAGGCCAGCATGACGACCGCGGCGTATCCGATGCAGAGGACGGTGCTCGCGATGTAGTTGAAGTGCGTGGACACCATCACCGTGCGGACGAAGTCAAAGTCGTGGGCCCGCATGTCGGCCACTCCGAGCACGACCAGCCCGAAGCCGACGGGGAGCGAGATGGCTGCGATCAACGCGTAGCGGGCCGCGCTCAGGCGTGCTGTGAGGAAGCCGAGCTTGAAGAGGCCGATGCCGATGAGCATCATGCCGAGGTTCTTCCAGAGGCCGAACATGGGCAGGACACCAAGCTGCATGAAGAAGGTCGTCTTTGCCCTGTGGAGAAATGTGTCCCACCAGGTGCCGCGGTGGGCATCGATGTTGGCCTGGAGTTGTTCGGGCGTGGGGGCGAATCCAGCGCTCATCTCTGCCCATGCCTGGGCGGCGCTGGGGTCGGTTGCAGCCTGGGCTCTGAAGTATCCGAACATCAGGCCCATGCCGGAGAAGATCGGGACGAAGACGAGCGTGAGGAGGAGACCGACGATGATGCACCATTTGGGCGCGAGGTTGCGGAGGGGGTAGGCGATCATGCCACAGAGGGCGTAGTTGAAGAGGATGTCGCCGTACCAGATGAGGTAGCCGTGGATCATGCCAAACAGGAGGAGCCAGCCCATGCGCCGGTAGTGAATTCCGGCGAAGGAACGTGGGACGGGCACGTCGCCACGGGGTCCCAGCATGATGAGGCCCGCACGTTCGGCCATCATGGCGATGCCAGCGCCGAAGAGCATCGAGAAGATGCTCATCATCTTGACTTCGAAGACGGCGTGCGTGATGAGCCAGGCCCAGAAGTCTGGACCTTCGAAGCCGCCAGCGAGGGGCGGGTTGTACATGACCTGCTCTGGGAGGGCGAAGAACCAGATGTTGACGGCGAGGATGCCGAGGACTGCGACGCCGCGAAGGGTGTCGATGCTGGCGTAGCGGGCCTTCTCTAGAACTGGCTTCAGCGACGTGCGTGACTCGGGGTTCAGCGCGTTGCCATGGGCTGCAGGATCCATTCGAGTACTCCGTCGGTGTCCGAGAGGTCTGCAATGACTCGGTCTGCGCCAGCTGATGACAGGTCGGCGGCGCTGGTGTATCCGGTGGCGACGGCGAGGGCGCGGCAGCCGTGGGCCTTGGCGCAGGCGACGTCGTGTGGGGTGTCGCCGATCACCAGGACATGCTCACCTTTGGGCGATTGGCCCGTGCGGTTTCGGTAGCGCTCGATGCCGACGGGGACGAGGTGGTCGCGCTTTGGGGGGTTCAGCGGCGACTCATCGCCCCAGACGTGGATGGGGAAGCGCGCGGGATCGATGCCGCAGGCGCGAAGCTTGGTCTGGCCGGTCTCGGCGAAGTTGCCGGTGAGGAGGGCGGGAACGATATCGGCTCGGGGGGCGAGTGCGGCGAGGAGGTCCATCACACCGGGGAGGGCGCGGCACTCGTTCTGCTTGAGCCATGCCGGGAGGGCGTGGGCGTAGCCATCGCGCAGGGCGCGGTGGTTGGCGGGTGAGGGCTCGATGCCGGCGCGGAGGAGCATGTCGTGGATGATGAGGGGATCAAGGCGGCCTGCAAAGGAGATGCCCTCGCTGGTGAAGGTGTCGCCGAAGAGGCGTTTGCCCGCGGCGGTGAGGGCGGACATGCCCGCACCGCCGGTAGAGATGAGGGTCATGTCGATGTCGAAGAGGATGAGCATGAGGTGTGTGGGTCGGGGGTTGGGAAGGGGGGGAGGGGGGAGGGGAAGGGGGGAAAGGGGGGATGAATAGAAGAAGGCATCGTGGCATGAGGCATCGAGGCATCGAGCTGGAGGAAGGCGCTGCGATGGAGCTTCAGCCCGTGATCTCGAAGCTGGACTCGCCATGCTGGAGCGGGAGGGTGGATTCGTCCTCGCCTCGGATGAAGCGGGCGAGGCGGAGGCGCACGTCGGCGAGGAAGGCTTCGACGTCGGTTGCGGTGCCCTGGACTTCGAGGAGGACGGAGCCGTCGGGCTCGTTGCGAACGAAACCGACGAGGGGGCGGCCGGTAGCAATGGCGTTGGTGCTGGCACGAAAGCCGACGCCCTGGACGCGGCCGGTGTAGCGCACGCGGCGGCGTTCGAGGCAGGCGAAGGAGGAGTGAGGGTCGGTGGTCACGAGTGCTCCTGAAGAGGCCGCGGATGGGGGCGGAGAGCGTACGTGCGTTGGCGGATGGCGTTACACGGATGTGGGGCTTTACTTGGTGGCACGTCGCGAGGCGGGCGCGCTATGTTTGCTCGGCGGGAGATGGAGCGTGCTCGCCTCTTGCGGGGATTGGTGTCGGCGAACGGATTTCGCGTTGGGCGATGGAGTGCGGCCGTGGGTCAGTTTTCACGATCCAACTCGAGTGGCGGTGCGGGCGGAGGCGGGAGCGTCTTTGGCGACCGGGGCGATGTTGATCGCGTGAGGGACGCGGCGGACATCGTTCGGATTGTGGGCGAGGTGGTGTCGCTCAAGAGCAAGGGGCGCGAGTACGTCGGGCTGTGCCCCTTCCATGACGATCACACTCCGTCGATGTGCGTGGTGCCGAGCAAGCAGATCTTTCACTGCTTTGTCTGCCAGGCGGGCGGCGATGTGTTCAGCTTTGTCCGTCGCTTTCACAAGATGGAGTTCCGCGAAGCGTTGGAGTACCTGGCCGACCGCACGGGCGTGACGCTCACGCCCCGTCGGGCCGGGGCGGCGGAGGCTGCGCCCACCGGGCCAACTCGCAATGACCTGCTTGGCGCGGCGACGACGGCTCAGGACTTTTTCAGGTCGATCCTGGCGCATCCGGAGCATGGGCGTGCGGGGCGGGCGATCGTGGAGAAGCGACGGATCTCGAGCGAGATGGCGGTGCAGTTTGGTGTGGGTGCTGCGCCGGATCGGTGGGATGGGCTCCTGCTCTATCTCAAGAGCAAGGGGCTTGATCCGCGTGTGTTCATCGAGGCGGGGCTGCTCAAGAAGCGCGAGACTGATGGCGGCTCGTACGACGCGTTCCGGAATCGGCTGATGTTCCCGATCCAGGATCGGCTCGGGCGCGTGATCGCGTTTGGCGGGCGGCGCATCAACGACGAGGACGAGCCCAAGTACATCAACAGCCCGGAATCGAGGCTCTTTGACAAGTCGGGGACGCTGTACGCGCTGCCTCTTGCGAGCCGGGCGATCCAGGAGTCGCGGACGGCGATCATCACCGAGGGATACACGGACGTGATCGCGTGCCACCAGGGTGGCTTTCGCAATGCGGTGGCGACGCTGGGGACCGCGCTGACGGCCAAGCACGCGACGCTGCTGCGGGGCGTGTGCGAGAAGGTGCTGCTGCTGTTTGATGGTGATGCGGCTGGGCAGCGTGCGGCGGATCGCGCGGCGTCGGTCTTCTTTTCTGAGCCGCTGGACGTTGCGATCGTGACGCTCGACAAGCACACGGACGCGAAGGATCCGGATGAGCTGCTGAAGCGCGAGGGCGGGGCGGAGGTCTTTGCGAGGGCGCTTGCGGGAGCGGTGGATCTGCTTGAGTATCGCTTTGCGCGAATCCGTGAGCGATTGAGCGGGAGTGGGATGGCGGCGTTGTCGCGCGCGATCGATGGGGAGATTGAGGCGCTGATTGGGCTCGGGCTGAAGGATGTGCCGCCGGTGCGGCAGAGGCTGATCATCCGGCGGCTGTCGGAACTGGCGGGCGTGGATGAGGCGACGCTGCAGCGTGCGATTCCGGCGGGACGGAGCAGCCTGCGTCCGGGGCAGGGCGCGGTGCGAGCGGGTGATGATTCGGCGCGGAATGAGGATGGCTCGCTGCCGCCGATCCCGAAGCGGCTGTCGGCGGCGGCGCATCTGCTTGGGTGTGTGCTGTGTGATGGAAACCTGCACGCGGCGCTGGAGCCGGATGCGCGACGGCTGATTGAGCCCGGACGGTTTGAAGAGGTGGCCCTGCGCGCAGTGGCGGAGGCGGTGAAGGTGCTCGCGCGGGAGGGAATGGCACCCTCGCTGAATGTGCTGCTGTCGAGCACGGATGATGAGGGTGTGCGTGGAGCGGCGGTTTCACTCTCGTCGCGGCTGGATCTGGAGACGGATCGTGATCCTGAGCGGCTCGCGGCACACTTTCGCGAGTGCCTCAGGCGTGCGAAGATGGACTGGAGCGTGTCGGAAGGGGGGGCAGTTGAGGGCGCGGACCTGGGTGCTGCGGGAGTGGAAGAGGCCGGGTCGGAAGCGGGTGGTGCGGCGGCTGCGCTGCCCAAGAGTGACACGACCGCGGCGATGGCACGGCTGATGGAGGCGCGGAACCGGCATAAGACGCTGGGTGCTGATCGGCGGCAGTTGCCGCGGGGGTGAGGGGGTTCGCAGGGGCAAGATTGGGAGCGTGGAGGGGGCTGGGTGGTTTTCGACCGATTCTGACCGGGGACGATCTCGCCCAGATTGACAGCGTCGGGCGCGTTGACCTCGGCTGGGATGCGGCCAAAGGTTGGGATCGGGTCGGAGCGCAGACTTGTGTGCGAGAGCGGCGAGAAGCGCGGCCGTCGAAGAAGGGTCGGATTGGGCGGCCAGCCACCCAAGGAGCGATGAGTGATCGGTGATCTGCATCCTGCCGTGGAGCACATGATCGAGCTCGGTCGGAGGCGCGGGTGGTTGAGCTTTGAGGAGCTCAACAACACGCTTCCCGACGAGATGGTCGATCCGGTCGCGATTGACCACCTTCTCAACGTGCTGGATGTGCACGGCATCGAGATGGTTGACGAGCTTGAGTATCGTGCGCGCGTGCATCGCGCGGCGCTGGATCGCGGTGAGGCGCCCGGCATGACTCGCAAGGGCGCGGGGCTACCGACGCTTTTCAGAGCGATGAGCGTGACGGGTGGCGAGCGAGCCGCGGAGTCGGCGACGCTGAGGAAGACGCTCTCTGATGCGGCGCTCGCGGCGATTGCCAAGACCGATGATCCGCAGCCGGCGGACGCGGATGAGGCGGAGATCACGCGTGACCTGCACGAGGTGGTGGCTGAGGAGGCTGGCGGCAAGCGGATTGACGATCCGGTGCGGATGTACCTCTCGCAGATGGGCTCGATCCCGCTGCTGACGCGCGAGGAGGAGATCCGGCTCGCGAAGAAGATCGAAGTGACGCGGATGGTCTTCCGGCGGCGGTCGCTCGAGAGCGACTACATCATCGCGCAGGCTGTGGAGCTGCTGCGGCAGGTCTCGAAGGGTGAGCTGCCGTTTGATCGCACGATGCGTGTCTCGACGGCGGAGATCAACGCGAAGGAGAAGATCGCGCGGCGCATTCCCGCCAACCTCCCCACCATTGATCGATTGCTGAAGCTCAACCGCGAGGACTGGAGTGCGGTCGGGCGTGCCCGCAAGGCGCGCGACAAGGAAGGCGCGAGGGAGATCATCGCGCGGATCCGCGTGCGGCGGCGGCGGATGGCGGCGCTGACCGAGGAGTGCTCGCTGCGCACGGGGCGGATCATTCCGCTGATGCGCAAGCTGCGGAGCATCGCGAAGAAGATGCAGGAGCTGGATTCGGACCTGCGCTGCGCCAAGGACCCCGAGAAGGCCAAGGCACGGTCGCGCCGCACGGGCCGCCCGATGAAGAAGCTCGATCCTGAGGACCTCGCGGTCATGCGCGAGGAGCTCTCGGGCCTGCGCGGGCTTGTGCTCGAGAGTCCCGTTGAGGTCGTGCGGCGCGTGCGCGAGCTGAACACCGTCTTCTGGGAGTACGAGCAGGCCAAGCGCGATCTCTCCGGCGGCAACCTGCGGCTTGTGGTATCGATCGCGAAGAAGTATCGCAACCGCGGGCTCTCGTTCCTGGACATCATCCAGGAGGGGAACACGGGCCTGATGCGCGCCGTTGACAAGTACGAGTACAAGCGCGGTTACAAGTTCAGCACGTACGCGACGTGGTGGATCCGTCAGGCCATCACCCGCGCCATCGCCGACCACGCCCGCACCATCCGCATCCCGGTCCACATGATCGAGACGATGGGCAAGCTGCGCACGATCCAGAAGGCGCTTGAGCAGGAGTCCGGCATCCAGCCCACGATCGAGGAGCTCGCCGACCGCGCGGGAATGACCGCACCGGAAGTCCGGAGAGTGATGAAGATCTCCAAGCACCCGGTCTCGCTCGACAGGCCCGTGGGCGAGAGCGAGGACAGCTACTTCGGCGACTTCATCGAGGACGACGGCGCAGCGCCGCCGGCGGACATCGCGGCCCAGGACATGCTCAAGAACCGCATCGAGCAGGTCCTGAAGACGCTCACCTACCGCGAACGCGAGATCATCAAGCTGCGCTACGGCATCGGCGATGGATACACGTACACGCTCGAGGAGGTCGGACGCATCTTCAAGGTCACGCGCGAGCGCGTGCGCCAGGTCGAGGCCAAGGCGATCCGCAAGCTGCAGCATCCCGTTCGGGCCCGCAAGCTCACCGGCTTCGTCGAGACGCCGGGCGGTGGACGCGGCACGACGCAGCGCGCGGCCCGATCGGGTGACGCCGGCGGCTCCTGAAGCCCGCGCCGACAACGGAGCGCAGCCAGAATTCACGGACCACCGTCAAATCCGGACATTCGGACGCGGTTTGCATCATGACGAACGGTCGTGAATCTGGCTTCTGAACTCCGCGAAACCTACGATCAATGCTTCCATGTGGGGAGTAGCGGCCCGCCTGAGCGGGTGTCGGCTGGCGTCAGGACGTAGCGTTCGATCGCGAGCGCTGCCGCCGCCCGATTCTGTGCCCGACCCGCGGTCGGGCGCATCGCAAGACCACAGCTCGCGCCATCCGCCTTCGCGGCCGGCACGCCTGGAGTCCTGCGCATGGCCTCGTCCGTTGCCCCTACGACCACTCCATCCTCCAACAACTCCCCTCCTGCCGGTGCGGCTTCGGGCCGCGGCGGTGCCGTGGCCTCGTCTTCACCCGGCCCCAGCGGCGTGCCCGCGTGGCACGCGATGGCAACTGAGGATGCGCTTCGGGCGCTGGAAGCGGGCAGCGAGGGACTGACGACGCAGGAGGCCAGCGCCCGCATCAGCAAGTATGGGCCAAATGTCCTCCCGAAGGCACGCGGCGACTCCGCCTTCGACCTTCTCTGGCGGCAGATCAACAACCCGCTGATCTGGGTGCTCCTCGCGTCGGCCGTGGTCGCGATGGTCGTGGATCCCTCAGACGGCATCAAGAACGGCCTGGTGATCCTCGCGGTCGTCGCGCTCAACACGCTGATCGGCTTCGTGCAGGAGTACCGCGCGGGCAAGGCGATCGAGGCGCTGTCGATGATGGTGCCCGAGAACGTCACGGCCCTGCGCGATGGGAAGCGTGTGACGATCCCCGCGGCGGACCTCGTTCCCGGCGACGTCGTGATGCTCGCCAGCGGCGACAAGGTACCCGCCGACATGCGGCTGATCTCGCTGCGAACCCTTCAGATCGAGGAGGCCGCGCTGACGGGCGAGAGCGTGCCGACCGAGAAGAACATCGGCACCGTGGCCCCCGCGGCGGGCCTTGGCGACCGGCTCTGCATGGCCTTCGGCGGGACGCTGGTGACGTACGGCACCGGCACGGCGGTCGTCGTGGAGACGGGCGCGCGGACGGAGCTCGGCAAGATCTCCGCCATGCTGCGCGAGACGACCAACCTTGAGACGCCGCTGACCAAGGCCCTCGCGACCATCGGCAAGTACATCACGATCGCGATCGTGCTTGTTTCGGTGGTAATCCTCGCGGTCGGCACGACGCGTGCGATGATCGAGACGGGCGTGGCGTTCGTCCCCGCCCTGCGTGAGACCGTGATCTTCGCAATCGCGCTGGCCGTGGGCGCAATCCCCGAGGGCCTGCCCGCAATCGTCACGATCGCGCTTGCCATCGGCGTGCAGCGCATGGCACGGCGGCGCGCCGTCATCCGCAAGCTCCCCGCCGTCGAGACGCTGGGCTCCACGACCGTCATCTGCTCCGACAAGACCGGAACGCTCACCCGCAACGAGATGACCGTGCAGGAGCTCTGGACGCCGCGCACCGGATCGATCCGCGTCGGCGGCGTGGGCTACGAGCCCAAGGGTGAGTTCACCACCGGCTCCCAGCGTCTCGCGGCACTCCCCGGCGATGCGCAGGAGCTCCTGCTCGCGGGCCAGCTCTGCAACGAGGCCGCCCTCGAGCAGAAGGAAGGTCGCTGGGTCATCACCGGCGATCCGACCGAGGGTGCGCTGGTCGTGTCCGCGGAGAAGGCCGGACTCTCGGCCGAGAAGGAGCGAACGAGCCACCCGCGGCTGGACGCGATCCCGTTCGAGAGCGAGAACCAGTTTATGGCGACGCTGCACGGCTTCGGCCCCGGCGGCAACCGCATCATCCTCAAGGGCGCCCCCGAAGTGGTCCTCAAGCGCTGCCAGGGGATCAGCAGCGACACGGTGCTCGGTGAGGTCGAGACGCTGGCGTCTCGCGGCATGCGCGTCCTCGCGTTCGCGCAGCGACAGGTCCCCGCGAACCAGACGCAGGTCTCGATGGCCGACGCGAGCGCGGGCTTCACGCTCGTGGGCCTGCAGGGCATGATTGATCCGCCCCGCCCGGAAGCGATCGAGGCCATCCGCGTCTGCCATCAAGCCGGGATCACGGTGAAGATGATCACCGGCGACCACAAGGCGACCGCGACCGCCATCGGCCGGCAGCTCAACATCCTCTCGGCGGACGCGAAGGCCGTCACCGGCACACAGATCGCGGAGATGTCGGACGAGCAGGTTCAGGACGCGGCCCTGGCGAACAACGTCTTCGCACGCGTCGCGCCCGAGCACAAGCTGCGACTGGTGCGGGCGCTCCAGGCCCGTGGGCAGATCGCCGCGATGACGGGCGACGGTGTGAACGATGCGCCCGCGCTCAAGCAGGCCAACATCGGCGTCGCGATGGGCATCACGGGCACGAGCGTGTCGAAGGAAGCAGCCGCGATCGTTCTGACGGACGACAACTTCGCCTCGATCGCCGCGGCGGTCGAGGAGGGGCGACGCGTCTACGACAACCTCATCAAGTCGCTCGCGTTTGTGCTGCCCACCAACCTGGGTCTGGCGCTGATCCTGACGTGGGCGGTGGCCTTCTTCCCCTTCGGCGATGTGGTGCGTGTGGTTGATGGTGTCGAGAAGACCTTCCGCGAGCTGCTGCTGCCGATGGGGCCTGCGCAGCTGCTCTGGATCAACCTTGTCGCGGCGGTCGCGCTGGCGCTCCCGCTCGCCTTCGAGGCCAAGGAGCCCGACGTCATGCGGCGCAAGCCGCGCAATCCCGACGCGCCGGTGCTGTCGGGATTCGTGATCTTCCGCACCTTCGTGGCGGCGGTCCTCATGACGGCGGGGTGCATCGGGCTGTTCCTCTACGAGTACAACTCGCAGGGCCGCACGATGGAGGCGCTCGCGAAGGCGCAGACGATGGGCGTGACGACGGTGATCATGTTCCAGATCTTCTACCTGCTCAACTGCCGCTCCCTGCGTGACTCGGTGCTGCGCATCGGTCTCTTCTCGAATCCGACGATCTTCATCGGCATCGTGTCACTGCTGGTTCTTCAGGCGGTGTTCATCTATGCCCCGTTCATGAACACGATCTTCGGCTCGGCCCCGCTGTCGCTGGCGGACGTCGGCAAGGCGGCGCTTGTGGGCGCGGTGATTTTGCCGGTGATCAGCATCGAGAAGTGGTGGCGCAACCGCGGACGCGTCGCGGGCGTGTGATCTGCACTGACATCACCAGGGACATGGCATCCATCCCCCGCGCCGACGCGGGGGATGTTCACTCTGTAAGCAGGTCGGAAGGGGCGAGCACAGGGCTCGACCTTGAGACCCTCCGATGAACCCACGTACGCGCCGTGCAGGCGAAGGTCAGGTGACGCCTCGGTGTGACGGTTTCTGGAACGCGGAGGTAAACAGAGGGCAGCGGAGGCCGCGGAGGAAGAGCTTGGGAGGGGCGAGATGCCGTTCTTCTTGTTTCCACTCTTCTCCACCTTCCTCCGCCTCCTCAGCTCCCCTCCGCGACCTCAGCGTTCGCATTTTCTCTTCACGGTCGCATGGAGCGGTTCACGAGCGCGTGGGTGCAGAGGGGTGCGGAGGCTGCCGCACGGGTGTCGCGTGTGGCCTGGACCTCGGATCGTGCGATTGCCCCGGGTCGGAAGGGCGTGCCCCTCGTGGTGGTTTCCGGGATGGTACGCTAACCGCCTCATGCGGAACTACGACTTGTGCGTCATCGGTTCGGGCCCCGCGGGGCAGAAGGCAGCCATCCAGGCGGCGAAGCTTGGCAAGTCTGTCTGCGTCGTCGAGGCGCGTGAGGTGGTGGGAGGTTCGGCCGTCCACACTGGCACCATCCCGAGCAAAGCGCTCCGCGAGGCAATCCTGAACCTCGAGTCGCGTCGGACGGCGATGCCGACGGCGGCGGACTTCGCGGCGGCAACGAAGCGGACGCTGGCCGAGCTCTGGATGAGCTGCCAGGACGTCATCAAGGCCGAGATCGAGATGGTGCGGGGCCATTTGGCCAGGAACGGCGTCGAGCTGGTGTGCGGCAAGGCTCAGTTCCGCGATGCGAAGACCATCGACATCATTGGCGAGCACGTGAGCACGACAATCGGGGCCTCGACGACGGTCATCGCGACCGGATCGTGCCCGGCGAAGCCCACCGAGTTCGAGTTTGACCATACCGACATCATCACGAGCGATGAGCTGCTGCACCTCAAGCACCTGCCGCGGTCGATGATCATCGTTGGTGGCGGGGTGATCGGGACCGAGTACGCGTCGATGCTGGCGGCCTTGGGCGTGAAGGTGACGATCGTGGAGGGGCGGAGCCGCCTGCTGGACTTTGTTGATGCGGAGATCACCGAGGCGCTGCAGTATCACCTGCGGCAGGCCGGAGCGACGCTGCGGCTGGGGGAGAAGGTCGCAACGATCCGGAAGGTGGAGTGCCCGCCGGGGCTGCGATCCGACAACGAGTTCCTCGCGGAAGCGGTGCTGGAATCGGGCAAGACGCTGCGGGCTGATTGCCTGATGTACTGCATCGGGAGGCAGGGTGCGTCGGCGGATCTGAACCTGCCCAACGCGGGACTCACGGCGGACGACCGAGGCCGGATCGCTGTGAACAAGAACTTCCAGACCGCGGTGCCGCACATCTATGCGGTGGGCGATGTGATCGGTTTTCCGGCGCTGGCGAGCACGAGCATGGAGCAGGGGCGGCAGGCGGCGTGCCATGCGTTTGGCGCGCGGTACGAGTCGTCGGATGAGCTGCTGCCATACGGAATCTACGCGATCCCCGAGATCTCGATGGTGGGCTGGACGGAAGAGAAGCTCACGAAGGAGGGGATTCCGTACGAGGCGGGCGTGGCGCAGTACAAGGAGATTGCGCGCGGGCAGCTGCTGCGGGATGAGATCGGGATGCTCAAGCTGCTGATCCATCAGGAGAGCCACACGATCCTGGGCGTGCACATCATCGGGACGGGCGCGACAGAGCTGGTGCACATCGGGCAGTGCGCCATCGCCTTCAAGGCGACGGTGGAGTACTTCGTGAACGCGGTCTTCAACTATCCGACGCTGGCGGAGTGCTACAAGGTGGCGGCACTGAACGGGCTGAATAAACTACGGAACGCGTGAACAAGATCTCTATCAGTCTTATTGGGCCCTCACTGGCGCAGATGACGCCGCAGCAGCGTGCTGCCGCGGGAGTCGATCTTGTCTTTTCCACCTTCCTCGCCATTATGCTGGGCGTTGCGCTGGTTGTTGTGATCCTCTTCGTATGGCAGCACAAGGACCGTGTGCGGCGCCAGAAACGCGAGGACGCGGACCACCACATGCAGCGAGAGGCCTTCCTCAAGCGCGAGGAGGCTCAGCGGCGGGACATCGAGCAGAACATCTCGCTCGGGAATGAGTCGCTGCGGAAGATGCGGCTCGAGATCGAGCTGATGGAGCTTCAGAAGAGGCGAATGCTGGGCGGACCGCCGCCGATCGTGGGGCCCGATGCCGACGATGAGTCGGTGCCGCCGACGCCCACGCACGAGGACCTGAACCGGCTGATGGCCCAGAAGATGGAGCGGGAACTGAAGCTGCTGGACGTGCAGGTTGAGCTGGCGCGGCGTGATCAGGCGATGCGCAGCGACCAGCTCGACTATCACGACACGATGATGGAGAAGGCCAAGCTGGAGATCGAGAGCCTGAAACTGCACATCAAGGAGCAGCACAAGCGGCTGGATGAGGGGTTTGGGGGATGAGGATCGTGGCTGCGTGCGTCGGCACGATGGCTCGAACGGTTCTGAGCCGGTGCTGGATCCAGCTCCACGTGCCGCGGGGCGGCTCGATGATTCCTGCTCCCGGCAGGCTCAGCGCGGCGGCGATCGGCACCCTAGTGGCGATCGGGCGAGATTGGGCTCCCTTGATCGAACAATTTGATCCGAGTTGAGTCCTACGCTGGCGGAGTCATGGCCAAACGCGCACCGCGAGACGCAAAGGAGGATGGCGCTTCCTTCATGGGAAGGGGCCCGGTGACTGCTGCGCCGTTGCCGAAGGTGGATTCGTCGTTCAGGCCGCCGGTGCCACTGCCTTTGTCGGCGTTACTGGGGCAGGATCGGGCCTCGGGCATCCTGGTGGACTCGCTGCGTTCAGACCGCGTACACCATGCATGGATCTTCCACGGTCCGGCGGGAGTCGGAAAGTGCACCGCCGCGGCGGCGTTCGCTTCGCTGCTCCTGGATCCCACGACGGCCGCGGGACTCTCAGGCGAGATCGCGCCCGATCCCGAGAGCACCACGCAGCAGATGCTCAGCGCGGGAACGCACCCTGACTTTCACTACATCACCAAGGAACTCGCGACTTACAGCCGGCTCGACAGCGTGCGCAATTCAAAGCAGAAGGTGATCGGCACCGACCTCACGCTCGAGTTTCTGATCGAGCCGCTCTCTCGCACGGGCCGCGCGCCGACAGGCGCGCGTGCGACGAAGGTCGCGATCGTGGACGAGGCGGACCTCATGAACCGTGAGGCACAGAACCGGATGCTCAAGACGCTGGAGGAACCCGGCACTGGCGTTGTGATCATTCTCGTGACTTCGGCTGAGGACCAGCTGCTTCCAACGATTCGCAGCCGCTGCCAGCGTGTGTACTTCGGGCCGCTGGGGCGAGTTGATCTTGATCGTTGGATTGCGCGTCGTGGGCTGGATCTGCCGGCGGATGAGCTTGGATGGCTGCGTGACTTCGCCTCGGGCTCGCCCGGAGCACTTCTGAAGGCGCACGATGCGGGCCTCTTTGCGTGGTGGACGCGGCTGGTTCCGATGCTCGAAGCATCGGCGCGGGGCGAGCATGTAGCGGCACTTGGGCCGGCGATGGCGGAACTCAGCGAGGCGCACGCCAAACGCGTCGTTGGAGAGAATGAAAGCGCGAGCAAGGATTCGGCCAACCGTGCGGGGATGGAGATGATCCTGAGGATCGTTGCGCACTGGGCTCGGCAGCGGCTGCGGGCGAGCGTCAGCGCTGGGGTTGGCGCGGCGGTGGATCCGGTGGCGATGCGCACAACGGACCTCATCCGTGCAGCGGAGCGCGAGTCGGATGCGAACGTGAACATGGTATTTGTGTTCGAGAAGTTGTCGGCGGAGATCGCGGCGAGCGCGTGAGAGGGTGAGAGCGTTTGACGCAGCTCAGCCCTGGACGCTGATGGCCATCGCAGGAGCAAGCTGCCCGTTTCGGGCAGCATCAGACGGGGCTGCGGCGGCGGGATTCGTGCCGGTGCGCTGGCCGCGCTCTTCGGCGAGCTTCTGCATGAGCATGACCCAGGTCTCGCGCTCGTAGTCGAGCAGGGACGCGACGGAGCCTAGTTTGGCGTCGTCCTTCTCGTGGGCACCCTCGACGAGCGAGCGGTACATGAAGGCGTAGAGGGCCCGGGCGTTGGAGGCGAGCTCCGGGTTGGCATCGTCCCTGATCGTGGTGAGCAGCTCGAAGATGATCTCGCGGCAGGACGTCAGGCCCGTGTAGGCACCCTCGTGCTGCTTGGACTTCATGGACTCGCGGCCCTGCGCCAGAAACTTGATGGCTCCATCGAGCAGCATGAGCCGAAGCTCCTCGGGGCTCGCGGACATCACGCGCGTGCGGAGGTACGCGTTGGCGGCGTTGGACTGTGGGCCGGGGAACGTCTGCATAGAAGGCTGGTTAGTCATGGTTGTGTGGTATCGGTGCAATGACGTTGCAACTTCATCCATTCTGCGATGCGAGGGCTCGGGTGGGCTGCTGGCCGCTTAACCAGCTCGGGAGATGCCGCTCAGGGAGCTTGACTGTGTCTGAAGCTTCTGGATGGCGGATTCCATCGCCTGGAACTGGCGCTCCAGGATGGCCCTCCGCTGGTTGAGGCGATTGGTGAATGATGTGACTCGGTCGCGCTGGAGCTTCATCTGGTCGTCGAGGCCGCGGTTGCGATTGGTCAGAACTCCGTTGACCGTTGTGGTGTAGCGTTCGGCGAGCTGTTCAAACTGGCCCATGATTCCCAGACGCGTGAAGGTCGTGCTGGCGTCGGGATTACGGACGGTCACGCCGGGGGCCAGGGTTGTGGTCGTGTCTTCGGCGACATCGCGTGCGGTGAAGAGTGACTCCACCGATTCGAAATCGGTCTGGAGAGCGTCGCGAAGCTTGGCCTCGTTGAGCTCGATCTTCCCGCCCGCAACCACCTTTACTCCGACCTGCGTGAGGCGACTGAACTGCCCGGTTGCGCCCGCCATGGGCGCCTGCACGAGGCGAAAGAGGCCTGAACGCAGCTCGAGCGCGGTGGAATCACCGAGGAGCGGTCCGCCCCGCTCGGTGGCCGCATCGTACTTGCTCTGGAAGTCAACACGGGCGATCGCGGTGTTGAATGTCTCGACAAAGACCTTGACCGCGGAGATGACCGCTTCGTTGTCGCTCTGAACTGTCAGCGAAACCGGCGTCGAGCTGACCGACTTGGCATCGATGCGAAGGCCGGGGATGATGCCATCGAGCTGGTTGGTGGAGGATGTAACCGCGACTCCTCTGGCGGGGTCCGCACTGCCGAAGAAGAGGCGTGCGTCGTTGCCTGCATCCAGGGATCGCCAGCCCATGTCGAGAGCGCCTGTATCGACGAGGAAGCGGCCGTTGCTGCCGTTGGAGGACGATGTGAGGTTGACTCGGAAGGGCGTTGCGCCGCCGCCGTCGCGGATGACGGAAGCGGCGACTCCGACGCCGGCCTGATTGACTTTGTCGATCACCTGCTGGAGGGTGTCGGTCGCGAGGAAGCTGACCTTGCGCTCCGCGGAGCCATCGAGCCTGTTGTCGGCGCCGGTTCCGGTTGCCTCGCCGGCGATGCCAAGCGCCTTGGCAACTGTGCCAGCGGTGTCGGTGATCTTGATCTTGTTGGAGCCCGTGGCGCCCGCGGCCTCGACGATCTCGATGCCGTCACCCTTGGCGTTGATGCGGGCCTCGATGGCGACGCCTCGCGTGTTGAGGTGCTGGATCATGTCGCCGACGGTCTTGAGTTCGCTGCCGATGGTGATCTTTGCGGAAGTAATGCCCTGCGCATCGCGGATCAGGATTTCACCCGTGCCGATTCCCTTGCCGCTGTTGAGCGAGGAGAGGAGTGTTGCGCGAGAAACGTACTGACGCTGCAGATTGCCGCTGGAGAAGGTCGCGCTCGCGACACCAGAGGCGCCGGTTGAAAGGCCGAGCGAAGCTGCCGTGTCGGCGCCGCTGGTTCCCTCGATGATGAGGTTGCCGCTGCCGCCGGTGAGGTCTGTGAGCGTGAGGCCTGTGCCGCGGCGATCGAGCTCGACCTTGACACGTCCCCCACTCTGCGTCTCGATGGAGCGCATGACTTCATTGAGTGACTGATTGGGATCGATGGTCGCAGAGAAGGTCGCGCCGTCGCGAAGCGTGAACTCCATGTTCCCATCACCTTCGATGCCCCGCCCGCCATTGAGCCCACCAACGAGCGTTGTGTTGAGCCCCGCGAGCACTCGCCTTCCGGAAAATGTTGACGACGCGACTCCGCCGATGAGGCCCAGATCACGCGCCGTTGAGTCGTTGCCTTCGGTGACTGAGATCTGGCGTGTGCCTTGCGTGTCGGTGATGGTGAGACGACCGTTCTCGCCATCGACGGCAGCATCGACATCTGCGAAGCCTGCGGCGTCGAGGGCGGCGTTGATGCGCTCGAGCACCTGGCCCACTGTGGATGCGGCGCCGCGGACCTTAGTCAGCACCAACGCTCCAGTGGAGTCGGGGCGGTCCTCGTAGACATCGCCGACATTGACCTGCACCGAGGTGGCGCCGACGTTGATGGCGAAGTTTGAGGCTCCGGTGCCGGCAACGCTGCGAATGGAGACACCCCGACCATCGCCCAGGCTAGAGAGTGTTGAGTTGTTGCCTAGGCGGTAGACGCTCTGACCCGTGAGCGTTCCCGTCGCAGTGCCAGCGATGCCGAGGCTTGCGGCGGTGGTTGAGCTGTTCAGATCGGCCACACGGAGCTGGCCCGGGCCGCCGGCGATGTCCTTGAGAACAAGACGTCCGCCGCTGACGCTTGCTTCGACGCGTGCGGTGCCGTTCTGGTTGATTGCCTCGAGCACGTCCCCCACCGTTGTTGCGCGTGAGAGATCGATGGTCGCGGCGGTTCCGGCTGAGTCGGTGAGTGTGATGCGTCCACGCTCGATGCCCTGACCATCGTTGAGATCCGACAGCGCCACGTCGCGATCGAGCCGGGCTTGGGCCGTCTCGAACGTAAAGGATGTCGCGCCCAGTGAGCTGTTGGTCGTGTCCGAGAAGCCGCGGGAGAGGAGCTGCTGCGTGCTCACAAGGCGGTCGACGACGAACTGGTACGTACCGGGCGCGGCGGTGCGTTCGGCGGTGGCGGAGAGGACCTCGGCGTTTGAAGACGTCACGGCCTTGCTCTTGAAGAGATTGTTCGTGCGGAACGTGCCAGCGGCGCTCTTGAGGGCGAGCATGCGCGAGTTGATGTCCAGGAATGCGGCCTGCTGGAACTGCAGCTGGACAACGCGCGCGGAAGCCTGATCACGAGGACGCGCCTCGATGGCGAGCAACTGGTCGATGATGGACCGCGAATCGATGCCGCTGAAGAGACCGACGCCCGAAGTAATGCCGCCCATTTCGACTCCAATCGTTGAACGCCCCTCCTCGAACCGTGCCAGCCCCTCACCGACCACTGAACATCGTCCAGACAGGCACCCTTGCTTGAAGCGTGGAGCGCACTCGGCAGACTCTGAAGAACTGCACGCAAGTGAACCCCCTCAGCCAGCCGACGTACGTGACATATGTCCGCGATAACCGCCCCACTCCCCAAAATCGTACGGATATTGATTGGGGTGCTCTGCACCGCAGTCGCGACAAGCGCGGTCGCGATGATCGCGATCGCCGCGGCCTTGGCCCACTCCCCAGCCTGGATACTGATTGGCTTTGAGGCTGTCGTCGTCGTCAGCGCCGTCACTGGTGTTCTCTTCTGCTTCAATCGATTCCAGGAAGGGCAGGGGCTGGCGCTGCTCTGTACGGCCGGAACGTTTGCGTTCGCGGCGTTTTGTACGTGGCTTAGCCTCGCGAACCACGAGCTGATCCTGGATCCGAGCAAGCCCGGAATCTCATTCACGCCGATCGCGATGGCACGAGTTGGGGCCGGCGTTCTGATTGCGCTGGTGGCCTCCTTTGCGGTGCTTCGCCGCGATCCGCGCCGGTCAGGCGGACTGCTTCTCAGAGGATTTCTCGCGTTGCTTCCCGTGGGCGCGATTCTGATGTGTGCAGTACTCTTCCCTGCGACGGCGAGCTCCGTCATGGCCGCGATGCCGGGGTGGCTCAGGGCCACAGTGGCGTTCGTCGGCGGGATCGGAGGCCTCACTCTTTTCAGCGTTGGACTTCATTGCATCATCAGGGCCTTCGAGGCTGGAAGGCTTGAGTCGCCTGGAGGCCCGGGCACGCTCATGTCTTCTCCAATGGCAAACAAGACCGCTACTTGAGCCAACGCCTCCCCTACCTTCCTCGGACGAAACCTGGCGCCCCCGGCTTCAGGGGAGATATCGCGTTTGACGCTCACACTTGTCTGGATCGCATTCATCGCGTTCGTGCTGGTCATGCTCGCGCTTGACCTCTTTGTGCTCAACCGCAATCCGCATGTCATCAAGACGCGGGAGGCGTTGGGCTGGACGGGCGTGTGCGTCCTGCTGGGTCTGGCGTTCAACGGTGCGGTTTTCTATCTGTATGAGAACGACGTCGGCGGCATCGGGACACGCTACCACCACTTTTACTCGCGAGAAGCCAAGGACCGCCAGCGAGAAGGTTCAGGGCACGCGGGTGAGCACGATGACCACTCCACCACTTCCCAGTCCACTCTAGAAGCCCCCGCCGCAATCATCACGCCCGATGCGGCCGCCGCGGGAGGCACCATTCCCGCGACCGACACAGGAGTTGGGACCGTCCGCGTTCTCCCGCCCGCTGACTCGACCAATCCAATTCCGCTTGCGATCCCCACGGGCATGGGCTGGCCCGCGGCCGTTGAGTTCTTCACGGGCTGGCTGATTGAGTACTCGCTCTCGCTGGACAACATCTTCGTCATCGCGCTGATCTTCACGCACTTCAAGGTCCCCTCTCGCAACCAGCATCGCGTGCTCTTCTGGGGCATTCTGGGCGCACTGGTCTTCCGCGGCGTCATGATCGGAGCCGGAACCGCGCTCGTGAACTCTCTCGAGTGGATCCTCTACGTCTTCGGAGCGCTGCTGATCGTGACGGCGATCAAGCTCCTCCGCCAGCAGGAGGACCACTTTGAGCCGGAGAAGGGCATCGTCTATCGGCTTGCTCGACGATTCCTGCCATTCTCCGACAAGCTCGATGGAGATCGCTTCTTCACGCGAATCGACGGGCGCCTGCTCGCGACGCCGCTCTTCCTGGTGCTGCTGGTCGTTGAGACGACCGACGTGGTCTTTGCGATCGACTCGATCCCGGCGATCCTCAGCATCACGAAGGACCCATTCCTGGTTTTCACTTCGAACGTCTTTGCGATCCTCGGGCTGCGGTCCCTCTACTTCGCGCTTGCCGCGCTCATGGACAAGTTTGGCTATCTCAAGTTCTCGCTGGCCTTCATTCTCGCGTTTGTCGGGTTCAAGATGATCGTGGAGGGATTTGGCGTGCACGTATCGCAGGAGGTTTCACTGGGTGTCATCGGCACGGCGCTGGCCGTGGGCATTGGAACCTCGCTGGTGCTGGCTCCGAAGACGGCCAAGGAGGAGCATGAGTCGGACCATGCGGTTGCTACCGCGGCTCATGATGCCGGCACATCGTCACCCTCCGGAAACGACGGAGGCAACAAGGCCAAGAATCACTAGCCGAATGCTCCCCTGAGTCCCACGCCCGGTCCTTCTCGGAGTTCTCTGTCGAATATGGCGATTCCTTGGCTTTTCCTCGCTGTCCTGCTCCTGCTCCTGGTCGTTGTTGACCTGCTGGTGGTCCATCGCGCACGAATGGCGCAGCACCCGGCCCGCGCGTTTGCGACCGCTGCGATCTACCTCACCGTTGCCGCGACCTTCGCGATCGGGCTGCACTGGGCGTATGGAACACACTGGCACGACCTGGGCCGCTATCCCGACGGATCCATCCACACCGAGGGGAACGCGGCGCTGCTGCAGTTTCTGACGGCGCTCCTGCTGGCGCTGGCGCTCGATCTTGACAGTGTACTGGTCATCGGCGCCATCTTCGGCCAGTTTCAGACGCCGCTGCGATTGCAGAGGCGAGTGCTGCTGTGGGGCGTGCTCGTCGCGATCTGCACGCGGGGCCTGCTTGCCGGCTCGCTCGGTCTGCTGCTGATGCACTTTGAGTGGGTCCGCTTTGTTCTGGCGGGGCTGCTTGTGCTCGCCGCGCTGCGGATGCTGCTGGTGAGGCAGGAAACCGCGGACCCGTCGAAGAACGCGGTGCTCAGGCTGATCACGCGATTCCTCCCCGTCACCAAGCGGCTGCATGGATCGAGCTTCTTCACGATGGACAAGGGGCGTGCAGCCATTACTCCGCTGCTGCTCACGCTGGTCGTCATTGAGATTGCCGACGCACTCTTCGCGCTGGACTCGGTGCCAGCCGTTCTCTCGGTCACGCGTGAGCCCTTCATCGTCGTCGCGGCGATGGCCTTCGCGCTTCTGATCTCACGCTCGCTCTATCCAGCCCTCTCTCTACTGACCGGTTGGATTCGCTACGTCAAGGTCGGGCTTGCGGTGCTGCTCGTGTACTCCGCCGTCAAAGTCTCGCTTCCTGAGCATGTGCCGATCCCGGTCTGGTCGAGCTTCATCGTCGTAACCGGCTGCGTGCTCGTTGGGATCTTCTTCGCGCTACTCGCGCGGCGGGAGGACCAGCGTGCGAGCACCGTCTCACCGCTGGGCGAGGACGCCGATCGCCTCGCCCGCGCCACGCTTCGACACACACGGCGTGTGATCATCCTTGTGGTGGGAGGAACGACGCTGGCGATCGGGGCGTTCATGATGATCGGGCCCGGACCGGGCATCCCGATCTTCTTCATCGCGCTTGCGATTCTCGGGACCGAGTTCGCCTGGGCGCGTCGGCTCATGGAACGCTCGAAAGGAGTGGCTATCGGCGCGGCTCGCTCCACCGCTGAGGCCGCCCGCCGACGTTTCAAGCCTTGGATTCTGCTTCCGAAGATCGGCCTCTCCATGGCTTTCTTCGTCTCTCTGCCCTTCTGGACGCCGATGCCGATGTACGGAGCGATTCTGGCGGCGCTGCCTGTACTCTTCGGTCAGTCCTTCTGGGGCTGGCTCGCGTTCGGAGGCGGCGACCGGTACTTCACGGGCGACGCCGATGCCAAGCCCCCAGAAGGGGCAACGGAGGGCGATAGGTCGCCGGCATCCACTCGCGACAACGCTGTCGCAGTTCCGCCGCCGCAACCTCCGGACGGTCCAGAGGTACGCTGAGGCGATGAGCCACCTCAGATTTTCAACCCTCCTGTTTCTCGCGGTCGGACTCGCGTGCGCCCCCTCGTGCTCGCGAACTGGCAACCCTGTTGAACGGGCGGCTGCGACCGCCGCTGCCCCGACGGGTGGCCGCGCGGCGGCGGCGACGGAGATCGTGACCGCTTGGCGTGCGAAGCAGGCCACGTTCGACGATGCACTCGAGCTCGCAACTCGACACATCGAATCCGCGGCGACTGGCACGCCTCTGTCTGGTCACTCTCTGCCGATGCCGAGCGCCGACGCAACCGCCTTCGCCGGCGCGGTCCTCGACGCGATGATCACGGTTCGTGCGGAATTCCCGAAGAACACCGACCTCACGATCTTCTGGATCAAGGTCGGAAGGCTCGCCTTTCGCGCCGCGGAGGAAGCGCACGCCGCGGGCCGGCTTGCAGAGGCCGCCACACTCTTCGAAGCGGGTCCGCGTGACTGGCAGAACGATGCGTACTGGCACCTCTACCCGGACCACGACGCGCTCGCGGCGGTCATCATCGCCCAGAGTGGCAGGCCGATGGACGCCATGCGCCGGCTCGAATCACGCGTTGAGCTGAAAGGTCCAGCCGAGGAGGTCCTTGAGATGCTTAAGGCCCAGCAGCCGCGGTGAGAATGCGAGTAGACTCTTCGGTCAGGTCATCTGAACTGTCCATTGGGATCGAGTCAGCCTGACCAGCAAGGAGCCGCGCCGTGGGTGCCATCTCGAAGTCGCTCTATCTCTTCGGTCTCCAAAGCCGCGCACCGATGATGCTCGTGTCGATGGGGATCCTCGGAGCGGCCTGGTACCTTCTAGGGGTCAATCCGAAGCTCGTCGCCGCCATCGCGGGCGTCATCATCGCATCGTGGCTGGCGCCCGAGCGCTACTCCAACATCGTGAGCGGCCTTGGCATGATCGCGCTGGGCGTGTATGTCTACTACAACTTCGCGGGGGGCTCTCAGACCGGGCTCCTGATGGGCCTGATCGGCGTCGTCTTTCTGATCATGGGTGCCATGGGCCTTCGCCGCTGACGCGGTGGTTGCGCGACGCCGAGTAGCATCATCTCACCGATGAACCACATCACCTCCCAGCACAACACCACCACCCGCCGAGCGCCGACCCTCGGAGTTCCTGAGCTTGTCGCCTTGCTTCTCGCCGCACTCGCTCCCGCACTTGTCGCATTCAAAACGCCGGTGCTCATCCCGCCCGATGGGCTTGATTACCTCGACGGTGCGGCTCAACTTCTCAGCAACGCCACGCTCTCAGGCGTTGTTCCCTACAAGGCGCCGGGACTCACATTCTTCACGGCTCTGATGCTCTGGAGTGACCCAACGCTCAAGCTGATGGTGTGGCTTCAGGGGGTCATCATTCTCGCCACGGGGGTTTGTGTCTGGAGAGCACTGCGTCTGTTGGACTCGCGATGGATGGCCCTTATCGCGGGCGTCCTGACGGCGTGGCATCCATCGATTCTCACCTATCAGCCGTACGTGCTCCGCGAGTCTGTGGCACCGTTCATCGCCGCCTGGATCGCCGTGAGGATCATCACGCTCTTCCAGCATGAGCACCCGGCCGTTCCGTTCACACGCACGCTCGCTGGGTGCGCGCTCCTTGGACTTGGCATCGGGATCGGGGCGTTGTATCGCGAGAACTTTATGGCCTTCGTTCCGCTGGGCATCATCGCCGCAGCGGCCGCCGCAGCCGCCACGCGAAGCACACACACCAGCTGGAAGGCAACGTTCGCACGCTCCGCGGCGGCGGGCGCGACCGTCTGGATCGTCGCCATGCTCGTTCTGCTTCCCTGGCTCGCGCACAACCAGTCGCGGATCGGACACTTCGTCCTCACCGTCCCGAAGACACAGTTCAATCGCTGCATCAACGCGTGGGCCAACGGGCTCGTTGATGACGGCACGGCGCAACCTCGCGCCGTGCACGACTACGCCTTCGTTGCGTCGCTGCTCGTCCGAGACGGCATCGTGACCAAGGAAGCCTTTGATCGCAACAGCGTCGATGCGGTGCTCGACGTCATGCTCCGCGATCCGCGCACACTCGAGCGCATCTGCAAGGCGGAGGCCGACGCGGCGGTCGCGGCCAATCCCCGCAAGGCGGCTCGCGACATGGGCTGGTCGCTCGTGAGCCAGCTTGGAATGTGGGACGTCTCGTGGCACCCCAACTCGCGAGCGAATCTCTGGCACAGCGAGCCCCTCCGAGGCGCGCGTCCGGGCATGGCCAGCAACTACACCTTTGATGTTGATGCCGTCATGGCCAGCAGCCGATTCACGCCGCAGCAAGCGCGGTGGCGGCCGCTCCTTGCCGCAACGCGCGTACCGCCGGAGACACTTCCCTCTGGCACGTTCGCGCGAGTGTTCGACGCCTGGTTCAAGGCCTCAGAGTTTGCTCGACCGGGCCTCGCGGCGACCTTCTTCGTTGGCACCATTCTCGCTTTCGCACGCCGCCGATGGGGCATCGTTGCCATCGCGTGCATCGTGCTCGCGAATGTGCTTGGCGCGGCGTGGATGATGACGCCGCTTGACCGATTCGCGGTGCCTCTGCTTCCACTCATGATCATCGTTGCGGCATCGGCGCTCGTCAGGTCACCGCGAGCGGCTGGCGAGATGGCCATCGCGCCAGTCACTCGCTGATCGGCACTGGCCCCTGGCTTACCGCAGCCCCTCGCCCTGGGCCATCGCCATCAGCGCCGTCTGAAGCCGATCCACAAACCCGCGTGCATCGCACAACACACTTGCGAGCAGCATCCCGCGCAGCTGGGAGCGATACCGATCGAGCCTTGCTGCATCCTGTGCGAGCAGAACCGCAGTGTCGACGTACGCATCGGCCGACTCGGCCACCAGCTCGCTCGCCCCCACCGCACGCATGATCGAAACTCCAACACGCGAAGCGTGCCGCTCGCCCGCAAGACAGACCGTCGGCACGCCCATGAGCAGCGCCTCGCAGGTCGTCGTGGTGCCGTTGTATGGGAATGGGTCCAGTGCGACATCAACACGCGCGTACATCTCAAGGTGTTCCTGAACTCCCTTCGTCGCAGGCAGGATCTCAACCCGCTCGCTCGCAATCCCGGCCCTTTCGAGCATGGTGCGCAGTCCGGCCGAGGCCGTGGCATCGGCGAGATCGAAGCTCTTGATGAGCAACCTCGACTGCGGCACGCGTGCCATGATCCTGCCCCACAGTGTGGCTGCTTGCATGGAGATCTTGCGAGAGGCGTTGAAGCAGCCAAAGGTTGGCGGGCTCGCCGCACCGGCATTCACTCGCCGCGGCAACGGCGCGTCGGCCACGGGCTTGTAACAGAGGAAGCACGGATCAAGCCGCCACAGCCGTTCCGACACGCGCCCGTTGAATGCCGCGGTGTCGGGGTCCGTGAGCGAGTCCACGATGCGATAGTCCACCGTGGAGAGGCCGGTCGTGTCGGGATAGCCGCAGTAGGTCGCTTGCACGCGTGCCGGCTTGAGCGAGAGACAGGGCACCCGGTTGCCGATGGTCAGGCCCGCGAGATCCAGCAGCAGATCCACCTTCTGTGCGGCGATCAATTCAGCGAGCTGGAAGTCGGTCAGGTCCGCGACACTGTGCCACTCATGCACATGGCCCGCAAGCCGCTCCGTCACCGCATCGCGATCACGCGCATTGGAGAAGGCAACCAGCTGGATCTTCGTCCGATCGTGCCCTTCAAAGAATGGTTCGATGAAGAAGGCCACAGAGTGCGATCTCAGGTCTGGTGACAGGACGCCCACACGCAGCGGCCTCCCCGCGTCGCGACTCCACGCTGGCCTCGCTCGCCACGAATCAACGCCCGCGAGCATCTGCTGACCCAGCCCCGCGCGAGCCCGATCAAAGATCTCCCCCACTCGCCGATGCGCCGCCGCGATCTGCTGCGGCGTTGCTTCGCCGTCATATTGGAGCGAAGAAGCCAGGGAGATCGCGAGCGTCCCATGATCGGGCCAGCGAGCCAGACCATCGCGTGCCGCCGCCGCCGCGTCCGCCGTTCGGCCCATCGCCATCAGCACGCTCACAAGCCCGACCGCGAGCTCCGCATCGGGCCATTGCGCCAGTCCGTCTCGTGCAACGCGCTCGGCATCAGCGTATCGGCGCAGGTCCGTCAGCGCGCCCAGCACCGCGGCACGCGCACGCGCAGATCCCGGATCAATCGCGAGCGCCTGCTGGAATGCGACGATCGCCCGATCGGAGCGACGAAGCTCGCCCTCACAGATGCCGATCTGCATCCAGGGCTCGGCGTGACCGCGAGCCAGATCACGCGTGCGTTGCGCAAAGAAGAGGGCCTGCTCGAGCCGACGCTCGCGCAGCGCAATCAATGAGAGAAGCATGCAGACGCCGGGGTCAGAGGGGTGCTGCCTCTGGAGCTGATGCGCTGCGGCCTGCGCCTCGGCGAGATCACCCCGCCCCAGCATCGCCTCAGCCTCTTCGATCCGCTTCGCCAACATCGACATGCTCAACTCCGACGATCCACGCTCAGAAGGATCGGCACGCTCAACTGCCCTGCGGGCCACGGGGACCGGCCGACTCCGCGAATCCGCACACTGCCTGAACTTCACAATAACTGCATAAAGCGAACCGCCATGACTCAGGTCGACGCCCCCATGAGCCAGAAACGTTCCAACACTCTATCCGAACAAGGGTGGTACTTACGCTGAATGCTGGTAGTCTACGTCCACGCTCCCAAGCACCCCGAGGTGGCCCATGACCATGCTGACCCAGCTCTGCACGCTCACCTTTTCGGTCGTCGCGATCTCCTTCGCAGGCGTCGCGTTCGCGCAATCTACGAACCCCACCCCTCCCGCAACCGATGGCGGCGCGCTCGCCGGCCCCACCGTTCTCCAGGGGACCGAGAAGCCGCGCGCCACGCTCGTCTCCCGCGGCATCGATGGCAAGGTCAAGCTTCCCGACACAACGCCAGAAGAAGCCGCGGCGGACCTCATCGACCTCACCAAGGACGAACGCAGGGCCGTCGTCGCCGTCATCGCGCAGCGCTCCAAGAAAATGGAAGACTTCGTCATGGAGAACCTCGACCTCCTGACCAAGTTCGGCCAGGCCGAGGGGAGTGGCAACAAGGCAGACCAGATCAAGCTCCTCCTGGAAGCCGCCGGCAAGCTGGAGTGGATCTGGCAAAATGGCCCGTTTGAGAAGCAGGTTCGAGCCGCGATTCCCGTCGCAAAGCAGGGAGAGTTTGATCGACTGCTTACGGAGTTCTGGGGCGCAGTCGTTGCGGATCGTCGGGCCGTCGTGAAGGAGGACGGCACCAAGCCCAACAAGGTCGAAGTGATGATCGGCGCCAAGCTCGAGTCCGTGGGCAAGGAGATCGAGCGTGCCGCCCAGCGAGCGTTCGGTTCGGGCGAGCTCATCTATCGCAAGGCGATGGAGGGGATCGAGCTGACCCCCGATCAGGCCGAGAAGATCCGCCCGCTCTGGGATGACTACTGGGAGCGGACCAAGGGCGAAGGCGGCGAGCCGCAGAACGTCGCGATGGTCTTCAAGATCCTGCCGCTGCTGGACAAGGAGCAGCAGGCACGCTTTATCAAGAACCTGAAGGCGCTGGGCTAAAGCAGAAGGCAGTCACCGCCGAGTAGCGCAGCACCATGACCACAGGCACCCAGCCCGAGTCACCACCCTCCATCGGGCGAAGCCTCCGGCGCGTTGTACGCTGGCTCTGGAGGGCTATCTGTGCGCTCGTGTGTGCCCTCATCCTCGGCCTCTTCGGCGGGCTGTTCGCCGGCAGCCTCTGGGTCGGTGTCGCCTGCGCCGTTGCCGGCTCGGCCATCGGCTGGTTCGTGGGGAAGTACGTTTCGCCGGTGGATGTGGTCGCCGGGCCGCTCACCGACCCTTGATTGGGCGTGCGACGAGTGGACGCTCCACGAGGGCTTCCAAACCCCCAGCCACCGAAGCACGCCCCCGGCGGTCAACCTCGACACCTCGCCACCCCGCCTAGCGTGCACCATGACCAGCACCAGCCCGACGAATCCAGATCTCGCCAGCCCGCACCTCTGGCAGGAGGCTGTCTCCTTCGCCGCCCGCGCCCATCGCCACCAGATCCGCAAGGACGGACGCACGCCCTACTTCGCCCATCCCGTCCGCGTCGCCTTCACGGTTCGTGTGGCCTTTGGCTGCGAAGATCCAGTCGCCCTCCTCGCGGCACTCCTCCACGACACCATCGAGGACACGACCACCGACTACGACGACATCGCCGACCGCTTCGGCGCCGAAGTAGCCACCTGCGTCGCAACGCTCACAAAGAACATGGCCCTCTCAGAGGACCCACGCGAAGCGGCCTATGACGCCCAGCTCGCGGCGGGGCCGTGGCAGGCACGCCTGGTCAAGCTCGCAGATCAGTACGACAATCTGAGCGATGTCCCAACGATGCCGGAAGAGAAGCGGCATGAGCACATTCACAAAACGATGGAACGCTGCCGACGCGCGTTGGCAATGGTCGCGAAGGAGCGCCAGACCAATCCGATTATCGGCCGTGCGGCGGCCGCGCTGGAGGGTGCGATGAAGGGGTGCGATGAAGGGGTAAAGATGAAGGGGTGAAAAGCTTGGGAAACACGGCACCTGGCAGTGCTACACCCAAGACTCACTCGCCTCGAACTCCAGTCACGACGCCGTCGCGCAGATCCACGCTGGTGCAGCGCGTGGTAACGTTCGAGTTATTGCTGTTGAGCAGCAGGAAGACCTGCGCATCGCCCGAGCGCGTGGTGGTCTGGCACCAGCGCCACGTGGACGTCCCGTCGGGCCGGTCGATGCGGGTTGAGGGAGCTCCGTGCCGGGCGAGCAGTTCATCCCCGCGCGTGGTGCCGACGATGATGTCGGCGATGTCGGTGTTCTCGATCGCGGTCCCGTTCGTCACGGTGTGCGAACTGCCCCCGATGAGGCAGCCGGGCAGCATGAAGGCAAAGCCAGCGAGTGCCGCGACAGCGAGAACACGACCGATGATCGGAGTAGTGGGCATGGCGGTCCTTTCGAGCGTCTGGGTTCCGGTTGGTGCTTCATCGCGAGCCACGCGAGCAGCGGCTCATCACCGCTTCATACGGAGTCGGAACCGTCGCGTTTCGGCCTCTCGCAATTGCACACCGGAGTTTGGCAACCGTTGACCCTACAATCTCGCCTTCGGTGCCGGTCGAGGTCAGATCGGCTCATTCACAGCGTGACCAAGGTCAGCTTTGGTCGTACGTCGCTCGGGATTTGGACAGGAGTTGCCATGCTTGCTCGCCGCGTGTGCGCATTGATTGTTGGGTTTACGACCGGCCTCCTTGCCCCAGCCGCTCTGGCCCTCGCGCAGCCGGCCGCGGCCGCAGCAGCAGACAACACCGGCCCCACCAGCGTCATCTTCCTCCACCCCGACGGAACCGGTCTCAACTACTGGTCCGCCGGACGCATGCTCCATGCCGGTCCCGACGCCGACCTTGAGTGGGACAAGCTTCCCGCCATCGGCGTCTACCGCGGGCACATGAAGGACGCCCTCGCCGCCTCCAGCAACGGCGGCGGCACGACGCACGCCTACGGCGTCAAGGTCGCGACCAGCAGCTTCGGCAACGACGCTGGCAAGCCCATCGTGAACGCCGACGGCTCGCCCATGAAGTCCATCATGATCGAGGCACGCGACGCAGGCAAGGCCATCGGCATTGTCTCGACAGCCAGCGTCGCGGACGCGGGCACCGGCACCTTCCTCGCCTCCACCGAGACCCGCAAGAACTACACGGAGATCGCGCGGCAGATGCTCGAAGCTCGGCCCGATGTCCTCCTCGGCGGCGGCGAGTCGTACTTTCTTCCCGACACCGTGGAGGGCCGCTTCGGCAAGGGCCTTCGCACCGACGGGCGCAACCTGATCGAAGAGGCCCGCGCGATGGGCTACACCGTCGTGCTGACGCGCGACGAGCTGAAGGCCGTTCCCACGGGCACACGCCGTCTGCTCGGCCTCTTCGCCGCAACCGATACGTTCATGGACGACACCGAAGAGAAGAAGGCCAAGTCCGGCACGCCGTACTACGTCGAGACGGCTCCGACCTACGCCGAGATGATCGAGAAGTCCCTTGAAATCCTGGCACAGAGCCCCACCGGCTTCTTTCTGGTCGCCGAAGAGGAAGGCACCGACAACTTCGCTGGCAAGATGAACGCCAAGGGCGCGATGATGGCGATCAAGCGTGCCGATGATGGCGTCGGCATCGCTCGCCGCTTCGTCGCCACCAGCCCGCGCACACTGGTCATGGTCGCCGCCGACAGCGACTGCGGCGGCATGGCCGTCGTCTCCGAGGACACCATGGACCCCACCAAGCCACTGCCCGATCGCGACGATGAGAGCGGCGCCGCGTGGGATGGTCGCGACGGCACCGGCACACTCCCCTTCATCGCGGCACCAGACAAGGCCGGCAAGCGTTGGCCCTTCGCCATCACTTGGGCCAGCGGCAGCGACTGCGCCGGTGGCATCCTGGTGCGAGGCGAGGGCTATCGCGCGAATGAGCTGATCAAGGGCAGCATCGACAACACGCGCATCCCCGCGATCATCCGCGAAGTGCTCCTCTCACCGAAGTAGCCTGCGTGCGATCGTGAGGATCCCACTCCCGCCAAGTCTCGCGCAAGTCGCGGACGCTAAGGTGCGCCGCGTACAGACCCTTCCACGCCTTCCACACTTTCACCCGGCCCAAGATCAAAGACCATGATCGCTCGGCCGCCCTCGCCGCCCTTGCGAGTCTCTCGCGGCGGCTTGCTCCATGTCGGCGTGATGTCACCATCGAAGGGATCCAGAATTCGCACCGTGGTGACCGCCTGAGCCGCGGGCGTTCCTGCCTCGGGCGCCTTGACACTCACGCGCGTAGTACGGCCCCCTTCGCGGCGCGCGGAGACCATCAGCCCGCCCTCGGCCCGCAGGTCCTCAAAGGCCACATCGCGCCAGCGCGTTGAGACGGCCGGGAAGATGCGCAGGAGGTTCGTGGGCGTGGGCGTGTCGGTGCCGACCTCGCCCCACGACTGCAGCAGCATCTCGTGCACGGCCTGCATCGCGATCATGTTCCCCTCGAGCGTAAAGGGGCGATAGGTGAAGTTCGAAAGGCCCTTCTCGCCCGGCGCCCGCGGCGTCTGGTCGCCGTTCAAGTGGAAGCCGTTGCGGCCCGTAAAGGCGAGGTACTTCTCGAGGTACTCAAGCGCACGCTCGCCCTGCCCGGCCCGCGCGGCCATCGCGCTCATCCAGGAGAAGGAGTAGCCGGTCCACCAGTCTGTGCCGCGGGCGTGCAGCTCGTCGAGCGTGGCGTCGATGACGCTTCGGTGGTGGTCGGTGTGGAGGAGGCCAAGCGGGTAGATGCCGATGGCGTGGCTGAAGTGTCGGTGCGACGAGGAATACGGCATCCCCGCGGCGATCGGCAGCGGGCCGGTGGTCGGGAGCGGCGTGCACTTGCTCAGGTGCGCGCGCCACGCCGCGGCGTCGGCATCCAGCCCAAGCTCGACGGCCATCTCCATCGCCATGCCGAAGGAGACGCGAAGCATCGCGTCGTCGTACGTGCTGTTGGGCGTGAGCCACGCCTCATAGGAGTTGTCGTTGATCTCAGGACTGCTTGAGAGCGGCAGGCGGTAGACGCCCTGTTCGTCCGGCTTGACGAGTGCCGCGAGGGCGCGGGCGACGCCAGAGACGAATGGGTACCACTCCTTCTCGAGGCGGGCGCGGTCGCGCGTGTAGCGCCAGTGCGTGTAGAACTGGTGCGCGATCCACGCCGAGTGCGTCGGGCTCAGCGAGTGCTGCCCCCAGCCGCCCATGGGACGCCCCTCGATGGTCATGACGCCGGGAACAATGAGGCCCGGCGCACGATAGAACTCGCGCGCGAAGCGTTCGTACGCAGGTGTGAGGGCGACATTGAAATCGAGCCACGCGCGAGACTGATCGAAGAGCCCCGCCGCCTCGCACGAGACGTACGTCATCTGCGTGTTGAGGTCGTTGTGGTAGTCACCCTTCCACGGCGGCAGGCCGCCCTCATCGGCAGTCCACACGCCCTGCAGCGCCAGCGGCGGGAAGCCCGGGCGGCTGCCCGCGATGAGCAGGTGCTTCACAAGGTCGTACTGGGTCTGGAGTCGCGGATCGGGGAGCCTGACGCTGGACTGGCCAAAGGCGGTGAAGTGTCGCCGCATGCGCTCGCGCCCATCGCCCGAGCGGTAGACGTCGGTGGCTCGAACGGCACGCTCGCGGGCGGCTTCGAGCAGTTGCGAGGCTTCCATCGGAGCCGCCTGCAGATCGGGCCCGACATCCGTGCTGCGCACGATCGTCACGGCGGCGCTGCGGATCCAGGGCTGGCCCTTGTGGGGAGGCTGCGACCGCCTCAGCGCGGCAGCAACAACAAAGGCGGGGCCGGTGGCGTCAGCGCTCGCACCTTCGGGCGCTGGGGACGTGGGCTGCACGAACCAGACTTCGGAGACTGGCTGCGGGTCAAGGTCCTGCTCGGCCCGCATGGACTCCGCGCGGCCCTCTGTAGCCTTGGGATAGCCGAGCTTGGAGACGCCCGCAGGCGTGATGAGGCGGAGCGTCGTGCCCTCGGGAAGGCCGGAGACGACGGTCGTCGCCGCCGCGTCATGCATATTGATCGAGAGGGGTCCCCAGGCCGTGGGCGTCTGCTGCACGCCGACATCTGCCGTTCCGCTGCCGAAGTCCAGCCTGAAGGAGTCGATCGCCTGCCCGGTTGGAAGCACGATCTCCAGGCGTGCCACCGGGAGCTTCGTCGGATAGGGAATCGTGTCGTACGGCACATCAAAGAGGCGCTGGTGCTCGGCGTGGTTCTTCTCGTTCTTGAGGCGGATCATCCCCTCGTAGTTCCAGTCGGGGGAGGAGAAGATCTCGGGCTCGCGCGTGTCCCAGAGGTCGGCACGATCGAGGGAGAGGCGGAGGATGTTGCCGCCGCCCCAGACGAGGACGCCCGCGCCGCCATTCCCCAGCGGCAGACCCTCGTCCCAGCGTTCAATCGGCGGCGTAAGCGTCAGCTTCGTCAGCCGCTCGCCCAGCGCGCGGCCGGGCGAGAGCTTGGAAGGCTCCGGACGAGGCGGCTCAGCGTGGGCGAGCCCGCCGGTCAGAAGCAGCAACCCGGCCACGACGATGCGGGGATGGCGGTGGGTCATGTTGAGATAGTACCGAGGGCGCCCAAGACCCGTGATGGGCACGACTCGGTTAGACTTAAGTCTCTGTGGGATTCTCGCGAGAACAATACGAACGCTGGCGGCTGGTACTGCTGCTGATGCCGGTGGCGCTGTGCCTCTATGTGATGCTGTCGCCGAAGGTCTTTGGGACGCGGCGGCATATCGCTCTGATACACCTGGTTTGCCCATGCGCGTGGCCGCTCTACCTGGAAGGAACGTGGAGTGAGCGACGAAACGCCGCCACGCTGCTGGAACGAGAGCCCGGCTCCTTTGTCGCCGTCGACTACTGGGAGTACGAAGAGTCTCTGGCACCCGGATCGACGCCGATCCCAGGGGAGTTTCGTGCGGAGATGTCGGCGTTCACCGCACCAAACACCATCGGCCTGGTGGCACCGATCCTGAGCAGAACGCGCATGGAGGTCTTCATCCGATCCGGCACGGCGCAGGCGCCGGACCTCTCTGAGGCGGAACTGATGCAGGCGCGTCTGGCGATGGCGGACTTTCTCGCGGCCTCAACCGGGCGGCAGAACCAGCACTTCGCCAAACTGTTACGAACCCGCACGGGCGAGGTACACGAGATCGTTTGGAGCGGCCTGCTCCACGACGCGGTCTTTCTGGTCTTGGTCGTAGGCTGGTTCCGCATGCCACTTCGCAAGGGGTTTGCGCTCCGCGACTGGCGGCGATATCGTCGCTCGCGAGCTCGCCGAAGTCGACGAAGGGCACTCGACACGAACCGCTGCCCGTCCTGCCACTACGACATCAGCGGCCTGCCGCAAGGCCCGCAGCACCAGTGCCCCGAGTGCTCCGAGGCACTCTGGCGGTGATTGGGAGCGGTCTGGGTTGGGCGGGCGTAGAGGCGGACACCGCCCGGGAGGGCGGTGCTACGAGGGAGGGCGGCGGCCGCGCGCTGGAGCGCGCAGGCTGCGTGTGAAGGATGCGTGAAGGGGCGACTCGGCCGCGCGGGGTTCGGTACGGTTGCGCCTGCGATTGGAGGCATGACATGGTTGGACTTCGACGAGATGGAAGGCAAGGCGTTCGGGCGTGGGGGCTGGTGATGGCGGCGGGAGCGGGATGCGTGCTCATCGCGGCGCCGGTGGCGTGGGCGCAGGTACCCGGCGTGGAGCATGTGCTGCTGATCGGGGTGGATGGGCTGAGTCCGGCGGGAATCGACGCGGCACCGACGCCGGTGATGGATGGGCTGATCCGGGCGGGGGCGTGGTCGTTCACGGCGCGGGCGGTGTTTCCGACGTCGAGCTCCTCCAACTGGGCCTCGATGGTGACCGGCGCCGGCACCGAGCAGCACGGCATCACCGCCAATGACTGGCAACGCACCGACCGCGCCATCCGACCCGCCGACACCGGCCTTGAGCCGATTTTCCCGACGATCTTCGGCGAGCTCCGCCGCCAGCGGCCCAGCGCCACCATCCACGTCATCTACCAGTGGGGGGACTTTGGCCGCCTCTACGAGCGCTCCGCCGCGGACCTCGACCGGCCCGCGCCGACGCAGCAGGTCGCGGCGGAGGTCGCCGCCGAGAGCCTCAAGACCGCCAAGCCCACGCTCACGTTCGTCCATCTCGACCACGTCGACGGCGCGGGCCACCGCTTCGGCTGGGAGACGCCGCCCTACCTCAGCGCCGTAGCGGAGGCGGATGCGCTCATCGGCCAGATGCTCGCCGCCCTCGACGCCGCGGGCATGCGGGACTCCACCCTCGTCATCATCACATCCGACCACGGCGGCATCAACAAGGGCCACGGCGGCGAGACGATGCAGGAACTCGAGATCCCGTGGATCATCGCGGGGCCGGGGGTGGCGGCAGGACGGGAGATCACGCGGAGCGTGAACACCACCGACACCGCGGCGACGATCGCCCACGCGCTGGGATTCAGGCTCAGCGACGCGGCGATCGGGCGTGCGGTCGTGGAGGCGTTCGATTCGGTGCCGGACGGGCCGCGCGTGGGGCGGCGGCGTGCATACCTGCCGGCCCCGGCCATCGTGCCGCCGACGACGCGGACGACCGAAGAGCGCGTGATCGTGCGGCTGATGGACGAGTCGGAGATCGGCGCGGCACTGCGCCGGGGGCGCGACGGCACGGAGGCCGGCAACGCGGCGACGACCGCACCGGCGGAGATCCGCTACACGCTGGACGGGAACGAGCCGACGCGGGAGTCACCCAGGTACGCGGGCCCGATCGAGCTTGAGCGGTCGGCGACCATCCGGGCGCGGGCCTTCGGGGAGGGCGGAGCCGAGAGCCGCGCGGCGGAGGCGTCGTACCGGCTCGTGCGCATGGTGCCGGGGCATGGCCTGTCGTACACGGCCTTTCTGGGGAAGTTCGACAAACTGCCGGACCTGTCGGAGGCGACGACGCTGAAGCCCGAGCGGAGCGGCGTGCTGGGCGATGTGGACCTCAGCGACTTCAACATCTGGACCGACGAGTTCGCGCTCCGCATCGAGGGCACCATCACGATCGACACGCCCGGCGAGCACACCTTCTCCCTCGCCTCCGACGATGGCAGCCGCCTGCTCATCAGCGGCAAGGAAGTCGTCGCAAACGACGGCAAGCACGGCACCATCACGCGCGCCGGCAAGGCCACGCTCGCGGCCGGCGAGGTGCCGATCACGATCCTCTACTTCAACGGCGGCGGCGCGGCAGACCTCAGCCTCATGTACGCGGGGCCGGGGATCGAGAAGCAGCACGTGCCGATCGAGAAGCTCACGCCGAAGAAGTAGTCCCCGCGTCCGAAGTGGCACCGCCCTCCCGGGCGGTGTCTTGCCTTCAGAACATCGCCGCGCATGAGAAGAAGACACCGCGCGGGAGGGCGGTGCCACTTCAACAGAAAACGCCCCGGCCTCGGGGCCGGGGCGTTATGGTGTTGGGATCGGACGCTGACGCGGGTGCGACGCCTTGCTTATGGCTTCTGGTTCACCAATGGCATCGCCGTGTCCATGGCCTGTGGAACCAGAGCCTGAGCCGGGGCCGACGGGGCCATGCTCGTGGCGTCCATGAACGCGTTCTGACCGGCTCCATACGGCGCAACGGGCGCAACCGTCTGACCGAACATGAACATCCCCGGGTTGAACCCGCCGCCACCGCCTGCATTACGGATGTAGCCCGCGTCGAGGGCCTTGTCGATGCGTGTACGCACGTCGCTCAGGTGCGCGAGTGTGTACGCGTCGATGTTGCTGTCGCCCTTCTTGAGCGTGCTCTCGATCTTCGTGGAGATCTGACGGAGCGTCAGTGCCGCGAGCGTCGAGATCGTCTTGCCAGCCTCGTTGAAGCCATCGCTCATCGCGAGGTCGATCAGGCGATCGGCGTGCTCGCGCTGCAGGTTGCGCCGCAGCGAGGAGACCATGGGCTTCCTGGGCGTGAACCGCTCCGAAACGCCGCTGTCAAGCTCCTTCCACACCGCCACCGTCACGCGGTCAAGAACCTCGGGCAGCGTCACGGCGTCCTGATCTGCGGGCTTGTAGAGCTCGTTGTCGTACACGCGGCGCAGGCGCCCGGGATTCATCAGCATCGTGAGCGCTGAAGACTGCACGCCCGCGATGCGGTCGTTGATCGGCCAGGTCGGATCGGCACCAGCGTCCTCATCCTTGTTCACCGTCATGCGGACGAGGAGCTCAGGGGTGAGACCGAAGTTCTCGTCGAAGAAGGTGTTGTTGATGATGAAGTCCAGCGCGTCACGCTGCACCTGCGCCGGAACGGGCTCGATGGGAACGCGACCGTCCGGATCGCCCTTGCGATCACGGTTGATGTGGGCCCCGCCGATCCAGCCAGCCATGATCGAGACGGCGTTGAGGTGCGTCGAGAGCGTGATCTCGTAGCCGCGGCGTGCCTTGGACCAGGGCTCGCCATCCTTCACGAACTTCTCGATGATGCGACCGCGCGAGAGGTTGGCCAGCTCCATCAGGCTCTTGGCATAGTCGATGGGGTTCTTGGACCAGTCGTAGCGGCGTGCCAGCGGGTCGGGGCCGCCGGTGTCCTCATCGGTGAGGTACATGTGCCCAGGCTGGTTGACCTTCTTCAGAACGTCCTTCGTGTCGCCGAGGGTGTAGCCGTACTCGATGGCCCACATGTCATAATCGCCGATGCCGATCATGCTGTAGTCGCCCTGCACGGCGTTCTTGTCCATGTTGATGTTGATGGGGCTGTAGTCCATGACGGAGGCGCTGTTGGGCTTGCCCTTCATGGCCTCTGAGTTGATCTCGCTGAGGGTGTACTGCGAGGACGCCTTGAAGTTGTGGCGCAGGCCAAGCGTGTGCCCGACCTCGTGCACGGTCAGGTGCGCGAGCGCAGGCCCGACGAACCACTCGGGGATTCCGTCGAGGCGATCGCCGTCATCCTTCTTTGGCTCGTCCTTCTTGGCCTCATCCTTCTTGCCCTCGCCACCTTCGCCACCGACCGGCGGCTCATCGATCAGGCCCATCACGTCCATGTAGAGGCCAGCAACAGCCATGTCACGCGACAGGCCCTCGCTCATCATGCAAAGGCCCGTGGGAATCCGCACAAACTCCGAGAGACGCGAGAGGTCCGCGTTGTTCGAAACCGTGGGATCCATCGCGATCGCCGCGCCGCCCCAGCCAGCGATGCCTCGGCGAGCCTGCTCCATGGCACGCTCGGTGATGATGCGCTGGCGGTCCTCAGGCTTGGCGAGGCGCACTCGCGGGTCCCACTGCGGGTTCTTGTCGAGCCACGCCATGGTGTCGGACCCGAATCCTTCCATCGCGACGCTGGGTGCAAACTCATTGGCCTGGTACCAGAAGTGGCGGATCCAGCCGTCGGTCAGCACGATGTCCGCGTCAAGAATCTCGCCCGTGATCGGGTGTGCGCGGCTCGGCCCGACCGCCGTTCCGATGTCGTTGGCAAGCCAGCGGATGAAGTTGTAACGGACATCCTCGGGGTCCTTGTCCATGTGAGCCCCGGTCTCCTTGTCCTGGTAGTAAACCTCGATGGCGTCGCGGATGCCGACTTCCTCGAAGGCCTTGTTCCAGTAGAGCGTGCCCTCCTTCACCCAACGCCGGTACCGCGCGGGCACCGTGTGCTCCACGTAGTACACGATCGGCTGCTTCGGCGGCGAGATCTTGAGCTTGGGCTCCTTCTTCTCAAGGTGCCAGCGATTGATGTACCGCGTGTCGACCTGATCGTCGCGGAACTTGCCAAGGTCGCGGAAGCTGGTCGTGAAGTAACCCACGCGCTCGTCAGCAACTCGCGGCTTGTACGCCGGGTTGTCCTTGATCTGCGAGACCGACCAGTGGAACGTCTTGAGGCGACCGCCCGCCGTGGGGGCCGTCATCGAGACTTCGATGTTCTCGGGGAATGCCTTGACCGCTGCGATCGTCGCAAGACGCGGATTCACGCCCGCGGCCATGCCGCCGTAGAACGTGCCCGCGTTTCCGATCAGAAGGTTGTCAAGGTCGATCACCGGCTGGCCGCTGGGCCCCATGCACTCAATCGGCACGTCGATGATCACGCGATCCGTGAAGTGGTTCTGCAGCGAGTCCTTGCTCTCGGTGTCACCGGTCGAGCGGATCTCGGTGTTGGGCATGATCAGTGCCATGCGCTTGTCGAATCGCTTCCAGTAGACGTACATGTCGCCGGCCTGCAGGCCCGCGAAGATCTCACCCGTCGGGATGGTGAGCGCGATGAAGTGCTTCTGCCCCTGCCAGCCGCGCGGCAGCTCCGCCAGCATCTGCCCATCCTTCTCGCGCTTCCAGATCGTAAACAGCGATGGCGCACCATCCGCCGTCGAGACGACCTTCTCAAAGTCCTTGCTCACCTCCGCAAAGGGGCGGAAGTCCTCTTTCTTTTCTTCCTGAGCCGACGCCGACATGACCGGCACGGCCAGCCCGCAAGCCACCACGAGCGCGACAGGTGCGGACATCCACAGGCGCGACAGGCCCGACATTGATGGGAGCGACATTCCACGTACTCCTGCTATGGGGCGCTCGCGACGAGGCGCAAGGGCCCACGTTCACTCGGACACTGCACGCTAGAAACACATCCGACCCACAGACCGCCGCCTCACCACGAGCGCAAGCTCTTGCCCACGCCCGAGGCAGCACGTCACCTTTCCGACACGATCTGAACCCACATCGGATTCATGAAGTCCTCACAATGTACCCTCCCTCCGCCCAGAATGCACACCCCATTCTGCCGTCCCACCGCCCCGGCAAAGTCCGGGCGCACCAATACCCCAAAGTCCCCTTGCCCCTCCCAATGATGCGGCGACCCAGACATTCCGTCACCCCGGCACCCCTCCACCACCTACTCGCATTTCCACTCACACCTCCGCTCGCCCTCTTTTCCTCGCGGTACCATGCCCAACCATGGCTCGCAAGCCCGCAAAGCCCGACCCCGCCTCGGAAGCCGCCGCCCCCACCACTGCCGCCGCGCGCCCTGGTCCTGCGCCCTCGGGCAAGCTCGATTCCACCTGCTGGGTGGGAATCCTCAATGGCACCGACGCCTACCTCAGAACATCCCTGACGGCCCAGCTCCGTGCCGCCCTCACCAAGGAGCACGGCACGGTCGACCTCGTTCAGTACGACGGCTCCGGTGCCGGTGTGCGGCCCTCCGACGTGCTCGACGAGTGCCGCAGCTTCGGACTGATCGCAGGGTACAAGCTCGTGATCGTCGACAACGCCGAGGACCTGATCAAGGAAGACAACCGCCCGCTCTTTGAGCGGTACGTCGCATCGCTCATCGAGTCCAATGAAGCGCCGGGCGCAACGCTCCTTTTGCGTGCCGACTCATGGCGGCCCGGCAAGCTCGACAAGCTCATCGAGAAGGTCGGCGCCATCATCAAGTGCGAGCCGCCAAGCGAGGACGCCGCGATCAAGTGGGCTCTGAAGCGCGCCCCAAGCGAGCACAAGGCCACGCTCGCGCCCGATGCCGCCGAACTCCTCGTCTCGCGCGTCGGGCCCGAACTCGCGCGCCTCGACAGCGAGCTCGGCAAGCTCGCCGCCGCCGCGTCGGGGCTCGCAAACTCCGCCGCAGGCACTCCCAGCTCAACACCGGTCATCACCCGCGCGCTCGTCGTCGAGTTTGTGGGCATGAGCCGCGAAGAGGAAGTCTGGGGCATCCAGCAGACGCTCCTTCAGTCGAGCGCGCCCGACGCGCTGTCGCACCTCAAGTACATCCTCGAAGTCTCGCGCCAGCCGAGCGTCCTGGTCTCCTACGCGCTCGTTGATCTCTCCCGCAAGCTCCACGCGCTCTCCCGAGGCATCCACGCCCGCCAGCGCCCCGACCAGATCGCGCAGTCACTCAAACTCTGGGGTCCCTCGCGCGACATGCTCATCGACGCGGCCAAACGCACGCCGCCGAGCGCAGCACTCGAGATCTTCCGAGTTGCGATGGAGAGCGACGTGCGTCAGAAGTCCGGTCTCGGCGATCCGCCAGTGGTGCTGGAGCGTGCGTTCCTGCAGGCGTCGCTGCTGCTGCACGGCAAATAGGCATGGAGAAATAGGCACTGGGGACTAGGCACTGGGCACTAGGGTCGGAGAAGACTGAGTAATCGCACTGAGCCGAGATGCCAGTGGCGCTTCACGTCGTAGTGAGCACCGCCGGTTCGAACATCATCCGCCAGCGACATCTCTTCTCTTCACTGCCTCGCTGCCTCGCTCCATCGCTGCCTCGCTTCCCCCTCACTTCGGCTTCTTCAGCACGCAGGCGTGCGGCACCTTCCCCTCCACGCACATCTTCTTCTCATAGTTCGTCGCCACCGTCTCCCCTTCCTCCGCCCACTCCGGCGGCGTGAACGCAAGCAATTCAAACGGTGCCTGATCCATCGTCAGCATCGGCACCAGCCGCTCCGGCACCGGTGCGCCGCCCGCGTCCGGGTGTGACTTCCGCCCCCCCACAATCCACCCAGTCCAAGCCTCAGGATCCGTCCACACCTTGATGTGCTCCTGGTCCCACGCCCAGAGCTCATCATGGTCCGTGACGATCCGCAGCTCGCCACCCGGCCGCAGCACGCGCCACATCTCCGCAAGAAACCTGTGCTGCACCACACGGTTCTTGTGGTGCTTGCTCTTGGGCCACGGGTCGCTGAAGTACAGATGCACCACATCCGCACACGCATCAGGACACCGCCACCGCACATAGTCCGTCGCGTCAGTGTGCAGCATCCGCACATTGGTCCGCATCGCACGCCTCAGCCGGTCCGCGGCATACAGATAAAACTCCCGCGCCCACTCAATCCCAAGGAAGTTCACGCCCTGCCGCGAGAGCGTCTCCTGCAGAATGAACGATCCCTTGCCGCAACCAATCTCAATCTCGAAGGGGCGCGATGGATGCGTAAACCACGCACGCGGATAAAGCCGCCCCGATTCAGGATCGGTCCCAATCGAGTCCGGCAGCGGCGGGCACTCCGCCCCCGCAACGCCGATCGTTCCCGGCGCATCGTCCAGCTCACGTCCACGTCCAAGTCCGAATGACATAGGTCCGAGCGTAGGGCCCAAGAGGGAAGGGACTGGGGATTGGGGACTGGGCACTGGGGCAGGAAGGAAGTGGCGAAGTGGCAGAGTGGCAGAGTGGCAAAGTGGTCGAGTGAGAAGAGAAGAGGAAAACCGAGACACTTCACCCCTTTTTCCCCCCAGAGCCTCCCGATCCCCTCCTCTTACGAATCCCCGATCCAAACCTGCCACCGCACGTACAGATAAGTGGCATCGCACAACCTCGCCGCTTCAACCCCCCACGATCCTGCCGGGAAGGTTGGTCTGGGGGACCAAAGCGGCCGATACTGATAGTGACGATGAAGACGCGGCGTCCGCTCAAGGCGGTCCACGTCAGGCAGCGCAGGGGCATGTCAGGGCATGTCAGGGCAAATCAGGGCAAATCAGGGCATGTCAGTGCAACCTAAGGGCGAACCGGCACACACGCGCAACCGCCCGGAGTGCAAAGGCCATGAACGAGATTCGCGCACAGATCGTGTCGAGCCAATCGGCCTCGTCCTCGGTTCGTGAGGACTCGGGTTCATCCATCCTTGCCGGCCGCGACCTCATGGCCGCCGTCGAGACGCGCCTCGATCGCCGGCGCTTCCAGGATCAGCACTGGAGCGGCACCTTCTGGGAATACCTCGACATCTGCGCCGCCAACCCCGGCGTGGTGCGCAACGCCTACCAGCGCCTTTACGACGCCATCATGGCCCACGGCCGCGAGAACTACCGCGCCTTCAAGAAGGACGTCGTCCGCTACCACTTCTTCGCCGACCCCTTCGACCAGGGCGCCGATGCCATCTTCGGCCTCGACATGGCCCTCATGCAGCTCGTGGACTTCATGCGCTCCGCCGCAGAGGGCTACGGCACCGACAAGCGCATCCTCCTCCTCCACGGCCCCGTCGGCTCCTCCAAGTCCACCATCGCGCGCCTCCTCAAGAAGGGCGTCGAGCAATACTCGCGCACGAGCGATGGCGCGCTCTACTCCTTCTCCTGGCTCCTCGATGAGAACTGCGAAGTCAGCGCAGCCACGCCCGGAGCCCGCGAAGCCTGCCGCACGCACGAGTTCAAGTGCCCGATGCACGAAGAGCCGCTCGTGCTGATCCCGAAGGAAGCACGCGCCGACGTCCTCGCCCGATTGAACTCGGTCTACAAGCCGCGCCACCACAACGGCAAGCTCCGCGTCACCGGCGATCCCGATCCCTTCTGCCGCAAGATCCTCGAGGACCTCATGGCCTTCTACGAGGGCGACTGGCGCAAAGTGATGGACCACGTCAAGGTCCGCCGCATCGTCCTCTCCGAGAAGGACCGCGTCGGCATCGGCACCTTCCAGCCCAAGGACGAGAAGAACCAGGACTCCACCGAGCTCACCGGCGACATCAACTACCGCAAGATCGCCATGTACGGCAGCGACAGCGACCCGCGCGCCTTCAACTTCGACGGCGAGCTCAACATCGCCAACCGCGGCGTCTGCGAGTTCATCGAGGTCCTGAAGCTCGACGTCGCCTTCCTCTACGACCTCCTCGGCGCCTCGCAGGAACACTCGATCAAGCCCAAGAAGTTCGCACAGACCCACATCGACGAGGTCATCCTCGGCCACACCAACGAGCCCGAGTACAAGCGCCTCCAGTCCAACGAGATGATGGAGGCCTTCCGCGACCGCACGATCAAGATCGACGTGCCGTACAACATCCGCCTCGACGACGAGATCCGCATCTACCAGAAGGACTTCTCCGAGGAGCGCATCCGCAACATCCACATCGCCCCACACACGCTCGAGGTCGCCGCGATGTGGGCCGTCCTCACACGCCTCGAAGAGCCCAAGAAGGCCGGTCTCACGCTCCTGCAGAAGCTCAAGCTCTACAACGGCAAGTCCATCCCCGGCTTTACCGAGGACTCCGTCAAGGAGCTCAAGGAAGAGGCAACCCGCGAAGGCATGAACGGCATCTCGCCGCGCTACATCCAGGACAAGGTCAGCAACGCCATGGTCGGCCGCCAGGCCATCGAAGAGCGCACCATCAATCCCTTCATGGTGATCAACGAGCTCGAGGGCGGCCTCTCCCACCACTCCCTCATCAGCGACGAGAACACCAAGAAGCGCTACCGCGAGCTCCTCAGCATCGTCAAGGAGGAGTACGAGGACATCATCAAGGGCGAGGTCCAGCGCGCCATCTCCGCCGATGAGGACGCCATCAAGCGCCTCTGCGCCAACTACATCGAGAGCGTCCGCGCCTACACCCAGAAGGAACGCGTCAAGAACAAGTACACCGGCAAGGACGAAGAACCCGACGAACGCCTCATGCGCTCCATCGAAGAGAAGATCGACATCCCCGACTCACGCAAGGACGACTTCCGCCAGGAGATCATGAACTACATCGGCGCCCTCGCCCTGGACGGCAAGCGCTTCGACTACAACACCAACGCGCGGCTGTACCGAGCCCTCGAACTCAAGCTCTTCGAAGACTCCCGCGACACCATCAAGCTCAAGAACCTCGTCTCCAGCGTCGTCGACGACGACACCCAGAAGAAGATCGACGTCGTCAAGCAGCGCCTCATCAAGAACTTCGGCTACAACGAAGCCAGCGCTACGGACGTCCTCAACTACGTCGCCAGCATCTTCGCCAGAGGCGACACCAAGCACAAGTAAGTAGCACCGGCCTCCCGGCCGGTGTCCTGACTTCTCTTCCCAATCCCACACCCAACCAAGTAGCACCGGCCTCCAGGCCGGTGCTTTTCTTTCCTACCCAACCTCATGAAGCACGCGTCCCGCCCACCACCACACCAACCTACTTCTCTTCCACTTCGGTCTTTTCTTCCTTCATCTCCGCGCATCTCTTCTTCTCCTCCCCAATCCCCAGTCCCCCTCTCCTCGGTCTCCTTTCCTGCTTCTCTGTCCCCTCTGCGTTCTGCATCTCTCTCCGCGGCCTCCGCTCCTCTCCGCGCCTCCGCGTTCCGCCTTCATCTCCTCTTCCCCAGTGCCCAGTCCCCAATCACTCTCCGCTCTCTTCTCCGTCTTCCTCCCCCTCCCTCCCTTTTCCTCTGCGTTCCAAAGTCCACCAGCATTCTCAATCTCATCCCCCATTCACTTTCTTCTGCTTCCGTACCGGATCTGTGCGCAAACTCAGCGTCCACACCTCTTTTCTTCTTGAATCTAACCAAACACACGCCAAACTACGCCCATGCCCACCTCAACCACCGCCACTCTCTCCCAAACCGCCAAGCCTTACATCCCTCCCGATCCCGACAACTTCCAGATCACCGACGCAGACCGCCGCCTCATCCACGACTGGTTCACCAGCAACGACCCCATCACCGAGCTCTGCCAGCTCCACCAGCTCTCGATCATGGAGATCGCCCGCTGGGCCAGCCGCCCCGAGATCGCCAGGATCCTCGAAACGCTCAAACGCCTCCACGTCGAGCGCTTCGCCCTCAAGGCCACCGCCGCGGCCTACGACGCCCTCATCACCCTCCACTTCATCTCCACCACCGAGCACCCAACCAACGCCCAGGAAATCGCCCGCCGCGCCGCCACCAAACTCATCGCCCTCGCCTTCCCACGCAACACCAATCTCACGCCCAACACCACCACGTCAGCCACGTCCTCCAAGCCCACCACGCCCGCCGCCGCCACCAAAGCCGAAGCCCCCGCGCCGACTCCCGAGCCCGCGACCAACCTACGCACCTCAACACCTTCGATGCCTCCTGCGGCCCCATGTCCCTCTGTCGTAGTGCCGCTCCCCACCTCGCAACAAGACCCCAACCACGCCACCAGCCCCACGCCACAGCTCCCACCGGAGATGATCATCCCAACACGAGACCAACCTCTCCAACCGCGAGACCAACCAGTACACCGCTGCAATCAAGGCGTACTGGGACCGCATCAATAGAGACGTCTTCGAGCTCTACGGCGCGGACGGCTTGCCTGGAGATTGACTACCCAACCTCCCCTCAGCCTCCGCCGCCGTGAGCCCCTCGATGCGCAGCGTCTTCTCCGCACTCGCGTGCCCCACCACCACCGTCACGTCCCGCGTCTTCAATCCCAGCCTCGCCGCGATCAGCCCGCACACCGCCGCGTTGGCCTTCCCCTCCTCCGGCGCCGCCGCGACCTTCACCTTCAGACGATCACCCAGCGCGCCCACGATCGCATCCTTCCGACTCCCCGGCACAACCTTCACATGGAGAAGCGTGGCAGACGTGACAGACGCGACAGGGGTGACAGGGGTGACGGGGGTGACAGGCTTGGCAGAGCGAGCAACACCCTTGTCACCGCTGGTGGTTTTTCGAGATCGGCCGTCGGGATCCGCTCGGGGTGCATCTTCGAACATGCCTCTGCCGCGCGGCACTGGAAAAGGATCGGCCATGCCAAACGATAACAGACCGAACCGCCGCAGATCGCTCGCCTCAATCTGGTTGCAACCGCATGCTGCAAGGGAGCAACGTTGCTCGGTAGAGGAGGGGTACCCAAAGACAGGACCGAGAATCTCTTGTGTTTGGGGCGATTTGGGCTAGAGTGCTCTGGTTCCGGTTTCGCGTGAGGGTGGGCGGCGTGCGTGTGCCGATGGGAGATCCTGATGCGTTGCAGGTTGTCCATGAAGTCGGTCTTGATCGTGCTCGCCGCGGGTGCCGGTCTGCTCACGTCCGTCATGTGCCCAGAGGCGCGCGCGCAGCTGCGAGAAGATGAAGTCCTCGTCGTCTTCGACAGCCGCGTCGCCGACAGCCGCGAGGTGGCCGCCTACTACGCAGGCTCCGCACGCGTGCCGGGCGCGGCCGTCATTCGCCCGGGCCTGCGCCGCGGCGTCTTCGTTCTCGATCTCGCGACCACGGGCGCGGCGGTCGCGACCGCACCCGACATCTCGTACGCGGACTTCATCACGAAACTCCGAGACCCAATCCGGAACCACCTGATCTCGCAAGGCATGACACGCCAGATCCGCGCCATCGTTACAACCAAGGGCCTGGCGCACCGCATCCTCGACACCGATGTTCCCGCCGCGGGCGACAACCCCTCGCTCCTCCTCGCGGAGTACAGCGCCAACGACGCCACCTGCGCAAGCGTCGAAGCCGAGCTCGCGCTCCTCTATCAGAACCTGAGCGCCGGCGAGGCCGGCGCCGGCAACGACAGCTTCGCCGATGGTGCCATCCTCAACCCCTACTGGAAGCAGACTCGCGCACTCTCATCACTCGTCAACACCAACATCACCGCAGCCAAGACCTTCACAGCCTCCGGTGGCGGACCAATCTGGCTCGCCGCAGGCGCAGGCGCCACGCGCCTCGTGCCCGGTGATGTGCTGATCGTCTCGCGCCTGGATGCGCCAACGCTGACAGATGTTCGCGGCATGATCGATCGAGCCTCGCGCGTCTACTACGACGTCGCCAACCACGTCGTCCTCCTCGACGAGAGCGACAGCAACGGCATCGCAGACGGTGGCCCGAACGCAGAGCTCGACAACAGCGCAGGTGGCTTCACACCGCTGCGTGACGCAGACGACTACGAGATCTCACGCGACGAGATGCTCGGCGATGGCCGCTTCTTCCCCTCGTTCACACGCTACAACGCCCTCGCCGGCGGCACGCATTTCTTCGGCGGGCCTCGCATCATGTGGCAGGCGCCGGGCCCCATCCTGATCCTGCCGCCCGCCGTGCTCATCGCAAGCCAGGGCGCGAACCACACCGGGCGCCCACGCGACCTGGACACAGGAACACTCGCCGACACGTTCTACGCAACGACCTTCAACATGGCCGACGGCTGCATCTTCAACTCGATCGAGAGCTACAACGGCCGCGCGTTTGGTGGACTCGGCCAGATCTCCTTCGCTCAGCAGCAGCAAGCCTCGAGCTTCATCGCCGCCGGAGGCACCTTCGCGATCGGCAACGTCTGGGAACCCCTCGCCGACACGATCCCCGACAACCGCTACCTCCTCCGCAACTTCGTGCGGGGCACGCTCTCCTGGGGCGAAGCGGCACTCTCCGCAACGCCCGGCCTGTCATGGATGCAGATGACCCTCGGCGACCCGCTCGCTCGCGCCCACCGCAGCAGCGAAGATGTCGATGGCAGCCTGCGCGTCGACGTCTCCGACCTCTACGCCTGGGAGCTCGCTCCCACAGACGTCAATCGCAGCGGCACGCCCGACAGCACCGACCGATCCCTGGTGATCGGCAGCGTCCGAGCCTGGGAACGCGCCGGAATGCTCTCAGGCCGAAGGTAGCTCAGCCAGCCCGGACCGATCTTGCAGACCGCACGCGAAGGCCGCGCGACGAGCCCTAATCTATCGCCGTTGATTCACACGAATCACGCGATGCGCACGTGCGATTCACGTGCGCATCACAGACCGGCAAGTCGGGCCCGCGCGGGCATCTGACCGGCCGGAGCCATGGCGCAGGAGTAGTCCGGCGCATGGCGATTCGTGCGAACAACGGCGATGTTCTTCACCATGACGAAGATGCCCAACCTCACGAACCTGATGCCGCTGGGCGACCACCTTGAGGAACTGCGCCGGCGCGTGGTCGTCGGGCTGATGGGTCTGGTTCCGATCGTGGCGATCGCGCTCTACTTCGGCGATCGAATGCTCGCCTTCGTCGTCGCCCCGGTAACGGCCGCGCTCAACGAGGGCGGTCAGGGCAAGGTGCAGGCAACGGAGACGCTCGAGACCTTCGGCGCGTACATGAAGCTGAGCTTCCTGGCCGCGATCGTGGTCGGATCGCCATGGATCCTCTTCCAGCTCTGGCGATTCATTTCGCCCGGCCTCTATCGGCATGAGCGCCGGTTCGTTTACTTCCTGCTGCCGCTCTCGGTCGTGCTCACGATCAGCGGCGTCGTCTTCCTGTACTTCATCATCATGCCGATCTTGCTTGCCTTCTTTGTCGGCTTCGGAGGCGACATCGCCCGTCCGACCATCGACATCGTCACGCCCGCCGCGGACGCCGCCGCCTTGCCGGTGCTGCCCCTGCTCGCGGGCGATCCACCCAGCGAGTTGCTGCGGCCGGGCATGTCGTGGGTCAACACGGAACTCAAAAGCCTCCGCGTCGTGATCGCGACACCCGAGGGCGAGCCGCCCGTGATTCTGTCATCCATGCTCCAGGTAGAGAGCGGGATCCAGCAGCAGTATCGCCTCGGTAGCTACGTGAGTCTGGTTCTCTCGATGTCGCTCGCCTTCGCGATCGCCTTCCAGGCGCCGGTGATCGTGCTGCTGCTCGGGTGGCTCAACCTCATCGACGATGCGTTCATCAAGAAGTATCGCAAGCACGTCGTCTTCATCTGCGCCATCATCGCGGCGATCGCGACACCAGGAGACGTGGCATCGATGCTGCTCCTGTGGGGACCGCTTTATCTCCTCTTTGAGCTGGGCGTCGTTCTGCTGAAGTTCTTCCCCGCGCGCGTAGTCGCTGGCAAGCGAGAAGAACCCGCAATCGAAGAGGGACTGGACGACTCACCGTGAGTGGCCTGCGTGACAGATGGCGAGCCTTACTGCAGCAGCTCGCGCCAAGACGAGATCCGTCGTCAACTGCGCCCGCGCAGCTTGCACAAAGCCAGCGCCCACTCGCGAGCGAGCTCGACACGCGCATGATGGAGCGTGCACTGCAGCTCGCACGCGAGGCGAGCAGCATTGGCGAAGTCCCCGTCGGTGCCGTGGTCTACGAGACCGCAACGGGACGAACGCTCGCCGAAGGCCACAACGAGCGAGAGCGTGAGAAGGACCCATCCGCGCACGCAGAGCACCTCGCGATGGTCCGCGCCGCCCGCGCACGCGGCGACTGGCGGCTCTCCGGTTGCACGCTCGTCGTCACGCTCGAGCCATGCGCGATGTGCGCGGGACTCATCGTCAACTCGCGCGTTGATCGCGTCGTCTTCGGCGCGATGGACCCCAAGGCCGGCGCCTGCGGCTCGCTCATGCAACTCACCGAAGATCCGCGCCTCAACCACCGCGTCACGCCGATTCGAGGCGTGATGGCCGAGGAGTGCGGCGAAATTCTCCGCGACTTCTTCAGGCGCGTGCGCTCGAAGTCATAGTGTCTTCGAGAAAGCACGCCTTCATATCCTTGCACGCACTCGCATTGTCAAGTGCCCACCGCAACCCGCGGCGTGAACCAGGCCCGGTCGATGAGGCCGTCGCGCACGCGATAGATCGCCATGAGGTGTGCGTCCGGTTTCCCGACCGTGCCCGTGATGAACTCAAGGTCGAAGACGTAGTCGCCCACGATCTGGCGGCTCACGACCGTGGATCGCTGGGCGGGGTTGGCGACGAACTGGGCGTCGTAACGATCACGAAGCGCGGCGATGCCCGCGAAGCGCAGCGTGTTGGAGTCGAGGTCGTAGACCTCGACCGCCGCGGCGAAGGTTGCGGCAAAGCCGTCGATGTCGCGCGCGTTGTACGCGTCGAGCTGGGCCTGAACGACGGCGAGGGGGGTGGCAGCGTGACCGGGCATCTTGAGAGCTCCGAGAAAGACGGGATTCACCACAGAGGCACAGAGAGCACTGAGGAGGAGAAAGTGGTCGAGTGGTCAAGTGGCAGAGTGGTCAAGTGAAGGAACCGAACTCCCAGCTTGCCTGATCGATCTGACCACCGAGCGCACTCAACCACTGTTTCTCCATCGCCAGTGCCCAGTCCCTAATCCCAAGTGCCTTCCCCTCTGTGGTCTCTGTGTCTCTGTGGTGAACTTCTTCTACGGCTTTAGAGCTCTGGCGCGAAGCCGCGGCGCATGGTGTTTTCGGCGCTGCACCTTGGCTCGACGAAGTGGAGGAGGTAGTCGAGTCCGCCGGCCTTGGTGCCGACGCCGGACATGCCGAAGCCGCCGAAGGGCTGGCGGCCGACGAGTGCGCCGGTGATGCTGCGGTTGATGTAGAGATTGCCGACGCGGAAGTCGCGCTTGGCGCGCTCCAGATGCGCGGGCTTGCGGGTAAAGACGCCGCCGGTGAGCTTGTACGCGCTGGAGTTGGCGATCTCGAGGGCCTCGTCGAAGCTCCTGGCGTGGATGATCGCGACGACGGGGCCGAAGATCTCCTCGGTCGCGAGCTCGTGGTCGCGCGGCACGTTGAGGAAGACGTGCGGCGTGACGAACGACTTGCCGTCCTTGCCATCAAGGCCGGTGGGCATCGGGATGGTGACGGCCGCGAGGCCCGCGCTCCGGGCGCGGGTGATGAAGCCTTCGATCTTGGCCTTGGCTTCGGCGTCGATGACGGGGCCGATGTCGGTGCCGGGGCGTGTGGGGTCGCCGATGGTCAGGGCCTTCACGGCCTCGCCGAGGCGCCGCCGGAAGAGCGTGATGGCGGGACCGTCGGGGCCCTGCGGATCCACGACGATGCAGCGTGAGCAGGCCGAGCACTTCTGCCCCTGGAAGCCGAAGGCGCTCTGGCGGACGGCGATGACGGCCTCGTCGATGTCGGCGGAAGTGTCAAGAATCAGGGCGTTTTTGCCACCCATCTCGCAGACGACCTTCTTGACGTGGCGCAGGCTCGCCGCGGCGGCGCGGCTGCCGCCAAACGGTGTGGGCGGCGCGGAGGCGTTGAGGATGTCGAGGCCGACGTCGCGCGAGCCTGTGAACGCAACGAGCGCTACGCGCGGATCGCGCACGAGCGCTGCGCCGACGGTCTCGCCCGGCGCGGGGCAGAAGTGCAGGACATCGCGGGCCAGCGACCGCTCGATGCCGCACTCTTCCATGGCCTGCATGATGATGTCGAACATGATCCCGGCGATGCCGGGCGTCTGCTCCGCGGGCTTGACGACGACGGTGTTGCCCGTGACGAGCGCGGCGACGGTCATGCCGCAGCAGATGGCGAGGGGGAAGTTCCAGGGCGCGATCACGACGGCGACGCCGCGCGGCTCGTGCCACTGCTCATCGAGCTCGCCGATGAACCGGCCCAGGCGCTGGCGCTCAAAGAGGGGCACGGCGCAGCGGGCGTAGAAGTCGCAGAAGTCGATGGCTTCGCAGACGTCGGCGTCTGCCTCGCGCCAGGTCTTGCCGGCTTCCTTGATCATGACGCCGGCGAGGCCGTCGCGCTGCTGACGCATGAGGGCGGCGGCGCGGAGAAGGACCTCGGCGCGCTTGCGCGGGTCGACATCGCGCCACTTGCTGAAGGCGGCACTGGCGCGCTTCACCATCTCGCTGGCCTGCTCGATGGTCCGGTCGTTGGCGACCTTGGGGACGGTCGCGCGTGCGATGGCGGCGGCGAAGGCCTCTCGCTGCTTCTTCTCCGCGAAGTCGCGCATCGGCTCGGTGAAGAAGGGGCGCGGGTTCGAGAGGCCGGTCGGTGCCGGGCTCAGGCGGTGCCGCTCGGGGAGCGCTTCGGGGGAGAGGCCTTCCGTGCTCGCATCGTCGCCCGCGCGGGGGCCGGGCGCGCGGAGGAGCGCGCCGGGATCGGCGTTGTCCAGGAAGCCGGCCTTGAGCCAGCTCTCGTTGCTGGTGTTCTCGAGCAGACGCCGCACGAGGTAGGCCATGCCGGGGATCATCTCGCCGACGGGAACGTACTCACGCACGCGCAGGCCGAGCTCCGCCGCGGCGTGCTTGAGCTGGTCCGCCATGCCGTGGAGCATCTGGAGTTCGATGGCGCTCCAGGGGAGGCCGCGCTGATCGCACATTGCGAGGGCCGCCGCGATCGAGCGGGCGTTGTGCGAGCCGAGCGCGAGCTTCACGCCCCCCACTCCGCCTTGGCCCTTCTCACGCGGCGCGGCGTCGAGGAAGATCGCCGACATCTGCTCAAAGCACGCGTCGGTCTGCCACTTGCGGGCCCAGACGGGGCTTGCCCAGCCGTGCATCTCGGCCTTGATCGTCTCGGCATCCCAGTACGCACCCTTCACGAGGCGCACCGTCACCTGCTTGCCCGTGCGCTTGGCCCACTCGCAGACGCGGCGTGCGTCCTCGGGGCCGCTGCGCAAGTAGGCCTGCATCGCGAGCCCGGCCTGGAAGTCGACCTTCTCCACGCAGCGCATGAAGAGCTCGATGGTCAGGTCCTTGAAGGCGTGGTGCTCCATGTCGAAGTTGACGAAGACGCCCTTGTCACGCGCGGTCTCGAGGATCGGGATGAGGCGGCGCATGAGATCGGCGATGGAGCCCTCGGTGTCGATGGGGTCCATGCGGGCCGAGAGGGCGCTGACCTTGATCGAGACGTTGGTGCGCGGGATGGGGCCGAGGTGATCCTGCTCGAGGCGGGCCTGCGCGGGCCAGGCCGAGACTGCGGCGGGGAGATTCTGAACGAGGTCGAGGTACTTGCGCTGGTACTGGTCGGCTTCTTCGTCGCTCACGCAGGTTTCGCCGAGGAGATCAACGCTAAAGGCGATGCCGTCGCCCCAGAGCTGCTTGAGGCCGGGCAGTGCGCTGGCGGCGTCGGTGCCGGCGATGAACTTGCTGGCCATGCCCGTAATCTGGCGCGTGATCTGGCCTGCGGCGAGGCCCTTGGCGAGCTTGCCGGCCTTGATGGCGGCGTCGATCACGCCGGGCACGGTGACGCCGGGCTGGCTGAGGTAATCGGTGAGGTGATCGAAGACATCCTCGGGCGTGCGGAGCATCGGGAAGCAGTCGACGAAGCGGAAGAGCTGGACCTTGAAGATGGGGTCCTTCATGGACCACTCCATCAGCGCATCGTTGTAGAACTTCGCGGAGAGGAGGCCGCTCTTGTGGCAACGTGCGCGGGCGAGGAGGTCGGAGCCGATCTCGAAGATGCGCGGCTCGAGCTGGGTCCCGCCGCCGCTGCTACCGCCGCCCACCCCGCCCCCGCTTCCACCCACCCCACTCCCGGACTTGATCGTGATCGGCTGCGAGACGGGCTTGGGCTTGCGGGAGAAAAACGCCATGGACTGTGCACTCCGTTTCGGTCCTGAGCCTGCGGGCGTGGGCGCCCGCGACGGGAGATTCTTCGAACCTGCAGCCATGGTAGAGGCAACCTCGGGAGCTCGCCGCTACCGTACCAACCCATGCCGGAAGCCTCCCCGACCACCGCCCTGAGTACCGCTCTGACCACTGCTCTGACCATTGGCAACTTCGACGGCGTCCACCTCGGGCACCAGGCGCTGGTGCGCCGCTGCCGCGAGCTGGTGGGAGCCAAGGGGCGGGTGGTGGTGCTTGCGTTTGATCCGCATCCGATGTCGCGGCTTCGGCCGGAGCTGGCTCCGGCACGGATCACGCCCTTTTCGCAGCGGGCCACGCTCCTTGAGGCGGCGGGGGCGGATGAGGTCGTTCAGCTCTCGCCGACGGAGGAGCTGCTCTCGAAGACTGCCGAGGAGTTTGTCGCGTGGTTCAGCAGGGCGTACGCGCCGGCCGTGGTGGTCGAGGGGGCTGACTTTCACTTCGGGAAGGGTCGCGGCGGGAACACGGAGCTTCTCTCGCGGCTCGGACCCTCGCATGGCTTCCGCTGCGTTGTGGAGCCGCCGGTGGATGTCACGCTCACGGATCACCTGGTGGCGCGGGCGAGTTCTTCGCTGCTCCGGTTTCTGCTGACCCAGGGGCGCGTCCGTGACGCGGCGATCGCTACTGGGCGGCACCACCGGCTCGTCGCGACGGTCATCAAGGGGGACCAGCTCGGACGGAAGATCGGATTCCCGACGGCGAATCTTGCGACGCAGACGCTGGTCCCGGGCGACGGTGTGTACGCCGCGATCGCGCACATTGCTGAGACGGGACAGCGGCTCGCGGCGGCGGTGAACATCGGGACGCGGCCGACGGTGAGCGGCGTTGATCGACGCGTCGAGGCTCATCTGCTGCTTGATTCGCAGGGTACGGAGTGGTCGCCTCTGCCGGGATTGCCCGAGTATGGCTGGGCTGTGGAGCTTGAGCTGATCTCGCGGGTGCGCGACCAGGTTCGATTCCCGGGGCTTGATGCGCTGCGGGGGCAGCTGGTGCGCGACATCTCGGCGGTGCGGCGGATCACCGGCCGGATCACGGGCGCGATGGCATCGGCGACGGTCTAGGCTTGCTGGTTCGGGCGTCCTGCGGCGTGTTCCATTTGAGCTTCGCCATTGGATCTCGAGACCACTGTCGTTCCAGCCATCCTTCAGACCGTTCACCTCAGGGGCCATCGCTTGCCGCAACAGGCCGAGACAACGAAACACGTTCCAGCCGTGTGGTCCACCAATGCTTCGCTCGCGGAGATTGCGACCTCGCTGCGAGCGGCTCGCCGCATCGTGGTGCTGACGCACGTGAAGCCTGATGGCGATGCGGTGGGCTCGTCGATCGGCATGGTCCGCGCGCTCAACCGACCGAGCGCGTGGAGCAAGGGCCCGCGTGCGGAGGCGTGGTACTTTGGCCCGCAGCCGCCGTGGCTTGCGGACATTGCGGGCGACACGCCGCATCGTGTGATGATGCAGGGCCAGCAGCCGCCGGAAGAAGCCACCGGCGTGGTGGATGCCGTGCTGGTGCTCGACACCGGGAGCTGGACGCAGCTTGAGGCCGTGCAGCCGTGGCTCGCGAGTCGCCGGGCGATGACCAGCGTCGTTGACCATCACGTTTCTGGTAATCCGGAAGTTGCGAGCCGTCTGCACATCGATACCAACGCCGCGGCGGTCTGCCAGCCCGCGGCGGAGCTCGCGCGGCTGGTGCTTGATCTGCCGTCGCTGTCGGCGCTGCCGTCTGATGTCGCGGAGGCGTTCTACCTCGGGCTCGCGACGGACACGGGGTGGTTCCGGCACAGCAATGTGTCGCGCGGCGTGATGGAGACTGCCGGACAGCTTCTGGATGCTGGCGCAGACCACACGCGTTTGTATCGTCTCATTGAGCAGCGCGAAACGCCGGAGCGTCTGAAGCTTCTTGCACGCGCGCTCGCGAGCCTTGAGCTTCTCGACGAAGGCCGGCTCGCGGTGATGAAGCTCTCGCGGAAGGACTTTGACCAGACGAAGGCGCAGCCGGGCGAATCGGGCGGGTTTGTTGACTTTGGTCAGTCGATCCCCACGGTGCTCGTCACCTGCGTGCTGACGGAGGCGGCGCCGGGCGAGTATGGCCCCTCCAGCGGCACGGCCGACGCGCCGGTGACGAAGGTGAGCCTGCGCAGCAAGCCGATCGGTGGGCCGAGCAACACCGGCGTTGATGTGAATGTCCTCGCGAAGGAGCTGGGTGGCGGCGGGCATGTGCGTGCCGCGGGCGCCCGGACGACGATGAATCTTGAGCAGACGGCGGCGCGAGTGCTCGAACTCATGCGTCGTCAGACCGCGGCAATGAAGTAAGTGGACCGCAGTACGCAAGCAGGAAGCAAGCAGCCATGCCCGCACGACCCCGCCGCCCCGAGCGCGAGCCACGCACGTCCGATCTCGCACCGACCTTCTCCCGCGGCCCGCGCGAGCAGGAGTTTGGCCGCCCGCCGCTGCGCCTTTTTACCACCACGCTGTGGGACTATCCGAGCCAGCACTACGACGCGTGGTTTGATGAGCAGGGGAAGATTCATCGTTCGTCGTTCGCCGGGCGCGGGCCGGCGATGCAGGGGAGCAAGCACTACATCGGCGCGACGCCGTCGTGGGTCATCTGGCAGTGCCTGATGCGCTACACGAATCCGGGTGATGTCGTTCTGGATCCGATGGTCGGGAGCGGCACGACGATCGATGTCTGCAAGGATCTTGGGCGCACGCCGCTGTGCTTTGACCTTGTGCCCAGCCGCCCGGACATCCGGCAGGCTGATGCGCGGCGGCTGCCCGTGCAGCCCCGCAAGGCGGACTTTGTGTTCATCGATCCGCCGTACTCGACGCACATCGATTACAGCGACAACCCCAACTGCATCGGCAAGCTCGACGCGGGCGGGCCGGATGATGGCGTTGCGTACTACGAGGCGATGGACGAGGTCTTTGCGCAGCTGCGGCGTGCGCTCAAGCCGGGCGGGCACATGGCGCTGTATGTCAGTGACTCATTCCGCAAGACGCGCGGCAAGCCCGGCGGCACGTTCATGCCCATCGGGCTTTCGCTGCTGAAGATCCTGATCGATCAGGGCTTTGAGCCCGTCGACATCATCTCGGTCGTGCGGTACAACCAGAAGCTCGAGAAGGGCAACTTCCGCAAGGCCGCGGAGGAGGGGAACTTCTTCCTGCGCGGGTTCAACTATCTCTTCATCGTGAAGGAGACGGACGACCTGCCGGAGGCGGATGAGGAGACGCTGGAGGAGCTGCAGGGGGAGTGAAAGCGAAAAGCGGGAAAGCGGGAAAGCGGGAAAGCGGGAAAGCGGGAAATGAAGGCAAAAGGCACTGCGGGTCGTTGCTCTCTCTTGATTTTCCGCTTTTCGCTTTCAGCCGCGCACCGCGGCGCACGCTCCCGTGTCGCAGGGGCGGCCTGTGAGCCAGAGGCGGTTCTTGGCGAACCAGCGGTAGCCGGCGTTGGCGATGGGCCTCAGCACGGGCCAGTCGCTCCACGCGAGCACCCAGCCCCAGCCGAGTGCGGCGTAGGCGCGGCGGAAGGTCTCCATGCCGGTGACGACCTTGCCGTCGCGTGTGAGGCCGTGGATGGTGGCCATGACGCCCTCGCGCGTGAGGCCCAAGGCCGCGGCGTCGAAGGTGGGATCGGCGATGTTGACCTGCGCGAGGCGTCCCCGGCCTCGGTCCATCCAGGTCATGAGCGAGGCCTCGCGCTTGCAGAGGGGGCAGTCGCCATCGATGAGGATGGTGAACTCGGGCAGGGTGTTGGGCTTGGTCGACGGGGTTGGAGCGGTCGGGGGCATGCTGTTTCTTCGACAGATCCGGCGTGCGGGATGCGTGCCACATCCGGCGGGGCCTGGATGGCGAGGTTTCGAGAAGTGGAAAACGCGACCTAAAGTCCGCCATGAGCGATACCAGCCTCACGTCCCCCACCGCCGTCATCACTTCAACGCCTCGCGGGTCGGCGCTTCGTGCGCTCATGGACCAGCGGTGCGTTGCCGCGCCAGGCGCGTTCAGTGCGCTGTGCGCGAGGTCGATTGCACGTGCCGGCTTTCCCGCGGCGTATGTCTCCGGGGCCGCGACGAGCGTGATGGCGGGTGTGCCGGATGTTGGGTTGCTGACGCTCGAGCATTTCTGCCGCCTGATTCGCGAGTGCCACCAGGCGAGCGGGCTGCCGATCCTGGCCGATGCGGACACGGGCTTTGGCGAGGCGGAGATGGTGCGGCGGACGGTGCTGGAATACGTGCATGCGGGGGCCGCGGGTCTGCACATCGAGGACCAGCAGTTCCCCAAGCGCTGCGGGCACCTTGATGGGAAGGCGCTGGTGCCGACGGACCACATGGCCGAGAAGGTGCAGTGGGCGGCGAAGGCGGCGCGGGAGACGGGGACGGGGTTCGTGGTGTGTGCCCGCACCGACGCGAAGGGCGTTGAGGGACTTGACGCGGCGATCGCGCGGGCGACGGCGTATGTGCAGGCCGGCGCGGACATGATCTTCCCCGAGGGGCTGGCTTCCGAAGCTGAGTTCGCAACATTCGCACAGGCGATGCAGAAGCTGCCGGGCCCGGCGGGAAGCTCGCCGACGCGCAACGGCGCGGGGCCATACCTGCTCGCGAACATGACCGAGTTTGGCAAGACGCCGATGATCCCCCTGCCGCGCTTCGCGGAGCTTGGTTACTCGATCGTGATCTACCCCGTCACGCTGCTGCGCATCGCGATGGGCGCGGTCGAGAAGGCCCTCGCCGAGCTCGCGACGTACGGGTCCGCCGAGAGCCTGCTGCCCGCGATGCAGACGCGCCAGCAGCTGTATGACCTCGTGCAATACAAGCCGGGCGTGCCTTGGGAAGTGCCGAGCAGGTAGAGGGTGTGATTCAAGGTGGCACCGCCCTCCTGGGCGGTGTGGCCTTTCCGTGGCCAAGGTCTACCCCACCTGGCACGTAGTCACCCCGCAACAGCCGCATCCGCTCCTCGATGCCTGTTGCGGACCAACGTATGTTGAATGAAACACAACACGCCAATTAGGCGATGGGATTCCCTAAGTCAGCACTTGCTCTGGCCCTCTTCTTCATGTACCCTGAACGCGACCTTCTCTTGTGAAGGTCTCAACACTGCGGCGGGGACACGCCCGCCGCTCGCTCGGGGGTCTCATGCAACGCATTCAGAACTGGCTTGGCGCAGGGCAGACAAGCCACATGGAGCCGCTTGAAGGCCGCGTACTTTTGGCGGGAGTGACGTTTGTCACGCATGGGTATCAGTTGACGGGCAACTTTCCTGCGTGGGTCCCTTCGATGGTTGAGGCGATCGCGCAGCGGGCGGGGCCGGTCGGCACGGCTTCGACGACCATGCGGATGACAGTCAACGACGACGGTCGCTTCGCTGGGCTGCAGCGATTGTCTTCCACGCACGCGAACTCCACGACCCGTGCGGAAACGGTGATCTCGCTCGACTGGGCCGACGCCTCCAACAACTTCCAGTCCGCTTCTCCCTTCGAGGCTTATGTCAATTCGTGGGACGCAGCTCGAGAGTCTCTAGTCCCATTCCTGACCTCTCTGCCAGCGTCGGGTGCCGCGTCGCCGTTCGCGGAAGTGCCGATCCACCTCATCGGCCATAGCCGTGGCGCCGCCGTTGTCGACGACCTTGCCGAGCAACTTGGGCGGTATGGGATCTGGGTCGATCATGTGACGTACTTGGATGCCCATCCGCTCGATGGAAGCCCGGGCGATCTCGATGATGCCGACGATACTCCCATCTCGTCCTACGCGAACGTGCTCTTTAGCGACTCGTTCTTCCGGAATCTCAACGTTTCGATCACCAACCCTGTAGGCGAGTTTGTCGCGAGTTCTGCCAATTTCAATCTCAACGCCGTGGCAGGCATGGTCCACACCACGGTCCACACGTTTTATCACGGGACCATCCAGCCCTCGGCGACTGCGGTCACTGGCGGCAACTCCATCCAATCCTCTTGGTACACCAGCCCCCGAAGCGACATCGGCTTCCGTTTCTCCCGTCTCGGCGGCGGCGATCGCACCTCGCCCGCAGTCTCCGCCGGCCTGCTCGCCTCGCTCGGCGGCTCTGCCGTTCGGCCCGAAGCGCCACGAGATGCCACCGTCGCTCAGTGGCCGAACGTCGCGAATCTCCGCCTCGGGGCCAACCGCGTTCTCAACCAGAACGCCACGTCGACGCTCTCCTTCGCCTTCGCCGATCGCGACAGTACCTCGAACCTTCGCGTCTTTCTCGACAATGACGACAACCCGTATAACGGCACCGTCAAGGAAGTCACGAGCAAGACGCTTCCCTCGACGACCTTTGGCACCGATAGCGTCAGCATCGACGGCGTTGGGCTCGCACCGGGGACGTACTACGTCGGCACGGAGGTGAATGACGGCGGCCGCCGCCGCTTCGCGTACGCCCAGGACCAGGTGACAATGCAGTACCGGCTCTACTTCCCCGAAGGCAACACGGCGAACGGGAAGGCGGAGATCAACGAGTATCTCCCGATGGTGAACCCAAACGACTACGCGGTCACCTACGAGGTGATCGCGCGGTACGAGACCGGGAGTCGTGATCAGGTGATCGCGACCGGAACGCTTCCGCCGCTCTCACGCGGCGGCCCGACGATCTACTTAGGCGCCGAGCCGCAGCAGTCGCTGGTGCGATTCGACTCACCCTACGCCCTTGAAGTCCGGTCGAGTGGACCCATCGGCGCGACGATGAGCCACTACGACCTTGGCGTGGGCACTGGGGAGGCGTTTACGTCACAGACCAGCCAGACTTGGACCTTCCCCTCTGTTCGGCGAAGCCCCACTGACCTCGATTTCATCGTCTGGTACAACCCGACGGACACCTCAGCCACGATCACGATCACTGCTCGCACCCCGGGTGGCACGACAGTTTCACATCAAGCAAGTGTGGAAGCGCTCCGCCGCGGCGGGATTTCGTTCAATGACGCGACGTGGGCACCGTTGGGAGACTTCTCAGTCTCGATTACCTCCTCAACGCCGCTGGTCGCCGCGCTCAGCCACTACGAGCCGGGCATCGGGCAGGGCTTCATTTCTCTCGGTGATCCCGTCGCTGCCTCGACGAGCGGCGCCTTGCCCTTCGTCGATCCAACGCTGAGTACCACCGAGCGGTTCATCATCACCAACCCGGGCAGCCAGGCCGCATCTATCAGATTCGGAACGCAAGTCGAGGGGCGAGGTGAAACACCGTCCGGAGGTGTCAGGGTGATCCCTCCCGGGGGATCGATTGTCGTACTGGGCTCTCAGATCGGCTTGCCGCGAGGACAGCGTGGGCTGGTTCGGTACTCCTCGGACCAAGCCGTCAGCGTACTGTCGTCCACTTCGGATAACGCGCGTGGCGACGGGCTTGGAACGACCGCCATCTCGCAGCGGGCCCGAAAGTGGGCCTTCGCCGACGGCTACATGCCCACCGACGGTGCGGGGACCAAGCTCGTCGAGTACCTCACGCTCGTCAATGACAACGACACCCTCGCAAGGATCAACGTCGACGTCATCTCACATCAGGTTGGAAAGACAACCATCCGGGCAGACGTCGCGGCACGTTCAACTCTGACCTTCAATCTTCACTCGCGGGAAGAGGTGCTTGAGTGGGGCGCGCGCAACTTGGCAGATCCGGGAAAGAACTGGTTCGGCCTCTACGTTGACTCCGACCTGCCCATCGGCGCATCGATGGTGCACTGGGACATGAACCAGATGGGCGGATGGCAGAGCCTTGGGACGCCGATCGGGCCGCTGACCCGGACGTAAGCAGGAAGCCGACCAGTCACGGAGTGGCTGGGCTACCCGGGACCAGCCACGGAGTGGCTGGGCCACCCGGAACAGCTTACTTCCCGCCTGCCTCCAGTTCGTCGGCGAGGTGTCCGGCGTCGTAGATCGTCCTGAGCGCGTGGGTGATGGCTCTGGCGTCTACTGCGAGTGCGCGGCCGTTGCCGCCGGGGTAGGCGACGTCGGTGGCCATGAACTCGAGGTTGCCGTCGAAGATGAGGCCGACGAGGCGGCCTTCGCGGTCGACGAGGGGCGAGCCGGAGTTGCCGCCGATGATGTCGGCGTCGCAGACGAGGTTCAGCGGCGTGGTGGGGTCGATCTTGTCGCGACGTTCGAGCCAGCGCTGGGGGAGGTCGAAGGGTGGGCGGGCTCCCTTTTCTTCGCTGCGGGCGAAGAGGCCGCCGAGCGTGGTGAAGGCGGGGGCGGCAGGCTCACCGGGATTCTGGTAGCCGCGGATCGTGCCGTAGGAAAGGCGCAGGGTGCCGGTGGCGTCGGGGTAGACGGTGTCGCCCAGGACCTCGAAGCGTGCATCGGCGATGGCGGCGTAGGCGGCTCGCTGCGGGGCTTCGACCTTGGTGTCGAAGCGGTCGCGCAGCGGGCGCCAGACGGTGTTGAACTGGCGTGCGAGGATGATGAGCGGATCTTCGGACTTGGCGACGGCCGCGGCGCCGCCTTCGAGGAGGGCCTCGCGCGAGGCGACGGCCAATAGCTGCGTTCCGGCGACGACCTCGCGGGCGCGATCGCGCGGGCTCTTGCCGGCGAGCATGCGGCGGATGGCGGGGTCATCGCCGCCCAGGCGCTCGGCCAGGAGCGAGAGCTGGGTCTCGATGAGATGGGCCTCGACGCGGGGATCGAGCGGCGCGGGCGAGAGGAGGCGGAGGCGGGCCGAGGGGAGGACCGCGTCGCGATACTCGCGCAGGCGCTGGCCCGAGGGCTTCTCGAGCTCGGTGGTCATGCGGTCGATGCCCAGGGCGATGCCGAGGAGGTCCGAGCGCGGGTTCATCGCGCTCCAGACGGGGTAGATCTCGCGGAGCTCCTTGAGGGAGGCATCGACCTTCGTGCTCGCGGCGTGGAGCGAGGCTCGGACGTTTTCGGTTGCCGCGGCCTCGACGGAGGCGGCGTCGGCGCGCTTGCGCTCCATCAGCACGGGGTCCTGCAGATTGCCCAGCAGGTGCATCATGAACTTGCGGCCGTTCTGCACGCCCGAGAGCTCGCCCTGCATCAGGCGGTCGTTCTCCGGTGAGCGACCGGCGAAGAGGAGGTCACGCACTTCGGAGCGGAAGGTGTTGGCGAGGCGGCCGGGCAGCTCGACATCGCGCAGGAAGGCGACGTGCGAGGGGGTGAAGAGGCGGGATGTGCGGCCCGGGTGGCCGACGACGAAGACGAGGTCGCCTTCTTTGGAGCCCTGTGTGTTCCACTTCAGAAAGTGCTCGGGCTTGTAGGGCTGGCCATTCTCGTAGAGGCGCACGAGGGAGGCGTCGAGGGCGAAGCGCGGATACTCGAAGTTGTCGTGGTCGCCGCCGAAGGAGCCGAGCTGGTCCTCGGGAGCCCAGACGAGGCGCACGTCGGTGAAGCGCTTGCTGGCGTAGAGATGGAAGCGGGCGCCGCCGTAGAGCGTGACGACCTCGCAGCGCGGGAGGCCCAGGCGCTCGCGGGCCTCGGCCTCGATCGCGGAGATCTCGCTGCGGCGTGCGGCCTCGGCGGCGGCGGCGTCCATGCCTTCCTTCACGGCGCCACGGACGCGGGCCGTGACGTCCTCGATCTGCCAGAGGATGGAGCACTCGGCGCCGGGAATGGGGAGCTCTTCCTCGCGCGTGCGGGCGACAAAGCCATCGCGGACAAGGTTGCGGTCCTTGGTGGAGAGGTTCTCGATGCCGCCGAAGGCGACGTGGTGGTTGGTGAGGACGAGGCCATCGGCGGAGACGAGCGAGGCCGAGCCGCCGCCACCGTAGCGGACGGCGGAACGCTGGACGTGCGTCAGCCACTCGGGCGTGGCGACGAAGTTGTGGCGCTCCTGGAGCGGCTGTGCGGGCGGCTGATTGAGAAGCCACATGCCCTCATCGGCTCTGGCGACAGAGGAGAGCGCGAGGCCGCAGGCGGCGGTGAGGAAGAGCATCCGGGCGTGATTCGCGGAGCTGAGCAGCGGCGCGACGAGGTTCTTGCAGGTCTTGATCGGGCTCTTCATGCGGCTCTTCATCACGGGACACGCTCCTTCAAGACAACGCGACCGAGCCCGGAGGGGCAGATCAGGCGGGCAGGCCCGCGAGCACTTCCTCGTGGCGGGCTTCGACATCAGCAACGTACGCCGCGGTGGAGACAAAGGGTACCGAGGCGTGCACGCTTCGGACGGGGGGGAGTGCGACGCGACCCTCGGCGATGGCGGCAATGGCGCTGGCGAGTGCGGCACAGTCGCCCGCGGGGAAGAGCGTGCCATTCTGTCCGGGCCGCACCCACTCGCGCGAGGCGCCGAGGTCGGAGGCGATGACCCACGCGCCCGCCGCGAGATATTCGAGGAGGACCAGGGGCGAGTTTTCGAGGCCCATGTTGGGGAGGAGGCCGACCTCGTAGGTGCCGACGCTTGCGGCGAGGTCTCTTGGTTCGTATGCCCCGAACCAACGGACCTGCGCGTGCGAGTGCGACTCGATCTTTGCTCGCATCGCGCTGACTTCCGCCGCGTCGCCGGGGGCGAAGAGGTCGAAGTGGCATCGCGAGAGGACGGACGCAGGGAGCGATGTGATCGCTCGCACGAGCGTGGCGAGCCCCTTGTTGGGCTTGGTGCTGCCGTAGTAGGCCATGCGGAGCGGGCGCGAGGCCTCGCTTGCGTTCCATGGGACGCGAACCGCGAAGGCAGACGCCGCGGCGGCGGTTCGCATGGCATCGATGTGTGGAAGGCCCAGCGGCACATGACGCAGGCGATCGGTCTCGACGCCCATCGATGCGTGAATGTCGAGGAGCACGCGGCTTGGACAGAGGACCAGCGACGCGGCGTTGAGGGCCGCGACGCCTGCGGCGCGGCGCTGGCCGTACTCGTTCACGCACGCGAGATGCACATCGCGGTTGGCGATGAGGCGATCAGTGGTGGCGGGATCGGAGATGGGCATCGCGGGCGGCTCATACGCCGGCGCGTGTGGCGATGGTTCGCCCGGTGCGCTCCGCAGGCCCGCGCGTGCCGCGATTCGCAGCATCGCGGTCTTCATGGTCATGCCGAACTTTGGACCCAGCGTGCGGTCCACGCTGTGGCGGGAGCGGCGGCGCGAGATCTCTTCCGCCGCGGGGGCGCGATCGATGCACCCTTCGCAGCGCCGGCCGCCCTCGTAATCAAGGCACGTCTCGCGCTCGCGGCACATGAGGTCCACCTGCGGGCAGAGCGCATAGTAGTTGTGGGGCGTGACGACGACGGCAAGGCCGGCGGCCCTCAGTGCCGCGACGATCTCGAGCGAGAAGCCCTCGAGCGAGTGGATGTGGACGATCTCGGCGTTGGCGCGTTTGACGAAGGCGACGACCATCGCGGTGTGTTCTGCGTGCGAGCATTGGACGGCGGGCGAGCGAAAGCCAAAGTGCGCGGGAGCGACGATGGGCGCGTTGATGAGGTCGTGGCACGTGACGCCGCGCCAGATCTCGCCGCGCTCGATGCGCATGCCGCGCCGGAGCGAGTACGTGTGGCCCGAGCGCAGGTACGTGATCTCGTGCCCGTGCTTCGCGAGCGCTGCACAGAGCTCCGATGCGACCAGGTTGTACCCCGTCCCTTCCATGTGCTGGAAGGGGAGCCAGGCCCACCCGAGTACCACGATGCGACGCTTGGGCATACTGAGAGTGTCTGGACGTGCTGCTCCCGCGTGCTACGCCCGGAGCGTCCGGGCTCGCACGGCTGCAGCGTACACGCCCTCGATCTCGAGCGTGTGGGCACGCATGGTCTTGACACTTGCGATCCCCGCGCGGAGCGTTGCGACGCGGGCGGGATCGGCCGCGAGCTCGGCGAGCTGCGACGCGAGCTGAGCGCGGTCGTTGCCCCGGTGGAGCAGACCATTCACGCCGTGTTCGACAAGATCCGGCACGCCGCCGAGGGCAGCGCCGAGGACCGGCACGCGCATCGCGAGCATCTCCATCACGGTCTGGGGACCGTTATCCCACCAGACGCTAGGCACGACGCCGACATCAACGCCCGAGAGGAGGCTTGGCACGTCGCGATACTCGTACCCGCGCGTGATGATGAGGCCCGCGAGCCTGCCTCGCAGGCGTTCGAGCCGCCACTCGAAGGGCTCGACCGCCTTGGCGTGCACACGCAGCTCGATCCGCGCGAGCGAGCTTGGCTCCATCAGCTCCAGCGCGTCCGCGAGGACGTGCAGGCCCTTGTAGTAGTTGTGATAGCCGAGAAAGGCCAGGCGAAGGGGGCGCGGCCGCGCGGCATCGAAGGCTGGCGGCCCGAGCTTGAGTTCGGGAGAGGCCGCGGCGAGCTCGGCCATGCGGGTGCCGATGGTCAGCGTCGTGATCGCTTCTTGCTTCACGCCGAGCGCTACGAACTTCGAACTGACGAACTTCGAGACGCCCAGCACGGCATCGCACGAAGAGAGCATCGCAACCATCGCGGCGCGGCGGGTGCCGAAGTCGTTGACGCTTCCGGAGTCGTCGCGCGTGGGCACGTTGTCGAGGATCGCCCACTCGGGCTGACGCTGATCGAGCGAGACGACGCGGCCGAGCGGCTCCTGCGGCGAGCCGTTGCCACTCTCGGGCACGAGGTCAGAGTCGATCGCCACGCCTCGCCCCGGCAGATGCGACACGATCGGCGGCGTCACAACCACCGGCGGCGGCGCACTGCGCAGGCCAACGCGTTGGAGCAGCCCACCTCGCGGTGGAGCAATCGGCACGCGTGCCGCGGCGTCGGATGCCTCACGGAACTCGCGCGCCGCGAGCACGGCGAGCGGATGCTCCTTGCCACGGCGCACGGACTCATCACGCGGGTGCGGCTCTTTGATGCACTTCTCGCAGGCACGCCCGCCTTCAAAGCTGCGGCACGCAACGCGGCCACTTGGCGAGGGCTGCATCAGGTAGACCTGCGGGCAGATCGTGTGGTAGTTGTGCAGCGAGAAGATCACCGCGGCGCCAGAGTCGCGCATCACGCGGACACATCCCGCCGAAAGCCCCTCGATGTTCTGGAAGTGCACGACATCGGGACGCAGGAGCGCCGCGAGGCGGCCCACCTCGGCCTCGAGCGCGGGCGACTCAACCTCCGCGAGCGGCACCTTGTGCTGCACGGGCCCGGGCGCGATGACGGGGCTGTTGATGACGTCAAAGACTTGAACGCCGCGCCAGTCGGGCATGCGGCGTGCTTGAACGGGCGCGAGCGCGCCATCAGACGACGCCACATACGTCCAGCCAGATGAGAGCCACGCGACCTCATGCCCGCGCGAGACGAGCTCGAGCGCGAGCTGCTGGCTGTAACCGTTCACGCCGCCACCGTCGAGCGTGCCCGGCGCGATCGGGGCCCAGTTGACCATCAGAATTCGCATGAACCGCGAGGGTACCCGAATCGAAAGCGAAAAGCGAAAAGCGAAAAGCGGAAAATGGGAAGGGATGCAGCGAGGCAGCGAGGCAGTGGGAGATCCGGAGCTGACGCTGGCCGGTCGCGCGGCTCTGATTTCCCGCTTTTCGCTTTTCAGCTTTTCGCTTTCGCGGCGAAAGCCGCGTGAATGCCGGAGGAGGGACTTGAACCCACACACCTTTAAGGGGTAACGGATTTTGAATCCGTCGCGTCTGCCATTCCGCCACTCCGGCCGGAGTTGCCGAGTTTAGCCCGTGTTGTTCGCGGGCGGATTGAAAAAGCCCCCGACGTTGCGTCGGGGGCTTTGTGATGGGCCTTTGCGGACTGAGTCTCTTGCCGTGATTGGAAAGGACTAGAGGGGGCAGATGCCGCTGACGACGTACGCCGCGAGGATCTGGGCGTCGGTCAGGTCGGCGTTCTCATCGAGGTTGAGATCGCCATCGAGCCAGCCCGGCTGCGCGGGGATCAGGCCGACGAAGACCTGAGCCATCTGCTGAGCATCGAGCAGATCGACGTTCTCATCCTGGTTGAAGTCGTAGTCGCAGGTTCCGACCGGGGGCGACGCGGAAGCGGTCCAGAAGCCGCCGGAGAGCTCGAAGGTGCCGCCGGTCATCACGCCCGCGTCGGGCTGGCCGATGGTGCCGGAGAGCTCGAAGCTACCGCCAGAGGACGTGCCACCACCGCCGTCGATCGTGTACCAGTCGATGGTCGGCTGGGCATAGGCCGCGGGGGCGAGCATTGCAACGCTGAGCACGGCAAGAAACTTCTTCATGGGTCGCTCCTCTGGAACCTGTGGGACAATCCTTTGGGTCCATTGGGTCGCCGGCATTCGCCGCCGACCCTGCCTTTCCCTGCAAAGGGCCTCCGAGCCCTTTCAGACTACCAAGACTGACGCTTCTCCGCCAGTGGAATTCCACCGGCCGCGTTCCATTTCCGTGGCGTGCGGGGCGGGTCTACGTACATCTAAGCGAGAACCGCGCCCGTCCCGGCTCAAAATTGTTCGACAATGTACGAAAAGAACTCCTGACAGCCCCCGAAACTCGCCGCCCAGGCCGCCACCACCCCAGATGTCCGAAGTGGTCATTGATCTGCCTCATACTCGAACAGAATTCCCACAATGGCCGAGCCCCCGTCGTTGGGGTCTTCCGCTGAGGAGCCCAGACGCCGGAGCGTGAAGGCGATGATGTCGCCGGCCGCCCATGTCGGGTTTCCGGTCCATACGTCGCCCGGCTCGGGGAGCACCTGGGCCGCGATGGCACCCTGCTCGGGATCGAGGGACTCGCTCGCCTCCGGGAGTGGCCCGCCGCCAGAGCGGAAGGCGTAGCGCGGTGTGGACCCAACGCCGCCGATGGTCGCGAACGCGGCGATCGAGTCGAAGTTGACCTCGGTGTTGATCTTGTTGTCGCCGGTGGCGCTGTCGGTTGACCAGTAGACCGTGATCCGCGGGGCGTTGAGCCCCGGGACGCCTGACCCGGCGTAGTCCGACGGAACGGTGAAGTAGGTGGTGGCGTATTCATTCGACGCTTCGTTGCCGAACTGCGTCGCTCGAATTCGCCTCGCGGCAGCGGCACCCGCGTTGGCATCGATCGTTGCCGCCGACGACGGTGTGAAGGCGGAACTGGGCACAAACACGCGACGCGCCCGGTTGGGCACCTTTGCGGGCGTCACCTGGTCGTTGCCGATCATCGACGTTGAGACGCCGCTGGCGGGAATCGAGAACTGATCGCCACTCAGAGCGAGGCCAGCACCCGCGGAATACGTCGGTCCCGGCAATCCGGCCGGACCTTGGGGACCAACTGGACCTTCGGGCCCTTGTGGACCCGCCGAGCCGGTCGCGCCGTCGAGGCCGTTCGCGCCGGCGGGGCCCGCTGGACCTTGCGGGCCGGTCGCGCCGTCGAGGCCGTTCGCGCCAACGGGGCCCGCTGGACCTTGCGGGCCGGTCGCGCCGTCGAGGCCATTCGCGCCCGCGGGGCCGGCCGGACCTTGCGGGCCAACCGCGCCGTCAACGCCAGCGGGACCTTGCGGGCCGGTCGCGCCGTCGAGACCATTCGCGCCAACGGGGCCCGCTGGACCTTGCGGGCCGGTCGCGCCGTCGAGGCCAT
>JBBASU010000004.1:167148-167258 GCA_040399065.1 Phycisphaerales bacterium | reverse complement strand
GTCAACGCCAGCGGGACCTTGCGGGCCGGTCGCGCCGTCGAGACCATTCGCGCCAGCGGGGCCGGCGGGGCCTTGCGGGCCTGTCGCGCCATCGAGGCCGTTCGCGCCCG
>JBBASU010000004.1:0-167048 GCA_040399065.1 Phycisphaerales bacterium | reverse complement strand
GCGGGGCCGGCGGGGCCTTGCGGGCCTGTCGCGCCATCGAGGCCGTTCGCGCCCGTGGGGCCAGCGGGACCTTGCGGGCCTGTCGCGCCATCGAGGCCGTTCGCGCCCGTGGGGCCAGCGGGGCCTTGCGGACCTGTCGCGCCGTCGAGGCCGTTCGCGCCAGCAGGACCTTGCGGGCCGGTCGCGCCGTCGAGGCCGTTCGCGCCAGCAGGACCTTGCGGACCCGTCGTGCCATCGAGACCGTTCGCGCCTGCGGGACCGGCAGGCCCTTGCGGGCCTGCGGGGCCGGTCAGGTTTGCTGTGTACTGGATCGTGCCGTCTGGGAAGCGCAGGCCGACCTCGCCGGGAGTTCCGTCGATGGAGACATTGCCGAGGAACTGGGCCGCGAGGCCGGTGGGGCTGAAGGCCTGGCCGAGGATGCCCACGCCTGTGCCGCTTGCCGATGAGGCAAGTCCATACACGCCCGCGCCGGTCTGGCTCAGGCTCTCGCCGAAGATGCCGACGCCATCGCCCGTGGGTGCAAGCGAGCGGCCTTGAATGCCGATGCCGTCGAGCGTGCCCGGCGATGTGACCGAGCTGATGCCCACAAGCTGCGTGCTCACGACCGTGACCAGTTCGAGCGAGCCCGCTGTGCTGGTGCCGATGCTGACTTTGCCGGCGGTGTACGAGAGATCCGAGCCGGTCTTGGTCCACTGCGCGGGGCCGGGCGGTCCGGCGGGGCCGACTGAACCTGTGGGCCCTGTGTCGCCGGTGGGGCCAGTGGCACCGACGGACCCGGTGGCACCTTGCGGCCCTGCTGGACCGGCCGGGCCGGTGGCACCGGGCGCGCCATCAACGCCGTTGGTTCCTGCGGGGCCTGCTGGGCCCGCGGGGCCGGGCGGGCCTTGCACGCCGCCGTTCAGGGCGTAGAGCGCGTAGGGCGTGGCCCGCGTTTCCTGTCGCGGCGAGAGCGCGACGAACGCGCCCACTCCGGCTGGCTCACGCACCGAGATCTCGAGATAGCGGCGTTGTCCATCGAAGGCCGCGACGCCGAAATCAAGCTGCGCGTTCACGAGACCATCGGTGATGGCGAATGCGGGCAGTTCGAGCGTCGGGCCGATCTGAGTTCCCGCGGCGCCGTCGTCAAAGAGGCGGAACTCGAGATCGACGGTGCCGCTGAGAAGCGTGCCGCCGGACTTGAGTTGACCCTGATACGTGAAGGCGTTGGTGACTGGACCAGGCTGCGCGAACGCGGGCGCGGTGGCCATCGGCAAGACGACCGAGGCCGCAAGCCCCGATGCGAGGACGCGGGCAAGCACGGCCGAGCGTGCGAGGCTGGAACTTACCCTGTTGCGATCGCTGTCACGTGTCCTGAACTTCGTACGAATCACGATCACTCCCCTTCTGCCTGTTCCAGCGGCGGTCTCCGCCCGCCGCTTCGGCCCGTTGCACGCTTGCGTGCAGGTGCCCCCATCCACTTCGGCCCGATGCCCTCACCGATTCGGCCGGAGTCATCTCGCACTCCGCGGCCCGATAAAGCCGCGACGGCGCGGGCATGGCACGATCCAACCCAGCCGAGTCGGGTTCAGACTCCGGGCCGCTGTACCACCATGAACATACAGCAACGCCGCTCAGATACGAGCGGTCAGGCGCAAGTTCATGCAAGAATCAAGGAAGTTTGCCCCGGGGGAGGGCGGGCAGGTCCAGAATAGGGACGTCCCTGATGGGGAGCTACGTCCTATGTGCGGTCCGCCAGTGCCTTCGGCGTGGTGACGGACGTACAGCCAGGGCTGCAAAGACACCGCCGACGGCGGCGCCGGTTCGGACTCGTTGTTATGGCAGTTCCTTGAAGACGGTTGGGTTCGTCGAAATGAACGAGGCGAACTCGGCGAGGCTCTCGGGAGTCGCGAGCGAGCCGCCGGCGAAGCGGCTTCCCGACGGGACAAAGAAGTCGACGCGCCGGTAGCTCGTATCCGCGTCCATTGTGCGCACCGAGCCGTCGAAGAACGCGGCGTTTATCTTTCCGCCGTGTCTGTACGACAGCCTGGTGTTGAAAGGCGAACCGGGGCCATTGCGGCCGTGAGACGTCGAGATCGTCAGGAGCGGACCGGGGTCGGTGAATGAGCCGTATCGATTGGTGTTTGGCGTGATGTCGAAGTCGAGCACACGCGTGTCGTCGAGGTAGCGGGTGCCATCCATGTGCATGACCTTCAGGGAGGGATTGCGCTGCCACTTGTCGTCGAGGCTCGGCTCATAGCTGGCCGGAATCGCGACCGGGTCGCGGAACCCGTAGATCATGCGTGCACGGGGCGTTGTCTGGCCGCGCGGGGTGTATCGGGTCATTGAAGGCAATGGCGTATTGCTCAGCACGTGCATGAGTGCGGGAGCGAGGTAGCTGACCTGCCGGTACTTCAGATCGGTCTGGGCACGATCAAAGTCCGCGCGGTCTGGAGCTCCGCCGCTCGCCGGAAAGAGCGTTTGATTGGTCGCGCGGGCCGAGGGGCACGCGTAGTTGTTGAAGATTTCGAGCGTGCGTCGGGCACGATTCGGCGAGAAGCCAGCGGCATCACCCATGGTCGGACTGATCCAGTCCCATGCCGTCGTTGGCGTCGTGGAAGACGTCTCACCGACGACGTAATTGATGTCGTAGTAGGCATCCGCTCCAGATGTCGCCGCCGAGGCAATAAAGCCACGATTTCCCAGCGAGTACCCGATCTGTCCCTTGGCAAGCTGCGACTGGAGGCTCTGACAGACAATGGACCGACCAGCCTCACGCGCTTGACCCAGCGCGGGCAGCAGAATGCCAATCAGCAACGCGATGATGGCAATCACGACGAGCAGTTCGATCAGCGTGAAACCGCGGCCAACCGGTCGATTGAAAGTCATGGTTGTCGCCTCCGTGCTCTCGATGCGTGATTTGTTCGACTTCTGGTTCACCATGCAACTCCAAAGCGACATGCATCCGATCGCAACCAAACTAGAAGACATCTGCACTGGTCGGGCCGGTAGGGGTCTTGACTTCGAAGGTGGAGGCATCAGCGGCAGAGGCCGTGCCTGCCGACTTCACGATGTCCTTCACGAATTCCCGGTATCGCGAGCCGACAAACCACTTCCCGTCAATCTGAGTCGCAGGAAGCAGCGTTTCCTTCCCTGTGGTAGGACTCTTGGCCGGGAATCCAACGGTTCGATCGCTCGGGAGTGGAGCCTCGAAGATCTCGCCCGTCGTCACATCCACAAGCATGATGGAATCCGCCAACCTCACCGCGCCTGGCGAAAAGCCCTGCCACGTAATCAGCCCTCCCCCCACGAGGAGCCCGATCACGATCACGGCGAGTTGCCAGGGTTTCACGCCCTGCATGCGTTGGACTCCGTGTATCGCCGCGGCCTTGAAGAAGCCCCGCGGCAGGATGAGCGACCTGAATGCCGGTAAGACCCGCGAGCCAGACAACCCCCTCCGAACGGCGATGGACCGAGAATCAATCCTCCAACTCGGGCGGACCGCCCGCATCGGGCGCTCGGATGGTATCTCCCTCGGCACGCGTCGGCGGCCGGACGGGTGCGGGAACCGACACCCTCAGTCTTAACACGATCCGAACAAGGCGGGAGAGGGTTTCCAAGGAGTCGAGTGGACGAGCAGCCCGTCGGGTTGAGGAGATGAAGGGCGGCCAGCGTTCCGGGGGTGTCGTCGCTTCGCTCCTCCTCCGCCCGGCTGCGGGCGATGAGGCCTTCGGCCTCTCAAATCAGAAAGAAGAGATTCAACGAGAGCCTGCGAAGCGCCCTTGCGCTGACGCGGGCGGACGTATGCCGTCGAATTCCTGCGGACTTCGGATACGCTCTGGACCGACGTCACGCACGCATTCCGTAATCTCCTCGAACCTCCTTGAGCAGGATCATCCATGACGACCATGAGCACCTCGACCGATACCAAAGCCGCCCCTTCCCCGACCGATTCCAAGGCCGCGGCGGCTCGCGCCGTTGCTTGGCTTGAGGCCAACGAGGAGGCTTCCGTTGAGCGTTTGATCGATTGGCTGCGGATTCCTTCGATCTCGACGGATCCCGCGTTCAAGGGGCAGTGCCGCCGCGCGGCGGAGTGGGCTGGCGAGCAGCTTCGCGAGCTTGGGTTCACTGTTGAGCTCGGCGAGACGGGCAAGCTCGCTGAGAACGGCACCGGGAGCGGGCACCCGATCGTGCTTGCGACGATCGAAGGATCGAAGTCGTACAAGGGTCCGCACGTGCTCTTCTATGGGCATTATGACGTGCAGCCTTGCGATCCGCTCGAGCTCTGGGAGAGCCCGCCCTTCGAGCCTGTCGTGCGCGATGCGAAGAAGGGTGAGGAGGGGGGCAAGCGCATCGTGGCGCGCGGCGCTGTCGATGACAAGGGCCAGGTGATGATGTTCATCGAGGCCCTGCGCGCGTGGAAGGAGACCAGCGGGCATGCCACCAACGGCGCGAAGGTCACGGTGATGCTCGAAGGCGAAGAGGAGTCGGGCTCGGCCAACCTTGAGCCCTTCGTGATGTCGCGCAAGGCGCAGCTGGGGGCGACTGACTTCTGCCTCATCTCTGACACTGGCATGCTCGGTCGCAAGAGCCCTGCCATCACGTATGGCGTGCGTGGCCTTGCGTACACGGAGATCACGCTGCACGCCGCGAACCAGGACCTGCACTCGGGGCTGTGGGGCGGGCGCTGCCCGAATCCGCTGACGGAGCTCGCTCGAGTGCTCGCGCAGCTCCACGACAAGAACCGCAAGGTGACGATCCCGAAGTTCTACGACGATGTGATGCCGCTGACCAAGAAGGAGCGGGACAACTGGAAGCGGCTGAAGTTCAACGCCGCGGCGGCGCTCAAGAAGATCGGCATGAAGAAGGATGCCGACATCGGCGAGAAGGGCTTCACGGCCCTTGAGCGCGAGTGGGGCCGGCCCACGGCGGAGATCAACGGCATGTGGGGCGGGTACACCGGCGCGGGCGCGAAGACCGTGATCCCCGCGAAGGCTTCGGCCAAGGTGAGCTTCCGCCTGGTTGCGAATCAGGATCCGGCGAAGATCACGAAGATGTTCTTCAAGTGGCTGAAGGATCACACGCCGCCGGGGTGCCGCTGGGAGATGAAGGACTTCCACGGCGGGCACGGCGTGACGGTGCCGATCGACTGCGAGCACCTCGCCGCGGCGTCGCGGGCCGTGAAGCGTGCGACCGGCAAGACTCCCGACCTCATCAAGAGTGGCGGCTCGATCCCCGTCGCGGGCATGCTCAAGGCGCGGCTTGGCCTGGACACCATCTTCATGGGCTTCGGCCTTGATGACGATCGCGTGCACTCACCCAACGAGAAGTTCGAGCTTGAGTGCTTCCGGATGGGGGCCAAGAGCCATGCGTGGCTGCTGGCGGAGCTTGGCGGGGAGTGAGTCGTATGGAGAGCACGCTGCTTGGGTGGCACGCCACTCCGTGGCGTGTTGCTTTGCAACACATTCAGACATTTCACATCGAAGAAACACGCTACGAAGTGGCGTGGCACCCCAAGGCACGGACCAGACAAGCGATGCCCTACGCCGCCGTGCTGTGACTTCCCGCCGCGGCCTTGCCGCCGTCGGTCTTGTTGGTCTTGCCGCGGGTCTCGGCGGCCTCTCTCTTGCGTTCGAGGCGCTGGGCCCTGAGTTCCTCCTCGCGCCGTCGAAGTTCCTGCAGCTGCGTCTCGCTGCGGACCCAACCGGCCACGACATGCAGGATGCCCAGCACCGTCGCAAGGGAGAAAACCGTAATGATGGTCCAGAGTTGGGTGGACATGTTCGTGTCAGGGCGAGCAGTCAAGAGGTACCAAACACCGCGGCCAAGGCCCACCCCCCTCGTACCATCGACCTGCGAAACCTTGAGGTTGATCTGCCTGTAGAATCATCCGGTGCACACAACGTCCGACAACTCGGCAGGAGGCAGCGCGATCGCTGCGTTTGGCATGAACGACACTCGTTTGGGCTCGGAGGATCAGGTGCCTGGGTGCTCCGCCGTTGCGTGGCACGCTGCTCCGTGGCGTGTTGCTTTCCTCCTCCTCATCCTCGCGCTGCTCCTCCCCCTTCCCTCCTGCGGCGACGGCACCAGCGTCAACACCAACGCAGCCGCCTTCGTCCAGCAGGATGAAGTTGGCATCTCCGTCCAGCGTCTTGGCGTGGGCGATGTGATCCGGCGCGGCGAGTGGGCGGGCATCCGCCTGGGCCTCACCGACACCGGCAGCCGCGCCCGCGATGTGCTCGTGCGTCTCTCGGGCTTTGACCCCGATGGTGACACGCCCCTCTTCGAACGCCGCATCACACTCACGCCCGGCCAGTCCGGGGGCCAGCCCGTCTGGATGTATGTCCGCGTCCCATTCAACTATGAGCCCGGTGATGCCAACACGCTCGTCGCGACCGTCAGCGAGGCCATCGAGAGCGGCGCGGACTATCGCCCCGGCCGGCTGCTCGGGCGCGTCTCGCTCAATCCCGTCAGTGGCAAGGTGCTGGGAAAGACCGTCGGCATGATCGGCGTCCTCGGCCGCGCGCTGGGCCTGCAGGCCTTTTCGCTTGCCGACACCGGCGGCGCGCGCAACGACTGGCACGAAGTCTCGCATGAGCGCGTCGACATCGCGACCGGCATCACGCCCGGCGACCTGCCCGATCGCTGGGTCGGTCTCATGGGGCTCGACACGCTCGTCTGGGCCGAGGGGGACATCTCCACACTCCGAGGCGAGAGCGCCCGCGCCCTCGAAGAGTGGGTCGGCCGCGGCGGTCATCTGGTCATCGTCCTCCCCCCCACCGCCCAGTCATGGATGAACCCCGCGAGCAACGAGCTGCATGGCCTCATGCCCGCCGTTGCCGTTTCGCGTAACGAGGCCGCCGACCTCGTCCCCTTCATGCCGCTCCTCACCAACACGGTGAACCCCACCTTCCCAAAGACGGGCATCGTGCACACCTTCCGCCCGCAAGCCGAAGCGCAGCCCAACGAGGCGATCCCGATCCTGAACACGGCCGATGGTCAGTGCGTGGTCGTGCGCCGGCTCGTCGGCGCGGGCATGGTCACGATGATCGGCATCGATCTCAACCAGACCGCCCTCTCGCAAGGTGACAACATCAAGGCCGAGGTCCTCTGGAATCGCGTGCTGGGCCGTCGCGGCACGCAGACTCCGCCGCGCGTCGCCGCCAACCGCGCTGGCGTCATCCCGCAGGCCATCCTCGGGCGGCAGGGCTGGCTGCTGGACAACGACATCCCCGCGTTGATCCGCCAGTCTGGCCAGGCCGCCATCGGGCTGCTCGCGGGCTTTGCGGTCTTCGCGACGTACTGGCTCATCGCGGGCCCGCTCGGCTTTGCGATCCTGAAACGCAAAGGCCTCTCGCAGCACGCGTGGGTTGCGTTCGTCGCGACCGGCGCGATCTTCACGGCCCTGGCGTGGGGCGGCGCATCGATCCTGCGCCCGCACACCGTCTCGGCCTCGCACGTCACGTTCATCGATCACGTCTTTGGCCAGCCCACGCAGCGCGCCCGCACATGGCAGAGCATCCTGATCCCGTCATACGGAGAGGCGACGCTCGAGGTTGGCGGCACCGACGGACTCGCGGTGCGTGGCGAGCGATCACTCAGCACACTGGCGCCCTGGGACTCTCTCGATGGCTCCGGCAGCGGCACCACATTCCCCGATGCACGAGGCTACACGATCGACGCCGGCCGCCCGGACAAGATGCGTTTCCCCGTCCGCGCGACCGTCAAGCAGATCCAGGCCGACTGGGCGGGCGGGCCAATCTGGGAGATGCCGATTCCAACGTCCGAGGGCCTCAAGCTCGCTCCGACCTCGGGCGTCGCTGGCCAGCCGCTTCTCTCTGGAGTCCTCACGCACAACCTGCCGGGACCGCTGAAGGAAGTCGTCATCATCGTCGTGCGGGGACAGCGCCCGCTCGTGCCAGCGCGAAGCAGCGTCGGCTTTGAGGGCTCGCTGCTTGCGAACGCGCTGGCGTATCAGGTCAGCGAGTGGCGGCCCGGCGAGACGCTCGACATGGCCGTCGCGACACTCCCGCGCGCCCAGCAGGCCTCGCAGGAACTCGCCGAGAGCTTTCTCCGCCGCCTGATCCCCGTTACGCAGACGTGGGACGCGCTGGGTGCAGAGCCGCAGGTCGGCGACGGGCGCACTGCCGAGCGCATGCTCGCCCTCGCGATGTTCACGCAGCTCGAGCCCCCAAGCCCCGACGCGAGCAACTCAACCAACCAGTACGCCGCGCAGCGATCCGCGACGCACACGTGGGACCTCGGCCGCTGGTTCACGCAGCCCTGCGTCATCATCGTCGGGCAGATGAGCGAGACACCCTCGCCCATCCCGCTGCTCCTTGATGGCGCGACCTTTGCCTCCAGCGGCACCGTGGTGGTGAGGTGGGTCTACCCGCTGGGCTCGAACCCACCCACGCATCCATCGTCACCCTTCATCGTCTCGCCCCTGAGGCCTGAGGGCTCAGAGGACGGATCCGACGCAGCTCCCGACACTGCACCGGCCCCGGTGGACCCCGCGAACCCCGGCGGAAGCTGATGTAACACATTTGCTATGATATAATACAATAGCCCCAGAACCAAAGACCTAGTTTCAACGATCTAACACACGCCGATCAAAGACCAACACTTTAGAGGAGGGCCCACACCCGTGCCCATGATCGAAACGATCAACCTGACCAAGCGCTACGGCGACCTCGTCGCGCTCAACAACCTCAACCTCACCATCAACGAGGGGGACTGCTTCGGATTCATCGGCCCCAACGGCGCCGGCAAGACCACCACCATCAAGATCCTCGCCACACTCTTGAAGCCCAGCAGCGGCCAGGCCAACGTCGCCGGCCTCACCGTCGGCTATCAGAACCGCCAGATCCGCCCCATGATCGGCTACGTCGCCGATGAGCTCGGCCAGTACGAGGACATGGTCGTCACCGAATACCTCGAGTTCTTCGCCGCGGCGTACAACATCCACGGCCCCCAGCGAAAGAAGGTCGTCCACGACGTACTCGAGCTCACCGACCTCGGGTACAAGGCCACGGCAGAAGTGAACAGCCTCTCCCGCGGCATGCGCCAGCGCCTCGCCGTGGCGCGTGTCCTCCTGCACGATCCCAAGGTCCTCCTCATGGACGAGCCCGCCTCGGGCCTTGACCCCCGCGCCCGCATCGAGATGCGCGAGCTCCTCAAGGAGCTGCGCCGCATGGGCAAGACCATCCTCATCTCAAGCCACATCCTCCCCGAGCTCGCCGAGCTCTGTAACGTCGTCGGCATCATCGAGCGCGGCCAGCTCCTCTTCAGCGGCACCGTCGACGAGATCGTGCGTCGCGCCAAGATGGGCTTCGTCCTCCACGTCGGCGTCGCCGACCGCTGGGACGAGGCCGGCCGCGTGCTGCAGAAGCTCCCGGGCGTCAAGAAGGTCGCCCTCGCACCAGAAGACATGGCCGACGGCCGCGCGGGGCGCGTGCTGCACGTCAACTACGAAGAAGGCCAGGGCGCCAGCGCCAGCGACATCCCCAACGTCCTCATCAACGGCGGCTACCGGCTGACGAAGTTCGCGGAGGAGCCGATCAATCTGGAGACCGCGTTCATGCGGCTGACGAAGGGGTTGGTGCAGTAAGGCAGGATCGCAAAGTGCCACGATCATCCGGCTCTGCGGATGATCGTGGGAACCAAGCCACATCGTTCCGCGATGTCGATCACGACGCCAGTAGGCTTCTCTTCCGAACCCCCATCACCATGGACACCGCCAAGCTCAGCAAAGTCCTGTACGAGATCGCCAAGCCCCTCGGCTACCGGCGCAAGGGCAATCTCTTCTGGAAGAAGGGCCCCGAGCTCACCATGCTCATCCATCTGCAGGGAAGCCAATGGTGCTCGGCCGTCTACGTGAACTTCGGCATCACGCCAACTGCACTTGTGACCAGGAGCGTGGCACCGTCGGTCGGATACTGGGGCAGGAGCGATCGAGCCCTAAGCCTGGAGTCTCCCTTCCGCGATGCCTTCGATCGCCTGGAGATGGACACCGAGAACAAGATGGCACCAGAGGAGATGGTCGACGCTTTCCGATGGCTGCTCTCATACATCGAAAGCACGTACGGCGATGCCGAGGCCGTCAGAGCGGCAGAGATCGCGAGGTGGGGCGACGATTGGGGAATCATCATCGACTGGGCAAATCGCAGGCTGAAAGACCCGTCGGAGTACTGGAAAGGCTCGACCATTCCGTACTACAGAAAGTCTACGTGAGCGTTGCCGAACTCGACACTCTCTTCCGGGCACGCCAAGGCAATCGCAAGATTCGAAGACCAGACCGATCCGCAGGCCGCGATTGCGTGTTCCTCAGCCCCAACGGGCAACACCGTGCACTCAATCCACTCGCTTCCCGGGCTTTCGAACCATGCGGCGATAAGGCCATGCGGCCATGCGGCGACTCGCCTTTCGCCCCTTGGGCGCTCGGTCATTGCGAGTGGCTTCAGCCACTCGGCAAGGGCCTCTCTGGTGTTTCGGCCCCCGGGGCCGACCTCCGACCCGCGGAGGGCCCCCGCGACTCCACACACACGGGGTTGGCCCAAGGGGCCAGGAGCTTAAAGAACTTGCCTTCGAGTGGCTGAAGCCACTCGCAACGACCGAGCGCCCAAGGGGCGAAGGCCGGACAGCCTTGGAATGAAGCGTTCAGGTCATGCCTTGAAGTGGCTGAACCCACTCGCAACTACCGAGCGCCCAAAGGGCGAAAGCCGGACCAGCTTGCAAAGAAGCGGTCAGTTCACGGCGTTGTCCGAAGGGGCTTGAGAGGCACCAACGCGATTACCCCGCCACGTAGACCCACCACCCCGCCCCCTCCCCCCTCGCCATACCCTTCCACGACATCCCCGGACCGGCGACGGATCCAACGCCCCGCCGCATCCCTGCGTCTTTGCCCGCGTGAGGTTTTCGCCAAGGGTTGGCGTCGCACCCGCCGCGGCCTTCGAGTTCCAGGCTTGTTTCCTTGGCCCATGTCCACCGGAGCCACCATGATCACCAACCGTGTCATCCTCAAGTCGCTCTTCACAGCCACCCTCATCCCATCCACACTGCTCATGACCCCCACCACCGCCCTCGCGCAGAACGCTGGCAAACCCATCGACCCCGCCGTGGAGCGTGCCGCCTCGGCGAACGCGACCTCCGCTTCCGGCTGGACCTACCCCGCCGCGCGGCGTGAGAACGTCGTCGACACCTACCACGGCGTGCAGGTCGCCGATCCCTACCGCTGGCTCGAGGAGCCCGACTCCACCGAGACCCGCGCCTGGATCGAGGCGCAGAACGCCATCACCAACGCCTACATCGCGGGCGTACCCCAGCGCCAGGCCATCGAGGACCGCATCACCAAGCTCTGGAACTTCGAGAAGTTCGGCACGCCCTTCAAGGAAGGTGGCCGCTACTTCTGGAGCTACAACAGCGGTCTCCAGAACCAGGGCGTCATCATGGTCGCCGACTCACTCGACCAGCCCGGGCGCGTCCTGCTCGATCCCAACACGCTGAAGGCCGACGGCACCATGGCCCTCGCGGGCCTCGCCATCAGCGACGACGGCAAGCACATGGCCTACGGCATCGCCGAGGCCGGCAGCGACTGGAACACCTGGCGCGTCCGCGACATCGCCACGGGCCAGGACACCGGCGACGAGCTGAAGTGGGTCAAGTTCTCCGGCGCTTCCTTCACCAAGGACGGCAAGGGCCTCTTCTACTCGCGCTTTGATGAGCCCACCGAAGGCACCAAGCTCACCGGCTCCAACTTCTACCAGAAGCTCTACTACCACGCCCTCGGCACGCCGCAGAGCCAGGACATCCTCGTCTACCACGAACCCACCGAGGAGAAGAAGGACTGGGGCTTCGGCGGCGGCGTCACCGAGGATGGCAAGTACCTCCTCGTCTCGGTCTGGCAGGGCACCGACCCCCGCAACCGCATCTACTTCAAGGAGCTCAACCCCGCGGGCATCGACGCCTCGACGCTGGGCAACCAGCAGGTCGTCAAGCTCCTCGATCAGCGCGACGCCGAGTACGACTTCATCACCAACGTCGGCAGCGTCTTCTACTTCAAGACCGACCTTGACGCGCCTCTGGGCCGCGTCGTCGCCATCGACGTGAAGAACCCCGCCCGCGAGAACTGGCGTGAGATCATCCCGCAGGCCACCGAGACGCTCCAGAGCGTCTCCAGCGTCGGCGGCGCGCTCTTCGCCAACTACCTCAAGGACGCCTCAACCCTCATCAAGCAGTACGACAAGACCGGCGCCTTTGTCCGCGACGTCGCCCTCCCCGGCATCGGTTCTGCTGGCGGCTTCGGCGGTAAGGACACCGACACCGAGACCTTCTACTCCTTCACCGGCTTCACCGTTCCCTCGCGCATCTACCGCTACGACATCGCCAGCGGCAAGAGCACGCTCTTCAAGCAGGCCCAGGTCGACTTCAACCCCGACGACTACCAGACCGAGCAGGTCTTCTTCACCAGCAAGGACGGCACCAAGGTGCCGATGTTCATCATCAGCAAGAAGGGGATCAAGCGCGACGGCACCAACCCCACGCTCCTCTACGCCTACGGCGGCTTCAACGCCTCCATCACGCCCTCCTTCAGCGTCTCCAACCTCGTCTGGATGGAGATGGGCGGCGTCTACGCCGTCGCCAACATCCGCGGCGGCGGCGAGTACGGCAAGAAGTGGCACGACGCCGCGCGTGGCGTCAACCGCCCGCGCGCCTTCGAGGACTTCATCGCCGCGGGCGAGTTCTTGATCGACCAGAAGATCACAAGCCGGCAGAAGCTCGCGATCCGGGGCGGCTCCAACGGCGGCCTCCTCGTCGGCGCCGTCATGACGCAGCGCCCCGACCTCTTCGGCGCCGCACTCCCCGAGGTCGGCGTGCTCGACATGCTGCGCTTTGAGGACTTCACCATCGGCCACGCATGGACCAGCGACTATGGCAGCAAGAAGAACGAGGATGAGTTCAAGGCCCTCCTCTCCTACTCGCCATATCACAACGTCAAGGACGGCACCTGCTATCCCGCGACGATGGTCATGACCGCCGACCACGACGACCGCGTCGTTCCAGCGCACAGCTTCAAATTCGCCGCGGCCCTGCAGCACGGCGTCGGCAAGCAGTGTCCGAACCCCGCGTTGATCCGCGTTGAGACCCGCGCCGGCCACGGCGCAGGCAAGCCCACCGCCAAGATCATCGAGGAGGCCGCGGACCGCTGGGCCTTCCTCGTGCGCGCCCTCGGCATGAACCCGTCGATGAACAATGAATCGCCGACCGGCACGCAGCCCGCCGCGGGCGCGATGGCCCAGCCCGCGCAGGGCCCGAAGATCGTCCTCGCGGGGCGCGAGGCACGCATCAAGGTCTCTGGCATGACCTGTGCCATGTGCGAGGGCGAAGTGCAGGCCGCGCTCAAGGCACTCCCCGGCGTCGAGGCCGTCAAGGCCAACCACGAGACGGGCGAAGTCGTCCTGACCTTCGAGCCCGGCCAGCGCTTCGACGCCAACGGCGCGGCAGAAGCACTCGCTTCAGGCAAGTTCAAGATCGAGTAGTTCGGATCGAGGCCTTGGGCCTCTGGGTGGCCCGGCGGTCCCCGCCGGTTCTTGATCTGCCTCCCGCAAACAACCACGAAAGCCCCGGCCCACGCCGGGGCTTTTTCATGCGCTTGAACTACGCCATCGCCGCATAGTCCGTGTACCCACGCTCGCCGCCGCCATAGAACGTCGTTGAGTCCGGTGCCGCCAGCGCCGCCCCCGCCGCGATGCGTGCCGGCAGATCCGGGTTTGAGATGAACAGACGCCCGAACGACACCGCATCCGCGTGCCCGCTCGCGACCGCGGCCTGCGCCCTCGCCACGTCATACCCACCGTTGATGACGACCTTCCGTGCTCCCGCTCCGACAAATGCCCGGCGCGTCGCGTCCGCCACCTCAGGGCCCGCGACATCCTCACCCGCGCGCCACGCGAACGGCTCCATCACTTCGAGGAACGCGATCCCCTGCGAAGCAAGCCACGCCGCGAACGCGCTGAAGGTCTCCGCCGGATCCGCATCCACCATGCTCGGCGGATAGTTCGTCGGATTCAGCCGCACCGACACGCGCCCGGGCCCCCACTCCCGCAGCAGCGCCTCGGTCGCCAGCTTCCCGAACCGCATGCGGTTCTCCAGCGACCCGCCAAACTCATCGGTCCGCAGATTCGTCGAGGTCCGCAGGAACTGGTCCACGAGATAGCTGTTCGCGCCGTGCAGCTGCACACCATCGAACCCAGCCTCCCGCGCCACCCGCGCGGCGTGCGCATAGTCCTCAATCGTCCGGTACACCTCCGCCGTCTCCAGCGCCCGCGGCATCGAGCACTCCACGCGCGCCATCCCCGCATCCACATACGTCTTGCTCTTCTCCGCCCGCACCGCCGACGGCGCAAGCGGCGCCGCCCCGCCCGGCTGCAGCGACACATGCGAGATCCGCCCCACATGCCACAGCTGCGCGATGATCAGCCCGCCCGCGTCATGCACCGCATCCGTCACCAGCCGCCACCCATCGCGCTGCTCACGCGTGTACATCCCCGGCGTGAACGCGTACCCCTTCCCCTGCGGGCTGATCTGCGTCGCCTCAGAAATGATGAGCCCCGCCCCCGCACGCTGCCTGTAGTACTCCGCATTGAGCGCCCACGGCACATCACCCGGCTGAAGGCTGCGAGAACGCGTCAGCGGCGCCATCAGCACGCGATTTCTCAGCCGCCAGTCGCCGAGGGTGATGGGGTCGAGCAGGGTCGGTGGCTGGCCGTCGTTACTGGGCATCACCGAGGGTAGTGGCCGCCGCAGCAGCCAGCCCTCACGTGACCGCCATCATCAGAACCGCCACACTAGCGACATCAACTCAAGGTACTCGTCAGGCCAGCCCGCACAACGAGCTTCCGCCTCGATGCCTCGATGCCGCATGCCCCGATGCCTTCTTCAGCCCCAACCTCTCATGACAAAAGGAGCAAGACCCGCCACAACGTGGCGGGTCTTGCAGTCACTCATGGTCATCGAGCATGGAGCCGCCGCGGCATCAGACCGTGGCGGGAACCGTCGCCATCTTCTTGCTCTCGTTGAGCAAGCGACGCAGCACGGTGTGCAGCACGCCGCCGTTGCGGTAGTACTCCGCCTCCACCGGCGTGTCGATCCGGCAGGTCGTCATGAACTCGATCTTTTGGCCCTTCTTCTCGCCCTGCGTGATCGTCGCCGTCACCTTCACGTCACAGCGAGGCGTCACAAGCCCATCCTTCGACACCGGGAGGTCGATGTCGAACGTGTCCGTCCCGCACAGCCCAAGGCTCGCGACATTCTGCCCATCCTTGAAGCACAGCGGCAGCACGCCCATGCCCACAAGGTTCGAGCGGTGGATGCGCTCGAAGCTCTCTGAGATCACAGCGCGGCATCCAAGCAGCAACGTTCCCTTCGCCGCCCAGTCGCGCGATGAGCCCATGCCATAGTCCTTGCCCGCCAGCACCACCAGCGGCGTCCCTTCCGCCTTGTAGTTCATGCTCGCGTTGTAGATGAAGTCGATCTTGCCAGCGCCCTTGCTCGAAAGGTCCGCCGTCCAGCCACCTTCGCGCACCTTCCCCGTCGCCGGATCCTTCGCGAGCGCGTTCTTCACGCGTACGTTCGCGAACGTGCCGCGCGTCATGATGCGGTCGTTGCCGCGGCGTGATCCGTACGAATTGAAGTCGCGCTTCGGCACGCCCAAGCTCTTGAGATACTCACCCGCCGGGCTCGCTTCCGCGATGTCACCCGCGGGCGAGATGTGATCCGTCGTGACCGAGTCCGCCACGTGCACAAGGCATCGCGCACCCTTGATCGCCTTCGGAGGCGTGGGCGTTGCGCTCATCCCCTCGAAGTACGGCGGATTCTGGATGTACGTGGACTTGTCGTTCCACGGGTACAGCTCGCTCTTCGAGACCGCGACCTTGTTCCACGTCGGGTTGCCCGTGAAGACGTTCGCGTACTGCTCCCTGAACTGGCCCGCGTCGATGCACTGGGCCTTCGTCGCCTGCACCTCCGCGTGCGTCGGCCAGATGTCCTTCAGGAAGACCGGCTTCCCATCCTTGCTCATGCCCAGCGGCTCGGTCGCAAGGTCGATCGCCACGCTCCCCGCGATCGCGTACGCCACGCACAGCGGCGGGCTCGCAAGATAGTTCGCCTTGACGTTCGGATGGACACGCCCCTCGAAGTTGCGATTGCCCGAGAGCACCGACGCGACAAAGAGATCACCCTCCTTGATCGCCGCCTCAACCTCATCCGGCAGCGGCCCGGAATTGCCGATGCACGTCGTGCACCCATACCCAACCGTCTGGAAGCCCAGCGCATCAAGGTCGGCCGTCAGCCCGGACTTGTTGTAGTACTCAGTCACGACCTTCGACCCCGGCGCGAGGCTGGTCTTGACCCACGGCTTGCGGTTGAGGCCCAGCGCGCGGGCCTTGCGTGCGACGAGGCCCGCCGCGATCATGACGTCGGGGTTGCTCGTGTTCGTGCAGCTCGTGATCGCCGCGATGACGACCGCGCCGTGCGTGATCTTGCTCGTCTGACCCGCAAAACCAGAGTCCGGCCCGTGCTTCACAGTTCCCGAAGCGCCGAAGATCTTGTCAGCCGTCAGGCCAAAGCTCGTGTTTCCCAGCGGTGCCGCGAGCGAGCGGACGAAGTCGCTCTTGATGTTCTTGAGCTCCACGCGATCCTGAGGCCGCTTGGGCCCCGCCAGGCTCGGCTGCACCGTCGAGAGGTCAAGCTCCAGCACATCCGTGAACTCCGGCTCGGGGGAACCGGGCTGCCAGAAGAGCCCCGTCGCCTTGCAGTACGCCTCCACGAGCGCGATCTGCTCCTCGCTGCGGGCCGTGAGGCGCATGTAGTCCAGCGTGATCGAGTCCACCGGGAAGAAGCCCATCGTCGCGCCATACTCGGGCGCCATGTTCGCGATCGTCGCGCGGTCGGGCACCGAAAGGTGGCTGAGCCCCTCGCCGAAGAACTCAACGAACTTGTCAACCACGCCCTTCTTCCGCAGGATCTGCGTCACGGTCAGCACCATGTCGGTCGCGGTCGCACCCTCGGGCAGCTTGCCCTTGAGCCGGAACCCGATCACCTCGGGCGTCAGCATGTAGATCGGCTGGCCCAGCATCACGGCCTCGGCCTCGATGCCGCCGACGCCCCAGCCCACGACGCCCAGCCCGTTGATCATCGTCGTGTGCGAGTCGGTCCCCACGCACGAGTCCGGATACACCACGGTCTCGCCATCCACCTGCTTGGTCAGCACCGCGCCGGCGAGGTACTCCAGATTCACCTGGTGCACAATCCCCGTCGCCGGCGGCACGCACGTGAAGTTGTTCAGCGACTGCTGCCCCCAGCGCAGGAACTCGTACCGCTCGTTGTTCCGCTCAAACTCGCGGGCCGCGTTGATCGTGAGCGCCGTCGCCGAACCGAACGCATCAACCTGCACCGAGTGATCGATCACAAGGTCGCACTTGACCAGCGGGTTGATGAGCTTGGGATCGCCGCCCAGCTTCTTCATCGCGTCGCGCATCGCCGCGAGATCAACCACGCACGGCACGCCCGTGAAGTCCTGCAGCACCACGCGCCCGGGCATGAAGGGCAGTTCCTCCTTCACAGGCGCCTTCGCGTTCCAGTTTGCCAGCCCCACCACATCGTCATCGGTCACGATGAACCCGTCCACGTTCCGCAGCATCGCCTCCAGCAGCACCTTGATCGAGTACGGCAGCTTCTGCACGTGCCCGACCTTCTGCTGCACCAGCGCGTTGAGATCAAAGTACGTGTACGTCTTCCCGTTCACCGAGAGCGTCTTGCGAGCATTGAATGGATTGCGGCCGGAAGTGCTGGACATCAACTGGCTCCTGAATCAAAGGTCCCATCAGATCACGCCCTCCCCCTTCTCGCGCGTCCGATGCACCAAGTATCGCAGACATCACGGTATGAATCGAATCGATCCAACTGTACGGAGCCATCATATTTTGTGATGGTCGCCCACCGCCACCCCGGCGCTACACAAAGTCCGTCGCCGTCCGAACCCGCTCCCGCACCACCGCCAACTCCTCCGCCACGCCCAGCGTCAGCGCCCACCGCTCCAGATACGCAAGGTCAAACGTCTCGCCGCTCACCTTGAACATGGAGGCGATGTCACGCAGGTGCTTATCCGAACCGCCTTGCCTGAAGTACTTGAGCTTCATGAGGATGACATCCTCGGGGGCAGCAACACGCAGCTTCCGTCCTGGTTTGACTTCCCGCACGCGGGCACGATGGAATCGGCTGTCTGTGTATGGCGTGTCCTGCGGGATCATGACGTCGATCTTGAGACCAGAGGGAACATGGATGATGTTGAACTGACCTCCATGCCTGATCGCTTCGCGGATTGCCTCCGGACTCACGTAGAATTCTGGCTCGGCGAAAGCCACCGGAACCTCCAGTGCGTCTTTGGCGCGAAGGTCCACCACCACATCAACGTCGCGCGTCGATCGGTACTCGCCGTACACCATCGCCGCGCAAGAACCGGTCACGAAGTACGTGGAACTTCGTCCCTCAAAGAACTCGGCGAAGCGCAGCATGAGATCAATCGGCGTCATGCGGGATCGCCATGTGTGACCACCCGAGCGCCGCCATACCGCCGCGCGACCTCCGCCTCTACCGCCGCCTCGCTCCAGTCCGCATGCTCACTTCGCACGAGGTACCGCAGCGTCTCCCTCGCCTCCAGCATCATCGCCTCCGCGAGCCGCACCTTCTCGATCAGCGGCATCGCCCGCAGAATCGCCGCGACGCGGTCGTCGATCACCTCGATACGTCTGGGGTCGAGCACCATGAAACGAGTTTAGTCCCCCACCCGCTCACACTCCGACCTCCACCGCCGCCCTTCCACCCTGATCCAACATCGCTGTTTCTGTCGCTACCATTCTCCGAGGTCGACACGCGCTGCGAGCATCTGCTCCAAAGCCAGCTCAGAGCGCTACGCCATTCGATGAAGGAGGGACACGATGAACCCAAGCCATCCAGTGTCCGAGGGTGAGTACTTCGGACGCCTTGAGTTCCGCCTCTGCACCGAGTTCGCAGGACTTCCCGAAAGACGTCACCGCTACCTCTGGTGTGATGGCATCGACCCAACGGCGTACTTCCTCGATGAGCCCTCGCCGCGCATCATCGGAATCGCCTGGATCGGCAGCAGTCCGAACGTCGATCGCTGGGAGTTCACCCTTCTGCTCCCACCATCGATGCGTTCTCGGGACCAGATCGACTGGGCATCGCTCCTGCCACCCGACAACATGACGCGTTGGATCTCCTTCGACGAGTCCAGACGAACGATCGAGATCGAGCCCGCCGCCGCCCAGCCCGATCTCGGATGAGCGTCGCGGTCAGCCCTTTCACCCGCGTGCCGCCCGCGCCTTCCCCACCAGCCGCGCCTCAAACGCCGCCGCCGCTGCCGAGGGCGCCCGATCACTCCGCCGGATCAGCGCCAGCGTCCGCGACAGCCTCCCCGAGCGGCACGCCAGTCCCTCGCCCTTCCCCAGCGCAAACCGCGACACGAACCCAACCCCGATCCCCGCGCCCACCATCCCCTGAATCGACGCGATCGACCGCAGCTCCATCACGATGTCCAGCGTCACCCCCGCCGCGCGTGCCGCCGAATCAATCACATCGCGCACCGCCGAGCCAGCCTCAAACCCCACCACTGCGTCACGCGGCTCGCGATTCAGATCTCCCCACTCAAAGACGCGCTTCCCCGCCAGTCGATGCCCCGGCGGCACGATCAGCCGCAGCTCATCCTCCAGCACCTTCTTCGCAATCAAGCGCGCCTCATCCTCCGGCCGCACCGGCAGTGTCACGATCCCAAGATCAAGCTCACCCGACAACACCGCCTGCGTCACCGCCGCGCTCCCCGCCTCGCGGATGTAGAACTGGATTCCAGGATGATCCCGCCTCACGGCCGACACCACCGGCGGAATCACGTGCGTGATCGCCGTCGCCCCGCCTCCGACCCGCACCGACCCGCGCTCCAGCCCCATCAGCTCGCGCACCGACTTCTTCCCCATCTCCGCCGCCAGCAGCGACTCATCCGCAAACGTCAGAAAGAGCCGCCCAGCCTCCGTCAGCTGCACACCCCGCCCCGTCCGGTGCAAGAGCGCAGCACCAACCTCCGCCTCCAGCTTCTTCATCACCGCAGAGAGCGCAGGCTGCGTTACGCCAAGCTCGCGGGCCGCACGCGTCATGTGCCCAGCGCCCGCAATGGCCCGGAAGTACCGAAGTGAAGTCAGTTCCACGCCGCAAGCGTACCGCGCTGGAAGCCAATCGCGTGAGCCTCACCACCGGTCACCGCCCCGGTTGCCACGCGACTCCGTGCCATGTTGGCCCCTGTTGCCACGCGACGCTGTGCCGCGTTGGCCACGGGTTCCGCCCCGCTCCGTTGCGTCTTTCTTCGAGGCCGAAGGCCTCATCTTTCAGTGCCGGGCGGTGGAGGAGCGAAGCGACGACACCCCCGGAAACCACGCCGCACACTTCCACGCCTGACTTCGCCTTCGGCAGCCCGAAGGGTCTGCTCGTAGTCCACGCGATCGTTCACGGCCCCTTCTGCAGCGACTCAATCATCCCAGTCAGCGGCAGAAACAGAGCCAACATCCCAACGAGCAGCATGAGCCCCGCAGTCAAAAGCAGCACGAACGCAATCACCATCGCCGCAACACGCGTCGACCGAATCACAGACAGCGGCACCAACCCCCACATCATCGCAATCACCGGCACCATCAGCACCACACCCGGAACCACCTGCCCCGGATTCTCGCCCCCAAGCCAGCGGCCGAGGCTCAGGAACATCACCGTCACCGCCGGCAACGCCACGCCAAAGTCAGCAAAGATCTCAAAGAACTTGGGGATCACAAACACCCCCGCAACCACCAGCAGCGTCCAGGACCCCGCCGCCCCGATCGCCAGCAGCGGCAAGCCTCCCAAGAACATCCGCTGAAGGAGCCCGATCCTTGGAGCTGCCACGACCCCCGACGACGTTGTTTGAAGCGTGCTCATAGCAATATGCTATCACAAAGCATCCTCGCTCGCGAGAATATTGTGAGAAAATCACCACCCAGTCGACCCAAGCCCAAGCGTCCAATCCCCCGCACGGCCACTGCCTCTTCGGCGCCATCCCCCATCCATCGAAGCTTCACCCCTGCTCCCCCACCCGCAGCACCAGCGCACTGTTCTTGGCCCCAAACGCCAGACAGTTCACCAGCACATGCCGCACCCCTCCCGCCGCCCTCGCGACATTCGCCGTGTAATCAAGATCACACGCCGCGTCCGGCCTCTCCAAGTTGATCGTCGGAAAGATCACAGGCTCCGGCCCGCGCAGGCACGCCAGCGTCGACACCACCGCCGCCATCCCGCACGCACCCTGCGGATGGCCGATCATGCTCTTGACGCTGTGCCCCGGCACGCGCCGCGCCCGCGCCTCACCCAACGCCAGCTTCACAGCCTTGGTCTCGAGCGCATCATTCAGCGCCGTCGCCGTCCCGTGATAGTGAATCAGGTCAATCTCCTCGGGCACCACCCCCGCATCCTCCATCGCCATCCGCATCGCCCGCGCTGACTCCTCCATATCAGGCGCAGGCCGCACACGGTGAAACGCATCGCACGTCGCCCCATACCCCGCAAGCGTTGCAATCACCCGCGCCCCGCGCTCTCGCGCCGCCTCCGCCCGCTCCAGCACCACCGCCCACGCCCCCTCACCGAGCACAAACCCATCGCGCGACGCATCAAACGGCCGCGACGCCGTCGCCGCCTCTGCCGCACTCTCCCACCGCCGCGTGCTCAGCACACCCAGCAGCTCCATCGCGCTGATCGTCTCCCACCTCACATGCGCATCCGCCCCCACCACCACCATGCTCGTGGGCGCACCCGGACGATCCGACAGCAGCACATCCCTAGCCATCCCCAGCGCATCCGACGAACTCGCGCACCCCGTCGAAACACACAGCGACGGCCCCCTCAATCCAAGCCGGATCGAAAGCTCCCCCGCCAGATTCCCATGCGTCGCGTTCGTGATCGTCCAGAGCGAGATCTTCCGATCCGCGTGCAGTCCCGCCGTCTGATCCAGCGTGAAATCAATCCCGCCCCCGCCCGTCCCCAGCACCAGCCCAACCCGCCTCGCATCATCCACCAGCCCCACGCGTTCAACCCCACCAAACTCCGGCAGCCCGGCCATCGCGCACGCCTCGCGCGCCGCGCAGAGCCCCATCGGCACCAGCCGCGGCACCCTCGCCAGATCCGCCTCCGACATCACCGACCTGGGCTCAAACCCCACGCATTCCGCAGCCACCGTTGCCGCGCAGCGCGGATGCGACCACGACACCGGACGGACCCCACTCACCCCCGCCCGCAGCGATCTTGCAAACGCCTCAACGCCCACCCCGCTCGGCGCAATCGCACCAAGGCCCGTGATCACAACCTCCCGAGATTCAGCCGCCATGCTCCACCGTACGCCCGCCATCAACCAACGCTCCGCCATCGCCCGGGGTAGACTCCGGGCGATGATCGGACACTCCTCTCGCCTCCGTCGTGCAACACTCGGTCCGGCCGCCTCCCTCGGCGCCCTGGCCGCAGCGTCCGTCGCACTCTTCGCCGGACTCGCCGCCGCACAAACACAGGTGCGCCAGGACGCCTCCGGCCAGTGGCAACCCACCGCCACCACGACCGATTCACCAGACCGCGCCGAGATGGACGCCATCCGACAGCTCCTCGCCCAAGGCCGAGGAACCGACGCCGAAAATCGCGTCGAAGAGTGGATCAAGCGTTCTTCCAAGCAGAACGCCTACTACCCCGAGGCCGTCCTCCTCAGAGGCAACGCCAAACTCCTCCAAGATAGAGAGTTCGACGCCCTCTACGACTACGAAGAAGTCATCAAGGACTTCCCAGGCTCGGAGCAGTTTGTCCCAGCCCTCGAGAAGGAGCTCGAAGTCGCCCGCCTTTACCTCGGCGGCCTCCGCCGCCAGAGCTGGCTCCTCCTCCGCATCGACGATGGCGTCCCCACCGCCGAAGAAATCATCATCCGCATCAACGAGCGCCTCCCAGGCTCTGCCCTCGCAGAGCAGGCCCTCTTGGACCTCGCCAACTATTACTACGACGAGCGCGACCTCCGCATGGCCTCCGAGGCCTACGACGTCTTCCTCACCAACTTCCCTCGCAGCGAGCACCGCGAGCTCGCCCTCTCTCGCCGCATCTACTCCGCCATCGGCCAGTTCAAGGGCCCCCGCTACAACACACGCAGCCTCGTCGATGCCGGTGTGATCCTCCGCCAATATCAGGATGAGTTCCCTCTTCAGGCCCAGCTCGCTGGCCTCGACGACGGCCTCGCCACCCGCCTCGATGAGGGCAAGGCCGCCCAGCTCCTCACCACCTCGCAGTGGTACCTCGACCGCGGCGACCCCGCCAGCGCCCGCCTCACGCTCCGCCGCCTCATCCAGACTCACCCCCGCACCGGTGCCGCCGCGAAGGCCTACGCCTACCTCGATTCCCGCGGCTGGCTCCCCAAGCCTTCCGAAGCCGCAACCACTCCAGGCCCAAGCCCCGACGCAGCCACTTCGCCCGCCGCAGCGCCTGCCGCAGCGCCTGCCGCAGCAACCGAAGCACCGCCAACGCCCCAACCCACTCCCGTCGCAGCCCCCGGCCCAGTCGCCCCCACGGGGAGCGCCCCGCGATGAACGCACCGACGCTCAAGCCCTGCACCTTCTCGACGTTCTCGACGCGTGCCTCGCTCGCCGCTTGCATGCTGATGACGGGCCTGCTGACCACGCTCAGCGGTTGCGCCTCCGATCCGCGCTCGGGATACTCCGCCGAGAGCACCTTCCCCGCCGGGATCAAGACCGTCTCCGTCGATGTCTTCGACAACTACTCAACAACACCCGGCGTAGAAACCGCCCTCACCGAAGCCGTCATCAAGGAGATCCAGCGCTCCTCCGGCATGCGCGTCGTCACCAAAGGCCGCGCCGACAGCACGCTCCGAGGCGTCGTCACCAACGTCGCCTTGAGGCGCATCTCCCTCGAGCCCACCACCGGAATGGTCCAGGAACTTGCCGTCACCGTCACCATCGATTTCGACTGGAAGGACGTCCGCACCGGCAACATGCTCGCCTCCCGCCGTGGCTTCGCCGCGGCCGACACCTTCGTCCCCGCCCGCCCCACCGGCGAACCCCTCTCAACCGGGCTCGACGGCGCCACGCAACGCCTCGCTCAAGATCTTGTGAACGAACTCCGCTCCGCCTGGTAGCCGCCGCCATCCCCACCCTTGAGGCCCAGCTCGCAGCCCCACACACTCCGGCCCACCCAGCAGCGACGGGAGTGGATTTCCTCAGTTCTCCCACCCCCGGCCGCGGCATCAAACAGACGGCGAACCATCCTCAAACTGGGGCTCAAATTGGGGCTGTGCACCCGCGCCGATCGCCGGTAAACTCCCGTGCATCCCGCCGGGCCCGTGGTCCGAACAGCATCCTGTCGAATTCGGTTCGGAACGAAGCACAACGATCCGACGTATGAGTATGTAGAAGCAGGCATCCGCCAGGTTCAAGACCAGCATCGAAGCAGCAGCCACGGACTCCCTCAACCTCCGCGACCGACTCCGCCGCACGTAGTCTCACAGACCGCACAGACATTTCGGGCCCTAACCCGCCCGCAGGACCACGACGTGAAGAACGCGACCACGATGAGTGTGCCCCAAGGATCTTCAATGCTCGACGCCCCCGCGCTCAACGCAAGCGGACCCGGCCGCCTTCTCCGAAGCCTCGGACGCTGGATGGCCACCGGGGATCGCCCCGAGCGCAAATCAAAGTCCAAGGGTGAAGGTAGCGGCAGTGGCGGCGGCAAGGGCCCAACCCCGCCGACGCCCAGCCCCTCCGCGCCACCACGCGCTCTCATCCTCCTCCTGGTCTTCGGCCTGGGCCTCTTCCTCCTCTTCTCCCTCAGCACGCCAAGCCGCGGCACCACCATCAACCTCGAGCAGTTCAAGCAGGCTTGGACCTCGAACATGATCTACCCCGACTCGGTCGTCATCGAAGAGAACGCCATCACCGCGCGTCAGAAGCCCGATGATGTCAGCCGCACCGACATCGCTGTCCGCGTTCCCCTCAACCTCGCCACCCGCGAGCAGATGACCAAGGAAGTCATCGAGATCACCGGCGGCAAGGCAGTCTCCAAGCCCCCTTCCATCTGGCGTGACCTCCTCGTCATCTTCGGGCCACTCATCCTCCTCATCCTCGTCCTCTGGTTCTTCGTCTCGCGTGGCCTGCGCAACGCGGCGGGCGGCGGCGGCATGCTCGGCTCCTTCGGCAAGTCGCGCCACCGCACCCTCACCAAGGAGCTCACCAACGTCACCTTCGCCGACGTTGCCGGCATCGAAGAAGCCAAGGACGAAGTCAGCGAGCTCGTTGAGTTCCTCAAGAACCCCAAGAAGTTCGCCAAGCTCGGCGGCCGCATCCCCCGCGGCGTTCTCCTCGTCGGCGAGCCCGGCTGCGGCAAGACCCTCCTCGCCAAGGCCATCGCCGGTGAGGCCGACGTCCCCTTCTTCTCCATCTCCGGCTCAGACTTCGTTGAGATGTTCGTCGGCGTCGGCGCCAGCCGCGTCCGCGACCTCTTCAAGCAGGCCAAGGACTCCTCACCCTGCATCATCTTCCTCGATGAGATCGACGCCGTCGGCCGCCGCCGCGGCAGCGGCTTCAACCAGGGCGGCCACGACGAGCGCGAGCAGACCTTGAACGCAATCCTCGTCGAGATGGACGGCTTCACGCCCGCCGACGGCGTCATCGTCATCGCCGCCACCAACCGCGCCGATGTCCTCGATCCCGCCCTCGTCCGCCCGGGCCGCTTTGATCGCCAGGTCGTCGTGCCACTCCCCGACGTCAAGGGCCGCCTCGAGATCCTGAAGGTCCACGCCAAGAAGGTCAAGATGGGCCCCGCCGTCGACATGGAGCGCGTCGCGAAGATGACGCCGATGTTCAGCGGCGCCGACCTCGCTGCCATCATCAACGAGGCCGCCATCTCCGCCACCCTCGCCGACAAGGACTTCGTCGAGCAGGTCGACCTCGAAGAAGCACGCGACAAGATCAAGTTCGGCCGCTCTAGGAAGAGCCGCGTCCGCGAGAAGGAAGAAAACAAGCTCGTCGCCTACCACGAAGCCGGCCACGCCGTCCTCCAGGCCATGCTCAAGGACGCCGACCCCCTCCACAAGGTCACCATCATCCCCCGAGGCCCAACCGGCGGCGCGACGTTCTCGCTCCCCTCCAAGGACCGCATGGGCTACTCCCTCAAGTGGCTCCAGGCCACCATGCGCATCGTCTGCGGCGGGCGAATCGCCGAAGAAAAGGCCATGGGCGACGTCTCCAGCGGCGCCCAGCAGGACATCCTGCAGGTCACCAACATCGCGCGAGCCATGATCCTCGAGTGGGGCATGAGCGAGAAGCTCGGCTTCGTCCGCTACGCCGCCAGCGACACGAAGGAGTCCTTCATGGCCGACAAGGACTACTCACAGGAAACCGCCCGCATCATCGACGAAGAAGTCCGGCGCCTCGTCGACATCGCCTTCACCGACGCCAAGCGCCTCTTGGAAGAAAGCTGGGACAAGGTCGTGGCAGTCGCCGAAGCGCTCCTCAAGTACGAAACCCTCTCTGGCGATGACGTCGAGAAGATCATGTCTGGCCAGGCGCTAGCACGCCCCACCGTCACAGAGATGCTCGTCGCCCAGGCCCAGAAGCTCCGCGACGCCACAGCAACCAAGACCTCGTCAGCCCCAGAAATCCCGCCAGGCGCGATGCCCTTGCCAGCCTGATCAGAAAATCAAACGCTCACCAGCCCAGCGCCACCAGCAAGGTCACACAGACCAATCTGGTGGCGTTTTCGCATTCCTACTCGATGCCTCGATGCCTCCTGCCCCGATGCCTTCTTCAAGTCAGACTTCCTTCCCCTGCCTCGCTGCCTCGCTCAATCGCTGCCTCGCTTCCGTCGCGATCCGTGCGCACAAACCTGCGCACCGCCAGCCCATCTCACACGATTCTCTCAGATTATTTTGCTCCGAGAATCACCGGACGAAACCCACCTCACCCCGATTCCCACGACACGTTTGTGCGCACAGGCGAGGACTCGACCAGTGAGTGTATAGGCCCGCATCATTTCGGCCCAAGTCAGAGTCGCCGGCCCAGTCAAAGGCCAGCACCGTGCACCAGCACGAAGCCAAGGCCCGGTGGTCCAACCGGCGGACTCGTAGACGAGGGATCGAAAGAACCAAGCCTCGCGGTCGTGCCCAAACAGGTCAGCAGAGAGGTTGCTTGCGATTCCTCTTAAAGCCCCTGTCAAAGTCACGCCCGTCGTTGTGCCCGCGAGACAAAGCCGTGCTTGCCCGTAGCAAGCAACGCCAGGACCACCCACGCGCACAAGGGAAACCAGCTCAAGAACGGAGGCCTTCGACCAAACGGTCGAAGGTCCTCCATTGCCCAGTCTTCGCCTTCTCCCGTCTCCCCCTGCCTGCCTGCTTGCCTTCATGCCTGCCTGCCTTCTCTGATTTTCGCTTTCCCGCTTTCCAGCTTTTCGCTTTTCCCAACTCCCCCCTACCCTCCTCCCTCACACACACCCGCCCCTACGGCTCGGGCCGCAGCGGCGATCCTTGGAGAACTGCACATGGCCATTCGCATCGGCATCAACGGCTTCGGACGCATCGGCCGCCTCGTCACCCGCATCGCCGCCGAAGATCCGAACATCGAGCTCGTCGCCGTCAACGACCTCGTACCCGCCGACAACCTCGCCTACCTCCTGAAGCACGACACCATGCACCGCCGCTTCACCATCGGCGGCAAGCCTGCCACCGTCGAGTCCACCGAGAACAGCTTCACCGTCAACGGCAAAACAACCAAGACCATGGCCGAGCGCGATCCCGCCAAGCTCCCATGGGGCGACATGGGCGTGCACTACGTCCTCGAGTCCACCGGCCTCTTCACCGAATTCGAGAAGGCCGAGCTCCACCTCAAGGCCGGCTGCAAGCGCGTCATCATCTCCGCCCCCACCAAGAGCGACGCGGCGATCGTCCCCACGCTCTGCATGGGCGTCAACCACGAGAAGTTCGACGCCTCCAAGCACACCGTCGTCAGCAACGCAAGCTGCACCACCAACTGCCTCGCGCCCATCGCCAAGGTCATCCAGGACGCCTTCGGCCTCGACGAAGGCCTCATGACCACCGTCCACGCCGTCACCGCAACCCAGCCCACGCAGGACGGTCCCTCCAAGAAGGACTGGCGCGGCGGCCGCAACGGCTATCAGAACATCATCCCCGCCAGCACCGGCGCCGCCAAGGCCGTCACGCTCTGCATCCCCGAGCTCAAGGGCAAGCTCACCGGCATGAGCTTCCGCGTTCCCACCGCCGACGTCTCCTGCGTCGACCTCACCTTCCGCACCGCCAAGGACACGAACCTCGCCGAGATCAACGCCGCCATGAAGGCCGCGGCCAACGGCTCGATGAAGGGTGTCCTCGCCTACACCGAGGACGAGGTCGTCTCCAGCGACTTCATCGGCGACCGCCACAGCAGCATCTACGACGCCGGCGCCTGCATCGAGCTCAACAAGCGCTTCTTCAAGATCGTGTCGTGGTACGACAACGAGGCCGGCTACTCCGCCCGCTGCGTCGACCTCATCCGCTACATCGCCGGCAAGGATGGCGTGAAGTAAACCTCAGCACACCAGCACCACAAACAAAGAACCCCCGGCACGACGCCGGGGGTTCTTTTACAGGAAGGGGATTCTCACAGGAAGTGAACGAAATCCGGAAGGGGGTGAACTGTTGCAAAGCGAATCAGAGCGGGCACTCGCCCGTCACGACATACTGCGCCAGCACCTGCGCATCCGTCAGATCCGCGTTCTCATCACCATTCAGATCGCCATCGAGCCAGTTTGCCTCCGGCTGCAAGAGACCCACAAAGACCTGCGCCATCTGCTGCGCATCCACCAGATCCACGTTCTCATCCTGATTGAAGTCATAGTCGCACGGCGTCGCGGGCTCGCCGATCTGCACCGTGAGCGTCTGGAACGAGCCGCGCCCCGACTCTTCAAACGCGATCATGAGAATCGTGTTTGCCCCATCCTGCAGGCCCGTCAGGATGCGCGAGTAGTCACGCCGATCCACCTGCACCGCCTCGTTCGCCCCAGGAAACCCAGCACGAACCGCCAGCGTCAGCGGATCAGCCACCTGCGGCGGATTCGCAATCAGGTGCACGCGATTCACCGTGCGATCGAGCGCTCGCACCGCGATCGAAAGCTGCCCCGTTCCGCCCGGCTGGGCACCCGGATCAACGATCTCAGCCTGCGGCGCGAGCCGATCGACGTACACCCCCGTGCGGAACTCGCGGAAGAGCGGCGCCTCGCCCGTGTTGCGCCGACGCAGCGCAGTCACCGAGACGTAGTTCATCCCATCCTCAAGCAGCGCGGCGTTGATCGTCTGCTGATAAAGGCCGCTGGTGTTGCTCGTGCCCGCGAGCGGCTGCCGCACCGTGACAAACTGCTCATAACCCGGAACGACCGTGTTGGTGTGATCGATGTCGATCTCGCCGTTGCCGTTCCAGTCCCGGAAGCCCTCGTTGATGCGGAAGACCGCGTTGTCGTCCGCGTTGTTGTTGTTCGGTGCGCCCGGATCACCGTTGGTGGTCATCAGACTGATCGTGAAGGAGTTTCCATTCACGATGGGCACTTCGTACGTACGCCGCCGCCACGGCGCTACGACCGGAACCGTCGCGGGCCCCTCCGCCGCGAGTGCGCCCGAAGCACCAACGATCGAAAGCGTGCCGCTCGGAACAGCGGGGCCATACACCACAAAGCCACGATTGTGCTCAACACCGTTGAAGTTCTGATTCCGCGGCACGCGCACCGTGACCGCGCCGCCAGCCCCCACCGTGATGACCGAGTCGATCTGGTTGCTCGGATCAACATCGCTCCGCGCCGCGTTGCCCGTCATTTCAATCAGCCTCGTCCCCTGAGGGAACGCACTGTTGAACGTGCGCTGATCAAAGCTCGTGATCCCCTGCCCCGAGTACGAGCGATTCGTCGCGACGAGCACGTTGCCCGAAAGCCCGGATCCAACCGGAGTCGCACGCTCGAAGATGTGAACTTCGTTGTCGGTCACACGCGGGTAGTAGAAGCCGCGGCCGTACCAGTTGCTGAGCTGCACGAGGTTCGTGATCACCGGATTGATGACGCCAGTCGTCGGCTCAACACCCATCACGGGAGTGAGTCCAGCACGGGGCCAGAACCCACCAGCACGATTGATGCCGCGCGCGTTGTGGAAGATCTTGGCCTGACCGGGACGCATGAGCAGATACGCGTGCGCGAACCAGCCTTGCTGGCGGCTCGTTGGCGTCGGCGGCGCGGCGTTGCCATTGCCCGTCGTGCCGTTGTCGTGGCTCCAGATGTGATTGACACCGACGGACCCGTTCTGAAATCCATCATCGGTCCCGTCGATGATGCGCCCGAACGCGCTGTTCCAGTCACCGAACCCATTGACAACATCGCGCAGCCCGCCCGCGCCATTGAGATCGAGCACATCGCGATTCGCAAACGCATCGCCCGCCGCGTTGCGCCCCGAGCTGCGACCGTTGGGCTTGCGCACATAGCGATCAAACGTGAAGTCGTTCCCCTCAACACACTCGCCGAACGAGTACGGAATCACCGCACGCCCATCGGGCGTGATGCGCTTGTTGAAGACCACCGAGTCGTAGAACGTGTCGTACCACCAGCTGGGCATGTGCTTGATAGCATCGATGCGGAACCCATCGACCTTGTGCACATCGAGCATCCACTGCGTCCACCGCAGCAGGTACGAGGTAGCGTTCTCCGGCACCGGATCGCCCGCGCTCGGGTCGACAAGGTTGAAGCGGGAGCGCGTGAAGGTCGTCGCGGGCTCGTTCCGAGCCGGAATGTCGCAGGGTGCCGCGAAGATCCCCGAGTTCAGCCCCGGCGCGAACGACATGCCCGGATTTGCCACGTTCTCAGTGCCAAGGCCAAGGTCGTAGTAGAAGCGGCGGTTCTCCGGATCGGGCCGGTTGAAGAACGTGCCACCGGGAATGTTGAACGGATTGCCCGCCTCGATCGGCTGACGGATGAACTGATTGTTCGTCGAGTGGTTGATGTCGATCAGCGCGACCAGATCGCCCTGCAGCAGGCAGTATCGATCGCCACCGGGATTCTCGCTCTGGAGAAAGCCGCTCGACACGCCCGCATGAAAGTCGCCCCAGTTGCTCGTGGGTCCCTTGAACGGTGTGCTCAGCGGCCCCATCCAGAAGCCCGGATAGCCCCCCTCGTTCTGGAACGTCGCGCTGGTCTGCCGTCCCGCGTTGTGATTGAGCACCATGTCGACGAACACGAGCCCGTTCGCGCGGTGGTACTCCTGCACGAGCTCATTGAAGAAGGACTCGGTGCCATACGCCGTCGTCGCGCCGGGCTTGCCAAGGTCGAATCGATCAAAGGCGTCATAGCCGGCAGAGTCGCCGTTCTGATTGGAGTTCGAGGGCGAGACATAGCCGCGCGACACCGGAGGCAGCCACACCGAGCCGTATCCCGCGACGAACCAGTCGCTCATGCGGCGCTCCATGTCCTGCCAGCGGCACTCGAACCACTGGAGCATCACGGGCGGATTCTCTTCCCACGGCTGCCACTGCGCCTGTGCCGCCGATGTCGAGACAAGCGCTCCCGCAACGGACGCGAGAACGAGCGCAAGTCGCGCGCGGCGGGTGCAGCCCATGGAGTTGTTGCGGCAAACCGAGACGCTGGTGCTGGCTGGAACTGTCATGCTGATTTGCTTCCTGTCTTAGGGTCCGCGGACTCTTCAGAGCGTGGTGCACCGCCGCACCACGGGCCGCGCTCGGCGGCGACAATTCGTGATCGTTCAGACACCAGAGCTTCACCCGCGCCGGTCGTGGTCAATCATCGTCATTCACCAGATACGACGCCGGGTGCGATGGTGGATCCCACCGAGTATGGCCGATTTTGGTTGGTTTGGGAAGAGGAAAAGAACACGGCGGGCAGAGATGGGGTAGACACCGTCAAGGCTGCCGGGGTTTCACGGGGGTCGGCCTCGGACGGATTGGAGGTTCTGGCCAACACTCAAGTCCGGGAACAACGTGCCGCGGAGCGTGCGTGTTGCCGCTATCCTGCGCCTTTGAGAGTGGGCTTAGCCACGATCCGGCCACTGGTTCGGTCACTGGTTCGGTCACTTGCTTGTCCGTTTATCTGGTCGCTGCTTGGTCACTTGCTTGGTCATCTGCTTGGTCACGCGATTCATCACAGGCTGTGTTCCCGCACACCTCACACGGAAGTCTCTCATGCACGATTCGATGCCGAAGAAGAGCCGCGTTCGCAATCTCTCCTGCGCCCCGTTCAGTGTCGCGCTCGCATGCGGCCTGCTCGGCCTTGCGAGCATCGCAGGGACGGCGACGACCGTGATGGCCCAGGCAACGGCGCAGGCAACTGGACAGGCCAACAGCGCCGCGGCCTCACCGATCGTGTCAGAGTCCCTCGGCGGGCGCGTGGTCCGCTTCCATGCTTCCGCCGCCGCGCGGACTGCGGCCCATCCGAGCTACGCGCTCGCCGATGAGAAGGGTGCCGTCGGCCCTGCGCCGGCGGCCTTCCCCGTGACACCGATCTTCGGCGTCGACGAGGGCAAGCAGTCCGCACGGATCAAGATCACGCCCGGAACCTCGCTGTACGGAACGGGCGAAGCGAGTGGGCCGCTGCTTCGCAACGGCCGCCGCATCGAGACCTGGAACTTCGACGCGTACGGCTACCAGGACGACGCGCCGCATCTCTACAAGAGCCACCCGTGGGTGCTCGCGGTGCGGCCCGATGGGACCGCGTTTGGCGTGCTCGCGGACACGACGTACCGGTGCGTCGTTGATACGGCGATGGCAAGTGCGGACGAGATCCTGTTCATCGCGGATGGTCCCGCGTTTCCTGTGATCGTGATCGATGGCGCATCGCCGCAGGAAGTGGTGATGGAGCTCGGCCGGCTGACGGGCTACATGCCTCTGCCCGCGAAGTGGACGCTGGGCTACCACCAGTGCCGCTACTCGTACTACCCCGAAGCGCGCGTGCGCGAGATCGCCAAAGGCTTCCGCGATCGTTCGATCCCCGCGGACGTCATCTGGTTCGACATCGATTACATGGCAGGCTTCCGAGTCTTCGCGTTCAACCGCGAGTACTTCCCCGATCCCAAGAAGCTCAACGCCGATCTGCTCGCGGATGGCTTCCACAACGTGTGGATGATCAACCCGGGCATCAAGGCGCGCGACGATGCCTCGGGCACCGATCCCGACGAGGCGACGATGGCCAAGTGGACCCCGGAGTTCACGAGCCAGATGCGCGCCGAGTGGGCCCGCTTCATCGGCGTGCGCGACTCGGGTCTCGCCAACGACGTGTACGTCAAGACGTCGGGCGGCACCGTCTATCAGGGCGAGGTCTGGCCGGGGTGGTGCTACTTCCCCGACTACACGAGCCCGCGCGTGCGTGAATGGTGGGCTCCGTTCTACACGCCGTTCATGGCCGAGGGGATCACCGGCGTCTGGAACGACATGAACGAGCCCGCCGTCTTCAACGTGCAGAGCAAGACGATGCCGGAGAGCAACCGTCACGCGGGCGATCCGACGCTCAAGCGTCCCGATGGAACGCCGCAGGGCGTTGAGGGTGCCGCGGGCGATCACGCGCGCTACCACAACGTGTACGGCATGACAATGGTGAAGGGAACGCGCGAGGGAATCCAAGCGGCGAACCCCGACAAGCGGCCCTTTGTTCTCAGCCGCGCCACGTACATCGGCGGGCAGCGCTACCACGCGGGCTGGTCGGGCGACAACTCGGCCAACTGGTTCCACGTTGAGACCTCGATCCCGATGGTGCTCAACATGGGCCTTTCGGGCTTTGCAAACTATGGGCCCGACATCGGCGGGTTCATGGGCAACGGCGATGGAGATCTCTTCGCGCGGTGGATGGGCTTTGGTGCGCTGCTGCCATTCAGCCGCGGCCACACCGGCAAGGACGCGATCGACAAGGAGCCGTGGTCCTTTGGACCAAAGGTCGAGGAGACAAGCCGCGAGGCGCTCAAGCGCCGCTACCGGCTGATGCCCTACTTCTACTCGGTCTTCCGCGAGTCGAGCGTGACGGGACTTCCGGTCGCGCGCCCGCTCTTCTTCGCTGATCCCAAGGACCCGGCCCTGCGCAGCGAGGACGACGGCTTCCTCATTGGTGGCGACGTGCTTGTGATGGCACAGGTGATGCCCGATCGCTCGCGCGTGCCGGTGATGCCCAAGGGCATCTGGCGCGAGTTCGAGGCCTCGCCCGACCCTGATCTGCCGCGGCTCTATGTGCGCGGCGGAGCGATCGTGCCGCAGGGACCTGACATCCAGTTTGTCAATCAGAAGCCGCTGGACCCGCTGGTGCTCGTGGTCTCGCTGGATGAGGCGGGCAAGGCCAGCGGCACGCTCTATGAGGATGACACGGACGGGTACGACTACCAGAAGGGCGACTACCTGCTGACGACGTACGAGGCGACACGCGGCGCCGATGGCAGCATCACCGTCAATGTCGCGAAGGCGGAGGGTGATCGGGCCCGGCCGTCGCGGAATGTGGTGGTGCGTGTGCTCGGCGAGGGAGGCGCCACGGCGGCGGGAACGGGCAAGGATGGCGAAACGATCACGGTGCGCCCGGTCGGACCGTGATGTTATCCATGCGTGCCGCATGATGTAATGTTATATTGTGTGTGACGTCATGATGGAGGTGACCGTGGGCACGCAGCCAGCAGGGAACCGCGACGCGGGACAAGCCGCGTCGCCTCGGGAGATCCGGCGGCTCTGCGTCTTCTGCGGCGCAAGCCACGGCGGACGCGCCGAGTACACAACGGCGGCGTTCGACCTCGGGCGCGGGCTTGCGGAGCGCGGCATCACGCTGATCTATGGAGGCGGGCGCGCGGGGCTGATGGGCGCGGTGGCGGACGCCGCGATCGGCGCGGGCGGCAGCGTCGTCGGCGTCATCACGACGCTGCTCGAGAAGAAGGAACTGGGCCACACCGGCATTACCGAGCTGCACGTCGTTGAGACGATGCACGAGCGCAAGATGAAGATGGCGACGATGGCCGACGCCTTCATCGCGATGCCGGGCGGACTCGGAACGCTCGACGAGCTCTTTGAGATCCTCGCATGGGCGCAGCTGGGAATCCACGCCAAGCCCGTCGGGCTGCTGAACACGGCAGGCTTCTTCGACTCGCTGATGACGTTCCTCGATCACGCGGATGCCGAGGGGTTCGTGCGACTGAACCATCGGACGGAGATGGTGGTAGAGGGCGAGGTGCGACCGCTGCTGGAGCGGCTGGCGGTGACGAGGCCGCAGGGGGCGAGATTTCCGGGGTGAGGGGAAAGGGACTGGGGATTGGGGACTGGGCACTGGGGTAAGAGAAGAGCGTGAGGCGGGGAAGCTGGGGGGCAAGCACGAGAGAAGAACACTGCGTGCTGACATGGTCGGAGACCGTTCCACCTACTTGACCTAAAGTTGCTCGATGCGATGCGTGACGATGAGCACTGGTAGAGGCAGTCGGGCCGCCGGCCCGAGGTTCGGAGCGGGGGAGAATCCATTGCACATTCGCGCGGCGTTCACGCTGATTGAGTTGCTGGTGGTGATTGCGATCATCGCGATTCTGGTGGCGATCCTGCTGCCGGCGCTGAGCGCGGCGCGCGAGTCTGGGCGATCGACCACGTGCCTTGCGAATCTGCGGCAGATGAGCGTGATCATCCGGTCGTATGCGGATGATTACAAGGGGCTCTCGCCCGCGCTTGGGCAGCCGTACACAGTGCTGCCGAACTGGGCCATGGTGGTGCAGCTCGGCGCGGGTCTGGACCTTGCGACGATCGGGGGATCACCGCCGCAGAGCGTGCTGGTGTGCCCATCTTCGCGTGCGTTCTATGGACGCGTGATGACGCGGACGTACGGGATCAACGCGACGGGGCATGCGGGTGAGCCGGATGATCGCGGCAACTTTGATGATGTTTCGGTCACGGCGCATGTGCGGATGGATGCTGTGGAACGGCCGAGTGACCGGCCACTGCTGATGGACACGGCGGCGGTGCGACCGGGGCCCGATCTGCCACCGGAGGGACGGTGCTGGAGCGTTGTGGACTTTCGGAACGCCACGCATCGGACACAACGGCTGGCGCTGGTGCACGCCCGCGGCGGGGCAATGCAGGCCGCGATGCACGACGGTTCGGCGCGGTCGTGGCGGCTGGACCGGGACTCGGCCGGTGTGATCGCCGTGCCGCAGGCATGGAGCGAGCCGCTGCCTTAGTATTCCTTTGTATTACAATGGTATGATATCACACAACACGCGTGCGTTGATCATGCCCTCGGCAGGCGGAGGTCAAATCTTGCTCCGATGGATGAGGGCTCGAGCCTGAGCTCGGCGCCGATCTCGCGCGCCAGGCCCTGCGCAAGGGAGAGGCCAAGGCCAAGGCCGGGGATGGTGCCGGCGGCCTCGCGCGTGCCTCGGACGAAGGCGCGGAAGACGCGGGGACGCTCGGCGGGATCGATGCCGGGTCCGTGGTCGCGCACGGAGAAGACGACGCCAGCAGAGTCAACACGGGCGACGAGGTGGACGCGATGATCTTCGGCGCTGGCGGCGTACTTGCAGGCGTTGTCGACGAGGTTGTAGAGGATGCGCTCGATGGTCGCGGCGTCGGCGGCGACCATCGCGTCGACGGTATCGGGATTGCCTTCGATGGTGACTTCGAGCGTCATTCCGGCCTGCGTGCATCGCTGCACGAGTGGCGGCGTGACCTGATCGATGAGGCGCTGGACGGACTGCAGCGTTCGGACCTGACCGGGGCGTTTGCGGCCGAGGCGTGCGTACTCGAGGACGCTCTCGACGATGCGAGCGAGCCGCTGCGACTCGGACTTGAGTGTCTGAAGATACGTGGCGCGTGCATCTTCACCTTGAATAAGGCCGTCGGCGAGCATCTGGGAGTAGAGGCAGAACGTGGTGAGGGGCGTGCGAAGTTCGTGCGTGACGGCGGAGACGAAGCGGCCGCGGCGCTCGGCGAGCTCCATCGCGGCGCGGAGGACCATGCCGATGGCGATGATCGCCAGGAGCGAGACGATCCAGGTCATGAGGAGCGTCATGCGCGCCGGTGACCAGACTGGAACCTGCGCGATCGGTGCATCGCCGGTCAGGAGTTCGGCCGGGATTCCGGCGAGCGTGCGCGCGAGCAGGGCGGGGTTGGACTCATCGGCGCCCGCGAGGAGTGGGCGGAGTGTGGCGCCGGGCGCGAGATCACCAGCGTTGGCGATAAGCATCTCGCGCAGCGCGGGCCAATCGGTCCAGAACCCTTGCTCCATGCGTTCGCCCTCGACGATGACTTCGCGCACGAAGATGAGCTCGGGCTCGCGGGCTTTGGTGGTCGTGAGCCAGCGTGGCGTCAAGCGGCCGACTTCGACGGCGGGGCCCATCGGCGCGAGAGCGAGAAGGTTGGAGAACTGCGGGGCTGAGTCGCGCGCTTCACGGGAGCGACTTCGGGCAAAGTCATTGCCTGCGATGTCTGGGATTGACGCCGCGGCTGCGGCGGGCAGATCGGCAACGTTCGTCTTGGGCTCGGCGACGGCCGCGATGGTGTCGTTGTGGGTTGGGTTGGCGTCGCCGCGTGCGGTGGACTTTGAGTCGGTTGCTTGAGCCTCTTTTGCTTCGGCCTCGCGCTTTGCGAGTGCTGCGCCGGATTCGGTGGTGACCGGCGCGGCGTCGAGTGTGGTTGGCGGCGGCGTCGAGGGGTCTGGTGTGGGTGATGCGGCGGGCTTTTCGGCGCGTCTTGATGACTCTGGAGCGGGCGTGGACTGCTGGACGCGATTCTGCGAGAGGGTGTCGGCGATCTGCTTGCGTGCGCCGTACTCGTTTGCGGACTGTGTGACTTCGGACTGCTGCATGGTCTGCGGCGGCGGTGCGCCGGGAGTGGTTTCGATCTGGCCGTCACGGTCAATGGGTGACTCGGCATCGCTGAGTGTGCCGGATGTGCCGAGCGCGACCGCAGGCTGCGAGCGATTGGGCGCTCGCGATGGACCCAGGCCCATGAGCTCGGAGATCGCGCGCACTCGCTGCTCTGCAAGCTCGATCTCGTACGAGGACATGTAGACGGACTCGGCGATCTCGCGGAGCGGAGCGGGTGGAGATTGCGGCGAGGTGACAACGCCCTGGCGGCTGCGCGTGAAGTAGAGCTTGACGAGGGGCTCTTGCGGGCGAAGGAGCGGGGAAGGAACGATGGTCTGGCCGGGCTCGATCGGGCCGGGAATGCGGCCATAGCCGAGATCGGCGGGGACGAAGGGCTCGTACTCAAAGAAGGGACGCGAGGCCTCGCGCGTCAGGAGCGGCGTCAGGGCCGAGTCCATGCGCCACAGGACGAGGCGCTGGGCTTCCTGATGGCGAGCATCGGCGCGGGCTTGGTAGTCGCGGCGCTCGAGGCCGAGCGTGTAGAAGGTGAGCGAGGCGAGGCCAGCGAGCACGGCGGCGACGCACGCGAGGAAGATGAGGATGGACCAGCGGGGGCCGTTCACGGCGCGGCTCCGTTGGTGGGTGTGCCCTCGGGATTCTCTGAGGCGAGCATGTAGCCCTTGGCGCGCACGGTGATGATGACGCGTGGCTCGGCGGGATCATCGCGCAGGACTTCGCGCAGGCGCGCGACGGCCATGTCGACGGTGCGGGTCTGGACGCCGCGAGGGTCGAGACCCCAGACACGCTGGAGGAGCTCGTCGCGCGAGACGGCGCGGCCGGGGTTGGTGAGGAGGTAAGCGAGGACGTCGGACTCGCGCTGGGAGAGGAGCTCGCGCGTGCCGTCGGCGTGGATGACCTCGCGGCGTTCGAGGTCGATGGTGCGGCCGGCGACTGTGGCGTTGGAGCGGGCGCGGGGACGCTCGGCGGAGCGGCGCAGGACGGCCTCGACGCGCGCAAGGAGTTCCGTGGCGGAGAAGGGCTTGACGACGTAGTCGTCCGCGCCGCCCTTCAAGCCCTTGATGCGATCGGCCTCTTCGCCCCTGGCGGTGAGCATGATGACGGGGATGGTGGGCTTGGCGGCGCGGAGCTGGATCAGGACGCCGAAACCGTCGAGCTTGGGCATGAGAACATCGAGGAGGACGAGGTCGAACTCGCCTTCGAGGGCGAGCTTGAGGCCAGCCTGACCATCGCCGGCCTCGGTGGGCGCGTAACCGGTGATGCGCAGCGCGTCGCAGAGGCCGCGGCGGATGGCGGCGTCGTCTTCAACGACGAGGACTTTGGCGAGGGGCACGCGGGGCTCCGGTGAGGTGGGAGAAGAGGCATTCGTGATTAGGAAGAAGACGGAGAAGAGAAGCTAGGAAATGGGTGCCCCGCCACGAAGTGACGGGACGCCCGGAGGAGGTTACGGGGCTTGGATGAGGACTCGCTTTCCAGAGACCTGGAGGTAGATCTCGCCGCGCTGGGCGAGGGCGGCCTGACGGCCTTCCTTGATGAGCTGGTCGACGAGCGCGTCGTACTCGGGGCTGGCGAAGGCGATGGTCTGGTCGGGGGCCTGGTCTTCCTGATCAAGAAGGCGTGCGTCGACCCAGCGGTTGTTGGGGCGCTTGAAGAAGGTGAGATCGGCGATCTGGTTGACGGTGGTGATCTCGACGCGTTCGAGGCGCTCATTGAGGTAGGTCTTGCTAGCGGCGGGCGCGGCCATTGACTTCATCTGCCGCGACATGTTCTCTTCCTGGTTGACGCTGCCTGCGCCCGCGCGGTCCATGCTGCGGGTGGAGAGGGCATCGGTCAGCGCGAGGCCAGCGGCTGCGGCGGTGGGCATGGGCGTGTCTTCCTTGGCGAGGAAGGAGGTGTACTCGGTGAGGATGCCGTACTGCTTGGAGAGTCGGACGATCTCGTCGGTGAGTTCCTTCATGCGGCCGTCGGCGACGCCGCCGGAGGCTCCGGCCTGTCGGACCTCATCGACGAGCCCGGCGACCTTGCGGAGGGCCCAGAGGCGCGGGACGTGCGCGTTGCGGGGCGAGACGCTGGCGGAGGCGATGTCGGCGCCGACGCTGAAGGTGCGGGTCGTGCCGAGGTATGAGCCTTCGAGCGTGAAGGCGGGTGGATGATCGCCAATGTACTGGCCGAGGACGACGAGCTGGTCGCCCTCGAAGAGGTCGGGGAGTTCGCGCGGGTGTGTGTCGCGGACGAGGTTGGGCTGCGGCTCGCCATCTTTGCCGACGGCGCGGAGCGCAGGTGAGGCGAGGACGGGGCCGGCGAGGCGGCGGAAGACCTGAGACACGGCGACCTCGACGTCCTGGTCTGGAAGGACGAAGGTGGTGGCGCCGCGCGAGCCTGCGGAGATGTTGGAGAGGAGGGGCGTGTTGACATCGAGCCCGACGCCGAAGCCGAAGATGCGGCGGCCGTGCGTGTTGGTCTTCTTGACGGCGTCGCGGATCAGGACCTCGTTGGTGACGCCGACGGTGGCGAGGCCGTCGGTGAGGAAGAGGACCATCGGGAGCGTGCCATCGGCGGCCTGGGGAGTGAGGGCTTCCATGAGGGCGTCGTGGATGTTGGTGCCGCCGTTGGCCTGGATGGCGTTGATGTAGGTGAGGGCTTCCTTGGTGGTGCGGGCGTCCTTGACCATGGCAGATGGTGCGAAGGATGCGATGGAGTCGGAGTAGTCGATGATGTTGAAGCGCTCGCCATCGGCGAGGCCGTTCACCACCTGCGTCGCGGCGGCGAGGGCCTGCTTGATCTTGTCGCCCCGCATGGAGCCGGAGCGATCGAGGACGATGGTCACTTCGCGCTGCTGGCGCTGCGTGGCGGGGGGAAGATTTGCGGGGGGGCTCACCATGAGCATGAAGAAGCCGCCGCCGGGGCTGAGGGAGGGGTCGGGATAGGCGGACATGGTGACGACCGGGCCGTTGCTCGCGCCTGGTTGAACGACGTAGGAGAGGCGGATGCTGCCGGACTGGGCCGCGGCGGGGTCCTTCAGTGCGACATCGATGTGATTGGAGTCGATGCGGGTGGTGGCGATGTCGTGGCTGGTGGAGTAGACGGAGGCGACTCCTCGGGCGTCGCGGATGGAGGCGGAGATGGTCCACGTCGTGCCTGCAACCGCGAGGGACTGGCTACGGGGGAGCGTGAAGTCGACGCGGCCGGCGTCCTGCGAGAGGACCTGCTCGTACGTGAGGGAGAGCTTCTGGGTCTTGCCGGGTGGGATGGGGAAGGCGGAGACCTTGATCACGCCGCTGCCGTAGAACTCCACGAGAGCGGGGTCACGCATGGAGCGGACGATGGCGTCGTAGATGGCGCGGGCCTGGGCTTTGTCGAGAATCTCGGCCTTGGGCTCGGGGCCGACGCCGTCGTAGTGGAGCGAGCGGACGACGACGCCATCGGGAACGGGGAGGAGGAGCTGGGCTTCCTGTTGTGTCGAGGCGGGATTGGTGAGGGAAAGTTCGAGCGTGGTCATCGAGATCTGATCGCGGATCTCAATGCGGGCGCTCACGGCGTTGAGCGTGATAGGGCTTGCGATCTCGGGGCGTTCGCGCGAGCCGATGGGGATGAGCACGGTCTGCACGGTGCGGTCGATGCCGGGCTGCGCGAGGGCGGGGAGGGAGGCGGCGCAGGTGGCCAGTCCAGCCACGGCGGCGAGAAGGCCCGCGAAGGGCACGCGCTTGAATGACGCGAGGGGCGCGGTGCGGGACGACGGGGTGCGGGGCGTGCGCATGAGAGGCCTCCCAGGCCCTTGGCGGGTCCGCGTGCGGCGGAGGTCACGGGTCCCCGCACGGACGGACTGCGCTCTTGGGCACTCTGTTGTACTCCCGAAGCGGGGTTTGGTGCGCAACGGGCTCGTAACGGGCTACAGGGAGGGCGTGCGAGGCGTCAGATGAACTTGGTACGGCCGGGGACTGCGATTGGCGGAGTGTCGATCGGGCCCATCGCGAGGGAGGCGGGCATGAGGTCTTCCTTGCTGCTGAGGGCCTGTTCCCACGTGATCGTCTGCCCGGTATACGCCGCCATCCGGGCCATGATCGCCATCAGCGTCGAGTGCGCCCCCTCCTCGCAGTCGTTGATCGGCTTGCCAGCGCGGATGGACCGGAAGAGTTCATCATGCTCGGCCTGATACATGTCGCGCGGCTTGGGCCCGTCGTACTTCCACGTCTCGTTCCCCGCACGATCCCGCGTCACCAGCGTGCCGCCCCAGTTGCCGATGACGGCGGAGCCCAGCGTTCCCTCGATGTAGTCGGAGTTGTCGTTGGGGAGGCCGTCGATCTGGCGGCAGGCGTGGAAGGTCTTCATGCCTCCCTCGTACTCGTAGATCGCGGAGAAGTTGTCGAAGACGTTGCCGTGCTCGGGGCCGCTTCGGGCGGCGCGGCCGCCGAGGCATGTGACGCGCGTCGGGAGGCGGTCGCCAGTGGCCCAGCGCAGGCGGTCGATCGAGTGGACGGCTTGCTCGACGATGTGATCACCGGAGATCCAGGTGAAGTGCCACCAGTTGCGCATCTGGAATTCCATGTCAGTCCAGTTGGGCTTCCGGGGCCTCTTTCCGAGCGTGCCGCCGAGGTAGTTGGTGTAGACGCTGGTGATCTGGCCGAGCTCGCCGGAGTTGACGCGGTCGAAGGCGGCGCGCATGCCGTCGTGGTAGCGCCAGCAGAAACCGACGAGGCAGGCGAGGCCCTTGTCGCGTGAGATCTTGGCCGAGGCGAGAACGCTGCGCAGGCCGGGGCCATCGACGGCGACGGGCTTCTCGGCGAAGGTGTGCTTGCCCTTCTCGACCGCGTAGGCAAGGTGCATGGGGCGGAAGCTTGGATAGCCGCAGAGGAGGACGACGTCGACATCGCTGTCGATCACGGGCTTGTACGAGTCGAAGCCGGTGAAGCGGCGCTCCGGCGGCACCTGCACCCGCGAGGCCTGATCGCCCATCTCCTCCATCACCGCAGCAAGGCACGAGTCCAGCCGATCCTGGAACACATCGCCCGCGGCGACGATGATCGTGTCGGGATCCGCCTTGAGTGCCTGGACCGCAGCGCCGGTGCCGCGGCCGCCGCACCCGACGAGGCCGATGCGCAGCGGGCCCGTGCGGGGCGTGTTGGTGACGCTTGGGCGCACGGCGCTGGGCGTGAAGTTGGGGTTGAGTGCGGCGGGCTGGGTTGATGCGGTGTTGCTGGTGGTGCCCTGCGTGCTGCTGCTGGAGGCGCAGGCGCTGAGGGAGGCGGAGGCTGCCGCGCCCCCCACTGCTGCGAGGGCCGCGGCGGAGAGGAACTCGCGGCGAGAGGCGGCGTGATTTGAAGCGTTGGTGTTGGGCTCGGTTGGCATGGCGTCGGCTCTTTCCTGTTCGCGGTGAGGTGCTGCGAAGTCGTTGGCGGTCTACTTGGGTGCGGGGGCTGGTGCGGCGGGAGAGGTGGCTGGTGTGGGGGGTGCTGCGGGCGTGGGCTTCGGTGGTTCGTACTTTGCTGGTGCGCCGTCCTTCATCTCGCAGACGATGCGGAAGCCCTGGAAGGGTGCGTCTGACATCCACCACTTGCTCTTGGGCACCTGCGGGTCGGTGCTGTTCCAGGTCTTGTCCTGCGCGGCGCTCCTGGTGATGGCGAGTTCTTCGGACGGATCATCGAAGGCGCCGCCCTTGGTCGTCGGCTTGCCATCGCGGCCCACCACCCACTCCTGCACGTTGCCGAACATGTCGTAGAGGCCCCAGGCGTTTGGGCGTTTGGTGCCCACGGGCTTGGGGGCTTCTTTCGAGTTGGCGGCGTACCAGGCGTGATCGCCGAGCTTGTCCGCGGGGATTGAACCGTACTTGCTCTTGGGATCGCCTCCGGCGCGGGCGGCGTGCTCCCATTCATCTTCCGTCGGGAGGCGGTAGACGCGTCCGGTGCGGACGCTCAGCCAGTCGCAGAACTCCTGCACGTTCTTGAAGTGCACCGAGATCACCGCGAACCCTTCATGCCCAAAGCCCCGGTCCGGCGGGATGTAGGGCTTGCTAGGTCGCGTCACGACGTCGGCGTCGATCTCGGCCAGAGCGGCCTGCTCGATGTCGAGGTTGAAGACGAAGACGTCATACACGTCCCAAGTAATCTCTTTGCGGGAGATGTAGAAGGGCTTGATCTTCCCATCAGCCGAGCCGGGAATCGGGGACATTTCGATCTGGTAGGCCGCGACGGGGATGTCCTGCTTGAAGGGCGTGGGATCTGGCGTCTTGGTGGCCGCGGGCTGGGGCTGGGCCGCGGGGGCGAGGCCGCAGAACGCGGTCAGGACCACTCCGACACAGGCCCGGGCAGGACAGGTCCGGGCTGGGTACAACATCCAACGCATGGAGACTCCTCGGAAGTCGAAACACCCGCGACGCATCTCTCACCGACGCCCGGCGTGGCGGAGCACCATCCGCGCCGCGCTGGCACGACTGATCCTCGCGGCTGCGGGTCTACTTCTCGTACCACTCGCGGGGTGTTCGCACGCACCGCTCGAACGCCACGAGTTTAGAAGAGTCCTGATGGGGGTGCAAACGCAGGTGATCCTGCACGCGCGCACGCCTGATGAGGCCCGCGACGCCGCGGCGGCGGCCTTTGGCGAGGTGGCGCGACTTGAGCAGCTGATGTCGGACTACCGGCCGTCGAGCCAGCTCTCGGCGATCAATGCTGGTGCGGGCACTTCGGTGGAGGCGGACGACTCGATGGTGGAGATTCTGAGGCAGGCCCGAGGCATCTCCGAGCTGACGGAGGGTGCGTTTGACGCGACGGTCGGGCCTGCGGTGGCGCTCTGGCGCGAGAGCCGCCAGCGCGGCACACTCCCTGCCGAGGCGGAGCGGGCCGAGGCGGTTGCGCTCATCAACTGGCGCGAGGTGGAGGTCGGTCAGCGGCGGGTTGGGCTTGGGCGGCCGGGGATGAAGCTGGACCTTGGCGGGATCGCGAAGGGGTACGCCGCGGAGCGGGCGATTGCGACGCTGCGACGCCGGGGCGTGCGTTCGGCACTTGTGGCGCTGGCTGGGGATGTGGCGCTCGGCGATGCACCGCCGGGGAAGGCGGGGTGGCGGGTGGCGCTGAGCAACGAGCGGACCGGGACCGTGCTCGGGACCATCACGCTCGCCAACGCGTGCGTTTCCACGTCGGGGGATAGCGAGCAGTTTGTCGAGATCGAGGGACGGCGCTTTGCGCACATCGTGGATCCGCGCAGCGGGCTGGGCGTCGTTGGGGGGACGCCCGTCACGGTTGTTGCAAGGGGCGGGGCGACGGCCGATGCGCTGGCGACGGGGGCGTTTGTGCTGGGTGCTGACCGGGCCCGCGGGGTGCGGCTGCCGCCGGGCGTGACGGTGCTGATCCACACGGGGTCCGGCCCTGAGTTCGTCGGCGCTTCGTCGGCGGAGGGGCTCGAATGGAAGCCCGCGACGGCCGCTGGGTCGCCCCTTCCGACACCCCAGGTCACGCCAACCCCCTGACCCCGGCGGCTCCGGATTGTCGGCGCGGGCCGAAACCTGTATTGTGTCGCCTCTGTCCGACGCTTCTCGCGCGGCGGCCTGCCGCGATCCGCATTGCTCCTCGAAAGGGACCCACGGAATGACCACCACCGCCCCCTCCCCCGCGAGCGCCATCGCTCCTCGCCTCTCGATCATGATGTTCCTGCAGTTCTTCCTGTGGGGGGCGTGGTTCGTGACGCTCGGGCCGTTCATGGGTGTTCGAGGCCAGGAGCCGAGCGCGATCGGAAACGCGTATTCCACGGCACCGATTGGCGCGATCCTCGCGCCGATCTTCCTTGGGATGATCGCGGATCGGTTCTTTGCGACGCAGATCGTGCTGGGAATGCTGCACGTGCTGGGTGGCGTGCTGCTGCTGCTGGCGCCGTCGCTGGCGCCGCAAGCCGCGGGTGATTCGCCGTGGCCGTTCATCGGGGTGCTGCTGGCGCACATGCTCTGCTACATGCCGACGCTGGGACTCTCGACGTCGCTTTCGTTTGCGCACATGAACAACCCGGAGAAGCAGTTCCCGATCGTGCGCGTGCTTGGGACGATCGGCTGGATCGCGGCGGGCTTCGCGGTGATCTACCTTGCGGGGTTCTTCCCCAACGCGACCACGACCACCGACGGCGTGGTCAGCGTCATCCCCGGCTCCCCCCACTTCTTCTACATCGCTGGTGCCAGCGGCGTTTTGCTTGGCTTGTACAGCTTCACCCTTCCGAACACGCCCCCGCCCGCCAAGGGCAAGCCCTTCTCCATCGGCTCGGCATTCGGGCTTGATGCGCTCGCCATGCTCAAGGACCGCAACTTTGCGATCTTTGCGCTCTGCTCGTTCCTGCTCTGCATCCCGCTCGCCGCCTACTACGCCTTCGCCGCGACGTACGCGGGGAAGGTGGGCATCACCAACATTCCCGTCACGATGACGTACGGACAGATGTCCGAGATCCTGTTCATGCTCGTCATGCCGCTGTGCTTTGCGCGGCTGGGTGTGAAGTGGATGCTGGCGGTGGGCATGCTGGCGTGGGTCATCCGCTACGGCCTCTTTGGCGCGGCGTGGGGTGGCGAGGGGGCGGAGCACATCAAGTGGATGGTGCTTGCGGGGATCATTCTGCACGGCATCTGCTATGACTTTTTCTTCGTCACGGGCATGATCTATGCGGAGAAGCGGGCCCCGAGCGCGGTGCGGGCCCAGGCCCAGTCGCTGCTGGTGCTGCTGACGCAGGGGCTGGGGATGCTGGTGGGCAATCAGGTCTTCCCGCGGATCGTCGGCGCGTTCACCACCAAGACGGCAGCCGGCGCCGAGGTGATCGACTGGCGGATGGTCTGGTTCATCCCTGCGGGGTTCGCGCTGCTGGTGCTGGTCTTCTTCGTGGTGGCGTTCAACCCGCCGAAGGAAGAGGGGAAGACGGCGGGCGCGGGGCAGTAGCGGCGCGGTGTGGGCAAAAGAAATGCGAACGCGGAGGCGCGGAGGGGAGCGGAGAAGAAAAGAGGTTCACCACGGAGGGCACGGAGGGGCACAGAGGAAAAGCGAAGAAGAAGCGGCCGTGGATGGAATCGCGGAGAAGAAGAGTGGATTGGGTTGAAGAAGGCATCGAGGCAGGTGGCATCGAGGCATCGAGTTGGAGGCGGTAGAAGGCAAGGCACTCGCCGCGGGCTGTTGGCGGTCAGCAGTTCTCGCTCAACGCTGCTCGCTTCTCCCGTTCTCCCAGCCACTGCATCACGGCCCACGTCACGAGCAGGCCGACGGTGGCGCCGGCTGCTACGTCGGAGGGGTAGTGTGCGCCGAAGATGACTCGGGCGGCGGCGACAATCGCGACGAGCCCGACCATGAGCCATGTGAGGCGCGGGTACATGATCGCGAGTGCGATGCCCAGAGCCGCGGCGGCGGAGGTGTGGCTGCTTGGCATGGAGTGGAGGTCTGAGGAGATGCCCTTCCACACTTCCCATGGCGCGGCCCAGAGGTAGCCGGTTTCGTCGCCCCCCTTTTCGATGCTTCGCGGGAGCGGGTACCGGCCCAGCGGGCCCGTGAAGCTCCAGGCGGTTGCGTAGTCGGGATGGGCGGCCATGTCGAGGACGACGCGGGGGCGGGGGCGACCCACCAGCATCTTCAGGGCCTGGGTCGTGGCGGCGGTCGCGACAGCGCCGGCGATCCAGTGGAGCATGCGTGTCCGCATGGAGCGATCGAGGAGGAGGATCACGATCGCGACGATGACGCTGCTGGCGAGATCGCCGAACTGCTGGAGGAAGAGGAGCGTGCGCCGGACATCGCCACCGATGCGCAAGTCGCCGCCGTCCTGGAGGCGGCTTGAGAACTCGGCGACGTGCTGATCGGCAAAGAGGCACGCGGCCGTGAGGGCGCCTCCGGCGAAAGCGATGATGGCGGCGCGGCGAAGCGTGAGGCGGGGAAAGGGTCGCAGGCTAGAGTGTGCGCTCTTGGCCGCTGTTTCGATGCCCGTTGAGTCTTGAATGTCAGAGCGAGTTTCTGCCACAAGTTCCCTTCCCGATGCGGCCGCGGCGACTGCTGCGGCGGCACGGCTGCGCGTTTGGTGCCGCGGCGTTGGCGGCGGTGTTGTGCTGGTCCTGATCTGCCTTGCAGTGTATCTTCCGGGCTTCTTCTCGCTGCCGCCGGTGGACCGGGATGAGTCCCGGTTTGCGCAGGCGTCTCGACAGATGCTGGAGAGCGGGGACTGGGTCGTGCCGCGGATCCAGGGGCGCGAGCGGCTGAACAAGCCGCCGATGATCTACTGGGTGCAGGCTGGCTCGGCGGCGGTTTTTACTCGGGGTGATGCGAGCCGCGATGAGGTCTGGATGTATCGCCTGCCCTCGCTGCTGGCGGCGATCGGAGCGGTCCTCGCGACGTGGCTGCTGGGATGCCGCATGTTTGATGCGCGGGCCGCGTGGCTCGGTGCGGTTTTGCTTGCGTGCTGTCCGTTGGTCTGGTGGGAAGCGCGACAGGCGCGGGCGGACATGCTGCTGCTGATGCTCACGACGATCAGCATGGGCCTTGCGTGGTTGCTCTTGCAGAAGCGCGGCGGGCTGGATCGGCCGATGAGCGGCGAACGAAGGCCACTCGCGGGCGGGGCCTGGGGCGTGACGATGGCGCTCTGGGTTTGCGTCGGGGCGGGGGTGCTGACGAAGGGGCCGATCACGCCGATGGTGCTGCTGCTTGCGGCGGGAGTGCTCTGCGTGCTTGCTCGGTCGTGGAGGCCGCTGGTGGCGCTGCGGCCTTTGGTGGGCCTGCTTGTTGTTGCCGCGATGGTGACGCCTTGGGTGTTGCTTGTGATTCGCGAAGTCGGCTGGGAGCACTACTCGTCGGTGATCCATGATGAGGTGGTGGGGCGCAGTCTGGAGCCGAAGGAAGGGCACTGGGGCCCGCCGCTGTACCACGTGGTGGTGTCGCTGCTGCTCTTCTGGCCGGGGACGCTGCTGCTGGGGGCGGGCGTCGCGTGGGGGTTGTGGCGCGGGATTGCGACGGCGGGTGCAGCGCGGCCTGCTGGGCTCTTTGCTCGCACGCTCGCGAGAGTTCGGTCCGCGTCGATGTCGCGACCGAAGGCGGCGTTCCTGATTGCGTGGCTGGTGCCATCGTGGATTGTGTTTGAGCTGGTGAGCACGAAGCTGCCCCACTACCCGCTGCCGCTGTATCCGGCGTTGGCGCTGCTGTGTGCGCGGGGAGGCATGGCGCTGGTGCCGCAGATCCAGCGTCTTGCGGTCACGACACCATTGAAGCACGTGATGCGCACGTGGATGCTTGGCGGGCACATCCTGATGGTGCTCGCGGCGGCCGCGGGCGGGGGCGCGATCTACTCGGCGCTCTCGCCATCGACGATGGCCTGGCCGCTGGTTGGGAGCGTGGCTGGAGTTGCGATCTCGCTGATGGTGTGGTTCAACATCCGGGGGCAGGGTCCCTTGGGGCGTGGGCAGTGGCCGCGGCAGCTTGCTCGCGCGGTGCTGATCATCTGCCTGTGTTTTGTGACCATCGGCGTGGCGCTACCGCGGCTGCATGCGCCGTGGGTGGCGCGGCGCGCGACCGAGGCGCTGAAGAGTGTTGACCCCGAGGCGCGTCGGCCCTGGGGGCTTGTTGAGTTCCAGGAGGACAGCGTAATTTTCCTGTCGCGCGGGCATGCGCAGCGGGTGCATGGGGACGAGCTTGCGGCGTGGCGCGCGGCGAATCCGACGGGACTGATTCTGATGCCTCGCAAGCGGATGGAAGGCTCGCAGCGTGTCGTGGCAGAGGCCAGCGGCTTCAACTATCCCAAGGGGAAGCGTGTTGATCTCGTCGTGGTTGAGGAGTCGCGATGAGCGAGGCGCCGGACGCACATGACCATTCGATGGAGGAGCCTTCGCCTCTGAATGGCATCCTCATCATCGATAAGCCCATCGGTCCGACATCGATGGATATCTGCGCGCGGGTGCGCTGGCGGCTGAAGCGCGGAGGCGCACCAAAACGCGTGAAGGTCGGGCACGCGGGCACGCTGGATCCGCTCGCGACGGGCGTGCTTGTGGTGCTGGTGGGCAAGGCCACGCGTCTGTGCGACCGGCTGATGGCGACGCGCAAGGGATATCACACGACGATCGATCTCTCGTGCTTCTCAACGACCGACGACGCGGAGGGGGAGAAGACGATGGTCGAGATCGTGACGCCACCGACCCGGGCCGATGTTGATGCGGCGATCCCGGCGTTTGTGGGAACGATCATGCAGGCTCCGCCGGCGTTCTCGGCGATCAAGGTTGGTGGGCGCGCGGCGTACAAGGATGCTCGCGCGGGAAAGCCGATGGACCTGCCGCCTCGGCCTATCACGATCAACGGGATCCGTGTAGTGTCGTACGAGTTTCCGCACCTCACGCTTGAGATTGACTGTGGCAAGGGCGTGTACATCCGGAGCCTTGCGCGGGACCTTGGGCGGGCGCTGAACACTGGCGGGATGCTGTCGGCGCTGCGGCGCACGCGTGTGGGCGAGTACACGCTGGAGCAGAGTCGCACGATGGACTCGCTGCCAGACTCGATGGTGCAGTCGGACCTGATGCCGCCGCCGCTGCCGGAAGTGCCCGTCGCTGACGTGATGTGACGCTGGTGAACCTGAAAATCGCTGCGTTACGCGAGCCGTGCTTGAAGCAGTCGCGCGGCCTCGGGTGTGAAGGCCGTCCAGTCGATGCGATCGGGCGAGATGACGAAAGCGGCATCGAGGCCGGCTGGCGTGACTCTGCCGCGCTGGAGTTCGGAGATCTCGCGCGGGAGATCCGTCTCTCGTGCACGGAGGACGCGAGCGGCCGCGCCGTCGGGCGCGAGTTCGAGGCGCGTGACTGAGAGTTCTGCGAGCGCGCCCGCGAGACGCGTGGCCCGCGCGAGCGGTGTCGAGCCTGGCACGGCGCCGGTCATCTGCACGGGGCCGCCACTACTCGTCATCGTCGCCACCCTCGCCCGCGGCTCCGGTCGGTCGCCGATCCATCTCGGGATCGCGCAGGCCCGGGATTGAGCCGGGCATCCAGACGTCATCGACATCCTGTCCGTCGCAGACGCGTCGCATCGCGAGGTAGAGGACCGTGCCGCCGGTGTGGACGAAGCTGGTGACGTAACCGCCCACGAGGAGCAGGGGCACGTTGAGCCAGAAGAGGATGCCGGCGTTCATGGCCCGAAGGGAGGCGCTCGATCCCTCGAGCACGCGGCCGGGATCGACGCTTGTTGGCGTCCATGCCGTCGCGGCGGCGCGGGCGGTCTCTGAGACGAGCACGGCGAGCATGATCAGAATCGCGGTGGTGATCGCGGCCTGCACGCAGAGGATGAGGACGTACGCGCCGTACTGCAGCGGCCTGGCGGCGACGTACGCCATGGTGCGCTGCACCGCGTCGATGCCGTCGGTGGCTTCGCAGGCGAGCGCGGGGAGGAGCATGGGGGCGCCCAGGAGCGTGAGCGCGAGGAGCAGCACGACCGCGGTTGCGATCAGCATTGCGAAGCAGAAGAGCGCGCCGCCGACGGCCTGAAGCCAGGGAAGGCTGAGGCCCGCCCATCCTGCGGCCGCGAGGAAAGCGAGAAGGAGTGTGCTGATGAGCACGGGGCCGATGAGCGTGAGCCACGCGGAGGTCCATCGCGAAACAGCAAAGCCCATGGCTTCGGTCCAGGTCTGCTTTTTGAGACGGGCCGATTCGGTCGCCGCGCTTCGGGCCGTGGCGAGGCCGAGCACACCGACGACGAGCATCGAGAGCGCGATGATCGTGATCGAGGAGAGGGGCGCGAGCCACAGGTCGTCCAGAAGGCCACGAATCTGCCCGAAGCCCGCGCGAGCGCCCGCTCCGGGCTCCAGCCTCAGGACACCCCGCACGACCGACGAGAGACTGCCGCCAGCGTTGGAGGCGAGGGTCGTGATCGGCCCCTGGTCGCGTCCGGACCACGACTGGCCGAGCCGATCCAGCAGCGCGACGGCGACGATCATGATCACGCCGAAGCCAAGACGCGCCGGGCGCAGTGCCAGCCCGGCCGTGCGCAGGAGCGAAGGCCAGACCAACCCGGAGCGGATCTGATTCCATGAACCGGCGTGGCCGGCACTTCCGGCGTGACCAACATGACCACCGGATCCAAACTGTTCTGCGCGTGTTCCCGGCATGGGTACCTCCATCACTATGGCTAGACGCACTAACGGTAACGCTCTCGGGCCGCGCACGCACTTTGGGTGGTCTTGCGGGTTCTGTCTGTTGTCGCCCGGCCCCCTTTGCTTTTCGTGTCGCGTCTTTTCGCTTTCGCACCCCCTTACCTACACTCCGGGCCATGCTTCATTCCACGGCCAAATGGTCGTTCATTCTCTTCTGCCTCTTTGCCCTTGGGCCTGCGGTCTCGACGCTCGCCTTCCATCTTCGTGATGTTGACGGCGGGCCCGCGGCGTCACTGCTGATTGGTGAGTCGTTGTCGGCGGGACTCCTCGCGGGAACGGCCGCTCTGGTGGCGGCCCTGATCGCGGGCATGGTTGGTGCGGCGCTCTTCTCGATGTACACCGGCCTTGGCTGCGCGGGGCTCGTGCTCGCGTGGTCGGGCTGGGGGCTGGGCACGATCAACGACTTTGCGCGTCGCACACGCGATGGATCCGACCTCACCATGCTGGGAATTGAGGGGATGCTGGCGGCGATCCTGGCTGCGGGGCTCGCGGTGATGGTCATGAAGGTCGCGCTCGCGCGAGAGCACACGGGCGCGGTGCCGAGCAAGCACGCCGTTCCGCCACGCGTCGGTTCGTGGATCGGCGTGCTCGTCGTCCGGGCTGAAGAGAATGCCAAGCTCATTCCCGCGGCGGGCGCGGGCCTGATTCTGGCCGCGATCGTCATGGGTGTGGTGGTCTGGCTCGCGGCCCTCACGCCCATGCGTGGACAGACGCTGATGGCCGTCGTCCTTGGAGGCATGGCGGCGGGCCTGTGTGCGCAGCTTGCGGCTTCGTCGTTCCGCGTCATGCTTTCGCCACTCGCACCGCTGCTGGGGGTGGCGATTGTCGCATTGGTTGGCCCGATCAGTGCGGGAGTGCTTCACGGTGCTGGCTTTCTTCCCGCACTGTTCGACGGCACGCTCTGGCCGCTGGCTCGGCCCCTCTCGCTGGAGTGGGGCGCGGGAGCGCTGCTGGGCATTCCGCTGGGCTTGGCATGGGGCGGTTCGGTACTCGATCTTCGGGCGGCGGGGGACGACTAAGATTCGTCTGATCGAGGCGGGAAGTTGCGCCACTCAGAGATGCCACCTCCGCAGTCGGTGAGGTGTTCGCTCTGGAAGCGAGAACCGCGTTTGGCTCCACATGTCTTTCGCATCCATCTACTGGCCGCGGGCGAAGTCAGAAGCTCGGACTTCAATCTGCCCCAGACGAAAGCGGCCATCTCCGGAGAGTCCATGCCCGCCCGCAAGATTTCGAACCGCTCTGCCTCCGCATCGAAGAAGGCCCGCGACGCGGCGGCAGCTTCAACTCGCCGCACGCCAGCACAGAAGGCCGCGGCCCGGACGCCGGGCATGCCGGACGTCCAGGCGAAGGCAGACCCGCGTCAAATCGCCATCGACCGCGTGGGCGTCAAGGAGATCACCTACCCGATCCGTCTCCGCACACGCGACGGTGGCGAGCAGACGACGGTCGCGAAAGTGAACATGTACGTTGCGCTCCCCCACTACCAGAAGGGGACGCACATGAGCCGCTTCCTGGAAGTGTTGAACGACCAGACGAGCGAGCCGATCACGCCCGACCGGATTCCTGAGCTGACACGAGCGATCTGCCAGCGTCTCAATGCGCAGGTGGCCCACTTTGAGGCGAGATTCCCGTACTTCATCAAGAAGCTGGCGCCCGTCACGGGCCAGCCGGGCCTGATGGACTACGAGGTGACCTTTGAGTGCACGGCCAACGGCGAGACGGACTTCATCCTTGGCGTCGCGGCACCGGCCACCAGCCTCTGCCCATGCTCCAAGGAAATCAGTGAGTACGGCGCTCACAACCAGCGCTGCCGCATCGAGGCCCGCGTCCGGTTCGAGGGCATGATGTGGATCGAGGACCTGGTCGAGCTTCTTGAGAAGGCGGCGTCGTGCCCGGTCTTCGCGGTGCTCAAGCGTCCTGATGAGAAGTGGGTCACTGAGCGCGCGTTCGAGAATCCTAAGTTCGTTGAGGACATCGTCCGCGACCTTGCCATGGGTCTCGATCGTGAAGATCGCGTCCTTTGGTACTCGATCAACTCCGAGAATTTCGAGAGCATCCACAGCCACAACGCGTACGCGCAGATCATCCGCGACAAGCGCGCTGAGTAGGTCGGCACTCCGAGCTGGCAGCATCGGGCAGTTCGCTTCGCCGAAGCGACTTTGATTTTGTATTTGAAGCAGGAGTCGGCTCGGAAAGCCGACCTGTCCGGGCGACGTCGGTCCGGAAAACGGACCTGCCCGGATTGGGGCAAATCCGGCGCGAGTGCCGATACATCCCACCGTCTCGCACGCGTATTCTCACTCCAGCGCGGAGCCACGGACGGCATGGGTCTAGACGTCATCATTCCGAGCATGTACCACCGGCGGCTGCTGCTGCTCGCCGGCGCGTCGACGCTCGCGCTGGTCCCGCTTTCGCTGCGTCTGGCGGACCTCTCGATTCTTCGCTCCACTGAACTGCGTGAGGAGGCGGAGGAACGGCTCGTTCGAGTCCGGCAGACTCCGACCACGCGCGGCACGATCACCGATCGCAAGGGCCGCATCCTGGCGCAGGATCGTCCGAGCTATGACGTCGCGGTGCAGTACAGGGTCATCACTGGCGAGTGGGCCCAGCAGCGTGCGGGGCGTGCCGCGCGTCGCAGTGTTGGAGCGCGATGGCTCGAGCTTGCTCCCGCGGAACGGCGAGAACTCGAGGATCTCTTTCGCGCGGCGTATGAGCGGCACCTGGATCGCGCGTGGAACGAGGTCGCGGTCGCCGCGGGAGTGTCGCGAGCCGAGATTGATCAGAAGCGGGCCGAGGTCGTTGCTGAGGTCACGCGACGTCGCGATCGATACGCGGAGCGCCTCGTGGCACGCGAGATGGAAGGGATCCGCGCACAAGGCCGCGAGCCGACCATCGAAGAGGTTGAGGATGCTCGGCGGCGCGCGGCCAAGGCCACGATCTCGGAGCAGGACGCGATCCACGCGCTGCTGCGGGGCGTCTCGGACGAGGCGGGCTTTGCGTGCCAGGCACTCGAAGATGAAGAAGTGCCGCTCGCGATGGACGGCGAGGCGGACATGACCAGCACCGACCTTGTCGAGCGGGTTCCGGGCCTGCGCGTGCTGGACGCGGGCGAGCGCGAGTATCCGTATGAGTCGGTGCAGGTGCCGCTGGATCGCTCGACGTTTCCAAGCCCGCTGCGGCATGCGCCGGGCGAGACTGATGAATCCGAGCAGGCGGATGGAACGGCCGCACCGACGAAGCCGCCCCTCTTGATCCGCGTTGATGGCCTTGCGATGCATGTGCTGGGACGCTTGCGCGAACGCGTGCATGCGGAGGACGCCGCGGCAAGGACCGCGGCGCTGAATTCAGATCCTGCGCTGCGCGCGGTGGCGTACGAGGGCGCGGGCGTTGATCGTGGCTCGTATCGCGAGCTGGATCGCGTCGGCGACATGGGCGTTGAAGCCTCGCAAGAGCCTCTGCTTCGAGGGCTGCGCGGCGTGCAGGTCGTCCGCATGGATACCGGCCAGCGTAGCGCTGTCCCCGCTCTCACGGGCCGTGACGTGCGACTCACCATCGATGCGCTCCTGCAGGCCCGCGTTCAGGCGGTCATGAGCCCCGAGGCGGGCCTTGCGGTCGTCCAGCCCTGGCACGGACAGGAAGGGCCCACGCAGCAGCTCGGTGAAGCGCTCAACAGCGCGGCGGTGGTGCTCGACATCGACACCGGCGACATCCTCGCGATGGCCTCGATGCCGAGCTTCACGCATCGTCAGGCCCGCGAAGATCCCGATGCAGTCTTCGGCGATCCGACCCGCATGGCCTATCTCAACCGCGCGATCTCAAAGCCATACCAGCCGGGCTCGATCGTCAAGCCCCTGATTTTGGCGGGTGCCGTGCAGCGCAGCAACTACAACCTCTCGCAGCGCATCGAGTGCACGGGGCATCTCTTCGAAGGTCGCCCGAACGAGTTTCGCTGCTGGATCTACAAGCGTTTCTCGACAACGCACACGGCGCAGTTCGGCCACGATCTCTCTTCAGAAGAAGCCATCATGGCGTCGTGCAACATCTTCTTCTTCACGCTCGGTCGCAGGCTCGGGCTGGAAGGTGTGACGGAGGTGTATCGCGACTTCGGAGTTGGTGAGACGTTCAACCTTGGCTTGCTCGATTCTCGCCGCCAGAACGTGGAGTATCCCGGCGAGCTCGGCGCGGCCGATGGCAAGCCGCTCGGGCTCGGCGACGCGATCCAGATGGGGATCGGCCAGGGTCCGGTCGCGTGGACGCCGCTCCACGCCGCCGACGCGTATGCAACGCTCGCCCGTCCCGGCGGCGTACGCATCGCGCCGCGGCTGCTGATCGGCAACACGGGCCCGACCGTTGCTCCCCGCCGCGAGCCGCGCGAGCTGAACCTGGACTCCGCGGCACAGGCCGCCGCGCTCGAGGGGCTCCGACTGGCCGTCAGCGACGAGCGCGGCACCGGACACCACATCTCCTTCGACGGTGTTCGCGAGAACATCTTCAACGCGCCGCAGGGCGTCACCCTCTGGGGCAAGACCGGCACCGCCACCGCGAGCCCTGTGTACGCCGATCCAGATGGGCCCGATGGACCGCTTCCGAGTCAGCTCATCGCAGAGGGCGACCATTCCTGGTTTGTCGTTCTCGTTGGGCGCGGGCGGCCGCAGTTTGCAATCTCTGTGGTCGTCGACTTCGGCGGCTCCGGTGGCAAGGTCTCAGGCCCCATCGCCAACCAGATCATCCATGCCCTCATCGCGGAGGGTTACCTCTGAGCGCCTTTGCACGCAGTTCCGATGGACTTCTGAGCCCGCGTGATGCCTTCGGCAGCGTGGCAGTTGCACTCACGCGCATCGGCCCCGCGTGGCTCACGATCTCCGCGTCGCTCGCGCTCAGCGCCATCGGCATCTACACGATCGATGTCGCCAGCGGCCTGCGGGCCGCGGCACCGGGTGCCGATGCGGCCACGGTCGCGTCGCTCGGGCCGATCGCGATGAGGCAAGCGATCTACACGGGCGCTGGCATCGCGGTCGGCATCGCCGTCATGATTCCCAGCTACCGCACGCTTGGGGCGGCGTCGTGGCTGCTGCTGCTGGTCGCGGTCGCGATGCTGGTCTTTCTGCTGATCCCCGGCGTGCCCGCGAGCATCGTGCGGCCTCGCAACGGTGCTCGTTCGTGGATCGACCTTGGCCCGATGGACCTCCAGCCAAGCGAGTTCGCGAAGATTGCGTGGGTGCTGACGCTGGCGTGGTACCTGCGGTATCGCGCGAACCATCGCACGCTGCTGGGATTGCTGCCGCCGGCGATCCTGACCGCGATCCCCGTCGGGCTCATCGTGCTGCAACCCGATCTGGGCACGGTGCTCCTCTTCATTCCCGCGCTCTTTGCGATCCTGGTTGCCGCCGGGGCCAAGCTCAAGCATCTCTCGCTCATTGTCGCGCTCGCGATGCTCGCGGCACCCGCCGCGTATCCGATCCTGCGCCCGCACCAGCAGGAACGCATCGTCGGCCTCTTCATGCAGCTCAAGGGCGACACATCGGCAGATCAGGACATCAACATGCAGCAGGTGACGGCCCAGCGCCTCATCGGCGCGGGCGGCATCACGGGCCTGCCCGAGGCCCACAGCCGCGCCCTGCTCCAGTACAACGCGCTGCCCGAGCGCCACAACGACATGATCTTTGCAGTCCTCTGCAACCGCTTCGGCATGCTTGGCGGCGTGGGCGTGCTGCTCCTCTATCTCCTCTGGTCGCTGGGGGCGCTGTGGACCGCCGCACGCTGCACCGAGCCCGTCGGGCGGCTGGTCCCCATCGGCTTCGTCGGATTTTTGCTCGCGCAGGTCGTCGTCAACGCGGGGATGAACCTGGGCATCCTGCCCGTCATCGGCATCACGCTGCCCTTCGTCTCGCACGGCGGCTCAAGCATGCTGGCGATGTGGATCATGACGGGCTTGGTGGCGTCCGTGGCGCTCCGCCGCCCACGGACGGGGATGCTCCGCAAGAGCTTTGAGTATGACGATGATGAGTAGGGCCGTGCCATCGAAGTGCTCGGCTTTGAGAGCACTTCGATGGTCTTGCTTTGAGGCAACCCTCGAGACCATCGAAGTCGGCCCAGAGCTGCCGACTTCGATGGCGCGGCTGTGACGGGGCATCGTTCAAGAAAACCCGGTCGGGACGACCGGGCTACCCAAGGCACCGTGCTGCAAACCCGCGTCCTCCCCCTCCCCCTCCTAGCCTCTCTCCCGATGCCCAAGCCTCCGCAGCGACGCCCCATCTCCAAACGCGCCACCCACGTGGATCCGCGGCCACCATCTGCACGCGATCCGCGCGATGGCCGAGGTTCGCGTGACATGCGTGATACGCGTGACGTACGTCCATCGCGTGATCCTCGCGACAAACGTGACACGCGTGAAACGCGCGACACGCGCGACCAGCGCGACTCGCGTGCGCCGTACACGCCCGCGAACCGATTCGCTCCGAGTGGCCCCGGCGCGCCGCGCGAGCTCGAAGCACCCGCACCGCAGCCGCCGCGCCCGCCGCAGCGGCCCAAGCAACCCCCACCGCCGCCGCGCCCGCTTGATCTCAAGCTCGCTGGTGCATCGCCGATCCTCCCGCCGCCCGATTTCGCGGCCAAAGCTCTGGAGTATCACATCGAGCTCGAGCCGCATGAACTGGAGCCGCTCGGCCGCTTCCTCGCGATGGTGCTCGCGGCCAACGAGTCGATGAACCTCACCTCGATTGACGATCCGGCCCACGCCTGGACGCGCCATGTCCTTGATTCACTCTCTCTCGTGCAGGTCCTTGCCGAACTCCCCGCCGGCGCGCGCGTGATCGATGTCGGCACTGGCGGCGGCTTTCCCGGCATTCCGCTCGCCATCATCTTCCCCAAGCTGAAGTTCACACTCCTGGACGCGACGGCGAAGAAGATCGAGTTCCTGAAGCAGGCGGCGCAGGCTCTGGGCCTGACCAATGTGCAGGCCATCGCCAGCCGCGCCGAGGCGCTCGCTCACGACCGCGGCACACGCCTCACGGGCCTGGCCGCGAAGAACGCGCCCGTCACGCCCGGCCGCGCACCGCGGCAGAACGCGCATCGAGAGGCTTACGACCTCGTCATCGCCCGCGCGGTCGGACCCATGGCCACGCTCGCGGAGCTTACGATCCCCTTCGCCAAGCCCCCCGAGCGCGAAACGGAAACTCCCGGCGGCGTGATCGCGCTCATCAAAGGCCAGAAGGCCGGCGAAGAGCTGGAGGCCGCATCGAAGGCCATCAAGCTCCTGGGCGGCTTCTACGAGCAGACGATTCCCACGCCCACGGGCCAGATCGTCCTCATCACCAAGATCAACCCCACCAACCGGATTTACCCGAGGGCCGACGGCGAGCCAAAGCGGTCGCCCCTCGGAATCGGATCAAGTCAGAAGGAATGAAACGAGCCCGCCATTTGGCCATTTGACCATTTGACCCTTTAGCCATTTGGCCAATTGGCCAATTGGCCAATTGACACCCGACCACTCCCGCTCAGATACCATGCCCGCATGACGACGCTCCGCAAAGGCGGCACCTTCAACCTCGCACCCGCGCCCGAGTCGATCAAGGTCGAGATCAAGCCGCGCTACGGCCACTTCATCGGTGGCGCGTTCGTTGAGCCGCGCAAGGCAAAGCGCTCCGCGGACGCGGCGGCCGCGCCTTCTCACTTCACGACGTTCAACCCGGCGACGGAGCGCCCGCTCGCGGAGATCGCGCACGCCAGCGCGGCGGATGTCGACGCCGCCGTCGCCGCGGCCCGCGCTGCGCAGCCACTCTGGGCCGCGCTGCCAGCCAAGGAACGCGGGAAGCATCTCTTCCGGATTGCGCGGCGGATTCAGGAGCGGGCGCGGGAGCTGGCGATCCTTGAGACGATGGACTGCGGCAAGCCCATCAAGGAGAGCCGCGATGTGGATCTGCCGCTGGTGGCGGCGCACTTCTTCTATCACGCGGGGTGGGCGGACAAGCTGGCGTTCGCGTTTGCGGGGCGGACGCCGCGGCCTGTTGGGGTGTGTGCGCAGGTGATTCCGTGGAACTTCCCGCTGATGATGGCGGCGTGGAAGATTGCGCCGGCGCTGGCGTGCGGGAACACGGTGGTGCTGAAGCCAGCGGAGACGACGCCGCTGACGGCGCTGCGGCTGGCGGAGATCTTTGAGGAGGTTGGACTGCCGAAGGGCGTGGTGAACATCGTGACGGGGGATGGGAGCACGGGAGCGGCACTGGTTGGGCATGCAGGGGTGGACAAGGTTGCGTTCACGGGCTCGACGGAGGTGGGTAAGCGGATCGCGAAGACGCTGGCGGATGAGGTGGCGGCGGGGACGCGGGCGGCGCCGAAGCGGCTGACGCTGGAGCTTGGGGGGAAGTCGCCTCACATCATCTTTGAGGATGCGAGCATTGATCAGGCTGTGGAGGGGATCATCGGGGGGATCTTCTTCAATCAGGGTGAGGTGTGCTGCGCGGGGTCGCGGCTGTTTGTGCAGGAGTCGATCCTGGACCGCGTGATTGCGAAGCTGGAGCACCGGATGGCGTCGCTGCGCGTGGGGGACCCATTGGACAAGAACACGGATGTGGGGGCGATCAACAGCGGGGCGCAGCTGGAGCGGATCGAGCATTACATCTCGGTCGGGCAGTCCGAAGGAGCAAGGCTCCATCAGCCCGTCTCGTCATGGAAGAAGCCCGGCAAGGGGCACTGGTGTGCGCCGTGCTTCTTTACGGGCGTGCAGCCGAGCCACACGATTGCGCGTGAGGAGATCTTTGGGCCGGTGCTGAGCGTGATGTCGTTCAGGACGCCGGAGGAAGCGATCACGCGGGCGAACAACACGCCGTATGGGCTGTCGGCGGGGATCTGGACGGACAAGGGGTCGAAGGTCTTTGAGATTGCGAGGAAGCTGAAGGCGGGCGTCGTGTGGTGCAACACGTTCAACAAGTTTGATCCGGCGAGCCCGTTTGGAGGGTTCAAGGAGAGCGGGTTCGGGCGGGAGGGGGGGATGCATGGGCTGCGGGGGTATGTGGAGGTGTCGTCATGAGGCCCCGCTCACGCAAGGCAGCGCCGCCAACCGCCCGCACGTTCACCGAGGAAGACACCATGCCCAACCGCCTCGATATTGCCAAAACGTACAAGCTCTTCGTGAACGGCGCGTTCCCGCGCAGTGAGTCGGGACGCACGACGCTGGTCTCTACGCCGAAGGGGGAGCCGATCGCGCATGTGGCGAAGGCTTCGCGGAAGGACCTGCGCGAGGCTGTGGAGGCGGCGCGGGGAGCGCTGGCGAAGTGGTCGGAGGGGACGACGGCGTACAACCGGGCGCAGATCCTGTACCGCGTCGCGGAGATGATGGAGGGGAAGCGGGGCGAGTTTGTCGAGGCGCTTGCGAGTGTGGGGCCGGATGCTGCGGCGGGCGGGGCGAGAGCGAAGGGCGTGAAGAAGGGTGCGACGAAGGGCCTGCGGCCTGAGGATGAGGTGTCGCTGGCGATTGACCGTGCGGTGCACTTTGCGGGCTGGGCGGATAAGCATGCGCAGGTGCTGGGGTGCTGCAATCCTGTCGCGGGGCCGTTCTACACGTTTACTTCGCCCGAGCCCGTCGGGGTTGTGGCGGTGGTATCGCCACGGACGCCGGCTTTGCTGGCGATGGTGTCGCTGATGGCTCCGGCGCTGGCGGCGGCGAACACGTGCGTCGTGCTGGCGAGCGAGCAGAATCCGCTCCTGGGTGCGCTGCTTGGGGAGGTTCTGGCGACGAGCGATGTGCCGCCGGGCGTGGTGAATGTGCTGACGTGTGATCATGCGGAGGTGCTGCCGATCATCGCGGGGCACCGTGATATCGATGGCGTGCATGGGGCGGGTTTGCCCGCGGCGCATGCGGCGATCCTGCATGGGGGCGCGGCGGAGAATGTGAAGCGCGTGACGATCAGGACGCCTGCGCCTGACTGGGCGAGCGACGCGGCGTGCGAGCACCCGGGGTGGATCGAGCCGCTGGTTGAGTTCAAGACGATCTGGCATCCGGCGTCGGCGTGAGGATGCTTTGGGTGGACCGAAGGTCTCTCCTGCAAAGCACGGGACTTGGATCAGCGGGGCGTTACGCCGCGTTGGGCTCGGGGAGTGCGCGGAGGAAGGCGAGGAGGCGTTCGAGCGTTGGTGACTCACCATCGCGGACGTAGGCGCCGCTGACGGCGACGGCGCATGCGAGGCACTGCTCGAGCGATGCGCCGCAGGCGAGGGCGAGGGAGAAGCCGGCGTTGTAGTGGTCGCCTGCGCCGGTTGAGATGCGCGGGCGCTGGACGAGGGGGCCGTCGATCCAGGCGGCGTGGTGTGCGTCGGCGGCGGCACCGCCCTCGCGCGGGTGGATGGTGACGCGGGAGATGCCGATGCGCTCGCGGAGGGCGGTGGCTGCTTCGCGGAGGATGGGGCCGGCGCGCCAGGTGCTGGTGGTGAGGCCCAGGACGCGGCCGAGGCGCTCGGACTCGGCGAGGTTGAGGCCCAGGCAGACGCGGAGGCCAAGGCCGGCGCGCTCGAGCTCGGCCAGGAGCTGCGTGACGGCGAGGACATCGGCGTCGGTGCGCTTGGCGGGGTCTGAGAGGTCGACGAACATGATGCGGTCGCGCGGCGTGCAGCGCGGGAGGACGTCGCGCATGAGTCCCCGCCAGATGCCGGGGACGCCGCCGAGGAGGGACCAGTTGACGACACCGAGAAGCGTTGAGGCGTCCACGATTTGCACGAGGCGGGCGAGGCCGACGCGCTCGACGATGCGGTCCCAGGTGATGGCCTGGACGGCGCGGGTGTTGTTGAACATGAGCTTGCCGTCGTCGAACTCGAGGGCGTCGGTGAAGGAGGGCTCCCCCACTGCGATCACTTCGCGGCAGCGCTGGGCGAAGCTGGTGAAGGTGGGATGGAGGGCGGGGCCGGCGTCGCTGGTGGCGACGGCGCCGATGAAGGTGACGGGGACGCCGAGCTGGGCGAGCGCGCCGGCCATGAGGGGGCCGTTGCCGCCGAAGCGTTCTTCGATCAGGACCTGCTCGATGTTGGTGCTCTTGCCGGCGGCGGCGGCGCAGCGGGCGGCGAACTCGGCGATGGTGCGGATGTGGGTGAACTCGGCGGGCGACATGCCGCTGCGGACGTCAACCATGCGGAGGATGTAGTCGATGAAGCCGTCGAAGCCGATGAGGGCGGGGCTGAATCCGCGATGGGCGCACGAGGCGAGGTGGTCGGCGGCGGCGGTGGCGATGGCGGCCCTTGCGGAGGGGGTGGGAGGTTGTGGGTTTGGTCCCTTCATGGCGCGGATCATGGGCGCGTTGCTGGCGGTGTCAAGTGCGGCGGAGCTGGGCGGGTGCGCGATGGGGGTGCAACAATCGGCGATGACAAGCGCTGCGTCCCGGGCCCGAAGGATCGTTGTGGCGACCACGAACCCGCACAAGGTTGCGGAGATCAGGGCGATCTTTGCGTTGCGTGGGCTGCGGGATGTGGAGCTGCTCACGCTTGCGGAGGTTCGGGGGTATCCGTTCCGGGAGCCGGATGAGATCGGCGCGACGTGCGAGGAGAACGCGCGGGTGAAGGCGCTGGCGTATGCGGCGGCGACGGGGATGGCGTGCCTGGCGGATGACTCGGGGCTTGAGATTGATGCGCTGGATGGGCGGCCCGGGGTGATCTCGTCGCACTACTTCAATGACGGGCGGACGGATGGCGTGGCGGCGTCGATGTCACGCGAGGAGAGGGACGGCGCGAACAACGAGCGGGTGATGCGGGAGATGGAGGGGATTGCGCCGGAGCGGCGTGGGGCGCGTTTCGTGTGTGTGATGGTGCTGGCGGCGGCGGGGCGCGATGAGGACCTGCCGCGGGTGCGGTGCACGGCGCGGGGAACGTTCGAGGGGCGGATCGGGGTGCGGGGCGAGGTGCCGCAGGGAGCGAACGGGTTTGGATATGACCCGCTGTTTCTGGTGGCGCCGGAGTTCTCGCGGACGAGCGCGGAGCTGCCTGCTGCGGAGAAGAACGCGCGGAGCCATCGGGCGGCGGCGCTGGAGCAGATCGCGGCGTGGCTCAGCGCGAACGGGGCGAAGCTGGGGTAGCGGCTGGCTTCTTGGGCAGCGCGGCGTGGTCGGCGTCGATGATCTCCATTCGGATGCCGCGCTGGTCGTGCTCGGGCTGCGCGGGCCAGGAACGGATCGAAGCCTCAGGAGCGAGTGCGACGAGGAGTGCGACGGCGGCGTCGAGGATGTCGTCGAGCTTCGCACCACGGCGGCGGAGGCGCGCGGCGTGGTGGCGCAGGTCGGCTTCGGATACGGGCAGTGCGGCGATGAGGATTGACACTCGTGCGGCGATGCCTTCGGGGGTCTTCTTGTTCGGCAGCGGATGGCCGGCGCGGCGGGCGAAGCAGACTTCCGGGTGGACCTCGCGGAGCACGCCCTTGAGGTGCGGGGCGCGAGCGAGGAGCTCGTCGGCTTCGCGGATCTTGGGAAGGATGCCGAAGGCCTGCTGAGAGAGGCCTTTGCCGGTGAGTGCCTTGTTCTGATCGTTCGCGTCAGCCCATGACTGGCACGCGAGCACCTCGTGGCAGGGTGGTGTGAAGACACGCGAGGCAGCGCCCGGCAGGAACTCGCGTGCGTTCGTGTCGCAGGCCCGGCCCGTACGACTGAGGCCGATGGGGATGTCGATGCATACACGCGATGGTGCCAGAGATTCGAGGAAGCTGAGGTTTGGGACGACGTCAAAGGTGAGGCGAGGTCGAGTGGCGTGGTCGTCGTGTGCAAGTGAAGCAACGACCCAGCCATCCTCGCAGCCGTCGATACCCATCGCGGGCGCGACCATCGACTGGCTGTTGAAGTCACTGGGTAGAGGCGTGATTTGAGAGGATCGCTCGATCGTGATACGACCAGTGCCGGGATCGAAGGTCGGGAGGACGGGGAGGTGATCGACGAGGGCGCAGAAGTCGATGTCGGCGTCCAGGCCGATGCGGGAGAGGTTTCGGCCGCCGCGGCTTTCGCGGAGGGCACTGGCGATGCCTCCTCTGGAGGCGAGCGTGTCGCGCCAGAGGGCCAGGCACATGCGGCCGGAGTCGTCGGAGCCGAGGGTGCGGCCTTCAGCGATCAGGCGCTGGACCATGGCGCCGGCGGGGAGGCAGTCGTCGAGGCTGATCTCGTCGCGTGTGCCGGCGCAGAGGATGTGGACGGGGCGCGGGTCGGTGGCGACGGCGCTGACGATGGCGGAGAGGTTGGAGAGGGAGCCGACGAGGATGCGGTGGGCGCGGCGGACGTGGAGGAGCGAGGCGGTGCCGTTGCTGGTGGTGAAGACGAGGGGGCGGCCGGCGATGCGGTCCTGTGTGTAGTTGCGGGGTGAGTTGTCGAGGTCGAAGCCTTCGACGGCGATGCCTGCGCGCTCGCCGCCGATGAGGGCTGGGATTCCGGCGGTGCGGAGGGCGGCGGCGCGGGTGAAGGCGTCTTCGACGGTAAGGACGGGCTCGATGAAGGGCGCGCGGGCGTGGAGCGCGGCGGTCATGGTGACGCTGGCGCGGATCTGATCGATGACGATGACGATGGCGCCGGCGACGACGGCGGGGTCGAGGAGGCGAACGTGCAGGTGGACGAAGAGGGGGCGCGGGCCCTGCGGCGCTGGGGGCGGAGGAGGGAGGTCGGGTGCGGGCATTGGGTGACCTCCCTGGTGGTGCTGCGTGAGAGGGACTAAAAGGGACACCGCCCGGGAGGGCGGTGCCACTTGGAGGCTGTTGCCACTCGGCGTGGCGTTTACTTGATTACTTGTCTTCCTTGACCTTGAACTCGGCGTCGATGACGTCGTCCTTGCTCGCATCGGTGCCGGGCGCGGCTGCTGTGGAAGCGGCGGCGGGATCGGCGCCTGGTCCGCCCGGCGTGGCGGCCTTGGTGGCTTCGTAGATGGCCTTGCCGAGTTCCATGCGGGCCTTTTCGAGCTCGGCGATGGCGGCCTCGATGGCGGCCTTCTCGTCGGTCTTGAGGCGTGACTCGAGGTTGGAGAGGGCGCTCTCGATCTTGCCGCGGGCCTCGGGGCTGACCTTGCCGCCGTGCTCTTCGAGGTCCTTGCGGGTCTGGATGAGCATGGCGTCGCCACGGTTCTTGGAGTCGACGAGTTCGCGGCGGGCCTTGTCGTCGGCGGCGTGGGCTTCGGCATCGCGCTTCATGCGCTCGATCTCGTCCTTGGAGAGGCCGCCGCTGTTGGTGATCTTGATGTCGGACTTCTTACCGGTGCCCTTGTCGGTGGCGGTGACGGTGAGGATGCCGTTGGCGTCGATGGCGAACTCGACGGCGATCTGGGGCATGCCGCGGGGTGCGGGCGCGAGGCCAGCAAGCTCGAACTGTCCGAGCGTGCGGTTGTCCTTAGCGAACTCGCGCTCGCCCTGGAGGACGTGGATCTGGACGCTGGTCTGGCTGTCGGCGGCGGTGGAGAAGACCTCGGTGTGGGTCTTGGGGATGGTGGTGTTGCGCTCGATGATCTTGGTCATCACGCCGCCGAGGGTCTCAACGCCGAGGGAGAGGGGCGTGACGTCCAGGAGGAGGATGTCCTTGACGTCGCCACGAAGGACGCCGCCCTGGATGGCGGCGCCGACGGCGACGACCTCATCGGGGTTGACGCTCTTGTTGGGCTCCTTGCCGAAGATCTCCTTGGCGATCTGCTGGGCTCGGGGCATGCGGGTTGAGCCGCCGACGAGGACGACCTCGTCGATCTTGCTGGTGTCGAGCTTGGCGTCCTTGAGGGCGTTCAGGCAGGGCGTGCGGAGGCGTTCGAAGAGGTCGTTGGTGAGGGCCTCGAACTTGGCGCGGGTGAGCGAGACCTGGAGGTGCTTGGGGCCCGACTCGTTGGCGGTGATGAAGGGGAGGTTGACCGTCGTCTCGTTCATGGTCGAGAGCTCGATCTTGGCCTTCTCGGCGCCTTCCTTCAGGCGCTGGAGGGCCATCGGGTCCTTGCGGATGTCGATGCCTTCCTTCTTGCGGAACTCCTCGGCGATGAAGTCGATGAGTTTCTGGTCCCAGTCGTCGCCGCCGAGGTGGGTGTCGCCGTTGGTGGCGAGGACCTCGAAGACGCCCTCGCCGATGTCGAGGATGGAGACGTCGAAGGTGCCGCCGCCGAGGTCGAAGACGGCGATCTTGTGGTTCTTCTTGCCCTTGTCGAGGCCGTAGGCGAGGGCCGCGGCGGTGGGCTCGTTGATGATGCGCTCGACCTTGAGGCCGGCGATCTCGCCGGCGTCCTTGGTGGCTTGGCGCTGGGCATCGTTGAAGTAGGCGGGGACGGTGATGACGGCGCGGTCGACCTTCTCGCCGAGGTAGTCCTCGGCGGTCTTCTTGAGGTCCTGGAGGATGAAGGCGGAGATCTGCTGGGGCGTGAACTCGCCCTGGTTGACCTGAACGCGGACGGAGTCGTCGGCCCCGCCGACGAGCGTGTAGGGAACCTTCGACTCTTCGTTGCCGGCCTTGCCATAGCCACCCTCGACGGTCGAGGAGACCTCGCTGCGGCGGCGGCCGATGAAGCGTTTAATCGAGAAGATCGTGTTCTTGGGGTTGGTCACCTGCTGGTGCTTGGCGGGCTGGCCGACAAGACGCTCACCCTTGTCGGTGAAACCGACGACGGAGGGGGTGATGCGGCTGCCGGAGGTGTTGATGAGCACCTTGGGCTGGGTGCCCTCCATGATGGCGACGCAGGAGTTGGTGGTGCCGAGATCGATACCGATGATTTTGGACATTGTTTGGCTCCTCACTTGCAGGGCTAAGCCCTGGTTGGATTGAGTATGGCAACCTGCATGCCAAGGAAACGCGCGGCTTGAGGGGCGCAGGACGCCGATTACCGGGCCTTGGACTGGGCTGGCGGGGTCCGGAGGCGGCCATCCGCGGCCATGGTTGTCGTGAGAGGCCAAGCTGGGTGCCGAGTTGGCAGGGTGGGTGGCTAGGCGATGCCGCTGGAGCGGAGCCAGGCGAAGAGCGCGCAGGCCAGCAAGAGGAGGGCGCCGAGGGCCAGGGCGGCAAGACGGGCCATTCGTTCGCGCATGGGCACTCCTCTATCGGCTGGGTGGGCGGCAAAGGGGCGAGTGTGAGAGGCAAACAACAGAAGCGAGTGAGATGAGGGGTTGGGCCTAGACGAGGTTGAAGCGTTCGCAGTGGTAGTCGCCGAAGGGGACGCCGAGGGTGGCGAGGTGCTTCTCGACGGCTTCCATCATGGGGTTGGGGCCGCAGATGAAGCACTCGACGCGGCGGCGCTGGGTGATGAGTTCGGCGAGGTCGGGGGCGTGGGTGCGGATGAGGTCCGGTGTGATGAGGCCTTGGACCGCGGGGATGGGAGGCTGGGCTGTGGGGATGCTGGCGGTCGAGGAGAGGACATAGACGACGCGGAGCGTGGGGAGCGTGGCGCGGAGGTGCTCGATCTCGTCACGCAGGGTGAGGGTGTCCCAGTCGCGGGCGGCGTAGAAGAGCCAGATGGGGCGCGGGTCGGCGCGGTCGCGGAAGGTGCGGATGTGGCTGAGCATGGGCGTGATGCCAATGCCGCCGGCGAAGAGGGCGATCGCCTCAGCATCGGGCGTGCGATCGGCGGAGAGGGCACCGAAGGGGCCGTCGACGTAGACGCGCGTGCCGGGGGTGGCGTGCTGGATGCGTCCGGTCCAGTCGCCGAGGGACTTGATGGTGAACTCGATTGTGGGATGGGGCTGGGCCGTCGGCAGCGCGGCCTGAGCGCTGCCGGAGAAGCTGAAGGGGTGCTCGCGGTCGGAGAAGGGGGAGTCGCCGACGGTGAGCCAGGCGAACTGGCCGGGGGCGAAGGTAAAGCCGGGATGGCCGACGGGGCGGAGCGTGAGGGTGGTGGCGTCGCCGCGCTGCGGGGTGGCGGCGACGATTTCCCAGGGGCGGCGGAGCTCGATCATCGGCTTGATGACTCGGACGTAGAGGATGAGGCCGACGAAGGCGAGGGTGTAGATGAGCCAGAAGGCGCGCTGCCACGGGGCGGCGAGGTAGTGGCCGATGAGGAGGACGTGGATGATGGCGGCGGCGACGGCCAGCACGGCGAGGGCGGCGTGGGCGCGGCGCCACTGGTCGTAGCCGATGCGCAGGCGTGTGCGCCAGACGGAGACAGCGATGATCCAGAGGAGGCAGATGACGGAGAAGGTGCCGGTCCAGAAGGGCCAGGGGTGCGAGAAGGGGCGCTGGAGCATGGCCTCCCAGCGCGTGGCGAAGAGGAGGACCGGGTGGGCGAGGACGAGGGCAACGGCGACCATGGAGATGGTGCGGTGGAAGGCGTAGATGATGTCGGAGCCGAAGGGGGCCTTGAGCCAGCCGAAGCGGGCCGTCAAGGCGAACTGGAGGCCCATCATGGCGAGGCCGACGAAGCCGAGGCCGACGCTGAGCTCGGTCCAGAAGGGGCGGGGCATCTGGCTGGCGCGAGAGGAGATGAGGACGAAGGCGAGTGGCGCGAGCGAGAGCGCTGCGTAGAGGCTGATCCAGAGCGTGCCAACCGCCCAGTACTTGGAGCGCACGAGAGACCTCCTTGTCCGGGGCGTGGTGGCCGGCCCTCGGGTGTCGGAGGGTAACCGGGATGCGGAGGGCGTGGATGATCACGTAGAGGCGATCGTGATCGTAAACTGAGGCATGGTTGATCCAAACTCACCAACGCGGATGCCCGAGGAGGAGAATCCGCGGGAGGGCGTTCCACCGACAACAGGGATCGTGGGCGAGATCGCGCCGACGACGCGGATCGGCGCGTATCAGATTCTCGAGTCGATTGGAGAGGGGGGCTTTGGCGTTGTCTACATGGCAGAGCAGCGAGAGCCGGTGCGCCGGCGCGTGGCGCTCAAGGTGCTCAAGGCTGGAATGGACACTGCGGAGGTGATCTCGCGCTTTGAGGGTGAGCGGCAGGCCCTGGCGATGATGGATCATCCGAACATCGCGAAAGTCCTTGATGCGGGCGTGACGCGCGAGGGGCGGCCCTTCTTCGCGATGGAGTTTGTGCCGGGGCGGCCCATCACGGAGTATTGCGACGCGGCGCGGATGCCGACACGCGAGCGGCTGCGGCTGATGGTGGAGACGTGTCGCGCCGTGCAGCATGCGCATCAGCGCGGGATCATCCATCGGGATCTCAAGCCATCGAACATTCTGGTCTGCGAGGTGGATGGGAAGCCTGTGCCGAAGGTGATTGACTTTGGCATCGCGAAGGCGACAACGCAGCAGCTCTCTGCGGCGACGGTGTACACGCAGGCGGGTCGGATGATGGGGACGCCCGAGTACATGAGCCCGGAGCAGACAGGGATGGGCGGGCTGGACATCGATACGCGGACGGATGTGTACTCGCTGGGTGTGGTGCTGTACGAGCTGATCACGGGGGTGCTGCCCTTTGAGTCTGCGGACCTGCGTTCGGCTGGGTACATCGACATCCAGCGGATCATCCGCGAGGTGGAGCCGATGGTGCCGAGTGCGCGGCTGAGCCGGATCGGGAGTGGGATGCCGACGATCGTCGCGACTGTCGGTGGGTCGAGCGGCGAAGCCTCACCGGATCGGCTGGCGCGCGTGCGTGACACGGACTTCTCGTCACTTCGGCGCATGGTGCGGGGGGAGCTTGACTGGATCACGATGAAGGCTCTTGAAAAGGAGCGGACGCGCCGGTATGAATCGGCGAGCGCGCTGGCCGCGGACATCGAGCGATTCCTCGCCAATGAGCCCGTGCAGGCGAGCCCGCCAAGCGCGACGTACAGGGCGAGAAAGTTTGTTCGTCGCAATCGCCTTGGTGTTGCGTTTGGGTTGACGACGGTCGCGCTGCTCAGCATCGGTGTGGTGAGGACGATCATGTACGCGCGCTACGAGGCGCAGCAGCGCCGCGAGATCGAGGCTCGCGAGAAGGACCTGCTGCAGGTGACGCAGTTCCAGGCCGCGATGCTGGGTGGGATCGATCCCGAGAGCGCGGGACAGAAGCTGATCTCGCGACTCTCTCGCGATCTCGCAGACCAGGGCGCGAGCCTTGCGGGCGTGAACAGCACGGACGTCGCGCTGGACTTCATCGATCAGACGATCCTGGCGCCGGCGAAGGGCGCCATCGATGAGCAGTTTGCGGAGCAGCCCACGATTGACGCGACGCTCCGGCAGAGCCTTGCGGAGACGTACGTGCGTCTGGGACTCGTAGAAAAGGCGCTGCCCCTGCTGGAGCGGACGCTGCAGATCCGTGAGAAGGAGCTTGGGCCCAACCATCCTGACACGATCACGGCGGTGGGAAATGTGGGGTACATCCTGCAGGCGCTGGGGCGGCTGGAAGAGGCTGGGCCATACTTCGAGGCCGCGGTTGGGCGGATGGAGAAGCTGCGCGGAGCGAACCACCCGGAACTGGCGGCGCATCTGAACAACCTTGCGATGTTGCGGGTGGATCAAGGCAAGCCAGCAGAAGGGCGACCGCTGTATGAGCGGGCGATCGCGATTCAGACGCTGGCAAAGGGCACGGATGATCCGGACACGCTGCTGTACGAGAACAACCTCGGCGGGGCGCTCGAGGCGGCGGGAGACAACGCGGGCGCGGAGGTTCACTACCGGCGGTCGCTGGAGGGGACGCTGCGGACGCTGGGGCCGGACAGCCTTGATGCGCTGACGGGGATGAACAACCTTGCGGGCGTGCTGGAGTCGCAGGGGAAGCGCGCGGAAGCGGAGGAGATGTACCGGCGGTCGCTGGAGGGGCGGAAGAAACTGCTGGGATCGGGGCACCCTTCGACGCTGCTTGCGGTCAACAACCTTGGATTCCTGCTCACGCGCACCGATCGGGCGGCGGAAGCGGAGAAGGTGCTGGCGGAGGGGCTGGCGGCGGCACGATCGTCGCTCGGTGAGGCACACCCGCGCACGCTGACGCTGCGTCACAACCATGCGGAGGCGATTCGCAAGGGTGGAAGGTTCGCGGAGGCGGAATCGGAGTTCAGGGCGACTTTCGAAGCACGTGAGAAGGTGTTGGGATCGGCCCATCCGGACACGATCACGACGCGCGTGAGCCTGGCACTGTCGATTCGCGATCAGGGCCGACTTGCGGAGGCTGCGTCGCAGATCGAAGAGGCGATGAAGGTTGCGGCAACGCTGGATCAGAGCGTGGGTGTTGTCGGTGCGACCAGGACCGCCCTGCTTGAGACGTACGAACTCCTCGCGGCGAAGGAGCCCGAGGCGGGTTGGAGCGAGAAGGCGACGGCGCTCAAGCTGGGGAACCCGTGAGGCGGGCGGGTGGGCTTGGGCGTGAGGTTGCGGCGTCGGTGGGCGCGTCGGCGCGACTGCTCCCCCACTTGCCTGAGTTGCTCGCGGATCTGAATGCGCTGGGGAGCTCGCCACGGCTTGTGGTGGCGATGCTGGAGCGGGCGGGGGCCGGGCGCGGCGCGCGGGTGCTGGACCTTGCGTGCGGGAAGGGGGCGGTTGGGATTGCGCTGGCTCGCGGGCTTTCGGCGCGGGTGGTGGGTGTTGATGGGTTTGGGCCGTTTCTGGTCGCCGCGCGTGAGGCGGCGGTGCGCGCGTGTGTGGCGGGGCGGTGTGAGTGGGTCGAGGGGGACGTGCGCCGCTATCGATCGCGCGGTGGTTTTGATGTGGCGATGATGCTCGGACTGTTTGGGGTGGAGGAGGCGGTGCCGATCCTGCGTCGGCACACGCGCGCGGGCGGGGTGTATGTTGTCGATGATGCGACGTGCGAGGAGGGAGCTGATGCGGGGCTCTCGCGCGCAGACGCGAGAGAACTGATCGAGGTCCGGGGAGACAGGATCGTCGAGGTTTCGCGGCAGACGCCGAGCGCGGCGAGGCGGCAGAATGCGGCGTTGTTTTCGAGGCTGCGGGAGAGGGCGCGGAGGCTGGCCCGTGAGAAGCCGGCGCTTGCGAAGGACCTCAGGCAGTTTCTGGATGGACAGCGGCGGGCGAACCGGATGCTGGCGGGGGAGCTGAGGTCGACGGTGTGGGTGGTGCGGCGGTGTGGTGGGCGGGCGTGAAAGCCCGGCGAAATGCCCGTTTCTGAGTTTTCAATCTTTGCTGAAAGTTGGTCGTAGGGTGCCTAGGATTCTTCATGAGCAGTGCCACAGCGCCGGAGTTTGGGTTGAGCGTGCGGGGCGGGGCGGGGGCGATTGGCCGCGATCCGCGGCTGGAGGGGATCCGCGCGAAGGTGGAGCGGGGCGAGCGGCTGACGCTGGCGGATGGGGAGGTGCTGTTCACGACGCGCGACATCTGGAGCGTGCTGGAGATGGCGGACTCGGTGCGGCGGCGGCTGCATGGGACCAACGCGTACTACAACATCAACAGGCACCTGAACTACTCGAATGTGTGTGCACTGTCGTGCAAGTTCTGCGACTTCTATGCGAAGGCGGGGGACGAGAAGGCGTACACGCGTGACATGGAGTATGTGCGGCAGCAGGCACGCGAGGCTGTGGAGGGTGGCGCGACGGAGATCCACAGCGTGGGCGGGCTGCATCCGACGCTGCCCTTCTCGTACTACACGGATCTGGTGTGGACGCTGCGCGATGAGGCGAAGAAGCTTGGCAGTGATCTGCACGTGAAGGCGTTCACGGCGGTGGAAGTCGTGCACCTGGCGAAGATCGCGAAGGTGTACAAGGGGGCGAGCGCGCCGGGCGAGGAGGGGCGGCTTGCGCGGCGGGAGGGGATCCGGCATGTGTTGACGAAGCTGAAGGAGGCGGGGCTTGGCTCGCTGCCGGGCGGCGGCGCGGAGGTCTTTGACGACCGCGTGCACGATGAGGCGTACAAGGGGAAGATCAGGAGCGATGTGTGGCTGGATGTGCATCGCGTGGCGCACGAGGTGGGGCTGAACACCAATGCGACGCTGCTGTACGGGCACATCGAGCAGCGGCACGACCGGCTGGTGCACATGGACATGCTGCGGCGGGCGCAGGATGAGGCGCTGGCGCGGATGGGGTATCGCGGGGAGAAGTGGTCGAGTGGTCAAGTGGTCGAGTGGTCGAGTGATTCGGAATTTGCGGGCCGCGATGCGGATGGCGCGGCTTCGGGGCATCTTGGGTTCAAGGGGGATGCCGGTGAGCATGAGGCGATCACGCTGACTCGGGCGGGCGTGCCGCTGCCGGAGCATGTTGCCTTTGGTTCTTCCCAGGTGCCTGGTGGCAGGAGCCCGGTGCCGTCGGCTTGCGGCTACTACCAGACGATCATTCCGCTGCCGTTCTTTCCGGATGGGTGCGATCTTGAGCATCTGCCGGGGCCGAGCGGGCTTGAGAACTATCGCACGATGGCGATTGCGCGGCTGATGCTGGACAACTTCCCGCATGTCAAGGCGTTCTGGATCATGCAGACGCTGCCGATGGCGCAGGTGATGCTGCAGAGCGGCGCGGATGACATCGATGGGACGGTGGTGTGGTACGACATCACCAAGGTGGGCGGGGCGAGCACGCACCAGGAAGTGGGCGTGTGGACGCTTCAGAAGATGATCCGCGAGGCGGGCTTCACGCCGGTGGAGCGCGACACGCTGTACCGGCGGGTGGTGCGGGATGGGAAGGCTTGGAGTGTGGCGGCGGGGTGAGGGGGACCGGGCGCGAGCGAGCGGGGTGGCGGATGCTGACGCGCGGGTTTGCGAACTTGAGGTACATGACGCCGCTGATGGGAATTGCGGTGTCGATCGGGGTGTGCTGGGCTGCACTGTCCCCGCTGATGATGATCGTCGCTCCGTTGAGTGTCCTGGGGGCGTTGCTGAGCGGGCCGGTTGTGGCCGTTTACGGGAGCATTCTGTACCTCTCACGCGGCGTCCGGTCCACAACGGGTCTGGGCGCCGGGCTGCTGGGCGGGACGGGTGTGTCTCACCTCGTGTGGATGATGGTCGCGAGCAACTTCCTTGTGTCTTCCTCGCCGCCAGGGCTTGCCTTTGTGTTCGAGACACTCGCGGGGTTGGTGGCGGTGACCGGGATTGTCTTCTCTGTGGTCATCGGGATGATCACTGGATCATTGCGGGCACTTCTGGCGATGCTCGCGGCAACAGTGCTTGCCACCGCCGCCGAATGGGACCTGCCGCTCATCCCGGGGCCCGGCACGATCATGGGCTTTGGGATCGCGATCCTGCATCTCTCGATCGTCGCCACGCTCCTCTTCACAACGCTCGCGACCATCGCCGCGAGGGAGCGTTCGGGGGTCTGCAAGTCATGCGGCTATGACCTTGCGGGAAATGTCGGTGGCGTGTGCCCGGAGTGTGGGTTCGACGCGCTTCATCCACCGCCGCATCCGTTTGATCTGGAGGTGACGGGTGAGCGGCCGCGAGAGTGAAAAGGGGGGCAGGCGGTCGCTGCGGGCGCGAGCTGAGGGCGTGCTTTGCACGCGGGCCCTCCCTTACGGTCGGGCTGCATGTTGTGTCGGGCTGCGTATTTGGCCGCGGGTGGTGGGCGATGCTCAGCGCTGCGAGATCAGGAAGATGATGATGCCCAGTGCGATGAGGCCGGCGAGGATGGCGAGGGCGATCTTGATGGCGGAGTAGGGGCGCTGGCCTTGGACTTCGCCGGTGCGGGCGTTGACGAGGAAGCGGTAGATCTTGCCGCGGAAGCGGTAGGCGGAGAGCCAGACGGGGAGGAGGATGTGCTTGAAGGTGGTCTGGGAGTAGGTGGAGCGCATTGAGGTGATGCGTTGTTCGTCGCCGCCGATGTCGTGGCGGATGGCGGTTTCGATGGAGGGGGCCATGATGCCCTTGGCGAGTTCGAAGCCCTGGGGGAGGTCGATCTGGTAGCGTTCGGCGGTGAAGCCGGCGAGGTAGTCGTCGGCGTAGGGGACGAGGGCTTCGATGTCCCAGGGTTCGAGGGCGTGGACCTTGTCCTCTGGGAGGGACTTACTGGAGAGGACGAGGACGTCGTCGAAGTTGAGGCGGACGTGGCCGGAGGCGCTGCTCCAGCGGATCTTGCGGACCCGGCGGGGCTGCCTTTTGCCGTTGACGGTGACCCACTCGGTGACGTAGTAGGCGTCGCCGCGCTGGCCGGTGTAGGCGGTGTCAGTAGTGGTATCGAAGGTCCAGGCGGGCATGTACATGCCGGTGAGGGCGGCGTCCAGCATGGCCTGGCCCTTGAGCTTGCTGGGGGCGAACCAGCGGCTCTTCACCCAGGCTCTGAACATGCCGTCGGCCTGATCTCGCGTGATCTTGAAGGGGAGGATGGCCTTGGGGCGGATGACGGAGCAGCCTCGGCCCTGGGCGACGATGTTGCTGGCGCAGAAGGGGCAGGAGAAGCTGGTGACGTTGGGCGGGATCGTGGTTTCGGCGTTGCAGGAGGAGCAGGTTGCGGTCTTGGCGGTGACGCTGGGGGCGGCCTCGGCCAGGCGCGCGAGGTAAGCACCCATGTCCTCTTCGCTGACCTCCGCACCGTCGAACTGCTTGATCTGGTTTTGATGGCCGCAGTAGACGCAGGTGAGCGAGTCGGTGCCGGGCGTGAACTCAAGGCGTGCGCCGCAGTTGGCGCAGGGGAAGCGGCGCTCGTTTGGGGAGGCGGGCTTGGGTGCGGATGGGGATTGGGCGCGGGGGTTGGTCAATGGGCGGGCGGTCCTGTGAGATGCAGAGTGTGGCTTCTCATGAAGGTTGATGGCATGAGACGCAAAGAGGTGCCGGGGACCGGCACAACACCCATGAGCAAGACGAAGACGCCGCGCGTTTAGCGGAGCGGGGGTGGGCTGCCGGGGATGGCGGGCGGGGCGGCGAAGAGGCTTGCGATCTCGGGGATGTCCTTCGCCGGTGTCCAGGCGGCCATGCCCTGACGCCAGACGAGCGTGTCGGCGGCGATCTCGCCCGAGCGGACCTTGGAGGCGACCAAGCCCATCTCGAAGGGGCCGGTCTGCTGGCCGTTCACGGCGACGAAGAGGGGTGCGGCTTGCTGGAGTGGCGGCGGCGTGCCGGGGCCGGACATACCAGGGCCGCCAGCGGTGCCCTGCTGGGCCATCTGCCCCGCGAACATTTGGCCCATGCCGACGCCCATGAAGGTGCCGACGGCGCCGGGGTTCTTGGCGGCGTCGCGGATGGCCTCGGCGGTCTGGAACTTGGTGTAGGCGTTGAGGTCGCCGATGACGCCCATGCTGGTGCGCTTGTCGAGGGCGGCCTCGACCTCGGGCGGAAGGCTGACGTTCTCGACGAGCATGGTCGAGAGCTCGATGCCGAGCTTGTCGAACTCGGGCTGCATGACCTTGACGATCTTGCCGCCGAGCTCGCTGTAGTTGCCGGCGAGGTCGAGCATCGGGATCTTGGCTTCGCCCAGGGCCTCGGCAAGGTTGGAGACGATGAGGTTGCGAAGCTGGCCGGTGACCTCTTCGGTGGTGAAGCGGCTGTCGGTGCCGACGACGTTCTTGATGAACGTGCCGGCGTTGTTCACGCGGATGGCGTAGGTGCCGAAGGCGCGGAGGCGCACCGGGCCGAACTCCGGATCGCGGAGCATGACGGGGTTCATCGTACCCCACTTGAGGTCGGTGAAGAGGCGGGTAGAGACGAAGTAGATCTCGGCCTTGAAGGGGCTCTCAAAGCCGTACTTCCAGCCCAAAAGGGTCGAGAGGATGGGGAGGTTGCGGGTGTCGAGGGTGTGGGTGCCGGGGGGGAGGACGTCGGCGAGGGCGCCCTCGCGCACGAAGACGGCGACCTGGCCCTCGCGGACGATGCACTTGGCACCGTTCTTGATCTCGTTCTGGAACCGCTCGAAGCGGAAGCAGAGGGTGTTGTTGCTGTCGTCGAGGAACTCGACGATGTCGATCAGCTCTTTCTTGAGGCGGTCCCAGATGCTCATGCGATTCTCCCTGCCGTCGATGGCTGCTATCTCGCTCGGGGCGGCGCGTGTTGCCACCCGCGGCAATCGCCTCTTCCGACCTGTTTCATCGGAGAGAGTGTAACGGAGTTTCGGGCGGCGGCGAGAAAGCGATTCGGCGGAGCCCCCGGCGGCCGGCTGGCCTGGCTGCTTCCGCCGCGGCTGGGTCTTTCGTGTTCGTTCCTCTGGCTCGAGATTGCAAGCCGCTGCCACGGCCACGTGAAGCCACACCGGTGCTCGTGCAAAGGCCCTCAAGATCGCTTCAGGCCGCGGTAACGACATCTTTGTACAAGCGAACACTTGCGACAGCTTTTGTTCCCGCGCGCATCTGCGTGACGGCACCTCTATGCTGGCTCGTGCTGGCCAAGGAACTTCTCCACAGCCCGCGCGTTGCCCGACACCATGACCGCACCCAGCTCGAACAATTCAGACTCACCCACCGAACCGCGCCGGGCCGTTGATCCATACGCAGCGCTTCGATCGCCCAACTACCGGCGCTTCGCGTTGGGCTTTCTCTTCTCCTCCGCCGGGCTTCAGATGCTCGCGACGGCCGTGGGATGGGAGATCTATGAGCGCACGCAGGACCCGATGGCGCTGGGGTGGGTTGGCGTTGCTCGGGCGCTTCCTGTGATCCTGTTTGCGCTCCCCGCGGGGCAGGTCATTGATCGCTTCGATCGTCGCTGGGTGCTTGTGATCACGCAGATCGCGATGGGGATCGGAGCCGCGATGCTCGCGGTCGCTTCGCACCGCGGCGACTCGCCTCTCTTCCTGATGTACGCGCTTCTCGTGCTGATGGGGTGTGCGCGAGCCTTCAATGGTCCTTCGCGTGCAACGCTGCTGCCGCTGATTGTGGCACCGGGCGCGTTTCCCAACGCGGTTGCCTGGAACAGCAGCGTCTTCCAGCTCTCTGCGGTGCTCGGCCCCATCGCGGCGGGATTCCTGCTGGCGTGGTTCGGCAGCGCATGGCAGGTCTACTCCTTCACCGCGGCGTTCTGCTTGATCTTCGGTGTCGCCGCGATGGGCCTTCGCCCGCGTGAAGCGCCGCGAGCCACCGGCCCAGTCTCGATGTCATCGCTCTTCGCCGGCGCCAGCTTCATCTGGCGTGAGAAGCCCATTCTGGGTGCACTCACGCTCGACCTCTTCGCGGTGCTGCTGGGCGGCGCGACCGCGCTGCTGCCGATCTTCGCCAAGGACATCCTGAAGGTCGGCCCCGAGGGCTTGGGCCTCCTTCGAGCGGCACCGTTCATCGGCGCATTTCTCATGTCGCTCCTGCTCACTCGCCTGCCTCCGTTCCGCAGGAGTGGACCGGTCCTGCTGTGGTCTGTTGCAGGCTTTGGAGTCTGCATCGTCGTCTTTGGTTTCTCGACGGTCTTCTGGCTGTCACTCTTGGCGCTCTTCATGTCGGGCGCGCTCGATACGGTCTCGGTCGTCATCCGCCATGTGCTGGTTCAGCTTCGAACACCCAACGAGCTGCGGGGGCGTGTGTCGTCGGTCAACTCGGTCTTCATCGAGTCGAGCAACGAGCTGGGGGCGTTCGAGTCTGGCCTTGTGGCGGCCTACTTCGGTGTGGTCTTCAGCGTGGTCTCTGGCGGTATCGGCACGGTTCTGGTTGTCGGCGCTGTCGCTCTCGGCCTGCCTCAGCTCAGGAAGCTTGGCGAGCTGCACGACCGTGACATCGAGGATCCGAACCGTGAAAGAGAAGCGGCATCCGCGCAGCTGCCTCAGCCAACACCTCCGCCGCCGGGGGACGAAGAGTCCGTCTCCGATGCCGACGCGGCAAATGCCGCCGAGCGCAAGCTCATCGAGTCTGGCCAGATCCGCGCACAATCCAACGCTGCGCCGTGAGTTCCTCGAGCCCCATGGGTCCGTAGGCGTGCAGCCGCTGTGTTGAGATGCCGATCTCGGCGCCCAGCCCAAGCTGATATCCGTCGTTGAAGCGGGTGCTCGCGTTGACGAGCACGCAGGAGGCTCGAACGCGCCCGGTAAACCACGCCGCGGATCGCTCGTCGCTGGTCACGATCGCTTCGGTGTGCCCGCTTCCATATCGCAGCACGTGGGCGACGGCGTCATCCATTCCATCAACGATGCGCATCGCGACCGTGAGCGAGAGGAACTCGCGTCCGAAGTCTTCCGGCATTGCGGCCTCCGCACTGGGCGCGAGCGCAACGATCTCGGCATCTCCAAGGACACGCACGCCCGCGGCCGAGAACGCCCCCACCATCTCGGGGACGAATGCCGTGGAAACATCACGATGCACGAGCACGCACTCGGTCGCGTTGCACGCGACCGGTGCCGATGTCTTGCCGGTGAGGCAGATGCGTTGGGCCATCTCAAGATCCGCGCTGGAATCAACAAAGACATGGCAGACGCCTCTGTCGTGCGCAATCACCGGCACTCGGCTGTGGTCACGCACCGCGCGGACGAGCTCCGCCCCGCCGCGCGAGATGACAAGGTCGATTGACCCCTCCTCCAGCGTCAGTGCGAGCGCCTCTTCACGCGTGGCGCGATGCAATACCTGGCAGACCTCGCTCGGCATGCCGCATCCTTTCAGCACTGCCTCGATGAACTTGCCGAGCGTGCCGTTGGTTTCCGCGGCCTCGCTTCCACCCTTCAGGATGCACGCGTTGCCACTCTTGAAGCAGAGCGCGAAGGCATCGAGCGTCACGAGCGGCCTAGCTTCGTAGATCATCATCACCACGCCGAGCGGCGTGCGTTCGCGCCGTGCGATCAGGCCGCTGGGAAGCGTGCGTTCGAGTGTCATGACGCCGACAGGATCTGGAAGATCCGCGACCTGGCGCAGTCCCGCCGTTGCTTGTGCGATGGTCTCTTTGTTCAGTCGAAGTCGTGCCAGCTTGGCGTCGCTGATACCCGCGCGGGTGGCGTCCGCGATGTCCTTGCTGTTCATCATGAGGATCACCGGGATCGCGGCCTCGACCGAATCTGCCAGGCCGCGCAAGACCGCATTCTTGCGATCGGTCGGGATGATGGCCGCGAGCAGCGACGCATCGCGTGCCCTTCTTGCGACCGCTTGGACATCGAGTGCTACTTGGCTCACTTCGTGCCTCCTTTGCGTGCGGCGTCAGGATTGTCTGGTTTTTTTCCCGGTCATTGACTCACGCTGCTTCCGCTCGCTTGGCCGCCGCGGCTGTTCGTGCCTGAGCGTAGAGAATCACGCCAGCTCCGGTGATCGCGAGTGCGCCGAATACCCACTGGCCCGGTGTCAGGATCTCGCCGAAGATGAGCATCGAGGCGATCGAGACGGTGACCGGCTGCAGCTGCACGACGCTCGCCGACACGGCAAGCCCCAGCCGCGCGATGCTGAAGAAATAGAACGTGTGCCCAAGCCCGATGCCGACGAGCGACGAGAGCGCCAGCAGCCACAACTTCCAGCCCGGGAGGTCCAATGCCGAGAGCCCGCCGTCCCAGGTGCCAGTCGCGAGGTTGCGTCCGAGGATGATCATGAGCAGCACGAGCACCGCGCCGGTGTACTGGCTCACGGCCGCGAACGCGACGATCGGGTTCATCCCCATCATCCACTTGCGAACTGACAGTGCGTACGCGGCGTAGAGCAAGCCCGACAGGACTGCGAGCGCGACGCCGAGCCCCGTCCCGCCGCCGAGGCCGCCCGGACGCTGGAGCACCGTTGCGAGCGTGCCCACCACCACCATCGAGAGCCCGATCAAGAAGAGCGGCGTGCGAATGACGCGCCGCTCGGCGGCGAAGAGGAACGCCGCACCGAAGGCGACAAACACAATCTGGAGCCGAAGGCTGAAGGTCATAAGCCCGGGCTCGATGTAGTACGGCGCAAGACCAAAGCAGATCTGGCCACCCGCGTTAAAGAGGCTCGGCACCAGAGCCGCACGCCAGAGCCCAGCCGGCGCACTGCCACGAAGCATCACCCACCCAAGCACGGGAGCCCAGATGAGCGCGGAAAGCGCATACCGCCAGCCATTGGCGGTCCAGGCGTCGATATCGCGTGTGAAGAACCGGAGGAAGAGGGGGATGCTCGTCCAGCCAAGGAGCGTGAGCACCACGGCGGTCACGCCGAGCGCGTAGCCGGTGGTGGGCGCGGTGGTGGTGGTGGGCGTCGCCGGATTGGCGGGCATGGTCACGTGCCCGCGCTCATGGCGCGTCGGGATCTTGCGGCGAGCACGATGCAGACGAGCCCGCCCGCCCAGGCGACGGCCTTGAGCGAGAAGAGCGTGGTGACGAGGTAGGAAGTGTCGTGGTCGGGGCTCTGACGCTCGCGGAAGAAGGCGCGGCGGGCATCACGCGGCGTGGCGGGGTCGGCGCTCATCGGCGAGGCCTTCCAGGCTTCGAGGGCGGCGGGGTAGTTGCGGAGCTGCTTCTGGCGGGCCATGGCGGGCATCATGAAGAGGAGCGCGAAGAGCATGCACATGACGGCGCCGGCGCCGAGGGCGATCCTGCCGCGGTTGGAGGCGCGGAGGAACCAGGTGGCGAGGCCGAGCGCGATGAGCACCGAGGCGGAGACGCTGGGGATGATGAGGGCGGTCGTCGCGTTGGCTTCGGGCGGGGCCGTGAAATAGGCGTAGAGCCCACCAGCGACGAAGAAGACCGCGGTGAACCAGAGCACGATCGCGCCACGAGCCAGATACCGCACAGGAACCTCCGGCGTCTGAGACGCGCTTCTTTCCAATCCGGCGCAACCAACGTCGTCCAAGCGTCTGCTAGCCCTGCAATCCTCAAAGCCACGCGTCACTTGCCAAGTGGAGCGGAAGAGACTCGAACTCTCAACCCCTAGCTTGCAAAGCTACGGGACCGAATCCCAAACCTTTTCAGAATCAGATCTTACGAACAGTCCAGAGTCGCAGACCAGCCTTTCTGCCAGCCATTCGACCTCGGATCGTATTCCCGCTGAGATCTCAGATCCCGATCTCATAGAAGTGGCTGGCGCGTGGCCTGATCTACCCGCGGCGATCCGGTCTTGTGTGGTGGCGCTGGTGCGGGCTGGGTTGCCCAGCGGCAGTGGATCTGATCACCCCCCCACCCCTCCTGCTGGCAGGGGTGATTCAACACGAGGAGCACGGCGATGAAAGCACCGAAGAGTGGTCGGTGTGGCGCGTTGACCGCGAGTGGGACGCCTTGCCTGGGCGTGGCCCGGGGTGGGTCGGGCTTCTGCTCGTTCCACGACCCTTCGGCGAAGGGGGAGGTGGATGCCGGTCGCGTGGCCGGTGGACGAGCGAGAGCAACGCCGCGGGCGACTGTGCCGGCGTGTGAGGGAGATCTCGTGATCGGCGGTGTTGGTGATGTGTGTGTGCTGCTCGCCAAGACCATCAACGACGTTCGGACCGGGCGGCTTGATCCCAAGCTCGCCAACTGCGTCGGCTACCTCAGCGGCATCCTGGTGCGGGCCTTTGAGGTGGGTGAGCTCGAGGAGCGGCTGGCGATGCTGGAGCGGAGCGTGCGGCCGCGGCTGACGCGGGATGGGCATGAGGAGAACGCGGGACTTGACGTTGGCATCGGGCCCGTTGAAGGGTGCGTGACAGGCTGGTCGGCTCAGCGGGAACGGGCGTGAACAAAGAAGCACACGGAGGACTTGCGATGAAATCGAATGGACGACTCGGACGGTTGGAAGCGCAGATGGACACCCGGGGCCTGGTGCTGCTCGAGATCGAGCGGCTTCGGGCGGCGGGCGGACTCATGGAGCACGCGCGCGAGGTCGCGGCGGCAGGGCCGCGGCAACCAACGGTGGTCCGCCGGGTGGAGCGCATGGTGGAGGCTGCCACGCCACGGATGGAGGATGACTCGCGTCGGCGCGTGATGCGGCGTGAGCAGCGGGAGGCGAAGTTCCTGATGAGCCTGTCGCTGGCGCCGGGCTACCTGATCCTGACAGAGCACCGGTTGTGGATGCTCGCGACGAGCAACTGCGAACTGCTGCTCGATATCGCCGCGCGTCAGGAGACCGATGAGGACCTGGCACGGGCGCTGGAAGAGTGGCTCCCGGTTGCAAAGGTGGTCGAGCAGACGCTGGCAGCACCGCTCGAGGCGACGCGGCTGCTGTCGGAGCGGTACTTCGGCGGGGCTCCGCTTCTTGGGCGGAGCGAGGAGGCGAGAGTGTCGGACCTGCTCACGCGTCACCGGGGCATGATGGGACGCGCGATCCGGGTGCTGGTGGCGATGGAACGGTGGAACGGTGAGGGCCCGGGCGGAGCTGCACCAGTTGCTGAGGATGTGCGGCCGTCCGCCGCGGCGGTGCGGGTTGCGGAGGACTGCGTGCTCAAGGCGCGGCTTGAGGTCGCGCAGGCGTTTGATGACGATGACCGCGGGTTTCAGTTGGCGGGGCGGTTGCTGGGGGGCTCTGTGGGGGTGAGCCGCGGGGAAACGCGACGCGAGGCCTTCCCTCCCATTGCTGCTTCCTCGCCAAGGACGCAACAACCCGGGCGGGTTACCTGATGCTGGTTTGAGACTTTCGCGATGGCGACATCCGAGAGGTCGGAGCGCCTCACGAGCTGGACGGCGTGCACCGAGCAAAGTGGTCTTGATGGAGCTGCTTCCGCGTCATGGTCCTGGGGGGTTCGACATCAGGTTTGCCACAGCAGCCGCAGGGCCATTCCTGCCGGGTTCGTGCTTTGGATTGGCCCTTGGCGTGAGTTATTGGAACGATTGAATCATGATGCCATTTGTGGCCTATAGCTACATTTTCAGCGCATAATCAAATCAATGACTGGATTTTTGATTGAAATAGGCAGACTATTTAGCCTATGGAGCGAAGTCCGCGACATGGTCTAATCAAGCGACTCCAGGCCGAAATGCCCCGGGGTCGCCCGTTCGACGTGGCCAGCCTGACCACGCTCGGCGTCAACCCACAGCTCGCCGCCAAGTACGCCAAACATGGCTGGCTCGTCCGGCTCGGTCAGGGCGTGTACGGCTTCCCCGGCGACGAGTTGACGCGGGATGGTTGTGTGCTGCTCCTCCAGCAACGGGTGGAAGGACTGCACGTTGGGGGCAAGAGCGCCCTCGCGCTGCACGCGGTCCGCCACAACCTGACGGTGCGAGACACGCTCGTCCTTTGGGGGGATCGGCGATTCGTGCTGCCGGAGTGGTTCACGTCACGCTTCCCTTGCCGCTACCTCTCCGCCAAGCTCTTCGAGTGGCCCGACGCCAAGCTCGCGACCACAACGCTCTCGTCACCGGCCGGCGCCGCCAACGGGCTTCTCGCCTCGACACCCGAGCGAGCGGCACTTGAGATGCTCTACGAGGTCGGAACGAACGAGGGCCTGGAAGAAGCCCGCAACCTCTTCGAGGGTCTCCGCAACCTGCGCAAGGACGTGGCCGGCCGTCTGCTCGCGTGCTGCACGAGCGTCAAGGCGGTCCGCCTCTTCCTGAAATGGTCGCGGCAAACGGGCGTGCTGGATGTCGATACCCTCCGCGAACACTACCGCTTGCGAGTCGGGAGTGAGAACCGCTGGATGGCCCGATTGAAGGATGGGACACTCCTCACCCTGAAGCAGTATGGATAAGGCGTACGCCGACACCGTCCGACTCCTCCTCACCGTCGCTCCGGACGTCTTCCGGAACCCGGCGTTCGCCATGAAGGGCGGCACGGCGATCAACATGTTCGTGCGGGACATGCCGCGGCTCTCGGTCGATATCGACGTTGTCTACATCCCGTGGAACGTGCCACGAGACGAGGCCCTCGCCGCGATCACGGCCGAGGGCGCCATGAGCCGAACGCGCCATGATGTCAGACGTCGCCCATCCGGACTGATCAACTGCATGCTTGGCGTGCAATAGGGCCGCTGAGGCGACGTTCTCCTCCGCATGATGATCCCGCGCGCGTGTCTCGTCTGGATGGCGGCGATGATGCTGGTGATGGCGGGGTTGGTGCCGCCCAGCGCGATGGCTCAGTCCGCGGATGCACCGAGGGCCGATGCGAGGCCAGCGGTGCCGTGGATCACACGCGAGGTCAAGGCCCCGCGCGTCTCGTTCCACACCTTCGAGAGTGCGGGGGCGAAGACGAAGGTCAGTTACCACCTCTACACGCCCGCGGCTTATGACGCCTCCGAGAGCAGTGACCGGCGCTTCCCCGTCGTCTACTGGCTGCACGGCTCCGGCGGCGGCGCGGCGGGAATCGCCAAGGTCGCGACGCACTTCGATGCGGCCATCGAGGCTGGGAAGACGCCGCCGTGCCTGGTCGTGTTTGTGAACGGCCTGGGCGAAGGGATGTACGTTGATTGGAAGGACGGCACCGCCCCGCTGGAGACGGTGATCGTCAAGGACCTCGTGCCCCACATCGACGGGACGTATCGCACCATCGCCACGCGCGAGGGCCGGATGCTCGATGGGTTCAGCATGGGCGGGTACGGCGCGGCGCGGCTGGGTTTCAAGTACCCGGATGTCTTCCGCGCAGTGTCGATCGTCGGCGCTGGGCCGATGCAGGAGGAACTCGTGCAGACGCCGCGGGCTGGACGGCAGCGTGCCGCCGAAGTGCTCGCGAAGGTCTACGGAGGCGATCAGGCGTACTTCCGGGCCGTCAGCCCGCGCACGCTGGCGAAGCAGAACGTGGCGGCAATCACAGCCGCCTCGCTGATACGCGTCGTCATCGGCGACAAGGACGAGACCTTCGAGAACAACCGCCTGTTCCACGAGCACCTTGAGAGCCTGAAGATCCCGCACACGTGGACCGTGCTCCCCGGCGTTGCGCACGACCCGATGGGCGTGCTGCGCGCGATGGGCGATGAGAACTGGGCGCTCTATCGCGCGGCGTTCGGCGAGCCGCCCGCTGCCAAGCCGCTCGCCCCAGCGGTCAAGCCCGCCGAACCCGCGAAGCCCGCGCTCACTCCCGGCAAGGCCATCACACGCTCGATCAAGGTCGGCACGCTCGACCGCCGGTCGCTGGTCTACATCCCGCGCGGCTACGACGCGTCTCGCCCCACACCCGTTGTCGTCGTGTTCCACGGCGGTGGCGGTAACCCTGAGAGCATGGTCGCCTTCAGCGGGCTCAACGACAAGGCCGATGAGGCCGGCTTCATCGTCGTCTATCCCTACGGCACGGGGCGGTTGCCCAATCGCCTGCTCACCTTCAACGGCGGCAACTGCTGCGGCTACGCGATGGACAACGCCATCGACGATGTCGGCTTCACGCGGGCGATGCTCGACGATCTGGCGAGCGTGGCCAATGTTGACTCCAACCGCGTCTACGCCACGGGCATGTCCAACGGCGGGATCATGGCGTACCGCGTCGCATCGGAGCTCGCCGACCGCTTCGCCGCCATTGCGCCCGTCGGCGGGCCGATGGGCACGGAGACTTGCAATCCCTCGCGCCCCGTTGCGGTGATGCACTTCCACGGCACCGCCGATGCGAACGCGCCCTTCAACGGCGGGCAGGGCGTCGGGCACCCGCTGACGAATGTGCGGCCGGTCTTCCTGTCGGTGCAGCACTCACTGGATCAGTGGATCAAGGCCAACGGCTGCGCCCAGCCTCCGGAAGTCGTGCAACTCCCCGATACCGCGGCCGACGGCATGACGGTAACGCGAAAGATCTGGGCGGGCGGCAAGGACGGCGCGGAGGTGGTGCTCATCGAGATCACTGGCGGCGGCCACACCTGGCCCGGCCGCGAGCCGCCGCTGGACCGCCTCGGACACTCGACCAAGGACATCTCGACCAACGACCTGATGTGGGAGTTCTTCCAGCGGCACGCACGCAAGCCCGCGGCACCGTCGGGCAAGTGAGCGAGTATGGTGTGCTCGATCCGGAAGGGAGTGCCCGTGCCCCCACTCACCAAGGCCGCGATGCGACACGTTCCTACCCGCGCATATCCCAGTCGAACCGTGGCGATGGTGCAGTTGGTGCTCGGGTTCGTGCTGCTGGGCGGGGGGATGGCCGCTCGTCCGGGCGAGCCGCCCAAGGAGAGTGCGATCGCCCCACCCTCGCCGCGAAATGCATGCGACATGGGAACTGAGCGGTGTGTGGCCGAAGGCAACGGGCTCGACCGCGACGGCAAGAACGTCTTCGGTGTCATTTGCAGGGTGATGCGAGGATGATCCCCCACCACCACGATCGTTCGTACGGCGGTAGGTCCATTTCGGTACTACGGAAGAAAAGTGACAGAACTGGCCTCTTGTGGCGATTTGGACGATATAGTTGCCAGAAGAGGCACTTATGGCAAAGCCACGTGAAATGACGGACGCGGCGGTTCTGGCGGAGATTGGGGATCGCCTTGCGCGACTCCGGCTCCAGCGAAACCTCACCCAAGCACAGCTGGCTCGCGAGGCGGGCGTCTCCAAACGCACCCTGATCCGCTTGGAGAGTGGCGAATCGAGCCAGGTCACCAACCTCATCCGCGTGGTCCGCGCGCTGGGCCTGCTCGGCAATCTCGACGTGTTTATTCCGCCGCCGCTCCCGAGCCCGATTGAGCAGCTGCGCTCGCGAGCCAAGGAGCGTCGGCGTGCATCGCCGGGTGCCAAGAAGAGTGGGCCGCCAACCAAGTGGAGCTGGGGTGACGAAGCGTCAAAGGCTGGAGGTGAGCCGTGAGCACAGTTGCCGAAGTACGCCTGTGGGGAAGTTCGATCGGCGCGGTCTCCGTGAATGGCCCCGGGGAGATCGCGACCTTCGAGTACACCACCGCCTTCCAGCGGAGCGGGATCGAGGTCGCGCCGCTCATGATGCCGCTCGCACGACAGATCTACAGCTTCCCCGACCTGTCCAAGGCGTCGTTCCACGGGCTGCCGGGCATGCTCGCCGATGCGCTTCCCGACAAGTTCGGCAACGCCGTGATCGATGCGTGGCTTGCCGCGCAGGGGCGTCTGCCCCAAGACATCGACGCCGTCGAACGCCTGTGCTACACCGGGACGCGCGGCATCGGAGCATTGGAGTTCAAGCCCGCCCAGGGACCTCAGAGCCGCTCTTCGACTGTCCTGAACGTGGACTCGCTCGTGGCGCTCGCCTCCGACGTGCTCAGCAACCGAGAGAACCTTCAGGCGTCATTCGCTGACCCTGACAAGGAGCACGCGCTTCGCGAGATTCTCCGCGTCGGCGCGTCCGCGGGCGGCGCCCGCGCCAAGGCCGTCATCGCCTGGAATCCCAAGACCAATGAGGTTCGCTCAGGTCAGGTCAAGGCCCCGAGCGGATTCGAGTACTGGCTGATGAAGTTCGATGGCGTCACCAACAACAAGGACCGCGACCTCGCCGACCCGCAGGGGTTCGGTGCGATCGAGTACGCCTACTCGCTCATGGCGAAGGCCGCGGGCATACAGATGTCCGAGTGCAGACTTTTTGAGGAGAACGGACGCCGCCACTTCATGACTCGGCGGTTCGATCGGCTTGATGACGGCGAGAAGCTCCACATGCAGTCGCTGGGTGCGATGGCGCACTTCGACTTCAACAATCCGGTCGCACACTCCTATGAGCAGGCCCTGACAGTCATTCGCAGACTGGGCCTGTCGATGGACGCCGTCGAAGAGCAGTACCGACGGATGGTGTTCAACGTGATCGCCCGCAACCAGGACGATCACGTCAAGAACATCGCCTTCCTCATGGACAGGAGCGGGAGATGGTCGCTCTCGCCAGCCTTCGACGTCATGTACGCGTTCAACCCCTCGGGCGCGTGGACTGCGAGCCATCAGATGAGCTTGGCAGGCAAGCGGGAGGGCTTCACGCTCGAAGACCTCAGGGCGGTTGCAGAGACGGCATCGATGAAGCGCGGCCGCGCCGAAGCCATTGCACGCGAGGTCACGAAGGCGGTCTCGCGGTGGAGGGAGTTCGCAGCCACTGCTGGGGTCACTCCCAAACAAATCGACATGATCGCCGATGTCCACCGGCTCGATCTCATTCCCGCCAAGGCGTAGTCGGGCACGCCCACACGCCAGGTGGCGTGTCGGTAGCAGCACAACCGACGCTTGAGGAAGCGTCGCATGTTCTCGCTGCAGGTTCCGCAGCTTGTGCAACGCCATCCGGCAGCAGCAACGGCCAGAGAGTTCTCGGTGTCTGCCAGCTCCGTGAGTTCGGTTGATTCGTACCGAAACATACCCGGGCTCGATCGCTTCGATGATGCTGGGCGAGGGGCATGACTCGCTGAGCCTCACCGGGACTTCTTTTGGACAGGCTGATTTCCTGCGCGAAGCCGCGATGTCGTCCGTTCGCGAATCTCTGGGGCTTCTTTCCGCCGGTTCCAGCACTGTCTGGGTCGCCTCTTCCTGCTTGTCGGGTGGCTAGCACCTCTTCGAACCGGGCGCCTCAGAGCGGGCACACTCCCGACACGACGAAGGCGGCGAGGAGCTGCGCGTCGGTGAGATCGACGTTCTCGTCGCCGTTGACGTCGCCGTCGAGCCAGTAGTCTTCCGGCTGACGCTGACCGACGAAGACCTGGGCGAGATCCTGCGCATCTACGAGATCGACGTTCTCGTCCTGGTTGTAGTCGTAGTCTGCGAAGCAGTAGACCACGGTTGCGGACGAGATCGTTGTACCGCAGGAGTTGGTGAGAACGCAGTCGTACTCGCCGAGGAGAGACGGGTCATTGGAGAGCAGACGCAGCGTGCGGGTGGTGACGCCGCTGAGGAGGCCGGGGGTGTTGAAGAGATTCTGGCCGTTCTGACGCCAGCGATACGTGTAGAACGCGCCCTCGGGGACCGAGATTGAGATCTCAAGCCCCGGCGCGACCGGGACCCGTGCCGGAGGCTGCGCGACGATCACCGGGCGGCAGGAGAGCAACGCCACTTCACTGGCGATCGAATCGCACAGACTCGTCACAACACAGTCGTAGGAGCCCTGGTCACTGTTTCGGATGTTCGTGATCGTGAGCGTGGGCGAGTCGGAGCCTGACACGCGAGGACCATCGGCCAGCGGAGTGCCGTTGAAACGCCACTGAAACCCGCTGGCCGGCCCCGCGACGTCGAGCATGAACGTGACGTTGCTTCCGGGTGCCCACGCCGCGGACTGGGGCTGCGCGGTGATGACCGGGCAGGATGGCGTATCGACCATGTTGATCTCTGCCGTGAACGCCGAGCCACCGGGGCCACCCCAGTTGAACTGGTACAGGTAGAGCCAGTTCTGGCCGATCGTCGTGGGGACGTCTGTGAAGGTAATGGTGTTCACCGCGTCGTATTGAAGTGGCTGGTTGGGGCCGCCCGGCGCGCAGTAGCCAAGAGACACGCCGTTCACAAACACGCCATCGTTCCCGTAGCCCGCGGGAGTCGGCTGGTTGTTCGCTCCGAGGCGGTTCCCGAAGCCATTGTCGCTGAGGAACGAGAGCGTGATGTCCACTTGCGTCGTCGTCGCGTCGAAGGGAACCGCGAACAGGACACTCTGGCCGGCATAGTCGCCGCTGCTGTTGTGGACCCAGCGGGCGAGAGAGCTGTTCAGCGGGCCAGCGTTTGCTCCTGTGAAACCGCCAGGAACGTTGCCGGAGTTGTTCCAAAGGCCAAGCAAGGTAAGGACGGTGGCGTCGGGCGCGTTCTGCGCGGCTGTGAAGTCTGCTTCCGTGAAGGTTTGAAACATACTAACTGACTCATTATGCTGGTAGGGATTGACCGCGAATGTGGTGTATCGCGGCCCTCCCGAGTACGCCCTGACCGGGCTCACGCCGCTGGCGAGGACGACGTCCGCAGACAGTGGCATGTCGCAGATGTCGGGCACACCGTTGCCGTTGGCGTCGGGCAACTGACCGCTCAGAATCTGCCCCTTATCGACGATGCCGTCGCCGTTGCAGTCGGCGGACCATTCGATCGTCATCAGTCCGGGCGTACAGCAGGTACCGGGGCTCCAGTCATCGAGTCGGAAGTCACCGTAGTTGATCCCATAGTCTTGACCACCACCATCATTGTTCGGGTAGCCTTCAGCCCAAGGGGATCGCTGCAGCGGCTCGCCAGTCACCCACCTCCAGCCACCATCCGGTTCGGAATAGTCGGGAGCAGTTCGATCCTGGTAAAGTCCGACGTACCCATGAAGGCCCGGAGGACCGTCCCATCCGAGATTCGCTTCGAGGAACGCATGTTCCTCGTCGGTGGTGAAGACAACGAGGTTACCGCCTTGCGCGATCGCCGCATCCCTGGCCTGCTCCCACGTATGCACTGTGGTGCCGGTGGTCTGGTACCAGTGTCCGTTCCCGCCATCCTGGGTACGCCATTGAGTCGGCTGCGCGAGCGCCAAGTTAGCAGAACCGATCATGAAGGCTGAGATCACGTAAAGTCTCATGACGACTGCTCCATTCGAGTGGCCACTCAAGCGAACCAAAGACTCTCCCGCACGTAACACACCCTCGGCCCGTCTCCGGGCGGGGGTGCATCCCCCTCCATGATGGAAACGGGGCCCGCTGTGTTGGGACGACAGGAATCTGCTTCGCTCGTGCCAAAGTCATGAGGGGGTCGAGGCACGCGGCGTCGAGAAACATGACCGGCTTCTGTGGACTTTGCTAGGCTGTTCGTTCAGGTTGTGGGGGTTTTGGGAGGCTTGATGTCGGGCGTGCCTGTGGGCGATTCGGGTGGGTTGTCCGACATTCTGGCGCGGGTCTACCCGCAGCTGCAGCGGATTGCTGCGGCCAGGAGTGGCGGCGTGGTGTCGCCGAGTTCGTTAGTACAGGAGACGGTGCTCCGTGTGCTGCGGCTGCCGAGCCCGCCTCGGACGGAGGAGGCCGTGGTGGGCGTGGCGATTCAGATGATGCCGTGGGGCGTCATCGATCGGCATCGACAGGACGCAGCTCGCAAGCGGCGTGAGGCCGCGGTGGCGCGTGATGTGAATGGAGAGATTGGAGAGAATGGGCACGGTGGTGCGGCGGGAGGTTCGAACGGTGACAACGCTGGTCAGGGTCGCAGCCCGGAGGATGACGAGCCACTGCGCGAGGCGCTGCTTGAGCTCTCAGAGTCTTCCCCTCGCGCGGCGGATGTGCTGCTGCTGCACCATGCGTGCGGGATCGGGCTCGCGCGCGTGGGGGAGCTCCTCTCAATCAGCGAGCGCACGGCGCAGCGTGACCTGGACTTTGCGCGCCGATGGCTGGCTTCCAAGCTTCCCAAGCCGCAGAAGTGATGCGAGCGACAACGCTGGCCTCGGGAGGGCGATGTGATGCGAATGGAAGAAGCGAGCCTGCTCCGCGATGCCTTTGACGAGGCGATCGAGCTGGAAGGTGAGGCGCGTGAGAAGTGGCTGGCAAGATCGCGTGCGAGGGACCCGGAGCTCACGAGCCGGCTTGAGGCGATGCTGTCGGCCGATACCAGCGACGTGGATCGTGAGCTGGCGGCATTGCCGCGGCGGCTGATGGGAGGCGGGGGCGTCGCCGGCTCGATGGTTGGGGAAGGGAGCGACGCAGACGTGCGCGTCGGGCCCTTCAGGCTGCTGGGGGTGATTGGCGAGGGCGGCTTTGGCGTGGTGCATCTGGCGGAGCAGTCTGAGCCAATCCGGCGGCTGGTGGCGATCAAGCTGATCAAGCCCGGGATGGACTCGCGCGCGATCATCGCGCGGTTCAATGATGAGCGTCAGGCGCTGGCGCTGATGGACCATCCGGCGGTGGCGACGGCGATCGATGCGGGCACCACGCGGGATGGGCGGCCGTACGTCGTGATGCCGCTGATCGCAGGCGTGCCCATCACGCACTTCTGCACGGCGCAGCGGACGGCGATCCGGGACCGCGTGGCGCTGATGGTGGCGGTGTGCGAAGGAGTGCAGCACGCGCACAGCCGCGGCGTGATCCACCGTGATCTCAAGCCGGGGAACATCCTCGTCACGGAGCGCGAGGGGGCCGCCGAGCCCAAGATCATCGACTTTGGTCTGGCGAAGGCGCTGGCGTCGCCGCTCACGAGCCATGAGACGCTGACGCTGGGCGAGCACTGGATCGGGACGCCGGAGTACATGGCTCCCGAGCAGGCGGCGGGCGTGCCGGTGGACACGCGCGCGGACATCTACTCGCTCGGTGTGGTGCTGTACGAACTGCTGGCGGGGCGGCCGCCGATTGCGCGCGCGGACCTGGCGGGAAAGGACCGCGCGGGCGTGCTGGAAGTGATGGAGCGCGGCGTGCGAGCGCCGTCGAAGGCCGCGGGCGGCGCGTCCGGGGCGAGCGGCATCGATCGCGAGCTCGATTGGATCACGCTGCATTGTCTCGAACGTGAGCCGGCACGCCGGTACGCAACAGCAGACGCCCTCGCGGCGGACCTGCGACGGTACCTGGACGGAAGGCCCGTGGAGGTCGGCCCGCCCGCACGGGCGTATCGCATGTGGAGATGGGTCTCGCGCCACAGGCTGCCGGTAGCCGCGGGCGCGATCGCGGCGCTGGGCGTGCTCGTAGGGAGCGGCGCGGCGGTTTGGTTTGCGATCACGGCGAAGGCGCAGGAGCGGCGAGCTCTCCAGAGCCTGGGGATTCTGAGGTCGGTGCTGACAGGCGTTGACCCGATCGTGGCACAGGGACTGGACACGACGCTGACCTTGAAGCAGCTCGAACAAGTCGAAGGGATGCTCGACGATTCGACGCTGGATGCGGAGAACGAGCTCTTCCTGAGCGAGACACTGGCGATGGCGTACGCGCCGATCGGTCAGAGTCAGAAGGCGTACACGCTGGGAATGCGGGCGCTCGGGTTGCTGGAGAAACTGGAGCCAGGGCCGTCGCTGCGGCGATTGAAACTCCTGGACCTTCTGGTTCGTTCGGGCTTGCAATTGGACGTTAAGGTCCGAGACGATGGCAGGCTCAAGGCGATGTCGAAGGAGGCGATCGCGCTGAGTGAGGCACTGCTGCCCCCGGATTCTGTTGAGTGGTTCGAGGCCGTGTATCTCGATTGGCAATTTCCTCCCATTGAGGCGGGTGGAATCACCGGCTTGTACGAGAGGGCAGAGCGGGTCCTGGGACCCACCCACCCGACGACCCTCGAACTGATGCGTCGCGAGGCGGAGCAGAGGCAGTCGGCGGGGCTTCCCGGCGTCGTAGAGATGGTGGAGCTCGCGCGGCGGCGGGCTCTTGAGACGTACGGTGACCAAAGCCCCCTCGCCCACATCGGGCTTTCGAGAGAGGTTCTGGTCCACTCGCGCGATGGAGCGAGCCACGACGCGCTCTTGGCGTTGATTGATGAGCGTCTGCCTAGAGCGCGAGAGATTCTCGGTGAGCGCCACCCGACCGTGGTTCGGACGCGATTCAATCAGGCGTCCGTGCTGATGGCAGCGGGACGATACTCGGAGGCAATCGAGGTCCTGGAGTCGGCGAGGGCCGTCGAGACCGCCGCGCGTGGGAGCGATTCGATCCTGGCAAACTGGTTCGCCGCGACGCTGGCTATTGCCCACTTGAGGACGGATAACTGGGAGGGCTATCTGCGGGAGGAGGCGAACCTGATCGGCGAAGTGACGAACCCCAACCTCTCGCTCGAAATGAGGCTGGAACTGGGTGAACTTACCGCTATGCGGGGGGAGCGAGAGAGAGCGAAGCGTTGGCTCGCGGCGGTGGGCGGGCACAAGTTCCCGGAGGCGGAAAAGCTCCGTCGAAAGTACGACCTCGAGTAGCGACGTGCGGCTGGAGGGGGTCACTCGCTCGTATCAGCAACCAGCAGGCGGCGGGCCCATGCGGCTTCCGCAACTGGGCCCGTCCGCCTGAAGACGAACCCGCCTTCGCTGGCAGGGCATGATCATCACACCGAGCATCACGCCACCGGCAGCTCCCAGGGGAGGTCGGGCTTGCCGAAGTGGCCGTAGTTGGTGGTCCGGCGGTAGATGGGACGCAGGAGATTCAGCCGCTCGATGATGGCACGGGGGCGGAAGTCGAAGCGTTCCTTCACGAAGGCCGAGGCGAGGTCCGCGTTGCCGCTGCCGAAAGTCTCCACCAGCACGGAGACGGGGCGGGCGCGGCCGATGGCGTAGGAGACCTGCAGCTCCGCGCGGCGCGCGAGCCCGCGACGGACGATCTCCCGGGCGACGAGACGGCAGAAGTACGCGCCCGTGCGGTCCACTTTGCTTGGGTCCTTGCCGCTGAAGGCGCCGCCGCCGTGGCGCGCGAAGCCACCGTAGCTGTCCACGATGATCTTGCGACCCGTCACGCCCGCGTCGGCGGATGGGCCGCCAAGCACGAAGGAACCGGATGGGTTGACCAAGAGCCTGACTCCACTGTGGGCCCAGCGGTCGAGCGCGGCGGGGACGATGGAGCGCTCGATGAACTGCCGGATGGTGTTCTGGTCCACCGAGGCGGCGTGCTGCGTTGAGATGAGCACGTCGGTCACCTCGACCGGCCTGCCGCCCTCGTAGCGCACGCTGACCTGGGTCTTGGCGTCGGGGCGGAGCCACGCGGCTTCGCCGGTCTTGCGGGCCTTGGCGAGTGCCGCGGCCAGACGGTGGGCCAGCACGATGGGAAGCGGCATGAGCTCGGGCGTCTCGCTGGTGGCGTACCCGAACATGATGCCTTGGTCGCCAGCGCCCTGGTCGGCCGCGTTGTCGGTGGCTCGGCTGACACTGTCACCGATCTCGGCGGCCTGCAGCGTGAGGAGCGTGGTGATGCGCACGCCAGCGGCGTTGAAGGGCTCGCTCGGATCGGTGTAGCCGATGGAGCGGACGGCCTCACGGGCGACGGCCTCAACATCGACCTTGGCGGAGCTGGTGATCTCGCCGGCGAGGATGAGATCACCGGACTTGGCAAGGACCTCGCAGGCGACGCGGCTGGAGGGGTCCTGCTCGAGGTGGGCATCGAGGATGGAGTCGGCGATGAGGTCGCAGACCTTGTCGGGGTGGCCTTCGGTGACGGACTCGGACGTGAAGATGAACTGGGAGATGTCTGACATGGTGGTCCTCTCGGAAGTGGTCGGGACTTGCGATGTGATCTGGATCAACACGGTGAGGAACGGGAGAAGCAGAAGTGGTCCGCGTCAGGGACGTGCGGGTGGGTCCTCGGAGTCCACGCGGGACGGGCGAGAGCTGATGAGGAGTCGATCGAGGTAGTCGATCTGCCTGCCCATGGCTTCGCCCTCCGCCTCCGCTGCTGGGTCGCCGGTGATGCTGGGCCACGGAGGGTGCCCGGAGGCGAGGAACCGGAAGAAGTCACGCTCGGACTGAGACGCTCGCGCGGCGGCCTCGACCGGATCGGGGAAGGTGCAACCGAAGACCGCGAAGAAGGTCGCGACCCCGGCGGGATGCACCCGCTTGCCGAGTGTGCAGATCGAAGGTCCATGGCCGCCCAGGCGTCTGTGGAGTTCGGCCAGCGCGGACTCGTCGTCTCGGTTTGCGGCGTTCCTGATGTTCCTGAGCGTCGGCAGCATCTCGGGACGCGCGGAGATGGTTGCGCGGGCACACCCGATCGCAAAGTCGCGGAGTTCACCGTGGCAACCCCAGCGCTGGAGCTGGAGGAGTCGGAGGTGGATCGCCGTCGGCAGACCATCGATCGGGTCCGGGTCGATCGGTATGTGGGGGTCAGGCATGTGAATGCTCCTGGAGCGGGGTGAAGTCGTTCGAGTGCCGCTCAGCGTGAACGCCGAGAGCCCTTGGCCGGCTTGCTGGTCTTTGAGATTTTGGACTTGGCCTTCGAAGGGCGCTTCGGTGCGGGCTTGGCCCGACCCACTCGCTTCTGATGCTCTGGGTCTGCCTCAGGCCTTGGTGCCGGGGCGAGGTAGGGCTCGCAGGCGAGCGCGAGGCCGACGATGCGCGTCACGTCGGGCTCGAGGATCGCCTCGCGGTCTTCCGCCGCTGTCGCCTCCACTGTCGGTGGCTCGTCCCGGTAGAGGCACTCGCCCCGCGTGGCTCGGACCCACGCGTAGAGGAGTGCCGCGGCGATGAAGGCCCGGCTGTCCGCGGCGCTCATGTCCGGCAGGTAGACCACCTCGCACCACGCGGCGGGGCAGAGCCGGGCGACGTGGTCGTCATTCTGCGATCCGTCGTCGCCGACCCAGAGGACGTACGCACTCTCGTTCTTGGGGTCATCGACCACGAGGTAGAAGTCTTCCGTGAGTGATCCGTACATGTTCTCGCCCCAGTTGAGCCGGGCGACGGGCTTGCAGTGCTCCGTGCTGGGCGGGAGGCAGTAGAAGGGCGGGGCACCCTCCGACCAGTCGATGTTGCTGGTCGCCTCGATGGTCTTGCCGGGGATGATCTCGATGTCAAAGGTCGTGGTGTTCATGGGAACCGATTCCTTGCCGCGCGGATGCGCGGCTGATGAGGTGTGGTGGACGTGATTGGAAGTAACGGAACCTGCGGTGAAGTGATCGAGTCGAGCTTGGCGTGCGGACCGCCAGAACGACCGAATTCAGGGAGGTGTGATCTGATCGGGACTCGCGGCATGCGGCGGAAGAGCGGTGAGCCGCCGGACGAGCTCTGCCTCGAGCGCTGCAATCGCCAGCGTTTCCGCTTCATCGGTGACCGGCAGCTGTGGCGAGGCCTTGAGGGCCTTTTTGCGAGCGAACAGGACGCATCCGACCAGGTACATCTGTGCGCCGGCCAGCGCCGCCTGACGCGGCTCCTTGGAGAGGCATGCGAAGGCCCCCAGGTAGGATGCCGCGCTCGCATCACCGATCTTCAGGCCGATCGTGGCGGCCGCGAACGTCACATGGGCATGCTTCTCGCGGAGTTCCTTGACCGTTGCGCGTGCGGCCTCATCGATGAGAAGCTGCTTGGCCGCGGCCAGGAACGGTGGGATCGCCGGATGGAGTGATGCTGCGTTCTCGGCGCACCAGATGCCGAAGTCGAGCGCGGCCCGCCAGCCGCCGCGTGCGTCGAGTTCGCGGATGAGCGGAAGGAGCTTCTCGAACGAACTCGCTGATGTCAGATCCGTGCCGTCGGCCTGCAGCAGCCGGCACTGGCCAGAGGCCGGGTGGTAGCCGACCGTGAGCCGCGGCGGATCGCCGTATTGATCCAGGGCGGTCAGCGAGGGGGGACGGACGGGTGGACCATTGTCGGAGGGACGCGCAGAGGGATCGCTCATGGCCGTGAACTCCACGGCATCAGAGGATTCCGACCTGAAGGGGAGCCGCCCGACACGGGCGACGATTGGTTTGCGGGAAGGTGATCTCGGGCACTTGGCCCTCGACCCCTACCGCCACATCCGGCCCCCTTGGCCGTGGCACCGTGGCCCCTTGTCTGTGGGGCTCGGTTGCCGACCGGGCTGATGTGCCCGGTACTCTTGATGCAACAGAACGGAGAATAGCATGTATCGTGGGCGTGTCAAGCCCCCTTCTTCGCGCAGTTCTACACCGCCAAGAGCACCGACCAGATGGGCCGAACTGACCACGCCCCCTGGACGACGCGAAGTTAAAGGTCGAAGGCTGGCGTCAGCATTGAAACTAGAATTGGAGCCGCAGCGTCTTGGGTAACCTGAGCCACCGGTGATTTGCTGCCTCCCAGGCTCAGGACAGCCAGGCCGGATGGAGCCAAAGAGCTCAACTTACGAGTGTTACACGTTCGGGGCCAATCGCATAAGCGAGAGAGCTCACCCTGCAGATGGCACAGGATCGGCGAGAAACGCAGGCGCACTGACCACTCGTAGTGATGCGGGGTGAGATTCGGAGCGGGAGAGGGGGCAAGTCTCGCGACTCGTGCCCAAACGCTCTGGCAACCGTGTTTCCAAGTCAACCGGACATAGCCCGCGTATCGATCTCGGATTTGGCGGCCGCAAGGGCCGCCTCCTTGGTCAGATACGAGCCGGGCGAGACGAACATGGTATTCTCTTCCTCGCCATTCGCCTCCATGTATTGCGGTACACTGAAATAGCTCCCTGTGAGCGCCTGCACCATCCAGTCTTGGTCAGTCTTGTCCAGAGCTACGAGCAGGGTCCATCCTCTGTAGTGAGCCAAGTGGAACTGCTCGTGCAGCACACCGTCGCCAAGCACTCGTTGAAGTACACCCTCAGGCCAATCCGGATGCTTCGGCGCTCGAAACGGTGTCGTAGCCACCGGAGTCGGGGTGTCGATTGTCTCCTTGACATTGATGACCATGCACTGCCGCTGAATCAGGAAGCCCGGCTGGGCACGAACGCCGTATGTCCGAGTCGTCGGATCGAACCGATGGATCGCGATCTCTCCTCGGGAGAACGCGTTCACATCGAGCGGAGTAGCCGCAAACGGATTGAGACACAGATGAAGTCCATCAAGCAACTTCTCGTGATAGTCTGGTTTCCAGACTGCGACTTGCTCAGGTCGTGTGGTATCTTCCTGGTATCGCACTGCACGGAACAAGACCTTGCGGCCATCGTCTGCACTCAGTGCGTGCACTTTGCACGCAGCCCACGTCTGGCTGAAGAGAACGGCGCTCACCTCCTTCATTCGATCGTCTAGGAAGAAGCCAACGGGAATCGCGGCCCCAGAGTCCTTTGTCACGGAGTCCACTAGTGACACGCCCACTGGTCGCAGCTCCCCCGTCTTGGAATCCGGAAGTACCAGATGCCGGTCGAAGCCGTACAACACTTGGCGCAGTGCATTGTCGTTCGCCAGAAAGAAGAACGGCTGATCCATGGGTGCGACACAGATCACGTAGGGTTTTCCGGCCACATGGGACAGTTTGCCGTATGAGTCAACGTACTTGCGGTGCTTGGCGGTGATGGCCTGGGCAAGCCTGATCGCGCTAAAGCGAACCAACTCGTAAAGGTCCACCTTTTCTGGTATCTCGGGCGAATAGTCACGAGCCCACTCTGGAGCGAATCCATCCGCATGGCTCGCGATCACCGCTTCAAAACTGGCAGATCCGGATGGCATCGATGCGACGAAATCGGGAGCCGCGTGCTTGAAATCGACCACGTACCCAATCTCTTTCAATGCCGCGTGGAGGTACAGCTCCCAGAACGAGGAGTTCATGGTGGTCTGGAACTCACGGACGAACTTGCCATCGCGATCCTGAAATCCATCCGCCCAGCCCGAGATGACTCGCCGGAACTGTTCGCTCTCGTTTCGCAGAAAGTGGCGGAAGTTAGGATGCCAGTCTTTCGCGGGCACCGTCGGTGCAAAAACGTCCATGGTGATCTCATTTTTATCGCACCAGCTGATCCGTCAGACAGAACCTAGCCCGGACGTTGTGCGCCAAGGGCGCTTGGAATCCTTATCGCGAGAAGTTCAACTCAGATTCATCGCCTTGAGCGATGCCGCCCGCGGGTCGCCGTAGAAGACGGGGTCAACGTGCTCCACGATGTCCGCACTGACCTCCAGGAACTGGCGCTTATTCTCGATGGGGATCAAGGCCCGCTTTGCTCCGTTGTCCCTGCCGATCTGGAGTGGCTCGGTCAGCGACTTCGCCGGCTTGATGTTGCCCTGGATGCTCAGGTCCCCGATGACCAGAGTTGCCGCGGTCACGGGAGCCTTCCGCAGTGCTGACATCGCGGCCACGAAGAAGGCGATGCCGATGTCGCCCTCCGCCCGGTTGTTCAGCAGGTCGATGATCTCCACGTGGAGGTCTGCCACGTCGAGTTCGCGGCTGAGGCCCAGTTCTTGCTTCTTGGACAGCATGAATCCGAACGCTCGATTGACCGACTCCCGCAGTGATCCGCTCAAGCCGCCCGCCGTTTTGAGCTTTCCGGTGCCGTGTGACGACGTCACCTCGATGCGGAACAGTCCGGCGTTGCCGGTGCCATCGACCGTGGCCGCGTACACACAGCCCGGCGCTTGCGGGTCGGCCGAGATCATGTCGCGCCCGCCTTGCTCCGGCACGCCGACGAACCGTTCCTCCCCGGTTTCCTTGAGCTGGTAGCTAAAGGAGGTCTGGTGATACTCGTGCGGGGCCATCTTCTTGAGCTGCTCTTTGACCCGGCGTCGTCCCTCGATGGCGAATTCCACGATCTCCTGCATCTCGTCGCGGCTCAGTTCGCCGTGGGGGTGCAGGATCTTGATCAGGCCCGACACCGTTCGTCGGACCGCTTTGCGATCGCGGGCATTGAGGTGCGAGCCAAGGGCGAAGTACTGATCCAGCGACTCGGTGTAGTTATACTTCCGGAGTGTTCGAAGCGCCTCGGCGAAGTAGTCCACGACGAAGCCGTAGTGATCCGTGAACAGGTCATTCCGCATCTTTGGGATCTCCCACCCTGGGAGATAGAAGTGGATGCGGTCAAGGAACGCCTTGTCGTCGCGGATCACCTCGGGCATCGGCTCAAACAGGTGGCCGGTCTGTACCATCACATCCACCGGCTGATTGGTGTTGCCGAACATGGCGATGCTCGCGTCGCCTGAATCGGACTCCTTGCCACGCTGGAAGGTACCTGACTCGCAGTAGGTCTTGAGCGTGGTGATGACCTCCTTGGGCATGTTCTCCAGGTCGGCAACCTCGTCGAATGCCACCACATCCCAGATCGTGACCATGCCCTTGGGCTTGCCGCTCATGTGGCCGAACATGTTGGCGACGGTGGTCGGCCCGGTAAGCAGCGCGCCGTACGGAGAGATCTCCTGAACCGCGTAGCTCTTGCCCGTGCCGCGCGGCCCGAGTTCCACCATGTTGAAGTTCCGCTCGGTCAGTGGGATCATGCGGACGCAGAAGAGCATCTTGAGCCGCCGGTTCATTCCACTGGGCTCGTAACCCATCGTGCGGATGACGACATCAAGCCACTCGTCCGCTGTGAACTCGCGGCGCAGACGCTTGTACGACTCAACGTCGAATGTGGCGATCTGGATCGGCTGCATTCGCTCGATCCAGAACGGGTGCTTGCCCTTGCTCTCCTCGTCGTACTCAAACTTCATGTCCACCTGGGCCCAGATTCCGCCCGTCAGAAGTCGCTCGAAGTCCCGGATGTACTGCGTGGGGATGTGAACGAACCTGTCGCTGAAGTTCACGCACTCTGCCCAATACTCCGAATCGACGAGCCGCACCTTCACCTTGTCGAGGAACGTGTGCCTCCCCTCCTCCTTCACGCGACTCTGCGCGCGGATGGCCTCATCAGCCCGAATGTAGTTGTCGGCCAAGGTCTGGTTCACGACCTGAAGACCCATCTGGATCGCCGCGTTGTCGGCTGACGCACAGTACTTGCCGAGCAGGAACTCGAGCACGAAGACCGGGACGTTGGCCCCGACCTTCACTTTGCGGACGAGGTCCTTGCGGACGACCTTGCCATCAAAGATGCGTGTGAGCTTGTCGTCGAGCGCATCGCGGGGTGGTGCGTCGGCGGTCGAGATGGGGTTGGGGGTCGGGGCGGTGGTCATTCAAGAAACTCCAAGCTCAAAGTACGTCGATGGGCAGGTCGGTGGCTGACCGATAGAGACTGGCACGGGAGTTGGCATCCTCGATCACCAAGCGTGCCTGCTTGGCTTCGTCTCGCCTCAGCAGCATCAAGATAGTGGCCGCCCTGCCGATCTCCACCTTCACGGTCTTGCTCGCGGCGTCGAACTGGGCATCAATTGCCTGCCCAACGCTGCCAATCTCAACGCCCTTGTGTTCCAGCCACACCCGAACCTTCACAGCAGTCTCGGTGAACAGCCCGTTCGCAGTGAGTGTCAGCGTGACGCGGAACGCCCGGTTGGTGATCTTTGCCGGCACGTCGCGCACCGTGGCGGTCAGGCTTGCGGTCGGCGCGGCGGCCATCGCGGCAAGCTCCAGTACGATCACCGGGACCACCAGCTCCTGAAGACTCAGCCCACCGTGGTGGTAGGCGAGATCACCGCCTGCCTTAAACACGCCCGTGCCGACAGGGAACACCAAGTCGATGTCGCTGTCGTGCCCCAGTTCGGCGGCGGAGATGCGAACCGTGCCGGACGGCGTCACGCCGCCTCGGCCGATCCAGCAGCGGCGATGGAGTTCCACCGTCTGGCCTCCCGGCGGGTCGATCCGCATGGCTTCGTCCTTGTCGCGTCCGAAGATGTGGCCGTGGTCAGCGACGATGATGAACCGAGAGACGCCGTTCTGGGCGAGTTTGCGGATACCACGGGCGATGTTGCCAACCGCCGTGTCCATCACGCGCCGTGCGAGCGTCGTTTGCATGCTCTCACCGAGCTGATCGATCTCCTGCGCCCGCACCACGAACAACTTCACACCATGTAGGCGATTCTTGAGCTGTGCCCCGGTGATGGCTAGCAGTTGGTCAAGCTCGATGTCCTTGCTGCCAGGAACTTTGCCCTGCAGGAAGGTCATCCGGTCCTTCAGCCCGGTCATGACCTTGCCTTCGATCTTCGCACCGACCTTCTCGCCGCCATCCACCACATCAAACGAGCGGCTCGCACCCGGCAGCAGCGCCGCCATGCCGATGGGCGTGATCGTGGGGATCGCCGCGGCCGCCGCTTTCACCTCGATGGACTTGGCGTCGTTGAACCATGCGGCCAGTTCAACGCCCATCTCGTACCGCAGTGAGTCCGCCAGGATCATGGCGACCGGGCTTCCGTCGGACGTTGGCTTGGAGACGATCTCATCAAACACCTGCGGCTGCCGGAGCACATCGCCCGGCACCTGCCAGGACGCCGCCTTCATCGCGCCCATGAACCGCGCCGTCATCTCGCCCGCCAGCTCGTCGTACGCGTTCAGCACCGCGTGCTGCGCGGCCTCGGAGTCGGGCACATCCGCCATTGATGCCAGGTGTGACTGGAGCTGCCGGTAGAGCGTGTCCACCTTGAACCAGCCCGATTGCGGCCCGGACTGAAGGTTGGCATAGCCGCGAAACCAAAAGCTCGGACCGGCGCTCGCCGGCGGGAGGGCGGCTCGAACGCGGGCCACCTCCTGCCCAAGCGCTCCCATGCGGCCGCAGGCCTCCCACTGCTGTTGGCGGCGGGCATCGCGATCTGCCCAGAAGCTCCGGGCGTGCGTGGTTACCACATCCGCGGCCTCGGCAAAGCGGCCGTCCGCCACCAGAAGCCCTGCGTGGCTCAGGAGCGACTTTTCCTCAAACCTGAAGGTGTCAATGCTGCCCATGCACTCGGCGGTGACGCCGGCGGAGGAGAGTTGGAACTCAGCCTCGATCTGGTCAGCCGTCGCTTCGTACTGATCACCGTGCCCGCGGCGGAAGGCGTCCGCAGTCTGGCGGAGCAGCTTCTCCTGCTCAACGTTCTTGGGAGGCAAGACGAGCGCCGTGGACGGCGGCCGATCACCCTTCAGGTCCAGCACGAACTCGCCGACGAGCACGTGCCTGGCCGTTTCGAGGCGGAGCTTGTCGAGCCCGACCGAGAGATCGGGCGCGAGGCCGAGCTTATCCGCAAGCCTCAAGATCTCGCCGCGGCCGCCCTTGTTCTCGATGACAGAGTCCGACGATGCCGTGGCCAGCCACGCGACCAACTGCTCGGCGTGGGTGCGGGCAGACGGGAAGATGGCGTCGAGAATGGAACCGCTGCCACCACCGCCTCGTGAGCCCCCTTTGCCGCCGCCCGAGTCCTGCAGCCTGGCCAGCACGCTCACGATGTCCGCGTAGGTGATTGAGCCTTCGCCCTTGAGCACCTGGTCGATCTGATCCGGTGAAATGAACTCCTGCAGGCAGTGCCGCGCCATCTGGGCCAGCTTCCACTCGATGGGTGTTCCGGCCTTCTCCAGTTCCAAGAGCACGTTGAGCGTGGGTTGATCGACTTGCTCGCCGGGCAGATAGACCAGCAGCGGTTCCACGCTCTCTCCGCTGACAAAGGGCTCGGCAACCAGTTTGGCTTCGAAGAGCGAACCGTTCTTGCAGATTAACCGAACTTGGCCTGTTCCGAGCGTGACCGTCTCCGCCGTGCATGCCGTGATCTCAGCCTGCCCGCGCAGCTCGGCGATGAAGCCGCGGAACTCTTCGCGTGGGTCATACCACACCGCCAGCCGATGTTTGGCCACCTTCTCGGCCAATCGGGCGGCGAGGTATTCGTGGAACGGGTTAGAGGAGGTCATGTTGGGCATGAGTGTGTGGATCAGAACAGCTCCTCGGATTCATCACGCGCCTTCGCGGTCTTCCCTCTGCGCTTCGTGCCGGCACGTGCGGCTTCGCCGTTCGCTGCCGACTCGGTCGTAGCCTGACTTCTGCGACCCCGCTTGCTGCCGCCCTCTGCCGTGGGTGCGGCGAGCAGGTTTGCCAGGGCATCCTTTACTTGACGGCTGGTTCGCTCGGCAACAAGGCGTTCGATGGTCGGTTGCCAACCCGTCTTACCTGTGGCCTCCGGCGGCTTCCGCTTCACCCACTTGTCCTTGTCGTCCTGCTCCCAGAACACCTCTTCGAGCCCGTGGGCGATGGCGAGGCTGCGGTCCGACTGGCATTTCGGAACCACGCGCTCGGGCCAGATGTGCATCGCCAAATGCGTCCAGTCGTAGTCGCCTGCCACCAGCGCGTCCCAGACGCGCTTGCACTCCCTTTGCCATGCTTTGCATTGCGGGAATAGACGCCAGAGAGGAGCTAGACAGATCACCACGCCGTCATCCAGGTCCGGAGCCCAAAGCGGAGCGACACGAGCGACCTCGTCGACGAACGTCTTGAGCTCCGCGATAAAGGCTTCCTGAGACTCGATCGCCCTACGCTGACTCTGGGTCGGGATAGCACCAGCTTCCTGCTTGAAACGTTCGAGAACGCCCTGTTCCTGCGTGAGTTTGGGCCGAAGAACGTCTTTGAGTACCTGAAACAGCCGATCCTTGGTCACACGGTGGGCGTACAGCCAGACCGAATAGCGTCCTGAAGGTATTCCGAGTTGCCAATAGATCGGGGACTTGCGGCGACTCTTTGAGTACCGCGCAATGTGCCACTCAAAGAACTGGCGGGATAGCCATGCCCGCAGGTCGTGGCCTGAAGGGTCGAGGATCTCCCCCGCTTCGCGCCAACGAGCGTCCCCGTCTGTGCCAAAGACAACCTCGAATGCCGAGCGCACCGCGGAGTTTGCGTCGCGCGTGTGCCCCGGATCGTCCACCAGCACACCGTCCGCGGGGAACGCGATCGGATAGCCGGTGGGCGGCGCAGTGAGCGGCACCCCGCCCTCGCCGGTGAGCATTCCCGGTGAACACGCCGGGAGCGGATCGAATGGGTTAGGCTCAACAGGGGCCTGCTGATCTCCGGCCGCCAGACGCGCGTCGAAGCGGCCCATCGCAATACCCATGGTCCAAGACACCAACTCAGTCGTTAGCAGATTTGGGTTGATCGTGACACCACCGTCAATGTCCTCCCCTTCCTCTTCATCAACTGCTTCCGCCTGCGATTCGCCTCCGGCCGCCCCATCTATTGAACCTGCTTCGCCAAAGCCCTCATTGATTGATCGACGATCGGCATCGCTAATGCCGTACAACTCAAAGCAGCGATCATCTATCGTGGCTTGAAGCGTGGCCAACTCCCTTTCGGCGCTCGCCGTTTTCGCTACCCAGTTGGTGACACGTTCCCCCAGCGTCGCGCCGCTAACCTGTAGGATGGCCGGCAGGAAGAACGCATGCGAAGTCTCCGTTCTCGTATCGAGGTCGCGCTTGATCGACCACCCCCGCCGCGCGGCCCGGGCGACCACCTCACACGATCGGGGCCAAGGAACGACAGAGATCACGCCAATCTGGTATGAACGAGCGGCTGCATCGCCAGCACCAACCAAAATCGACAAAAACAGGTTGAATGCAAGGCTGTTTAGCAGGCCGAGCGCGAAGAACTCGTCACCCGGAAAGAACCCGGCTGACCCTTTGACCGAGAACACACCCCCAGCAGGCCAGATGCGAGCAGAAAACAGCTTTGTTGTTCGATCGCTCCATGTCAATCCTGGGCGAAAATAGAACCCTGCGTTCCGTACAGTCGCACCCGATGCATAGACCTCTACGCCGTCTGCCAACCAATTGCCGAGGAGGTTGACATCTGCGTAGAAGCGAGAAAACGCTCCGCCCTTTGCGAACGGGAACCAACGAGTACGGAAACCTGAAGCACTGACAGCCCACCAGTTTCGGACGAAGCGGAAGTCATCGCTCGTCCCCATGCCTTGCTTCGCGGTCCGTGGGCTAAAGTCGAGCGGAGGCAAGTCCGCGAACAGTCTGAGCAGATCGTCAGTCACCCAGTACGCAAACGGCGAACCAGGCACACGTCGAAAGTCGTTCGCGTCAACCTCAAACACAGAGGTCTCTTCGGGGCCAGCATGGCTACCTACTGCTTGCAGTAGGGCTTGCTCTTTGTTCTCGACGCTCAGGAGGCGGATGAACCGAGTCTTCATGAATCACCCCCCGACCGCTTCGCGAGGCAGTACGCAGCGGCTTCAACTAGCGCAGCATCCATCACGCCATTCCCGAGGTCCGCAAGTACGGTCGGCGGAGCCTCCTTGAGCAAGATCTCCTCCCGCCACTTTTGGAAACTTGAGAGAAAGAACCCAGTACGGGACGTGATGGCTCCGAGCATGCCCCGTCCGTTCAGCCAGCGAATGCCTCGTTCGACGAACGCCGCGTAGAGATCGTTCTTCGTCAGAGGAAATGTTTGTTCAATGTACCGCTTGCTGCCGACCGCGCCGGCGCCGAACGGAGGGTTCATCAGCACCACATCCATCCGCTGACGACAGATATCTATAAACGCTAAGCCGCGAGCTGCGTCGTCGGCGAAGAGCCCGCGCCGGAACGTCGCGGCGACCGTTTGGGTCGCGTTGCCTGCGAAGCCGCGCAGGGCATGAATAACCAGCGTCTCGGACTTGCTCCAGAAATCAGCTCCCTCGCCAGGCAGCTCGCGCACCAGTGATGTTCTCTCAGCCCCGTCAGAACCCTGCTGACTGATTCGGAAGAGCGGCGCTTCCTCCCATTTGCTCCGACCCGTGACGATGGCGGCTTCCAACTCTTTGTCAATACGGAGCAGACTGCCCGCTTCACCCGCAAGCTTCATGCTGTTCCAGACGGTCTGGACCAGATCGCACAAACTGTCCGCCATTGCAGCGGTCGCACGCACGGTCTTGCCCGCGGGCACATTGAGTGCTCCCCGGATGATCGACTCCAGACGATCTTCACGCAGATCGCGCAGGAAGTCCTTCAGCAGATCGTCCTCGCCGGGCATTGGCTCGGCCACAACGATGTTTGACCTGCGAATGGCCGGGCGATGGTCCTTCGGGATGTTGAAGTCGTTGTACGAACGCTGGGCACGCATCCACAGGGCGAACGCGCCGATCTGAGCACAGCGAGCGTCGATGTCGATGCCGTGCAGGTTGTGGCGCAGGATGAGACCTGGCACGGCAGAACGGAGCAACTCAATCGTTGGGTAATCGTGCTTCAATGTCTGACCGGTGACTTGTGACGCCGGTGACGTGCCGTCGCTCCACGCTTCTTCGTACATAGTCAAGAGCAGGTCGAAACAGTAGATTAGGAAATGCGACGAGCCGCACGCTGGATCGAGGATCTTGAGGTCGCGGGGGTCCTTCTTGCAGCGGAACGCCACGAGCACTGGCTGCCTCCGCAGTTCTTCTTGTGACTGCTTCCGCGTCGAGTCGATCTCATGGGCGCGTTTGAGCGCATCCCAGAGAAGGCGGCTCGGTTCGACGGCGTAAGGGCCACCGCTGCTAGTGAGTGCCATGTGACTCAACGCCGCCCACAGGCGAATGGGATTCGTGAGCTCGGGCGCATTTGGGCGCTCGCGAATAGCTTCCAGCACGTCGCTGACGAGGGGATAGTCATCGAGTTGAGTAAGAGGCTGCCCGGTGATTTTCTCGTATTGATCAGGCGGGATTGCGAGCCCCACCCACCATCGGTATGTACCAATCTCCTCCTCGACTGCCTTGCTCAGATTGCCATTGAAAGCCGCTGACACCGTCGCCGGGACCTCGTGGCGATCACCCTCTTCCGGTTTGCCCATCAGTTGCCGAGCGGCCAGTTGTGGATCACCGAGGAATATCTCGGTCGGGCGGCGAACCAGATACCTGCACTTCTCGGCAAGTGAGGTACGCCCGCGCCGCATCTCATACCAAGTCCTACCGAGCGTGTTGTCGGCCAGGAACTCGACGACGTAGCGAGGCGTGAAGAACTGATTGCGAACGGCCAACTCGCGACTGTTCCGCGGCGCCTGTGATGCATCACGCATCGCTCGGCGTTCCTCCTGGCTGTTGAAGTACTGGTAGACCCAACCGATGGTCTCGTCTTCCTTCCAGACGGAGCCAAGGTCGTCCGCGTTCAGAATCTCCAGCAAGCCATCGAACGCCTGACGGCGCGGCCACAGGAGCGATGCATCGCTGTGCCGATCAAAGAGGATCTTGACCTCGGTCGAGAGCTCATCGAAGAGCGATTCGAGATACAGCCGGTATCCCTTGTCGGGAAGCTGGGCCAGGCCCGTCGCGGCCAAACCGAACTCCTTGAAACCGCTGGACTGATCGCCCTTGGTGACGCACTGTTGAACAAGACCGCGAACCTCGAGCATCTTCAGGGCGATGTAGCGGTTCAGGATCGTGAACGCCGCCTCACGCACGTAGTCGGCGACGGCGTCGGCGAGCATGTCTGCCTTCGCGCTGCCGCCGGCGCGGTGACGGATGGACTCAACGATCTTGGTACGGACCAGCCGCTGCGAGGCATCCAGGTGCTTGCCGGGCTTGTCCGCGATGGTGCCATTAGGCAGTACATCGAAGGTGCCTTCGAGCTGCTCGGTGATCTCTCGCTCCAGCAAGCGGCGGGCTTGCTGCGTGGCGTTCTGCAGGCTGTTGCGGGTGGCTTGGTCCATGTCGATCAGTCGTTTTGCGGGATCAGAGGCTGGCTGGGGGCGTGGATGGTTCGTTCATGTGGCGTGGCTTACTGGATCAGGATCTTCTTGCCGCGGCCGAGCTCGGCTTCGCAATCCTGACGCAGCGAGTCGAGTGCCGCATTGAGCTGTTCGGGATTCTCGATGGCTTTGGAGAAGTACTTGGTGCTCTTGACGGTGACGAGACGCTCGCCCTCGATGATGGTGTTCACCTCGCGGATGGCGGCCGCCAACCGCGAGGAACAGGCATCTGTATCCGACCGTATCTGAACGATTGGCATCACTTCGGAAGTCTCGGGCTTGGCGAGCGATTCGAGCACGCCACCGATGCGAGCCTGCTGCTCGGGGGAAAGATCCACCCAGCCCGGCACGGCCTTCAGTTCAGTCAGCGCCGACGAGTACGCCGCTACGCGAGCGGCCGTTGCAGCTTGGAACTTGCGGGAATAGGCCTCACGGATCGCCGCGGCTGCCTGCGAGATCGCCGGGATCTCCTCAAAGAACGTTTCTCGCTTGAGCAGGTCGCCCAGACGCAGAGCGCTCTCCCGCAGCGGCTGCTCGGTGTCGGGTTCTCCGTCAAGGAAAGGCCACATGGAGGACACCGCGGCACGAGCGTTCCGGATCGCCACAAGGTTGGGCTCCGTGAGTTTGCCCTTCAGCGTTGCGGCACGGTCGATGGCTTCCTTGATCGTGTTGTGGCTTGTGTTGAACGCCTGGACCACATCCTCTTCAGACCCCGTGCGGAGTGCCTTGATCTGGCTCAAGGCGCCGGCCAGCACATCGCCGCCGGGGAGGGCGTCCGCTGTGAGGGCGGTGCGGACTTCGGAGAGGTCATCCTCCTTCTGTCCCGCCGCGTCGCGGACTGCGTGGGCGATGGCAGAGGCCGTGAGTTCGGGGACATCCTTGCCGAAGGTCAACTTGAAATTGTCGGCGGCGGTGGTGAGTTGCTCCGCGTCGATGGCCTTCTTGGGCCGGAAGCTGGCGGCGCGGAACTTGGGGTTGGCAGTGAAGAGATCGCGAGCCTCGTCCGACGGGACCGACTCAATCGTCCGGCCCTGCGACACCGCCACGACCTTGCCGGCGCGGAGCAGGCACAGCGTCAAGAGCTTGACGATTTCAAAGTCCCACCCAAAGGGGTCTTTGGCGAAGTCGCTCTCGAGCATCTTGCCCGTGGCCTGGTTGCCGTAGTTTGCCACGCTCTCGATCTTGGCCAAGACATCCTGTAGCGGGGGCTGCTCGACGTTGATGATGCCGCGGTTCTTGTCGGTGCGGATGAGCTTGAGCTGCGTGTAGATGGCGGGTAAGCCCTGCAGCTTCTCGCTGGTAAGCAGGGATTCGATGTCCTTCTTCTGGACACGGGCCGCGGCGTCCTTGAAGCGCTCGAAGACCTCGGGAAGCGCATCCTTCATGCGAGACGAGGCGATCTTGCCGACATCCGTCTCGTTCTGGTCGGCGCTGCGGTCGTTGCCGCGGAAGTAGATGGCCCCAGTGGTGAAGGCTTCTCGCACCAGGCGCTTGAGTTCATCCTGATTGGTCTGCAGCCGGCGCTTCTCTTCGCCCAAGAGCTTGATCTCTGCCTCCGTGGCGACGCTGCGGGCTTTCCGCGTGCTCATCTCCTGAGACCGGAACATCTCCTCTGCCGTCTTGTCGATCCGGCTGGAAAGGGGCACGACCCAGAACACAGACTTGCGATCAGCCTGGCTGCTGCGGCGGGCCTCGCCAAGGCGCTCGTCGTAGTACTGATCCCTCGGGTGGGTGTAGACCTCAAACGTCAGATCGCCCTCAACACGGTCGCGGCCGTTGAGCTTGAGGCCGGCCTTGAACACGCGGGTGTCCTCAAACTCGTGCGTCGGCACGGGCTGCCAAAGGAGTTCGACCTGGTCACCGATGATCTTGGCGAGGTCAGCGTTCTTGGGCGAAAGCCCGGCACGTTGCTTCTCCCAATCGTCTTCGCTGGGCGATGGGATGCGGTATCCGTCGTCACCTTTGCGGACTTGGTGGGCTTTCTCAAGAGCCTGAAGCGCTTCGTTGACCTCGCTCTGCCGCGAGTCGGCATCGACCGCCGGGTGCAGCACGGCGGCCAGCGTCTCGGCGGTGCGTTTGATCGTCGGCACGAGTTGGAGCAGGTAGATCGCCTTGGCAACCGGCTGAGCCAGCTTGTGGTCCACTTGGGTGGAGATCCGATCAATCTTCTCGCGGATCTCGCTCGGGATGTTGCCACGAACGAGGTCAAAGACGTGGTCAAGGCTGACCAGGCGGCCGACCGGCTGCTCGGCTAGGCCCACCTGGGGATTGGTGAGCAGTTGTTGAGAGAGTTTAATCACGGTGCGGTTCGCGCCGCCGACGTGCGTGATGGCCCCGCCCTGCGTGCGGAGGCCTGACACGATGTCGATGATCAGCTTGATCTGGTATGGCACCAGTGGATAGAGCCGGATGAAGCTGTCGGCGGTGAGTTCGTCTAGTTTCACGGCGGCCTGCGGCTGGGCACAGTGCGAGAGGCGGCCACGATGATCCTCGAAGAGCTTTCGGAGTGTCGTCTCGCCCTCCGCATTCTTGGAAAGTACACGCTTGCTGGTGACTGTCGTGATGTCGGATGGTTCGAGGTGGACGCGGAGGTGGTCAGGAAAGCGGTCCATCAAGCGAGCGAGCTCCACCCGCTTGTCGTCCAAGGCGCCGACCATTTCGTTCAGCCGCTCCTGTGATGTGACGATCAACCACACCTTGCCCTGACCATCACGACCGAGCGCCTGCACGATTCCCTGCAGGTCCAACATCTTGTTGGGGTCGCGGGCCACGAACTGCCCCACCTCGTCGATCACGAAAACGAGCTGCTTGTCCCCGCGACGCCGCTTTGTGAGCTCAATGCACCGCTTGGAGAGGCTGTTGGGACTGATGTCGAAGCGATTGCGTGCGGCCTTCGACCAAGAGTCTGCGGACGGATAGGTTTGGGGATCTAGCTCGTGCATGACGCGGGATGCCTCGCTCATCGCGAACGCCGTCATCGACTTGCGCTCATCCCAGCTCTTCTTTGTCTGTCGCTGAAACGCTTCCCTAAAGGCCTTCAGGCGCCCATCCTCTTCAAGGTTGATCTCAAGCTCAGCAAGGTCGAGGTCCTTTGCATAGCCCAAGTGTTCCAAGAGTTGTCGGTAGATGATCTCGGTGAGTTTCTGATTGGCGTTGCGGACGCCGGCATCAGTGGCGAGATCGAAGATGACCACTTCCGTCGGCATCCTCTGCGAGATGCGTTCGAGCACCACCGTTACCCGGTTGTCTTTGTCGTCGGCAAATTTCCTTGCGACTCGCATAGATGCGCCCGTGCCACTGAGGTCCCGATTCCCGATGGCGGCACCCAGCAGCTTCGCAAAACTCGACTTGCCTGAACCGAAGAAGCCGGAGACCCAAACCGCCATCCGATCGCTCGGCTTGTTGGGCACCTCGGCGTAGGCCTCAAGGACGGAGGCGAACGAGCGTTTGATCGCGTCGGTTGCCACGTACTCCTCGATCTCGCTGATGACGACGGCATCATCCTGTTGGTCAACTTTGATGACCTCTTGGATCTGTCGTGAGATGTCGCGGTCAAAGAGCTGTTGAATCGTGGTCATGACGTGCTCACGCGATTAGGGATCGTTTGGCTCAATTCAGAAAATGCGAGGTCGGTAGTTATGCTCTGGGGGGAAGACATCCATGAAGCACAGGCCCGCCGGTCCAGCAAGCGACCCCGGGAAGAACAGCACGCTTGGGATTCTCAGTCGGCCGTGTAGGTGTTCGACGAGCGCCGAGGTGCGGTAGATGGGGAAAAGAAAGCCCACACGAGTGAAGAACAGCACGTCGCGGCACGGATCGGCATCTGCCGGAATTCGCTGGATGACTGCGTCTGCCAAGGGCTTGGACTCAAAGAGATACGAGTGCAGCTGTTCAACGAGCTTTTCGATCCCGGAGTCACGCTCCGCCTCTGCGATCGCTTCGATGGGCATGTCGTCTTTGATCAGCTCACAGACCACTTCGGCGAGGGAGATCACAGACACACGCTTGCCCTTCTGGGTCAGCCTTGTACGCAGCATCCCGAGCTCGCGTCTCAGCGCGAATTCTTCCTCTGACGGATAATGGAAGATCGCGTAGGGCATGTCGTGGTACGCAGAGAACGCGGTCCGCCGCGGGTCTGGGACGGACAACAACGGTTCGAGTGTGTCGCTTAGACGGGTCTGCCAATCACTCATGCGAGCATCCTCCTTGCGAACTCTCGCTCTGAGCTGCAGGGCAGGTGGAGCTCGACAATCGTGCCGGCGCGGTGGAACTGGAGGCGGTGCATCTGATGCAGTCGAAGCAGTTCACCCTCGACCACGGCGGGCGTCATCATGAAGAGCCGCCATCCCGGATCTGCCACGGCTCTTCCGCTGCTCGCATACCGATGCATAAGGAGATGAGCGAGGTACATGAAGCTAGGCTCGGGTAGGTGATAGCCGGTGAAGCTCTTTGTGCGGCCATCGGTGAGAAGGCCAGAAACGGCGGCGGTGCGAAGCAATCCGGAACTGGATTGCTCTATGTTGCTGTCGCTCCACGGCTCCTGATCGAGTGCGGCAAGGTGGAGGCGGAGGAACTCTTCCACCGCTTCGCGCGTAACACGCACGATGCCTCGCTGGTGCTGCTCGAAGAGCCACTCGGCAAGGAAGGCGCGGAGCAGAGTGTCCGCCTCGGCACAGTGCCACAGCAACAGGGGCTTCCAGACCGACAGATCGCATCCCTGCTGAGCGAGCTCAACCAGAGCCGCGGGTGGGCCATCGTCGCCGAAGCGTCGAAGGATGATCTTCCCGAAGTCCTTGAGCCATCCAAGGCTCGGCCCGCCGACAGTGTTGGTCGTGCGGAGAACTCTCACGTTCTCGTCAACCGGGGCTGCGATGTCCCACTTTTGAAACGCGCGGTACATCTGTTCGGGGAAAAGCCCCTTTGTAGCTAGGAAGGAGGATGGGCGAGTTCGATCGCTCATCCGGCCCTCCTGACTTTGGCGAACGGCACCGCGACGCGGCCCGGCTCGCCCTTGCTGAACCCAACTGCGAGCTGCGACACAAGCTCATCGGTCACCGCAGGAACTTCACCAAGTGGGACCGCCTTCTGGTCTGCCGCTCGCTTCATTCGCTTGGCTGCATCGAGTGTGGCGGCGGGCAATGGTGCGACCCTCGCAAACGCGCCGACAAGATCATCTCCGGGAGTCGCCTCTAGAGCATCGAAGAACGGCCGCCAAGCTGGCTGATTCTCGATCCACAACGGCCACCGCTCGTCAAAGGCGCTCTCGATTTCCGCTGGCAGATCCCAAAGCGTGACTCCGTCCGGCGGGCTGTAAACATCCCGGCATCGAGCCCGTGCCACTGCGAACACTGCCCGGGCCTGCGCGAAGCGGTGTGTCTTGGGCAGACCGCGGCTCACCGCAAGGCGTCCGGTCTTCCCGAGCATCCCTTTGGTGTCCCACCACCGGGCGAGATCCATTTCGCCGACGCGGGCCACAATCAGTCGAGTCCTGAGTAGGTTGTCGAGGTCGATCACGCTCACGTCACACAACTCCCCCACTTTGGCTCTGTTTGTCCGCTGTAGCGGCCGAACTCGGGTCCCGCGTTCGATGGACGCTTCCGGTGTTGGATAGGACAGGCTTTGCACCACGTCCCAAATCTCCGGACCGTGCACCTCAAAGACCCGGTTCTCGCCGTCGATTGCTTCGCCACGCCAAACTCCCGAGCACAGTTCCAGCACACGATGCCCAAAACACGCTGCGGCCCTCACCACCCACCACGCACCATCATGCCCCATCATGCCCGCAGTACCGGCCAAAGCTACGCCGCTGCGGGCATCGAGTCCGCGAGTGTAAGGGAAAACCGCCGACATCGCGAGCAACGACCTCCGCCGCCCGTGCAGCGACTGATTTTTTCAATGGTTTTTTCAATCGCCCTCGGTCGCCTGTTTCAGCCCAAGATCAGCACAACCGACAGGGTGCAATTTCCATTCACCCATGGCGGTTGAACGCTTAGTGTCCAGGGTGGTCGCCGCTGGATTTCCAACGCCACAGTTCACGGCCACCCAGAAGTACTCCGCAGTGTCGAAAGTGGTCACGGCCTCAGCTGGTGATGCAGCTCACTTTGGAGCTCGGAAATCAAGCCGAGCGGTCGCTCGAATCACCCTCAGCGATTCGTGGCGGCCCCAGAACGGGCTCAGACCGGGCGAACGGAGTCCGTCTGGCCTCCGGCTACACCCAAGTCCCAAATTACTCCGGCACGCTTTGCCAGAGATTCACTGGACTCAGCCCAGAGATGATGGGCGCCAAGAGGCACGCGATGGCCTCGCGGGTTGTCGCTCGGACCGATCCCTGGAGACAAATGGCAGCGTCCGATCAAACTCCGCCGGTGGTCAAAGTTCACGCCAATCCGGTGGGTTAACCACCCAAGGAACTCTCACGACGACTCTGAAGGCCAGGCTCTGGGGGAGTGTTGCGATTGCTCTGATCCGATTCCGCTAGAGCGATCCCCGTAGACTTGTGAGTCGGAACCTCAGGTCTCCGACCGGAGCCGGCGAGTCTGATGAGCAAGTGGATCGTCTTCATCACCGTCTCTCACGTGCACGTGACCTCGGTCGCTGAAGAGCGCTCCGAGCATGGAGCCTCTACCGCAACGTATCCACTGCTGGCAGCGCCCTCCAAAGCGATGGCTGAACGCGTGGTGGCACGGTTAGAGCACCAGCATGGGTCGGCCGTGAACGCTGAACGGAATGTTCGGCGGGAATTCTCGTACAGAGCTGAGACGGAGCTGACGCCCCACGAGTTGGCGGTGACTCTGGATCTTCGTGATTCCGAGTACCCCAAGAATGGGCGGAGCCCATCCTGGCTTTCCGAGATGGTCACCGCCGCCAAGACGGCGATGGCCGATCTCCTCGAGCATGCTTTGGGTTCCTCTCCACCCAGTGATCCCACGTATCTGTTTATCGGACCGGGTGCAGCGGCGACGCCATCGACCGTGTTCCATCTCGCTCGCACCAGAGCCACTGCCGAAGTGCTTTGCACCTTGTTTGCCAAGGAGTACGCAACAACTGGAGCGTGTACATTCGGCTTGCAGGCCGCGGACGATCTACCCCCGCACGAACACCTGCTGCTTGACGAAGCGATCTCTGAGCTGGCTCTGTACGACGACCCGGACCCCGGGGTCTACGACCCGCCGGCATCGAAGACGGTGCTTTTGCGAGCGGAGTACGCGAGGAGTGCGGACCGCTGGGAGGCGATGATCGAGGCGAGAGACCGCAGCGGGCTGCCATCAGGCGGGGTTACGACGAAAGACCAGATTCTCGTTCTGATCGCAGAGACCGGAGTTCACTTCGGCGACACGAGCCGCGTGCTGCCATTGAGCGGTGCGGTTGTCGCCGCCATCTCAGGCCGTGCCTTGGCTGAGGCCGTCGCGGACCTGTATCGCGTCGATCGTGGCGACGATGCGCTACCACTGGTTCTCGTGGAGCGATCGACGTTATCGGTCACGCAATTCACGCTCGCCATGCGTGAGCTTGCGAGGGCGGAGTCGATCGGGTCTTCTCTTGGATGTGAGGACTACTCGACCAGAGACCCGACCGTCGCTCGTATCGGTATCTGCGCGCTGGACTTGGCACGGCTCGCCGCAGAACTGCGGCCTGTCGTCGAGCAACGCGAGTTGAAAAGCGGCTCGGCGACGGGACGTTCGTCGGCCCCGTCGCCCGCGCTGCAACTTGTGAACAACCTGCTGAATGCCATCGAACACCATCGACTCTGGTTCCTGTTCTGGGGGAGGGCGTGCAGCGGGAACCCCATGGCGCTACGAAACCGTCCTTGGTTGAACGACCGAGTGTCTCGGGAAGAGATCCGAGGCTGGACTGAGATGGTCGAGGCCAGCGAGTCGGACGGCAAGTTCCTGTGGAACCACCGTGACGTGCTGGAACGCTACGCGAAGGAAGCAATGGGGAGGTTCGGTCCCGGCGCAGGACAGACTCCCAGCGTGGCGGATGCGAAAGTGACTGACCTCTCAGGTGAGAGCACGAAGCGGACATTCTGGTCAATTGACGACGGGTCGCACTGGTACATGGAGCGGTCCAGCGACGCAATTCTGAGTTCGTGCCGTGCGCTGACCGAGACGGGCCCCGGAGGTCCGGCGATCGAACTGGTGAAGGACGCCAGCGCGGCCGCACGCCCAGGAGGTTTCGCCGCTTGGCACACCGACGTCGTGGTGCCATGGTCGTACCTCTCCACCCTTGATTCGCTGATCTCTCGCATCAAATCGCTGTGCGTGGACTTGGCCACGCCGACGCGCGCGGAGACGTCGGCTGGAGGAACCTCAGAGGTCACGAGACCGGACCCGGAGACCGTGGCGGATTTGGTCGTCCTCTTCATGGTCATGCGAGATCTTCTTCTTGTCGCCCGCGACTACCCAGACGCGATGCCAGAAGTCGATCACAAGGCTTGGATTACCGAACTCTTTCTCCATGCCAAACTTAAGCTGAGTTTGCCAGGACTAGAGCCTGTAAGAGAGCTCATGAACGCTCCTGAGCTCCTCGAAATGGACGTTCCCTATCGATTCGGTAGCCTCATGAGTGCGTCGCTGATGGCACACCCTGGGATGGCCAAGCCGGCGGACTCGGACGCCAGCATTCGGAAACTGGTCGAGACAACACACAGCACTTGCCAGACGACGGCCTCACCGTCGGTTCAAGCACAACGATCTCGGCTCGCCAAACTGATGGTGGAGTCTTGCAGATGCCCAACGGGTACCGCCGTGAAGGACTTCGCCGAGCCTGCTCGCGCACTCCAAATGCTAAACCGCTACTGGCGACTTGCCAGTGCTCTGGTGTGGCCCGAGTCGCCACCCATGGTGGAGTTCTTTCCGCACCCACTGCTGCATGTCATCGAGAACATCCGTGACCGTCTCCAATCGTGCTTCAGGCAACTCGGACATCTGAGTGACGCACAGGAGGCCGCGCTCGCCTGTGATCAGCTTCTGCGCACGCTGACGGAGGGTGAGCTGTTCGAGTTATCAGAAGCTCCAGGACGTGTGAGCAGGGAAGTCCGGAAGGTCGAGCGCTTCATCGCTCGCAACAGAATGAAGATTGGAGGTCGCGAGTACGCGCTCACCGGACCTGAGGAGTTCTTCCTCAACAGCTGCAACCAACTGATCGCAGATCATCGCAAGCGGGAGAAAAAGGCCTGGAAGCAGGTGGTTGAAGACGCCAAAGCGAACTCCGGAACCATGATCAAGGCTGGAGGAGGGGGTTCAGATCCAGACTCCAGCTCCCACCCGCCCGCCCCTCGGATGAGCGACGACGTTGCCGCGAGCTTGGAGGAGATGAAGGGGCGTTCCACACGATCGCGGGATGAGGTTCTGGCCTTGCTGGAAGTCCGCGGACTGGCTGTACCAACAGCTCCAGAAGCGGCTGTCTTGGCTGCGAACACTGAAACGATCAACCTGGCGGCCGCGGCAGCAGCGGAAAAAGCTCTGGCGTCGATGGAAGCTCGCAACAAGAACGGCGTCGGCGGGACGGGTACCGATTGGAAGAGTGTCCAGGGAAAACTGCTGGCGAAGCGCGACCGAGGCGAACTCTTCACCACAGGCCGCGCGTTGGCGAGGGAGATGGGATGCGAAGAGCGAACGATCCGCAAAGCGATCGCAAAGACGGTCGGTCTGAAAGCATGGAAGAACCTGAGCAAAGGTGCCAAGTCCGCACCCAAAGCGACGGACCTCGGCGCGGCTGATCGAGAGCGCACTCAGCAGACAACCGAGCCGTCGCCTTCCGACGTCCTACCCGAGGATGACGTGGAAACGGCGATGAATCTGCTAATCCAAAACGCGAAGCCGAAGGAGCGGGCGAGGTTGAACGCCCTGAACGACGATGAACGTCGATCGCTGGTGGCGACCCTCAACGAGCAGAACCTAGATCAAGAACTAAGCCCGCTAGAACCCGACAAGCCCGGCAAACGTCCCCGCACAGTGAAGCAGCACAAGCTGGCGTAGGTGCGCCCGGGCGCACTCCGGGCGCAGGCTTGATCGGTTTCCTTCGGAGAATCTACCTGATCTTGGGTGCGCCCGGGCGCACGCGGGTAACTGAAACGGCTGCGTGTTGCAGACCGTTTTGGAGTAGCCCGGATCATGAAGGACCCGATTCCCAAACTGCGTACGCCCGGCGTGCTCGCCGCCGACCTTGGCGTTCCCCTGCACCGTGTCACGTACCTGCTACGCACCAGACGACACATCCGCCCCGCCGCGACGGCCGGGCGGCTGCGCCTTTACGGGCAATACACGCTCGCGATGCTGCGGCATGAACTGAACGCAACCGACGCGCGGCGAGCAGATGGCCAGTCTGGGGGCGGCCGATGAACACGACCCCGCCCGAAGCCCCAACCCCGATGATGCTGCGCGGTATCCGCGCCGGGTGCCGGCTGACCGGACTCGGCGAGAGGACCGTCTGGCTGTTGGTGAATCGCAACGCCCTGCCGCACCGGCGAGTCGGTCGCGCGATCATGTTTGTTCCCGCCGAAGTCGCAGCGTGGGTCACGGCGAACTGCCCAACCCAGGCCGGCGCGGGCGACCGCATTCGGAAGGCGGTGGGTTCATGACGGGCCCCACCAACAAACTCCTCGCGGCCCTGCGCGACCACGGATACGAACCGCGCCCATCGGGCGATGGCTGGACCTGCCGGTGCCCGGCGCATGATGATCGGAACCCGAGCCTCTGCATCGACATCGGTGACAACGGCGGTGTCGTCTGGCACTGCCAAGCCGGATGCGATCAGTCCGCCGTGATCGCCGCGGTGGGCCTGACCTTTCGAGACCTGATGCCAGAGAAGGCCGAGCACCAGAACGGGCACGGCAAGCCCAAGGCTTGCACTACAACGTCCGCCAAGCCCTCCCAACCCTCTACCCCGACACGCACATGGGCGTCGGATCGCGAGGCTGTAGGGGCAATGGAGGCACGGCGCGGGGAGAAGAACGTCGGATGGTGGCCCTACCACAACAGCGAGGGCGAGCGGATCGGCGTAGTGGTGCGATGGAACCACGCGCCCGATCCCGCAAACCCGGACGCCAAGCCCGGGAAGACGGTGCTGCCGTTCTCGCGGCAACCCGATGGGCGTTGGGCGTGCGAGAAGATTCCAAATCCCCACCCGCTGTATGACCTCCACCTGCTCGCCAAGGCACCCAAGTGCGCGACGGTCTACATCGTTGAAGGTGAGAAGACCTGCGAGGCCGCGAAGGCCTGCGGGCTGCTCGCCACCACCAGCGCGGGCGGCGAGGGACGGGCAAAGGGCACGGACTGGACGCCGCTGGCGGGGCACCCGGTTGTGATCGTGCCTGACCATGACGACGCGGGCGAGGGGTACGGCGCGGACGTAGCGCGTCTGGCGCTGGCGGCTGGCGCGGCGTCGGTGAAGATCATCCAACTGTGGGAGCGGTGGCCAGACCTTCCCGAGCGTGGCGACTTGGTGGACCTGCTCGCCCACTACGGCGGCGACGCTGATCGGGTCCGTGCGGATGTTGAGATGTTGGCAGACAAGGCCGAGCAGGTCATGCCCGAGCCGGTGGAGGCTGATCCCGTACCGGTATGGCGACCCTTCCCCACCAGCACCCTTCCCGAGCCGATCCGTTCCTTCGTGGCGGAATCTGCCAAGTCCGGCGGGTGTGACGATTCCTTCGTTGCCGTGCCGCTGCTGGCGGCGCTGGCGGCCGCGGTGGGGAACTCTCGCGTGATCGAACTCAAACACGACTGGACCGAGCCTTGCGTGCTCTGGTGCGTGACGGTCGGTGAGAGCGGCGATGGCAAGTCTCCGGGCATGGACAAGGCTGTAGCAAACACGATGGATCGCCAGAAGCGCGCCATGGCCGAGTATGCCGCGGCAAAGAAGCAGCACGACGAAGACTTCGCCAACTACGAACGAGCGGCCGAGGCTTGGAAGAAGTCCGGCGCCAGCTCGCCCGCGCCCGAGAAGCCCGTCGCGCCTGTCTGTGCCTGCTACTGGACGGACGACGCGACAACTGAGGCCATGGCGATGCTGCTCCAGCAAAGCCCCCGCGGCGTGCTCATGAAGCGTGACGAACTAGCGGGCTGGTTCGGTTCCTTTGACAAGTACAACGGCAAGGGCGGCGGTGACGTGGCGAGATGGTTAGAGATACACGGCGCACGCTCGATCAAGGTAGATCGGAAAACCTCGGCACCCCTCTACGTCCCCCGCGCGGCCGTGTCTATCGCCGGTGGCATCCAGCCCGGCGCACTCCGTCGCGTGATCGGCGACCAACACAAGGAAAACGGGCTGCTCGCCCGGCTCTTCATGGCGTTCCCTCCAAGGAAGGCCGAGATGTGGACCGAGGCGGTTCTGTCGCCGGTGGTGGCCGAGAAGACGCGGCTAGTGTTCGATGTGATCTACGCGCTGGAGGCCGACCCCGATCAGTACGGTGACCTTGTGCCGCGGCGGGTGACGCTGGACGCGACGGCGAGGGCGGCGTGGATCAAGTATTTCAACCGGTGCGCGTCCGAGCGTGTTGGTCTGATTGGCGCGGATGCCGCGGCTGCGGCGAAGTTGCTGGGTGGCGCGGCACGACTGGCGCTGGTGGTGCACCTGGTTCGTGTTGCCGCGGGTGACACTCGCGTCCGTGATCCCAACGTGGTCGATGTGGAGAGCATGGTGGTGGGGATCGCGCTGGCGGACTGGTTCAAGGCCGAGGCCAAGCGCATCTATGCCATGTTCAATGAGAGTGACGAAGACCGTGAGGATCGTCCCTTGCTGGATTGGATTCGTCGCAAGGGTGGAGTGGTGACGGCGCGGGAACTCTCACGAGGCCCGAGCCAATACAAGCCTCCGGGCATGGCCGAGGCTGCACTGGAACGGCTGGTATCGAGGGGATTGGGGCGCTGGGAGCCCGTAGCACCGAACCCCAACGGCGGACCACACACGCGCCGGCTCCGGCTCCGTTCCGGTGGTGGTGACACTGGTGACGGTGACACAACCCCCAAAACCCAAGCGGATGGCGGTGGTTTCGTCACTGTCACCACTGTCACCGGGTCCGCTGGAGGCGGTGACGACTGGGGCAAGGTGCCGCAATGACCTCCACCATCGACATATCCGGCGCGCTGCTCGTGCTGGGCAAGGCCGGTATTGAAGTAGCCGTCAACCCCACCGATCCGGCCCGGCTCCTGTTCCGGCCGGCGACGGCTGGGGGAACTGTGAAACTCGGCGGCGCGGCCGCAACACATCGAGGGCACTATGACTGCCAACCATCCACATCTCTCGCTCACGGATTCGACAACCTCGCCAGTAGGGCGTCGTCTAGGTCTGCGGGCCGGCGAACACGGCCTCGATCGGCGCGTGATCACTGAGGCCCTGCTGACGGAGCGCGTGCAGATACTGGCATGCGACGACTCCGAGACTGCGCGACGCCAAGATGTGATCAAACCGTCGTCGAGTGACGGTGCTGCCGCGGGTCATCTCGATGCTGAAAGCTGGAACGGAAGGCCCGTTGATCTGCCTGAAGACATCGAGCAGGTCAAACTGCCGAAGACCTACCAGCACCGAGGCCTCACCTTGCTCCCAGTCCTTGGCAGAACCACCACGATGGCTGCTCTTGAGACGCCACCGGCCATCTTTGGCGAGTGTCTTCCCCCAACAGATCACCTCACCTGTGTCCAGTTCGGCTTGCGGCGCGTTGAAGTCGCCGCACAAGACCCGATGCGTCGCCGAAGCTCTTGCCAAAGCGGCGTAGATCGCTTCGAAGACACGGATCTTTTCCCAGCCGTGGCTGCGACCGGGCGGAACGTGGACCGTGTTCACCTCCACCGAGCCGAGCGGAGAAGTGACGGTGACAGCCACGCACTTCTCGGGCCAGTTGGGCAGCGAGAGGCCACGTTCGGTCGCGGACAGCGGGAAACGACTGGCAACCATGACTCCCAGAGCCCGAGCTCGAGAGGTCGGCGTGTTCAACGGCACAGCACTGACGACGTGGCTCAGCCCGCCGGCGTCGAGACTCCTCTTGAGAAGAGGAAGCGAAGCTCGCGTGACCTCCTGAAGTGCAACAATGTCGGGACACCGGTCAAGCAGTGCAGCCACCTGGAGCTCCGCACTCCCGGTCCTGCTGGCAGTGTTCCACGAGATCAACTTCATGGGCCGCAGGGTAGACCTCCGCTGGGTGTCCCGGTCTATATGGCGAAGGCGTTGGCTCAGAGTTACGCATTGTGCAGCATCATCGTTGCGAATCCATCACTCTGGGAGACAGGCTTCCATCCACTGCCGTCTACTTCGCTCCCACAGGTCCGGCGACCCTTGTGCCGCCGATCGCTGCGTGTCCTGGACGTGCTGCCAGATCTCGCTCTTGTACTCATCAAGGACCGAGATAGCGTGCCAGTAGATCCAACTTCCATCGTGGCTGATCAAATGGAGCGCTGCTTCGATGGTCTCACTCGGCGTTGTCTCCCAACGACGCCACATCTCCTCATCGTTCTCGTCGAGAGTCAGGCTCACGCCCTCACCATGGAACTGATGGGCGCCGCCGTCAAGAGCCGTGCGGTAGATGCAGATCCCACCACCCTCGACGCCAAGTTGCAGAACCAGTTCCCTGGTGACCATGGGTCCTCCACCCCTTCTCGGCCTCGCGGATCACAGCGGACACGGCGGCTTCACGGGCGTCTGTATCTCATTCCCCGCCCGCGGGGGCTCCGAGACGTTGGAGCCATCCGCGATGTCCAGGACTTCCTAGTTGACAGTCTAGTGGAAAATGGATCGCGGGCGCTGTTGCCGACGCCCAGAAGGCCCGCTGACCGTAATTGCTCAAAGACAATTATTCTGGTAGACTTCCACCATGGCCAAACTAGTGGATGCGATGCGGCGGTCGGTTGAGACGAGCGGCAAGACCCGCTACCGGATCGCCAAGGAGTCGGGCGTGTCGGCGGGTCAACTCTCGAGGCTCGTGAGTGGTGAACGCGGGATGAGGGTGGACACGCTTGAGCGTTTGGCGGAGTGCCTGGAGCTCGAGATCAGGATCGGGCCCAAGGAAAAGAAAAGAGGGAAGTGAAGCATGGCACGGAATCAACGCAGCAGGGGCACGGGTTCGTTGTTTCGCGTCGGGAAGCCCCACGCGATCCCCGCCGATTGGACGGTGTTTTGTGACGAGGAGGGCAAGTATGGCAATCGTGGGCTCATGTACGCAATGGGGCCGACTGTTGCCCATGGCTCAAAGCGGCATCGCGTCAACGAGGCGGGGACGGCGATCATGGTGCCTACCGGCGCCTGGATCGCGACGTACTGGGACCACATGGGCAAACGCCGCGAGCATTCCACCCGCACGACAGACCGGCAGGCGGCCGAGCGCATCCTCACCAAGCTCGTAGCCGACGACGCCCTGCGGCGGGACGGGGTGATTGACCCCCGTGACGATCGGTTTGCCAAGGAAGGACGCAGGCCATTCGCCGAGCACGTCGCGGCGTACATCGCCCACTGCGAGCGCATCGGGCTTGCGGCGGAGCACATTGCGTCCAAAGAACGGCATCTGCGCACGCTTGCCGAGGTCGCCAGCATCGGCCCGCTCTCCGACCTGACGGCCGACGCTCTTGAGCGGTATCTGTCCGAGATCAAGGCCAGTGGCCGTTCCTCACGCACCGTGAACTTCGCCCGCCAGATCGCGGTCGCCTTCGCCACGTGGTGCGTCAAGCACGCGCGGCTGGAGGACAGTCCACTCGGTGCCGTGCCGACCATGGATGAATCGCGTGACCGCCGACGCGTGCGGCGTCCGCTGACTGACACCGAGATGACCCAGCTGCTCACCGTGGCCCGGGAGCGTGGTCGAGAGGCGTGGTATCTCGCGGCGGCACTTGCGGGGCTCCGCAGGGGCGACCTCGAGCGTCTCACGTGGAGTGATATCAACTTCAACGATTCCACATTGACGATCCGCTTGGGAAAGTCGAGGCGAACCGACACGCTCCCGATGCATCCGCAGTTGGCTCAGTCTCTCCGAGAGCAGCTCGCGGCGCACCCTGCAGTCCCAACTGCGCGGGTCTGGTCAAAGCCGGTTGGCAACGCGACCCGGGCCAAGGACTTCCTTCGTGCCGGCATCGCCCGCGAGGTTGACGTTCTGGACGCCGATGGCAAGCCCGTCATGATCGGAAAGGGCAAGCGGGCGCGGGTCAAGACCAAGATCGTCGCGGAGGACGAAGAGGGACGCGTGATCGATCTCCATGCCTTGCGAACAACGCTGGGCACGCAGCTGGCTCGCGCGGGCGTAACACCCCAGGTCGCGCAGCGCATCATGCGACACAGCGACTACCGCACCACGCTCAAGCACTACACGGTATTGGGACTCACGGATACCGCCGCGGCGATGGATCGACTTCCCGGCATCGCACCCGAGCGGGCGGCACAAGCGGCCACAGGCACCATGGACGCGACGGCGGAAACTCGCACAAACCGACCCCAGCTCATGTGCCAGCTATCGGGGCGCGAAATGGGGCGAAACAGCGCGGCATCGCGCGGCGAACCAGCGCGAGGAACGAGTTCGCAAAGTGGCAGAGAACCCCTCTTTCCCAAGCAGAAAACGCCGATTTCTGCCGCACTAAACCAAGTGGAGCGGAAGAGACTCGAACTCTCAACCCCTAGCTTGCAAAGCTAGTGCTCTACCAATTGAGCTACCGCCCCGATCTTCAACGGACGGTCAGTGTAGGGCGGCATGCTTGCCCTTTCACTTGCTCTTTCGCTTGCTGAGGTCCAATCCACCGCCCACACGCTTTGACTGCACTCTCACTTCAGCGTGGTTATGCTTCCGCCTATTCCGAGGCTCTCCCAACCGACGAAGGACCCACTCCATGCGCACGATCGCTCAGACCACGCAGATCCAGTCCATGCAGATCCCGTCAGTCCGATCTCTCGCCGCACTCTCGCTCTTCTTCGCAGCGGGAGCCTCGCATGCGATCGCGCAGGACCAGGGCCTTGCAACCACCACGCTCACCCCGGCGGCTCAGGCCACAGAGTCTCCTGTTCCCGCAGCGAAGCCCGCTCCCTCGGCCCGCGCCACGCTGCGTGCACAGCACGCCTTCTCCGCCGATCTTGAGGACGTCCCCGGCGATGTCTCCATCTCTCGCTTCGCGGGACAGGTCGGGCTGACGTTTCCGACAAGCGATCGCTCTCAGATCGGTGTGGCCCTCTTCTCAGAGACCTCGCTCTACGACTTCAGCGACGATACCGCCTTCGCGCCCTCCGTCGGAGCCCCGTGGGAAGATGTGCAGGAGCTTGGTCTGGGCGTCACGTTCCGCGACCGCGTCACGGACACTTGGTCCTACTTCGTCGGCGCAGGCATCGATGCCAACTACGAGTTCGGTGCAGATGTTGGCGACTCTCTGACCTATCTCGGCCTCGGTGGTGTTCGCTATGAAGTCGGGCCAGAGCTTGGGATTGGCCTGGGTGCCATCGTCAGTTCACGCCTTGAGGACGATGTCTTCTTCATCGCATTTCCCACGATCGACTGGCGTCCATCGAAGGACTGGCGGCTCGCCACAGGCCCGGGCGACGGCCGCGCCGTTGAGCTGCGTCTTTCGTACATCGCCTCGGAGGAGTTCACGGCCAGCCTCTTCGGAGCATTCGAGACCCGCGCCTTCCGCCTCGATGAGGATGGTCCGGTGCCCGACGGCGTCGGTCGCGACTGGCGCCTCCCCGTCGGCGTCGGTCTCGCGTGGAACCCGCACCCGCAAGTCACGCTCTCGCTCGAGGGGGGTGCCTTCGTCTACTCCGAGCTGACGCTGGATGACTCAAACGGTGACGAGATCAGCCAGGTCGAGCCCGACATCGCCCCATTCATCCTCGCCGAGCTGCGTTTTGGCTTCTGATCAGCTTGGTGTGCGGTGACGCCCGACGGATGAAGCCCGCGCCCACCGCGGCGATGATCCTGGGCAACCTCCCCTCGCACCGCCGGTACGATGCAGGCATGAGGATCCTCTCAGTCGCCGAGTGTCTCGTTGCCACAACTTCTCGTCGCCGCACCGTCGCCGCCCGCCACACTGAACCGCGGCGGATTGGCTTGCTGGCCCTCACGTCGATCGCGCTCGCGACCGCGTGCGCCTCCACCTCTGCGCAGGTCACTCCAGAGCGTCGCTACTACCCCATCAACCGTCCGGCGCCATTCGTCGTCGTCCGCCCGCCGGAAGTTTCGGGTGAACTTCGCATCGATCTGCTCAAGTTTGGAATCGCAAAGCCGGTCGCTTCCGCGGCGGTCGAAGAGGGCCGCGTCGATCTTGGCGCGCTCTTCCCGATGCTCTGGGGCGCTCCAAGCCCAGAAGTGCTCTACGCGCAGCTGGTCGCTGGCGATACTCCCGTCGGCGCCCCATCGGTACTCCAGCCGATGGTCAACCCCGCGCGAGCGATGGTCTATGACCGTGGCCAGGGCAAGCCGTACTACCTCGACCCGCTCACCAAGCAGGCGTCAATCGATGTCAGAACTGCCGACGTCATCTTCCAGCCGCAGACCGCGGCGTACTCGGGAATCAGAGCCTGGACAGACCAGCACGTGATCTTCAACACATCGCTGGGTGAGATCGAGTTTCGCCTTCGTCCAGACCACGCTCCCAACGCCGTCAGGAACTTCCTCGACCTCGTGGAAGGGGGCTTCTATCAGGACATCATCTTCCACCGCATCGTTCCCAGGCTGCCCTCGGGCGCACCCTTCGTTCTTCAAGTCGGTGATCCAACCGGATCCGGCGATGGCGGTCCGGGCTACGCGATCGATCTCGAGCCATCAAAGCTCGCGCACACGTTCGGTGTCCTGAGCATGGCCCGCGACAACGATCCAGACACCAACGGCTCGCAGGTCTTCATCGCGCTCTCGCGCCAGGGAACGCAGTACCTCGATGGCAAGTACACGTCCTTTGGTGAGGCCGTTGCCGGAGCTTCTGTGATCGCAGATCTTGAGGCGGTCCCCGTCAAGGGCCAGACGCCAATCGACCCTCCAATCCTTCACACGGTTCGTGCAAAGCCCGCACCGCCAATGGGCACCGGACCTGAAGCAGCCGTCCGTCCGAGCACGACCGATACATCGGTTGCGCCCCCTCGATAGTGGTGTTGGCGCCCCTTCGCATCTCCACGAGGCGCTGAAGATTGCGCGCGTCAAGAAACCCCCTGACGCAACTGCGAAGGCTCCTCCGGGGTGTGACTAGAGCGTGAGGGCGAGGCCGCGAGTGGCTCGTTGACAGATCACTCTTCGCCGTTGGCGCGAGCGTCGAAGCGGGCCCACAGGTCCTCGATGATCGAAGCATCGTTGTCGATCTTGTTCAGCGGCAGGATTTCACCGACTTCGCCCGAGCGATCCGCGTACCAGTGAACCGTCAGATCAGCCCGGAAGAAGTTGGAGCCAACCTTGTGGTTATAGTCCGACCGCTCGCGCATGCCATCCGCGACAAGAGAGGACTGCGCGGGATCGATCAGGTACAGGTTGTCCGTGCGGCGGTATCGATCAGCCGGGTTTCGAGAGACCGGTCCTTGGCCGCGGTAGTGATAGTTCGAGACCACTTCACCACCATCACGCCCCCACCGCTTCGCGTACTTTGAGAAGGGATGATCGCCGCGATGCGAGGGGCAGTAGAAGAGCTTGGGCGCAGGGAGGTAATCCGAGACAAAGAGAACACCAAGGCCATCCCAGGCACTCGGGGAGCTCAGCGGCGGCTGGCCCGCGCCGATCCGGAGCGTCAACATCTCCTCAGGCTTTGGCTCAAGGCGCCGTGCCGGATCGTTCACAAGGAAGACGCTCGGAGGGAGATGCCCCTTCCAGTCATCGGCGTACATCACGATGCCAAGGCCGATCTGCCGCACATTCGACTGGCACGCGACACGACGAGCCGACTCGGTCACCTTCGAGAGACTGGGAAGCATCAGGCTGATCAGGATGGCGATGACGAAGATCGAAACCAGAAGGTCGATCAGCGTGAACCCTCGGCGTGCCGAAGATCCCAACCTCGCCATTCTGATCTGACCCAAACGGCCCACGCGATGCTCCAGATGAGCCCGGGGAGTGTGCCCGGACACAGCCCTCCCAAACGTCTACGAAGTCTACCGGATCTCTGCGCAGTCCACAAGCCCCGAACTTTTACCTATTTTTACAACCGGCTGGAACCCCCCGCAGTCCAGATCGACGGCCTTTATGATACGCTCATAGCCTCTTCTGCAGATTCACGCATCCTCGATCAGAACACTTCCGTAGGTGCTGATGCGGGCCGACGGTCGGTCCGCTCCCGGAGGCGGTTTCTGCCGTTGGTCGGGACGTACTGGAACAGGGTGGTCCACATGGGGGTTGATCGGGAAGAACCCGCCGAGCCCGGCCGAGACTTGGCCCTGATGCGCCGCGTCGCTTCAAACGACGAGGCCGCCATCGCCGAGCTGTACGACCGTTTCGGATCGCTTGTGTACCGCATGGCGGTTCAGGCGATGCCGAACAAGGCCGAGGCGGAGGACGCGGTTCAAGAAGTCTTCATCCGACTCTGGCGGACCGCGGACCGATATGACCAGACCCGGGCCGCGCTCGTGACCTGGGTGATGCTGATCTCGCGGCGACACCTCGTTGACAAACTCCGCCGGGCTCGCGCCAGGCTCAAGACCTCGTCCCTCGATCAAAGTCCCGTTCCGCTCGCAGAGTCCATTGGACGCGAACTGACGTCCCCTCGAATGGTGGACGATGAACGAATGACCGTGCTCATGAAGCGAATCGAAGCGTTGCCCGAACTCCAGAGAACAGTGGTCAAGAGAGCGTACCTCGGCGGCCAGACGCTGAGGCAGATCGGTGAGGAACTGAACACGCCCCTGGGAACGATCAAGTCGGCATTGAGCCGGGCCCTCGTCAGGCTTCGAGAGCGATCGGGTGAGGAGTTTGTTGTATGACCCACTTGCCCGATTCTTCCGGTTCGTCAAACACGCCCGAGCGATTTCAAAGTGTTAACTCCGCTGAAACTTCTCCCATGACGCTGAAAGAACTACTCGAATCCGCCCACCTCGACGCACTCGGCCTCCTCGATGAGGAAGAGTCGCGAGCCTTTGAACGCTCGTTCCTTTCAGCCCCTCCGGCCATCCAGGCCAGGATCCGATCCGAACAGGGCCGCATCTCGGCGAGCGAGTCCATGCTCCCTTCAATCGAAGCGCCGAGCGGCCTGCGTGAGCGGGTCCTCGCTGGCGTTGCCGCTGCGATCGCCCTTCAGGCTGGTCAGGCCTCCACCGCCGAAGCCGCTGCGTCTCAGCCTGGTCCATCAGCAGTCGTTCAGCACGCGAGCACTCGCGAGGCCGCGGCCCGCGCCGTCCTCTCCGATGCCATGGACGTTTCCGGGCGTCGGCATCGTGTCGCGGCAGCTTGGCGTGCTGCCGCTCTCGGCCTGCTCACGGCTTGCGTCGTTCTTGGCGGCTCGCTCATCAAGGTCTACACCGACAGCGACCGCGCCATGCGGAGCCTCACGGACCAGCGCTCGCAAGAGAGCATCCTGGCCCTCTTCGGCAACTCAACGCAGATGCGCGACGTGCTCTTTTCAACCGATACTCGTCGCGTCATCTTCACGCCTGTGGATGATGCCCCCGACGCCGCGAGAGCCGAGGCCGCCGTCTTCGTGAACCCGCGCTGGAACACCGCCCGTATCTTTGTTCGGGGGCTCAGCGCGGGGCCAAACGTCTCCTACCGCCTCGTGGTACTCAACTCAGACAACAGCATCGGGCGCGAGCTCACCGAGATTCGCTCCGGTGGCACGCTTGACACTCAGCAGATTGATGTCACCGCCGCCGCGCCCGGCACTCGGCTTGCCATCGTCCTCGTTGCTCCGGGCGAGCCGGCCCGCGCGGATCGGGTCCTCATGGTCGCGACCGCCTGAACACTAGCGTGTTCAGCGTGATGTCTCTTCCGAGAGGCGTGTGAGCTGAGGGCAGAGTTTCGAGAGATCACAAGCAGAATCAAAGTGCCCACGGCGAAACTCGCCGTGGGCATTTTTCATGTTCAGGTTGGATTCGTTCGTGCGACGCAGCGCATCGATCTGCCAGTGACTCAACCCTTCAGCGGATTGGGCCAGCGCGCCTCGTCGAGCACGTTTGCCGAGTGCTCATCCTTTTCAAAGTCAGTCTTGGCTTTCGCGAGCTTCCGCCAAAGGATCGCGGACAGCAGCACCGTGATGAACGTGCTGGCACCCATGATTCCAAGCGCATAGAAGGGGCGAGTCTGATCGATCGGGCTGCTGCCCGAGCGAGCAGGCTCAGAGACAACCGTAACGCCGCCGTCGATGCGGCGCGTCTGGGCGTCGTTGGCGTGCGCCTGCAGCGATGCCGCAAAGACCTCGAGCGTCCGCGCTGCGCGATCCGCGCCGCGATCACGGTAGATGAGCCGGAGCTGACCGACCTCATCGCTGTCCGCGAGGACTCCCGACTCAGAGAGTTTCGCGACCGCGGCCGGATTGGCGAGATCAACCAGCCCCTGACGCTTGAACTTCTCCGCGGCGTCTGCGTGGAAGCGCGGATCCTTGAGCAGATCAAAGTGGAACCGCCCCCACTCCGCAAGCTCTCCTGCGTTGAGCTCACGCCCGCGCCCCTCGGCCCGCAATGTCGCCGTAGCCTCGAAGGTCGCGGGCGCGAACTGCACCGCCATCGCCCAGGAAAGCCCAGCGAGCAGCCCGAGCACAACCACCGAGCAGAGCGCCGTCACCGCCGAACGCGAGCCCGCCTTCGAACGCTGCGCGCGGCGTTCGGCGTCGATCACTCTGTCACGGATCGAGGCGAGCTCGGCGCGCTGTGCAAGCAGCGACTCGCAAGCCTCGAACCGCTTGCGAAGAACCTCGCTCCCCTTCCGGAGCTTGCTCGTCTGCTGGCGAAGCAGCCCGTGGGCTGCCCTCAGCCTGCGGCGACGACGCGCCAGCGCATCGCCCTCGACCGGCATTCGCGCCGCGGAACCATCTTGGCCGCCAGCCCCACCCGAGGCGATGGATGCCTGCGCCTGTGCAAGCTCTTCCTGCAGAACCTCAACCCTTGCGCGCAGCGCAGCGATCTCGCCAGCCGTGCGTGTGAGTGCGATGGCTTGGATGCCGATCTGTGTCGCGTCCTGTCCTGTGGAAGCGGCACTCGCTTCCATCGCGCTGATTCTGGAATCACGTTCCTCGATCGCTCTCGCCTGCTCGGCGGCCTGAGCTTCCATGCGCTGGCGGAGCTCATCAACCGTGCGCAGCTGCAGCCCAATTTGATCGCGGAGCTGAGCGATCACAGCTTCCGCCGCAACTATCTCGTCGCGCTGACGCGCGCCCTCACCGAGCTCGCACAGCCAGAGCGCCTCGTATTCCCGAACGACTTCGGCAAGCGCCGCAACTCGCTCCTCGAGCTGGCTGACGCTGCCTTGCGTCTGCGCTGCCGCGACTCGGTCGGAAGCGAGTTCTGCTTTCAGCCGCTGCAGCTCGGCCTCGCGCGCCGCGAGCTCATCGCCCTTGGCAGTCACGACGCGGACGGAACGTTCGAGTGCCTCTCGCTCCGCCGCAAGCTGCACCTCACCCTCGGCCAGAGCGGAAGCCTGCTCAGCCAGGTCCTTGGCGCGCAGCGCGTATTCCTGTGCCGCCTTGATCGACTTGTCTCGCGCTTCGCGCACGAGCCGCTCATGATCGCGAAATGCCGCCTCAAGGCTCTTGGCCCGGCCATCAAGCTCGACCGACCGCGAGGCTAGAGCCGTCTCGACTTCCTTGGCCCGCTGCTCGATCTCGGCCTTGCGTGAGTCCATCTCGGCATGCTGGCGGTCGAGTGCGGCGCGATAGTTCTCAATCTCAACGCGCTGACGCTCGACCTCGGCCGCGAATTGCGTGAGTTCCTCGTGACGGAGTTCGATGTCCACCGCGTGCTGCGAAAGCCCCGCCTCGCGCTGAGCGATCGCTGCCGCGAGATTCTGCTCTCGCTCGACAAGCTCGGCCTCGAGCTGTCCGAACGTGACTTCTCGCGCCTTTGCCTCGGCCTCGGCACGCTCCAGTGCCGCTGAGCGGTCTTCGGCCTCGCGCCGGAGTGCCGCGAGCTCCTCTCTTGCCGTCGCCAACTGATCGGCCTTGGCCTTCAGTTCCGCGTCGGTCCGAGCGAGCTCATCCTCACGCCCGACAATGGTCTTCCGCACGGCCTCGAGCACCTCTTGCTGCTGCGCAAGAAGCCGATCTCGCTCGCCCAACTGGGCCTCGCGCGCCTCGAGGCGCTCGCGGAGTTCCTGTCGCTGCGCGTAGAGAACCTTCAGATTGTCGAGTCCAGTCGAGAAGTCATCGAGCGCGCGAAGGATGTCGTCGCCCGTTCGTTTCCCACCCGGCTGGGCCAGATGTGCTTCCTGGGTGGCATCACTCCCGGCCGCGTTCCTACCATGTTCCGTTCCGCTTGAATCCATGGCGGTACTCGCTCCAAAGGGCCAATCTCGTGCAACGTCGCCGGTGGTATCGGTCCATCCGGGGTCCGGCTGAACGGCCTCCCGCGAAGAGCCTCCCGGCCGCGAAAATTCCCGCACTTTCGCGAACCACTGGCCCGTGCCTCCGATATACTTCAGTCGCCTCAGTGGGCATCTGGAGTCACGCCATGAAGGTTGGATTCACCTCGGTCGGTGCCGTTCTCGGACTCGCTGCCGCTGGCTTCGGCGGTTACAACCTCATTACCACCGGCTGCCCGCTAGGCACCTGCGCAGCCCCTGCTGCGATCACGACCGCGAGCACCAGCACTGACTCCCACGAGTGCGCCTTGGGCTGCAGCGAGCACGCCCCCACCCCCGTCGATGTCGTGAGCGTCGCGACCAAGGACGAGAAGGCTTCCACCTGCTGCGCCGGTGACGCGGCGGCCAAGGCCGACAAGCTCGCGAAGGGCGAGTCCTGCTGCGGCAGCTGCACCGAGAAGGCTGGCTGCGAAGGCAAGTCTGAGGGTGCCTGCGAAGAAGGCAAGGGCGAAACCTGCCCCATCACGGGCCAGACCAGCGCTGATAAGGATCACCCGGTGAAGACCGATCCCAAGCAGCCCGCCTGAGCTGGATCGCACTACTCGTTCGACATGTCTCTTCCCGCGATCCGCGACCCGAGTCAGCGATGGACGTTGTTCGTGAGAGCCCGTGGCAACATTCCTTTTCAAGACCGAGCCCGGCGAGTACTCCTTTGCGGACCTTGAGCGCGCTTCGCCCGCTTCTTGGGATGGTGTGATCAACGCCGCGGCCAACGCCCATCTCCGGACATGCGCCGTCGGAGATGAAGTTCTCGTCTATCACACCGGCGATGAGAAGGCCATCGTGGGCCTCGCGAGAGTGACCGGCGGCCCCACCGCTGATCCAGCGAATCCAGCCCGGCTCGCGAGCGGCGAGATCAAGTTTGTGATTGTCACGCTTGAAGCGCTGAGGAGCGCCAAGACGCCCGTCACGCTTGCCGCCATCAAGGCCGATGCAAGATTTAAGGACTTCCCACTCGTTACACAGGGGCGGCTGAGCGTCATGCCGGTTCCGAACAGACTCGATCGCGTGCTCCGCACGATGGCCGGGCTGTAATACAACGAGGATGAATCGCCAGCTCACTGCCGCTCGATGAAAAACCTCAGCACCGCGTGCCCGTCCAGCTGGAAGTACTCAACCTCGATCTCGGTCTCGCTCGCGGCACTCTGCTCGAAGATGCCGGTGTCGGTGGTGGGTCCGTGGTGGGTCCAGTTTTCGATGATGGTCGCACCGTTCACCCGCACGCGGACGCCGTCGTCGCTGAGGGTGGTGAGCTTCCATCGCCCCGCGGGCAGCGCAAGGCGCGTCCGCGCCACCAGCCCGAACCTCGCGCGACCCGGGAGTTTGCCCGTCGCGCTCCGCAGCGCGGCTACGCCCGCTGGACCCGCGGAACCGAACGTGAAGTCGATCGCTTCGGTGCTGATGCGGGCCGCGTGCTCTCCCATCGACTCGGCCCGCCAAGCCTCGAGGGTCCCCGGCGCGAGCGGATCAACGCTCATCGGAAACAGCCGCACGTCCCACGTGGTGGCAACGAACGTTCCCTCAACTACACGAGTCACGCGGTCGGCGCCCGGACGCAGCTCGACGCGGTACGGATGCACGCCGGGAGCACTGGCGACGATGTCCAGCTCTCGAAAGCCATCGCGTCGCCAGAGGTTGACACTGACGGCAGAGTCTCGCGGCTCGATGGAACGCGGGACGCCGATGTCGCCGAAGAGCTCATATCGAACGAGCCCTGGCAATCGGCCCCGCAGCCGGATCATCGCCGACTCGTGATCCCACGGTCCCCACGGACCCATGATGATCTTGTCGCGCCCCCGAAGATGCGCGCGGGCGCCAACAGGGCGCGTGGAGCCCACGATCTCTGGGGGCGGCATGCGCAGCCCGATGCCACACTCCTGAGGCCCCATAGCTCGCACTTCGGGCGTGAAGCCCGCGGGAAGGGACCACTCCGAACCAGCGGCGATCTCGACGCGGTTGCCGCCGTGGGCGAGCGTGCCGAGCATGTCGGGCCGCGGGCTTCGGATCTGCACGGCGAAGGCGCCGGCGTCGGTGCTCATGCGAACGAGATTGCACAGGAACTCGTTGTCGGTGACGCCGCGGTAGTGGGCCTTGACGCCGGGGAGCGCGAGGAGGGCCGTGTCGTCGTCCCACCAGAGGTGGAGGGCGACGCGGTTGTCGATGAACGAGTTCGAGAAGATGCGGTGTCCCGAGCCGTGCTCGATGTTGATCGCGCCTCGTTCCTGCCCATAGCCGAGCTGGCCGTTGCGCTCGAAGAGGTTCTCGGTAATCGTCCAGTCGTTGGAGTAGCCGCCCCAGATGCCGCAGATCGCGTTCTCGACGATGCGGTTGCCCCAGACGAGCGCAGCATCACTGAAGGTGAGCTCGAGACCGTGGGCTGGTGCGTAGGAGAAGTCGTTGCCGTAGAAGATGTTCGCGGTGCAGCCCGCGGCGGTGAGGTCGAAGGAGGGTTCGGCCGGTGGACGTTCGCCAAGGGCCTCTTTGCCTGCGAAGCCGAAGAAGCCATCGCCCGAGTGTGTGGCGGAGTTCTCGGCGAAGGTGTTGCGTTGGCACGACTCGAAGGCGAGGATGCCAGCGGAGTCCTGGCCTCGGTTGTAGACGCCCTCGCTGTGGCCGCGGACACAGAAGTCGAGGGCGTTGCGTGAGATGATGTTGTCGCTGCTGCGCCACATCGAGAGCCCCCAGCCCGAGAGAAAGGAGGCGTCGTTGTCGTAGACGCGGGCGCGGATCACACGGTCGAGCATGATGCCGTTCTGGCCCGTGCGAACCCGATTTCGCCGGATCGTGACGTCGCTGGAGCGTTCAACCAGGATGGCGGCGCCGTATCGCGATCGCCACTGGCCCTCGTCGTTCTCGTGGGGCCAGAGCCAGTCGGAGGCGTCTTCGGCCAGCGGCATTGAGTTCAGCCGCTGGCGGAAGTTGTCCGCAAAGTCGCCATCCTCGACCGTCAGCCCAGGCGTCCCCGCCGCCGCCACACCCACCTTGAACCCGCGCACGCGCAGACCCCGTAGCGTGACGCCCGATCCGCGCACCACACTGACGCCGATCCCCGCAAGACGATCCCAGGGCGTCTTTCCCGCTCCATCACCAACGTCGGCCCCGCGCAGCACGCTGCCTGCCTCAAACTCGACGACGATGTCATCACCCACGATCTGGATGACCCCGTTGCCGTCAGTATCAGGGATCACAACGTCGGGCGCGATGCGGATCGTGCATGACTGTGTGACGACCGTGTTGTCGGTGCGAACTTCCACCACCGGGGGCGACGCCGCCACCACCGCGTGGACGATGAACGAAGCGAGCAGTGTCTGTGCCAGCAGCATGGGTACAGACTACACCACACCCGGGCCGGACGGGGCACTCATCGAGTCGCCATCATTCAATCGATCACCTTACGGATTGGTGCGCGGCGCAGCGTCATCCTCAACTCGGTCCGCGCGGCTGACGCGACGGTCCTCACCCTCCGCGAGCGGCGCGCGGTACGCGCGTTCTGCCGGCAGCTCTCGCTTGTCCGTTTCCTTCTTGACCTCGTCCTCGAGGCCCGCGAGCCCCTTCTTGAACTCGACGATGCCCTTGCCAAGGCTCTTGCCGACTTCGGGCAGACGCCGCCCAAACAGCAGCAGCGCAATGGCCAGGATGATCAGGAGTTCCCACCCCGAGAGATTCTGGATGAACGCAAGCGTGCTCATATCAACTCCCAGGGCACACGGGCCCGCGGCCTAAACCCCTGCAAGATCTCGACCCTTCGGAAACCAGCCGGCACGCTCGTGCCCCTGGCTACCCGAATAGACGGTCGGGTGATTGAAGCGGGGCTGGCTGCAAAGGTCAACGCCCATCCGGAGCCCCAATTGCCACCAGGCCCCTCCCGACCTTACCGGCTCATCCGCCGCTCGGCGGCTTCGACCACGTTCAAAAGGAGCATGGCGACCGTCATCGGTCCCACGCCGCCCGGCACCGGGCTGATCCAGCCCGCCAGCCTTGAGACGGGCTCGAAGGAGACGTCCCCCACTGTCCGGGTCTTTCCATCGGAGCCGGTGACGCGGTTGACGCCGACGTCAATGACGATCGCACCGGGCTTGACCATGTCGGGCTGGATGAGCGCCGGAACCCCTGCCGCGGCCACCAGCACGTCGGCGCGGCGGGTGAGCTCGGTCAGGCCGGGGGTGAACTTGTTGCAGGAGATGACGGTGGCCTCGTGGCGCATGAGGAGGACCGCGATGGGCTTGCCGACGACATCTCCGGCCCCCACCACCACGGCGGTCTTTCCACGCAGCAGCGGTTCGGCGGCGCTGGCGTTGCCAATTCCGACGCCGCCGGCGGTCAGCACGGATTCGAGCATCTTGACCACGGCCAGCGCGGTGCATGGAGCGAGGGAGGAACGCCCGTACACAATGTTGCCGATGTTGGCCGGATTGACGCCCTCGACGTCCTTCTCGGGGGCGATGAGGCGCTGGACGCGGTAGGCGTCGACACCCGGCGGCAACGGCAGGTGAAGCATGAGGGCCGTGACATCATCCTCGCTCGAGAGGAGCAGGACGCGCCCGGCGATGTCGTCGTAGACCGCGTGCTCGCCGACGCGATGCAGGCGGTACTCGATGCCCATCTGTACACACGTCCGAGCCTGGTTGTCCGCGTACACGCGTGCCGCGGTATCACCAGACTCCACGAGCACGGCGTCGAGACGGACCTTGGCCCCGCGCTCGGTCAGCGCTCCCACGCGCCCGCGGATCTGCTCGCGATAGATCGACGCGAGTTTCGCGCCGTCGATGATGGTTGCCACGTGTTGCGCCGAGTCGGTCATGCCCCATGATATCTGCATGCCTGGGTGGCCCGGCGGTCCCCGCCGGTCTTTCCAATCGACCTCGTTCCCCAACTCCCAGTCCCCCTCTTCTCCAAACCCTGTTGCCCAGTGCCTCGTGCCAAGTGCCTGCTTCCCATGTACCCTCTCCGCCGGAGGTCCATCATGCCGACTGATCCCGCTGCTGCCCACGACTCCATCCGACGCCTGCGTGCCGAGCTCGACCGGGCCAACCGCGCGTACTACGTCGACGCGCAGCCGACAATGTCGGACACCGAGTTTGATCGCAAGCTCGCCGAACTCGCAAAGCTCGAAGCCACGCATCCAGAACTCGATGATCCCGCAAGTCCGACACGCCGCGTCGGAGGCGAGCCGATCGCGGGCTTCCGCACGCTGCCGCACACGCAGCCGATGCTCTCCATCGACAACTCGTACAGCGAGGCCGATGTGCAGACCTGGCATGAGCGGGTGCAGGGCTCGCTCGGCGCTGACGCTGGGCCCGCATCCCTCTTCAACGCAGCGTCGCCTCCGAGCACTCCCGTCTCCTTCGTCTGCGATCCCAAGGTCGATGGGATCGCCATCTCCATCCGCTACGAGCGCGGCCTGCTCGCCCTTGCTCTCACCCGCGGCGACGGGCAGAAGGGCGACGATGTGACCCACGCCGTCCGCACGATCCGAGGCGTGCCCCTCAAACTCGAAGGCGCGGGCGTTCCCTCGGTCCTCGAGGTCCGCGGCGAGATCTACATGCCCGTCGCGGAGTTCGAGCGCATCAACCAGGAGCGCGAGGCTGAGGGCGAGGACGCCTTCATGAACCCCCGCAACGCGACCGCGGGCACGATCAAGAACCTTGACCCTCGCATCGTTTCTTCGCGCCGGCTCGCCTTCTGCGCCTGGGGGCGCGGCGTGATCGAGATGGCAGGTGGCTCGCCGGAGACCACATTCGTCACTGGATACTGGTCGCTTTTGGATCGCCTTCGCGATCTGGGCATCCCGACCAACCCCGATGCTGTCCGGTGCAACTCGCTCGATGAGATCCTCGCCGCCGTGCGCGAGTTTGGAGTGCGCCGGGCCCGGATGCCGTACTGGGTTGATGGCATGGTCATCCGCGTCGATTCGTTCGCACATCAGGCCGCGCTGGGCGTCACGAGCAAAAGCCCGCGCTGGATCATCGCATACAAGTACCCGGCCGAGAGGAAGACCACGCGACTGCTGCGTGTAGAGCATCAGGTTGGAAAGACCGGGAAGATCACGCCGCGGGCCGTGATGGAGCCCGTGCTGCTCGCGGGCAGCACGGTGCAGCACGCGACGCTCCACAACTACGGCCGCGTTCGCCAGGCGCCGATCAATCCTGAGAATCCAACCGGCCCCACCACCGACATCCGCGTCAACGACACCGTCTACGTCGAAAAGGCGGGCGAGATCATCCCCTATGTCGCGGGCGTGGTGCTCGAGCGGCGCCCGAGCGATGCTGCGCCGATCATCCCACCATCCAAGTGCCCGGTGTGCGCCGGCCCGGTTGAGATCGAGCCGCCCGAAGGCGAGGCCGACCCGACGCTTGAAACCGCGCGTCGGTGCGTGAACCCCGAGTGCCCAGCACAGATCAGAGAGAAGCTCATCTGGTTCGCTGGCCGCAAACAGATGGACATCGACGGGCTGGGCGAGAAGACCATCGATCAGATCCGCGCCGCGGGCACCATCCCTCTCTCTTCCTTTGCCGACATCTTCCGCCTCTCGCACCACCGCGAGGCGCTCCTCGCGCTGGACCGCATGGGCGAGAAGAAAGTGGACAACCTCCTGGCGAGCATCGAGGTCGCCAAGTCCCGCGGCCTGAACCGAGTGCTTGCCGGGATGGGCATGCGTCACGTCGGTGACACGACGTCAAAGCTGCTGGCCCGCAACTTCAAGAGCCTCGACGATCTCCTCGCGGCACCAGTCTGGAAACTCATGCCCCAGGCCGTGAACCGCATGAGCGTGCCCCGCCGCCTCGAACGCTTCGGCCTCTCCGCGCCCATCGAGCCCGAGTACGAGACGGGCCTTGGGGAGGACACGGCACCAGTCGTCCACGCCTACCTGCACTCACCCGCGGCGCAGAGCACCTTTGCCCACCTCATCGCCGAGGGCGTGGACCTGACGAGCAAGGACTTCCGCCCTGCCGCGGCCAAGCCGATCGCTGGCCCCTTCGCTGGCAAGACCATCGTCCTGACCGGAACCCTGGAGTCCTTCGACCGCACCGAGCTTGCCGAACGCCTCGAGGCGATGGGGGCCAAGGTCAGCGGCTCAGTCTCCAAGAACACCACCCTCCTCATCGCAGGCCCGGGGGCGGGCTCAAAGCTCGACAAGGCTCGCGAACTGGGCATCGAAATCTGGGACGAGGCGAGATTGCTGAACGAATTGGAGCCAAAGCGCTAAGCCGTACGAAGGTAGGGGGTGGGCTGCCGACCTCGGCCACGAGCTCCGGGCGTTCGCCCGGCCCGAGAATCTCAAGCCCCAACCGCGATCGTGCAAGTGGTTGGCACCCGTCGGAAGTTCCCAAGGTAGAGGGTGGCTGCATCAGTATGGAAAACGTCGAGTTCAAGGCCGAGCTTCGGGACATCGCACTGGCGCGGACCATCTGCCGCGCCATTGGTGCATCGTTCATTCTCACGATGGACCAAACGGATACCTATTTTCGCGTTCCCTCTGGTCGCTTGAAGAAACGCGAGTGCGAAAGCGAACCGACCGAGTGGATCTATTACGAGCGTGCCGACAAGGCCGCGGCGAGGCTCAGCCGCTTCACCATCTACTCCGCCCAGCAAGCCCGAGAGCGCTTCGGGGAAACTTCCTTGCCCGTCCGTGCGGTGGTCCGAAAACGACGTGAACTCTACATGCTCGGCAATACGCGAATCCATCTCGATGCTGTCGAAGGACTTGGGACATTCCTAGAGTTGGAGTCACTGATTGGACGAGACCACGGAACAGCCCGCGGTCACGAGGCGGTCGCAACACTTCGCACGCAATTTGCCCCGGCACTGGGTGAGACTGTCGCGGTCGGCTATGTTGACCTGATTGATCCAATCGCGGAGGCATCATGCCCGCCCCCCGATGAGGTCGATGTCTTCTAGGTGAGAGGTCCGGCGCGGCTCGCCGGTTGATGACAGCCTCACAGTGTGCTCTTTCGGAGCCGTTACGAGAGTCTCCCTGGTGGAGATGGAGAACCCATGAAGAACCGAACGAACGTGAATCACTTTGAGTCTCTTGAGTCGCGTCTGGTGCTGAGCGACACCGTCGGCCCGCTGGCGGCCTCAGCCTTCGCCATGACGCAGGCCACCGACTCCGGTGTTGTTGGCGACTTCATCACCAACAACCTCCGACCCGGCTTCAACTGGGAGACCCCGGCCGACCAGGGCGACCCTGCCAGCGGCACCAGCACCAACTACATCTGGCAGGTGCAGGAGCGCGTCGGCAACGACCTCGTCCTCACCGAGTTTGGCGGCCAGGGCGGTACTGGACCAACCCAGGATCTCGCCGAGGGCCGCTACATCTGGTTCGTTCGATACCAGGACAACGCGGGCAACTGGGGCGACTGGGGCGGCGTGAACTTCCGCATCGCCACCACGCCCACACCGCCGCCAAACGCGACTCTCGTCAACGACACGGGCACCGACGGCGACAACATCACCAGCGACACTGACCTCTTCTTCTTCTTCTCGCGCCCGGCGGGCCTCCCCGAGGATGCGCTCACGTACCGCGAGTTCTACTGGGCACTCTCCCTCCAGAGCGGCCCGACGTACTACGGCATCTCCGACAGTGCCATCGTGCGTCCCGGCGACATCCACCCCGCGCTTCAGGTCATGCCCGAAGGGACGCACATCATGTTCGTCCGGGCGCAGGACGCCGCAGGCAATATCTCCGAGAACTGGGGCGGCGCATCCTTCACTGTTGATACCACGAAGCCCGCCGCGAGCCCGAACATCCGCATGGACTCGGCGCTGGACTGGGGTCCGTTCAACAACGACCAGATCACCAGCTCGCGGGCACCCTGGTTCAACTGGGATGCTCCGACGGATGCGGGCAGCGGGCTCTCGAACCGCTTCTTCTGGCAGGTGCACGATCAGAGCGCGAACATCATCCAGTTCGGCGAGACGACGGGGACGCAGCTGCGTCTGCCCGCGAACCTTGCCGACGGCACGTACCGCCTTTGGATCAACGCTGAGGATCGCGCCGGCAACAACGGCAACTGGGCCCTGATCCAGGGCGGGACGTTCACGATCGACGCGACCGCGGCGAGCGTCCCCAACCTCATCGCTCCGTCCGATGGCTCCGTGCAGGGCTCGTCGGCGGTGCTGCTGTGGTCGCAGGCCAACGACAACGTCGGTGGCAGCGGCGTCTGGGGCTATCAGTTCGAGCTCATCGGACCGGGTGGCAGCAACACGACGACGGGCTACCGCACGGCGCTCACGACGACCGTCTCCCTCTCGTTTGGAACCGGCACGTACACCTGGCGCGTCCGCAGCGTCGACCTCGCCGGCGTGCACAGCGCGTGGTCCACGGAGCGCACGATGATCGTGACGTAAGGCCACGCTGGACGCGCGATCCGCGTTTATGCCACACACAACAAGAAAGGCCTCGCCTTCGACCAGGCCGACAACGCGATCGAGTCCGGCTTCCGCGAGTTCACCCTCATCTCGCCAGCACCCCCACCACGCCATTGGTGCGATACGCTTCCAGCATGAACCGACCGCTTTCTGATTCGACTCGTCTTGCTTACTCCTTGTCAGCTCTCGCGATCGCGACCATGGGCGGCTGCGCGGGCAATCATCCCGCCGATCAGTGGCGGAAGGACCGCACAGCTGCGCCAAGGGTCGTGGGCGTTTCGGAGTCAGGCTTCCTCGGCGACTACTCGAAGCTCGTCCCAAGCCCGCGCCACCCCGACACACGCTACGAGCAGACCGCTGCCTTCGCGAACTACGGCGCTTTCCACATCGAGCCCTTCATCGTCCTGCCCGACACCACGGCCCGCGGCGTCGAACTCTCAGAGGCCGACAAGACCGAGATCGCAGCCGACATGGCGGATGAACTGCGATCGGCGCTGTCCAAGCGCTACCGCGTGGTCGATGGACCAGGCGAGGGCGTTGCCAGCGTGCGCGGAGCGATCACCGCTGTCGCTCGCGGCGGACGCTCGCCCGATGGTGAGCCTTGGCTCGGTGGGGCTTCGATCGAGGTCGAGATCGTTGACTCGGTGACGAACAAGCGAGTCGCCGCGGCCGTCGAGAGCGACTCGGTCGATCCCCTCGACGAAGGGAGAAGCGGCGAGGAAGGGAGCGACTTCTACGATGCGCGGATGGTCTTCCGCCACTGGTCGCACCGCTACGTCCGCTGGGTCGACGCGGCCCATTCCGGTGAGATGCCAGCCACGCGCTGAACTTCGATTCGGCGCAATCGTCTTAGCGGCGCGAGGCCTTCTTCTTCGTGACGCGTCGCGATGACGTGGCACTCTTCGATGAGCCTCGCTTCACCACGGCCTTCCTGCGTGTTGCCTTCTTGGGCGCAGCTGAAGGGGCGTTCGCACCAGACTTTGCAGCTGGTTTCGCACGCGACGTGACGGACGCGCCGCTCGCGAGCGTTTTCGCCGCCGCGAGGACCTCTTCGGCGTGGCCCGCCACCTTCACCTTGTCCCATCGCTGCGCGACGGTCCCGTCGGGCCCGATGAGGTACGTCGTGCGCACGACGCCCATGTACTTCTTCCCGTACATGGACTTTTCCTGCCACACACCGAAGGCCGTGCACACCTGTGGCACGCCGCCAGCGGGCGGCTCATCCGCAAGGAGTGGGAACGAAAGCTTGTACTTCGCGGCGAACTTCGCGTGTGACTTCACGCTGTCCGGACTGATGCCAACGACCTGCACGCCTTTGAACTTCGGAAGCAGCTCGCCAAAGGCGCAGGCCTCTTCGGTGCACGCGGTCGTGTCGTCCTTCGGATAAAAATAGAGAACAAGTGGAGCACCGGCGTAGTCTGCGAGCGCACGAGTCGTGCCGCTCTGGTCAGGAAGTACGAACGCGGGCGCAGCGGTGCCGGAGTCGATGAGGCCTGCTTGCATGTTGAATCTCCTGGCCCGATGGTTCGAGCACTCGGGCTTCGGAGATTCAAGCGACACGCATCCGGGCTGCGAAGATCAGGCTCCTCACTGGGACACTTCGAGACTCTCAGGCGTCATCCCGGGATCGAGCACCACAAGTGGAGATGCGGGCGAGACGAGCCGCGAGGAAGCGCGGAAGAAGATCCCTTCTTCGCGAGTGCGTCCGAAGACCTCGGGATGCAGGTACTTCCCGCGCCAAGCAGCGGGTTTGTCGCTCTCGGTCACGAAGCCTCGCGTCCGGACGTACGCGTCATTCCGCCGCGCGGTTAAGCGCGCAGCCAGACCCGTGTCCAAGACCGCTGACAGGTTCGTCGGCCGGAGTTGCTGGTGGGATGAGGCCGCCACGATCTTGGAGACGCATCCATGGCGGGATGGGTCCGATGGTGGGCGTTAAGGAAGCGGAGTTCGCCGACAGGTTGCCTGGCACCGGCATCAACGCCGCACCTGCCGGGAGGCCGGTGCCACCCCCGAAGCCTCACTATCCTGATGGCGTGACAGCCAAGAAAGCCCCTTCCAACACCGTCTCTCCCGCCGCCGCTGCCCTGACGTACGAGGCGGCTGTGGAGAAGCTCGAATCGATCGTCTCGCAGATTGAGTCGGGCGAAGTGGGCCTCGAAGAGTCCATGGCACTCTACGAGGAAGGGATCCTGCTGTCGCAGCGCTGCAAGGAGATTCTGGCAACGGCGGAGCAGCGCGTCGAGACGCTCTCAAAAAGAACGAAAGAAGCGAAGGCGACTCGCCCCAACTCGGGCGGACCTCTGGCCGATAAGGACAGCGTCCGAGACTCCGACTCGGACACCGACCAGGACACACGTCTTGACACGCGTCAGGACCTCCAACAAGACATCGACGACGACTCTGGCCCCGATGGGCCCCGATCGTCCGATATCCTGCCCGATGAGCCGCCGTTCTAGATCGCGTCCTGATGTTCCTGCCGTGAAGCCTCGTCGTCCCATTGCCCCTCCGCTGCCACGCTGCCACTTATGATCACACTCGCGCAGGATGCGCTCCAACACTCTGGCCTCAACAGCGGCCTTCACCGCGGCATGGCGTCGCTCGCGACTCCGACGCTCGCGATGGCTTCGTACGAGATCTATCTCCTTATCATGCAGGTGGTGATCCTCGCGTGGGTCTTTGCCTTCGGCAGCTGCGTGGGCTCGCTCATCAACGTCCTTGTCTACCGCCTGCCCCTCGGCCTCGACGTCGTCACGACGCCCTCGCGCTGCTCCTCCTGCGAGACGCGCCTGACGTGGCGTGAGAACATCCCGGTGCTTGGATGGATCATGCTCCGCGGCCGCTGCCGCTTCTGCCACGCCAAGGTCTCCAGCGAGTACCCCATCGTCGAGGCGATCGTGGGCGTCCTCTGGGTCCTGATCTACCTCATTCTGTACGCCGATGGTGGCCGCTTCCTGGGTGTGCCCTTCCAGACTCTGCGCCCCGAGTGGGCCTTCGAGGGCTTCCGCGAGACGTGGCCCCAGTTCATCGTCATCGTCACGCTTGTCTCGTGCCTGGTTGCGATGACGCTGATCGACGCACGCACCTTCCAGATTCCGCTGATCCTGACGTGGGTTCCCGCAGCGGTCGGCGTCCTCTTCCACACGCTCCACGCCCTGTACGTCGAGCATGGAACCTCCTTCGGCCGCCTCATGAGCGTGGCGCCGGGGTGGAACTGGACCATCCCCGCGCCCGGGGCCAGCAGCTGGGGCCTCATCGGTGCCGTGCTCGGCGGCACGCTGGGGCTTGGCATCTCGCTCCTGCTGGTCCGCTTCGGCCTCATCCGCCGCAGCTTCGAGGATTACGACGCGTGGGAGAAGCAGGCGCTCGCGGCACAGACGCGCGAAGAAGGCAACGACGCCTCAGCCGAAGCCGCCGCCCCCTCCCCCGAAATCTGGGTCCAGTACCCGCACGCAAGGCGCGAGATGGTCCGGGAGATGGCCTTCCTCGCCGCCCCCGCGCTCCTCGCGTACGCCGCGAGTGCCCTCGCACACCGCCTCGCGGGCCCATTCACGTTCGACCCGACCACCGGTGCCAGCGTCGCGGCGACCCAAGCCCCACTCTGGCTCTGCGTCCTCGCTGGCGCGCTGCTGGGCTACCTCATCGGTGGCGGCGTGGTCTGGGCCATGCGCATCTTCGGCTCCCTGGCCTTCAACAAGGAAGCCCTCGGCATGGGCGACGTCCATCTGATGGCCGCGGTCGGCGCGTGCATCGGCTGGATCGACTCGGTGCTGGGCTTCTTCGCCGCGGCGTTTGTCGGCGTGGCGTGGGCGATTCTCGGTGTCGTTGGCTCGGGCACCTTCAAGCGTGCCATGCCCTTCGGACCCTTCCTGGCCGTCGGCTCGGTGCTGGTCTGGGCGTTCAAGCCGGGCGTGGAGTGGCTGCTGTCGCGGCTGATGCACCAGCCGGTGAACCTGCCGTAGAAGGCGGGCTGAGTCGAACACACAGCCTCAACTACAACTGAACCACTGCCGCATCGTTCGACGAGAAACACCGCATGGGGCTGCGAAGCCTTCTTCAGCCCACAACCTGCGACGGCGTGACGCTCACCCAGATATGGCGGACGCGATCAACCACAGGGCCAGAGTGTTCGAGCCGGTCAGTCAGGCGTGCTTGTGCGAGCGCGGCACCAACCAAGAGGTTGCCAATCAGTTTTCCGGACTTTGCGAAGTACTGTGTGTACTGCACCGAATCGACCGGATGAACAAGAACCAACTCGGGCGATGTCATGGGGTGCAGAAGCGGTGTCCAACGCTTCTCTGGCTGATCAGTTCCGACAACTTCCGTGTCGTCATCGGGGTCCAAGCTGAACACAAGATGCAAGGCACAGTCGACGCCCCTAAGCCGCCTGTTCAGACACACGGCACCAAGCAACTGCAATCCTCCGGCAACCCAGTGTGAACGATCACGCCACTGTGGGTTGATTTCGTCAATATGAACGTCGAGCGGATGCCCCTGCGTTGTCTTCGACTCGATCGCGAGCTTCAACCAATCGTCGAGTCTCTTGGCAGTTTTCGAATCGATGATCTCATTCATGGCAGTAGCCCACTTGGCAGTTCGTTGACAGACGGCCTTTCTGAGTTCGAGGTCTGGCCGCTTGGATGGTGCAGGTCCTGTTAAATCAAACCAAAGCTGGCTCGGAATGTCGATCAGCCGCCCGTTCGCGGGATCGATCACGCCGCCGGTCCAGTGGCGCAGTAGGTTGTTGGTGTTCGCAAGGCCGGGGCCCGTGATGCCGTTCGTGCCGTCCTTCACCCTCGTGACATCGTTCTCGTTCACGAAGATGTTGTCGGGGAGTGGACCGCTTGCGGTGCTCAGGCCCTGAAACGCAAATGTCGACGACGGCGGCGTCGGCCCGGTTGACATCTCCACGTGGTTGTCACCAAAGAGCGTCAGCCCACGCCAGCGGCGGCCATCCCCCCACCCCTGCAGCGAGAGCGACCCCTCGCCGATCTCCTGATTTCCCGGCTTCGTCCCCGCTCCGGGAGCGCCACCCCGCACCAGCGCCCACGTAAGGCTCGCTCCGGACCCCACCGCCTCGTATGCCGGGCCGCGGTCGCCGATGATCGCGCGTGTGGAAGGGTTGCCGAGCTTCCAGAAGGACGCCCGGGCCCCCACCGGCGGCATCATCGCGTACGAAAACCCGCCCGGCGCCCCCGCCGAACCTCGGCCAAAGGCCGGCGCACCCTGCGTCGGTACGTCCTCCGCGACGGCCTTGAAGGCCGGGTCCCAGAGCGCGTTCGCAGGGTCCACCGCCGTCGACGGGCTTGTGAACTCGAACCCCTCGTCGGCCCGGATCATCGGGTTCCGCTCGCGAGTCGATATCGCGTTGTTCGGATTCACCAGGCCGTTGTAGACCAGTAGCGAGACGATGTGCCTGGGCAGGTCCTTCACCTCACCTTCGGCGAGCGTGCTGTGCGCCCGGTCAACTTGGCTCGGAAGGGGATACCAATCCTGATTGCTCGCGGCCCAGAGCTCCATTCCACGATGAACGTCCTGCATCTGCGAGTGGTTCACGCCGATCTCTGCCGACCGCCACATGGCCCGCCACGCCACCACCCCCATCGCCACCAGTGTCACCGGCACCAGCACCACCAATCCCACCATCGTCAGCCGCCGCCCGGCGGACCAAGGCCGAATGGCACCCCCACCATCAGAGGCTGAAGGCTCCACCCGCGGCAGGGGTGCTTCTGGGCCGTCATGCTCGGGCGTACTGGACATTCGACAGGACTCCTCGCCTCAGCCTACCGCCGGCAACCCGCCCTGGTTGCTCCCCAATCGCTCCCGCCCGGCTCCCCGCAAGAATCGCACACGTCATCCTGTGAACTCGCGGAATCCGGTCGATCCGGCCGATACTATCGGGCCGCGTGGCGGAACTGGATGCCCCTGCGCAAGGCACGAACACGCCCGGTTGGGCCAAGATCAACGGAAGGATCGGAATCTATGAACAGTCTTCTGCTTCGTCGTGGTGGGATGCTCCTCGCGGTCGGCGTTGTGGGCCTTAGCGCCCTCATGGGCGGCTGCTCACAGGACAAGAAGAGCGAAGTCGATCTCGCGACGCAGGAGGCTCAGGAGCTCCGCGAGAAGAACGCGGCACTCGAGGAAGCGCTCCGCACGCGTGACCAGCGCCTCGCCGAGGCCGAGGCGGCCCGTCAGGCGGCTCTTGCTCAGCAGCAGGCAGCACCGGCCTCCCCAGGCTGGGGCGGCAGCGGGGCCGCGCCCCGTGGCGGCGGCGGCGATGGTGTCTTCACGACCGATTCGGCCGGTCGCCGCGTCGCCGAGGTCAAGGGCGACGTGGTCTTCGCGTCGGGCTCCGTTGACATCCGCCCCGAGGCACGTCGCGAGCTGGACAAGATCGCCGCGAGCATCAACCGCAACTATGCCGGCGCTCAGGTCCGCGTCGAAGGCCACACCGACAGCGACCCGATCCGCAAGAGCAAGTGGGGCACCAACGACGCACTGAGCCAGGCCCGCGCCGACGCGGTCCGTCGCTACCTCGTCCAGAAGGGCGTCGACTCGGGCAACATCGATGCCGTCGGTTACGGCTCCTCGCGCCCCAAGGGCACGAAGGCCGCGAGCCGCCGCGTTGAGGTTGTGATCCTGAACTGATGTTCACAATTGATCACGATTGATCACGAACTGCATCTCAGCACAATTCTGATTCAAGCCAGCACGCCACCCCCGCGGGTGGCGTGCTGTCGTTCATCGCTACCCAGCCCAACGCGAAACCCCACGCGAGCCCATGCTTGCGATAAATGCGGCCACAAGCCAGTTGTCCTGGATAGGCCGACTCGCAGCAAACCAGCCCGAACAGCCTTGTTTTCAATGTTTTTTGGAATGAATCCGTGGCTGAGCCATCAACGCCCGGGAGTTTGTGGGGCCTTTGCGGTTTCGAACGCCACACTGCACATTCGTCGCGCTCCGTGTCCTGCTCCGCTGCATCCGCCGCATCACAACCTACGAAATCACCCGCATCTCCGGCACCAGCCGGGACACCCCCTGCGGGATTGAGGCGTGTGTGGCCGAGTCGGCCCCGCCCATCCCGCAACCCATACGCAGGGAGCTTCGCATGTCGATCCGTACCATGATCCGCGCCACGTCCGCTTCGCTCGTTCTCTTCTCCGTCGCTGGTCTGGCGTCTGCCCAGTGCAGCAGCTCGGCCAAAGCCGAGTCCTGCGGCGAGAAGCAGGCTCAGGTCACCACCGCCTCCATGGGCATGATGAACGCCAAGGCCGACATCGTCGACACCGCCGTCGCCGCAGGCAACTTCAAGACCCTCGCCGCCGCGCTTCAGGCCGCGGGCCTCGTTGACGCCCTCAAGGGCAAGGGCCCCTTCACCGTCTTTGCTCCCTCCGATGAGGCCTTCGCCAAGCTCCCCAAGGGCACCCTCGAGGAGCTCCTGAAGCCAGAGAATAAGGCCCGCCTGCAGTCCATCCTCAAGTTCCACGTCATCTCCGGCGAGGTCCTCGCGAAGGACGTCAAGACCATGTCCGTCGCGACCCTCGATGGCCAGCGTATCGACATCGTCGTCAAGGACGGCAAGGTGACGCTCGACAAGAACGTCAATGTCGTCACGACCGACATCGCCGCAACCAACGGCGTGATCCACGTCATCGACAACGTCCTGATCCCCACGCACAAGGACGTCGTCCAGATCGCCGTCGATAACGGCAACTTCACGACCCTCGCCAAGCTCCTCACCGCGGCTGGCCTCATCGACACCCTCAAGGGCGATGGTCCCTTCACCGTCTTTGCTCCCACCGACGCCGCCTTCGCCAAGCTCCCCAAGGAGACGGTCGAGAGCCTGCTCAAGCCCGAGGGTAAGGAGCTCCTCACCAAGATCCTGACCTACCACGTCGTTGGTGGCAGCCGCATCTTCTCCGACGCCGCCGCCAAGGGCGCCAACGTCTCGACGATCCAGGGCCAGGAGATCAAGACCATGTCGAAGGACGGCAAGGTCTTCGTCAACGACGCGACCGTGACCACCGCTGACATCGACGCCCGCAACGGCGTGATCCACGTCATCGACACGGTCCTCATGCCCAAGTAATTGCTGGTTCACCCCTCATATCCGGATCCGGGGCGTATTGCTGCTCTCCTGAGCAAAGATTCTCGAATCCACGGAACTTCGGGGTGTGAAAGAACTTCTGTTCGTGCCGCACGAGAGTGCGGCACGGGCTTTGTGGGCCACGCACGAGCTTGCAGTTGCTCAGGCTGTGCGTGTCTCTTGGCTCGGAGCCTTTACGTGACTCTCTCGATGTGCGGATCTCTGCGGTCAGATGCTTCGCGAGGCACCCGCGTGCTTCGGGGATCACTCGCCGACAATCCGGCTTCGCAGGAAAACACCGCTCGCGTGCGGTATTATGCAGGGGCCACTTCTCCTCGGCGTGCCCGAATGTCTCTCAGACGCAGTCCAACGATTCACGATACCAAGTCGAACCTTCTCGCAAGCCGGTCGACCTCTCAGAACGACGAATCTGCACAGGAGTCCGAGTCCATCGCCTCGAACCTGCTTCTTCACCAGGTCAGTGCTGGCGACCCCACGGCCGTCCGTGAGTTCATATCGCGTTTCGGCGGTCTGATCTGGTCGCTGGCGCGGCGGGTGGGTCTGAGCGATGCGGAATCGGAAGATGCCGTTCAGGAAGTCTTCGCGGAGATCTGGAAGAACGGGTACAAGTACGATCCCTCGATCGCTTCCGAGACCGCGTTCATCGCGACTATTGCCCGCCGCCGCCTGATCGACAGGCGACGCCGCGTCTCTCGCCAGCCCGTGCGGCAGACGATCTCCGAAGAGCTTCCTCCGGCCGCGCCGCCGAGTGGCAAGCCCCGCAACGAGATCGTTGAGGAGGCCGTGAAGGCAACCGAAGCGCTGACACAGCTCAGCGTCGAGCAGCAGCGTGTGCTCCGCCTTTCCATCTACGAAGGTCTCTCGCACGAGCTCATCTCAGTTTCGACGGGCCTCCCCCTTGGAACAGTCAAGACCCACGCGCGGCGTGGATTGATCAAGCTTCGCGAACTTCTTGCCGGCGTCTCCGCCAAGGGGGATTCGCAGTGAACACCCCTCGCAACAACACGCCGCGTTCCGTTTCCAGTCCTAAGGCTTCGCCCCTTCCGATTCCTGCAGACGAGCGCCTTGCGGAGTTGCTCTGTGATCGGGCGCTCGTAGGAATCTCCGCGGCGGAGCAGATGGAACTCCAGACGCTGTTCGTCAAGCACAATCTTCGTGAGGACGACGTCGAGCTTGAGTCGACTGCGGCATCCCTCGAGTTGTCCATGCTGACGGATGCCGATGCGCTCGCACTGCCCCCGGATGTCGCCGAGCGACTCCAGGGCGCTGGCAAGCTCTGGTGCGAAGCGATGGCGCTCCGGTCGTCGCAGGCATCTTCGCAGACGACCTCCGAGGCACGCGTTCAGTCGCCAGTGCTCGCGACGATCAGGCCCGAGGCTCCGCGGGCTTCGCTCGGCAGCCGCATGGGCTGGCTCGCGGCAGCCGCGGCAATCGCTCTCGCCGCCATCGCCTGGTGGCCCGGCGGCGGAGTTGTCTCAAACGCCAGCATCGAGCGCGAGTTCGCCACGATGATCCAGTCCGCACCTGCGGATCTGGTCAAGGCTTCGTGGGGCGACTGGGACACGCCCGAGATCAGCGGCGTCAAGGGTGAGGTCTTCTGGTCCGACTCTGAGCAGCGCGGCTTCATGAAGTTTGTCGGCCTGCCGAAGAACGACCCGAATCTCGAGCGCTATCAGCTCTGGATCATCGACAGCCGCGGCATGGATCAGCGTATCTCCGGCGGCATCTTCGATGGTCCCGGCTGCGTCGGCTCGTACCAGACTGCCGATGGCTCGGTCCTCGTTCCGATCACGCCGGGGATCAGGGTCGTCGGTGCCGCGGCGTTCGCGGTCACGATCGAGAAGCCAGCAGGCACGTGGGTCTCAGACATGAAGCGCCGAGTCGTGATCGCCGCGAAGGGCTGATCAGGTCTGTGAGTGCATCAATCACGAAACTCGCGCAATCGCGTGAACTTCTCCTTGCTGTGACAGCGGCCTCTTCTGGTGCCGTCAAACGCAATTTCGCTATTCATCATCATGCAGCGCACGCATCGGTGGCGTGTCGAGGTCGTCGAACTGGCCGCGCTTTGCGGCCATCGCGAACGCGACCACGGCAGCACCCGCGACCAGGAACGCCAGCGGAAGAACGAGGAAGATCACAATCATGACTCGGCTCCACTCGCGACGTTCGCGAGATTTTCTGCCACGCGCCCGTTCAAGAGGCCACCACTTGGTTCGCTACCCGCCTGGGCGACCTGCTGCCAAAGCTCCTTGACCTGAAACTCAACATCAGAACCGTAAGCGAACTGATGGGCATGAGGATCGCAGCACCGATGGGCGTGATGAGGCCCATGACCGCGAGGCATCCGGCAACGACGTTGTAGGTCGTTGAGGTCGCAAGGCCGCGCTTCACGACACGCATGGTGCGCCGGCTTCCCTCGATCAACTCCACGAGCGCGACCAGATCGGGGCGCGAGACGTAGACGTCCGCCGCGGCGAGCGAAGCCTCGGCGCCGCCATGCATCGCAACGCCAACACTCGCGGCGGCGAGCGCGGCGGCGTCGTTGACTCCATCGCCAACCATCAGCACAGGTCCGAGCGCGCCGTGCTCGCGCACCTTCGCCACCTTGGCCTCGGGCGAGAGGCCACCGAATGTGAGTTCGGCATCAATGCCTGCAGCGGCGGCAACCCCCGCGACCACATCCTCATGGTCGCCCGACAGCATCCCGACGCGCCAGCCCAACGCCTTGATCCGGGCAATTGCCGCCGCGGCGTCGGGACGCAGCTCGTCACCAAGCCCCGCCATCGCGACCATCACGCCATCAACAGCGATCGCCACTGGGGTCAGGCCACCATCGGCTGCCTCGCGCTCCCAGCCTTCAAGCAGTGCGTGATCGACGCGACCCGACTGGTCACGCAGGCGGCAGCGCTCGCGAACGTATGACGGTGATCCGACAACGACGCGGCGTCCTGCCACAAGCCCTTCGATGCCGCCGCCGGTAGTCTGCGAGACTTCGCTCGCGACAAGCTCGGACTCGCCAAGCGACTCAAGGATTCCTCGAGCGATCGGGTGGCTTGAGTCGCGCTCAATCGCGGCCACGAGCGGGCGAACAGATTCATCCCCGGCCCATCGCACCACGCGCATCTGCCCGAATGTGATCGTTCCGGTCTTGTCGAGGAAGATGATGCCGCCGCGAGCCGCAAGTCGCTGCACCGCATCACCACCCTTGACAAGCAGCCCCATTCGAGCGGCGCGGCCGAGCCCAACGGACATGGCCAGCGGTGTCGCAAGCCCAAGCGCGCACGGACACGTGACCACGAGCACGGCGATCGCATACTCCAGCGCGGCGGATGGATCAATAAACCGCCACGCGACGAACGTCACGAGCGAGAGCACAATCATGCCACCAAGGAACCAGGAAGAAGCCCGGTCTGCAAGTCGGACAATCGGTGCGCGCCGACGCGAAGCCTCTGACACCAGCGACATCAGCCGCGCGACTCGTGTCCCTTCACCCGTCGCGACCACGCGCAGGCGAACCGTCGAAGCGACATTGACGGTTCCGGCCGAGAGCGATGCGCCGACCGCCACGGCCAGTGGTCGCGACTCGCCCGTGAGCAGCGACTGATCGATCTGCGAGGCACCTTGAACAACCACACCATCGGCGGGGATGGAGTCGCCCGCGCGAACCTCAACGATCTGCCCAACTTCGAGGGACTCTGCGGCAATCTCGACGATGCGTTCGGTGCCGTACTCATCCCGCTCCACCCGCCGCGCCGACGTCGGCGTGAGAGAGAAGAGCAGTTCGACCGAGTCCGCGGCCCATCGCTGCTGGCGCGACTGGATCAGCCGGCCGACAAGGAGCGCGAAGATGAGCACGGAGACCGTGTCGAAGTAAACCTCACCCGTGCCCCTGATCGTGGCGATGGTGCTCCAGAGGCCTCCCGCAACGAGCGCGAGAGAGATAGGAACATCAAGATTGAGCGTGCGACCCCAGAGCGCGCCATAGGCCGAGCGGAAGAAGACCTGGCCCGGCCAGCAGAGGCTGATCAGCGTGATCACCATGCTCGCCCAGCGGAAGAAGGGCTCGTACGGCCCTTGGATCTCGTCCAGCAGTCCGGCGTACATCGCCAGCGCGAGGAGCATGACGTTGCCAGCGCACGCGCCGGCGACGGCGAGCCTCGTGAGCTGCGCTCGGTCTTCCTGCGTCCGCAGGTTTCGTGTGCGAGCGTCGCGCGCGGGGTGGGGTGGGTAGCCGAGGGTCGCGAGGACGCTGGCGATCTTGGAGAGCGCGACACGATCGTCCTGCCACACCACGCGAACGATGGCGCGCGCGAGATCGAGCCGCACCTCGATCACGCCCGGAACGAGCTTGGGGATCTTCTCGACCAGCCAGACGCAGGCCGAGCAATGCACGCCGCTGAGGAAGAACTCGGTCGAGCAGACCGAGGACCCCGCACCACGAACATGGAGGGAGCGAAAGGCCGCGTCGTCGTACTCGGCGTACGACCTCGAGGTCTCACGGACGCGCGGCGCGTGCTCCCGAGCGCTCTCGAGCATGGCGTAGTAGCGATCGAGCCCGCAGCGATGAATGACCTCGTACGCCGTCTCGCACCCATGGCAGCAGAACTGCTCAGAACGTGCGGCGTCGATCAGGCCCGACGGCACAGAGAGACCACAGTGCGTGCACGCGCACGACGGCTGCACCGCACGCGAGCGATCCTGCTGCACGCTTCCAAGATCGAGCGCGGTCATGGCTTCGACTCCATAACCTGTTCTGAGACGGGGTCGGCGTCCGGAGCGGGGGCTGGCTCAGATGAGGACTCACTCATTGCGGAGGGTGCAACTTCGGGTGCAGTGTCCTCGGCCATCAACGCCAGATCTCGTGGATCATGGCAGATGGGCGTGAGCGACGCGGGCGTTCCAGCGGTCGCGACAACGACGGGCAGATCGATGCTCAGCCGCCCCCCCACCGCCGCCAGCCCTACAACCAGCAGCAGCAGCGACGTGGCAACGGGCATGTGCCGCCGGAGTGGACCGCCGAACCGAGTCAGTCCAATACCCAGCGAGACCATCACGGGCAACGTGCCGAGCCAGAAGGCCACCATCGCTAGGGCACCCGTGCCCGCGCTGGCCGTTCCCGCGGCGAAGGCGACGAAGGCGTAGAGCCAGCCGCAGGGGAGCAGCGTGGTGAGAAGTCCGATGGCGATCGCGCGTGCGGTCGGAGCAAGCTCCATCGCTCGCTCATGTCCGAACGTGACGAGTCGAAGCCACGCGCCTGGCAAGCGAACCCGCGGCAGCGACACGCCCCAGAGGCGTAAGAGGTTCGAGCCAGCAAAGAGAACCATGACCGCGCCGGCGAGGATCGCAGCGACGCGCGGCACACCGACGAACTGACCACCAAGGTCCAGCGTCTGCCCGAGCAGGCCCGCAAGTGATCCGAGCGTGACATACGTCACCAGCCGCCCGCCGTGATATGCGGCCTGAAGCCTCGCGCCCGATGGAGCGCTCGCGCGCCCGGGTTCAGGGATCGTTGCCATCGCGAGGAAGGCACCGCACATGCCCACGCAGTGCATGCTGCCCAGCAGGCTCGCGCTCAGGATGGCTCCGAACATCAGCCACATTGCCGGGAACTCCTTCGGACTTCGCACGCTTGGGCGGATCGGGACGTTCAGGGTGAGGTAGGACCGAGGGTGACTTCCTGCTCGAGATCGAGCGTGTCACCCGCGTGCTCGATGTGGGCACGAAGGCTCCAGAGTCCCAAGGACGAGGCGGGAATCACCGCGACGTAGCGCGTGCGGCCGTCCGTCTCGATCTGTGTCATGGGCACCTTCACGGCCTTCTCGGGATGGGCGTTGTGGACCGCGCGGAGGCGGACGACGGCGTCCGCGAGATCGGCACCCGCGGCGTCGCTGATCGCGAGCGTGATGCGGAACGTGCCGTCAGCCTCGCCGGGCGCGACGGTGAAGACGGGGGTCCAGCCCAGGCGCGCCTTGTCGGCCTTGGTCTTGTCCCACGAGAGAGCCCGGTCGTACCAGTCCGACTCCACGAGGTTGCCCGTGGTCGTCGTCGCGAAGTAGACCGTTGCTCCGACAATGAGCACATTGCCAGCCAGCATCGTGAGGATGATGGCGGGCCAGCGGCGATGATCGCGCGGGCGGATTGCTCCTGCAGTGGCCGTGGGGATGCTCATGAGCCGCCTCCGGTGTCGGGCTTGGTGTCAGGCGTGGTGTCGGGCTTGGTGTCGTGATCGGGTGTGTGGGTGGATTCTGGTTTGTGTGTCTCTTCGTCAGAGTCCGCGTCGCGCGGCTCGGTGGCTGACTCGGAACGCTTGCGAGCTTCGTCCCTGTCTTCGCGATGGCCCGCGGGGCCGATCATCGTGTAGCGGCGCTCGGCGCGGTAGCCGTCGGGGCCGGTGACGATGACGCGCAGGGCCTGCGAGGTGGTACCGTGGAAGCTCTCTCGCGGGACGACGATCATCATGGGAACGGCGCGCATCTCGCGGGCGCGGAAGAGGACGGGGTTCTCTTCGGCGTCGATGCGGGCTCCATCGATCCCCTCAACCGCAACTGAGAAGAGGGCGTCTCCGTCGGTGCGGTTGGTGATCTTGACGCGGACGTGGTTGCCGATCTCGCGGTCTTCATCGCCGAGCTCGACGAAGGCGGCGCCACGGCCACGCAGCACCACGACGTCGCCGGTGCCCAATGTGGCGAGGGTGATGAGGAAGCCGGAGATGGCGATGGTGAGGATGCCGATGTAGATGAAGAGGCGTGGACGCGCGACCTTCACGGGCTCACCACCCAGCGCGGCCTGGGATGAGTAGCGGATCAGGCCCTTGGGCCGATCCAGCTTGGTCATAACGCTGTCGCAGGCGTCGATGCACTGGGCGCAGTGGACGCACTCCATCTGGAGGCCGTTGCGGATGTCGATCCCCGTGGGGCAGGTCGTAACGCACATGCGGCAGTCGACGCAGTCTCCCAGGACCGGAAGGGAGAGGTCGGTTCCGGGACGCGGATGGCTGGGCTTGACGCCCCGGGGCTCGCCGCGATTCACGTCGTAGGAGACGATGAGGGACTGGCGGTCGAGCATGACTGACTGGAGACGGCCGTAGGGGCAGGCGACGAGACAGGTCTGCTCGCGGAAGAAGGAGAAGTCGAACATCATGAGGCCCGTGACGACGAGCATCACGATGAACGGGGCGGGATGCTCGAGGGGTGACTGCGTGACCCAGACCCGGAGGCGCTCGATGCCCACGAAGTAGGAGAGGAAGGTGTGCGCGAGGACGCAGGAGATGATGAAGTAGGACAGGTACATCGCCACTCGAGCCATGCCCGAGCTACGGAACCAGCCTCGAGCCGGGCGGCCGGGAGGCCCCAGGAAGAGACGCTCGATGGGCCGGTAGACGAACTCCATGTAGACCGTCTGCGGGCACATCCAGCCGCACCAGACTCGGCCGAGCAGCGCGGTGGCGCCGAAGATCGTGACGAAGACGGCGATCATCATGAACGCGAGCAGGAGCGTATCGGTCGGGTAGAACGTGGTGCCGAAAAGATGGAAGCGGCGGGCCGCGAGATCAAGGAGGATCGCGGGGTGGCCGTTGATCATCACGTACGGCATGAGCGTGAAGAAGGCGATGAGGCCATAGGCGACGGCGCGCCGCCGTGTCAGGAAGCGACCGGGGCTGGGGCGGGGCTTGAGCCAGCGCCGGCTGCCATCTTCGTTGAGCGTGGCCAAGGCCGCGGGTGGGCGGCTGCCGGTGATCGCGGCATCGATCCCCGGTGGCTCCTGACTCGGCGTGCTGCGCGGAACTGACACGGAAACCTCCTTACGAACGCACACGGGCCCAGCCCTCGCCGGGCGAGATCACTTCGTCCAGGGGGGGATGACTTCGCCCTCGGCGGCTCGCGGCTTGGCCGGCGTTGTGCCGCGCAGGTTGGCGACGTAGGCCGAGAGGAGGATCAGCTCGTTCTTGGAGAAGCTGTTCTTCCAGGAGGGCATGGCACCGTTGCCGGCGCCGGTGATGAGGATGGTGTGGAGATCCTCGACTTTCTTTACGTTCTTGTAGTGGTCGTCGGTGAGATTGACGCCGTTGATGCCGCCGCCATCGGCAGCGTGGCACTGGGCGCAGTTGGTCCGGAACATGCCCTCGCCGACGTTCATGAGGTCGGGATTGCTGGTGAGCGAGAGGATCGTCTTGGCGTCGGGCTCCATCTGGCCCAGGGCACCGAAGATGCGTTTATCCTCGCGCGTCTTGTCGGCGAGCCAGGCGTCGTGGATGCTCCACGCGAGCGGGCTGAAGTGCCAGAAGACTACGTAGAAAAGGGAGAAGACAACGGACCCGAGGAAGAAGACATGCCACCAGCCCGGGGTGGGGTTGTCGAACTCCTGGATGCCGTCGTACTCGTGGCTGGTCAGTTCATCACGAACGGACATGGGTGTGTCCTCCGGTGCTGGTGGTGCTGGCGGGTTCGCTTGTTGACGTTGGACGGACAGATGACCCGACGGACAACCCGTCATCGAGCGGAAGCATCGCGGCCTCGTCGATGCCGTCGACATTGCGGGAGCGCGTCAGGTAGAGCCTGACGACCACCGCGACCCAGGCGCCGATGAAGATCAGCAGCGCCATCTGGAACCAGATCGATAGATCCATCGATTGGACAAGGCGTGAGAGTCCCATGGCTACTTGGCTCCGATGCCGGGTGCGGGTGTGGCGGCTGGGGCTGGTGCAGGCGCGGTGTCGGCCGGTGGTGTCGCTGGTGCGGGGCGCGTCAGGTCCGTTCCGAGCCGCTGGAGGTAGGCGATCAGCGCGATCACCTTGCGATCAGAGAGGCCCCGGTAGCTGCCCTGCAGCTCAAGCTCGGCCCCGATCTGATTGGCCTGAGCCCGGGCCATCTCCACAGCCTTCCCGTCCTTGGCGGCCTCGCCATACGGAACGCCGAGCATGATCATCGCGTCGACCTTCCGCTGGATGCCGTCGAAGTCCAGAGGCTGCCGCAGCAGGTGGGAGTACGCGGGCATCAGCGACTGGGGGTTGATTGCCCGTGGATCCTCGAAGTGACGGACGTGCCAGTCCCAGCTCTGGCGGCCGCCCTCACGGTGGAGGTCCGGGCCCAGGCGCCTGCTGCCCCACTGGAAGGGATGGTCGTAGACGAACTCGCCTGGCTTGCTGAACTCGCCATAGCGCTTGGTCTCGGCCCACATCGGGCGGATCATCTGCGAGTGGCAGTTGTAGCAGCCCTCTGCGATGTAGATGTCACGTCCTGCGAGCTCCAGCGGCGTGTAGGGCTGGACGCTCTCGATGCGCGGGATGTTGGCGCTCGCCCACTTGCTTGAGAAGGCGGGGACGATGATCGCGGGGATGAGTTCAAAGAGTGAGGCGACGCCCACGGCGATCACGACCCACACCGTGAACTTGATCGGACGCCGCTCCCACACACGATGCCACCAGCCCTGCATGAAGACATCGACGTTCTTGCCGAACTCGATGTTGCTGGTGAGGCGTGTGGGCGGGATCGGGGGATCGACGTAGGTGCGCGAGAGCGCGGGGGCCTCGTGCACGGGCTCGTCGTAGACCGGAGGCCGGTTGCGCCAGGTCATGATCGCGTTGACGATCAGCATGATCGTGCCGGCGATGAAGAGCAGCCCACCGACGACGCGGATCCAGTACATGGGCATCAGGCGGGTGACGGTCTCAACGAAGTCGGGGTACTGCAGGCGGCCGGTCTCGTCGAAGGCGCGCCACATCAGGCCCTGCGTCACGCCCGCGGCGTAGATCGGGATGATGTACGCGAGGATGCCGATCGTGCCGACCCAGAAGTGCCACTCCGCGAGCTTCTTGCTCCAGAGTTTGGTCTGGAAGAGGCGGGGCATGAGCCAGTAGATCATGCCGAAGGTCATGAAGCCGTTCCAGCCCAGAGCGCCGGCGTGCACGTGGGCGATGGTCCAGTCCGTGTAGTGGCTCAGCGAGTTCACCGATTTGATCGAAAGCACCGGCCCCTCGAAGGTGCTCATGCCGTAGAAGGTGATGCCCACGACGAAGAACTTCAGGACAACGTCGCTCGTGACCTTGTTCCAGGCACCGCGCAGCGTCATCAGGCCGTTGATCATGCCGCCCCAGCTGGGCATCCAGAGCATGAGCGAGAAGAGCATGCCCAGCGTCGTGGCCCACGCCGGCACGGCGGAGTAGTGCAGGTGGTGCGGCCCGGCCCAGATGTAGAGGAAGACCAGACTCCAGAAGTGAACGATCGAGAGCCGGTACGAATACACCGGGCGCTCGGCGGCCTTGGGCAGGAAGTAGTACATCATGCCCAGGAAGGGCGTGGTGAGGAAGAACGCCACGGCATTGTGGCCGTACCACCACTGCATGAAGGCGTCCTGCACGCCCGAGTAGATCGAGTAGCTCTTGAACATCCCGGCGGGGACGGAGAGGTTGTTGAAGACGTGGAGGATCGTGACGGTGACGATGGACGCGATGTAGAACCAGAGGGCCACGTACATGTGGCGCTCACGACGGTTCACCAGCGTCATGAAGAAGTTGGTCGCGAAGAAGCCCAGCCACACGACCGCGATCGCGAGGTCGATGGGCCACTCAAGCTCGGCATACTCCTTTCCCTGCGTGAAGCCGAGCGGGAGCGTGAGGGCGGCGGAAACGATGATCCCCTGCCAGCCCCAGAAGTGCAGGTTGCTGAGGAGATCGCTCCACATGCGGGCCTTGCACAGGCGCTGCGTGGAGTAGTAGACGCCAGTGAAGATGGCGTTGCCCGCGAAGGCGAAGATCGCCGCGTTGGTGTGCAGCGGCCGGAGGCGCCCGAAGGTGAGCCACTCGGTGGTCACGAGGAAGGAGAGGAAGCCGAGCGGGCGAACGCCGCCAATCTCCCACCCCATCGCCGTCGGGATGACAAGCTGCAGGGCGATGATGAGGCCAGCAAGGAAAGCCACCAGACCCCAGACGATCGTCGCCGTCATGAACTTGCGGACGATGGCATCGTCGTAGACAAACCGCTCCATCACCACGGACGGATCCCGTGCGCCCGCTGACCTTCGAGACTCGGTTCCGCTTTGCATTCCAACGCTCCCCGTCGAGCCGCCAGCCACGTCAACCTGCCCATGAGCCATCGTCAAAGCCTCCGAGTTCGGTGAGCCCCGAGCGGGACGATCAACCGATCATTGGGTCCGCAATTCTGATCTCGACATTCTTGCCACACGGGAAAAAAATTCAATGCAGAATAGTCCACAATCCGGATAATCGCATCCGCATTGCACCACTGAAGTCTTCAAAGCCCAAAGTAACCCCAGTGTCCCCTAGGGTAACCAATTGCAAGCCGCGTCGCTCAAGCCGTGTGATCGACCCTGCGGCACGCGCCTTCCCCGATGCGAGCGGATCTGAAGCGAAGCTACTCCGCGAGCGTGGATGTGGCCGTTCTCGCAGCAGTAAAGCAGACCAAAGGCCACAATCTGAGGCCGCAGCGCTGTCGCTTTGTTGATTGTGCCCACCCGCGGCCCTATCACTCTCTCCACGATTGCGGGGTAGAGCAGCCTGGTAGCTCGTCGGGCTCATAACCCGGAGGTCGTAGGTTCAAATCCTACCCCCGCTACTTTCAGAATCGACGAACCCCCGGGTCGCAAGGCCCGGGGGTTGTCGTTTCTGTGATCCCAACACATCAGCGTCGGCCAGCGGTCATGTCTGCGCCTTCATTGCGCCGGATGTGGTGTTCCAAGCATGCCGTGTCTTGATCGTCGATCGTCCCATCGCCATTGATGTCCATCGGGTGCTGGTGTGCGTGATACAGGTCTTCGATGTCGATGCGTCCATCGCCATTCACATCGACCGCACACGCGGGCCTCAGATCGCCCTCCAGAACGGCGATGAATCCATCGAACGAGCCGCGCGTTGGCGAGTCGAGTGAGCCTTCGGTCATGCCGGCAACGAGCAAAGCGTCGCGGGCAAGCACCGCTCGCCCTTGGTCCTCGAAGGGCGTTCCGAACTGAAAGGTATCGAGGGTCGTCAGATTCGCGTCGAATCGCCGGACGAACAGGTCCGAGGAAAGCCCGCCTGTCGTCGGGTTCGGCCGAGCGAGAGACCCCTGCGTGTACCCGAAAGCCCACACGCGCCCCTGACTGTCGATGGCGATGTCTCGCGCTGCGTCCATCTCGGCTGTCCCAAACTGCCGAACGAGTGGGTTGGTCAGAGTGGGGTCGAGTCGCATGATGAAGGCATCGCCGCGTCCCAGCGGCGCCCCCTGCAAAGAACCCGTGGTGTATCCGACCAAGTAGACATGTCCTTGCGGACCGACTGCCGAATCGAATACCCATTCGGCCCGTGCGCCCGTCGAGCGGATGGTCAGGAAGTGTGGCCGCGAAGGAGCGATGTTCTGCAGGTTATCGTAGATTGTGACAAATGCGTCCGCGCCTTGCGCGGCGAAGTACCATCCCGCGACAACAAGGCGATCCTGTTCGGGTGTTGTGCCGCGAACGAGCGACAACCCTCCCCACGCTTCCGCCGACGCGGCGAAGCCCGTCACAGCTACGGGATCGATCGCCCGCCATACATTGCTGAGATCGCTGGTTCGGTGCTTCGCAACGAGGTAGGCGTTGTCATTCGTCGCTGGTCCCGGCGGGGCCCCTTGGCCGGACACGTAGAGGTGTCCGCGGCCATCAAGCGCGATGTTGCCGTAGCCGTCGATGCCTGGATTGCCCCATTGATGCTGGGCAACGATCGTTCCGTCGCTGAGCCGAAGCTTCAGCAGAATGCCGTCCCAACGACCGGCGTTGGTGAACCCGGGGAGCGCCCCAAGAGTCCGTCCGGCAACATAGAGATGCTGATCATCGGCTGCGGCGTCCCACAAGAGCGACCCGTCCGGGAGGGGGAGTTCGGTTATCCACGCCCTGCTGCCGTCATTGCGGACGCACGTCACGAAGAGCTCGTCGGTGTCGGTGACCGGGCCGCCATCGAGGTTGCTGTCGCTTGCGCCGACGACGTAGATGTTGCCGAGATCGTCGGCGGCAAGCCCGCCGATGATCTCCTTGCCCGGACCTCCGAACTGGATGAGTGACTGCGACATCGAAGGGTGTGTGTCGATCGGGGCCGCGTATCGGACCTGGCTTGCGTTGGTGAGACTCAGCGAACCGTCACCGAAGCAGTACGGATTGGGATTGGAGGGCGGGTTCCCGCTGACGGCCGGGAACACCACGTTGCATGGGAAGATGAATGCGATCAAGTCGGGGGGACCATCTGCCACGTAGAAGAGGTACCACCCGTCGGTCTGCGCGCCCTGCGCAAGCGTGACACGGAGGAGGCGGTAGTCGGCCGGACCGCCGCGGAGTTGGATGTGACCGTGCTGATAGCTGAAGTGCTGAATGACGGCGTAGTCGTCGTCGAGGCCATTGGCGCCGCGACGGAAGAAGGGCTGCGGGTGCTCGGCTGTTCCGAGGATGACGCGATCTCCCGGCGTCACCCCATACACGAGATCAAGGTCCGTGTTCAGCGCGCATCGGATGAGCTTCACGGTGTCGGCGCCCGGCACCATGTCGCTCGGATCGACAGGCAGGAACACGTCATAGCCGCCGTTCTCGCCGTCCATGTAGTCCGTATCGAAGAGCGTGTAGTTCGTGTCGCCGATCGGCGTGCCCGAGGCGAACGTGGGGATCCTTCCCGTGAACGGGATAAGGTCCGCTGTGTCGCGGGGCATAGGGGGGAACGTGGCAGCCAACGCACGAAGCTCGGCGTCGGTGGGTTGAGCGTGCGCGGCCCCCGTCAACCAGACCAAAGCCGCTAAGACTGTGAGCGCTCCGAGCCTCGACATTTGTGCCGTACTCCGTTCGTGAGGCCGCCTTCTTGGCAACACCACGGAAGAACGCTCACTCTGAGGGCGTATTGCAGGGGAAGAACGCTGCTGCTCCTTGCTCTCACGGACAGAGCAGCATGGATGCCCCGAGCCGTTCCTTGCCTCGACCCTCGGCGACCCCCTTACCCGTTCTCGGGTCGCGCGGGGATAACCGGGACACGACTCGAACCTCGCCGGGTTCCGACATCTGAGCGTCCTGTCTCTGGGGCTCTTGAACGCACGCTGTCAGACCACCCCTCGCCCTCCATTCGCATAACCCCCGGGTCGCAGGACTCGGGGGTTGTCGTTGTTGCCTCGTACACGCAGTGACTGCACCTCACGAAACGACCACGGCCCGAGCGTGTGCCCGGGCCGTGGAGGATTGAACTCAAGTTGTGCGGTCAGCGCCGAGCGAACTCAGCGGCGGCGACGCGCGGCGAGCAGGCCGCCGAGGCCGAGGAGGGCGAGCGCGCCCGGCGCGGGGACCGTGACAACGACGTCGGTGTTGCCGGCGCCGCGGATCGACATCGTGAAGGTGTCCCCGAGCGTGCCGATCGCGCTGCCGTTCACGTTCGAGTAGAGATTCGGCATCGCGGTCAGGTCGAAGAGCAGCTGGTACGACTCGTTCGCGGCCTGGTAGAAGCCGCGGAACGCAAAGTCGCCGCCGTTGTTTCCGCTCGGAAGCGTCGTGAACGCGCCCGGCCCGGTGAAGACGACCAGCGTCGAAGGCGTGAAGTTCGTGCCGTAGAACTGGGTGTTGAAGTCGCCGGCGTCGGAGTAGAGCGTCGAGCTGACGCGTCCGTCGGTACCGCCGACCGAAGAGGCGGCGCTGAAGCTGTCGTTCGCCACGTCGAAGCGCACGATGCCGGCGCCGTTGCCCACGAGGCCCGCGCCGCTGATCCGGCGGATGCCGACGCCGAGGATGCGGTTGCCGTTCGCGAAGGAGCCCGCCGAGTATGCCCCGGCGAGAAGGTTGGCGCTGCCGGTGGGATTCCCCGTGACGGAGTTCCCGTTGAAGGTGAAGAGGGTCGTGTAGACCTCGAAGACATTGTCCGTGCTGCCGCCGCCGTAGATGCCGAGCGTGTTCGAGGTGCCGTTCAGCTGCCAGCCGTTCCA
>JBBASU010000003.1:0-258414 GCA_040399065.1 Phycisphaerales bacterium | reverse complement strand
TTCACGAACACCACGACGTCATCGAAGTCCTACCTGCGCGTCATCACCAACGGACTGGAGGTGATCTCCAGCACCACCACCGATCAGGCGTGGCCGACGCCGGCGCAGGCAACAGCCACCATCTCGGGCACCCTCAACACCACCCTCTCCTCGGCCGCTGGCACGATCAACGTCGTCCCCGCTCCCGCCTCCCTCGCCCTCATGGGCCTCGGTGGTCTGGTCGCTGGCCGCCGCCGCCGCTAATCATCTCCGCGGCGATCCTTACGGATCTCCCCGCGGTGCATGAGAAGCAAGGCTGGGAGGTCCTCTCCCGCTGAATCGAACTTGACTCACTCGCCGCTGGGTAACCCCAGCGGCGAGTTCTTTTTTGCCCGCAACAGGTCCTCTCACCCCCACCTGCCCCCCACCTGCCAAGGATTCCGAGATCTCCTTGGCAGACGTGCGAGCCGCTACCCGATACAACGATCCGGAGAATCACCCGATGCCCCAGACTGAACAAAGCCACTCCCAAAGCCTCGCCCGGCTCATCGTCGATATCCCCGACTTTCCAAAGCCGGGCATCGTCTTCAAGGACTTCACGCCGCTGCTCGCGGATCCGCGCGGGCTCGCGCTCGGCGTTGAGCTCATGGCCAACCCCTACCGCGGCATGGGGATCGACCTTGTCGTCGGCGCTGAGTCGCGCGGCTTCATCTTCGGCACGGCCATCGCCCAGGCACTCTCGACCGGGTTCGTGCCAGTTCGCAAGGCCGGCAAACTGCCGCGCAAGGTCCGGGGGCTGACCTACCAGCTCGAGTACGGCACCGACCGGCTTGAGATTCACGAAGACGCCATCAAGCCCGGGCAGCGCGTGCTCGTCGTTGATGATCTTCTCGCCACCGGCGGCACGCTCGGAGCCTGCTGCGAACTGATGAAGTCCGCATCGGCGACCATCGTGGGCATCACGGTCCTGATCGAGATCGCGGCCCTGGGCGGACGGGCGAAAGTCACGCCGTACGGCGACGTTCATGCCGTGCTGCACTATTGAGTGGTTTGCATCGTGGCGCGCGTGACTTCACCACCAGTCTCGGCCCTTTGGGCCGGACTGGTGGCACCTGTTGCGTTTGCTCGACCTAGCCTTGCCCGATGACCAAGCCAGATCCGGCAAGCCGTTCGTCCAAGGCCGGGCTCGAGACCGTCGAGCCTATTGGCAAGCGTGTCCTCATCCGCAAGGACGACGACAAGAAGCAGACCAAGATGGGAATCCACCTCCCCGACAAGATCGAGATCCCGACGATCACGGGACGCGTGGTCGCGGTTTCGGCGCAGGTCGATCGCGACATCGACTACCCAATCCGTCGCTACGACCGCGTTCTCTTCAACCCCAAGCACGGCGTGCCCGTCGATTTCGAGGGTGATAACCGCCTGTGGGTGATCCCTGTCGAGGACGTGGTCGCGGTCTTCCGTCGTGACGCCGCAGACGGCGGCGAGACCGCGTGAGTGCTTCGCACACTGAACTCCTCTCGATGCTGCGCCGGCCGCTGAGCGAGCTGCCGCGGGTGATGCACTTGCCGCCGCTCGCGCGCCGTGCCGGTGCTGGTGCTGGTGCCGATGCTGGTGCCGGTACTGGCACGCTGGACCTGACAGTGACGCCGCCGGGCTCAAAGAGCCTGACGAATCGCGCGCTTCTGCTCGCGGCACTGGCGCGCGGACGCTCGACGCTGCGCGGCGCGCTGACCGATGCGGACGATGGTCGCCAGATGATCGGCGCGCTTCGCACGCTGGGCGCGACGATCACGCAGCACGGCACGACGGTTGAGGTTGAGGGTGTTGATGGACGCTTGTGCGTGCCGAGATCTGGCGCCGAGCTCAACGTGAACAACGCGGGCACCGCGATGCGGTTCCTCGCCGCGGCGGCGCTCCTGAATCCTGATCCATCGATTGCCATCACGCTCGATGGCAACGCCCGGATGCGCGAGCGACCCATCGGCGAGCTCGGGTCGCTGCTCGGAGCGCTCGGCGCGCGTGTGGAGTATCTCGGTGCCAATGGACTTCCGCCGCTGCGGGTCTGGGCTTCTGGTGCGCGCACGCCATCGCGCCAGTCGCCGCTGGACATTGGTCGCACGCGATCGAGCCAGTTCGTCTCCGCGCTGCTGCTGATTGCACCGTGGCTCAGCGGCGGCCTCACGCTGCGATTCACTGAGGATGTCACGAGCGAGTCGTACATCGAGATGACGACGGGACTCCTCACGCGTCTGGGCGCGAGGGTCCGAGTGGATCACGCAGCGCGGACACTGACGGTTGATGGCGGCGGGCTTGCGGGCTTTGACCTCGATATCGAGCCCGACGCGAGCGGCGCGACGTATCCGTGGGCGATGGGTGCCGTAGTGCCGGGGCTGTGCGTGCGTGTGCCGGGGTTGTCGCATCCATCACTGCAGGGTGATGCGCGGTTCCCATCGCTGCTCGCGTCGATGGGCGCGACCGTGTCTTCATCGCCACTGGCGACGAGCGTGACGGGCCCTGCACAGCTGCTCGCGATCGACGCGGATCTCTCGCTGATGCCCGACGCGGCGATGACGCTCGCGGCGGTGGCGTGCTTTGCCGAAGGAACGACCACGATCCGCGGCCTGCGCACGCTGCGCGATAAGGAAACGGATCGCGTTGAAGCGACGCGCGTTGAACTGAGCAAGATCGGCGTTGATGTGCGTGTGGGTGTTGAGGGGGACGCGGACGCGCTGGTCATCACGCCGCCACGGGGCGGGCTCGCGGCGGCGAGCGTGGAGCGTGTCGAGTTTGACACGTACGACGATCACAGGATGGCGATGGCCCTCTCGCTGATTGCGCTGCGTCGGCCCAACACCTGGATCCGAGATCCCGCGTGCGTTGCGAAGACCTATCCGGGATACTGGAGCGAGATCGCGCGGTTGCAAGAGTTGGCAGGAAACGGAGGCTGAGCGTGCGTCACATCGTCCTGATCACCACCGGCGGCACGATCGAGAAGACCTACGACGAGACGACGGGCTCTCTGGAGAACGGCCGCTCGATCGTGGGTCGAATGCTGCGACGTGTGCGTCTCGAAGAGACGTCCATCTCGCAGATCGAGCTGATGTCGAAGGACTCGCTGCTCATGACCGACGACGATCGCGCGCGGATCGTCGCGACGGTGCGGCTGGCGGTCGGCGGCGTGCCGCGGCCGACTGGTGTGGTGATTCTGCACGGAACGGACACGCTGCACGCGACGGGCGATCGCCTCGCGGCGGACCTCGGAACGCCGCCGTGCCCGGTGGTGCTGACGGGCGCGATGAGGCCCTTTGAGATGACCCGGAGCGACGCGCTCCAGAACCTGACAGAAGCGATCTTCGCGGCGGGCGTGCTCGCACCGGGCGTCTACTGCGTCGCGCACGGAAGGGCGATGTCGTTCCCGGGCGTGGTCAAAGACCGTGAGCACGGGACGTTCGTGAAGCGATCGTGATGTGGCCGTGGCAGACTGATCGCGACTCTACTCCCGACACTGCTCACAGCATTGCTACCGAGGCTTCTCGCTCATGACGACCCCGTCGATGACGACGCCGGTGCAGAGTGTGGTGTACTCGAATGGATCGCCGCTGTAGAGGGCGACGTCGCCGTCCTTGCCGACCTCGAGTGAGCCGACGCGATCGGCGACGCCGAGGATGCGCGCGGGCGTGATGGTGATGGTCGCGAGCGCCTCGTCGAAGGAGAGGCCGTTGGCCGCGGCGATGGCGGCCTCGAAGAGGATGACGCGTGCCTTGGGGACGTACGACTCAAAGCCACCCTGGATCGCGACGTCGATGCCCGCAGCGCGGAGCTTGCTCGCGGTCTCGACGCTCATGTTCTCCATCTCGCCGAACGCGCGGATCATGGTCGGATGAAGGAAGACGGGCACGCCCGCGGCCTTGAGTTCGGCGGTGAGCAGATACGCCTCGGAGCCTGAGTCGAGAACGATGCGGAGCGTGCTGAACTCTTCCTTGAGCCGGAGGACGCTGGCGATGTCCTGCGCGCGGTTCGCGCTGATGAGGAGCGGGATCTCGCCCTTCAGGACCTGCGCGAGGAGCTCAAGGCGCAGGTCGCGTGCGGGCGGCTCGGCGGCTGTCGCAGGCTTGCCATCGGGGTCTGCGGCGGCAGGCTGCGCGGCCTTGTCGAGTGACTTCTGGTAGTCGCGGGCCTTGATGAGCTGCTCGCGGAGCATCGAGACCATCTTGGCGCGGGTGCCGGGCGCCGAGTCGCGCTGGGCGCCGGGGCCGAGCGTTGCGGCGACGGCGGAGACGGGCTTGATCACGGCCTCATCGACGGTCGTGCCGCGGAGCTTGATGAGGGCGGTCTGGCCGCTAATAAGCTCACCGGGCGCGTGGCCCGTGTTGATGGTGGTGACGCCGAAAGAGCGGACGTGATCGACGAGCGGATCGAGCGGGTTGTACGCGTCGATAGCGCGGAGCTCGGGCTGGATCGGGCCGCTGCGCTCGAGCTGGTCCTGATCCTGCTTCTGGTTGAGGAGGCCGGAGACGCCAACGGTGCAGCGCGCGTCGATGAGGCCGGGCGTTGCGACGTTTGCTTCAAGGATGCGAAGGCCATCGGGGATCGGTGTTGACGCCGCGGGGCCGACGGCGGCGATCTTGCCGTTCTGGATGATGACGACGCCGTCGGTGATGGCCGGCCCGGCCATCGTGTGGAGCGTCTTGGCCTTGATGGCGACCTGAGCGAGGGCAGCACCGGGAAGCAGTGAGGCGAACGCAGCGGCGGCGATGATCAGCGTGCGGGCGAGTGAGCGAGTGTTCATGCGAATCTCCGAACGGGCGAGCTTGGGCATTGCGATGTCGTTTCCGTGATGCGAACCAGTGAGGGAGTGAAGTCTTCGCGTCTACTGGCCCGCGGCCCCCCACTGCCCCCACTGCTTGCCGCCGAAGACAAAGCCGGTGCCCTGCACGCAGCACATGTATGGCTCCTGATCTCGCCCGGCCCCGAAGCCGCCGACGGCGAAGAGGCGATCTTCCTCGCGCGAACGATCGAAGACCTTGGCCCCTTCGACCCAGGTCTGTTCGACCTTGGTGTAGACCGAGAGGGGATCGCCGGAGAGAATGATGAAGTCGGCGTCCTTGCCCGCTTCGAGCGAGCCGACCCGGCCACTCAGATCCATCATCTCGGCGCCAGCCAGGGTGAGCGCGCGGAGCGCGGCGTCGCGGCCCATGCCAGCCCTCACCGCGAGGGCCGCGGAACGCAGGAAGAGGCGGCAGTCGGTGATCCAGTCATCGGTGTGGAAGGCGACGTTGACGCCGGCCTTCTCGAGGATGCCGCCGGTCTCGATGATGAGGTTGGCGGCTTCGAGCTTGCCGCCGGGCGAGTCGATGACGATCGCGGAGACGGGGACCTTGGCGGCGGCGATCTCGTCGGCGACCTTCCAAGCTTCGCTGACGTGGTGCAGCACGACGCGGAAGTCGAACTCCTTCTGGAGGCGGAGGACGGTCATGATGTCGTCGGTGCGGTGGGTGTGGTGGTGGACGATGCGTTTGCCGTCGAGGACCTCGACCATGGTCTCCATGCCCAGGTCGCGGGCGGGGAGCTTCTCCGCATCGCCGTTGGCCGCGGCGACCTTGGCCTTGTATTCCTGGGCCTTGATGAAGCGCTCGCGGACGATGGCGGCGGACTTGCCACGCGTGCCACTGAAGGGCGGATCGCCGAGCATGTTGGTGCCGTTGGCCATCTTGAGGCCCCACATGGGCTTTCCATCGGCGTCGTTGATGTAGAGGTCCTCGATGCGCTTGGGTGGCTTGCCGCCGGGCTGGCGGAGTTTGGTGTAGATGGTCTGGCCGCTCATGAGGTGGCCCGAGCCGGGCATGATGTTGACGGTGGTGAGGCCCCCTGCGACGGCTCGGCGGAAGCCCGAGTCCATGACGTTGATGGAATCGAGCACGCGCACCTCAGGGGCGAGCGTGGAGCTGCGGTCTCCGCCGCCGACGCCGCCGATGTGGATGTGGGTGTCGACGAGGCCGGGCATGACGAACTTGCCCGCGCCGTCAACGCGGGTGGCATCGGCCGGGATCGCAGTCGAGCCCTCCTGGCCGACGGCGACGATCTTGCCGTTCTGAACAACAAGGACGCCCTTGGCGATCTCGGGGCCGGTGATGGGAATGATGTGCGCGCCGACGATGGCGACGGGCTTCTCCTGTGCTGAGGCAAGGCCTGCGAACAACGAGAGGATCAGCACGGGGCAGCGTGCGGCGGTGAGACGCGAGTGAACGGTCATCGGATGGTCTCCACGAGCAGGGCGCGGTCAGGAAGTGGGATGAGCGGTGGTGAACATGAGTTCGAAAGCACGGGCGTAGATACGTTTGGCGGTTTCGTTGCCTTGCGGCGTGACGGCGAGGGCCTCCATCATGACGCCAGAGTTGATCTCGAGAACCTGCGGGGTCGCGGCGCGGTCGATGATGACATCAACACTGCCGAAGACGAGCCCGACGCCCGCGGCCGCGCGGAGCGCGAGGGCGTGGGCCGCGGCAAAGGTGCCGGTTGCGAGCGAGGCAACGTCGAGCATCGCGACGCCCGCGCCCTGACCGAGGTTGTGACGCCAGTTGAGGAGGAGTTCCTGGCCTGCCACCGGTGTGCGAGTCAAGATCGCGGCCGAGTCAGGCTCGATGTTGGTGAGGAAGCGTGCGATGTCGCCGGACATGCCCGCCCGTGAGACGCGATCGGCGAGAAGCTCGAGCACCGTCCGCTTCCCATCGCCCACGACGCTGGGGCGCTGCTTCGTGTACGCGGCCTCGCAGCGGCCGCCGAGGATGATGAAGCGGACCTCCTCCGCGGCGTCGACGAAGGGGCTGACAGCCAGCGCCGGGCAGCGGTCAAAGAGGCGCAGGCAGGCGTGCTCGACAGCGACGGCGGATGTGCAGCGATACACACCTCGCCCGCCGGTACCGGCGTTGTCCTTGATCACTACGTCGCTGCCGAGGCGTTCCACCAGCGCGAGGATCCGGGCCCAGTTGCCGTCGTGGCGGACGTAGCGGGCCATGTCGGGATGGAGGAAGAGTTCGTGAGGGACGTGGGCGATGTTGAGCGCGGTGAGGACCTCGCTGGTAGCGGCCTTGTCGCAGGCGATCTGGTGCGTCGCGGCGGGGTTGAGATCGAAGGTGTAGCCGTGCACGTAGCGGACCTGCGTGCCGCGGGTCAGGCGGAGGATCCAGCCGTGGCCGAGTGGCTCGACGGCAACGCCGGTGCGCTGCGCGACCTCACGCACGATCCTGACCAGCACACGCTCGGAGTTGAGTTCGCTCATTGCTTCGGGCTTTGCTCCGCGGCAGAGCGTACCACATTGATACGTCGATGTCGCTGTGTGTTGGACTGTGTCGTGACGGCTCAGGCTCCACGCTCTAAGCGATAGCGGCGGAGCAGGGCCCTTGCGGCGTTCATGCTGACGGCGCCGGAAGCCTGGCGCACCGAGCCGAGCGTGAGCTCGATGGCAGCGCGATCGGCCTGCTCGGTCCAGAGACTGCCGCCGGACCCGGCCAGTCTTGGTAGGGCCTGTTCCATCGAGGCCATCGCCCAGGCCATATGGCGTGAGGCAACCGCGTCGAGCACGGCACTGACCTGCGGCCGCGCCCGAACTTCGGCCCGCACCGGCTCTGGAACCTCGTAGAGACTGGAGGATCCCGTCTCGCCCGAGATGTCCGCGCCGGACCAGACGTTGACGAGCCCCAGGGCGCTCAGCCGCGCGATGGTGAGGCCGACGCGCGCCTCGCTGGGAAGTGGGGCGCCGCCGATGTCGGAAGAAGACTGGTCCGGCAGGGGTGCCGCGCCGCCGAGAGTCGCGATGGGGCGCAGCGGCGTGGGGCGCGAGAAGACGCAGGCCTGCAGGAGGATCGCGAGCTCGCCGGGCGAGACTCGATCAAGGACCCACTGGATCATGACGCGATGCGCGACTTCGGCGGGGAGGCGCTCGGTGAATGAGAGGCCGCTCATGCGCAGGCGCTGTTCGAGGCGATCGATCATCTGCGCGGGAGACATGTCGGGGATGAAGCCTGCGGCGAGCTCGATCGCGAGGGGCCAGCCGCCCAGTCGCCGTGCGAGGAGTGAGGACTGCGCGATGGCGTCGGAATCGGGACGCCACGTGGGCATTGCGGCCATCGCGCGTTCGAGCAGGAGTCTGCCACCTTCGGCAGCTTGGCCCCGCGAGGCTTCGGCGGGGGTTGGTGTCGCGAGCGCGGGGGCAGCGATGACCAACTCACCATCAAGGCCCAGGCGCGCCTTGCCCGCGACGAGGATGCGCAGGTTGGGAGCGGCACGCAGGAGTTGATCGGCGAGTCCCGCGGCGGCTGGCGCGGCGTCGTCCATGACGAGGAGGCACTCGCTCTCGCGGATGGTCCTTGCGAGGCGCGTTGCGGCCTCGCTGTTGGTGGCGGCCGGAAGTCCCGCGGCCTGCGCGAGCGCGGCGTGCATCGCGATGGGGTCCGTGGCGCCGCCCATCCATGCCCAGAGTGCGGGGGCCTTCTGGGATTGAGCCCAGCCCCGTGCCACGAGGGCCGCGAGTGTTGATGAGCCGCAGCCGCTGCCGGAAAGGAGGGAGACGATGCGACGAGACTGGAGTTCTTTCACGATCGATGCGACAAGCTCGGACCGCGCGAGCGTGCGATCGGGGGGCGAAGGGATCGGCTGCGGATGGATGCGGTCTTCGACGTGCGCTGACGCGGCAGTGCTGGCGTCGGTTGCTGCGGTTGTCGTGGCTGAAGTGGTGCTCGATGGAGCGTGCGGCGCGTCCATCTCACGATCGAGCATCGCGGCGAGGTCTTCGAGCGGGATCGTCCGCGAGGCTCGTTCTTTACTGAGGCACGCGAGCAGGAGCTTGCGGACGCCCGGGGGTGTGGCGCGGGGAAGCTCGCGCATGTCGGGCTCGAGGAGGAGCGTAGCGGCGATCAAGTCCGCGACGGTCTCGCCGATGAACGCGGGGCGACGCGCGAGGCACTCATACAGGATGCAGCCCAGCGCCCAGACGTCGGTTGCGGGGTCAACGGGCTTGCCGCGGGTCTGCTCGGGGGACATGTAGCCGGGCGTTCCGACGAGGATCCAGCCGGAATCGGCGGGGCTGGTGCGCGTGGAGACGAGCGTGGCGGCACCGGCGTCGGCGGGTCCACCCATGATCTCGCCGGCCATCGCAATGCCGAAATCCAGGACCTTGACGACGCCATCGGGACGGAGCTTGATGTTGGCGGGCTTGAGGTCGCGATGGACGATGCCACGCGCGTGGGCGGCACCGAGTCCGAGGGCGATCTGGCGTGTGACCTCGATTGCTTCCGCGACGGACATCGGGCCGCGCTCGAGGCGTTCCTGGAGCGTCAAGCCCTCGGCGAGTTCAAGGATGAGGTACGAGCCGTCTTCGTCGCGCTCGAGGCCGAAAATGGCGCCGATGTTGGGATGGCTGATCGCGGCGAGTGTGCGGGCCTCGCGCTCCACGCGGTCTCGCCGCGCGGGGTCGAAGGCAAGGTCCGGCGGCAGGCTCTTGATCGCGACGAGCCGGTCGAGTCGCGTGTCGCGCGCGAGGTAGACCACGCCCATGGCACCGCGGCCAAGCTCTCGCTCGATGGTGTAGTGCGCGATGACGCTGGCTGGATGCACTCGCTCGCTCCGCTGGGTGACTCGGCGCGTGACGTGTGCGCCGGGCCCATCCTACGCGGTTCGTGCAACACAACAGGGGCTGGGGATTAGGGACTGGGCACTGGGGAGGAGGGAACATCGGCCGGGAGGCTGGTGCCACTGGGACTGTTCATGCCGGGTTGGTGAGCACGATTCGGTAGCGGGCCTTGCCCGAGCGCAGGTGGTCCATCGCTTCGTTCACCTTTGCCATCGGGAACGTCTCGACCGTGGGAGCGATCTTGTGGCGGGCGCAGAAGTCGAGCATCGTTGCGACTGTGGCGGGGCTGCCCACCGGCGATCCCGAAACGCTCTTCTGGCCCATGATGAGGGTCATGGCGGGAATCTGCATGGGCTCAAGGACGGCGCCGACGGTGTGGAACTTGCCCTTGGGCGCGAGGCAGTTGAGGTACGTCGGCCAGTCCATCGAAACATTGACGGTCGACATGATGAGGTCGAGGCTGCCGGCAAGCTTGCCGAGTGCCGCGGTGTCCTTGGAACTGACGAACTTGTGGGCACCCATCGAGCGAGCCTCTGCCTCCTTGTCCGGCGAGCTTGAGAAGGCCGTGACGTCACAGCCCCACGCGCGAAGGAAGCCGATGGCCATGTGCCCCAGCCCGCCAATGCCGATCACGCCGACGCGGTCGGTGGGCTTGATGCCCAGCTGGACGATGGGGTTGAAGACGGTGATGCCGCCGCAGAAGAGGGGCCCGGCCTTGATCGGATCGATCCCCTCCGGGAGTGGCGTAGCCCACGCGGCCTGCACGCGAACCTGATCGGCAAAGCCGCCGTGACGACCGACGATGATCCCCTCGGCCGAGGGACAGAGGTTGTGGTCGCCGCCCATGCAGGTGCGGCACGAGAGGCACGAGCGCGCGTGCCAGCCGACGCCCACCATCTGGCCCGGCTTGAGATGCGTGACGCGCTCGCCGACGGCGGTAATGCGTCCGACGACCTCGTGCCCGGGGACGAACGGGTACGCCGTCATGCCCCACTCGTTGTTGAGCATCGAAAGATCGCTGTGGCAGATGCCGCAGGAAACGACCTTGATGTCGACGTCGTCGGGCTTCATGGCCGGGGCTTCGAACTCAAAGGAAGCCAGGGTCCCCTTGGCGGCGGTGGCTGCGAATGCACGAATCTTCATGGTGAGTCCTCGTCAAGTACGTGGAGTAAGGGGAGGCCGATCGGTGAATGGGCTTCGTGCGTCGTGCACGCTTTGGGAAGCCGCGGCGTGTGGCCCAATTGAAGTCAACTGACCATCGCCGGACACGGTAGCCCGGAATCGGAGCTCCTTCGGAGCGTGAGGTCCGCTTTCTTGCCACCGCCGTGCCCCTGACGCACTTGCCGCGCCGCACGCTCGCCGGTCGTTTCGGGTAGTCTTCCACCCCTGCCGTCCGCACCCCTGCCGCCCTCGGCCACAAGGTCTTGGCCGGCGGCATCCATCCTCGGAGTTTCGCATGAGCACGAACGAACCCGCACCCTCCACGCGACCCAAGGGAATCCTCGACTGGATCGAGTGGGCGGGAAACAAGCTCCCTGAACCAGCGATCATCTTCGTGATCCTCTCGATTGTCGTCGTGATCGCCGCGGAAGTAGGCGTGCGGGTGAACTGGTCGATCCAGCCGGTGCAGCCGCGGCTTGAGATGGTCGCGAAGGTGGATGCCTCGGGCGCGGCGGTCCTTAAGCCCGATGGCTCGCCGAAGATGATCCCCAAGCTCGATGAGCGTGGGAAGCCGATCGTGAAGCTCGAAACGTCGGGCGCACCGCTGGTGCCGCGCAGCCTGCTGACCAGCGACGGGATCTACTGGGCGCTCTCGTCCATGCTTCGCAACTTCACGGCGCTGCCGGCGCTCGGCCTGGTCTTTGTCGCGATGCTGGGGATCGGGCTCGCGGAGAAGTTCGGCTTCTTCTCAGCGCTCATGCGATTCCTCGCGACCATCACGCCCAAGCAGCTGCTGACGCCCGCGATCGTGCTGATCGGAGCGAACGCGTCGGTCGCGAGCGATGCGGGGTACATCATCCTGCCGCCGCTGGCCGCGGCCCTCTATCTCGCGGTCGGGCGGCATCCCATCGCGGGTCTCGCGGCGGCCTTCGCGGGCGTGGCGGGTGGATTTGGTGGCGGCTTCTTCCCCACCGGTGGCGATGGTGCGCTGACGGGCTTCGCACAGGACGCCGCACGCGTCATCGATCCCGACTACACCGTCAACATCCTGCACAATGCCTACTTCAAGGCGGGGTCGGCGATCGTCGTCATGTTCGCGGGTTGGTTCGTGACTGACGTGGTCGTCGAGCCTCGCCTCCAGCGGTCGGGGCGCGTGGTGCTCGGCGCGGAAGAAGCGAGCATGATCTCGAAGATGTCGCTCACGCGGCAGGAGAGTGGTGCGCTCGCCGCCGCGGTCCTCGCGAACATCGCGGTGCTGGGCGTCGTCGCGGCACTCATCCTCATCCCCGGTGCGCCCCTCCACGGGCCGGGCCAGCCGACCCTCGCCAATGACAGGGCTCTGGTGCAACACCCCATCAGCATCGAAACTCCGCTCGCTGCCGCTCCTGACGCGGCTGGCGTGGCACCGGGCCTGCCCCCGCGCGCAGCGGCGGTCCCAGCCCATGACATTCTCTCTCGCGAGCCGCTGGTGATTGCAGAACTCCCCTCGCGGGGCGGACTCCTTGAATCGCCCGGCCAGCGCTGGTCGCACGTCATCGTCCCGGTCATCTTCCTTGCGTTCCTGATTCCCGGCATGGTCTACGGCATGCTCACAGGCACGCTGAGGAGCCAGAAGGACTTCATCGAAGGCATCTACCACGGCATCAAGAGCATCGTCCCCGTGCTGGCCATCGCCTTCTTCATGGCACAGTTCGTCAACTACTTCGCCTACACGCGCCTGGACCGCATGCTCGCGTACGCGGGCGGCTCGCTCCTGGTCGCGGCGGACATGCCGATACCGATCCTCCTCACGCTCTTTGTCGCCATCGTCATCCTCGGCGACTTCGCACTTTCGGGCATGCTCAGCAAGTTCGGCGTGCTCGCGCCGATCTTCATCCCCATGTTCATGATGGTCGGCATCTCGCCAGAGCTCACGACCGCGGCGTACCGCATCGGTGACAGCGTCGTGAACATTGTCACGCCGCTGAACAGCTACCTGCTCATCATCCTCGTGGTGCTGCAGAAGTACCAGAAGGACGCGGGGCTCGGTAGCCTGATCTCGCTGATGATCCCGTACTCGGTGGTCTTCTTCGTGATCTGGACCGGCTTCCTGCTCGCGTGGTACGCGCTGGGGTTCGGCCTTGGACCTGAGAGCCCGCTGGGGTACATCCCGCCGCAGTAAGTGGGAAAAGTCACTGGGGACTGGGGACTGGGCATTGGGGTCAGAAGTGCGCGAGCCCTCGCTCGGCGCATTTTCGCTTTTCTCTTTTCTCTCTTCTCTCCGTGCCCCTCCGTAGTGAACCTTGTCTTTCGGATTGCCCGGCCAACGCCCATCTGACTCAGCCGCCGCTGGCCTTGGCTGGGTAGCCCTGCGCGATGAACCACTCGACGAGCGCGTCGCGATGGTCGCCCTGCAGTTCGATCTCGCCCGAGGCGACCGAGCCACCCGTGGCGAACCGCTTCTTGAACTGGGTGAGCATCGCGGGGAGATCATCAGTCCGGGGCGAGCGCGGCGCCAGGCCCGACGCGACCGTGACAACCTTGCCCCGGCGCTTCTCGCGCCTGACGCGCACGGGCTGGTCACGCGGGTCGAGGACCTTTCCGTCCGTGCCACGCGGACAGGCACAAGTAGCGTGCGGCTTGCCGCAGCGTTCGCAGGTGACGGGACGTTCGAGGGAAGTGCCGGCAAAGAGGCCACTCATGAAGGCAACATAGCCCTGAGGCAGTTCAGATGCCGCAATCTGACCTGCGGCGGGGCCTGGATTTGGGTGGTGGACCGGGGGTCGGTGGCCCGCCTCCCGGGGCCCCGGTGCGATCGGCGACGCTGGGCCGCACCTCGGTTCGGGACCACCCTAACGGCTCCCACGATTGGCGCATGTTGCTATACTTTCCTCGTTCATTGTGGGGCACTCCGCGACGTGCGGAACCGCCCTCAGGATCACCGACGCTTTCTCGGCCCGAGTTCAAGCACCGGTCACGTCAGCGTTCAGGGGCATGATGAAGGAATGGCGTCGTTATGAAGCTCTATGTCGGCAATCTCTCGTTCAAGACCACCGAGCAGGAACTGCACGAGTTGTTCTCGCAGTACGGCCAGGTCACTTCCGCTCAGCTCGTGATGGATCGCGAGACCGGGCGCCCCCGCGGCTTCGGCTTCGTCGAGTTCGCGAACGATGAGGAGGCCAAGGCGGCCATCAACGCCCTCAACGGCCAGAACATGGGCGGCCGTGACCTCACGGTCAACGAGGCCAAGCCCCGCGAGGGTGGCGGCGGTCGTGGTGGGTTCGGCGGCGGCGGCGGTGGCCGCGGCGGCTTCGGTGGTGGTGGCGGTGGTGGCGGCCGCAGCTTCGGCGGCGGCGGTGGTGGCGGCCGCAGCGGCGGTGGCTACGGCGGCGGTGGTGGCGGAGGCGGCGGCGGCAGCCGCGGCGGCTGGTAAGCCACGCTCAGCAGCGCTCGCTGCCCAACGCAGCACGCGCCACTGATCAGCATGACTCAACACAATGCAGCATCGAACGGAGCCCCCTTGGGCTCCGTTCTTCTTTTTGCATGCGAGTGCGTCCGGGCGCTGCGCTACGCCTCGTACAGCTCCAGCGGCAGTCCGTCGGGATCGTGGAAGAACGTGAACCGCTTGCCCGTTGCCTGGTCGATCCGTGTTACTTCGCACGCAACGTTGCACACGCGAAGCGCGGCCACGGCGTCATCGATGTTGTCCACGCTGAAGGCCAGATGTCGCAGGCCGCGGGCCTCGGGATACGAAGCTCGCAGCGGCGGATCGGGGAAGGAGAAGAGCTCGAGCTGCGTGCCGTCATCGAGCGCGAGATCGAGCTTGTACGAGCCGCGCTCGGCGCGGAAGTTCTCAGCGATGATGCGCAGGCCAAGCACCTCGACATAGAAACGCTTCGAGCGCTCGTAGTCGGAGCAGATGATCGCGACGTGGTGGATGCGCAGTCGCACTCGTGCTGGCTCGCTCTTGGCCGCCCGCTCAACCGGGCGCCAGGCGCACGACCTTGTCGGGACCGTTGAGCACGACGTAGATCGTGCCGTCAGGCCCAACGACGACATCACGCACGCGGCCCATGCCGTGCACGAGTTCCTCGCGCTCCGCCACGTACGCGTTGCCGCCCTCGACGCGCATGCGCAGCCGGTCGACGTTCGCTCCGGAGAGGCCGCCCGCGACCAGGTCGTTCCGCCACTTCGGGAACGCGCCGCCGCCACCATTCGCATCGGGGCCACGCACCACATCAAGCCCGCACGCTCCGATAGACGGGATCCAGACGAACGCGGGCATCACCAGCGAGCCATCCGCTTCGGCGCCCGCGGGCACATCACCGGTGGCGTTCGCCTCCACGCGATCCGCCGATGCAGGCCAGGGCGTGCGCAGTGGCGAGTTGTTGTAGTTGATTCCGAACGAGACCAGTGGCCAGCCGTAGTTGCGGCCCTTCAGGATGAGATTGACCTCGTCGCCGCCGCGGGGGCCGTGCTCGGTGTCCCAGAGGTTGCCATCGAGATCGAAGACCAGCCCCTGCGGGTTGCGATGGCCATACGACCAGATGCTCGCGTACTCGCCCGCCGCGGCGTTGGTCTCAGCAACGAACGGATTGCCCTTGGGCACCGTGCCATCATCGAAGAGACGGTGAATCTTGCCGTTGGGGAGCTTGCGGTCCTGAGCGTTGTCGCCGCGGCCGCGCTCGCCGATGGCCCAGTAGACGTAGTGCGTCGGCGCGTCTGCCTTGGCCAGCGCGGGCTCAACCTTCTGGAAGACCACGCGGCTGCCGAAGTGGAGCCCGCCGGGCGTGTAGTGCTCCTTCTTGGCCTCGAAGATCGTCTGCTGATCCTTCCACGCGAAGTCGTCGCCCTCCTTCGCAACGCGCCCGCGCACGATCTTCGTCATGCCCAGGCTGCGGCGGCCCTCGCCACCTTGGGGATCGCTGAAGGCCAGATAGATCCAGCCATTGCTCGCGAACTCAGGGTGCAGCGTTATGTCCATCAGGCCGCCCTGCCCATCATTGCGGACGGCGGGCAGGCCCGTGATCTCGCCGAGCTTCTTGGCACCCGGCAGCGAGCTGCTCATCACGACGATCGAGCCGGGCTTGTTGGTGATGAGCATCGAGCCGGCGGGAAGGCCGGTCGTGCCGCTCACCTTGGCCGGGACAAAGTCCACGGCCCACGGCACATCGAGGCTCTCTTGGGCGATGGTCTGCACGACATACGTGTGGTGCTGGCTCTTGAACTGACCCTGCTTGTCTGCCTTGGGTGAGCCCGTCTGCTTGCGCTTGGCGCGGGCTTGCTGCTCGCGGATGTGGACGACCAGCCCCCAGATCTCGCTGGGCTTGAGCGTGGTGCCGAAGGCCTCCATGCCATCGTCGGGGTGTCCATCCTTGATGCTGTTGTACAGCTCAAGGTTCGACCCGCCCCACGTGTAGGTGTCATCTAGAAGCGACGACGTCCCCGCACCGCCGCCCTCGCCATTCTCCCCGTGGCACTTCATGCAGTTGTTCGACCAGATGGCCTCCACACTCTGCGCGTGGGCGAGGCCACAGAGCGGGAGCGTCATGAGCGTGGCAAGGATCGGCGCGGCGGTGTGCTTGAGATTCATGTTGGAGAGATCGTACCGGCCCCGACCACACCGCGACGTCGCGACATCGGACGCGCGGGCGGTCGCACCACGTGAGTCTGCATCTCGCGGCATTCCGGATCGCGCGCCGAGGTCTCTTCTACTCGAACACCAACTGCGAAACCATCCGTGACACGCTCCTTGACACCACCCCTCAGCCCCCCCACCATCGAGCATGGGCCGAAGCCAGTACAACCCCAAGGATCACCAGCGCGAGCACGACGCCCTCGGCGTTGATTTCTCGAAAGAACGCCTGATGGAGATCTCGCAGCTCTCCTCCAAGACCTTCGACATGATCCGCAAGGCCGCGCGAGTCAAAGGCCCCGCCCACGGCGGCCTGGACTGGCAATTCTCCCTCGCCGACCTCCACGCCCTCATCCACACCGCCAGCGGCGGCAAGTTCACCGAGCGCGGCGCCCCCGCCGCGGAGGCATGGCGAGCCATGCTCGAAGCCGAGGGCCTGCCCACCTCCGAGCCGAAGGGCCCCGGCGGCCGGTGACCGAAACTCCATCCGAGCCCAGCTGCGCAAGCAGCGGGTGCCCTTGGGTAGTGTGCCGGTCCCCGGCACTTCTTCCTCAGTCACACCCATCAGGAGTGCCGGAGACCGGCACACCACCCAAGGCAGACAAGCCAAGACCGAAAACCTCTGCTTTCATGGCACTCCCGCGAATCTGTGTCACGTTTGAGGCATGAGGGACCAACTCCAGCGCGATCAGTCCGTCCATCCTCGGGTAGCCCCGCCTTGGGTGGCCCGGCGGTCCCCGCCGGTCCGTCGAACATCCAACGCCGCCACTGCCGCGAGTCTGGCGGCCTTCGCCCTCGCCGCGCTCTTCGCCGCACCCGCCCAAGCCCAGCCCGATCCCTCCGGCATCGACTTCGTCACCATCGGTGCGCCGGGGAACGCTGGCTGGGCAGGCCGCGGCAGGCCGGACCGGTGGATCGGGCGAGGCGGCGTCTCGTACGAGTACCGGATCGGGCGCTTTGAGGTCACCAGCCAGCAGTGGGCCGAGTTCTTCAGCGCAGCTTTCGATCGGCCGGCGAACGACCGTCTACCGCACCTGCAGGTGCCACAGTTCTGGGGAGCGACGCCCGCCCCGCCCAACACGCCCGGCGGCCAGCGCTGGGTCACGCTGCCCGGCAACGAGATGATTCCGGTGGGCAACATCTCATGGCGCATGGCAGCGATGTACTGCAACTGGCTCCACAACGACAAGTCCACGGCACGCGGCACGTTCCTTGATGGCGCGTACGACGTGAGCACGTTTGGGTACATCGACGGCGGCAACGTCGCCACGGACCAGGCCGCGCATCATTCAACTGCCCGCTACTGGATCCCGACGCTCGATGAGATGATCAAGGCCTCGCACTACGACCCCAACAAGCCCAACCCCGACGGTACCACCGGCGGCTACTGGCTCTACAGCAACGGCAGCAACCAGCCGTGGTTGGGCGCGCCCCCGGCCAGCATGGGTGGCAACGGCACGGCGAACTTCGGCTGGGACAGCGACGATTTTCCAGGAGTGAACCCGTACACCGTGCCACTGGGCGCGTACCCGTCCACGAACCCGTGGGGGCTTTTCGATATCGCTGGGGGAAGTTCAGAGTGGACGGAGGAAGTCGTCACCGGAACAGGGGGGATACGAAACTGGGTGAATGACGGAAGTGCACGGTCGGGTCCGCTCGGTGAGGCGGTTGCAGATGCGATCTACTCCGTAGGGTCTGAATACCCGAGCTTCCCCCTTCCGGATTTTGGCCTGCGAATCGCAACCATACCTTCACCTTCCACATTTGTCCTTCTGGTTCTGCCGTTGCTGGCACGGCGTCGGCGCACGGGCTGATCGCTGGAAAACCGCCGCGCGCGTTCTGCTGAGGCCCCGGACCCATCGCGTGCCGGAACCGCTCCCCGGCACACCACCCGAGCACCGTGTGCGGGCCGCTTGTCCCCGTCCATGTACCTGCCTAAACTCCCCTCCCTGGATTTTGGTCCGGGGATGAGCTTGTAGCTTGCCGCCATGCCCCGACGGGCTTGGCGAGACAATGTGGACCGTTGGAACTACCGAGCCTTGGCACTCCCGTCCGGAGGAGCCAGTGCCAGCGAGAGCTGGAGGCCGGTGGGAGGTTGGAAAAGTATGGGCAAGAAAGAAATCGTCAACGTCTTCAAGATCATGGCGCCCGGTGGGCAGGCCACTCCGGCCCCACCGCTTGGTCCCGTTCTGGGCTCCAAGGGCGTCAATCCCGGCCAGTTCATCCAGAAGTTCAACGCCGCGACCCAGGCCGTCAAGGGCAAGGTCGTCGGGTGCATCGTCACGGTGTACTCGGACAAGTCGTTCGAGCTGGAGATCAAGAACTCCCCGGCCAGCGTCCTCATTCTTGAGGCCGTGGGCAAGGAGAAGGGTGCGGGGGTCCCCAACAAGGACAAGATCGGCACCCTGAGCAACGCGGCCCTGCGCAAGATTGCGGAGGGGAAGATGGCCGATCTCAACTCCCACACGGTTGAGGCGGCGATGAAAGTGATTGCGGGTACGGCCCGTTCCATGGGCGTGACGGTCGAGGCGTAAGTCAAGCGACAAAGGAGCCAGCACGATGCCAGTCCGACTGACCAAGCGTGATAAGGCCAACGAGTCGCTCGTGGTGAAGGACGCGATCCTTCCCGGCGACGCCGTGGCTGCACTCAAGAAGTTCAAGGCACCCAAGTTCGACCAGACGGTCAACGTGGTGATGCATCTCAACGTGGATACGGCCCAGGCCGACCAGAACCTGCGTGGGGCCGTGTCGCTGCCCAAGGGCATCGGCAAGTCCAAGCGCGTGGTGGCGTTCTGCCCCAGCGACGTGGTCGCTTCGGCCCTCGCGGCCGGTGCCGTCAAGGCCGGTGGCGACGAGCTCGTCTCCGAGATCGAGAAGGGCTTCATGGACTTCGATGTCGCCGTCGCATCGCCCGATATGATGCGCGTCGTCTCGAAGCTCGGTAAGGTCCTGGGTCCCAAGGGCCTCATGCCCAGCCCCAAGGCCGGCACCGTGACTCCCGACATCCCCCGCGCGGTCAAGGAATACGGCGCTGGCAAGGTCGAGTTCCGCACTGACAAGGGCGGCAACGTCCATGCGGTCATCGGCAAGCTCTCCTTCCCCGAGGACTCGCTGCGTGAGAACCTTGAGTTCTTCATCGAGGCCATCGAGAAGAGCCGCCCCGCGACCGTCAAGGGCCCCTTCATCAAGAGCATCCACATCAGCGGGGCGATGACGCCCGGCGTCCAGGTCAAGCACGTGGCCGAGGTCGTGAAGGCCGAGTCGTAATCCAGTCGGTCGAGCATTGCTCGATCCTCGGTGCTGTCCGTCGTCCAACCAGTCCGTCCGAATCAGTTCAAGATTCCGGTCCATGAGCGATCGGTTGCTGTAGGGAGTCTGCCATGTCGAAGACCGTCAAGGGCATCATCATGCGGGACTACAAGTCCCGCATCGCCGGCGCGGGCGAGGAGTTCCCCAACGCGATGCTGATCAGCATCCGCGGGCTCAAGGCCGTGGACAACACGCGCGTCCGCGGGATGCTCTCCAAGAAGCAGATCAAGGTCGTGGTCGTGCAGAACGCGCTGGCCCGCAAGACCTTCGAGAACACCACCCTCTCGCATCTCTCCGAGCTCCTCACCGGCTCCTCGGCGCTGGCCTTCGGCGGCGAGAGCGTGATCGAGGTCGCCCGCGAGATCGTCGAGCTCGTGAAGAAGTTCCCCGGGATCGAGCTCAAGGGCGCGGTCCTCGACGGCACGCTCTTCAAGGGCAAGGCCGGCTGCGAGGAACTCTCCAAGTTCCCGACCAAGGACGAGGCGATCGCCACGGTCGTCACGCTCGTCGTCAGCCCCGGCCGCAAGCTCCTGGGCCAGATCAAGGGTCCCGGCAGCAAGGTCGCGGGCCTCATCAAGGCGATCGAGACCAAGCTCGAAAAGGGCGAGACCATCGCCAAGGTCGCGTAAGCAGAGGAATCCACTCCGGCGGGTCCATTGCCCGCCAGTCAGTCACAGAACACTCGCAATCCTCACTGGTCCGCTCAAGACGCGGACGAAATGCCCGGGTGTGCCGGGCGCCTCTGAGGATGCAGTTTGCCGGGACTCTCCCGGCGTAGAAAGGTTCGAACCATGTCCACGATGACGGTCAATCAGCTCGGTGATGCTCTCGCGGCTCTCACACTCAAGGACGCCGTTGAGCTTGGCAAGTACATGAAGGACACCTACGGCATCGAGGCCGCCGCTGGCGGTGGCATGATGATGGCCGCGGGTCCCGCCGCCGCCGCCCCCAAGGCCGAAGAGAAGACCACGTTCGACGTGATCCTCAAGGCTGCCGGCGCTCAGAAGATCCAGGTCATCAAGGTCGTTCGCGAGGCCACGGGCCTCGGTCTGGCCGAGGCCAAGGCCTTCGTCGACGCTCCGGGCAAGGCTGTCAAGGCTGGTCTCTCCAAGGAGGACGCCGAGAAGCTCAAGAAGCAGCTCGAGGAGCAGGGCGCGACGATCGAGCTCGCCTAAGTCTCTTGCTCAATTCTGGATACGAAGCGGGGCCCGGCGTGCCGGGTCCCGCTTTTCGTTTGACGACATCATGGTCCAGAATCGGTTCCAGATGGAACGCTGACGGGCCCATCCCGGACCGCGGCGTACAGAATCGTCAAGAAGAATCTGAAGAATTTCACGAAAAGTTGGCAGCAAGGGTCATGCCGGGCTACACTCGTCGGTTCGAGACGGCACGGGCGCCTGTGGGATCACCGTTGAACGAATGGTCCGCTAAAAATTGAACCCGCCAGCTGCGTGAGTCATGTGAAAGCATGATTCGGTGGCGAGCGGTTTTTTTCTGCATCGAGAGGAACACGATGGCAGCAATGTCTACGTCTACCGGTTCGGGTTCGGCCTCCAGCTCCATCCGCAACTTCTCCAAGCGGGGCGACGGGACTCCGGTTCCTGACCTCACGAAGGTCCAGTCCGACGCGTACGAGCGCTTCCTGCAGCTCGGCACGAACCCCGATGATCGCCTGAAGGCCCTGGGCCTTGAGGCGCTGTTGCTTGAGGTCTTCCCGATCGAGAGCTACGACGGGACGATGAAGCTCGAGTACGTGAACTACACGCTCGAGGAGCCCCGGTACACCTCCGACGAGTGTCGCGAGCTGCGCCTCACGTACGGCCGCCCCTTCCGCGTGGGCGTGCGCCTGAAGCGCGAGGGCCGCCCGGACATGGCCGAGGAGCAGATCTACCTCGGCGAGTTCCCCATCATGATGGGTGGCGGCGAGTTCATCGTGAACGGCGCCGAGCGCGTCATCGTCAGCCAGCTGCACCGCTCCCCCGGCGTTGACTTCTCGATCCTCTCGAGCGAGGGTGATCGTCCGCTCCACTCCGCCCGCGTGATCCCCGAGCGCGGCAGCTGGATCGAGCTTGAGGTCACGAAGAAGGACGTCCTGGCGATGCGAATCGACCAGTCGACCAAGCTCGCCGCTTCTACGTTCCTGCGCTGCCTCCTGGGCACCGACGCCGCGACCGAGGCGATGCGCAAGGTCAAGAAGGGTGACGACGGCCAGCCGACCAAGGAGGCCCTGGAGCAGGTCGGCGCACTCGCGGGTGCTGCCGCCGGCACCGACCAGCTCATCTCGATCTTCTACGAGGTCAGCGACATCAAGGCCGAGAACGTCAAGCCCGAGCACTGGGCCGCGGCGGACATCATCAACCCTGAGACGGGCGAGGTCCTCGTGGCCGTCGGCCGCCAGATCGGCGAGAACGCCGAGGCGATCCAGAACAGCACGCTCCGCAAGCTGAAGGTGATCGAGAACCCCAGCGACGTCCTCATCCTCAACACCATCGCTGTCGAGGAAGAGAAACGCGACGCCGAGAACAGCCACAGCGATGCCTTCGCCAACGCGAACGACTACGAGCGTGCGCTGCTCCGCATCTACACGAAGCTGCGGCCCGGCAACCCGCCTCAGGTCGAGAAGGCCCGCGCGCTCTTCTTCGAGAAGTTCTTTGACGACAACCGCTACCGCCTTGGGCGCGTGGGTCGCTTCCGGATCAACCGCAAGTTCGACCTCGACAGCCCCGAGGATCTCATGTTCATCCGCGGCGAGGACTTCCTCCGCGTGATCCAGTATCTGCTCGACCTGCGCAGCGGTCGTCAGGACGCCAAGACCGGCCGCCCCGTGGCCGTCGTCGATGACATCGATCACCTCGGTAACCGCCGCCTGCGCACGCTCGACGAGCTCGCGGTCGAGGAGCTCCGCAAGGGCTTCCTCAAGCTCCGCCGCACGGTGCAGGAGCGCATGAGCGTCAAGGATCCCGAGGAGCTCACGAAGATTGCCGACCTGGTCAACACCAAGTCCATCTCGTCGGCGATCGACTTCTTCTTTGGTCGCTCCGAGCTCTCGCAGGTCGTCGATCAGACCAACCCGCTCTCGAGCCTCGTGCACGAGCGTCGTCTCTCGGCCCTCGGGCCCGGCGGCCTCAACCGCAAACGCGCGGGCTTCGAGGTTCGCGACGTTCACATCTCCCACTACGGCCGCATCTGCCCGATCGAGACCCCCGAAGGCACGAACATCGGTCTGATCGCGAGCCTGGGGCTCTACTCCTCGATCGATGAGTACGGCTTCCTCCGCACGCCCTACCGCGAGGTCAAGGAGGGCAAGCCCACCGGCAAGATCATCACGCTCCGCGCTGATGAGGAAATGAAGGCCATCTTCGCCACGCCCGATGCGCTCGACCTTGACGGCAAGATGCGCAAGGGGGCCGTGGTCGCACGCGTCAACGGCGAACTCGCCCAGGTCGATGCCTCCGAGGTCAACTACCTCGACATCAGCCCCAAGCAGGTCGTCGGCATCTCCGCGGCTCTCATCCCCTTCCTCGAGCACGACGATGCCAACCGCGCGCTCATGGGAAGCAACATGCAGCGTCAGGCCGTTCCGCTGATCAAGGTGGATCCGCCCTGCGTCGGCACCGGTGTTGAAAAGGCCGTGGGCCACAACTCCGGCATGGTGATCCGCGCCAAGAACCCCGGCATTGTCACCTTCGTCGACAGCGAGCGCATCATCATCGACAACTCTGATGAGCACGAGCTCCGCAAGTTCGTCGGGCTGAACGAGCGCACCTGCCTCAACCAGAAGCCCGTCGTCAAGAAGGGTCAGAAGGTCGAGGCCGGCCAGGTCATCGCCGACGGCGCTTCGACCAAGATGGGCGAGCTGGCCATCGGCAAGAGCGTGATGGTCGCCTTCAACACTTTCGATGGTTACAACTTCGAGGACGCGATCGTCATCAACGAGCGCCTCGTGAAGGACGACGTCTTCACGTCGATCCACATCGACGCCTTCGACGTTGAGATCCGCGAGACCAAGCTCGGTCGCGAGGAGTTCACGCGCGACATCCCCAACGTCTCTGAGAAGATGCTCAGGAACCTCGACGACAGCGGCATCATCCGCATCGGCGCCCGCGTCGGCCCCGGCGACATCCTCGTCGGCAAGGTCAGCCCCAAGAGCAAGACCGAGCTCACCCCGGAAGAGAAGCTGCTGCACGCGATCTTCGGCCGCGCTGGTGAGGACGTCAAGAACGACAGCCTCGAAGTCCCCGCGGGCGTCGAGGGCGTCGTGATCGGCGCCCGCAAGTTCAGCCGCCGCCTCCACATGAACGAGGAGCAGAAGAAGCAGCTGAAGAAGGACATCGCCGACTACGAGAAGGCGATGGACGAGAAGCAGATCGGCCTCTTCAAGCAGATGACCAACGCGATCAACGACGCGATTGGCACTCCGATGGTCGATCCCAACACCCGCCAGAAGGTCGGCGCCAGCGACATCGCGGAAGTCATCCTGGAGCAGATCCGCACCTTCGACGCCAAGTGGATCAAGGGCGGCAAGGACGTCAAGGAGAAGGCCGAGGTTCTCTTCCGTCAGTTCTGGCCCCGCGTTCAGGCCGTCGCCGCCGAGAAGGCCCGCAAGGTCGCGCACATGAAGCGCGGCGACGAACTCCCCACGGGCGTGCTCGAGATGGTGAAGGTCTACCTCGCCACCAAGCGCCACCTCTCGGTGGGTGACAAGATGGCCGGTCGCCACGGCAACAAGGGCGTCATCGCCAAGATCGTTCCTGAAGAGGACATGCCCTTCATGGAGGACGGCACCTCCGTCGAAGTCCTGCTCAATCCGCTGGGCGTGCCCAGCCGAATGAACGTCGGCCAGATCCTGGAGACCCACCTTGGTTGGGCCGCGAAGGTCCTGGGCTTCCAGGCCATCACCCCCGTCTTCGATGGCGCCACCGAGGACGAGATCCATGCCAGCGTCGACGAGGCCAACCGCCACGTCGAGGCCAAGCTCAAGAAGCACGAGGAGACGGGCACCTTCCCGCATCCGCGCGAGCTCCTGGCCAAGATGCCCCGAGGCGGCAAGATCCAGCTCTATGACGGCCGCACGGGCGAGCCACTCCATCAGAAGACCACGGTCGGCTACATGTACATCCTGAAGCTGCACCACCTGGTCGACGACAAGATCCACGCCCGCGCGACTGGCCCCTACTCCCTCATCACGCAGCAGCCCCTGGGCGGCAAGGCCCGCACGGGTGGTCAGCGCTTCGGCGAGATGGAAGTGTGGGCGCTCGAGGCGTACGGCGCGGCCTACATCCTTCAGGAACTCCTCACCGTCAAGTCCGACGATGTGGAAGGCCGCACGAAGATCTACGAGAGCATGGTCAAGGGCACCAACAAGCTCGAGGCAGGCCTGCCCGTCGCCTTCGACGTGCTCTGCAACGAGCTCAAGGGTCTGGGCCTCAACATCACACTCGAGAAGAAGAAGGTTGAGGGCGGAAGCCTGCTGTAAATCGGAGAAGGCCAGATGGCACATCAGACACGCTTGAAGACGGCATGGTCGTTTGTCAGTGGCGTGATCTGGATGGCCATCTGGTTCGGCCTGATTGGGCTGATCGTGAGGTACGGGAAGCTCTGGTTGAACATGTCCGATGCACCATCGCTGGATCAAGTCGGCCTTCTGGCCATCCTCGGCGGTGTGATCGGCGCAGTTGAACGAGTCTTCCGGATGGTCGGGAGTCGGATGCGGAAGGCCGCGTGTTCCGGTGCGGTGAACTGAGATCCCAACGCCCCGCATGCGGGGGCTGGCTGGAGAAGACAATGGCTGAGACTGTATACGAGCGCGTAAATGACTACTCCGCCGTCAAGATCACCCTGGCGTCGCCCAACGACATCCGGGCCTGGTCCTACGGCGAGGTCAAGAAGCCCGAGACCATCAACTACCGCACCTACCGCCCTGAGAAGGACGGTCTCTTCTGCGAGCGCATCTTCGGGCCAGAGCGCGACTACGAGTGCGCCTGCGGCAAGTACCGCGGCACGAAGTACAAGGGCATCATCTGCGACCGCTGCGGCGTCAAGGTCACGCACTCGCGCGTCCGCCGCAAGCGCATGGGCCACATCAACCTAGCCAGCCCCGTCGTTCACATCTGGTTCTTCAAGAGCATGCCCAGCCGCCTGGGCACGCTGCTGGGCATGAAGACCAGCGACATCGAGAAGGTCGTCTACTACCAGGACTACGTCGTCACCGATGCAGGTGACACCGAACTCAAGCACATGCAGATTCTGACGGAAGATGACTTCCGTGCCGCCGAGGACAAGTACGGCAACGCCTTCAAGGCTCTGATGGGTGCCGACGCCATCCGCGCGCTGATCGAGAAGACCGATCTCACGGCCATCGCCGCCAAACTCCGCGAGGACCTGGCCAACACCAAGAGCAAGCAGAAGATCAAGGATCTCGCCAAGCGCCTCAAGCTCATCGAGCAGATCCGCGGCTCAGAGAATGATCCCGCCTGGCTCGTGATGGACGTTGTTCCCGTCATCCCGCCGGACCTGCGCCCGCTCGTCCTGCTCGAGAGCGGCAACTTCGCGACCTCCGACCTGAACGATCTCTACCGCCGCATCATCAACCGCAACAACCGCCTCAAGAAGCTGATGGACTTGAACGCCCCTGAGGTCATCATCCGCAACGAGAAGCGGATGCTGCAGCAGGCCGTCGATGCGCTCTTCGACAACGGCCGCTGCCGCCGTCCGGTGCTCGGCTCCTCCAACCGTCCGCTCAAGTCGCTGACGGACATGATCAAGGGCAAGCAGGGCCGCTTCCGCGAGAACCTCCTCGGCAAGCGCGTGGACTACTCCGCGCGTTCGGTGATCGTCGTGGGTCCAGAGCTCAAGATCCACCAGTGCGGCCTTCCCAAGAAGATCGCCCTGGAGCTCTTCCAGCCCTTCATCATCAGGAAGCTCAAGGAGCATGGCCTCGCGGACACGATCAAGAGCGCCAAGCGCATGCTCGAGCGCCGCGATCCTTCCGTGTGGGACATCCTCGAAGAGGTCATCTACCAGCACCCCGTGCTGCTCAACCGCGCCCCCACGCTTCACCGAATGGGCATCCAGGCCTTCGAGCCGGTCCTCGTGGAAGGCAACGCCATCCGCATCCATCCGCTGGTCTGCGGCGGGTTCAACGCCGACTTCGATGGCGATCAGATGGCCGTCCACCTGCCCCTCTCGATCGAGGCGCAGGCCGAGGCGCACGTCCTGATGCTCTCGACGCACAACATCTTCTCGCCTGCGAACGGCAAGCCCATCATCTCGGCGTCGCAGGACATCGTCATGGGCGTCTACTTCATCACCTTCGTCGATCCTGATGAGAAGCCCATCGAGCAGTACCCCCGCTTCAAGGATCGGCGCGAGGCGATCCTCGCCCTTGAGCAACGCAAGATCAAGCCCCACGACCGCATCGTCGTCCGCATCGATGGCTTCGACAAGGTCGTGGACAAGGAGACCGGCGCTCCCAAGCCCATGCCCGCCAACAACCGGCTCGTGACGACCGCCGGCCGCTGCCTCTTCACCGACGTGCTCACGCCCGGCATGCCCTTCTACAACTGCGCCCTGGGCAAGAAGGGTTGCGCCCGCGTGATCGATGACTGCTTCGCCACCTCTGGCAAGGCAGCCACCATTGACCTCCTCGACAGGCTCAAGGAGATGGGCTTCAAGCAGTCCACCCTCGCGGGCCTCTCCTTCGGCATCACCGACCTGCGCATCCCCAAGGAGAAGCACGAGCTGATCGCCGAGGCCCAGAAAAAGGTCGATCGCATCGAGAAGAACTACGACCGCGGCATCATCACCGCCCGCGAGCGTTACTCACAGCTCCTGGACATCTGGACACACTGCCGCGAGCAGGTCCAGACCAAGCTTGTCGCCGCCCTCAAGAGCGATCGACGCATGGACGACGGCACCGAGGCGCTCGAGCCTGGCAAGGGCCGCACGTACCTCAACCCCGTCTATCTCATGATCGACTCGGGCGCACGAGGCAACATCACGCAGATGCAGCAGCTCGCCGGCATGCGAGGCCTCATGGCCAAGCCCAGCGGCGAGATCATCGAGACGCCCATCCGCTCCAACTTCCGCGAGGGCCTCAACATCCTCGAGTACTTCTCCAGCACGCACGGCGCCCGAAAGGGTCTGGCCGATACCGCGCTGAAGACCGCTGACTCGGGCTACCTCACCCGCAAGCTCTGCGATATTGCTCAGTCTGTCATCATCGGCGAGTACGACTGCGGCTCCAAGCGTGGCGTCGTCAAGCGCGCTCTGTACAAGGGTGAGCAGGTCGACGTTCCGCTCCGTGATCTCATCATCGGCCGCGTCAGCGTCAACCGGATCGCAGACCCACGCACGGGCGAGGTCGTCATCGACGAGAACGGCATCATCACCGCCGCCATCGCCAAGAAGCTCGAGGACATCGGCATCGACTCGGTCATGGTCCGCTCGGCCCTCACCAGCGAGAGCCGCTTCGGCTGCTCCGTGCTGGACTATGGCCTGGATCTCTCGACCGGCAAGATGGTCGAGCCGGGCCTGGCGGTGGGCATCATCGCGGCCCAGTCCATCGGCGAGCCCGGTACTCAGCTCACGATGCGCACGTTCCACACCGGCGGCGTCGGCCAGCGCACGGCCGAGCAGACCAAGTACGACGCGACCAACCCCGGCGTCATCGAGCTCCGCGACTGCAACGCAGTCCCGGGCAAGGACGACGAAGGCCACGACGTGTTGGTCGTCCTCAAGCGTAACGGAGAGATTGGCGTCCTCGACAAGGCCGGCCGCGAGGTCGAGAAGTTCAAGGTCCCCTACGGCGCGTTCCTCTACTGCAAGCACGGCGAAGAGGTCAAGAAGGCCCAGACGCTGGTCCGCTGGGACCCCCACCGCCAGCCCATCCTTGCCGAGAAGGACGGAACGGTCCGCTACGTCGATCTCGTCGAGAAGGAGACCTTCCGTCTCGAGGAGGCCGGCGGCAACCGCAAGGAGAAGGTCGTCGTTGATCACAAGGGCGATCTGCACCCGCAGATCAACGTCCTTGACAGCGCGGGCAACATCCTGGACTTCCACCACCTTCCATCCCGCGCCCGAATCGAGGTCGAGGATGGCCAGCAGATCAAGGCCGGCCAGATGATCGCGCGTCAGTCGCGCCAGGCATCGGGTAGCCAGGACATCGTGGGTGGTCTGCCCCGCGTCACGGAGATCTTCGAGGCCAGGAAGCCCAAGGACCCCGCCATCATGGCCGAGGTCTCCGGCAAGGTCGAGATCTTCTCCGACAAGCGCAAGGGCAAGATGACCATCCGCGTCACGAGCGATGCGAGCATCGAAAAGGACCACCACGTCCCCGCCGACAAGCAGCTGCTTGTGCACACCGGCGAGTACGTGCAGGCCGGCGATGCCCTCACCGAGGGTCCGCTGGTTCCGCACGACATCCTCCGGATCAAGGGCGAGGAAGCGCTGTGGACGTACATGCTCGATGAGGTGCAGAACGTCTACCGCGCTCAGGGCGTGGGTATCAACGACAAGCACATCGAGCTGATCCTGTCGCAGATGCTGCGCAAGGTCAAGGTCGAGAGCCCCGGTGACACCGACCTCCTCCCGCAGGAAGTCGTCGACAAGTACAACTTCAAGAGCAAGAACCGCGAGATCGAGAACTACGTCCGCGTCTCCGATGTCGGCGGCACGGACCTCAAGCTCAACGAGCTCGTGACCAAGGCCACCATCAAGGAGGCCAACGCCAAGGCCGAAGCCGCCGGCAAGGACGGCGCGAAGGCCAAGCGTGCCAAGCCCGCTACGGGCCGCACGCTCCTGCTCGGCATCACCAAGGCCGCCCTCTCCAGCGACTCGTTCCTCTCGGGCGCCAGCTTCCAGGAGTCCACCAAGGTTCTGACCGAGGCCTCACTCCGCGGCGCGATGGACACGCTCATCGGCCTCAAGGAGAACGTCCTGCTCGGCCACCTGATCCCCGCCGGCACGGGCTTCCGGGCCTATCAGGAGATCAAGGTCAAGCCCCTCGTCGAGATCGAGGAGGACATGGACGAGGACGAGCTGATGCTCGACGAGGCCAGCGCCGCCGCCGAGGCGCTCGGTGCCGACCGGCACGCCGTCGTCGGCGCACCGCCGCCGGTCGACACGACCCAGGGCCTGCGCGACGCGATCGTCGGCGAGTCCGGCAGCCCCGTCCAGCGCTGAGTGCCCCATCCGCGGCCTGATTGCGCGATCCGCACATCCCAAGGGACCGACGCACCGGCGTCGGTCCCTTTTTCGTTCCGCCTCACCTCGCTCCGGCCTTTGGCGCACGCCCTCCAGCCGATCCGGGCTGGGGCGTTCCTCCAAATTGGATGCCTCCCGGCCAGAAGTTCCGCACGCCGGCTCCAGCTTTGTGCAATCGCCGGGCTTCCGACGCGTTGAACTGCCAGAGCCGGGCGGAAGCCCGGCAGAGAAGGAGAGACAGACATGCGTCCCATCGCCACGATCGTGGCGGCCTCGGCGTTCGCGCTGGCCGCCGGTACGTCCCACGCCATCATCGTTGCTGCCGGCGGCTCCACAGCCGTGATCACCCCGCCCGCCTCGACAGCGCTGGGCGCCCTTGAGAGCAACACCGACGCGTGGGCATTCAACGAGGTGCAGCGATTCACCCTTACCGCGCCCCTCGCGGTCGACGCCACAGTCCCCGGCACGTACAACAGCAACGCATCCCTCACGCCCGGCGTCATCCCCGCGGGCACGGTCGTGAGCAGCCACTACATCTACAGCGATCCCGTCGGCGGCGCTCAGAGCACCTACGAGGGCTTTGTCCGCTTCAGCCAGCCCATCATCGGCATCATCGTCTTCCGCGCGGGGCTCAACGGTTCCGACGCGATCCTCGGCGCGGCTGGCACAACCTACGCCGACAACGAGGCCCGCGGCCTCGAGCTCTCCGCCAACGCCGACCGCTTCGTCATCACCCTCTCGCAGTTCGAGGTGCGGTACAACTTCCGCACCAGCGGCGGCACCGATGACATCCGCGTCCTGACGATCCCCGCGCCCGGCGCCGCTTCGCTCGCGGCGGTCGGTGCGCTCGCGATCTTTCGCCGCCGCCGCTGATCATCCACCGCGCTCGAATCGAATCGATTGAATCACACCGCGGCGTTCGGAAACGCGCGCCGCGTGCTTGCCATCACATGCAACGCAAACTCACTCGTGCATCGCGCCCGGCCCGAGCGTGATGGCGTTCTTGCCCTGGCGCTTGCTTGCCATCGCGAGCTGGTCGGCCTTCGCGAGCAGCTCCGCGGGCGTGGCGCCGTCCCATGGGAACGTTGCGAGTCCGCCGGAGATCGTGAGCGTTCCCGCGGCACAGTCCGTGAGCTTTGGGAAGCGGTGCTTCTGCACCTGCTGCTGGAAACGCTGCGCGAGCTGGAAGACTGTCGCTGGATGCTTTGAACCTTCCTGCCGCGGACCATCGGGCTCGTGGAAGATCACCGCGAACTCATCGCCACCCACGCGGCAGACGCGGTCGGTCGGTCGGATCACGCTGCGCAGCAGCCGCACCGTCTCACGCAGGATCTCATCGCCGGCCTCGTGCCCGTAGCGATCGTTGTAGTGCTTGAAGTTGTCGATGTCGAAGAGCAGGATCGTGACCGGGCGGCGTCCCGCGCGTGCGGCGTCGATCGCGGTCGCGAGGAAGCGATCAAAGTAGCGGCGGTTCCACGCGCCCGTGAGCGGATCGGTGAACGCCGCCGTGCGCAGCTGTGCCTGCTGATCGCGAAGGCGCAGCCAGCCCGCGAGCCATCGCGCGTGCTGCGCGAGCACGCCGGGCGCGGTGCGCGATGCGGTGAGGCGGCCGAAGACAACGCCCTCCCACGCGACGGGCTGCGCACGCGGATCACTCTCGGCGGGCGCGGAGCCCGCGGGATCGGTCTGGAAGATGAGCGTGTTGTCGCCGCTGCGCTCGCGCAGCATCGCGACCGCCGCGGGCTCGGGATCCTGGCCCTTGAGCAGGAGCGTGACGAGCAGCAGATCGCCGCCGACTGCGCCCGATGCACCCATCGGCGCGGGACGCGGCTCGATCGCGGGCGGAATGTCCAGCGACGAATCACTCCACGCAGCCGCGCTGGCGTGCGGCGCGTGAGATGCATGCGTTGTTTGCGGCGACGAAGCTGGCGTCGAGTGTGGTTGTTCCGCGGACTTCGCTGCGGTGCCGCGCGACGGCCGCGTGATCGCGAGTCGGAACGCGTGAGGAGTGACGGGCAGCGAGACGAGCGCGTCGTAGTAGCGCGCTGTTCCGTTGCATGGGTTCACACCGAGCACGACCGCGTGCGGATCCGCAAGCCGCAGGCTCGCGACAAAGTCCGCGAGGTGCTCGTGGTTCTGTCCCGAAGTCTCATCCAGTGCTGCTTCTGCATCGTGCGCGATCACGACCGCGGTCCGCGCCGGTGCCGCGCCCGGCGGCGGCGAAGCGACCTCCCCCACGGCCTCAAGCGCCGAGCCCACGCGCACGAGCTCGATCATCGGATCAAGGCGCAGCGCCGAGTCCAGGCCAGTGCGGCCGACCAGCACCACGCGCAGGTCCGGCATCGGCATCGAATCATGCGAAGAGATCGAGGAGAGGTGACCTTCTGACACGGCAGTTGACTCCGGCGCGCGATCCGTGCGCGGGGCGGGCCTTCCGTGGTACGTGCGCGGTGCCTGCCGGGATCATGCTACGGCCCAACTTTCCGCGGCGGGTGACGCACCCGCCGGGCAGAGGACAGAAACAGGCTCCCAGGCACCTACGCCCCGGTATTCTCGGCATTTTCGGAATCGTCGGCCAGCAACATCGCCAGTTCTTCGTCGGAGAGGAGCGGTTTGGAACTCTGCCCGAGCGAATGGCCCGACTCGTGGCCACTTTGATCGGAGTTTGATCGGTCGCCATTTGGGGAGTTGCTGAACCCCTCATCGCTGATGCGAAGGGCGATCGTGGAGTGAGAGGCCGTGGGCGGGACCTCGGAGAAGTTCACGCTAGACGCGGCGAGCGGGGAGCCCGTGCCAGCGACGTTGGACACGATCTCATCAGAGCCGGACAACTTCAGCGGCGTGGGCTGCTGGTATCGGGGTGCGACAACGACGTGCGGGGCCGCCGCGGTTGAGCGGGCAAACGCGCCAGCCGCTGGAGAAGGAACCGGCGCGAGCCCAAGAAGCTCCTCACGCGTGACCTGCCGGATCGCCGGGTTGGTGCCGGGCGTGAAGGCCCAGAGCACAAGCCCGGGCGCGATGCGATCAAGCACGGCGAAGAGGCCCGCAATCTCGGCCTTCAGCGCGCTCGGATCAACCAGGAGAAGCACGATCGGCGCCACGGGCGCGGCACGCCTCAGCAGCCCGATGCGGGCAACGACGGCAAAGACGCTATCGCAATCGGCACGATCAAATCCGGGCCGCTGAAGTGCCGCGACCAGCTCGCTCGGCGCGCTGGCCCGTTTGGCGTGCCAGACAACGCAGGTGGCTCGGGATGGAATTGAGACGGCTCCGCCGTGCATGGGAGGAGTGTACGGGGGTTGGGGAGGGGGCGGGAAAGAGACTGGAAAACGGGTCGCTGATACGCTCTGTGTGGGTCGGGACCGCCATGGACACTGTGACTCTGTCATGGCAAAGGCGCTGGGCTTGGACGCATGCAAGGCACCAGAAAGATTCTCTGGTCAGGAGGGACTCCGTGACGATTACTCGAGCGAGGCGGCTTCTTGATGATTTTCTCTCGACAGTAACTTCAACCATGGGCTTTCGACTCGCAGAATGCTCGGAGCACGTGCGTCTGGAATCAGACGATGCGACAGGCCTCCTCTCGTGGCCTTGCCGCTTAGATCCCCGTGGCTTTGTGGCGTTCAGCGGGATTGTTGGGGTGCGCTTTGAATACCTTTCGAAATGGCTGGTCGATGATGCCAACAGCAAGGCCGCGACCGTGGCAACGCCTCTTCATCTTCTGCGCAGCGACAATCGCTTCGTGGAATGGACTTTCACGGACATCGTTGACTTGGAGCACTTGCGTGGTCCGATCCTTGATGACCTGAACACTCTTGCGATTCCGTTCATTGAGCGATACTCAACACTGCCCAATCTTCGAAAAGCCGTCGAGTCGGCGATCGCAACGGATTGGATCAACGTGGGCCTCAACCACGACAGTCGAGTGTGTGTGCTGGCGGCGATCCAGATCGTGGAAGGCGACCGCCTTGGAGCGATGAAGACACTCGACGATGCGCTAGCTGAACGCAAAGGTGCCTTGCCGAAGCGACGTTTCAAGATCGAACAACTGCGACGACGCCTCGTGGAGTCCACTTAAACGAGGCTCAGGCACTTTCGAAGGAGTGTGGCAGGTGAGCAAGCGTGTGCAGTTCTACGCGACTTCGAGCGACATCTTGAGTGTTCTGGCACTCGTTGAGGAGAAGTGCCAGGTCCAGTACATCCAGACTGGAAACAACGATCATCCTCGGGTCTCTCGCTACCTCAGGGGTGCGGAGATTCCGGAGATTGGAATCGCAGACCATGGGACCGGGTCTGTTTGCAGGGCATTTCTTGTCCTGCTTGCAGAGACGACGCTCAACGTCGAGACTATTCGGGGAAGTGATGGTCGCACCAGATACTCGATCAGTCAGTTGTTGAACGAGGACTCGGTTGTGGTTCGACCGTCTGGAATGTGGCGGTCCTCTATCCTCCTGTGCGGCGAGGTTGCCACGCTGTCTGGATCGGACCACGCACTGCTTCTGATGAAGCACTTTCGAGGCGCGATTCGCAAGCGCTTCAAGTGCTATGGCATTCAGTGGATCGGACCCGAGGCAATGACTCTCTGGGCGTCGGGGGCAAGGCTCACGATCGCCGACCAGTCGCCTCCGGAGTACAATCTTGATTATCATCGGATGGTTGTGTCTGACGAAAACAAATAGAAAGCCACAAACGAACCACGAGAGCACCAGCAAGGCGTCCCAATGACAAAGAGCGATCTGAAGCATATTCTAGATAACGAGAGATTCGATCCCCGTGTCTATAGTCTTGATGGAGGCATGGCGAACGACACGCTGTGTCTTTCCCGGGAGGGCGGGCAGTGGATCGTGTACTATACCGAACGTGGATTGCGCTTTGACGACAAGTGTTTCGATTCCGAATCCGATGCATGCAATCATCTGTTGTCCCTTCTGCGGTCGCTGCCGGAATACCAAACACGCTTACCTCATACTCCGAGGGGTTAGTCGTGGGTCGTGACTCTTGCCTTGCGTCCATGACATGATGTTCCGCGTGATCGGGGCTGAAGCCCCAGCCTTGGCACGGTGATTGGCGGCGGTGCGGGCCAGGAGGAATGGTTGGCTGGTCTATAGCATGACTCTCAAGATTCCATCCAGTGTCGCCGGCCTCATCTCCTTTCTTCAGGTTGACTGCGGCATGTCATTGCACAGTTCTACAGTAGATTCCGCCCACTTTGGAAACACGGAGATTGTTCTCCAAGGGTGCGGCCTTCGCGTATGCATAGGCCGCGAGCGATATCAGTGGTACGTTGCCATCGGCAACGAGCACGAGCGTAATCACTCGTACGATATCGCATTGCTCAAAGAACAGATTACAGGCCAACTGGGCGAGGATTATCTGAGTATTGAGGAGGAAGCAGCATACGTTCGTTCACTATGGCCAGAGGTCGTCGCTCTACTTGTGACCCAAAGATCTGACGAGACCGCGATTGCTCTCGAGAAGCGACGGCATGATCGCGTGAGACGCAGAATGGCCATGAACTTTACCTCACTGTACGACGATATCGTGAACGATGCGACCAAGAACCCGTCTCGATGGCACGTCGTTGTGCAGCATGGCGAAGACCCTCGGGATGGATCCGTCGAGTCTGACGGCGGTTTTCACGTTATTGAGATATCATCTGAGCGCCGAATCATTGTCGAGAAGCTCTTGGCTCTGGGAGTGGAGGTGCGATACTTCACGCCAAGAACATTCACTCGGAGCGAAAGGCTCATAAGTTGGATGGCACACCTGTGGGACTCAGTTGTCCAGAAGCTGGGGCGATAAGCAATATCGGTGTCGCAAGATGTGAACTCTTTAGCTAACACTAATCCATCCCCGCTCTATGCCTAATACACGTACAACGGGCTGTGGAACGGGCTTGCAGAGTCCGAGCTCCATTCCTCCGCCGCCGTGCCTTTACTTCCGCCTGCAGCCCGATGCCTGACCTCCACATCTTCCATACCAAAGGCGGGGTACCCCATGACTACATTCGATCTCTCCGCACAAGTCAAAGGACCCGAAGCCGACCTCGCCACAAGTGAGCATTGGCTCTCACTCAAGCAAGCCATGCGCAGCGTGGTAGCGAAGTCAGTCGATCCGACCATCGACCAGATCGCCTACATTCTCCGGATCGATGGCAAGTTCGGGAGCTTTGACCTCGACGGGGTGGACCTCCGCTACTCGAAGTGGTTTCGCCGCTACCGCTACGTGCAGATCGACATTGGCGTTCCGATCCGGCGCTGGGAGGGCAGGTCCGATGTCGAGATCGCCCAGTTCCTCGCCGAGTCGCTCCGCCAATCGGTGATGCTGGTCAAGGCCGTCTGCGACCGGGCCAAGCTCAGCTGCGATGAAGCGGCACTGCGGACAGAGATCGATCAGGTCGCCGCGGCGTATCTGGAGCAGTGGACGAAGGGGACGGAGATGAACAACGGGAGTGCCAATCCGTGTCAGAAGCACTAGCGCGCAGATTCATGATGCGAGGCGCAGACACCGCGGCGCGCCTTCAGGTCCAAGAAAGTTCTGTTCAGGCGACACTCGACATCTTCACTAGAAACGCGGAGAGCCGTGCTGGCTTTGTTGGCGTGCATTCCGGCATGCTGATCAGTATGGGCATGATCCGCGTGGTCGCTCATGGCGATGTTGCGGGCTTTCGCTCGCTCGTGCGTGATGGAGTACATCTGTACATTCCGATCATCCAAGCCGAGAACGCCTCCAAAGATCGCGGACAAATGTACTCAAACCTGCTCGAGTTTCGGAGCATCGCCCAACTGCTTGCCATTGGCGAGTACCGTGACGCGAGAAGCCTTGCCGACCTGCTCAACGAAGATCTCACGAAGCGACGAACCTTCGTACCTTGGGTGAAGTCGATGGGCCTTCAGTTCATCCACCTTGTTCGCGATGACCGGGCGGCTCTGGAGGCGGTCGCGGCCGAGGCGATCAAGAGCAGGTCGAAGAAGCTTGGCTCCGCGAAGTACTACGCGCTCCTTTCGCACGCGATTGCGCGGCGTGATTCCGCAGCCGCCGCGGCGGCGATCCCGCAGGTGCTGATCGGGCATCGACTCGATTGCGATCCAGACGGAGATGTTGACTTCGCGACATCAGCCGCTGGCCAGGCTCTCTGCCTCTACGGACTCGCGATGGTCAACGCCGCGGCGATGCACGGCTTCCGCGTGCCGCTCAATGGCGACGTGCAGATCCCGGAGGAGCTTGTGGTCGTGCCGCCGGGTGACCAATCAAAGGGAATGCCGCACCATGCCAAATCCTCCTGAGCCAAGGCGCTTTGACGTCATGTTCGAACAGTCGCTCGGGAAGCCGATCAAGGTTGACGACCGCCTTGTCAGTCTGATCGACAAGCTAGATGTGGGACACCTAGCTGTGCTCACCGTGCGGATCGCCTCGTGGGATCGCACATGGCGACAGGGAATTCGCCTCGACTGTAACGGAACGTTTGAGGTCAATGGCTGCAAGATTTCAAGAGCGACAGCGCTGTGGGCGGACACCGCCCCTTCGGTTGTTGAGGTGACTGTCCTGAAGCCCAAAGGAGACTTGATCGTCAGCAACATCTGGGACACTGGCAACGGAGTGATGGAGAGGTGGTCAGGCAATTCAGGGATGCTGATTGAACGGAATGGCGACACCGTGGCGTATCGCTGCAATGACCGTCGGCACAATGAGGACTTTGAGGACATCGTGTTTTCGATCGAAGTTAAGCGGCAAACGTCCGCGACTTGACATGAGATCAAGTGGCCGCTGCTCCCTGCACCGTCGGCGGCGGAAACCGCGAGTTGCGGGCAAGAAAAGCACGCTCGATTGGATATCTATGGGAGGATGGTACGTTATAGCGGAACGGCTGCATACACTGGACTCCGGAACAGTGTACCGGTATTGGTCGGCCTTTGACGACGATGGAATCGGCTTACTCTCCGTTCGGCTGGAGGGCGATCCGCCAGTTCTTGTCCCTGACTACCTTCAGCCTACTGAACTCGAACTCCGTCGCGGGTTCGATAGCACGAGTGGCGACGAACCCAGATTTGGCTGTCTTGCGTACGTCAAAATCCGAAGACACTACGAGCAGTACGGCGAACTTCCCGAACGAGTCAGCTGGGCCTCTTAGGATTGGCAGGTTATCTTTCAACGTTGGATCAGCCAACCGGATTCGAGTATCAGAATCTCATTCGCCTATCGGTACGAGCGACGGCCGCGCCTCCGGGCCAAGGCCGCCCGATCGATCAAACCGTCAACGTGTGGGTTGCTGTCCAGCCGCACGCGACCCCAAGACACCGGCCGGGAGGCCGGTGCCACTTTTGATGCACTTTGGATTGGTTCACTTTGCCAGTTCGAGGATCTGGGCTGCGACGGTGGCCGCGCCGTCGGCGGGGCCGAGGCTCTTGAGGTTGGCCGCTAGCCTCTCGCGTTGAGTTTGCTCGGGCGTTGCGTTCGCAGCTTGCCCCGTCACGTTCCCTGTCGCTGGCCCAGTCACGCCCCCCGCAATCAACGCCGCCAGCATTGCTCCCGCCTCGCGCATGTTGGCTTGCGCGTCGATGTGGTCTGTGGCCAGGAGCGCAGCTCTCGCTTCGACCAGCGGCATCGCGTTGAACTTCTGGTGCTGGTCCTTGTGGTATGGGTAGGGCAGGAAGAGTGTGGGGACGCGGTTGGCCCAGGCTTCGGCGACGGTTCCGGCGCCGGCCCGCCCCACTGCTGCGTCTGCGGCGCCCCAGGCCTGGCCCATGTCGGTGATGAAGGGCGTGACGCTGGCGCGGATTCCTGCCTGGGCGTAGACCGCGCGCATCTCGTCGGCCCCTTCCTTGCCGGTCTGGTGGAGGATCTGCCACGACGCGATGGTGGCGGCGTGCTCGCGTGCGAAGGCTTGCATGAAGGCGTTGATGGAGCCCGCACCCTGGCTGCCGCCCGTGATGAGGAGCGTGGGCGTGCTTGCATCAAGCCCGAAGGCGGCGCGGCACTCCGCGGGGGTGCGGTCCGTGACGCTGGCTCGCCGCACGATGGGGCGGATCTGCGTCCAGGTGGTCGAGCCAGCGCCGCGCGGGGGCGTGGTGGTGAGGACGCGTTTGGCGTGGCGCGCGATCCAGCGGTTGGCCTTGCCGGGGATGGCGTCGAGGTTGACCATGAGGATCGGAACACGCTCGACGCGGGCGGCCTGCACGATGGGCGCGGCGACAAAGCCGCCGAAGGCCGCGACGACGACGGGGCCGCGGATGCGGGCGGCTCGGATGACCTCGCGGCCAGCGCGGACGGCACCGCCCCAGGAAGCGATGAAGCGGAACGCGGCACGCGGGCGCAGGCCGAAGGGCTGGGCGGGGATCGCGACAAAGTCCGCGGGGTGGCTGCTGAAGTCTGCGGGGTGACCGGCGATGCGGGCCTTGCCGAGGATCTCGGCATCGAGGGGGCGCGTGGAGCAGAGGAAGCGCGGCGAGCACGCGGGGCTTAGGCGCAGCAGTTCCTCGGCGGTCGCGATGGCGGGGAAGATGTGGCCGCCGGTGCCGCCACCTGCGAAGAGGACGGTGAGGCGGTTGGACGAACCCTCATGATGGGCTTGCGGCGGTTGCAGCGTGGGACTCGCTGAGTGGAGGTGACGTTGATGCTCACGCCGCGGAGGGGACGGAGGGCGTTTCCTTGCTGGGGGCCGCACTCGCAGTGGCGCTTGAGTTAGGCGCGAACGAGGGCACGGCCTGATCGATGCCGATGTCGTCCTCTCGACCCGCTTCTGATGCCGCAAAGCCCGCGTTGCCGCGGTCGATGGCGATGAGCAGGCCCAGGGAGAAGGCCGTCAGGATCCAGCCGGTGCCGCCGCTGGAGAGGAGGGGCAGCGCGATGCCCTTGGTGGGCGCGAGGCCCGTGACGACGGCGAGGTTGATGATGGCCTGCAGGCAGACGGTCGCGATCACGCCGAGCGTGAAGAGGCGGAGCAGGGGCGAACGCTCACGCGAGGCGACGGCGAGCGAGGCGAAGAGGAGCGTCAAGAAGAGCGTGATGACGAGGGCGGCGCCGGCGATGCCAAGCTCCTCGCAGATGATGGCGAAGAGGAAGTCGGTTTTGTCCTCGGGCAGATAGCCGAACTTCTGGAGGCCGTGGCCGAGGCCGCGGCCGAAGCCCTCGCCGCCGGCGACGGCGACGAGGGACTGGATCGTGTGATAGCCGATGCCCTGCGGATCGGCGTAGGGATCGACAAAGGCCATGATGCGCTTGACGCGGTACTCGCTGGTCATGATCGCGTACGCGACCGCGCCGGCGGCGAAGGGGACAAAGAGCATGAACTGCCAGAGCCTCGCCCCGCCCGCAAGGAGCACAACGCAGGCGACGGCGGCGATGAGGACGCCCGTGCCGAGATCCTCGATGACCACGAATCCGGCAACGGCTCCGACGACGATGAGCACCGGGATGAGGCCGGTCGTGAAGCGGGCAAGGTGCGGCCCACGGACGGCGGCGTACCAGGCCACGAGCAGGGCCAGGCCCCACTTGGCAATCTCGCTGGGCTGCATGGAGAGGCCACCCTCGCCGCCACCCATGCCGGGCACGGCGATCCAGCGATGTGAGCCCTTGCGGGGGCTTGCGATGCCGGGGACGTAGGCGAGGGCGCAGATGCCAATGAGGATGAGAGCGCCGATCATGAGCCAGCGGAAGATGCGCTGGCGGAGTTCGGGATCGTCGAACGAATCGTCGTAGCGCGGCTCAAAGCCGGCGAGGCTCACGCCCGCGAGGCGGTGGATTGGAAGCGATGCGGCGACGCCGAGGGCCACGATCGCAAGGCCCATGTACACCGCCGAGCGGGAGGTGAGGATCCCGTGCCAGGTGATGCCGCCGGCGGCAGGGGCTGTGGCGGCGTCAAGAGATAGCGCCGAGGCGGCGGTGACGGGCGCAACGGTCATGCCCGCGCTGTTGACCATCACAACGCCCAGGGTGAGGAGGGCGACGACGGCAAGCGCGATGACATGGCCCGTTCTGAGCATTCGGGAGGTTATCGGCAGGTCTGGGCGAAGTTCTGGAAAGCCGGCGTGCGGAAGATTGTCGGAAACTGCCTGTCTCCCGGCCCCGGGGGCCGGGTTTATCGCAGGATGTTGAGCGTGAGCTTCTTCTCGAGCTCGATGCTGGGGCGGGCGATGAGGTCGTAGCCGTCGCTGCCGACGATCGTGCAGCGCACTACCTCGCCCGGGGCGAGCTTCTCGCGTGACTGGACGAACGTCACGGCGTCGATCTGCGGGGCCTGGAACGTCGTCCGGGCCTCGTAGAGCTTGCCCCCCTGGCCGACGCCGGAGGTCTTCACGCCGTTGGCCCTGAGGCTGCGGTCGATGATGACGTCCACCTGCACGCCGCGCGGCTTGCCACGCGCGTCGAGGGGTCGGTTCTCATCGAACTTGTCGGCCATCGCCTTGGCCCGGGCGAAGGCGACGGTCTGCTGCGTGCGCATGACCTCGTCCTTGCGACGGAGCTTCTCTTCGAGCGGCACGGCGAGGTTGGAGTCGGCCTCCATCGTGCCCGCCACGGTTCCGTCTTCCTTGGAATACTCGAAGACGCCCACGGCCTCGAACTTCATCGTCTCGATGAAGTCAACGAGCTCCTCGTGATCGGCCTCGGTCTCGCCGGGGAAGCCGGAGATGAAGGTGGTGCGCACGGCGAAGCTGGGCATCTTCTCGCGCAGGGCGAGGATGAGGTCCTCCTGCTGCGCCCGCGTGACGTTGCGGCGCATCATCTTGAGGACGCGCGTGCTCGCGTGCTGGAGCGGGATGTCAAGGTACGGGAGCAGGATCCCCTCGCTGGCGATCTCGGCGAAGGCGTCGATGATGGGCTTCGAGAAGTTGGTGGGGTACGCGTACATCAGGCGCAGCCACCCCGCGCCGTTGGCCTGCTTCACGGCGTCCGAGAGCTCGCGCAGCAGCCGCGGCAGGCCGCCGGGGTCCTTCTTCGTCCCGCTCGCGAGGCCCATGCCGATGTCGTCGCCATAGCTCGTCGTGTCCTGGCCGATGAGCAGCAGCTCGTGGGCACCATCGTGCACCAGCTCGCGAGCCTCAGCGACGATGCGGTCCAATGGCTTGCTGCGCATCTTGCCGCGGATGGATGGAATCGTGCAGAATGCGCAGTTCTGGTTGCACCCTTCGGAGATGCGCAGGTACGCGTAGTGGCGCGGCGTCAGTCGCAGTCGGGCCGAGTCATCCTCGAAGTACCCCAGCCCGTTGCCGTCCTTGCCGTGCACCGTGAGGCCCGTGGTCTTCATCCCGCGCTGCTCGGCAGCGACCAGCGCATTGCCCGCAATCCAGTACTTGGGCCGGTCGGAAGCCTCCACCGCGGACTTAGCTCGCGCGGCCTTCTTGCCCGGCTCGCTGCCAAAGACGGCCTCGACGACCTTGTCGCGGTCAAAGACCCCCACCATCGCATCGATGCCGGGCGCCCACTCGAGCATCTTCGCGCGATGGCGCTGCACGAGGCAGCCCGCGACCACAACGCGGGAGATCTCGCCCCGCTCCTTGGCCTCGATGGCCTCCTTGATCACCGCCAGCGACTCATCCTTCGAAGCCTCGAGGAAGCCGCAGGTGTTGACCACCACCGCGTCCGCGCCGCCGAAGCCGCCGGACTCAGGGTCGTACGAGATGGGCATCACGCCCGCCTCGGCGAGCATGCCGAGCATCTTCTCGGAATCGACGAGGTTCTTGGGACACCCAAGGCTCACGAGCGATACCGTGCGCGGAGTGGCCGGGTCTTTTCCAGCGCGTCGGGAGGGGGTCGTTGCGGTACGGTTAGAAGCCATTGCGGAAGGGTAGGTCAACGGTCGGTTGCGGAGTCTGGGCGGGCCCCCTCAAGGAACGGCCCGAGAACGAAGGACAACCCCGGAACGAGCTCGGGGTTGCGGAAGGAGTCAAGGGCGTTGAGGTGCAAGCCCCACTCGCGTGGCTGGGCAGGAGTGTCCATCGCACCAGCGTTGACCAACCGAACGCGGCTATGCAACGTCGGCGAGGACGCTCTTGGGCGTCATGCCGCCCATCGGGAAGTGGTAGCAGAGGGCCTCGCCGAGTGCGGCGGGCTCCGTGAGGACGAAGTGCACACCGTGGCCCAGCCGCCAGCCAGCAAACTTCATCGCGCGGACGAGCCACTCCTCGCAGGTGCATGCAACGACCTCATCACCCTGAAAGTCGATGGGAAGAATTCGGAACTGCCACGCTTGGCGACGAGTGATGATCTCGAGCGCGTGGGGATTCACGCTGTACGTGCGAGGATCGACATGCGGCGCGAACGAGGCAAACTGCTGTGCCCAGGCCCGCTCGACAGACTCAGGGCTGACGCCGAACATCTCTTCGGCAAGTGCGCCAAACGGCCCGCCCCGATCGCGCTGCGCCAAAAGGACGGCATCGCGCTGCGCCATCGTGAGGGCGCCCTGCTTGACCAGCAACTCGCCGAGGTGAAGTGTCCGCATTGAACTGCGCTCCTTGAAGTGCCGCGTGCGAGAGTACACGGGACACCACACTCATCGGAAATCCGGCGCGGTTGGTGGCGACGTGGGTCGTTCCTCGCATGGATTCGCCGCTCACGGCGACGCGTGGCGCAAGGATCTGCATTCTGCTGATCATCGCGGGTCGGTGGGCGGAGCGAAAGAAATTCTCGCACAGCCGGTGGCACACAGCCGCTGTGAATGGCACGGACCCACGCACGTGGCGGCCCGTGCGGCATCGCTTTATCGGTCACGCCCGCAAACGGGTGGAGGGGGGAAGGGGGGAAGGGGGCACTCGCCAACTCCCTCCGGGGTCCCACGCAGACAGCTGCGTCCGCTTCTACGCGTGCGGCTCGATCGTGACCGTCAACGACTTGCTCTGAAACTGATCGCGGTAGAGCTCGGCCCGCTCCTTGTGCGTCACGAGCAGCAGCGTCAGTCCCGACACGTGTGCCTCCAGCGTCGCCTGCACTGCTCGCTCCTTGTTGAGCGGCGTCAGTTCAACGATGGTTTTGACCACAAACGGCATGTCATTGACATCATCGTTGTGCAGGAGCACCTTCCACGGCGGCAGCTGATCCACGCGAGGCGGGGCAGGCCGCGTCGCCGTGGCGGTCGCAGACTCGCCCGAGGATGGAGGCGCCGAAGCCTCCTCGCGAGCGGGCGGTGCTGGCTCAGGCTCTGCATTCGCATGGCCAGCATGGGACAGGACCGCGGATTGGAAAGTCGTCTCCATGACGCATCGTTGGCCGCCCGAAGTCTCGCGTCCATGGACACCCGCCCTTCGTTGCAGGCGCGGTGCCGAATGATGCGTCTGGATCGCAGAAAGGCTCATTTTCCGACGCAGAATGTCGCAAAGATCCGGCCCAGGACCTCATCGGCATCGATGCGGCCCACGAGCGTGCCCGCCGCGTCGAGCGCTTGCCGGAGCGCGTCGGCGATCAACTCGTCCTGCTTTGGAGTGAGCCCTGCAGCCTGAGCCTCATGGAGCAGACTCAGGGCCATGACAATCGCCTCGTGGATGCTCGCGACCGCTGCACGATGTCGCGGCACCACAGCCAGCCCGGCGAATGAAGCCGACTGTGCGACCTTCGCGGCAATCGCACGCGCAACCAGGCTCGCAGCACGCGGATCAAGCGCGGAGATCGAGAGGTCGGAGGCCGCGGCACGATCGCCACGCGCCGGCCGATCCGCGAAGGTGCAAATGCGCAGCACGCCTGGCCGCGATGCTGCGCTGAGCGCCAGCGCAATCTCGCCATTCTCGAGTTCACTCGCATCAAACGAACCTTCAGGGTCGCACCACACCAGCACATCAGCATGCGAGATCGCACGCGCAGCAGCCGCCTGCGCCGCCATCGCGGCCTCCGAGCCACCCTGTCGATCAGGCGGCTGCGCATCAAGCCCCGGCAGGTCCGCAAGCTCGATCATCCCTGCGCCCGGCACATGCTTACCCAGATCCAGCGGCTCCATGATGACATCGCGCGTCGAGCCGCGCATGGGAGACTCGATCACCCGTGCCCTCCCGAGCAACGCGTTGAAGAGCGTGCTCTTGCCCGCGTTGGGTGCGCCCACAAGCACAACTCGCGCAAGTCCACTGCGCACCATCCCCGCGGCGGAGACCAGCGAATCGCACCGAGCAACAAGCGAACGCAGCCGCACACGCAGGTCCGTGGGCGAGATCGCCACCACATCTTCCTGATCAGTGAAGTCAACGCCCGCCTCGACGAGCGCAAGCAGCGTCGTCAGCTCGCGCGCGATGTCGCGGAACGCCACGCCGGTCGCTCCGGAAGCAAGCTCACGCGCGGCACGCAACTCAGCATCGCCCGTGGCACTGATCATCGCCGCGACGCCCTCGGCCTCTTCCAGCGTCATGCGTCCATTGAAGTACGCACGTGCCGAGAACTCGCCCGGCTCGGCCATCCGCACACCGGCTCGACCAGTGAGCACGCCCAGCACCCGCCGCACGAGCAGCGGCGAACCAGCAAAGCAGATCTCCGCGCAATCCTCACCCGTAAACGACCGGGGCGCGGCCCATCGAGAAACAAGCACGGGAAGACTCACGCCAGGAGCCAGTGGAAACCGCACGGGCTCAGTCCGCGGCATCGGTCCCTGCGAGCGCACGCCGCACAGCGCACCAACCACGGCGTGCGCATCAGCGCCGCTCAGACGAATCGCCGCACGAGCCGCAGCCCCCGCTCCGGTGATCGGCGCGATGATCGTGTCACTCGTGGCACTCATGACACTCATGTCACTCGCGCCGCTCGTGCCCAGAGTCTGTTGCGTGACATCGACCATCGCGTGCCCGCCTATGCCCGCTCAAGCCAGTTCAACCCGCGCACACGCGCTCACATCCTGATCAGTGTCCCGGCTTGCGGCCGAACTGGTTGCCTGCGCCGCCCTTGCCCTTCTGGCCCGCGTTCTGTGCCGCCTCGACGCGCTGCTGGGCCGCGGCCATCAGCCGCTCGATAAACCCGCCGCCGCCACCACCACCAGCCTTCTTCTTGGCCTCGCGCTCGGCCTTCAGACGGTCGAGATCGAGCATGCCCGTCTTCTCCATGTGCGAGCGGATCCACTTGGACTCAAGAATCGCAAGCGAAGAGTTGGCAATGAAGTAGAGGGCCAGGCCGCTGGGCGCGTTGTACATGAAGAAGGGGAACATGAAGACGGTCATGACCTTGATCATCTTCTGCTGCATTTCCTGCTCGGGCGTCAGCTGCATCGTGGTCGGAGGCGTGAGGTACTTCTGCTGGATGAAGAAGACCACGCCCAGGATCACGGGCAGGATGTTGATCGAGTGGATCGGCCCCATCAGGCTCGACAGCAGCGGGATGTTGTAGTACTCATTGAAGTAGAAGAACCTGTCGGGCTCGGAAAGGTCACCAAGGAACCGCCAGAAGGGGCTCGATTCGGGCTGGATCGCCTGGAAGAGGCCATAGAACGCCGGCTGGTGGCGCAGCTCAACCGCGAAGTAGAGCGTCGCATACAGCGCAATCCACACCGGCATCTGGAAGAAGGCCGGCAAGCAGCCCAAGAGCCCGGTCGGGCTGATCCCTTCCTCGCGCCACAGGCGGCCCGTCTCCTGCTGGAGCTTCTGAGGGTCGCCCTTGTACTTCTCCTGCAGCAGCTTCTGCTTGGGGCCGATGGCCCCCATCTGCTTGCCGAAGAGGGCCATCTTCTTCTGCGACCAGCGGGTCAGCGGGTGCAGGATCGTTCGCACGATCACCACGAGGAAGATGATCGCAATCGCCCAGTCAAAGAAGACATAGTCGTGAAGCACGTGCAGCAGGCCAAGCAGTGCGTGCGTGAGCCAGGTGAACGTGCAGAATCCGCACGGTCCGCCGAAGTTGTACACCACAAGCCCCGGCAGCCCCATCGACTTCAGCAGCGGCTCCTTGGCGATCTGGCTGCTGTCCAGCGGCCCGGCGTAGATGCCCATCGAGAAGTCCGCGCTCGCGCCAGGTGCCAGCAACGCCGGCGCCGCCTCAAATCGAAGCCCGATGACCTCAGCGCCAACGCCCAGATCCAGCACGACACGCTGGATCGTCTGCACCCAGCGCAGCGTCTTGGCCTCGCCCACGGCCGACTCCGGCGCGAGCGCGTGGGCGCTCACTCCGAAATACCTGTCCGTCATCGCCGCCCAAACCAGGGCGTAGCGGTTCTCGATGCTCTTGGTATTGGGCCACACCACCTGATCCGCGAAGCCCTGATAGTGCTGGCCCGCGGCGTCAACGATCGGCAATCCATCAGCCCCGAACATCGGCACGCGACTGCCCAGCACGGCCTGGTGCCAATCGAGGTAATCCGTCGAGACAACGACCGAGCGCGACGGCTCCTGCTCCGGCGAGAGAAGATAGCCGAAGCGAAGCCGACGCTTGTCGCCGCCGTAGTTGGTCTTCTCGCGCTCGAGGTCCACCGGCCCGCGCTGCACCCAGCGCACCGTCAGTGGCGTCGAAGAGAGATTGTCCACACGCTGCGTGAGCGTGAGATCGAACGAGCCCTCGGTGAGTGCGAACGTGCGCGTGATGCGAACGACGGGCACCAACTCCGCATCAACGATCGTCGCTTCGAAGCTCCGCCTCGCATCGCTGGACTCAATCTCCCGCCAGATCACGCCGTTGACCCCCGACCGGTCGACGTCGAGCAGCACACGCTGGAGCGTGCCCCCCGACGGCGTGATGTCGAGCGCAAGGGCCGCGAAGGGTGCCATCACCGCCGCACCGGGTGCCGGATCAAGCGGATGCTGATGCTGCGCCGTCAGATGGGCTTCTCGCTTGATGGTCGTGAAGTTGTCCGCGAGCCGGAGCGTGCGAATCCCGTTGCCGTTCTCGGAAAACTCAATCTCAAGACGAAACGGCCCGGCAGGATCAAGGCCACCCAGCGGCCGCGAAAGGGGAACGTCCAGCGGCCGCGGCGTCGACTTCGCCGACAAGGGCAGTGCCAGAGGACGCGTGGTGGTCGCTGAGGCATCGAAAGCTTGAGAGGGCTTGGAAGGCGCAGCAGGGGTTGTTTGCGCAACCGGTTGTGCCGCAGGAGCCGCACCCGCGGCCTCCGGGGTCGCGGCATCCGTCGGAGCCGCAGACGCACCGGACGCTGCTGCCCCTGCGTTCGCATCGACCGGCGTCGCGCCCCCTTCACGCTCGGCAGTCGCCCGGAGCTGGGCCTGCTGTGCCTGCTGGCTCGCGGTCTGGCCCTGGTACACGGCCAGTCCGATCAGCACGCCCGCAATAGCGAGCGCAATCGGCACAAGGATTCGGAGCTTGGTGTTCTTTTCTTGCGGCATGAGGAGATGGCCAAGGCGGCGGTCAGGCAGGTTGGATGCGCGATGGAAAACGTGCAACGGAACAGAGAGGGAGCGAGTGCGAGTATCGCGGCAGTTCGCTCGAAACTCGATCGGGCTGCAACGAGTCAGAGGGTAGACCGCGACGATCGAGATTGCGGCCCGCCTGCGGCGTCGGGTCCCGGCCGAGGCGTCCTACTGGCCCTTGAAGAGCCGCTCGCCTAGGTATGGCGAGAGCTGAGGGATCGCACGGATCTTCCGCGCGATCGCGTCGATGTCGTACTCGACTCGCACAAACTGCACGTACGTCGGGTGGAGAATCGCGTAGCTGGCGCGAGGGTCAAAGTCCCGCGGCTGGCCCACAGACCCCACGTTGATCACGATCTTCTCGTCATCCGTGAAGGTGAACTTCCCCTCACCAAGCTCGCCGGGCGGGTAGAAGTCCGGCTCATCCGTGAAGACGCCGGGGAAGTGCGTGTGACCGACGATGCAGACACGCTGAATCCGATCGAAAATGCTCTCCAGCTTGTCGGGCGCATTCACGGCATCATCGGGGAAGATGTACTCGTTGATCGGACGCCGCGGCGATCCATGGACCGCCAGCAGCGGAATCCCCAGTGGTGAATCAAGACCATGAGTTTCATTGGGCGGAATCTTCTCAACCACACGCACCTTGAGGCTGTTCAGGAAGTCATACCGGGCGGTGCGGAGTGCCACATCCGGCTCCTGATCGAACTGATCACGCGTCCAGAACGCGGACGACTCCGCCGCCTGATTGAAGTTGGTGGGCTCGTACAGGACGCCATAGTCGTGGTTGCCAAGGAGGGTCCAGGCACACTTCTCGCGGACCAGATCGACACACTCAAGTGGATCGGGGCCGTAGCCAACGGTATCGCCCAGACAGACGATCCGGCTGATCCCGCGGGCCTGGATGTCGGCAAGGACGGCCTTGAGCGCTGAAGCGTTCCCGTGAACGTCACTGATGACTGCGGTGGGCACGAGAACTCCTTGGGAACACAGGACCTTGCGTTGCGATGAGAAGGGCGTGATCAGAGCGGATCCAAATCGCGATCAGAACGATCCACAGGGTTGTGGCACGCGTGGGCGTGTCAACCAGCAAGCAGGCCGCATGGTATCCATTGGCCCCGCTCCCGTCGGTTCTTCACAGTCGCCCTGAGGAAGCCGCCCGAGCTTCCGCCCCGCAGAAACTTGCTCCGAAGAACGCTCTCTGTGCGCAAAGTGGGCGACCAACCCTCACTCCACCTTGAAGTCACCCAAACACACGCCAATCTTTGAGCATGAGCACCCCCGACTTTCCCAGCACGCTCGCACGCTCGCGCCTGTCGCATGAGCCGCACCACACACCAGTTGGAACTCAAGCCCGCCAAGAAGTCCCGTCGCCCTCTGCTTCGGTCGCTCCGGCGGCAGCACTGCCAGAAAGGCAGCCTCGCCCGCCGCGCCTGGACTCACGTGTCTGCCAGCCGTGAAGCTCACGGCCCCCACTCCCCTCAACCGAGCCAGCATCGTTGCTCCTGATCTGGGCACCGGATTTGCATGAGCCTCTTGGCGTGAATCGCCGATGGATGGGAATCGGGTGAAGCGCACCCCCCAAGTGTGCAGCACTGCGAACCGTTGCGAACCGTCCCGGCCAGAGTTTGAGACCGTGTGTCCGTCCGCCTTGCACAGATCAAAAACGTCCTTCAAAGGGTTATCGCATGCCTGCCGCCAACGTCTCGTACCAGCGAACGCGCGAGATGACGATCGACGAGCTCCTTCTGGAGAATCGGATCGTCTTCATGATCGGGGAGATCAACCAGTCATCCGCGGCGCGGGTGATGATGCAGATGCTCTACCTTGAGAACCAGAAGCGTGGCGCGGAGATTAACCTCTACGTCAACTCCCCCGGCGGCGCCGTCGACGACACGCTTGCGATCTACGACACGATGCGATTCCTGTCGTCGCCAGTCTCGACGTACTGCCTCGGCCGTGCGTACTCGGGGGCCGCGGTCCTTCTGACCGCCGGTGCCAAGGGCAAGCGCTACATCCTGCCCCATGCCAAGGTGATGATCCACCAGCCCTACGGCGGCGTCACCGGCCAGGCCGAGGACATCCGCATCCAGGCCGAGCAGATCATTAAGATGAAGCAGGAGCTCAACAAGATCCTCGCCCTCCACACGGGCCAGAGCGTCGAGAACATCCTGCGCGACGCCGAGCGCGACAAGTACTTCACCGCCGAGGAGGCCCAGCGATACGGCCTCGTGGATGAGGTCCTCAGCGAGCCCCCCAAGGCCGGCGCGAACGTCATGCCCGGCGTGAGGTAGTTGAACAGGCACTTGGCACTAGGCACTGGGCACTAGGGCCGGATGCAGAAAAGAGCCAGAGCCCAGACTTTGACCGACCCGATGGCGCAGAAACTTCGGTGCCTTGCCCTAGTGCCCAGTGCCTAGTGCCAAGTGCCTCCAAGAGGATCTCCAAATGTCCGGATACCTGGTACCCATCGTCATTGAGAAGAGCAGCAAGGGCGAGCGCTCGTACGACATCTACTCGCGCCTTCTCAAGGACCGAATCATCTTCGTGGGCGGGCCGATCAACGACGAGCTCGCCAACCTCGTCGTCGCGCAGCTCCTCTTCCTCGCCAACGAGGATCCCAAGAACGACATCCACATGTACGTCAACAGCCCCGGCGGCAGCGTCTCCGCTGGCCTTGGCATCATCGACACGATGAAGTTCATCCAGCCCGACGTCGCCACGTACATCATCGGGCAGGCCGCCTCCATGGGGAGCCTCATCTCCGTCTCCGGCACCAAGGGCAAGCGCTACACCCTCACCAACTCCCGCAACCTCATGCATCAGCCCCTCCTCTCGGGCGTCATGGAAGGGCAGGCCACCGACATCGAGATCGAGGCCCGCGAGATGCTCCGCATCCGCGACCGCATCTACAAGATCTACTCCGACGCCACCGGCAAGAGCACCGAGACGATCACCAAGGACTGTGACCGCAACAAGTGGCTCGATGATCAGGAGATGGAGGCCTACGGCCTCGTCGACAAGGTCCTGACGCGCATGCCCGTCATGAAGACGACTCGCGCCGCCGACGCGGACTGATGCCGCGTGACAACCCGCACTCATCCTCGAAGCCCCGGGCCCCGCCCGGGGCTTTTTCGTCCCGCGACTTTGCTCGTACACTCGCGCATGACCATCGCCCGCTACCGCCCATTCATGCTCGTCGCCCTGCTGGGCGTAGTCACCCTGCTGCCCGGCTGCAACGTCGGCGGCACGAGCTCGACCAGCGCCGAGAACGACCGCCTCCGGCGCGAGACGCTGCAACTGCGTCGCGATCTCGAACGCGCCGAGGGCGAAAAAGCCGAGCTGCGTGTGAAGCTCGGCGAGTCCGAGCGCTCGCGGACCGCCGCGCTCGATCCCGCCGTGCTCGACGCGATCCCGCGCATCACACGGATCGAGTTTGGAATCCTCTCCGGTGTTGATGACGCCTCTCGCTCGCCGCGCCTGGTTCGATTTGATCTGGCGACGCTCGATGGCCGCGGGCGCTTCACGCAGGCCGTCGGCACACTGGCGGTCGAAGCGGCGGTCCTGCCCACCATCGGCCCAGACCCGAGCCCAGACCCGAGCCCGAGCCCCACGCCCGCTGATGCACCTGTGCCCGGCGTGCTTCTCGCAAAGCGCACGCTCACACCCGCCGAACTGCGCGAGGCGTATCGCTCCGGACTCACGAGCGCTTCGTATGTCATCGAGGCCGAGCCGATGCAGCCGGTGCCCGAGAGCGGCGACCTCGTGCTGCGTGTGAGCTTCTCGGACGCCCTCACCGGCCAGACGCATACAGCGACCAAGGTCACACGCATCAGGCCATCGCGGTAGGAATCACCGCCGCTGCGCGGGGTGTCGTCGGTGTCAGGTCAGGGCCAGGTCAGTGTCAGAGCAGTGTCAGAGCAGTGACAGATCACTATCAGATCAGTTCCGGAATGGTGCCGAGCGCGACGGCGCAACCGACGAAGAACAATGGCCCGCCGTCTTCTCTACTCATGCACGACCAGAACCAACAAAGGCGAGTCCGCAGGGCCAGCGGCCGCAGCCCCGAAGAGCCCGGTCGACTCACGCTGCGCGAGCTGAGCGAGGCCGCGGCGAGCGGCGAGCGAGACATCTTCGACGAGGTCCACGCGCGGCTCGATGCCGTCGTGAGACGCTTCATGCGCGAGCGCGGCGCTGGGGCATCGCTCTCTGATGATCTCTCGCAGCGCGTCTGGTTTGCCGTGTGGCAGGCCTGCCGCGCGGGCAACTACGACCCGTCGCGGGCTGCGATCTCCACCTTTGTCTACGCCGTCGCGAGCAACGTCTGGCTCCAGCACCTGCGATCGCGTGGCACGCGCGATGCGCGGACGCAGGCCATCGAATCGCTGGGTGTCGACATCCTGGACGCCGAACGCGCGAGCGACTTTGCCAAGACCGCCGAGGCGATCGAGCTCGTGCGCCGGACGCTGGCCCCCGGCGATGGGAGCGAAAAGGGCGACGCCGCGAACGACCTCAATGAACGTGAGCGGGCCGCGCTCCGCGCCACCGGGGAGGGCGTCACGGATCGCGACCTCGCACTGCGTCTTGCGGTCTCGCCCAGCACCGCCCACGCAACGCGCAAGTCCGCACTCGAGAAGCTCGGCCGCGTGCTGCGTCGAGCTGGCCTCTGGCCGGGCGAGCCCAGTAATCCGGGGGCAGCACCCCAGAATTCACCAGAATTGCCCGAGCGCGGCAGGCCCGGGCGTGAATAACAGCAGGTAGCAAGCGCCAGAGGACCCATGAGCCAAGCCAACGACCCACAACACCCCGAAGACCAGCACCGCCAAACGCTGCTGACGACGCTCGTCACCATGGCCCACGAGGCCGATGGCTTCGCGGACGCGGCCTCCCGCGGCGAAGCTTCGGTCACGGGCCGCTCGCGATGGTCTCGCTTGGCGCTGACCTGCGGCATCTTTGGTGCGCTCGCCGCCGCCGCGGCGGTCGCGCTGGTCGTGCTGCCAACGCTCGGACCCGCGTCGCCATCAGCGAGCGACACGCGCATCGCCACGGCCGACCAGCCGCGTCCACCCACCGGCGTCGTGCTCATCCCTCGCGCCTCGGAGATCCGCCCGGTATCAACCCACGCACCGGCGGGCACCGCACGCGACATCCCGATGCCCGCCAGCGGCGACGCAACGGTGCTGCTCGCTGTCTTCAGCGATGAAACTTCGGACGGGAATTCCAATTGCGGGTGCACCATCTTCACACCCGTGGCATGGTCGGACGATCGATCACTCGGCGAGATCGGCCGCGGCGAGCTCATCAGTGCCGCACTCGCCCGTCGCTGCGGCGGTGGCGGCGAACTCCGCTTCGTCCTCGCGATGCAGGGCCCGGTCGAGTCTCTCCCCGCAAACGCCGCCGCGGCACGCAGCCTCGCCTCATGCATGTCAAGCGGCCCGGACGCCTGCTCGGACGAGGGCAACTGCTTCGCGTCCGCGGCCCTGCGCTGCGTGCCGGACGGAGTCAACGTTCTGGCAGAAACGATGCAGGTAGCGGCCCGGTAGCAGAGAAGTGGTCGAGTGGTCAAGTGGCGAAGTGGTCAAGTGAAAGAAGCCCTGGCGCGTGCATCTCGCTGCACGCACTGACTCTCGACTCTCTCCAAGTCCTTCTCTACCCCTCCGCTCTTCTCCGCGTCTCCGCGTTCAGTCTTTCGTCTTCCCAAATGCCTAGTGCCAAGTGCCTTCTTCTCCGTCTTCCTTCCCAATCCTCTGTCTTCCTCTGCGTACAAATCACTGCACGACGAGGCGAGAATGAGAAAAGGAGAAGAGTCGGTCGGGACGACCGACCTACCCCGGCAGCGCGAAGCGGTCGCACATCGCGGCGACCTCGGCTCGGACGCGCTCCGTCTCGGTCGCGCGCTCGGCGTCGCCCTTGAGGCCGGCCGTGAGGACTCGGTCGATGAACGCCGCGATGATGGGCATGTCGTTCTGCTTCATGCCGCGTGTGGTGACGGCGGGGGTGCCGAGGCGCACGCCGCTGGTCTGCTTCGGTGGGCGCGGATCCTGTGGGACGCCGTTCTTGTTGCAGATGATGCCCGCGGCCTCCATCCACTTCTCGGCATCAGCGCCCGTGAGCTGCTCGCTCTTGCGACGGAGATCCACGAGCATGAGGTGGTTGTCGGTGCCGCCGGTGGTGATGCGGTAGCCGCGCTCGACGAGGGCCGCGGCGAGGGCCTTCGCGTTGGTCACGACCTGCTGCGCGTACGTCTTGAACTCGGGCCTGAGGTTCTCGCCGAAGGCGATGGCCTTCGCGGCGATGACGTGCATGAGCGGGCCGCCGATGGTGCCGGGGAAGACGGCGCGATCGATCTTCTTGGCCATCTCCTCATCGTTGCAGAGGATGAGGCCGCCGCGCGGGCCGCGGAGGGTCTTGTGCGTCGTGGTTGTGACCACGTGGCAGTGCGGGAAGGGGCTCGGGTGCTGGCCCGTCGCGACCAGGCCCGCGATGTGGGCGATGTCGGCGTGCAGGAGCGCACCGCACTTGTCGGCGACAGCGCGGAAGCGAGCGAAGTCGATCGTGCGCGGGTAGGCGGAATAGCCGCACATGATGAGCTTGGGCTTGTGCTCGAGGCAGACGCGCTCCATCGCGTCGTAGTCGATCTGCTCAAAGTCCGGGCGTGACGCGTCGTAGACGAGCGGGTAGTGAACCGGCCTGAACCACTTGCCGGACATGTTGACCTTGAGGCCGTGCGTCAGGTGGCCGCCGTCGGCGAGCACGAGGCTCGCGAAGACATCGCCGGGCTCCAGGAGCGCGAGGAAGAGGCACTGGTTCGCGGTCGCGCCCGAGTGGGGCTGGACGTTGGCGAACTTGCAGCCAAAGAGCTGCTTGGCGCGGTCCTGGGCGAGCTTCTCGATCTCGTCGTAGAAGCCGCAGCCGCCGTAGTAGCGGGCGCCGGGATACCCCTCGGCATACTTGTTCGTGAGGCACGTGCCCATCGCGTGCATGACGGCGGGCGTGACATGATTCTCGCTGGCGATCAGCTCAATGGTCGAGGACTGGCGCTTGGCCTCCTTGACGATCAAGTCGCCAATGGCAGGATCGGCGCGGCGGATCAGGTCGAGAACGGAATCGGTGGTGGCGTTGTGGGACATCGGGCGATGGTACGGGGGGAGGAGCGAAAGCGAAAAGCGGGAAAACGGGAAAGCGAAAGTCGGAGGGGAGCGCGTGGCGGTGTCACGACTCCGGGGTGCTGTGTGCCACGATCATGTCGAGCTTTGGCGACATCATCGAGGCACCGCGCGATGGAGCCCACTACTCGAAGAGCGTGACGCCGGCGCGCGTCGCTGGGATGATCAGAGCCACAATCCAGCACACCATGAATGAGACGACGATCGCCGCGGCGGCGACGGAACCGGGGCGTTGGAGTTTCATGTGGTCGCGGAAGGCGCAGGTCCACCACCGCCAGTTCAAGAAAAGGAATAAGCAAAAGACAGGAAACGTGCAGATGGGTTCGGAGATGAAAATGCCCACGGCAAAGCCGCCCTGGAAGGCCTGTGGCATTCCTAACGGCAACGTCTCGCCAAGCAGAACTCTCGGCAGAGCGCATCCAACCATCGTTGCGATGACAAGGCGTGGCAACCCGTATGCGAAGATGCGACTGAGTTGTCCGGCGCTTGGATTTGAGTCACGCCAACGGATCGGCAACACCATCAGGACCAAGGGTGTTGCCAATGAGCTTCCCCAGAGCACCAGAACCCACGCAACCAAGTCTGACCGAGAGTCGAACGTCGGGCCCCAACCGACCCAGGTGGATGCCCAGGGAATTCCGACTTTGAACGCATCGGGCCAGCGTGAGAGTTCGATGCCGGATTCCGCAAAGGCCACACCCGGCTTGCCCATGAGCAGCGAGTTCAGGAACGCAACCACAATCCACGCGGAAAAGAACAGGGCTGCGAGAAGCACGGTTGTGATCGATGTCCAGAGAACCGTGGCAGACGAGATCGCGAAGAGCATCCGACCGTATCTCACCGGCCACTCTGGCTGAACCCACTTCCAGAATCGCTTTGCCCGAGGCATGCGGAAGACAGTCCTGCAGAGCGCTCGCAGCGTGTGACGTCTCTCAGTCTCGAAGAACCTCGCCGGGTGCAGTTCGGCATCCACGAAATCGCGCCAATCAAACTCGCGCCCGCACTCCGCGCACGTGCTCTTCAGCGGCCAGGCGTCAAGCTCGCCGCGCTCGCATTGCGAGCGCAGGCTTTGTTCGAGGCCCGATTGGTCGTAGCCGCAGCGTGGGCAGGTGAGATCGGCGGCGGGCAATGCACCCGACGGGGCGGCCTCGCCCAATGGCGTCGGCGTTGAGGTTGGTGGGGTCCCCGCGCTCATGACGGGAGAGCGTACGGGTGATCGGGGTTCGGCCCTAAAGGACCCGCGAGCGAACAGCACCGATGCGAATCAAGACCACGACCATGCCGCCAGAGCTCGGCATGATCGTGGCACTGGCCGTGCTGCGCGGCTTCGTGGGCGATCACAAAGAGCATCGAAGTCGTCGCAGAGCCGACGACTTCGATGGCACGGGCTTCTGTTCGTTTACCGCCCGTCGATCATTCCGGCTTTTTCGGGGCCCCGGAAGAGGAGGAGCAAGCGGGCGCGGTCGAAGCCGGTGCCGTTGTTGCCGTCGGCATCGATGTCGCGGAAGGGGCCGCCGCCGCTGTCGTAGGTGTAGAGATCGTCGACGTTGAAGAAGCCGTCGGCGTTGGCATCGCCGGGCTGGAGGATCTCGATCCAGTTGAGATTGAAGTCGCGGTTGGCGGGGCCGGCGTTGGTGATTCGGATGACGCGCGTGCCGGGCTCGAGGTTCGCGAGGACTCGGGCGGTGCGGTACGTCTGCCAGGCGCCGGTCGCGGTGAGCGTGGTGTTGGCACCTGCCGCGACGCCATCGACGGAGACGCCGACGGAGCAGCCCGCGGTCTGTGTGGCGTAGCGGAGGCGAATCTCGTACTGCCCGGCCCGCGGCACCTGCACCGTGTATTCCATCCACTCGCCCGAGGAGAAGAAGCCGACGTTGTGGCCGCCTTCGGAGCAGTTCTCGATGTCAACGGCTTCCTGCGTCCTGAGTTGGTTGCCGCGGTTCTCGGGATCGACATCGTTGTAGGCGATGCTGCCGCCACCGACGTCGAAGCGCTCGGCCTCGATCCGTGCGGGGAGGACGGGCACCGCGCCAAACGGGCCCTGCGGCGGGCGCTGCGAGACGCGGACGTAATCGACCTGCAACTGCGCGGGGAAGGGCGTGGCGTCGGTGGGATTGCCGGGCCAGTTGCCTCCGACCGCGACGTTGAGCAGCAGATGGAACGGCGTGTCGAAGGGTGCCCGCGGGTTGTTCGGCGCGGCGGTGGAGAACCACGTCGCGCTCGTCACGCGGTAGTAGCGCGTGCCGTTGACGTACCAGCGGATCTCATCAGGCTCCCACTCCATCGCGTAGGTGTGAAAGTCCTGGCTCCAGTTGCCGGCGATGCTGCCACCGTGGGATGTGTTGTTGGGCCAGTTGCTGCCGTGGTGGATGGTTCCGTGCGCGGAGGTCGCGGCGTTGACGGTCTCAAGGATGTCCATCTCGCCGCTCGCGGCCCAGCCTCCATACGGGCTGTTGGTCGGGAGCATCCAGAAGGCGGGCCAGATGCCCTGACCGGCCGGGACCTTGATGCGTGCCTCGAAGCGGCCGTACGTGAACTCGCGCCGGTTCATGGAGCGGATGCGTGCGGAGGTGAACTGATAACCCTGCAGTGGTTCGCGCCGTGCCGTGATCGTGAGGAGGCCGTTGGCAACGCCGATGTTCTGCGGCCGCGACGTGTAGTTCTGGAGTTCGTTGTTGCCCCAGCCAGGGATGCCGTAGTTCTGGCCGTTGCCGAGCATGTACTCCCAGTTGGTGAGATTCAGCGCGGTGCCATCGAACTCATCAGCCCAGACGGGGACCCAGGCGGACTGGGCAAAGGCGGTGCCGGAAGCAAGGACGCACGCGAGGGCGGCGAGTCTGGCACGGATGGGGCGCGAGATGGTCATCGAGGGCTCCTCATCGCGGAGGGGGAATCTTGTTCGTCAACCAATCCTGATCATGTCCTGATCATGTCCTGATCATGGCAGCCGAACGTACGCGGCAAAGGAGCCTTCGGATGCGTTGGAAGACTCCAAGGAGGCTCAGGTCGGGCGATCAAGGCTTGACGAGCGGTACGCGCGTCGTGGCGGGCTCGGACTTCATCACGCGCTTGGGCGTGCGGTCGGAGTTGAAGACGCCCCAGTGCTTCTCGATCTCGTCGGGGCTGCCGCCACCCTTCCACTTCTCGTCGAAGGCCTGGAAGTAGAAGTAGGGCTGATCGACCTGGAAGGCGTAGTCGCGGAGGGCCCGGTAGAAGAGTTCCTGCTCGCGCTCATCGGGGACCGCGACGACGCCGATGGCCTGGTACCCCTCGGTGCCCTTGTTGGTGGCCCAGCCGATCTCGGTGAGGACGATCGGGACCGTGGGGTGGGTGGCCTTGACATCGGCGATGGTCTGGCGGCTCCAGTCGAGCGCATCGGCCAGGACCTGCTTATTCCACATTGCGTAGACATGGAGCCCGATGAAGTCGCACTCGTTGGCGACGGCCTTGCTCTCGGGCTTCTTCCAGAATGCGAAGTCGTCACAGGTCGTCACGGGCTGCTTGATGGCATTGCGGACCTGGCGGATGTAGCCGATCAGCGCGGCCTCGGGGCCGCGGTGGACGGACCACTCCACCTGCGTCTCGTTGCCCACCCCCACCGCCATGACGACGTCGGGATACTCGTTGGCGAGTTTGATGCCCATCTCGACCTCGGCCTTGTTCGCGATGACCGCGTCGGGCATCGGCTGGTCGGGGGAGCCTTCCTTCTTGGCAACCTCGGGCGAGATCCATACTCCCACCATCACCTTGAGCGGGATCTTCTCGGCCTTGATCAGGCGGCAGACGATCTCGGTGGAGCCGCGCGAGGCGTACATGCGGATCATGCCCCAGTGACGCGCCATGATGCGCAGATCCTCAAGGATCTGCGCTTCGGTTGGCTGGGGGCCTTCGTTGGGAGTCTGCCCATCCCGATGAGGGCCGTAGGAGACACCCGCGCCGATCCACTTGCCATCCTGTACGGCGGCGAACGGTCGGCGCGGGGTGTCTCCCACGCGTTGTGCATCTGAACCTTGGAAACCCGACGCGATGGTGCCACTGAACACGAGGGTCAACGCGAGAAGCAGCGGCGTAACCATCAGCCTCATTGAGGCTCCTTTCGGGAAGTCGGGGCCAAGATTATTGGACTACTCAGATGATGTTGTTCCTCAGTTGGCGCGACGGCGACGCCCGGCGAGCGTCAGACCGGCGATGCCAAAGAGGCCAGCGACGCCCGGGGCGGGCACGAGGGAGGCGTCGTCGATCAGGACGGCGCCACCATCGAAGCTGGGCTGGAGGAAGAGGAAGAAGGCCCAGACCGAGGCGGTGTTCGCGGGCGCGACGAGGGAGCCGGTCGTGGTGGGCGTCCAGACATCGCGGGCGTTACGGCCATCGAAGGAAGCAGACTCGGCGAAGCCCGTCACCTGATCGGCAGCGTTGCGGAACTCGATCTTGGAGATCACCCAGTTGGAGTTCGCTGGGCCGTTGCCAATGAGGTTGTCGCCGGTGTTGTGGCGGAAGTTGGCCGAGAAGGCCCAGTTCTGGCCGGGGGCTGCGGGGAACGTCTGGAACATGCCGCCGACGTTAAAGCCGCCGCTGAACCCGCCGAACATCTTGGCGACGCCCGAGCCCGAGAGGGGCGTGGTGGTATCGGCAAAGACGTTCCCGAACGGGGTCCAGCCGCTCAGGCCGCTCTCGAAGCCTGGGTTGACAAGCACGTTCTGCGCGAGGGCCGCAGAACCCGAGGCGAGCATCGCCGCGGACACGATCGAAACAGCACACATCTTCATCGGAGTCTCTCTTTCTAGGCTTGCGCCTCTCAACACCCGCGTTCCAAGCGGGTCTACGCGGAACCGCCACGAGGCGGCCCGTGCAGGCAGCCTACCTCGAACGCCGGCACTCCGCAACTGTTTCATTCACAAGATCTACAAAGTTGTGTGAAACCGTGGTGGAGCCCGGGGAGAACCGGGTTGGGCGTGAAATGTCGCAGGAAGTCCGCGGCCGGTGCATTTGCCGGGGTGCCTTAAACCAGACGAACAGAGGGCTTTCTGGACACTCAGGAGGCCACTTTGCCGGTTCTGAACAATTGGTGTTGCGTTCTGGATGGCGGCGTGGTAGATTCTTGGTGAAACGGTTTCATAGACCGGTAGGATTCGGATAGGAGTATGACCCCCGTGTCATCAGTCAGAGCCATTGCGAAGCACCTGAACGTGTCGCCCGCGACTGTTTCTCGCGTTCTGAACAACCGTTCAAACGTGGATGAGGAGACGCGTCAGCGCGTGCTGGACCGGATCAACGAGCTTGGCTATTTCCCGCAGGTTGGTCGCCGCATCTCCAATGTGATTGCCCTTGCGTATCCCGATGAGCCGGTGCGGACGGAGTATGGGTCGTTTGAGCCGACCCTGCTGAGCGGCATCATGCGCGGCCTTGAGGTTGAGCAGTTCGATCTCAAGCTCCTGAGCATCCGCCGCGACAAGAAGCCCGACGAGACGTACACGCAGTTCTTTCTTCGCAAGGGTGTCCGCGGCGTGGTGCTCCGGTGCTTCCGACACTCGCGTCCCATGATCCTTGAGATCGCGGCGGAGAAGTTCCCGGCCATCGTGATCGCCGAGCACTTTGATGAGCCGGGCGTCAACTACATCCGTGCGGAGTCGTACTCCAGCTGCCGCCGGGCGGTCGAGCACCTGATTGCGCTGGGTCACACGGGGATTGCACTCGCAATCCACAGCGTCTCGGACAGCGATCACGCCGAGCGCCGACGTGCGTACGCCGACGCGCTCCACTGCGCGGGCCTTGCGGTTGACCCCTCCCTCATCTTCGAACTCCCTGCATCCCTCTCTTCGGGCGAGCAGGTGCTGGACATGATCGCTGACCGTCGTCCGGCCATCACGGCGGTCTTTGCAACCAACCCGATGACGTCGCTTGGCCTCATGCGTCGCGCTCAGGAACGCGGCATCCAGATCCCCGGCGATCTTTCGGTTGTCGGCGTTGACGACGGCGACGTGCGCATGCATGTCTGGCCACGCTTGACCGCGGTCTGTCAGGATGCCTCGGCGCTTGGGTATGAGGCCGCAGTATGGCTGACTCGCACGCTGTCGAAGGGTTCCAACGCCTCTTCGGGCATGTTCAGGCGCACGACCGCAACGGTCTTCGAAGTCAACGGCACCGCCGCGGCTCCGAGAGTCGTGATGTCCAGCCCGCCGGCGGCGGAGCGTTCCAAGCCGAGCACCCGGCGGCGTTCCGCCCCCTAACGCAGTTCCTGACGCGGTCGAAGCCGCGAACCAAACGTCTGACGGATGAATGTCCCGCCTTCTGGAATCGAGAGAAAAGGAGATACCGATGCGTATGACGACGTACTTGGCGGCTGCTGCCGCGATGGCTTGCGGCTGTGTGGCCCAGGCACAGCTTGTGAACCCCAGCTTTGAGATCCCCGGCACGTCCACGATCTTTGATCAGTGGGTGAACTTCGAGAACGCAGTACCCGAGTTTGCGATCTTCCGCTCCGGCGCGGTGTCGGTAAAGATGTTCGGCAACGGTGGCGGCGCGTTCAACGCCGCGGGCGTGTACCAGCAGATCCCCGCTGCTCCCGGCCAGAGCTTCCAGGGCTCGGCCTATTGGCGCAATGACAGCAGCGATCCCATCCAGGCCGACAACTTCGGCGTGGTCAACATCGAGTGGATCAATGCCGGCGGCACGACCATCAGCTTTGATTCTGCCGCCGCCGGCAACGCTTCTTCACCCCAGAACGTCTGGACACAGTCGACCGTCCAGGGGACCGCGCCGACCGGCGCGGTGGCCGCTCGCCTCGTCCTCCTGCACCTTCAGGGTCCCGCGCAGCAGCCCGGTGCCATCTTCTTCGATGACGCCACCCTTGCCCAGGTCACTCCCTCGGGTCTCGTGAACCCTGGGTTTGAGAGCGGGCTGGGCGGCTGGAGCGCCTTCGGCAACGCGTTCCCCGGCACCGCCGTCAACGGTGACCCGGCCCGCACGGGTGTGGGTTCGGGCAAGATGTTCGGCAACTTCTTCGGCGGCGACTTCAACGCCAGCGGCGTCTTCCAGCAGTTCCCCGCCGAGCCCGGCCAGACCTGGACCGGCTCCTCCTGGGCCACCACCATCACGAACGATCGCGTCCGTGGCGGCAACTTCTCCGTCATGAACATCGAGTGGCGCGACGTGACGGGCAACCTCATCAGCTTCGTCTCCGCCCCCGCCATCGACTCCAACAGCACGCCCGACGTTTACATCCCCGTTAACGTGACCGGCGTCGCGCCCGCGGGCACCGTCGCGGTCCGCATCGTTCTTCTCCACCTCCAGCGTCAAGACCCCAACACCCTGCAGTACTTCGGTGGCGCGGTGTGGTGGGACGACGTCACCTTCGGACAGGGCGGCGGCGGCGGCCCCACCTGCGACTACGACTTCAACCAGGATGAGAACGTCGACCTCCTCGACGCGCAGCAGATGGCGCAGGTCTTCGTTGGTCTCCTCACGCCCGAGGCCAACTGGCTCGACGGCGACCTCAACGGTGATGAGAACTCCGACCTGACCGATGCCCAGATCCTCGCGGCGTTCGTCGTCAGCGGCAACTGCTCGCTCTAAAGCAGCACCCCCTCCTGCTCCGGGCGGGAGTTTCGCAAGAACTCTCGCCCGGCGCTTTGCTCCTGTTCCCGTCCTCTTCGTTCTGTGCCCATCGTTCTACGCTCGCGACCAACCTCGACCGGAACGCACACTCAACCATGGCCTCCCTCGCCATCGATTCAGTCTCCAAGGTCTACCCGGGCAGGGTGGGCGTGGTTGACCGCCTCTCGCTCGACATTCCCGATGGGTGCTTCTGTGTGCTCCTGGGTCCCTCGGGCTGCGGCAAGTCAACGCTGCTGCGCATGATCGCGGGCATCGAGACCATCACCAGCGGCGAGATCCGCCTTGATGGCCAGGTCATCAACAACTGGCACCCGCGCGACCGCGACGTGGCGATGGTCTTCCAGAACTACGCCCTCTACCCCCATCTCTCCGTGCGCGACAACATCGGGTTCCCGCTCAGCATGCGACGCGTGCCTCGCGCGGACATCGCCAAGCGAGTCGATCACGCGGCCCAGATGCTCCAGCTCGTTGAGCTGCTGGACCGCCGCCCGTCGCAGCTCTCCGGCGGCCAGCGCCAGCGCGTGGCGCTCGCCCGTGCCGTCGTGCGTGAGCCGCGCATCTTCCTCTTCGACGAGCCCCTCTCGAATCTCGACGCCGCGATGCGGCTTAGAACCCGGGCCGAGCTGAAGCAGCTCCATCATCGCCTGCGAGTCTCGAGCGTGTACGTCACGCACGATCAGGAAGAGGCCATGGCCCTCGCGGATCTCGTCGCGGTCATGGCCCAGGGCCGCCTGCAGCAGGTTGCCCCGCCGCTGGATGTCTACGAGCGACCCGCCAATCGATTCGTGGCCTCCTTCGTCGGTTCACCACCGATGAACTTCATTGCCGCGCGCCTCGTACCTGAATCAGGCGGCGTGCACACGCTCTCAACGGAGATTGGGATCTCCGCGCGGGCCGTGCTCGCCATGCCCGGAGTCACTCCGGATGTGGTGCTTGGGATTCGTCCAACAGCGATGCGTATCGCGCCGGCAACCAGCGGGCTCGCCGAGTCCAAGGGCGGCACGATGGCCACCATGATCGAGTCCATCGAACCGCTCGGTGAGCTGATGGACATCTCACTCCGCTGCGGCACGCAGCACATCATCGCGCGGGTCGCCTCAGACCGATCACTCAAGACCGGCCAGTCGGTCGCGCTCACCATCGATCTCGACAAGTCCCACCTCTTCGAGCCCGGTCCGATGGGACCCCGGATCGAAGCCACCCTCTCTTGCGCGTCGCAGCAGCACACAGCCCCGAAGGCCGATCAGAACACTTCTCAGAACACTTCTCAGAACACAAGGAGCCCGTCACATGAATCCTCGCACGCGATCTTATCGTGAGGTTTCGACGCAGCAATCCGCCCGCAGCACGCCCCGCGGCTTCACCCTGATCGAGCTTCTGGTGGTGATCGCCATCATCGCGCTGCTCATCGGAATTCTCCTGCCCGCGCTCGGCAGCGCCAGGGAGTCCGGACGCAACATCAAATGCCAGGCTCAGATCCGCGGCATCGGCCAGGCGCTCCTGGCCTACGCCAACGACTACCGCGGCCTCTTCCCACCGATCATGCACGATGCGCCCGATCGTGAGACCGGCCGCCTCAGCATGATCTGGTACGACGAGAACCGCCTGGGCCGCTACCTCCCCCAGATCGACAGCAGCAACATCACCGAAGGCAACACGCGCAGCAACACCCTGGGTGGCGGCGTCATGGTCTGCCCGAACCACTCCGCTGGCGGTCGCTCGTACACGATGAACTACTGGGCCGCGTCCGCGGCGGCCTGGCGCCTTGATACCAGCAACAACCGCGTCACCGGATTCAAGCCCGGCAACAACCCCTTCGACGCCTCCGAGGCCAACCGCGGCTCGGCCTTCGACACCACCGTCGAGAACAGCTCCAGCATGCTGCTCCTCTCCGAGGCCTGGGGCCTCTTCTCTTCTGAGACTGCCGGCCTCACCGGTACCACGTGGTTCACCATCGGCCAGGTCGGCGCCTCCGCGATGCCCGCGCAGCGCTTCGGTGCAGGCTTTGGTGTGACGGGCGCTGGCGCCTTCCCCGGCGACTGGTTCGGTCGTGCCCCCGAGTTCGCAGGCCTCACGACGCCGGGCGAGCTTCGCAACTACATCCCTTTCAACCGCCACCCAAAGAAGGGCCGCGCCACCGAGCGTCTCGCCGGTGCCAACATGAGCTTCGTCGATGGTCACGTCGCCCAGTTCAAGTTCAGCGACCTGGTCGACAGCGCCAATCAGAGCACCCGCAAGGTTCTCTGGTCTCCCAAGGACTTCTCTCTGTCCAACTGAGTCTCCCAGCACACCCGCCGGGTCAGTTCCGGCTCCAACATGGCCAACCAACGCCCCGAACAGACTGGACAGCCGCCCCGCATCAGCGTCTTCTGGCTGGTGGCGGCGTTCGCACTGGCCTCCACCATCGGCGTGATCGCGCTCCGAACCGAACGTTCGAGCGCGGCACGCATGTGGACCTTCGCGCGCCTCCACTACTCAATGTACGAGCCGGCGGTCGAGGAATGGAACAAGACTGGCGAGCCCAAGGTCGAGCTCTCGTTGCTCGGCATCCAGGCTGTTGAGCAGCGCATGCTCTCCTCGTTTCTCACGCGGAAGTCCGGCGCCGAACTCATGGAGATCGAGCGTCGGATTGCCTCACGGGCTTTCGCCGGTCCCCTTGATGGCGTCGGCTTTCTCGACCTCACGGATCGAATCAAGGCCGAGGGGCTCGATCAGAAGATCAACGCATCTTCCTTCACTCCCTGGTCCACCCGCGGCCGGATCTTCGGCCTGCCGCACGATGTTCATCCCGTCATGCTCGGCTACCGGGCCGACATGGTCGAGGCTGCGGGAATCGACGTCTCCAAGATCGAGACGTGGGAGGACTTCATCACGGTCCTCTCGCCACTTCTCTACGACGCGGACGGCAACCGTCGCACCGACCGCTACCTCCTCAACATGTGGGAGACCCACATGGACACCATCGAGGTGCTCCTGCTGCAGGCCGGCGGCGGCGCGGTGGATCCCGACGGCATGCCCATGCTCGACAACGACGCGAACGCCCGCGTGATGGCCCACATCGCCGCGTGGAGCCACGGCAAAAACCGGATCGCTGCGGACGCGCCCTACTTCAGCGCCTCGGGCAACAGGCTGCTGCTCGATGGCTTTGTCGTTGCCTCGTTCGTCCCCGACTGGATGTGCAACGTCTGGCGCAACGAGATTCCGCAGCTGGGTGGCAAGGTCAAGCTGATGCCACTCCCCTCCTGGGAGCGCGGCGGCCGACGCACCAGCGTCTGGGGCGGGAGCATGCTCGGCATCTCACGCGATGCCGAGAACCACGACCAGCTCTGGGAGTTTGCCAAGCACCTGTATCTCTCGCCGGAACTCTCCCGCGAGCTCTACACCAAGGGTGACATCATCTCGCCCGTGAAGGAGTTCTGGTCCGACCCGATGTACGACAAGCCCGACGCGTACTTCAGCGGGCAGGCACCGGGACGCATGTACATCAACCTCGCAGGAGATGTGCCGCCTCGGTACAGCTCGCCCTTCTCGGTGCTTGCGGTCGAGCGACTCCGCACCGTTGCCAGTCGCCTGGCAACGTACGCGAAGGCGCAGGGTGACGCGACGCCGGAGTCGCTGCTTCCCGAGGCCAAGCGGCTGCTCATTGAGGCTCAGGACGAGGTGATGGAGCACGCACGCAGAAACCGCTTCATTACGCCGGCGGAGGGCGAGGGCTCATGAGTTCCGCACCCGTGGCCACACGCTCGCACGCTTCTTCGCGATCAGCATCGCTTCCGGTGGCGCCATGGCTGCTCATGGCTCCGTTTTTGTTCGGCGTGATCCTCTTCACGCTGGTGCCACTCTTGAGCAGCGTCCACCTTTCAACCCGCCAGACGTTCGGACCGGAGTTCTCAACTAACGTCGGCACCGGGAACTTCCAGTTCCTCGCCAGCGACCCTCTCTTCTGGACCGCGCTCCGCAACACCGTGATCTTCACGCTCGGCAGCGTGCTGATCCAGCTCCCCCTCTCGCTGCTTCTGGCCCTGGCGCTCAACCGGCCCAACCTGCGAGGCCGCACGTTCTTCCGTGTCTCACTCTTCAGCCCGGTGCTCGTGGGCGTGGTCTTCGTCGGCATGATCTTCGCCGTGATCTTCGACAAGCGCACGGGCCTCATCAATCGCGCGCTGCACGCGACCATCGGCTGGGACATCGACTTCCCCTGGCTTGAGAGCTACATCATGCCCTCGCTCGTCATCGCGACGACATGGCAGTACGTCGGCTTCAACATGGTCTACTTCCTGGCGGCGCTCCAGAACGTCTCGGCCGAGCTCGGCGAGGCCGCGATGCTCGACGGCGCGAACGCCTGGAACCGGTTCCGCCACGTCATCCTTCCCGCGATCATGCCGGTGGGAACCTTCGTCGTGCTCCTCTCGATCATCGGCAGCTTCCAGCTCTTTGAGCTTCCGTACATCCTCCTCAACGGCACCGGCGGCCCGCAGAACCGCGGCCTCACGCTCGTCATGTACCTCTACCAGACGGGCTTCCAGACCGGCGATCTCGGGTACGCCTCCGCCATCGGCTGGGTCATGGCCCTCATCCTCGGCGCGTGCGCCATCGGCCAGCGCATCATCAGCAAGCGGGGTGAGCGCGCGTGAAGAGCTCAGTAACCCAACCCCACCCCGGCGAGAGCGGCGCCAAGGGAGCCGCGGCGATGACCGCGCTCTCGTACGCGTTCGTGCTGATCGCGACCCTGCTGATCCTGACGCCCTTTGTCTGGCTCATCATCGCTTCGTTCAAGACCAACGAGGACTTCTTCACCTCGACCTTCCTTCCCACCAACGGCGGCATCTTCGACATCGCGTGGGATCGCCTGACGTTCCGCAACTACGTCGAGGTCTTCAATCAGCCCAACTTCGCGCGTGCCCTCCTCAACTCCGTCATGCTCTCATCGGTGACGGCCGTGCTCGCGACGCTCGCGTGCGCGATGGCCGGATACACGCTTGCGCTCCTCTCCTTCAGGGGTCGCACCGCCGTGACCTGGCTGGTCCTGGCCGCGCTCATCATCCCCCCACCGCTCCTCATCGCGCCGGGCTTTCAGGTGCTCTTTGAGCTGGGCCTGCTCGACTCGCTGTGGGGGCTGATCCTGCCTGCCATCACGCCCGCCTTCGGCGTCTACCTCTTCCGGCAATCCGCGATCTCATCGGTCCCGAAGGAGCTGATCGAGGCCGCCCGTCTCGACGGCTGCGGCGAGATTCGCACCTTCTTCACGATCGTGCTCCCCCTGCTCCGGCCTACTGTCTCGGCCTTCGTGATGATCACGTTCCTTGGTACCTGGAACAACTTCCTCACGCCTCAGATCGTCATGCAGTCACCCGGAGGCTTCCCCCTGTCCGTGGCGATCGCCCAGCTCAAGAACACGTACTACCAGGACTATGGCCTGCTCATGGCGGGCACCATGGTCTCCATCGCACCCGTCGCCGCGCTGTTCCTGATCATGCAGCGCGACTTTGTTTCCGGCCTCACCCGAGGGGCCGTGAAGGGATGATCAGACCCGATCAACTCAAGCAGTGAGATGAACCACATGCAACCAACCAAGAAGCCAACGCACGACGCCGCAGCATTCCCGGCCAACTTCCTCTGGGGAGCCGCTGCCTCGTCCTACCAGATCGAGGGCGGGTCAGCCCCCGAGCTGCGGGGTGAGTCCGTCTGGGACGCCTTCTGCACCCGGCCCGGCGCGGTCCTCTCGGGCCACAACGGCGCGGTCGCCTGCGATCACTACTCGCGCGCTGACGACGACATCGCGATGATGTCTCGCCTGCGTCTCCAGGCCTACCGCTTCTCGATCTCCTGGCCACGTGTCCTGCCCGAGGGCACCGGGCGCGTCAACGCCATCGGACTTGACTTCTACGACCGCCTCGTTGACTCACTCCTCGCCCGCGGCATGCAGCCCTGGGCAACGCTATTCCACTGGGACTATCCGATCGATCTCTTCAGGAAGGGTGGCTGGCTCAACCGTGACTCGGCCGAGTGGTTCGGCGAGTACACCGCGCACATCGTGGACCGCCTCTCCGACCGCGTGACGCACTGGATGACGCTCAACGAGCCGCAGGTCTTCGTGCAGCTCGGTCACGCCGACGGCACGCACGCGCCAGGCCTCAAGCTCCCGCTGCGCGAGCAGCTCATCGTCGCCCACAACGCCCTTCGCGCCCATGGCAGCGCGGTTCTCGCGATCCGCGCCCACGCCAAGCGTCCGGCGCTCGTTGGCTGGGCACCCGTCGGCCACATCTCCTTCCCGATCTCTGACTCGGCACAGGACATCGAGGCCGCACGCACCGCGACCTTTGCGATCGAGAAGCCCACGCTCTGGAGCAACACGTGGTTCGCTGATCCCGTGTGCCTTGGCCACTATCCCGAGGATGGCCTGCGCGTCTTCGCGGATCACCTGCCGCAGTTCCCCGCCTCGGACCTTGCTCATATCCACCAGCCGCTGGACTTCTACGGCGTCAACATCTATTCGGGCACACCCGTGCGCTGGCACGAGGGCGTCGCCGCGACCGTTGGCCCCGAGGCTGGCGCTCCGCGCACGGCGCTGAACTGGACCGTCGAGCCCGCCGCGCTGCGCTGGGGGCCGCGCATGCTCGCCGAGCGATACAAGCTCCCCGTTTACATCACCGAGAACGGCATGTCGAGCCACGACTGGGTCGATCTCGATGGCCAGATCATCGATGGGCAGCGAATCGACTACACGCGCCGGTATCTCCTCGCGCTTCGCGAAGCGATCCGCGACGGCGCCGACATCCGCGGCTACTTCCACTGGTCGATCATGGACAACTTCGAGTGGGCCGAGGGATACAAGGATCGCTTCGGCCTCGTCCACGTCGACTTCAACACGCTGAAGCGCACGCCCAAGGCCTCCGCGCACTGGTACTCCAACGTCATCGCGACCAACGGCCGCTCACTCGCGGACCCGGTCACGGTCCAGTTCAAGAGCGGTGACAAGACGAGTGACAAGATGAGTGACAAGACGAGTGACAAGCCCGCCGAGTCCGCGGCCCACGAACCACATCTCCACATGCGCGAGAACAAGCCCGTCCGCACGGCATGACCGATGCTCGGCGATTACTGAGCATCGACGGTCTCATGTGAGTCAGACTTCCGCGAGCCATCGCACGTTCGCCATCGCCTCTTCGGGCGATGGTGGCCGTGCGAGGTCAATGGGCAGGAACGTGCCGCGCTCGTGATCGCTCGCGAGCACCACCGCGTTGGGCGCGACGAAGTGCGCACCGTCGGGTGACTTCTCGTGCCCGAGGATGAACATGTACACACCCCAAGCCTCGACGAGGTCCTCGAGTCCCTCCTCGTCGTACCCGCGTCCCCACACCATCAGGTGCACCGCACCCTGCCGCGGCTCATAGTCCGCGTCGGTCGGCTCGCGCGAGAGGAGCGTCGTGTCGAAGCGGCCCATGGACGCCGCCGGCGGCAGGCTGTGAGCGCAGAGAAAGTCGCCTCGCGGCGTCGAGCACCGCAGCGCCAGCGGCATTGATCGAACGAAGTCATCGATCGCGGCCTCGACGCGCTCACTCTCGCCGCCGAAGACATACTCAACACCTGCGCGGAAGACCTCAACGCTCTTGACGCCGTCCTTCAGGATTCCGGCCCGCTGCATCTGCGCGAGCTCGTGATTGCCAAGCAGCAGATGGACAAACTCGGGGTGGCGTGCCTTGAGGAGCGCGACCTTCGCCATCACGCGATAGCTGAAGTCCATGCCGTTGGTGAGGCGATCGCCGTGGATGATCTCGTGCAGGGTGAGATGCCTGCGTTCTTCGTCGGGCTGGTCTTCGTCGAGCCCCGCGAGGCGGATCAGCTTGGCCAGGTGCATCGGGTTGTCGTGCAGATCGCCGGTTGCGATCAGGCGTCCGGGTGCGGCGATCACATCGATGGCGCCGCTGCGACACGCCGCGCCCCGGTTCGCTGCGGCACCGGCGTAAAGCACCGCGACGACATCATCGGCGTTGGTCAGGTCCGGGGATGGTGGCAGGGGAGGAATCAAGAACATCGAGCGTATCGAAAAATGGGCCCGCACGGAAGCACGGAAGGCGGCCAAGTGATTTTGGGTCGGACCCAACGACTCAGGGTCGGATCACAGCTGGACCACTCGCGCTCTGTCGAAGACATCGCAACTCGTCCTCGCACGGGCGGCTCAGTCGAGGCCGCTGGCGTTGAGGTCTCGCGTCGGGGCGGGCTGCGAAGGAGCGGCGGGCATCGCGACGCCCGAGCCGCCACGCGAGCGGCCGTTGGCCATCGCGGCACCAGACTCGCCACTCTTGGCCCGCAGCAGCGCGTGCACGAGCTGAAGGCGATCAACGACGATCGCCATGCTGGCCGGACGCTGCTCGGGCTCGGGCTCGATGCACTGCATGATGAGCTCGCTGAGCTTGGGCGGGATGCTTGGGTTGAGCTCAATCACCGGCGTGGCCTTCGGGACCATGTGCGCGTCGAGGCGCTCGACGAGCGATTCACCCTTGGTGAGCGCGGTCGGGATGTTCCGGGCGGTCAGCGTCCAGTACATCGTGGCGCCAAGGTTGTAGATGTCGGTCCGCTCGGTGATGGGCTGACGATGCACCTGCTCGGGCGCGATGTAATCGGGCGTGCCCTGGATCCGCGGCTTGACCGTTCCGACCTTGCAGCTCTGGCCAAGGTCAATGATCTTCGCGACCGGGCCCGGTTCGATCAGCACGTTGTTGGGCTTCATGTCCGCGTGGATGTAGCCACGGGAGTGCATATGCGCAAGCGCCTCGCCGGTCTGGATGAAGAGCGTGAGGGCATCGTCGAGATTGGTCGGCGGCTTGCGATCCATGCTCACGCCGTCGAGCATCTCCATCACGAGGAAGACGTCGCTGAGCGTGAAGAACCGCTGCTTTTTACGGATGACGCGGTGGATCTTGCGGATGTTCCGGTGGTCGAGCTTGCTCGCGACCTCCTGCTCGTACACCGCCTGCTGCAGGAAGCGATCGTCCTTGGCGTCCAATCGCTGGACGTGCTTGATGGCGTAGATCTGCTTGGATTTGGGATCCTGCGCGAGATAGATCGTTGAGGCCGCCCCTTGACCGAGCTCGGCAAGAATGCGGAGTCCCTCGACCTCGTCGTTGACCTTGAACTGTGCAATCGGGGACGACATCTAGCGCTCAACCCTCACGAAATGGCTCGGCGTCCACTTGACCCGACTTGGGACCAGCCAACGGTCATTAACTCAACCATGACGATGGCCTCCGGGCCACCTCAGAACAATTCCGCCAAATGACAGATCTGGCAGACTCAAATCAGAACGGGACACCTGACACAAACCAAGCACGGATGCGCGAGCGCGCTCCCGAACCACCAACAGCATAGCTCTTCACGGCGAAGGCGTCCCTTCATGAGACTGATTCGTCCGAATCCCCCCCGAGGTTCTGACCGATCGCAACGAACAACCGACAAGGCATCCCGGATTTGCCCTCGGCAACGATCAACCGGCTGCGGCGGCACGATCGGATCGCTCCGCGCGGCTACTGGCCAGGATTCGGGACTTGCTCCCGACCTCCGTGTGCTGACTTGTTGTGGTTTCTCGGCCCGCGACTTTGCGCGCACAGACCGGTCGTCCCAGGACTTCTCGCCTGTGTGCGGCGGCCGCGTTAGCGAGGTCCGAGCGCCTGCCGGAAGATCGCCTCGGGGAAGAGCTTGCCCGGGCTGGGCGTCTGAGCGATCTGGCTGTGCAGATACACCTTGTCGGCCGGGATGTTGAACTCAGTCCGGAGCGCATCAACGAGCTGCGTCAGCCGCTGCATCTGCGCCTGAGTAAAAGGGCGACGCTCGCCATCACCGACCAGGCTGATGCCGATCGAGTGGCGGTTGTAGAACTCGTGGTCGGGGCCGACAGCGTGCGCCCCCGCGGCTTGGCGCAGCCAGCGTCCGCCAACGTGGAGCTCGCCGTCATCAAGGCCGTTGCCGTTGCCGATCACAAAGTGGTACCCGAGCCCATTGAGCCCGAGATCGATGGCCTGAGCTTCGAGCGATGCGGGCGTCGCGGCGAGCGAGCCGCTGTCATGGATCACGATTGCCTTCCAGCGGTTCTGATCGAGCGGGGCTCGCGTACTGAAAATGGACTCAATCCCGCCAGCGCCAGCAGTGGCCAGCAGCGGAGGCAGCGAGAGACCCTGAGGGCTCGCGACAGGGCCTCGATCAAGCCACGTCAGACCGCCACCGACGACCGTCATGGCCGCGACGAGTGACAGCAGGACGACGCGGGCGCGCGTGGGCATGCCTGCCTTGGTCTGAGACGACTTGCGAGCGTCCTTGCGTGCCATCGATCACGTTCCTTGTTCGCGGCGTCCTGCGACCCGCCACACCCACCGGTTCGTCCTGCCGGGCTTGTACGCGCCTCCCAGCGTACCCATGCATCGGACGTTAGCCACCTCATTATTGAGCATGAATGACCAACTGAAGTGTATTGTCCGCAATGAATTCGAAAGAGGCAACCGACTTGTGGCCGTTGAGTTCGAGTCCACCACCAGTCGTGCCTACTTCATGCCAACCGAGTGCTTCTGCTTGTCAGGGCGATGTTATTGCACACTCGCCCCGACTCACTCCGTCATCGGACGGGGGCGGCTCATCCAGACCTGCGCGGGGCTACTCGCCCTTGACCAGGCGGCCGCGGAGATTGGGGCGGCGGGAACCAAACTCATCCATGACGTACGAGGGAGCTCTCTGGTCGCGCACTGCATCGGTGCGGTCGAACTGGCTTCGCGGCTCATCGGGCGTCAGAAGAGGCTCCGCACAGCCGCTGGGCGCGAGCGCGACAAAGGCCGCGGCCGCAAGCCACGCACAGAATCCCAGAACGGGCCGCACGCCGGTTGAAGGTCCGGGAAGAGCACCATGACGAGCACCACGACCCGAGCGGCACCGATCTGAAAACGAGTCATCCATACAAGCAGTGTACCGCCCCTATTTCTGGAGCGGTACACCGGAGGAGAGAGAGATTTGGGTTGGGAGGGTTCGGGCTGTCGGATCGCGGCAAGCTTTGCCCGGATCCTCGCCCCGCGTGTCCCTCAACGTTCTTGGGCTCTGTCCAGCCCTCTTGAACCTGCAGGATTCCTGGGAGCTTTCTCAAAGAGATACGAGAACTCCACCTCGAAGGTTCGCTCGCGATCCGCGATTTTTCAAGCCAGAGAAGTGGGATCGATGCAGATGTCCTGCGAAAGCATGAGGCGCCCGTCCGCGTGCAGTTGGCGCAGTCCCTCAAAGACCGCGGCACACACCGCGGTGGCGAGGTTGAGCGAGCGTTCCCCGGGCATCAACGGCAAGCGAACCAGGCTCTGCGGGAACATCGCGTGCACGCTCTCGGGCACTCCCGCCGTCTCCTTGCCGAAGAGCATCGCATCGCCCGGCGCGAGCGGCACATCCCACAGCGATCGGGTTCCCTTAGTCGTGAAGACCCAGACGCGCGCGGGCCGCCGAGTTGCGAGATAGTCCCCGAGCGAGTCGTGCTCCACCACACCCAGCCGCGGCCAGTAGTCGAGCCCCGCGCGGCGGCACGCCTTCTCGTTGGTGTCAAACCCCAGCGGCCTGATGAGGTGCAGGGCACATCCCGTTGCGATGCAGGTACGGCCGATGTTGCCCGTGTTGTTGGGAATCTCCGGTTCGTGCAGCACGACATCGAAGATCGGCCGCACCAAACGAACCGGGGCCGCGCCGGTCTGTTCCGGTGCGGCCCCGTCAGGAGTTGTGTGAGGCGATGATCCGGTCACTGACCGTTCTTCTCGCGGATGAAGGCCTCTTCCGCCGCACGACGAGCCTTGACGCCCGGGTCGGCGGCGATGATCCGATCGAAGCTGCCCTGGAAGCGATCGCTGCCCATGAAACCCCACCAGCGCAGCGTGCCGTCGCTGCTGACGATGCCCACCCACGGGACGGGCACGCCCTGGGCCGCCTCGGGGTAGTTCTTCTGGAGCTGCTCGAAGATGCCGCCTGAGGGGTCCATGGAGATGTAGTGCTCGAGCGACACACGCTGCCTCCACTCCTCGAGCTTGGGCGTGAGCTTGGATGGGTCAACTTCAAGCTTCTTGGTCTGTGTTCCATCTTGGGTCGGAGCGGTCACCGGACTCACCAGCCCGACGACGCGCACATCGCGGACCAGCTGGCGCTGCAGGAGGTTGAACCGGCTCCACTGGCCATAGTCGAAGGTCACGCGGGCCTCGGGGTGGAAGATGTAGATGAGCCGGACGCGCCCGTCGAGCTTGGGAGCCTCTGGCATCCAGGGCGCATCGGGCAGCTTCAGGGACGGCGGCAGTTCCGGCGGCGCGTTGGGATCCTGATTCTGTGCGTTGGGATCCTTCGGGGGCTCGGGCCACTTCGCGGCCTTGTACTCATCGGCCGTGGGCGGCGTGAAAGGCAGTTCGGGAAGCTGCGTCATGTCCACAGAGGAGCGGAGGGCCTCCGTGCGGCGAATCTCCGCATCTCGCTTGGATGCCTCGGAGGCAAGTCGCGTGTTGACGCCCGCGGCATCATCGCGCGACTCCTTGACGACCGCCGAGACCGCCGCCTCGACGGCCTGCGTCTCAACGTCGGCAAAGCGGAGCTGGCCCGCGCGATCGATCACATAGAAGTCCGGGTCGTTGTCCACGCTGAGTGCCTGACGCAGCTTGCCGTCTGCATCGTGCGCGAGAAGCAGCGTGGCACCAGCAGGGGCGGCGGGCTTGGCGGCGGAGTCCCACTCCTTCGCGCCGTGCACCGCGACCACCACCAGCCCGTTCGCGGCGTTCTGGGTCGCGAGACGCTGAGCCAGGGCCATGGCCCGCTTGCCCGCAGGGAGGAAGTCCGTCCAGAACATGATCAGCACCGGCTTGCCCGAAGCATCGCCCGCGGTCAGCGCCTCACCATTCTTCCAGTCTGTGAGAGAGCCCAGCATCGCAAAGTCGAAGGGCTTGCGCTCCATCGAGTTGAGCTGGGTACGCCGGGCGCCTTCGCCCTCGCGGATGATCCCATCCACGCCAGCCTGCGCATAGGCAGAAGCCGACACCCCCGCGATCGGGGCGGCCAGCAGAGCCGCGAGAAGGAGCGAGCGAACAGAACGTGTGGTGCGCTGCATCGGAGACCTCCGTGCGCGCCCGGCATCAAGGGCGCGACCATTCGTTGCTTCAACAGACCAAGGCCATCGGCGGACAGGCCCCAAAAGAAGCGAAGCTTCTATGACGGGCTGACGGGAAGCCGACAATGCCCGATTCTAACCGGACTCAAACAAAGCACGCGAGTAGCCCGACGATCCGCGCCGGACCCATCAGTACAGACTCTACAAGATAGACGCCCGGGCCGCCGAAAGGTTCGCGGCCAAAGGGCTTCCTCCCAGAATCCCACCGTCAGACCGGGGCCGAGCACCCCGGATCCACCAGCCGGTGGATGGCCACCGCGCCCGCAACCGCGACATTCAGTGAGTCCGCGCCGGGGGCCATGCCAATCCGGACCCACTGGGTGGCTTTGGCCAGAGCTTCCTCCGACAGGCCCGGCCCCTCCGCCCCGAGCAGGATCGCCCGCCTTCGGCCCGATTCACCCGCACCAGCGGCCTCGATCTCACGGATATCGCGTGCTCCCTCACGCGGAGTCAGGGCCAGCACATCCCAGCCCATCGTGGCAAGCTCCGCCAGCACATCCGGCCATGGGTTGGCCCACGCGAAGGGCACCGAGAGGACATTCCCCATCGACACCCGCACCGACTTGCGATAGAGCGGATCGCAGCAGCCGGGGCTGAGCAGCACGCCGCAGGATGGACCTCCCAGGACGGCCACGTCACGAAAGAGACCGCCGACGTTGTCGTGGTTGGCCAGATTTTCAGCAATCACGAGGGTGCGACACGTTTGGGCGAGCTCTTTCCAGTGGGGCGGCGGCAGCCGCTCCGCCGCGGCCAGAAGCCCCTGGTGGAAGTGAAATCCCACGATCTCATCCATCACCTTGTCGGAAGCAACGAAGACCGGGGAGTCTTCCGGCAGCGAGTGGATCAGCGGCAGCGTTCGTTCCAGACGCGAGCGAGCCACCAGCAACGTCCTGATTGGATATCGCGAGCGAATGAGCCGCCCCACCACCAGCTCACCCTCTGCGACAAATACAGGCCGCGAGCCGGCCAGATCGGCCCGGCGGAGATCCGCATCCTTGAGGTTCACCAAGGCGGACAGGCGCGGGTCGTTGCGCGGATGACTGCGCGGATCATCGCTCGACTCAACCTGGATCACGCGGGTGGGGTTCACGGGCCGATGCTACGGTGCGACCAGCGTTGAGGTCGGATCGTTTCGAATTCCGCGAGCTGGTCCAGGTCCGGTGGAGACTATCGAGTGCTAGAGCTCTGGCAGGCCGTCGTTCTCGGACTCGTGGAAGGGATCACCGAGTACCTCCCGGTCAGTTCGACCGGGCACCTCATCATCGCCTCCTCGCTCATGGGGCTCGACAAGCCCGAGACGAAAGCCACGGTTGATGACTTCCTGATCATCGTTCAGGGTGGCGCGATCCTGGCAGTCGTCGGCATCTACTGGCCGAGCATCATCAAAATGGTGCGTGGCCTGCTGATGAAGGACCCGCAGGGGCTTCGCCTCTTTTTGAATCTCGTGATCGCGTTCATTCCTTCCGCGCTGCTGGCGCTGCTGGTAGAGGACTGGATCGACTCGCACCTCTTCCGAACCGGACCGGTGCTGCTGGCGCTGGCTGTCGGTGCGGTCTACATGTTCATTATTGATCTGTACGCCAACGGGCGCATCGGCCGGGCGCGCTCGGGGCTGGTGCAGATGAGCATCCACGACGTCACGCCGCGGCAGGCGCTCTTCATCGGGCTCTTGCAGTGCATCGCGATCTGGCCGGGCACGAGCCGCAGCCTCATGACGATCACCGGCGGCATCCTGATCGGACTTCGCCCCAAGGCCGCGGCGGAGTTCTCCTTCCTCCTCGGGCTTCCCACGCTCACCGCCGCGTGCCTCTACAAGCTTGCAAAGAATCTCTACGCGAGCCACAAGACCGGCGAGCCGAACGTCTTTGACGCACTGGGCTGGACTGCGAGCGGTGTGGGCATCGTCGTCGCGGCGCTCAGCGCAGCGGTCGCCGTGAAGTTCCTTGTCGGCTTTCTCAACCGGCACGGCCTCACGCCGTTTGCGATTTATCGGCTCGCCTTCTGCCTCGTGCTCCTGGTGCTGAGCCAGGCGGGCATCGTGCGGATCGGCAACGATCCCGCGCCGGCAGCGGCAGTGCCCGTGATCACCGCGCGGTCCTTGCCAGAGTCGGACAAGCAACTTATCGCGGCATCCATGGCAGATTTCGACACAGATTTCGCCACAGGGACTGCCACAGGAATACGGACCCCATGAAGACCTCGTTTCCAAAGGGCAAGATCAAGGCCGTGCTGCTGGAGGGGACTCACCCTGCGGGCATCGCACTCCTCAAGTCAGAGGGCTTTCAGGTTGAGACCTTGCCGGGCGCGCCGGACCACGCGAAGCTCCTGCGCCTGGTCGAGGGTGCCCACCTGCTGGGCATCCGTTCCAAGTCCGAGGTCACGGCCGACGTGATCGCCGCGGCGGGCAAGCTCCTCGCCGTCGGGTGCTTTTGCATCGGGACCAACCAGGTGGACCTCGCCGCCGCACGGCGTGGCGGCGTGCCCGTCTTCAACTCGCCCTTCTGCAACACACGCAGCGTGGCGGAGCTGACCATCGCGGAGATCGTCTCGCTCTCACGCCGCCTGACGGATAAGTCTGCGCAGATGCACGCGGGGATGTGGGATAAGTCTGCGGATGGCGCCCACGAGGTACGAGGTCGCACGCTGGGGATCGTGGGGTACGGCCACATCGGCTCGCAGGTCTCGGTGCTTGCTGAGGCCTTCGGCATGCGTGTGATCTACTTCGATACCGCGCCGAAGCTCGCGATGGGCAACGCGCGGGCCGTGCGGAGCCTTGCGGACCTGCTCAAGGATTCCGACATCGTCACGCTTCACGTGCCCGCAACCGCACAGACCGAGGGGATGATCGGCGCGGCACAGATCAAGCGGATGAAGCCCGGCTCGCTCCTCATCAACAACGCTCGCGGCGGCGTGGTGCAGGTGCCGGCCCTCGTTGAGGCTCTCAAGAGCGGCCACCTCGCCGGCGCGGCGCTGGATGTCTTCCCGGTCGAGCCCTCGGCCAAGGGCGAGGCCTTCGAGAGCCCGATCCGTGGCCTCCCAAACGTGATTCTGACGCCGCACGTGGGCGGATCCACCGAGGAAGCACAGGCCTCGATCGCGGAGGACGTCGCGAGCAAGTTCATCAAGTTCGTCAACACTGGCAGCACGATGGGGGCCGTGAACGTGCCCGTCGTCGACCTGCCCGAGCAGGCCTCGGAGGTTGGGCCCGCCCGCCGCCACCGCATCCTGCACTTCCACCGCAACGTGCCGGGCGTGCTCAGTAAGATGCACCAGGTCATCGCGGACCTCGGCGCAAACATCGCGGCCGAGCACCTCATGACGCGCGATGATGTCGGTTACGCGGTGATCGAGGTCGATCCAACCGATGGCCGCAAGGTCGTGGAGGGACTGCGCAAAGTGCCGGAGACGATCCGCGTACGGGCGTTGTACTGAATCTTGACGATCTGCGTGCGCTTACTCCGGGCAGGATTCACCGACCTCGCAGCGCCGCGACCAGTTCCTTGTTCCGCTGGTCGGCGTAGTAGTCATGCGCCACGAAGAGCGCGTGGATGACGCCGGGAATCCAGAAGAGCAGGGTCAGCAACAGATTGATCACCGCCTGGATCGGCTTGCCGCAGATCAGGACGGCGATAGGCGGGAGCAGGATGGCGAGCAGGTAGCGCATGTCGATTCTCCGGCATGGTTCTTCGGAACGTGGGCGGCTTGGTTGCAGTGGGCCGAAACCGCCGCCAAGCAGCCTCAGTCTCCCAGCAGTTGCGCGTACACAGCGCGTGCAACCTCCACGCGGCTCGTTCCCCGGACCAGCGCCCGCCCGTCGGCGAAGATCGTGATGTCGAGCGCGGCTTGATGAGGTCCGCCCGGCCGCGGGCTCACACGCACGAAAAACCTTCCCGCACGCACCTCGCCCTCGGACGCAAGCCTGGCGGCGAGTGCCGTCAGGTCAATCGACGCCGCGCGGCGCGGGCTCACCTGCACCACGTCCTGCCCGCACAGCACCGCGGCACCCTCGGCCTGCTCGCCTCGAAGAAAATCCCGCCGCCCCAGCCCGCAGCACGGGCAGTCCGGCCGCGCCATCGCGCCCGAGACATCCAGCACGCGCGCCCGCAGCGGCCACACCGAGCCCTCGAGCAGCCGCCCGCGTTCGAGCGTGCCCGTCTGGGCCAGCAGCCCGATGGCATCCGCCGCTTGGGCTGCAGCAGCCATCGCAACGGCCGGCCCGAGGACACCAACCACATCGCACGTCTGCCCGTGGCCCGCCGCTGGCGGGTCTTCGAAGAGGCAGCGCAGGCACCCAGACCCGGGAACAAACGTCGCCTGCATGAACCGCGTGCCCACGACGCCCGCGTACGCCAGCGGCAGCCCAAGCTCGACGCACGCGTCGTTGATGAGGTACCGCGACTCGAAGTTGTCCGTGCCGTCAAGCACGATCGTGCGTTCGGCGGGCGTCGCTCGATCCACGCCGTCAAGCAGCGACTCGACATTCGCGGGCGTGACGTCGGCCACGACCGGCTCGAGGCGGATCTCGGAATTGACGTGGCGCAGCCGCGCAGCCGCGGCCTCGGCCTTCGGCACGCCATCGCGGGCATCATCCTCGGTGAAGAGCGTCTGCCGCTGCAGGTTCGTCCGGTCAACCAGATCACGGTCAATCAGCGTCAGGCGGCCGACGCCCGCGCGCGCAAGCAGGTCCGCGCTCACGCAGCCCAGCGCCCCCACCCCCACCATCACAGCGTGCGACGCGAGCAGACGACGCTGACCCGCCTCGCCAACATTGGCAAGGACCATCTGACGCCGGTAGCGTGAAAGGTCATCGTGGGACACAGCCGCAACCGTACGATGGCCGCCGTGGGCAGGGGGAAGCGGGCAAGGTGCCACAGAACGCCGCACGGAGCCAGATCCTCATGCCATACGTGAATGTCAAGATCACCCGCGACGGCGTGACCAGGGAACAAAAAGCCGCGATTGTCCGCGAGATCACCGACACGCTGGTCCGGGTCTTGGGCAAGCGCCCCGAACACACGCACATCGTGATCGACGAGGTCGACACCGACAACTGGGGCTTCGCGGGGATGCTCACCACCGAGCTGAGGAAGGGCCAATCGCCGCCGCCACCCGCGAGCGCCGCCCCAGGCGCCTGAGGACCGCCTCCGCCGCCTCGTTCCCGCTGCGCACCGCACCCTCCATCGTCGCGGGCCAGCCCGTCGCGGTGTAGTCGCCGGCGAGAACAACGCCGCCGACGTCGCTCCCCGGCGCTGGCCGCGCAGCCTCAAACCGTGGCGTCGCAGCGAACGTTGCTCGCCGCTCCTTCACCGGGCGCGCTCTGACAACCCTCGCCGCACTCCCGCCGGGAACGCACGCGGCGATGTCGTCCATGATGCGTGCCACGATCTCGGCCTCATCCAGCTCCATCCACTCGTCCGCCGCGGAGATCACCGCGTGCACGCGCGATCCATCGGGAGACTTCCTGAAGAGCCACTGCGTGGGTCGATCAACCAGAACCGCGTGGGGCTGCTCCAGCACCGGTCGATCAAGCTCGAGATGTACGCCCAGGATTGGGCTGACACCCTCACGAATCATCGCCTCAAAGTCAGCACGCGTGCCCGCACCCTGCACCACCTCCGCGGCACGATCAAGCGGGAGCGCGGAGACGACCGCATCGCCGCAGAGCCGCGTCCCGTCCGAGAGCGTCACGCCGCCACCATCCACAACTTGCGCGCGCGCCCCGAAGATCACCCGCCCGCCCAGCGACTCAATCACGCGGATCGCAGGGTCATACAGACGCACGAGCGGCACGCTCGGCAGCGCAATCTGTCCGGCATCGCGGCTGCCAGAGAAGCCATCGCGAAAGACCTTCTCCGCCAGCGTCGCCGCGACACGATCCACATCGAGGTTGCACGCGCTCACGATCACCGGCGACCAGAACTTCGCGATCGCTCCCGCGGGTTGCTCCATCTCGCACAGCACCTCACCGAACGTCCGGCCGGCGTCCTCCTGCGGATCGCGCGAGACGATGCGCAGCAGCGCCGAGGCAATGGAGATCTTCTCCGTGAGCGACAGGAACGACGCCGCCGCGAATGAGCCCGCGTAGTGCGCCGGTGCCGGAAGGCGTCCCGGACGCAGCGTGCTCGTGCGGCCGCCTGCCTCCACCCACCACTGCGTGTCCGACCACTCCATCAGGTCCAGCACATCCAGCCGCCCGCAGAAGGCAAGAAACTCCGTGCAGCATCCCAGCGCGACATGCTGGCAGTTGTCCAGCGTCTCGCCACTCGAAGCATCAGTAAACGAAGTCGCACGCCCACCCAACCGCCGCCGCGCCTCAAGCAGCGTGACCTTCACGCCCGACTCAGCAAGCCGGATCGCGCACGCAATCCCCGCCAGGCCGCCGCCAACGACGATGGCCGAGGAGGATGAAGGTGTGGAAAAGGATGAAGGCATGGGGGAGGGGAGACAGGCAGGCATGAAGGCAAGCAGGCAGGCAGGGGTCGAAAAGAGACACACCGCGGATGGAGCCGCGAGACAGACCAAAGGCTACACGTCACATCTCGACCCGGAAGTCAGTCCAAACCGTTTTCGAATTCGCGCTCCGCGGCCCATTCCCTGCTCGTCTCCCCACTGCCTCGCTGCCTCGCTGCCTCCCCTGCATGCCTGCTTGCCTTCATGCCTGCTTGCCTGCCTCTCTGCCCGCCCCCTCACCTTGCCCCCCACATGATCAGGAACTTTCTCCACGTCGGCACACGCACCGGCGCACGGCGAAGCGAGCCCAGCGGATCCGCGTCGATCTTCGAGAGCAGCTCGCCGTAGATCCCCGTCATCGCCCGCAGCACTCCGCGGCAGTCTGCCGCGATCAACTCATCCAACGCCGCCGATGCCGCCAGTTCCGACCGCGCCACGCCGATGAGCTCTCGCAGCAGCGCCTCGCAGCGCGCCGGATCCTCAGCAACGCGAAGCTGCTCGATCGAGATTCCGTGCCGCCGCAGCACTTCCCGCGGCACATACACCCGTGGCTTGGGCCCGTCCGCATCCACCGCGATGTCCCGCAGGATGTTGATCATCTGAAACGCGCGGCCCCGGGCCTCCGCGGCCCGCGCCGCACCCGCGCGGTCCACGCCTGGCCGCAGACCCCAGATCGCCACGCTGCAGAGGCCCACCGTCCCACCGACGCGGTATCGATAGCGGTCAAGCGCCGCACTCTCCTCATACCCCTGATGCGACAGATCTTCGCACACACCATCGAGCATGTCGACAAGCCATCGCGGCTCGATCGGGTACGCGTTGGCCACCGCGCCAAAGGCTGGCCAGAATCCATCACTCGGAATCGGCTCCTGATTCACGACGCGAAGCGTGATCTCCCGCATCTCCGCGAGCCCCGCCGCGGCCCGCGCCGGATCGGGCTCATCATCCGCCAGATCATCGGCCCGGCGCATCCACGCATAGAGCGCATATAGCGCGCCACGCCGCGGCTCGGGTGTGAGCCGAAGACCCCAGTAGAAGTTGCGAGCCTCCCGCCGCGTGATCGTGGCACAGTGTCGCACCGACCGTGAAATCTCCGCGGCCGAGAGCCCCGGATACGACCATGCAGCCTCCGCGCCCCCACCTCCAGCGCGCCCACCCCCACCACCCGCGCCATCGATCACAGCCTCACTCATGACGCGGCCCTCATCCACAGCGTCCGTACCCACGCGCGCCCCACCATCCACGCCTTCCGCCCCTTGCCCATCGACGGACGCTCACGCAGCACGCCCACGCCCGCTCGCTCCACCAGGTGCAGCGTCCCCTCGCCACCCTCGATGAACAGCCTGATCACCGGCGCCCACGCAGGTGGCACCATCGAGGGCAACGCCCGGCCCTGCTCAAACATCCGCCGCGTCCGGTCCAGCAGAGGCCTCATTCCCCGCTCGTATCGCGCCGCAAAGTCCGGGCTGATTTCGCCCGCGCCCCGCACGACAGCATCGATCTCAGCTACATCAAGCCCCATCTCCTTCAGCGGCAGGTACACGCGATCGCGCTCCAGCAGGTCCCGCCTCACATCCTGCCAGAAGTTCGTCAGCTGCAGCGCTGTGCAGATCGCGTCGCTCATCTCAAGCATTGTGCTCGTGATCAAGGTCTTCACGATCGAGCCCGGGCGGCCACCCGCCGCCGGCTCGGCCATCGCCAGATGCAGCACCATCCGCCCCACCGGATTCGCCGAGCCGCGGCTGTACGCAACGAGCTCATCGAGCGACGAGTACCGAAGCACCCGCTGATCCTGCTCAAACGCGCCGATCAGGTCCGTGGCGAGCGTCTCTGCCATGCCAGTCCGGGACGCCGTGTCCGCCAGCGCCACCACGACCGGGTGGCGTGCCTGCCCCGCCCAACCCCTCGCCACTTCCTCCCGAAGCGCACGCAGCAGCGACAGCGATCGAGCCCGGGCCGCTTCGTCCGACCCCGTCTCATCCGCCAGATCATCCGCAAGGCGGCAGAAGGCATAGACCGCCGAGAGGTCATCGCGAGCCGCCTCCGGCACCAGCGCCGAAAGCACCGGAAAGTTCTCCGAACTCGCCGCCGCCACCCGCCGCACGGCTGCAAACGCCTCGCCCAACGAGGGAGCCACAGCAGGAATGTCAAACGAAGGCTTCACGGCCGAATCCTACCACACACGGGTAAGTCTCAGATCCCCTGCTTGCCTGCTTGCCTGCTTGCCTCCCGCCCCCTCCCTACCCTCCCCTCATGCGTCTCATCCTCGCCAATCCCCGCGGTTTCTGTGCGGGCGTCCGCATGGCCATCGATGTCGTTGATCAGGTCATCGACCTCTTCCCGGGCGAGCAGATCTACGTCTACCACGAGATCGTCCACAACAAGCACGTGGTCCGCCGCTTCGTTAACCGCAACGTGATCTTCGTCGACGATCTCGACGAGGTGCCCACCGGCCGCATCGTCGTCTTCAGCGCCCACGGCGTCTCACCCGCCATCCGCGCCCACGCGAAGGCCCGCGGCCTCACCGCCATCGACGCCACCTGCCCGCTCGTCACCAAGGTCCACGCCGAGGCCATCCGCTACGCGCGGCAGGGCTACCAGATCCTCCTGGTCGGCCACCGCAACCACCAGGAAATCGCGGGGACGCTCGGCGAGGCCCCGGAAGTCACGCAGGTTGTCGAGTCCCCGGCCGACATCCCGAATCTCAAAATCATTGACCCCGCGCGGCTCGTCTATTTGACGCAGACGACCCTCTCCGTCGACGATGCAAACGTCGTCATCAGCGCCCTCAAGGCCGCCTTCCCACAGATCAAGGAGCCGCCCAGCTCTGACATCTGCTACGCCACCACCAACCGCCAGCACGCCGTGCGCCAGATCGCCCCCGAGGTCGACCTCGTCCTCGTCGTGGGCTCCAAGAACTCCAGCAACTCCGTCCGCCTCACCGAGATCTCTGAGAACGTCGGCACGAGGGCCCACCTCTTGGACGATGCCTCCGAGATCAACTGGACGTGGTTCGCCTCTCCCGACCAGCGGGTCCTCGTCACCGCCGGCGCCAGCGCACCCGAGGATCTCGTCGCTCAAGTCTGCAAGGCCCTCCTCACCCGCTTCGGCGGCACCATCGAAACCCGCGACATCCACGAAGAAGACGTCGAGTTCGCCCAGCCCGGCGCCCTCCGCAAGATCATGGAGTCCCGCGGCATCAACCCCGAATCCCGCCGCATCCGCGTCACCTCACCCGACATCACCCAGGATCTCTACGGCGCCGTTCCCCTCACGATCAGCGCCAAGGGCTGATGCCGAGCCAAGACAGAAGAAGTGGTCGAGTGGTCGAGTGGCAAAGTGGTCGAGGGAGAGCCAGCTGCAGGAAGTCCAAAGGCACTTGACCACTTGACCACTGCCTCGCTCCGACTTCTCCTAATTTCGCTTTCCCGCTGTCCCGCTTTTCGCTTTTCCCCATGCTCCACCCCACCAACCACATCTTCGAGTTCACTCCCGAGACCCTCGCCGACTGGTGCGAGTCTCGCCGCATGCCCCACTTCCGCGCCAAGCAGATCCTCGAATGGGTCTATGAAAAAGGCATCGCCGACCCCGCCCAGATGTCCAGCCTCTCCAAGCTCGACCGCGAGGTCCTCGCTCGCGACATGACCTTCCTCTCGGGCAAGGTCCTGCGCCACATGCAGGCAACCGACGGCACGCAGAAGCTCCTGGTTGAGTGGGACGACGGCAACCCGCCCAAGACAACCGCCTCCGAAGGCTCCACGGACGCTGCGTCCACCACAGCACCCACCCTCTCCACCAGCGCCACCGACCCCGCCCCCGGCCACAAACGCCTCTCCCTCACGCAGGCCACCGAATCCATCGGCGATGCCTCGCGCCAGACCGAGTGCGTCATGATCCCCGCCGAGAACGAAGAGGGCCAGCGACGCTTCACGGCCTGCATCTCAAGCCAGGTCGGATGCCCCGTCGGCTGCCGCTTCTGCGCCTCGGGCCTCACGGGCCTCGACGCCAATCTCTCCGCGGGCCGCATCGTGGAGCAGGTCTGGCGCCTTGGCCGCCTCGACGGCGTTCGCCGCATCACCAACGTCGTCTTCATGGGCATGGGTGAGCCCCTCAGCAACCTCGGCGCCGTCGTTCCCGCCATCCGCACCATCACGTCCCTCTGGGGCCTTGGCATCTCCGCCCGCAAGATCACGGTCTCCACCGTTGGCCTTCCCAAAGCGATCCTCAAGCTCAGCGAGCAGCTCGACCTTCCCGTCACGCTGGCCCTCTCGCTGCACGCCCCCACCGACGAGATCCGGCGCACGCTCATCCCCTGGGCAGAGTACACCACCATCGCCGACCTTCTCGCGGCCTGCCAGAAGTGGTTCGAGCGCACCGGCCGCGAGATCACGCTCGAATACACGCTCCTCCACGGCGTCAACGACCGCCCCGAGCACGCGCACGAGCTCGCCCGCCTTGCCCAGACCCTGCGCGCCAACGTTAACCTCATCCGCTACAACGAGGTCAAGGGCCTCCCCTTCTCACGCCCTCAGAGCGAAGCGGTCCACGGCTTCCAGAACGTTCTTCGCAACAAGGGCATCAACGCCCACATCCGCGCCAGCCGAGGCCGCGACATCGCCGCCGCCTGCGGCCAGCTCCGCCACGAAAACGCGGCCAAGTCCACCGCGCGCTGAGACGCGCGACGCACAACTCCCAGCCCACTCACGCACGCCGCCGGTACACCAGCTCCACATCATCACCAATCCGCTTCACGCGGCACAGGTCCATCCGAGTCCCGCCTGCAAGCCCCTGCACCACACGCCCGCCCGCCGGCGGCTTCGCGTTGTCATCCGCCAGCACCAGCGGCGCGACGTACACGACCGCCTCATCCACCAGATCCAGCTCCAGCAAACTCCCAAGCAAGCCCGGGCCAGACTCGACCATCACCGTCCAGCAGCAGCGCTGCATCAACGCGGCCATCAACTCAGGCAATCGCAGCCCGTGCCCGTGTCCATTGGTGTTCACGGGAACAAACTCAACTCCCGCCGCGAGCAGTGCCTCTCGCTTGGTCTTGACGATGTCGGACGCCAGCAGGTGCGCATCGCACGCCACCAGCGTCGGATACTCGCGCGCGGTCTTGACGAGGCGACAGTCCAGCGGGATATCAAGATCAGTGTCCGCAACCACGCGGGCCGCCACCCGCCGCGCCGGTCCCATCGTCCGGGCGTTGAGCATCGGATCATCGGTCACAACTGTGCCGATGCCCGTCAGGATCGCATCGACGCGCCCGCGCAGCCGCTGCACCCTTGCGCGGCTCCATTCATTGCTGATCCACTTGCTCTCGCCCGTCCGCGTCGCGACACGTCCGTCGATCGTCTGCGCCCACTTCGCAATCACCCACGGCCGACGCGCCATCATCCGATGCACAAACGGTGCCGCCAGCGACGTCGCAAGCGGGCTTTCGCTCGAAAGCGTGCACCGCACGCCCGCGGCCTCCAGCGCCGCGTGCCCGCCCGCCTTGAGCGGGTTCGGATCCGGCCTCGCGTACACCACCTCCGCGATCCCCGCCTCAATGAGCGCCTGAACGCACGGTGGCTGCTTCCCATGCGCGTTGCACGGCTCCAGCGTCACATACGCCGTCGAGCCCCGCACTGTCTCCCCGCGCGCCGCCGCCGCGGCAATCGCCTCACGCTCGGCGTGCAACCCGCCAAACCGGCGATGATGCCCGATCGCGAGCACAGCCCCATCGCGCACCAGCACACACCCCACCGGCGGATTCGGCTCCACACGCCCAACACCCCGCAGCGCAGCCCGCGCGGCCAGATCGAGATATCGCTTCGCATCATCCACGGCAACAGCGTACGGGAAGCCATCGAAAAGTGCCACGACCATTTCGAGCTCTGGCGAAATGGTCGTGGTCTGGACTCACTTAAACGCCGTCACGCTTCATGATCTCAACCAACACAACGAAAAAGCCCCGAAGCAACACTCCGGGGCCTCAAGAGCCTCATTCGCAAATCACCAGTCCGTATCTCACGCCACCGCCAGATACGCCGCGAGAATGTCCCGCGCAGCCGCCAGGTCCTTGACGTCGATCATCTCCGTCACGGTGTGGATATAGCGTGTACCGACGGTGATGCCAACCGCCCGTGCGCCCGCCGCCGCCTGCTGGGCCGCGGCACCATCCTGCCCACCCGCCGCGAGGATCGTCCGCTGATAGGGGATCTTGTTCTTCTTCGCGATCTCTTCCATCTGCTTCGTCAGCACATGGTCAGAGATGAACGAGCTGTCCTTGATGTGCAGCCCGAAGCCCTGCCCCTGCACCGTCACGGTTTCCTCAGGAGGCACGCCCGGCGTGTCGCACGCGAGCGTCACATCCAGCCCGAGCCCGATGTCGGGCAGCACGCGATGGCTGGCGGTCTTCGCGCCGCGCAGACCGACCTCTTCCTGCGTCGTGAAGGCGACCACCACCTCGCACGCGTGCCCGGCGGGGCTGGCCTCGAGCTTGCGGATGGCCTCGATGCCGAGCCAGCACGCTACGCGGTTGTCCAGCGCCTTCGAGACGACCTTGGTACCGATCTCAATCGCGGGCTCATCCATCACGATGTAGTCGCCGATCTTGAACTTCTTCTTGACGTCGTCGGCCTTCATGCCCGTATCAACGAAGAACTCCTTCACCTCCGGCACCTTCTCACGGTCCTTGGGGCTTGAGATGTGGATCGGCCGACCACCGGGGTTCATCACGGCCTTGTAGTCGCCATCATCCGCGCACACCAGCACACGCCGCGAGAAGAGGTTTCGCGTATCGAACCCGCCCGCGGGGTTGAGCCACAGGAACCCGTTCTTGTCAATGGCCGTGATGTAGAAGCCGATCTCGTCCATGTGGCACAGCAGCATGACGCGCTGCGGCTTGGCACCCTTGGCGCCCTTGCCGGCCTTCGTCCCGCGCGGCTTGCGCGTGCAGATCAGCGAGCCCATCGCGTCCGTTTCGACCGTATCAAACAGCCCCTGGATCTCCGCCTCGATCAGCGCCCGCACGCGCTCCTCGCGCCCCGGGACGCCCGGCGTCTCGCACAGGCGCTTGAGCAGGTCAATGTTCTCGGCGGGCTTGGAGGACTTGGCTTTCGCGGCGGGCTTGGTGGGGGGCATAGCAATCTCCGATGCGCAGGGATCTTCGTTCCCAACGCGGAACCGCCAGAATAGCGTCAGACGGGTGGGATTGCGAGTACCCCGGGAGGGCCGAGGTCGGCGGTGGAGGGGCGACCCAAGCAAGCCACGGAGTGGCTTGCCCACCCAGCCTCACTTCGCCAGGAGCGCCGCCGTGAACATCCGCCCCGTCGTCTCCCGCTCCCACGTGCTGGCCTTTCCATGCTTGGACTCGTAGTACGCCCACAGCTCAAACCAGTAGCTCCGGAACGCGTGCTCACCAAACGGCGCATAGTGCTCGTGCACGCGCTTCATGATCTGCGAGCTCGTCCCCGTGAACCCGAGCACTGTTTTCCCATGCCGCACGCTCTCGGTATCCAGCGGCAGCCGCCCATACCTCCCCAGAAGCTGCATGATGTTCGCCGCGGCGTACGGCCCCACGCCCGGCAGCTCCAGCAGCGCCTCGTGGATCTCAGCCTCCGGCGTCGCCGGATCCTCGAACCACGCCGGATCAACTTTCCCGCTTCGGAAGAGCCGCGCCAGCTCCACCAGCCTCGCATCGCGGTACCCCACGCGGCACCGCGCCCGCAAGGTCGCGGGACGAGTCCTCGCCATCTTCGCCGCCGACGGAAAGGAGTGCAGTTCCAGCGGTGCCCCACCCTTGCGGCTTGCCGGCAGCACAAGCCGCTCCCCCACTACCTGGCAGAGCCGCCGGTTCATCTCAATCGTCCCCGGCCACTGGATGTTGCAGCTCGTCACGGTCTTGATGACGTCCTCAAAGAAAGTCGGCGAGCGAAAGAGCCGCCCATATCCGGCACGCTTCCACCGCGGGTCCACGCGATGGAACTCACCGATCGTGTCGGCGTCCTCATCCAGCCGCAGCATCCGCGACACCTGCCGCTTGAGCTCACCCCGCTCAGCGGCCGAGACCGCACGCGACAGCGTCAGCCGCAGGCTCGACCCCGCCCCCTCACGCTGCGCAATCACGATCCCGACCGGCCCGCCGCCCACATCCAGCACGCGCGAGAGCGTCCTCGTGCCAGGATCCCAGAAGTTGGGCCACAGCAGAAAATAGCCATAGGAACAGCAGTCCCGCGCGAGGTCAAAGTCTGCGGGCGTTGCCAGCGTGAGCGTCGGCAAGTGACCTCCATCCAACAGGCACCACCGCAGCGTTCCACTCAGCTCGCCATGCGCCGCGTCACCGGGAACAGGTACGTCGCAAGATTGACGCACAGGCGATCACTCATCCGCACGTACGTCGAATACAGCTGGTCCACCTGCACCGTCACCTCGCTCGGAGTCGTCCCCGCGCTGGGCATCAGTTCCTTGCTGCTGGCCATGAGCGAGTCCACCATCGGCCGATCGCACTCAAAGTGAAAGAGAAACCCATACGTGCGGATCCCGGCCTTGAACGCCGCGACCTTCGCGTGTCGGGACGCCGCCAGCACCGTCGCGCCCGCCGGCACCCCCGACACTTCCTGCCCGCACGAGAAGAGCTGCGGATGCTGCCACGCCAGCCCCGCGAGCATCGTCTCGGTCTGCCCAGGCACCGTGATCTGCAGCTCATCAAACCCCACCAGCGCCTTCTCGCGCGGCGTCACCTTCCCACCAAGCGCATGGGCGATGAGCTGCGCCCCGAGGCAGATGCCGATGATGGGCACGTTCCGCTCGTGGGCCTGCTTGATCAGCGGCACTTCCGCCTGCATCCACGCGTGCTTTTCAATGTCCGTCACGTTCTGAGGGCCACCCATGATGATGAGCCCCTGCACATCATCAAGGTCCGTGGGCAGCCCGTGCGCGCCGCCAACGCCATGCAGGTCAGGCCTTCGCACGTCAAGGCGGAAGCCATGGTCACGAAGCGTGATGCCCAGCCTGCCAGGGGCGCCGATGTCCGAGTGCTGCAGTACGAGGATCGCCATAGGTGCACAGGATAGGAAGGCGGACCAGCCATGTGCCACGTCTTGTGCCACGATCATTCCGAGCGCTGGCGGAAGAACGTGGTCCGACCACAAGCCACTTACCTCATCGCCGGCATCTTCCCCTCTCGCGTCGCCCTGCGGAACTCCGCAATCTTCTGCCACGCCGGCTTGGGCGTGCCGCTGGCGTGCAGCAACCCTGCACCCGCCATCTCCGGGCTCGCGGGCAGCCCGTCCTTGCCCACCGCTCCATCCGACAGTTCATGCCAGCACACACTCTGCACGTACGGCTTCGAGGCCGCGATCGCCAGCGCGTGCGCCGCCCACTCAGCCTGCGCAGCCTCACTCCAGGGACTGCGCCAGTGCCCCGGCTCGTACGGATCCTCGGGGGCCGCCCCAGCCCGCGGCAGAAACGGCTTGGGCGGAATCGCCACGCTCGGCGCTCCCATCGCCGTGATCGCAATTGGCTTCTCAAGGGCCGCAAACTTGTCCAGCATCGAAGAAAAGCTCAGCATGTCGCGCGTCGCGCACCCCGGCTCCGCATTGCCCATCTGCGTCCGCAGCGCAATCGCATCAACATTCAGCCCACCCTGCAGACACGCCTCGGCGTAGAGATACGGCGGAATACTGCGACGGTTGCTCGCGTGGTACTCCCCCCACGGCTGCGTCAGCTCGAGCTGGATCTTCGCCGTCGGATGAAGCTTGCGAACCAGCAGCACGCACATCCGCGTCAGGTCCATGATCTGCTCGAAGCTCACGCGGAAATTCGTGTTGACGTGCAGCCCGCTCGCGACCGTCCATCGCGCAATCGTCCGCCGATACCGCGTCACCACCGCCTGCACATGCTCAAACACGAGATCCCGCAGCGTCTCGTAATCATTCTCCCAGATGTAGAGCCAGTCGGGCGTCGCGCACTGCCTGAAGTCAACCAGCGGCCCCGCGTGCACCGGCATCTTCGCCTTCGTCACCGCCCACTCGATCCACCGATCCGTCTGCGCGAACGAGTACTTCCCCTCCACCGGCTCCATATCAATCCAGCGCATCGGCACGGTGAGGAAGTCAAAGCCCGCCGCGAGCGCCCGCTGTTGAGGCTCTGTGAACTGCCCGGGACTCACGGCACACCCAATCTGCGCCACGCCCGGCAGCACCACCTGCCCAGAACCCGGCACCAGAATCGGCGCACCCGCGGGCGGAATCTCCGGCGTCAGCCGCGCCAGATGTGCCCCGGCCTCCTTGTACGCCTGCCCACTCACGCGGCTCTTGAGCTGCCGCTCGGCCTGATACATCGCCAGGCCTTCACCCGCCGCGACGCTGAGCGAGATCGCCCGCCCAGCCTGATGATCCGCCCCCACCGCGTACCCGCTGCGAACCTCACCATCCGTATCGCGCTGACCAACCAGCGCCCGAGTGAAGGACCGCCTCGCTTCCTCAAACTGGAGCATCACCGGATGATCGCCCGGAATGTCCGCCATCAGCCCCCAGTCTTCAAGCTTGTTCAGGAAGAGCATCGTCCGATGCCGCGCGAGCTCGATCGTGAGCAGATACGGCCGCTCCCTCGAAGGCAGCAGGCACGTCTGGATCGTCATAAGCCCCAGCGAACCACTCCCATCGGGCCTTGCCAGCGGCATCTGCACCGCGAGCCCCGCCGTCTGTGCCTGCGAGGGATCGCATCCCACCAGCCCCGAGCCGAGCGTGACCGTGCCCTGCGTCGGGATCTCATCGGTCCCCACGAGATAGGCATGCCGCGGCGGAAAGTGGGCCGCGTCCACGCCCTCGGCATCGAATACCACGAAGCTCAGCATGAATCGCTCGGCATCCACACACCCCGCAAGGCTGGCGCGCTCCAACGCGGCGCGACCGACCCCTGGAAGTCCGTGGCCTGCATTGTTGCCCCCCGGATCACGGGTGCAAGTCCCGCGGCGTAAGTCGGCTCGGGTAAGTTCCCGGCCCGGGCGGGATGTCGGCTTTGGTGGCGGCCTCGCGCGCGAGGTACGCTTGGGCATGCCGCCAGCCACCCCCGCTCAGCAGCCCAGCCCGGGCGCCCTCCTCACCTCCGACCTCGCCCTCCCCGGTCTGCGCCGGGGCAAGGTCCGCGACATCTACGACCTGCCGCCAGACGCAAAGGGACGGCCGCGCCTCCTGATCGTCGCCTCAGATCGCATCTCCGCCTTCGACGTCGTGATGCCAACGCCCATCGTCGGCAAGGGCCGCCTTCTGACGGAGCTCTCCACCTTCTGGCTCCGCATGATCGAGTCCAAGGGGCTCTGCGCCACGCACCTCCTCTCGGTCGATGTCGCTCACGTTCCCGCCTCGGCCTTCAGCCCCGGCGGAACACCCCCCGCCGCACTCGCGGGCCGGATCATGGTCGTCCGCAAGACACGCGTCGTCCCAATCGAGTGCGTCGCTCGCGGCTACATCGAGGGCTCAGGCTGGAAGGAGTATCAGGCCACCGGCGCGATCTGCGGCGTCCAACTCCCCACTGGCCTCACGCAGTGCCAGAAGCTCCCGGAGCCCATCTTCACGCCAGCGACCAAGGAAGAACTCGGCAAGCACGACGAGAACGTCACCTTCGAGCGCGCGTGCGCTATCGCAGGGCGCGACGTGATGGAGACGCTGCGCTCCACGACGCTCGCGATCTACGCCGCCGCCGCGGCTCACGCCCTCGCCCGCGGCATCATCATCGCCGATACCAAGTTCGAGTTCGGCCTCCCCGTCGACGCCAACGGCGCACTCACCGGCGAGCCGCCGATCCTCATCGACGAAGCACTCACGCCCGACAGCTCCCGATTCTGGCCGCTCGATTCGTACGCGCCGGGGCGATCACAGAAGAGCTACGACAAGCAGTACCTTCGCGAGTACCTCGAGTCGCTTGTGGCCGGGGGAGTCTGGGGCAAGCAGGCGCCGGGGCCGCAGTTGCCGCCTGAGATCGTGGAAGCAACGCTCGGAAAGTACCGCGAGGCGATGCAGCGTTTGACGGCATGACACCACGGCATCGTCAGACTACTCAGTCGCCACCCTTGGATGACTTCTTCTGATCCATCAGCCGGATCAGGTCGTATTCATCATCGGTCGCTTCGACGAAGCCGACGCGACCCATCTTCGCCAGTGCTTCGGTCTGCTTGCTGAATGAGACGAAGGCCTTCTGAGCCGCGGCCTTGAAGGATTCCGGCAGATCACGCCGCACCGCCATCGGCGAGCCGGGAATCAGCTCCGAGCGCCAGATTTCGACCAGCGGATCCATGCTCACCTGTCCCGCGAGCACCATGGCCTTGAGGTCCATGTCGTTCGTGGCCGCAACGTCGATGTGCTTGTTCACCACGCGCTGCACCGAGCTCCCGTGGCTACCCGTATAGACGATCTCCGAGAAGTATGCCTCCGGTGCCATGCCCAGCTGTTCCTCGAGCGCCACGGACGGAACGAGGTACCCCGACGTCGAGACCGGCGAGACGAACGCGAGCTTCTTGCCCTTGACATCCGCAAGCGTCTTCCAATTCGTGTCCTTGTGAACCACGAGGATCGCGTGGTAGCCCTGCGAACCCGCCTCGCTCAGTTCCTTCGCGATCGCCTGCGCGCCCGCGATGCGCTCCGCAACGACATAGCTCTGCGGCCCGAAGTACGCGAGATCCACCTGCTTGTTCTGCATCGCGGTGATCACGCCCTGATACTCGCTCGCCGAGAAGGCCTCAACGGGAATGCCAAGCTCCTGCTCCAGATGATCAATCAACGGCGTCATGCGTTCGACGATGTCCGCGCCGCCCTCGCTGGGAACCAGACCAAAGCGGACCGATGTGGGCCAGCCTGCGCGATCGGGTGCCGCGGTGCCCACGGGTGCGATCGGCGCTGGCGCGGCCTGCTTCTCGCCGCACGAAGCCAGCGGCAGCACGAGCGACATCAGGCACGCGGCGGAGGCGAGGAACGGAGCGATGCAGGTACGGTGCATAGGCGTCCCCTTGATAGTAAAGGATGTTTGGAAACATACGAACACTGTATTTTATTCTCTTCTTACAACACGTATGCTCAGCCAAACCGGCCACTGACATAGTCCTCTGTCTCGAGCAGGCGGGGTGTCTGGAAGAGTGCCGAGGTCGGGCCATATTCCACGAGCCGCCCGAGGTACATGAACGCGGTGTAGTCCGAGACTCGCGCGGCCTGCTGCATGTTGTGCGTCACGATGAGCACGCTGTATCGAGTGCTGATCTCGTGGATGAGCTCCTCGATGCGCAGCGTCGCCACCGGATCGAGCGCAGAGCAGGGCTCGTCCAGAAGGAGCAGCTCAGGATCGGCAACCACGGCCCGCGCGATGCACAGCCGCTGCTGCTGCCCGCCCGAGAGGCCCATCGCAGAGTCCTTCAGCCGATCCTTCACCTCGTCCCACAGCGCGGCCGAACGCAGGGCTCGCTCGCACGCTTCCGCGAGGAACGAGCGCCGATTCTCCCCATCGATCCGCAGGCGATAGACCACGTTCTCAAAGATCGTCATCGGGAACGGATTGGGCTTCTGGAAGACCATCCCCACGCGCTTGCGCAGGTCGATCACATCCACGCTCGACCCGTAGACAGACTCACCCGCGAGGGTCATCTCTCCCTCGACGCGCACGCCGTCGATCAGGTCGTTCAGGCGATTCACGCTCCGCAGCAGTGTGGACTTGCCGCAGCCAGAGGGGCCGATGAGCGCCGTCACCTTGCCGCGAGGCACCGAGAGCGACACGCTGTGCAGCGCCTGGCTCTTGCCGTACCACAGCCGGAAACCCGACACATTCAGGACAGGCTCAAGCCCCTGCATCGCCTCGTGCACGGCCGAGTCGTGCGCACGTCCGGACCGGATGGCGTCGATGACTGGATACTTGCGTGCCGTGGAAAGAGCGTCGGTGCCGGAGCCGAGCCCCGAGAGTGCGGTGCCGGTCTGGGGGCGCGAGATGGTGATCGACGGTGTGGGCATTGAGATTCGCAGATCCTATGAGGCCACGCGGACAGATCGCTGGGCAACCAGCCGAATCGAGATGGAAAGGAAGAGGAAGAGCACGATCAGCACGAGCATCCCCGCCCACGCCATGCGCTGCTGCGCGGGGAAGGGGCTCTGTGCCGCCTGATAGATCTGGATCGTGAGCGATGGGAATGGCTCGTTGGGATTGGTCGAAAGGAACCGCGAGTAGCCCGCCGTAAACAGCAGCGGCGCGGTTTCGCCCGCGATGCGTGCTACCGCGAGCAGCGTGCCCGTCACGATGCTGCCCGTCGCGGAGGGGAGCACCACGCGGAAGATGGTCTGGCTCTTGGTGGCGCCCAGCGCGAGCGATCCCTCACGGAAGCTGCGCGGTACCAACCGCAGCATCTCCTCGCTCGTCCGCGCCACGATCGGGATCATGATGAACGCGAGCGCGCCGGCACCGGCCCAGCCGCTGTACCCGCCCAGCGGCACCACGATCAACTCATATCCAAGGATGCCAACAACGATCGATGGCACGCCCGCAAGAACATCGCAGATGAACCGCACCGGCCCGGGCAGATAGCGATCACTCGAATACTCGGAGAGATAGATACCGACCAGCACGCCGATGGGCACACCCGCGGCAGACGCGAGCGCAATCAGCACGATCGTGCCGACGATGCCATTGAGCATGCCGCCCGGCTCGTTCTGATCGCCCGTGGGAAGTGTCGTGAGGAGGCCGATCGAGACCGTGTCAATGCCGCGCGAGAAGAGATAGACCAGCACCATCACCAGTAGCACCACGATCAGCAGCGAGAAGCCAACGCAGACGCCGAACATCGCCGCGCTGGTGGCGCGGGTGATGCGTTCGCGGAGTGTGCGTGATGCGGTTGCCACGAGCGAAAAACCCCTTGAAACACGGGACTACTGCCCGGCCGATCCCTTCACGGCGGACCCGACGACAAAGTACCGGGCGATGATGTTGATGAGCAGCGACATGACGAGCAGGATGAGCGCGACAAACAAGAGCGCCGACCGCTGATCCGCGCCGGCCTCTCCAAACTCGGTGGCGAGCAGGCTCGCCATGGTCTGTGCAGGCTCAAAGAACGAGGCCGAGATCTGATTGGCATTGCCGATGACCATCGTCACGGCCATCGTCTCACCAGCGGCACGCGCGAGCCCGAGCATGACGGCCCCGAAGAGCCCCGACCTCGCGTACCGAAGCATCAGCACCGAACTCTGCCACCACGTCGCACCAAGTGCGAGGCTCGCTTCGATCTGCGAGCGAGGTACCGAACGCAGGACGTCCCGCGCCACCGACGTGATGATCGGCAGGATCATGATCGCAAGGATCAGGCCTCCGGTCAGCATGTTCCAGCCGTTGATGGCAATCTCGCCGCGCACACCCACACCGTCGATGATCGTGGTGCGGAAGAAGAGCCAGTCGAACGGCTGCCACCCAAAGAGGCTGATCTGGCCGATCGTCCCCTTGGCCGCGGGCCCGATCACGTCGCGCATGAAGGGTACGAGAACGAACACACCCCACACGCCGAAGGCCAAACTCGGGATCGCGGCGAGAAACTCAATCAGAAAGCCAACCGCGGTCGCAAGCCGCCAGCGCGGCGCGATCCTCACGAGGAAGAGCGCAGCCCCCAGGCTCAGAGGCACCGCCACCGCGAGCGCGATGAGCGAGCTGACGAACGTGCCGTAGATCGTGGGGGCGGCCCCAAAGACCGGCGGCCGCGTGCGCGTCACCATCTCACCATCTTCATCGAAGGTGAGCTTTCCCGCAGCGTCCCGAATCGGCTCATCAATCGCGTTCACACGCCACTCGGTCTGCGTGAGGAACCCAGCCCCGTACGTCTGCATCGAGGGGAGTGCCGCGCGGATGAGTACGAAGAGCAGCAGCCCGAGAAGAACCACGACACACGCCGCCGCGCCGCGTGCGGACCACGCGAGGAGCGCGTCACCCCAGGCCCGCCGCGCGGGGCGTTTGGTCCGCGGCGAGCTGGTTCCCGAGGAGATTGCGGTCATCGCGTGCGGGGCGGGTCGTGGGACTTCTGAACGTGAGGTGATGTGGGACGAGCGAGCCCTTCAAGCCGAGCGTCGGACATGATAAGCATCGATGCTCATGGCCGAAGCTCGCGTTGATTACGGCGTGGCCTTGGGAGCCGGGGCCGACGATCCCGACGCTCCGAGCGGCTGGCCGCCAAAGGTCAGCGAGTCGATCGCGACGATCACACGCTCGCGCACCTCGCTGGAGAGGGGGGCGTAGTGCATCTCTGCCGCGAGGCCCTGGCCGTCCGTCACGGACCAGCGCAGGAAACCAGCGAGCGCGCGAGCCTCCTCGATCGTCTTGAGGTTCTTTGAGAGGTCGCGGTAGACCATGATGTATGTGAAGGAGGCGATGGGGTAGGTCGCGTCGCCGGGCTGGTTCCAGAGGTCGCTGATGAGGCGGCCACCCTTGAAGCCATCAACGCCCCTCGCGCCCGCCGCCGTCACGGCATCGGGCGAAGCGACCACAAACTTGCCCGCCTGATTCTTGACCGCACCGAAGGCGATCTTGTTCTCGAGCGCGAAGTTGTACTCGACATAGCCGAGCGCGCCAGGAGACTGCTGCACCGCCGCGGCAACGCCGGGGTTACCCTTGCCACCGACGCCCAGTGGCCAGCTGACCTGCTTGCCCGCGCCGATCGTTCCCTTGAAGGAATCGCTCTGGCCGACGAGGAACGACGTGAAGACCGCCGTGGTGCCGCTGCCATCGGAGCGGTACACGGGGCTGATGGAGAGGTCGGGCAGTGCCACACCGGCGTTGAGCTCCGCAAGCTTCGGGTCGTTCCACTTCGTGATGCGACCGAGGAAGATGTCCGCCAGCACCTCGCCGGTGAAGTTGATCGGCTTCTCGACGCCGGGCACGTTGTACGCGGGGACAACCGCGCCGGCCACGGTGGGGAACTCAAGAATCGCGGACTCACCGCCGACTGCCTCAAGCTCCTTCTTGTTCAGCGGCGCATCGGAACCGGCGAAGGCAACCGTCTTGTCGGTGATGGCCCGAATGCCAGCGCCCGAGCCGCCACCCTGGTAGCTGATCTGCGTTGTGGGGCTGACCTTCTGGAACGCCACCACCCACTTCTCATACAGCGGCTGGGGGAAGGTGGCGCCCGCGCCCTGCAATCGAACATCGTCCGCGGCGATCGCGAGAGTGGGGGCAAGAACGGCCATAGCAGCGAGCATGACACCAACTGTCAATCGGGCGCAGACCCGAGCAAGCTTGCCGCGTTGAGCGAAGGTGCCAGAAGGAGCGAAGTGAGTGGTCGTTGCGAAGGTCGCGAGCATTCGAGTCTCCAGGTGCGTTACACGATCGAGATCAGTCTCAAGGAAACCAGTGAACCATCACCGCGGTGAATTTTCGTTACAGTCACTCCACCGAGCAAAGCCAGTTAAAACACGTTCCGACCGGGAACTGTCAGGCGAGCCGTGGCAAAAGTCCGCCTAGATTTGTTAAGACTGCATGAAGACCACTACTCCGCCTGTCGACCGACACGGATCGCCGTGGGTCTTCCCGTTAAGACCTTGCCATCACCATACTTAAAGGCAGCCTCGAGATTGACAACCTCGCTCGGTAGCTGGTCGCTGGCCCTGTCAAGAATCGAAAGCACAATAAAGTACCCAGGTCCCGGGGGAGCCTTTCGCACGAGGGCCCTGGCCGCCTCCTCCGTGATGGTCCACTCGACGAGACGCTTGTTCTCTCGGCTCACGAGCGCGAACTCGAACGAGCCGGGGAGGTAGATCGAGGCCTGCGGAAACTGATCGCTGAAGACATAGACGGTCGCGCGGATCGTGTCGAGATACGCGTTGTTGTTGGTGTCCTCGGGGTGGCTGACCGACACGAAGAGACTGGTGGGCGTGAGGCCGCTGCTTGGCTGCACCGGCGGCTTCTGATCCTGCCTCTCGGCGCTCACGCAGCCGCCGAGCGCTGCGAGCGCGGTGATGAGAGCGCTCATGAACGCGCTCTTGAACGAGGGAGTCGCGAGCGTGTGCGACACGCGGATGTTTGTCGTCACGGTGTGGTGCTCGGTGGGGTGGGTGCTGGGGAGGGAGATGGTGCCGGGGCCGGAGGAGCGAGCAGGGGCGCCACGACTGGTGCGAGCGTGGACTCTGGCGGCGTGACCTGCGTTGCGGGCGGGAAGATGCCCTGGACCGGGATCTCAAGAACCGCGGGCGTTTGCGCGGCCTCGCTCGCACGCTTGCGCCGCACCTCGGACTTGATGCGCTCGAGGTAGTCCTGGATCTTGGTCGGGTTCTCGAGGCGATCAATCGATTGCTCGGTCACGTCGCGAATCAGCTTGTCCTGATCCTCGGACTGGCCGGGAATGACGCGCGGCGTCAGGATCACCATCAGCTCGGTCTTGCGAGTCTCATCCTCGGTTGAGTTGAAGGGGATGCCGAGGATCGGGATGTCTCCGATGATCGGCACCTTGGTGCGTCGCGTCTCTTCGGAGGTCTGGATCAGTCCACCGATCACGACCGACTGGCCATCCTTCACCGTCACCACCGTGTCGATCGTGCGACGCGTGATGATGGGTGAGGTCTGGTCGGCGTTGATCTGCGTGGTGCGGCTCGTAAGAGAGGAGATCTCGGGCTTGATCTCCATGCGGACGAATCCGTCCGCGGAGATCGATGGAGTCACGTTGAGGATGATGCCCGCGTCGATGCGGTCCACGCCAGAGATCAGCCCGTTGTTGGTCCGCTCGGTCTCGCTGGCGACGCCAATCTCGTCGATGACCTTGATCTCGGCGGGCTGGTTGTTGTTGACCATCACCTGCGGGTTGCTGAGCACTTCGAGCTTGCCCTGGCTCTCGAGCGCACGGATGAGAACGCCAAAGTCCGCGCTCGTGACGGCGAGGTTTGGCACGCCGATGGCCGTCGTCACGCCAGAGCCCGCCGCGGAAGACGAGATCTGATATCCTTCGCCTCCGAAGGGACCGACCTGGAAGTCCATGCCCCACTCGTCGCGACCGTCGATCGTGACCTCCGCGAGCAGCACCTGGATCATCACCTGCGGCGGGCTGGCGTCGAGCTCCTTCACGATCTCAAGCACGCTGGTCATGTAGCGAGGCGACGTTGAGATTACGATCTTGTTGCTGCTCAAATCGCCGACGACCGTGACTTCCTCTTCGAGCATCCGCATGAGCGAGCCTGCTCGCTCGGTGCCGAGCGTCGAGCGTTCGCGGTTGGTCTCGTCGGTGAAGTAGCTGCGGAGCGTGGCCTCGATGTCCTTGGCCTTGGCATTGCGCAGGTGATAGACGCGCCGCTCGCGGTCGTTGGCCTCGATGGAATCGAGCTCCGTCACGACCTGGCGAACGAGATCAATGTAGTCGGGCGTGCCCGACACAATCAGCGTGTTGGTGCGGAGATCGACCGCGATCGACAGCTGCTGACGCTCATCGGGAACGGGCGTGACCGCACCGCCGTTGAGGCCTCCGGCCGCCGGCGTTCCGTCAGGACTCTGTTCCTGACCCACAGGGACGAGCACGAGCGCATCGCCACGCTGTTCGAGGTTGAAGATGTCGCGGAGAAGCGCCCTCATGCGTGCGGCGTCGGCGTTGACGAGCCGGAACTTCTCGATCTTGCGCTGGCCCGCCGCGGACTTTTCGATGTCCTCGATCATCTCGATCACGAGATTCATCACCGGCTCGGGGGCCGTGATCCAGACCGCGTTGGTGCGAGAGTCGGCGTTGAGCGTGACCTGATCCTTGATGGCTCCATCGAGGTCGGCCTCGGTCGGTTTCTCGCCAGTCGCAACGATCTCACCCCGCAGCTTCTCACGCAGGAACTGGAGCTTGGTGGCCTGGCGAGCTCCAACGCCGCCGCCACCACTCACGGGGCGGCCCGCGAGCACGCTCTGGAGCAGGCGAACGACCTCGCCTGCGCTCGCGCTCTTGAGCTCGATCCAGCGGATCTGCTGCTTCTGCGCGATCTCGGCGGTATCAAGTCGCTTCGCAAGGGCCCGGAGCTCAATGAGATCCTGCTCGTTGCCACTCACGATGACGGCGTTCAGTCGCTCGTTGGGCGTGACGCGCACGGCACCGGGGCCGCGGCGCTGGTTCTCCTTCTCAACGTAAAGCTCGTTGAGGGCGGGGATGATCTCAGCGGCGCGAGCCCGGCCGAGCTGGATCACGTCCATGCGTTCGAGGCCCGCGATCTTCTCAACGTCGCTCGTGAGGGCCGCGAGGAGCTCCTTGACGACGGTGAGATTCTCGGCACTGGCAGCGACGATGAGGAGGTTGCTCGTGGGCTCAGCCTCGATGCTGAAGGCATCGAGCGAGTTGGTCACGCTCCCCGACACGGCCGCGGCCTGCAGCCGCTCACGCATCAGCCGCTCGATGCGCGGTGCGAGCTGTCGGGCGTCCGCGTTGGTGACCGGGATCACGTGCAGCCCGACGGAGAAGTTGGTCTTCTCGCCATCGAGGGCGTTGAGCAGGCCATCGAGGATTGCAAAGCTCTTGGGACTCGTCGAGACAATCAGCGAGTTGGTGCGAGCATCGGGGGAGACGATGAGCGCATCTTCCGGCCGCTGCTGCTCCGCCGCGGCTCGCTGGCGGAAGATGTCCCGCACGACGCCCGCGACACGATCCGCGGCGGCGAACCGCAGCGGGAAGACGCGCACCGTGTTCTTGGCCGACGCCTGCTCAACATCCAGCTGCGCCACCAGCGCCCGCACGACGGCGTTGTTGGCCGGGCTGCCGACGACGAGCAACGCGTTGAGCTGCTCCTCAGGCACGATCACGAGGCCCGTGAGCGGCGCGAAGAGATCGGACTGGAGGGTACCGTCCTGCGCGACGGGCGCTCCGGACTCGGCCTGCGCGGGCGGGATGGATTCTGCACCCTGCGCGATCATGCGCAGCCGACCAAACTGACGCTGGAGGCCAAGCGTGTCGGGCGTGCTTGCCGTCGGCGCTACCAGCACGGCCCGGAGCCTGACAGCCAGATCGGAAGCATCCGCATACTTGAGCGGGATGATCAGGGGCTCGACCCACTTGCTCGCGCCGTCGCTGTCGAGATCCTTGATCAGCACCTCCACGAGCGCCACAGCCTCCTCGCGGCCGGCGACGATCAGCGTGTTCGTGCGTTCATCAACGGTCGTCGAGATCTCTCCCGCGAGAGCCCTTCCAGTCGCCGTCGTCGGGAGACCCTGCCGCGTGGTGCCGGGCACCCTTCGGAGCTGGTCACCCTGCGTAAAGAGCTGATCAACGACCTGCTTGGCGCGCGTCGCAGAGGCATTGTCCAAGGGGAAGATGCGAACGAGCACGGCCTCGCCCGCGGGGAGCGTGTCCATCACCGTGACCACGGCCCGGAGCGCATCGATGTTGGCCTGCGTCGAGGCGATGATGAGCGCGTTGCTCTCGTTGCTCGAGAGGATCCGGATCGGCTTGGTGAGGTCCACCGCGCCCTCGGGCTGATTGAGCGCACCCGTCACAAGGTTGAGACGGCGCACCTGCTCCGCCAGCGCCCTGCCGGGGGCCGCGTCGCCACCGACCTGACCAGCGTCGGCGGTCGGGTTCAGCATGTTTGTCAGCGTCTGCGCGAGCGTGGAAGCCGTCGCGAGCTTGAGCGGGATCACCGCGAGCTGCTGGCTCTCCGCGACGGGCTGCGCATCGAGCGTCCTGACCAGCGCCTCGATCGCGCGAGCGTCACCGGCGGCACCCATCACCGCGATGGCGCGGCGGCTTGACATCACCACCAGGGCCACCGGCTCACCCACAACGCCCGGACGATCCGGAGCCTGCGCTCGCGTCACACCCAGTGCCTCAAGCATCTCGACGATGCGCTCGGGCGCGTTGTTCGCAACGTCAACCACCGCGACGGACTGCCCCAGCGGCACCGCACCATCGATGTCGCCCGCGCCCATGATGGGCTGATCCAGCTCCGCAACGACCTTGCGGATCTCTTCGAGCAGGCGCGGACTGCACGCGATCACAAGCGCGTTGCCGGAGCGATCAATCTCAACCGCGAGCGTCTCGCCCTGGGCCTGGGCCATCGGCGTGAACGTGGTCAGGATCGTCTGGCGGAGACGCCCCGCCGCGACATTCTTAAGGCGCAGCACGTGCGGGCTCACGCGGCCGGACTCACCCTGCTGCTGGAGCGCATCGGCGAGCGCCTTGATCTGCGCGAACTTCTCATCATCCGCACGCACGATGATCGCGCTCGACGCGTCATCGCCGATGATGAGCACGCTGCGTGGTCCCGCCGCGAGGGGCTGCGAGCGGGACAGGAACATCTCACGGATCGTGGTCGCGATGGCGCTGGGCCTTCCAGCGCGGACCTCAATGATTCTAGCGGCGGGCATCTCGGCAAAGCCCGCGACGTCGAGCTGCTTCACGATCTCCCTGATGCGTGCCAGCTCCTTCTGGCCCGCGAAGACGATGAGCGAGTTGGTGAGTCGCTCAGCCGAAACGGTCGGGACGCCTTCAGCATCAACAAGCACGGTTGCGGTCGGCAGCTGATCACGGTTGTTCTGCCCCTGGCCGCCGCGCTCGCGCTGGTTGCGGATCTGGGCCTGGCGCAACTGCTCTTCGAGCGGAGCGCGAAGCCCCTCGTTGAGTGCGCGAGCCACACTCTCAGCATCGGCGTGCTCGAGCGCGATCACCGCGAGCTGGCGGGTCGTGTCGTACTCCTCGGTATCAAGCTTGGCGAGCAGGGCGCGGATGCCCTCCCACTGGCTCTTGTCGGCGCGGATCACCAGCGAGTTGGAGAGCGCATCGTGCAGGATCGTGACGTTGCGTGCCGCGGCGTTGGTCGCCTCGGTCGCGCTTCGTCCATAGAAGACGCGTAGCGCCGTTGCCGTCTGCTGAGCGTTCGCGAACTGGAGCTTCACGAACTCGGTCGCTCGCTCGTCGCCCGTGGCCTGATCCAGCTCGGCGATGATGCGCTCGACCTCGGCCATCTGGTCCGCCGGTGCGTAGACAGTCAGCGTGTTGTCGGTGCTCGAATAGTCCACGCTCGGGCGGGGCTCGTTGGGACCAAGCGGACGCGCGTCCAGCACATCACTCAGCGTGAACGCCACATCGCGCGACTCTGCCGAAGTCAGCTTGAAGCGGCGGAAAGCAAGGCCGCTGCGCACGGGCTCCTTGTCGATCTCCTTGATCTTCTCCATCACCAGCGCGATGGCTTCCTTGCCGCCCGTCAGCAGCAGGGAGTTGCTCCGCACCACGGGCGTCACGGTCACCTTGATGTTGGGCGGGAGCGCACCCTTGAGCGCGGTCGCGACATCCTGGGCCCGCGCGCTCGTGAGCGCGACGGTCTCCATGTTCGCGCCCTCGGCCGTGGGCGGCGCATCCAGTTGAGTGAGGAGTGCGCGAACCTCCGCGAACGTGTCGTTGGGTGCCGAGACGATCAGCGAGTTGGTGCTGGGCTGGGGCGTCACGATCACCTGCTGATCATCACGCCCGTCGCGAGCGAACATCGCGCGGACAGCGCCGGCCGTGTCAGCGGCGTTGGAGTTCTGGAGCGCAATCACCTCGATGCGGCGGTCCTTGCCGCCGTCGGGCTGATCGATCTGAGCAACGAGGTCCTTGAGCGACTTCAGGCTGTCAGCATCGCCTGAGGCGATCACCACGTTGCCATCTCGCGAGCCGACGACCGTGACGCCGGGGCCGTCAAGGCCCTGAGCCCGTGCACGGTCCGCAAAGAACTGCCGCAGGTTCTGTGCGGCCCGGTCCGCTGGCGCATGGCTAAGCGTGATGAACTCCACGCGCTGGCCGCCGGGCCCATCGGGCCCACCCGCGCCATCAAGCTCTGCGATGTAGCCCGCGGCCTGCTCCACGCGCTCACTCGCGCCCACGAGGATCAGCGCACGCTGCACCCGATCAATCTCAACCGTGATCGCCTCCGGATCTGGCCCGCGCCAGCTCGGCCAGCGCGGCGTGGTGAAGGCCCGCGTGAGCGCCGTGCGCAGTGCGTTCAGGTCCGCGTTCTTCACGCGCACGGCCTTGATGGCGGTCTTGGCCCGCTCCTCGGGAGGCTGATCGAGCGCGCCGATCACGCGCTCGACGGTCTGGATCGCCTCACCCCGGCCGATCGCGACGATGCTGTTGGCACGCTCGTTCCCCTCGACGTAGATGCTCGAGTCCTCGCCGCCCTCGCGGAACATGTTGGTCCAGCGCAGCTCGTCGATCACGTCCTTGATCGTCGCGACGACGTCGCTCACGCGGGCGTTCGTCAGTCGGATCACCTTGAACTGGAAGTCCTGGCTCGGCGCGGGCGTGTCGAACGTCGCGACCAGCCCCTTGACCTGCTCGAAGTCATCATCCGAGGCCGAAACGATCACCGTGCTCGTACGCTTGTCCCCCACCACCGCGACACGATTCACAACACGCCTTCCCGGGCGGCTCGACACGTTGGCCCGCTCCTGAAAGAAGCGCTGCAGCGCGGTCGCGACCTGAGTCGCGTCGGCGCGTTCAAGCTTGATCGAACGCACAGGCAGGCCGCTGGTCTCGGCCTGATCAACCTGGGCCACGATCGAGCGGATCTCTTCGAGCTCTTCCTTGGGAGCACGCACGACAAGCAGCGACGAGCCTTCTTCTGCCGCGACGCGGATGCGCTCGCGCCGACCCGGATCGCGGCCGATCAGCACCTCAGCGATCACCTTCTCGACCGTCGCCGGGCTGGCCTGTTGGAGCGTGATGATGGCGAGCTCCATGCCGGGCTCGTCCATCTTCGTGTCAGCCGCTTCGAGCAGCCTCACGATCTCCTTGTGCTGAGGATCGCTCGCCGTCACGAGGAGCGAGTTGGTGCGCTCATCTGGCACGAAGCGTGCCTGCGGCTGCTCATCCGCCCCCGGCCCCTGGCGCTGGGCATCGAAGAGCTCCTGAAGCGTCCCGGAAAGATCCCGCGAACGCGCGTTGGTGAGCACGTATCGCCGGATCGCGAGGCGGTCCTTCACCGGACTCTGGTCCAGCGTCTCGATCAGGCGATCAATCAGCGGCAGCGCCTCCTTGGGCGCCGCAACCACGATCGAAGTTCCGCCCGGATCAGAGGTCATCCGAACCATCGCGGGGTCAATCGTTGCGGCCGCGACCTCGGTCCCATCAGCACCATCCACCGAGAGCCGCATCGTGCGCAGCCGGCGCGCCTGCGATCCGCGCGGCTCGGGCGACAGAAGATCGCGGATCGCTTCGATGGCGCGCGACGCCGTCACGCTCGCGAGGGGATAGACCTTGACCGTCACATCGCCCGAAGCCTGCGTCTGCGAGAAGCTCGTGATGAGCTTTGCAACGGTATCAAAATCCTCTTCGCCGCTGAGGACGATGAGCGAGGATCCCGCGGGATCCTGCATCACCGAGACGGGCCCGGAGAAGCCGCCCGGATTCGCTGGGCCCATCCGCCCGATCTGCGAGATCGTCTGGCGCACCAGGCCCATCAGAAGGTCCGCATCCTGACCCGCAGGCAGCGTCACGACCCGCACGCCCACGGGCTCGGCGGGCATCTGCCGCTCAAGCTCCGCCGCGAGAGCCGCGACGCGGTCACCCGCGCGCGGGCTTCCCACGATCACGAGCGAGTTGGTCGCACGATCGACGGCGATGGTGACGTCGGGCTCTTGAGAGTCTTCGGGCTCGGCCATCGCCGCGGCCGGCTCGTCGATCACTCCAAGCGTTCCCGCGACGATCAGGAATGGAACACCCGATACCCCACTGGCGAATCCGGCTGGACTTCGGGCCCCCCTGGCGATCGCATCCGAACTTCCACCATCACGCGCTCCGGTGTCGCTACGCGTCCCGGGCGCTTTCGGCGCTGGCTCGCCGTCCTTGGTGCGCTTGATGAGTTCCTCGGTCGAGATGATCTCAACCTTGGTCCCGCCCTGCTGCTCCATCAGGCGCTGCAGCGTGCGGGCCATCATCTCGGCATCAACCCGTGAACGATCCAGCGGCACCATGCGGAGCTGTCGCGTTGCGCCGACCGCCGCGGCGTCGAGCTTGCCCGTCAGTTCCTCCACCGTCTTCATCTGCGACGCGTCCGCACGCACGATCAGCGAGTTGCTCGCGAGATCGACGCGGATCGTCGGCGGGATCGTGCCCGTCGCGTCCTCCTTGAAGACCTCGCCAAGGTTCGTCGCGAGCTGCTGTGCATCGGCGTTCTTGAGCGTGATCACGCGCAGCATCCGCGAGCCATCGGCCTCGCCCGCGGCGCCATCACGCTGAACATCCAGCGTTGCCGCGACCTGCTCGGCCATGTCGAGGATGCCCATCGGCCCACTGACGATCAGCGCGTTGAGCCGTGGCTCGGCCGCGACGCGGATCAGCGGCTTTTCCTCAGCCCCGCGTGCAATCGCCTGCATCCGCGCCCACTCGGGCAGTCGGTCGATGGCGCTTTCTCGCGTCAGCACCTGCTGCATCACCGGCGCGAGCATCTCGGCGCGGGCGTGCTTGAGCGTGATCGTCCGCACACCCAGACCATCGCGATCAAGCGACGCATCCATCTCTTCGACGAGCGCGCTCGCCTTCTCGATCTGATCCCGTGTGCCGACGACGACGATCGTGTTGCTCCCCGGCTCGGGCGTGACCTGAGCCTCGGGCTCGCCGGGCTTGCTCTGGGCCTTCACCGCTGCCTGAACCGCCAGCGCAACCGTCGCCGCCTCGCCCTTCTTCAGCCGGAAGACACGCACCTCAACGCCGGTCGCGACCGACTGCTGATCAAGGGCGCGCACCAGCCCATCCGCCGTGGTGATCGCCTCGCGCGGCGCGGTGATGATCAGCGCGTTGCTGCCCATGTCCGCGACGACCTCAACCAGCGTGACGCCCTCCGGCGGCGTCTTCCCCTCGGCCTGCATCTGCTCGCGCACGCGCGTCGTAAGGAGCTTCTGCAGCAGCGGCTGGAGCCGCTCGGCGCGGGCGCTCGTGAGCGCGTAGAGCTTCATCTCCGTCGCGGGCAGGTCGGGCGCACCATCGAGCTTCTTGAGAACGTCCTCGACCGCCGCGAACGACTCCTGCGGCGCACTCACGATCAGCGTGCGTGTCGAAGCATCAACAGAGATCCCAACCGGCGCGGTCGGCGCCGCATTGAGCGACCCGGCCGAGGCGAGCTCACGCAGCGTCTGCGCCACGCTCGTCAGGTCCGCACGCTCGACGCGATACGTCCTGAGGACCACACTCCCCGAGAGCTTCTGCTGATCGAGGCTCTTCACAAGCTGCTCAAATCCGGGCAACCGCTTCGCCGGTGCATCAACGATGATCGAGTTGGTCGCGCGGTCAGCCCGCACCACGACCTCGCGCGAAGGCTTGAGGTCCGGGCGCGGCTGGCGCGTCCGCGGATCCACAGGGATCGGCGGCTCGGGGAACATCTGATCCAGCGTCTGTGCAAGCTCCTCGGCCCGCGCAATCTTCAGCGGGAAGATGCGGATCTCGCGCCCCTCCGCGTCGGCTCGCTCCGTCTCGTTCAAGTTCGAGACAATCGTCTCGATCTCCGGCAGCAAGTCCTCGTGCGCCGAGACGATCAGCGTGTTGGTTGCCGGATCGGCCTGGATCGAGACGGGCTTCTTGCCCCGCTCTTCCGCGGGGCGCGCGTCGTACGAAGCCTGGAGCACGGTCGCGAGGTTGCTCGCCTCCGTGCTGCGCAGCCTCAGGATCCTCAGCGGCGGACGCTCGGCCTGCTGCTTGGAATCAAGGCTCTTGGCCAGCGCCTCAATGACCGGGAACTGCCCCGGCTGGGCCGCGATCATGAGCTGGTTGGTCGCCTCGATGACCTCGAACACAGGCTCGGGCCCGCCCCGTACGCGCATCGACTCGCTGCTCTTCACAAGGTCCCGAAGGAAGCCCACCACCTCTTCGGCCTTCGCCAGCCTCAGCTCCAGCAGCCGCACCTCGCGCCCTGGTCCTGCCTGCCTGCCAAGCTCGTCCATCACGCGTGCGAAGCGAGCCATCTCCTCGGTCGCCGCCACCACCATCAGCGAGTTCGTGCTCGCATCAACCGTCACTTCAATCGGCGTCGCGCTCGGGATCTGCTTCACCTGCGCGTCGTAGATCGCCAGCGCTCGCGTTCGCACATTCTCCGCGTCCTCGCTCGCGATCGGGAAGATCCGAAGTCCCTTCTCAATCGGCACCAGCGAGAGCTCCTTGAGTAGCGTCTCGGTGATCTCGAAGGTCTTTGCGTCGCCCGCGATGATCAGCGTCCCGCTCTTGGGCTCGATCTCAATCAGCACCTGCACCGGCGGCTTGCCTGGCTGGGGCGGCTCGCTCAGCACACCCTTGTCCGCCATCGATCGCAGTGTGCGCGAGGCCGGCTCAAGCCCGGGCCCAACAATCCGGTACGTGCGCAGCTGCGCCTGAGGAGGCAGCTCCACACGGTCCAGCTTCTCCGCGAGTTCCTGAAGAGATTCCATCCGCTCCTGCGGCGCATCGATGATGAGCGAGTTGCTCCCAGCCTCCGCGCTCACGAGCACGTCCTTCGTCCGGCGCAGCCAGGGCTGAGGCCGCCCCAGCCGATCCGTCGGCATCGGCGGCTCAGGGAAGAGCCGGTCCATCGCCGTCGCAACGTCCGCGGCCTTCGCAACCTTGAGAGGGAAGAGCTTCGTCACGCGGTTCGTGCCGTCCTTGCTCTCCTTGTTCAGCTCCTCAACGAACGTGCGAATCCCATCGAACAGATCAGGATGCGCCGTCACGATCAGCGTGTTGGTCCCCGCGTCCGCACGCACATCAACAGGCTTCTGCAGCCGCTCGGACTGTGGCCGGCGCGAGTACTGCTCCGTCAGCATCGCCGCGATCGCCGGCGCTTCCGCCGTGCGCAGCTGCAAGAGCTTGATCGGCGGCACATCAGACGACTCGGGACGATCCAGCCTCAAGATGAAGTCCGCGATCAGCGCGTGCTGCGCCGCTTCGGCCGTCACGAGCAGCGAGTTGGTCCGCTCGACGCGCTGGATCGTCGGCTCCGGCACCGCGCGTGCAGGATCAATCGAATCCGCACCCCCGAGCAGCGCCTTCAGCGGCTCGAGCACCTTCGCCGCGTCCACGCTCTGCACATCCACCACGCGCGTCGTGCGCGTCGGCGGCACCAGCTGCTGCGCCTGCGTCAGCACATCACCAAAGATCCGCAGCGCATCCGCCGAACCCGTCAGGATCGCAGCGCCGCTCCGCGCATCAAACTCAACACCCACCGGACCGGGCTTCTCGGTCGATCCCGCGATGCGCTCGTCGTAGAGCTTCTTGGCGCGATCCAGCAGCGCCGTCGGCTCTGCTGAAGTCAGCCGCACGACCCTCAGGTCCGACGCCCCGCCACTCGCGCCGTCAAGCTGCGCCACCAGCGGCGACAGCACCGCGAGCTGCTCGGGCCTTGCGCGCACGATCAGCAGCCCCATCTCATCGATGGGCTCAAAGATCGGCTCAACCATCGCAGACCCATCGTCGGGCGTCAGCAGCGGCCGCGCCAGTCGCTGCAGCTTCGCCGCAACAACGCTCGGCCTGTTCTTCGCAAGCTCAAATCGCCGCGACTCCTGCTCCACGACTCCAGTCGCCTTGACCGTCGCAAGCAGCTGATCAAACGCCGCCACCGCGCGCTTTGAGCCCGCGATGATCGCCGTCTTGCTCGCCTCATCACTGTTGATCTTGACCGGATCCTGCTCGGCCTTGCCCGTCTGCGCGTACAGCTCCGATGCGCGGGCCAGCGCCGCCTTCGCATCGCCCGTCAGCCGGATCAGCCGGACCTCGCGGTCCGCGGCGTCGGGCACATCAAGACTCGCCACAAGCTGCTCGAAGGCCTCTACATCCGGCGCTGGCCCGATGATGATGAGCCCGCGTCCATCGGGCGTCGCCGTCGTGCGCACAGCGCTCTGCTGGCGGGGCGTTGCGAGACGCGTCAGCACCTCCGAAAGCGTCGCGGGAGCCGCGTGCTTCAACCGCATCGTCACCGCGCGCCGCTCCACGACGGCGCCCGGCGTGCCGCCCTGCGCCGATGAACCAGGATCAAGCTCACCCAGCAGCGTGCCCGCCCGCGCGATCATCGCGGGAGCGCCAACGACCGTGACCTTGTTCTGCTCCGCCAACGCGAGCACCACCGGCTTGTTCTTGGGATCAACGTTCGCAAAGAGCCCCGTCACCTGCCGCGCCGCATCGTCGGCCTTCGCGCTCGCCAGCGCGAACGTCGCCATCGAGACGCCCCCGCCCCCATCGCTCTCGGGAACGTCCAGCAGCCGGATGACCTCTTCAACAGTGCGCAGCCGCGCCTCGGGCCCCACCGCAATGATCGAGTTGGTCCGCGGATCGGCCTGGATGTTCAGCCCCTGCACCTGGGTGTCCTGCACTGTGCGCTGGGAACCATCCTTATCCACAATCACCGTGCGGCTGCGCTCGCCGACGAGGCCCCGCAGCGAGTTCAGCACCGTCTCCGCCTGAGCGTGCTTGAGCGGGAAGAGCTTGAAGGCCGAGTCCGCCGGCTTCACCGAATCGATCGACTCAACGACCTCGCGGATGCGCCGCACCTGTGCCGCGCTCTCCACCACGATCAGCATGTTCTGGGCCGGAACCGCGAGCACGCCGCCAATCGGCGACACGAGCTGCTTCACCGTCTCGAGCACCTGCTCCACGCGCGCGTTATCGAGCGGGATGTTCACCGTGACGATCTGGTCGGGCGTCAACCGATCAACACCATCGGGCGTCGCAACCACCGTCGGCCGGCGCGTCGACTCTGCCAGCGTCGCAAGATAGAGGTACTGCGCCTCTCGCCGCAGATGCACCCCAAACCGCGCCAGATTGAGATTCACGATCGACATCGCATCCACCAGCGTGTACTTCTCGCTGCTGATGAACGTGATCGTCCCCTGAGGCGTCGGTGCCTCGTTGATGATCGGAACTCCACTCTCCCGGGAGATGAAGTCCAGCACCTGGTCAATCGGCGCATCCTTGAAGTTGAACCCGATCGCATCCACCTTCACGGCAGGAGGCGCAGCAGGCGCCGCCGCGGCCGGAGCCGCAGCAGGAACCTCAGGCTGAGCCGCCGCCTCAGCAGCGGGCGCCGCAGCCACCGGTGCGGGCGAAGCCTCAGCACCAGGTGCAGGAACGGGGACAGGTGTTGGCGCTGGAGTCGGCGCAGTCGCGGGAGCCGCCACAGGAGCACTATCCGCCGGTGTCGCCGGCGCAGGCTCAGCCACAGGCGCGGGAACCGGAGCCGGAACAGGCGCAGGCAACGCAACCGGTGCCGGAAGGTCCTGCGCAAAGACCGAAAGCGGCGCGCCAGCCACGCCAACCAGCGCAGCCGCAATCAACAGCCGATGGCCCGGGCCACGCGTGCCAGACTTTCCAATCCCATCGCGCCCAGCCACCCCATCCGCCTGCCGACCGCCGCGTGCGTTTCCGTCCTGCTTGTTCCGACGCATCTAGAACCTCCCTGCTCAACGATGGGGTGGCCAACTTCAAACGAATTCCGTCACCTCCGGACCAAACGCAAAGTCACCCCGCGACGCCGCCGCATCTCTCGCGGCCAAACCATCGCGACTCGAACCAAAACCAAACCCAGCCAACGAATCAGTCTACCTTACTCAGCGGGCGGCGTGACGCGAGCGTCTGTCCATTGCGAACCTCGAACCGGTTGCCGCCAAGCTCAAAGATCCCCGACTCACCCGAACCCTCCACAAACACAGCATCAAGAATCCGTGCACCACGAAGCACCGTCACGCGTTCGCCCGTGCGCGAGTTGATAAAGAACGCTTCCGCGCCGCGTCCACCCTCCACAATCCCCGTGAGCTTCCAGTCCTCGTACGGCGCGAACGGCTGAGGCGCTGGTGGTGTACTGTCGGACAAGGGCTGCTGCGCGACCTGCACTGGCTTTGCACCACCCCCACCATCGGGCTTTTCCTCGCTCGGTCGCCGGAAGGCGTTCTTCTGAGCGATGGGCCTCCAGATCTGCTCGGCCGAGGCCGGCGCAGGCATCAGCGTGATTTCTGGATCAATCAGCTTCCCATCCTTCCCGCGCGCCATCATCGTGGGAGCCAGCAGCGTGATGACGTCGATGCGCAGATCGAACCGCGTCTCATTCTCCTTGGCGCCCGCTGCGGGCTTGAGTTCGAAGCCCTCCACGCGATGGATCCACGTCTGACTCTGCGCCATCGCAAGGCACTCAAGCACCTGCTCAAGCGTACCCCGACCACTCAGACTGGCACGGATGGAATCAAAGTCCTTCTCAGCTCGCAGCCGCCTCTTGAGCGTGGTCGAGACGCCGCGTGCCTGAAGGAGAGGATTCGAAACGCCGATCGGTCGACCATGGCTGACCGTGACGCCCGAGAGTCCGGCCATCTCGCCCACACGCGAGAGCCCATCGCGCAGGCGCGCCGTCGCAACGTCCGCCTCCGCCGCGAGTGTCCGTGCCGCGAGCGCGTGCTGCTCACTGAGCAACTCAACCTGCGCATCAAGCTCCTCCTGCAGTTGCAGAATGGAGGCCTGTGTGGTGCTGATCCGATCTGCCAACTCGCGCCGGGGCGTCAGGAACATCGCCGAAAGCGCGACGTAGCCGACGACCAGCACCGCGACACCTGCGCCGATCACCATCAACCGAACCTTCTGCGCCTGAGTTTCGACGAGGCTCATGGGCGGCCCTCCTCGCCCTTAGGCGCAGCATCGTTCTGCTTGGAATTGACCGGCTTCGCCTCGCCCGGTGCAGGCTTGACAGGCGCAGGCGGCGGCGCGGTCGCGTCCCGCAACCGCGTCGTCAGCACGAGCGAGTACCGATCCGGCACCTCCGCGCCCTTGTTCGTCACCTGATAGACGCCGCCATCCAGTAGCCGCTCACGAAAGAGCGAGCCAACCTGGCGTGCCGCCATCGAACCATCGACGTTCACCACGATCGGCTGGTCAAGGCTCCACTTCCCACGCGGATACGCACCATTGGGCGAAAAGGCCGCGGCGAAATCCGCACGCCCCGACAGCTCGCGCACAAGCCCGGCCCGCGCCTCTGGCGCAGCGTCCGAAAGCACCCGCGCATGCTTGAGCCAGTCCACCGGCTCGCTCATCCACGTCGCAAGGTGCTTCACTCGCGCATGACGCACCAGCATGTCGTCGCGCTCCTTTCGGAGCTGCGTCTCCTGGGCCGACAACAGTTTAGCCTCCGTCCGGAGCCCGCTCAGCGAAGCATCCGCGAGCACGTACGCAACGCCGCCGAGCACGATCGTCGCCGCGATCCCCGCGAGCACCAGCTGCCGAATCCGTGCGCCGCGATCCGGCGCACGCCTGGGATGCAGGAAATCCAGCGTCGGAACACCCTCGGCATGCTGCACGAGGATTCCAACCAGCGCCGCCGCCATCCCGCGCGAGGCCTCGCCCATGCTCTGCGGGATCGCGATCATGCGGGGCAACCGCACCGTCTCGCCGCGGCAGTCCAGCGACTGCGCACACCCGAGCGCAATCCGCTCCGACAGCGGATCCTCACCTACCACAAGCACAGCCTCGAGCTCGCCGCCAGTGCGCGAAGCGCGATGCGAAGCCCACGTGCGCCGCGCCTCGACCGCCAGCCGCTCGGCAAACGGGCCAGCATCTTCCGCTCCCGGTCGCACAAGCTCCACCGCACGCGCCGCCTCAAGCCGTCCGCGCTCGATCACGATGAACTCAGTAGACGACGCTCCAACACACACCCCCAGCGCCGCGCCATCACGCCGCTGCGTGATGTCCGCCAGCAGCGCGGCGATCGCGTCGCACTTGAGCGCCAGACGAATCGGCTTGAGGCCCGCCGCACGAGACATCTCCCGATACCAGTCCAGCCGCTCACCCGGCATCGCCGCCGCAAGCGTCGGCACGCCATCTTCCGTCGCGCGCCCAGCCACGTAGTCAATCGCCGCGGTCTCGCCCCCCACCGTGATCTGCCGCATCATCTGCAGCCGAACCATCGCCGCAAGCTCGCCATCCACCGCGCCACCCTCAACGCGCGGCAGCGTCAGCAGCTTCAGCACCACCTCGCTGCGGCCCGCCGCCAGCGTCACCTTGCCCCGCGGCACGTTCGCCGTCGACAACTCCTGTTGCACCCAGGTCCCCACCGCGCGCGCATCATCCATCGCGAGACCGTCGGGCCTGTTCGCAGTGCACCAGCCATCAACAACGACCGAGCCAGGACGCACCTCGCCCCAGACCGCCGTCAGCCTCCCCCCGTCGATCTCGATCACCGTGTGCTTGCCGCTGCTCATCCGTGCGTGGCTCCTGTTGCGATCCGGTGTTCTACGTGCCAGCGTTTCGGCGTTTGCGCTTTTCGCTCGAACTCAAGGCCTCCTCGGTGCCCAACGTCCGATGCGACGATCCTGCCGCTGCGTCTTCGCCGCGGCCTCTGGACGGTCAGATGATGCTACGGGACCTTCCTCATCCGCATCGGACCCGAGCAGTCCACCCGGCGATGGATCCAGCGTGCTGCCGAGTGTTCGCTCGCGTGCGGGCCGCGGCGTTCGCGTCAGCCTGATGTCGCGTCCCGGATCTGTCTGCTCAGCCGCCGCAACCTCGGGCTCGCGCTGGATGATCTCAGGAGGCTCATCACTCGCGACGATCCGCGACTCGACATCACGCGCCACCGGCCGCATCGTGATATCGCGCAGATACGCGACCCGCGGACGATCACCCGAAACGTCAATCACGGCCTCAACCACCGACACCGGGCCGCTCGACACTTCACCAGCGGCCGAAGGCTCCTCACCGAGCAGTCCTTCGCTGCGTCCATCTGCACCGGTCTCCTGTGAGCCCATCGACTCACGCCGCGACATCGACTCAAGCCTCACCTCAACCCGCACGCGCCACACCAGCGAGCGCGTCGTGATCCACCTCGCGGCCTTCGCAAATTCCTCGGGCTCGATCAGGCCGCGCTCGAGCGGCCACGATACGCGACGCAGCGAGTCCGCATCGAGCCGCGCGCGCTCCTGCACCAGACGCTCGGCAGACTCGGCATCAAAGCCCGGAATCGCCGCGATTACCCGCGCGGTCGCACGCCCGATGTCGACGCGGCCAAGCCTGAACGCGTCATCACCAAACGCGATCGCATCCAGCACCTCGCCGATCAACACGGGCGGCACACCAGACTCAATCAGCTTCGCCGCCGCATCCGACTCATCAGCAGGTTTGTTCTTCGCGCTCAGCAGCCGCTCGATCGCCGCGAGCGCGGCCGCACTCACGCGGGGCAGCATCTCCGCACGAACCTCATCGGTCCACTCATCCCGCGCCGCGATCCGCTCAAGACCGCGCGTGGCGCTGTCGGCACCGGTGCCCGTCACGCCGATCGACTCCTCAGGCTCCGCGGCGAAGACACCAACCACATCAAGCAGCCCGGGCTCGGCGATCTCAACGCGCCGCAGCCCACCCATGCCCGGCGCGACTCCACCCGCGCTCCCATCGAGCAGATCGCGCGTCATGCCCTCGATCTCGCCCAGCACTTCGGCGTTGGGCAGGCGTCCACCGTCACGCATCGCAACAACACGCCGCGCAAGCTCCGTCACGGGCACCGCCGCATCGCTCGCACCATCCTGAGCCGGCACACTGCTCGAAGCAGCCTGATCCGCGCCCGCACGGCGCCCGCGATCAAGTCGGCTCGGCCGCGGCCGTGCGCGCTCCGCGCGAGAGAGACTCGAATCGCCCGCTGCGCCAGCCGTCGCGTTTGCTGTCGCCGTGGCCGGAGAAGTTGCCGCACTCTGAACGCCCGCATCGCCATCGGCATTGGCATCACCAAGCCCCGGCAGCAGCGAGAGCATCTCCGCCGTCGCCGTGTTCAGATCGAGCTTGCTCGCCTCGCTCATCGCGACCGAGGCGCCAGCGATCGGCACAAGCCTCACACTGCCGCGAATGCCCTCATCCTCAAAGAGCGTCCACTGACTCGTGAGGATCGGCTCGCCGCCGAGAAGCAGTATGTCGCGCTGGCTCGCAAGCTCCGCCATCGCGCCCTGCACGCCCGACCATGCCAGAGCCTGCAGCCGCGCACGCTCCGTCGCGCGTCGGCCCGCTTCGACGTGCGCCCACGCAACAAAAAGCATCGTCACCGCGGCCAGCGATGCCACTGCGATCGCAATCGCGACCGCGAGAATGATGAGGCCACGCCGCTCTGTAATGCGTTGTTGCCTCAGAACGCACCCCCCGACTCTGAGACGCCGATCGACTGGCCGGTCGAAGGCCCATCCGGCACCACCATCACGCGCCGGCGGCTCGGCGGCGGACCGGCATCCTCCTCATCACCATCAGCTCCAGCGGACGCGTCCGCGCGGTCCATCGCCGCGTCGCTGCTGGAATCGGGCTCATCAGCAAGCAAGCCACCGGGCGCAGGCTCCTCCTCGGCACCATCGGCGAACCAGATGCTCACCTCGATTGCGGCGGGGAGCCGGCCCATCGCGCTGCTGTCAAACGAGCTCTTCCAGCCACGCTCATCGAGATATCGCACACGCACCCGCGCGATCTCGCTCGCCGCGGGCTCCATCGCGCTCGGCACACTCGCGCCCGGCGCGAGCCTTCGAGCGATGATGCCCCGCTGCGACTCTTCGAAGCGGAACTCGAGTCCGATCACGTCGCTCAGCCCGTTCCCAGGCGCCACACGCACACCACGCGAGAGGATGCGAAGACTGGTCCCGTCACCCCGAATCCCAGCGCCGTGCGGGCCGTCAACGAAAGCGCCCACGAGCGCGGCATCGATCTCGGAGAAGAGAATGTCCACGGCGCCCTGACGTGAAGCCTCAATCGCGACACGGTCGCGCCGCTCCATGAGCCCGAAGAGCATCGCGCTCAGCGCGCCGCTCAGCGCGAGCAGCAGCGTGATGGCCACAAGCACTTCAATCAGCGTGAACCCGCGCAGCAGCGCACGGCGACGAGACCACAGTCGCGCCGCACTCGTCATGTTCATCGTGCGAGTGATGCTCATCGCGCACCTCCCGCGCGGCCAGCAGCGCCGCTCGCGGGCACGCCTGCAGGTGCACTCGGCGATCCACTCTCATCATCACCAAGCCGCACCAGTTGCTGCAGCGTGACGCTCGATGTCTCGGCCTCGCTCCCCGCGCCAGCGTATCGGATCGCGCGCACCTTGACGAGCGAGAGGCCGGTGAACTGCGAGGGCTCGGTTTCAACTTCGATCCCCCACTCACCCTGACCAACGCGCGACTCGACCGGGCCGCTCATCGTCTCGGGTGATGAGACGCCCGCCTCGATCTCCGCAAGGGCTGAGCGTGCGAGGTCGATCGCCAGCGCGCGATCACGCGCGGCCTCGACGCTCGCCGCGGCCTGCGACGCAAGCCCAAGGATCGTCAGACCCGCCGCCACCAGCAGCGCGAGCGACAGGAGCACTTCAAGAAGGATCGCGCCGCGCACGCACGCAGCGAAGCGCGGCTCGTAACCGTGAGAACTTAGCGGCATCATCGCGTCCCTCCACGTGAGGGTGATCGCGGGTTTTCCTTGGTGTCGTCATCAGTTTGCGGGTCAGGCTCTTCGTCGCGCGGAGCTTCATCCGGAGCGTCGATCTCCTTCGTCGCATCATCGCGGGGCGTATCAGTTGCACCGCGCGGATCGGGCTGCGTTGGATCAGGCCCGGCGTTGCTTTGTTCGTCGGCTTTGCGGGATGCCGCGGCTGCATCTTCATCGCCCGACATCGTCTCGTCGGCGCTGCGATCTTCCTCGGCGCGGGTTCCGTTTGCTGCGGGTGGATCAAGGACTGCGACCAGCAGCTCGCCACTCCAGCCGTTCGCACGCACCGAGGCTCGACGGCCGCGACCATCGCCGACGCGAACCTCGCGCGGGCCGGCGACGATCGTGCCGCCGGGCCAGTAGATCGCCAGCAGCACTCGCGCCGGCGCGGATTCGTCCAGAGCGCTCGACGCACCCAGATCACCGGAGCGCGAGCTCGATGCATCGCCCGCGACGACAAGGTCCCAGTCTTGATCTTGATCCTGATCCGGAGCGAGCGGCGCGTCGAGCTGCGCGTCGCTTAACTCGTCGCCAGTCGCTTCGTCGACCTCCGATGCTTCATCTTGAAGCTCGTCGGTCGCATCGATCCCGCTCGCCACGCGCTCGCGGCTGGCGACGGTCCAGCCTCGCGGCAGTTGCATCAGCACATCTTCGCCCGCGCGCGGAGTGGGCTCGCTCAGCGAAGCGTCATCATCGCTGATGAGCTGGTCGCCATCGAGTGTTGAACCTTCGCCAGTTGCAACACCGATCGGCATCGCAACCAGCACCCACTCGCCGCCGCGCTTTTCGAGGCACAACTCAACCGCGCGGCCCGATCGCTCTGCTTCCGCTCGCGCGTACATGCCGCTGGCGCTCACCTGCTCGCAGGTGCTGCGAAACGATGACGACTCTGCGAACGAGGCCATGATCGGCAGCGCGATCGCGGAGACCGCGACAATCAGTGCGATCACAAGCAGGGTTTCAACGAGCGTGAATGCGGCGCGATGAGTGTGCTTGAGACGGCGTGCGCGCACCATCCCTCCGATCCCCAGCCCGCGACCAAGCCGCGTGGGGGACGGATGGCGCACTTCTCAGCCTCCTGTGCCGCTGCTGGATGCACCGCCGCCACCGGTTCCACCCGAGCCGCCCGAGCCGTCGCCGGACTCATCCTCGGTGGTCCATGAAACGATGTCGTCCTCGGTGCCTTCCTGCTTGTCAGGACCGTTGCTCCAGAGGTCGTACATCTTCTCGTCGCCGTTCTCGCTGACCTGGCGATAGCCCCACGCCTGGCCCCAGCGATCCAGCGGCATCGGAGCCTCGAGGATCTTCTCCCAGAGCTTGATGGACTCCTCATCCTGCATCGCGTTCTTGTCCCAGAGGACCTTGATCCCTTCGTCGTCGGTGGGATAGCGGCCGTGGGTCAGACGGAACGTGCGGAGCGCGCCCTTCAGGCTGTTGTGATCGATCTTGGCGAGGCCATCAACGGCCTTGTCGCGCGAGCCCATGAGGTTGTACATCACCAGCCCGCCGAGGGCGAGCACGATGAAGATCACGATCATCACCTCGATGAGCGTGAAGCCGCGACGCAACGAACCCCGCATCCCATTCCCCCCACGAATGCCCCCATGATTCCCGCCACAAGACATGCTCATCTTGGACATGCATCAACCTCCGTGCAGAAGCAACGCCCTCCGAACCACACCACCGGCGCGTACACCAGCGCCAGACCGGAATGCCAGACTCGACGGGCCGCGCTGGACGGACGTCGCTGACCATTCATGATACCCGCGGCGGTCCGGGATGACGCCTCCCGAACGAGAAGAAACGAGAGGCCACTTCCAAGCACCGAACATCGATCTGCGTCGCTCAAGGGTCCACTCGGCTGAATCTGCCGCGCGTGGGCCAGGCTGCTTGGCTCGCTCTACTTACCCATCATGTTTCCCATCTGCGTCATCGGCAGGATGAGGCCCGCGGCGACAGTGCCGACGGTCAGTGCCAGCACTAGGAGCATGAGCGGCTCGATGAGCTTGACAGCGACGCCGAGCATGCGATCAAGGCGCGACTCGACGGTTTCGCCGACCTTGATGAGCACTTCGTCGAGGTTGTTCGCCGCCTCACCGACGCGGATCATCTCGATGACATCCTCGCCGACGAGGCCACTCGCGAGTAGTGGCTCGGCGAGGGACTTGCCCTGTCGCACCGACTCTGTCGCTTCATCGACGGCGCGGGTCATGAGCACGTTGCCGGTGCCGTCGCGTGCGATGCTGAGTGCCGCGAGCATCGGAACACCGTTGGCGAGCATCGAGCCGAGCAACTGGCAGAAGCGGGCGGTCGCGTAGCCGCGGATCAGGCCGCCCAGCAGCGGCAAACGCACTTTTCGCCCCTCCCACCACTCGCGCACGTCGGGGCGACGCAGCGCGAAGATCCAGCCGATGATCGAGACGACCACGACTCCGAGGGTGATCATCCAGTACGTGGTGACGGCGTCTGAGATCGCGAAGACGACCTTGGTCACCAGCGGCAGATCGCCGCCGGTCTTGCTGAAGACCTCGCGGAACTTGGGGACGAAGACTGCGAAGATCACCAGGCCAACGACAAGCCCCACCACCATCAGGATCGCGGGATAGATCATGGCGTCGACAAGGCGGCTGCGGAGCGCGGCCTGTCTCACGACCAGGGTGGCCATGCGGGCGAGCACCTGCTCGAGGAAGCCGCCCTTCTCACCCGCGCGGACCATCGCGACGTGGACCGGGGCGAAGACGCGCGGCGTCTTGGACATTGCTTCGGCGAGCTCGTTGCCCTTCTCGACCTCTTCGGCCAAAGCCCGGTAGAGGGCCGCGAGCTTGGGACGGCTCTTCATCGAGCCAAGCAGACGGAGGGCCCGCATAAGCGGAACGCCCGCGGCGAGCATGTCGGCGATCTGCTGGTAGCTCTCGCCCAGCGCACGAATCGGAACGCGGCCACCGAAACCGCCCGCACCGACGGCGTCGCCACGCTCGGCGAGTTCGACCGGCGTGAGCCGCCGCGCTTCGAGTTCAGCGAGGACGGCCTGCTCGGAGGCTCCTGCGAGCACGCCGGTAACGCGCCGGCCGGTTGCTTCAACGGCGATGTACTGGAAGAGTGGCACCAGGCGAGAGTGTATCGGGGGAGGGGAAGAGGCAGGCGGGGGGAGACCGTCGGAGTGGGAAAAAGATGGCCCGGCGGGGATCGCCGGGCCATCCAGAGGAGAGGCTTCCCAATGTGGGAGCACGATTGGCGGAGAAGCGGGCGTCGCACAGCGGGCTCCTAGAGTTGCGCTCTAGGAGATCTTCTCGCCATGTCGAACGTTTTTCCCGATGCCGCGTCTGAGGCTGATTCCATGCTTGGTTCCGGTTCTGGTCTGCTGACCTGGCCGGTGGAGCGGGTTCGTCGGACGTTTATCGACTACTTTGCGAAGCAGCGAGCGCACGTCTTTGTGCCAAGTTCGCCGGCGGTGCCGCTCGACGACCCAACCCTGCTCTTCACCAACGCGGGGATGAACCAGTTCAAGCCGCTGTTTCTTGGGCAGGCGGATCCTTCGACGGAGATGGGCCGCCTCAAGCGTGCGGCGAACACGCAGAAGTGCATCCGCGCGGGCGGCAAGCACAACGATCTTGATGATGTGGGCAAGGACACGTACCACCACACGTTCTTTGAGATGCTGGGCAACTGGTCCTTCGGCGACTACTTCAAGAAGGAGGCGGTGGACTGGTCGTTTGAGCTTCTCACGAAGGTGTATGGATTGCCGCGGGAGCGGCTGTACGCGACGTACTTCGAAGGGAACGCCGCGCTGAACGTGCCGGCGGACATCGAGACGCGCGACCTGTGGCTGAAGCACCTGCCGCCGAACCACGTGCTGCCGGGCAACATGAAGGACAACTTCTGGGAGATGGGCGACACGGGTCCCTGCGGGCCGTGCACCGAGATCCACTTTGATCGCATCGGCGGGCGCAACGCGGCGGCGATGGTGAACCAGAGTGATCCCGATGTCATTGAAATCTGGAACAATGTGTTCATCCAGTTCAACCGCGAGGCTGGCGGCACGCTTCGCCCGTTGCCCGCGCGGCATGTGGACACGGGCATGGGGCTGGAGCGCCTGACGAGCATCCTGCAGAACGTCCGGAGCAACTACGACACCGATGTCTTCATGCCGATCTTTGCGAAGATCGAGCAGCTCACGGGCGCGAGGCCGTATCGCGGCAAGCTCGGGGCCGAGGACAAGGACAACGTGGATACGGCGTACCGCGTGATCGCGGACCACATCCGCACGCTGACGTTCGCGGTCACGGACGGCGCGGTGCCGAGCAACATCGGGCGCGGGTATGTGCTGCGTCGCATTCTGCGTCGCGCGGTGCGATTCGGGCGTCAGGTGCTGGGGGCGCGGTCGGGCTTCTTCTCGCAGCTTGTGCCCACCGTGGTTGAGCAGTTCGGCGGCGCGTTCCCTGAGCTCAGGAAGGATCCTGCGCGCGTGATCAAGGTGCTGCTGGAAGAGGAAGAGTCCTTCGGCAAGACGCTGGATCGCGGGATCAAGCTCTTCGAGGAGGTCGCGAGCAGGAGCCAGGTTGTTTCCGCCGAGGACACGTTCAAGCTCTATGACACGTTCGGCTTCCCGGTTGATCTGACGGTGCAGATGGCGCAGGAGCGCGGCATCCGTGTTGATGAGGCCGGGTTCGAGAAGCTGATGGAAGCGGCCAAGGAGCGCAGCCGCGCGACGGAGACGAAGGAGGGCGAGAAGGCGATTGCGCTGTCGGGCGATGAGGTCGCCCGGCTGCGTCATCTGCACATCGAGCCGACCGACGACTCGGCGAAGTTCGAGACGAAGGGGTTGTCGGCGCGGGTGCGGGCGATCTGGAACGGGCACAGCTTCGAGGAGCACAGCAAGGTCACGATCGCGCGCGGACGCCACATCGGCATCGTGACCGACCGGACCTGCTTCTACGCGACGATGGGCGGCCAGGAGCATGACACGGGCAAGATGATCGTGATCTCCGAGAGCCGCGCGAACGTGCACGACCGCCAGCATGGGGGCGAGTTCGTCGTCGAGGACGTTCAGGTCTTCGGCGGGTATGTGCTGCACATCGGGCATGTTTCGAAGGGCGAGGTGCGCGTGGGCGACACCATGAGCCTCGAGATCGATCGGCTCCGGCGCCTCAAGACTGCGAGCAACCACACCGCGACGCACCTGGCCAACCTCGCGCTGCGGAAGGTGCTGGGGAGCGGGGTTGATCAGAAGGGCTCGCTCGTGACACCCGACCGCATGCGCTTTGACTTCTCCCACAACCAGCCCGTCTCGGCGGATGAGCTGGAGCGTGTGGAGGGGATGGTGATGCAGCGGATCAGGCAGGACCTCACGGTGTATGCGCAGGTTGCGCCACTGGCGGCGGCGAAGGGGATCAATGGCCTGCGTGCGGTCTTCGGCGAGGTCTATCCGGATCCGGTCCGGGTGGTGGCGATCGGCCAGCCCGTTTCGGACCTCATCGCGAGCCCGGGCTCCACGGCGTGGAACGAGCTGTCGGTGGAGTTCTGCGGCGGGACGCACGTGGCGACCACCGCGCTGATCCAATCCTTCGCGCTCGTCGCCGAGGAGGCCGTCGCGAAGGGGGTGCGGCGTGTGACGGCGCTGACGGGCGAAGCTGCTCAGACCGCGGTGATGGCGGGCGAGACGCTCTCTCGCAAGGCCGAGGCGATGCGTGCGCTGCCCGATGAGGCGCTGCCGGGCGCGGTACAGCAGATGCTCGCGGAGATCGAGGCAACCGTGTGCCCCTCATGGCGCAAGGCGCGGGTGCGCGGCGTGGTTGCGGAGATGCAGGAGCGCGTGAAGTCCGCGGGCAAGGCCGCGGCGGGCGCGGTGCGCGATCAGGCTGTGGCGCAGGCTCGCTCGCTCGCGCAGTCGGCGCTGACTTCCAATGAGATTATCATCGTCGAGACTGTTGAGGCGGGCGATGATCGCAACGCGCTGGCGGCGGCGGTGCAGACCGTGCGTGATGTGTGCCCGCGCGCGGGCGTCATGCTCTTTGCGATCGACACGCAGGGTGGCAAGGTGCAGGCCGCGGCGGCTGTTCCGGCGGATCTGATCGCGAAGGGGCTCAAGGCTGGCGACTGGATCCGTGAGGCGTGCACGGTGATGGGCGGAAAGGGTGGCGGTAAGCCAGACGCAGCGCAGGGCGGCGGAACCGATCTCACGAAGGCGGGCGAGGCGATCAAGCACGCACGCCAGTGGGCGCTCAAGCTCGCGATGTGAGTGATTCCGGTTGCTGCCTTGGGTCGTAGCGTCTTGGGTAGCCCGGCCGTCCCGGCCGGCGCTTTGGTTTTTCTCTGATCGATTCGTTCACGAATCACACCATGCCACCAACGCCCATTCCATCGCCTCCAGATGACGACAGCAGCGAGGCGTATGACCGCGCGGAGAAGACGATCCGCGCTGCTCAGGCAGCGCTCGATCGTGCCTCCGTCAGCAGCCCCGAGATTCCTGAACAATTGCGAGGCAAGAAGCCAGCGGGTGTGTCACCACTGGCATCGACGACCGGCGGCAAGTCTGGCGGGGCCACCACCACGTCATCCATGTCGGTGGCGTATGGGCTGGCCTTTGAACTTGGTGTGTATCTCATCGTGTGCGCCGGGGCGGGCTGGCTTGTGGACACGTACGTGATCGGCTCTGGCCGCACATGGACGGTCGTTGGTGCGATGTTCGGGCTTGTGGGGGGTATGGTCCGGACGATCCGCGGCGCGAGCGCGATGTACAAGGCGATGGACGCCCCACCCAAGGGACAGACTCGCGAGAAGACCCCACCACGCGACAAGAAGCCATCCGCGAAGTAGCACGCCGCGATCCTGATCGGTGGCGCGGAATTGCCCGAACGAGTGGCTACTATTGGACCCCTCGGAACGGCCTCTGGCCGGGTTGAACGACCGTTCTTCGCTCTGTGACTCTCGCCCACGCATCTCGTCTTCTCCACCATGAACCAGACCGAGCCCACCATCCCGCCGATTCCCGCTGGCCAGCTGATTGGCTCGGTCGTGGCCTCGTGCGTCGCGGCGGCGGGCCTCGTGCTGGTCTCCAACCTTCAGCCGGGATCTGAGTCGAGCGCGGGCTTGATGAAGTCCACGCTGATGGGTGTGGGCTGCGTGCTGGCGGCGGGGCTGGTTGCGGTCGTTGTGCTTCGCTCGGTGGTTGCGACGCCCGGCGTCAACATCGGCGGGGCGATGCTGGCCTTTTCGGGGACTCGGCTGCTGGGGTCGCTGTTTGCGGCGGTGGTCTGCGTGATGCTGTTTGCGCCGGACCGGCAGCCGTTCGGATACGCCTTTATTCTCGCCGCGTTCGCGGCGCTTGTGCTTGAAACCATGATCCTGCGTCGGTGGTCCGGGGCGGTCAACGTCCCCTCCACCACCGCGATTCAGACCGGAGTCGACGCTCGATGAGCCAGCTGCACACCATGACAAGCATGATCGCCGATGCGATTGCCTTCTCGACGCTCGCGGCGGGAGATCCAGTCTCGCACGTGGCGAACCACTCCTCGGGCATCTATGCCGACCTCTTCGGCATGGAGAAGGTCTGGCTCTGGAGCGGTCACATTGGCAACCTCGTGCTCTCGATGGTGATCCTCCTGACCGTTGGCCCGTGGGTCGCAAAGAAGATCGCGACGGGCCCCGAGAGCATGGGAACGGATCGTTTCGTCACGAGCAACAGGTTCGCACACATGATCGAGGTGCTGTGCGTATACCTCCGGGATGAGGTTGTTCGTCCGCTCCTGGGGAGCCGGACGGAGAAGTTTATCCCGTTCCTTTGGACGCTCTTCTTCTTCCTGTGGATCAACAACATGCTGGGGATGGTGCCCCTGCTGGACATTCAGGCGCTGCCTCAGTACCTGAACGATCCCAAGGCGCATCCGATTGCCTTCTTCGGCGGCACCGCGACGCAAAGCCTCTTCACAACGGCGGTGATGGCCGTCATCGCGTTCCTCATGATCAACCTTGCGGGTATCCGCGAGCTGGGCATCGGCGGCTACCTCGCCCACCTGACGGGCGGGGCCCCATGGTACATCTGGCCGATCATCGTGCCGGTGGAAATCGTCGGCACGTTCGTCAAGCCCTTCGCGCTGGCCATCCGACTCTTCGCAAACATGACGGCCGGGCACATCCTTCTCGCGACGCTTCTGGGCTTCATTGCGACCGGCGTGGGCCTGCTCAAGGCCGGCGGCGGCGGTCTGGCGCTGGGCCCCGTGATCATCTTCGCGGCGGGCGTGGGCTCGATTGCGATCTTCTTCCTTGAGGTCTTTGTCGCGACGCTCCAGGCGTTCGTGTTCATGTTCCTCACCACTGTGTTCATCTCGCAGCTTGCCCACCATGACGACCACGAGCATGGTGAGGCCCATGGCCATGAGCACGCGCACGCGTGAAAACCGGCCAAAGCCTGCTGGCTCGTCCCGCGGGCACATAAGCACTGACCTCGTGGTCGCGTAGTTCGTGGAAGCACGAACAAGAAAGGGATTCGGATATGAAGACTCTCCTGTTCAAGGGCCTGATGGCCACCGGCGCACTCTCGATGCTCGCCCCCGCGATGGCGGTCGCTCAGGAGGCCGCCGCGGGCGCCTCGATGGGCAAGGGCCTGGCTGTTCTCGGCGGCGGCCTCGCGGTCGTCGGCGGCGGCATCGGCATCGGCATGATCGGCAAGGGCGCTGTTGAGTCGATCGCCCGTCAGCCCGAGGCTGCCGGCAAGATCGGTCCCAACATGATCCTGACCGCGGCGTTCGTCGAGGGTGCAACCCTCTTCGCCGTCCTCGCCGGCTTCCTCGCCTAAGCCCTGGTGAAGTGATCCAAACCGTCCGGACGTGGAGACGCGTCCGGACGAGTTTTCGAGGCGTGCAGATTCCCTGCTGGTCGATCACACGTTTGTCTCGGCGTACCCGGCTCTGTTCCTCTCCCTCTCGGAGTAGATCGCATGTTCCGCCCCACTCTTCTTGCTGCGTCGCTGGCCGTTGCTCTTTCTCCCACGCTTTCCTTGGCGGCGGACGGTCCCGCAAGCCCGATCCCGAAGTTCAACGAGGGCCTTTTCACGGCGCTGGCCGCGATCGTGGTCTTCCTGATCTGCGCCACCGTGCTCGGCACGGTCGTGTGGCCCAAGATCAGCAAGGGCCTCTCGGACCGCGAGAACAAGATCAAGGAAGAGATCGAAGCAGCGGAGATGGCCCGCCAGCAGGCCAAGGACGCCCTCGAGGAATACCAGCAGAGCCTGCAGCATGCTCGCGCTGAGGCACAGAAGATGATCGATCAGGCCCGGGCCCAGCAGACGGCGCTGGCCGCGGAGCTCAAGGCCAAGAGCGACATCGAGCTCGCGGCCAACCGCGAGCGCGCCCTGCGCGACATCGAGTCGGCCCGCAAGGCCGCGGTCGCGGACATCTACGGCGAGGCGACCAACCTCGCGACGACGATGGCCGGCAAGATCCTGAAGCGCCAGATGAACCCGGGCGACATGAACGGCCTGATCGAGGAGTCGGTGCAGCAGCTGCAGTCGATGAAGAACTGAGTGGGGTAGGGACTGGGGACTGGGGACTGGGGACTGGTGGAAGAAGAGGACGGAAGGCAGAAGACGGACGTCCGGAAGAAGGAAGGTTTGCATGCCGCTTGTTGAGTCACAGCCTGATGCGCTTGCTCGGACGTATGCCGCGAGCTTGTACGAGCTTTCTGAGGCCCGCGCTGGCAAGGCTGGCGTTGAAGAGTGCCTTGGTGAGCTCGAGGAGATCCTTGACCTGGCGCGCGGGAACGCAAAGTTCAGCGAGTTCATGTCGAGCCGGTCTGTCGCGGCCGAGGCCCGTGGCCGCTCGATCGACAAGATCTTCCGGGGCGTCGTTTCCGACACGACCGTGAAGTTCCTGCAGGTGCTGAACAAGAAGGGGCGCATGTCGCACCTGCCCGCGATCGTCCAGGCCTTCGACAACATCGTCCAGAGCAAGCTCGGCCGCGTTGAGGTGGATGCGTACACGGCCGAGCCCTTGTCGGCCGAGGGGAGCGAGCGTCTTCGTGATCAGCTTGCTCGCGCTCTTTCACGCGAGGTCGTGATCCATGCGTACACCGAGCCGGCGATGATCGGCGGCGTCAAGCTCAGGATCGGCGACCAGCTGGTTGATGCCTCGGTGGCGACGCGCCTCCGCCGCATGAAGGACCAGCTTGAGGGCCAGGGCCTCTCTCGCCTGCGGACGAAATTTGATTCGATCATGGGGAGCTGAGTCTCTCCGGATTGCGTTTCGCACGTCTACACTGGGCCACTATGCCCAAGAAGAACATCTCCGCCGTCGATGTCTCCGGTAAACGCGTGCTCGTTCGCGTGGACTTCAACGTCCCCGTCGAGGGTGGTTCGATCACCGATGATCGGCGCATCCGCGAGGCGCTGCCCACCATCAAGTCCATCATTGACCGCGGCGGCAAGGCCGTGCTCATGAGCCACATGGGCCGCCCCGAGGGGACCGGGTACTCGGCTGAGGACTCGCTCAAGCTCGCGGGCGACAAGCTTGCGGAGCTCCTGGGCAAGCCTGTGCAGTTTCCCAGCACCGACTGCACGGATGGCGCGGCGGCGGGCGCGGTGGCGGCGCTCAAGAACGGCGAGGTGCTGCTGCTTGAGAACCTGCGCTTCCACAAGGCGGAGAAGAAGGGTGACCCGGCGTTCGCGGCGAAGCTCGCGGCGTATGGCGATGTCTACGTGAACGATGCCTTCGGCACGTGCCACCGGCCGGACGCGAGCATGGTCGCGGTGCCGAAAGCGATGGCGGGCAAGCCGCGCGTGGTGGGCTTCCTCGTAGAGAAGGAGATCAAGTTCCTCTCCGAGGCGATCGGCAATCCTGCCAAGCCCTTCGTGGTGGTGCTGGGCGGCGCGAAGGTCTCGGACAAGATGGGCTGCATCGACAACCTGCTCCCCAAGGCCAGCGCGATCATCGTCGGCGGCGCGATGGCGTACACGTTCCTCGCGGCCCTGGGCCACAAGATCGGCACCAGCCGCGTCGAGACGGACAAGATCGCCGACGCGAAGAAGACCATCGACCTCGCGGCCAAGCTGAAGGCCGAGTTGCTGCTTCCCATCGACCACGTCTGCTCGACGCAGTTCTCCGAGAACTCCGGCGACATCGAGGTCTTCGAGGAGCACATCAAGGACGGCTTCATGGGCCTGGACATCGGTCCCAAGACGCAGACCAAGTACGCGATGGCGATCCGCAAGGCCAAGACGATCGTGTGGAACGGGCCGATGGGTGTGTTTGAGTTCGCGCCCTTCTCCACTGGCACCAAGCAGGTCGCGAAGGCCATCGCCAATGCGACCGAGGCGGGCGCCACGAGCATCGTCGGCGGCGGCGACTCTGCGGCCGCGGTTGAGAAGTTCGGCCTTGCGAGCAAGATGTCGCACGTCTCCACCGGCGGCGGCGCGAGCCTTGAGATGCTCGAAGGAAAGAAGTTCGAGAGCGTGGAGCTGCTCGACAACGCGTAGGAAGAAGAAGTTCACCACAGAGACACAGAGAGGAAGGGATTGGGGACTGGGGACTGGTGAGGACCGAAGGCTTTTGGCCAAAGCAGCAACCGGACGCTTTGCTGGTTTCGCTGCTTCCGCCCCACTTTTCGGCTTTCCTTCCGCTCTGCGATCTCTGTGTCTCTGTGGTGAATTCGCCTTTGAAGTATCTGCAATCGCGCCGCCGGAGATGAGCACTCGTGCGCACGCGGTACTCGGATCCTGAGGTCTTTGAGCTGCGGTGCTCGGGCTGTGGTTATGCGGTGACGGATCTGGCCCGTGTGGCGGAGGCTTGCCCGGAGTGCGGCCTTGCGCTGCCACAAAACTGGCGGGCGCTGGAGGCGAGGGCGATGTCGGCGGAGGGGCGGCGGCGGGTGGCGATCGGGCTGTTTCTTTTCCTGCCGCTGCTGTGGATCCCCGCGCTGGTGGTGCTGGCGATGATGGATACGAGGGCGTTCCTCGTGATTCTGGCGGGAATGGCCGTGGGCGTGCAGTTCGGGGCTGCGGCGCTGGCGGCGTGGCCGACGCGTGCGGGGTACGAAGTGGGCGAGGTGATCGTGGCGCTGTCCAAGGCCGCGGTGGCGACCTTGGCGCTGGCGGGCGTGGTCTTCGCGGCGGTGTACCTGGGCGCGGCGTTGCTGTGAGTGATCAGCTGCGGCCGAAGAGGCGCTCGAGCTCCTTGATCGAGAGGCGGATGCTGGTGGGCCTGCCGTGCGGGCAGTTGCTGGAGCGTTCGACCTCGGATCGGAGCCTGACGAGTTCGGCGAGCTCGACGTCGGACATTCCGTCGCCGGCCTTCACTGCGGCCTTGCAGGCCATCATGTCGAGGACGTCGCGGATGGCCTCTTCGCTGGACTGCTTGAGTTCCGCCGCGAGCGGGCCACCTTCGGCCTTCTCGAGCAGTTCGCCCATGAAGTCGACGGGATCAACACCCCGCGAGAAGAGGAGGCTCGGAAACGCGTGCACCGCGGCCTGCCGTGGTCCTGCGGCGGTTGCCTCGATGCCGAGTCGTGCGAGTAGGCTGGCGAGGTCGGGCAGGGCCTGCACCTGCGCCTCGGTCGCGTCGACGATGGCGGGCATGAGGAGTCGCTGCTGCTCGAGCGGGCCAGATGCGACCTTCGCGAGCAGGTACTCGAACATCACACGCTCGTGCAGAGCATGCTGATCGATGATGACCACGCCCTGCTCATCCTGCGTCACGAGATAGCTCTTGTGGACCTGCAGGATGGAGGTTGCGGGTGTTGGCGCACTGAGCAGCGTTGGTTCGTTCGTCGCGGGCTCGCTGCGGGTGACGCCCGAGCCGCTCGTGCCGGGCCCTTGAATCATCTCGCCGAGGCCGCGCTGGCCAGAGCCCTGGGGCCTGCTGAGCACATCGACGAAGTTCGAGATCGCGCGTGCGTCGGGAGTCTGTGGCGGCAGTCCCGAGCCGGGCAGCTCCGTCGGGAGCGAGAGGCCGGGTCCAAAAGCGGGCGCTTCGAACTGGCCCGCCGCACTGGGCTGGGCGTATCCGATGCCGCCGAGGGTTGGGCGGAGGCTGGAGGCTGCGGGGGTGAGGTCGGCGCGGCGGAGAGCTTCGCGGAGGGCGCGGAGGACAACGGAGTGGACGAGGCTGGAGTCGCGGAAGCGGACCTCGGCCTTCTGCGGATGGACGTTGACGTCGACGGCGGCGGGCGACATCTCCAGCATCAGCACGGCGGTGGGATAGCGGCCGGGCTCGATGAGGCCGCGGTACGCCTCGACGATGGCGTGCTGGATTGTGCGGTCGCGGATCGGGCGGCCGTTCACGAAGAGCATCTGGCCCTTGGCCGAGCCGCGGGCGATGGATGGAAGGCCGGCGAGGCCCCAGAGGGCGATGCCGCGCGAGTCGTCGAAGGCGTCGGCGTTCACCTCGAGGAGCTGGGGGCCGAGTTCCTTGCCGAGGATCGAGACGGCGCGCTCGCGGGGCGTCTGGCCCGGCGCGAGATCGACGACTGTGCGGCCGTCGCATGTCACGCGGAAGCCGATGGCGGGATGGGCCATCGAGAGCTGGCGAAGGGTCTCGATGCAGCGTTCCTGCTCGGTGGCGACGGTCCGGAGGAACTTGCGTCGGGCGGGCGTTGAGAAGAAGAGGTTGCGGACCGTGACGCTGGTGCCGATGGGGCCGGACGTTGGTCTGGGCTGCGCGATGGAGAGACCCTCGGCATCGACCTGCCAGCTCTCGCCCGGGTCGTCGGTGACGCCGCTGCGCGGGCGGGAGCGGATGCTGAGCCGTGAGACGGAGGCGATGGAGGCGAGTGCTTCGCCACGGAAGCCGAGGGTGGCGATGTGGTCAAGGTCCGCCGCGGCCTCGACCTTGCTGGTGGCGTGGGGCGAGAGGGCGAGGGTGAGCTCATCGCGCGGGATTCCGATGCCGTCGTCGGTGACGCGGACGAGCTCGATGCCACCCTGCTCGATGTCGACGGTGATCTGCGTGGCGCCGGCGTCGACGGCGTTTTCGACGAGTTCCTTCACGACGGAGGCGGGGCGCTCGACGACCTCGCCGGCGGCGATCTGGCTCGCGACCAGGGGCGTGAGCAGGCGGATGGGGCGGTGTTGGAGGGAGGTTGCCTGCAAGGCGCAATGCTATGGGATTGAGGGGCACTGGGGCGGCGAACGACAGAGGCAGAGAAGACATGCCGATGGGTGAGGTCTGGTCTTTCAACACGGAGGCCACGGAGATTGCACGGAGGAAAGACTGAGATGATGCGAAGGAGTGATAAGGACCAAGTTCTCTTCCGTGGCCCTCCGTGTCTCTCGGTGTGCTCCGTGTTGAAACGGAGCGAAGCGGGTTCACCACGGAGTCCACGGAGGGGCACGGAGGAAAGACTGAGAGGAGAATTTACTTGAGGACCAGGTCCTTGTTCCATGGCCCTCTGTGTCTCTCGGTGTGCCCCGTGTTGATGCAGAGCGATGGGACTCGCTTGGTTTCTTGATGAAGTGCGAAGCGGGTTCACCACGGAGTTCACGGAGTGGCACGGAGAAGTCGTGGGCCTAACGCGGGTTGGTTGGAGGGGTTGTACGATGGCGGCATGGGCGACACCATCTTCTCGAAGATCCTGCGCGGTGAGATTCCCTGCCACAAGGTGTATGAGGACTCGCATGTGCTGGCTTTCCTGGACATCTTTCCGATCTCGCGCGGGCACACGCTGGTGATTCCGAAGGAGCCTGCGGCGACGCTGGATGGGCTGAGCGATGATGCCGCGGCGGCGGTCGGGCGGGTGCTGCCCCGGATTGCGCGGGCAGTGATGGCGGCGACGGGGGCGACGGCCTTCAACGTGCTGCAGAACAACGGGGCCGCGGCCCATCAGGCCGTCTTCCATGTGCACTTCCACATCATCCCCAAGCACGAGGATGGGAGCGGGCTCGGAATCGGCTGGAAAGCGGGGAAACTCGACGGCACGGCGGGGGCGGCGCTGGCGAGCGATGTAGCGGCGAAGCTCGCGACACCTTCGGCCTGATCGCGGCCTTGCCGACTGACTCGGTTCTATCGCAGCGTTCCGGGGACCATCGTTGTCTGCAGCGCGGGCAGACGTGCGAAGCTCGCGACCGCGACACGCACCTCGATCTCGCCAAGTGGCTGGATCGAAAGGACTCGACCGTCGAAGCGCTGGCCGTCATGCTCGAACGTCGCCTCTCGCCCCGTAACAAGGTCTCGCGAGAGCCACGCCGCGACGATGGCTTCGCGCGAGAGCGAGAGCGTTGCATCGAGCACAAGTGCCAGGTCCGTCAGCGTGGTCAGGCGGCGCGCGTTGGCGCCAATCATCCGAAGCGACGCGGCCTTCCCGTGAATCTCCAGCGGAAAGTCCTCCGCCTGCTGATCGATATTGATCCCAATCCCCGCAAGGAGCAAATTCCCGCGCCGATCAACAAGCACTCCCGCGAGCTTGCGGTCTGGAACAGAACCCTCGACGCACTCGACTACGTCGTTGGGCCACTTGAGTCCCACGCCGCGGGACTGTGCTCCCTGCGCGAGCGTGCGATGCTGGCCCCGGGCCCACGCCCGTTCGCACACGATGCACGCCGCGAGACCGCACGCGAGCGAGACGAGTTCTGCCGGCCGCTCACTCGCGTCAAGCACGAACGTCGCGGCGATTCCAAGCCCGCGCGTGTCGGCCCACGCGCGGCCGAGCCTCCCGCGGCCAGCCTCCTGCCGATCGGCGGTGACGAGCAGCCCCGGCACCCCCGCCGCGAGGCGGTGCGCCTCATCCTGCGTTGAGCCGCATGTGTCGAGAACAACGGCGCGATTGATGTTGCTAAGCCGGCCCGCCGCCGCCAGCCGCGACACGCGGCGTGCAAGGGTGTTGATCGCACTCTGCGGAGAGGACAGCATCAGAGATCCATCGCCACATCGAGCTGCACCGCCGAGTGAGTGAGGCCGCCGACGCTGATGCGATCAACACCCGAGCGCGCGATCGCCGCGATTGAGTCGAGCGTGACGCCTCCCGATGCCTCGAGCAGGATCCGTGGCGTCAACTCGTTCCGCATCGCGACCGCCGCGGCCATCGTCGCCGGGTCCATGTTGTCCAGGAGCACAAAGTCCACGCGCTGCGCGGGCGTGGCCTCACGCTGCGTGTGGAGGATCGCCCGGAGCTGTTCGAGCGAATCCACCTCGACCTCAACGAACGCCAGATCAGGCCGCAGATTCCGCCCACGTTCCGCGGCATTCGCGACCCAGGGACCCAGCTCAGCGATGGTGAGCCCCGCGATGTGATTGTCCTTGATCAGCACGGCGTCGTGCAGTCCGAGACGGTGGCAGAGTCCCCCACCACAGCGCACGGCGTACTTCTCAAGCACGCGCAGGCCCGGCGTGGTCTTGCGAGTGTCGAGCAGTCGCGCGGGCAACCCGGCAGGGATCGCCGCGGCGAACATCGCTGTGCGCGTTGCGATCCCCGAGAGTCGCCCGATCAGGTTGAGCAGCGTGCGCTCGACAACGAGGACATGCTCACGAGCTCCCGAGATGGTTGCGAGCGTCTGCCCGGCCTGGACGCTCGCGCCGTCGGCAACGATCACGTCAGCTTCGAGCGAGCCGGGGAAGAGACGCAGCGTCTCCGGGATTGCGGCAAGTCCGGCGATGACGCCGGGGCGGCGGGCGACGATTCGGGCGTTGACGCGTGGAGAGACGCGAGGCGAGACGCTCGGGGACACACTCGGCGAGGAGGCGACGCCATGGGCGTTGGTCGCTGGGAAGCAGGCCGCGCTGGTGATGTCACCGCTGCCTCCGAGGAGAGCACCCGGCGGCCCAAGGTCCTCATCGCGAGCGAGTTCCAGCAGCCTCGTGATGAGGCCCGACCCCGCCAGGTGTGCGTAGAGCTCCGGGAGCGTGAGCGCGTTGGAATCGACTCTGTTGAGCGGCGTGGGCACCATGCTGGGAGATGTTACGACCCGAGCGGTCCCTGCAGGCAGAAACGGGCGTCAATTGCCCACGAACACGTCCGAAAGTGGCTTTCTGAAACGACCTCGGTACAGTTTCCGAGCAAATGCCGATAGAAAAGTCTCACGCCCGCAAGCTCGACAGTACACGCGACAGCGCTCGCAACAAAGGGGAATCAAGATGCGAACAGGCAACCCGGTTCTGAAGCCCGAACTCTTCGAGGGTAACTTCCTCGATCAGCTCCAGTCATCCGCCGCGGCACGCACGACGACCATGACGGTCCGCGGCACCGCGATCAAGGCCGGAATCCTCGTCGCAATCCTCGCGACATCGGCCGTCCTCTCGGTCGGGCTCGTGCGCACCAACCCGCAGCTGCAGATGCCCTTCATCTTCGGTGGCTTCATCGGTGCCCTCGTCATCGCCCTGATCATCTCGTTCAAGCCCACACTCGCGCCCATCCTCTCGCCCGTCTACGCCATCGTGAAGGGTGCGGCCGTCGGCATCATCTCCGTCATCTACGCGGAGCAGTTCAAGCAGGTCAACGTTGGCGGCGTCAACCTCATCGGTCAGGCGGTTGGCCTCACCGTCGCCGTTGCGGGCGCGATCTCGATCGGATACGCCGCGGGCATCCTGCGTCTTGGCGGCACGGCTCAGAAGGTCGTGGTCGGCATGACCATGGGCGTGGCGCTCTTCTACGTCGCTCAGATGGGCCTTGGACTCTTCGGCATTCCCTTCCTCACGAGCGTTCACGGCAGCGGCATGATCGGCATCGGCTTCAGCCTCTTCGTGATCGCGCTGGCCTCCTTCAACCTCATCATGGACTTCCAGATGGCCGAGGAGGGTGCCGCCAACGGCGCCCCCAAGTACATGGAGTGGTACGTGGGCTTCGGAATCATGGTCACGCTCGTGTGGCTCTACCTCGAGATCCTGCGGCTGCTGAGCAAGCTGAACAGCCGCAACTGAGATAGACGAAGACTTCGACGCAGGAACCTCGTGGCCGTCACGAGGTTTTTTATTCCGGAAGTCCGTTCTCGCCGCCGCCACCGCCGCCGCACACATCGCCGTTAGCGCCGACTTGGCCATCAATGCCGGTTGCACCGGCACCGGTTTGACCTGGATTCCCATTTACTCCGGCAGGCTTACCAGTCGAACTTCCGCCTAGCCCACCAACACCTCCCAAGCCCGCCTGCCCAACCGTGAAAAGACCCCTACTTCCCTTGCCGCCGCCGCTACCAAAAGGCACGCCCTTTCCTCCCTTGGCTCCACTACCTCCATTGCCTCCGAATCCGTTTCCGCCGTTGCCGCCATTGCCACCATTCCCACCCGAGTACTCGTGGCCAACTGCATTTCCCCCGTTGCCTCCAATTCCACCGCTTCCTCCAGTGCCTCGGCCACCGTCTCCGCCTCCACCGCCAGACCTTCCTGGTCCAACGGGTGTGCAGCAATCCGTCGCAGCACTGCCTGCTCCTCCTTTGCCACCGGTTCCATTTCCTCCGACGCCGCCATTACCACCCGTTCCTCCAAGCCCGAAGTTACCAGTGGCGTGTCCCCCGTTTCCGCCCTGCCCGCCAGTGCCTCCCTGCGCATCGGCACCGGCACCACCGGCGTTTCCAGCGGTACAAGGATTCGAAACTGCAAGTCCATTCAGACCCGCTGCACCCTCAATCTTGATGCCCTCCGCGCCCGGAGTTCCAGGAGTTCCGTCTGCATTTCCAACAATCCCACCACGCACTTCAATCCGAGCGTCTCCCCCTTGACCTCCAACACCACCGCTGAAGCCGTTTCTGTTGGTGCGATTACCCGGTAGACCGTCGCCGCCCTTGCCTCCGGTACCACCTTTGACGAGCGCTCTTCCCACCGGTTGCGAAACATCACCCACGCAGATCACATCGCCCCCGCGACCACCGGCCATCCCACCTCGTCCACCTTGACCGCCCTGACTCCCACTCAGTACGTCGGAGTGCGTGAGCACGATCGCTGGTGCCTCCAAGCGAAGCGTTCCGGCATCTCCACCCACTTGATTCGGAAAGCCGATTCCCCCCCGACCGGCGACGACTGACCCGGAAATCACAATCACACCACCCGCGCGCAGCGTGAGATCGAATCCACGTCGATTGAGATCGGCAAGACCACGATCTGCCATCGAGAGCGAGCCTTCAATCACAATGTTTCCCGGAACGTCGATGACCGTGTCTTGGTCGAACTTGCGCAGCACGTTTGCAGGAACAAAGAAGTCCTGTGCGGCGAATCCGCCGATCAAGTCCGCTCCACCCACGCCTTGGGCAATTGCAGAAGTCGTCGCCACTCCGCTGATCGCAAGCACGCCCATCGCAATCACAGACCATGCATTCTTCATGAGGATCTCCATACCACGAGACTACCGAGGGGGGGGGGGCGTGTGTCAAGCTCTGCTGATGTACTCTTGCTCAAAGATTGAAACTACCTTTGAGCTACATCCACAAAGAGGAACCCCACCCCTGCAGGCACACCGGCCTCAGCCATCGCTCCATCGCCCGCGGCCCCACCGCCGTTGAGTGTGGCTGGTTCGTTGCGGGGAATGGGCCACCGTGCACCATGGCTTCCGCGACGCGCACGCCCGTGGGGACGCCGTTCAAGATCACGCGTCCCGCGCTCGCCACGGCTCGCTCAAAGAGCGGCCGCACTTGCTCATCCTTCGCGGCGTCAACACCGCTCCAGATCGTCGCTGTCAGGCTTGGGTGCAGCGGGACCATGTCACGAACGGTCGCGGCGGCCGTCACCACCGCCGCGGGTCCGAAGATCTCATCACGAAGCGACGCGCCTCGCGCGAGTGCGTCGCGCCCTGCCCAGAGGAGGCTCGGCACACCGCGGCGGCTGGCTTCGTCATGCTTCGCTGCGGGCATGCCAGCCAGTACCTCAACACCCTCGCATGCAGCGCATTCACGCAACCGCTTCGCATAAGAGGCCGCGATCCACGGCGAGAGCATCTCTCGCGCCGGAGAGGCTGCGATGGCGGCCGCCATGTCGCCCACCAAGCGGCTCCGCCTGATCTCAGATTCATCACCGAGACACACGATGATGTCCGGGCGCGTGCACTGCTGCCCGAATCGAGCGAGGATTGAGGCCGCGAGTGCCGACGCGATCTCCTCTGATCGATCTCGCATCGCATCAGCGGTGATGTAGATCGGATTCGCGGAGCCCATCTCGCAGAATGCGGGGATCGGACGAGCCCGCGCGCGGGCCATGTCAGCGATGGCCATACCAGCACCGACCGATCCGGTGAACCCGACCGCCGCGACATCGGGATGCGCGACCAGCGCCCGCGCGGGTGCGAAGTCGCGCGGGTCTTCGTTGCGGATGTAACCAACCACACCGGGCGCGACGCCGCAGGAGGCCGCGGCTTGTTGCACCACACTGTGGATCAACCGGCCCGTGCGCGGATGGGCCGGGTGCTCCTTTACCACGACCGCGCATCCCGCCGCGAGTGCCGAGGCTCCGTCGGTCCCCATCACGCCATACGCCAGCGGGAAGTTGCTCGCTCCAAAGACCGCCACCACGCGCCCCAGCGGCACAAGCCTCGAGCGCAGCGCATGGTTTGGCCCCACCGGTGGCGAGCTCGCGAGCAGTTCCGGCGCAACCGCGTCATCACTCGCCGGCCGCCACGCCTCAGGCCGCAGAATCACATCCGCAAACTGCCGCAGCACGCCGACCATGCGGCCAAACTCGGGGGCGAGCTCCTCGGGCGTCAGCGCCGTCTCCGCTGCTGCGGCCGCGATGATGCCCCCGCGCCCTGCCTCCAATGCCGCGGCAATCGCCCGCAGGAGCGCGGAGCGGGCACCCACATCTGCCAAGTCCCCGCTCGCCACGGCGGCTTCTGCGACGGCCTCCGCGACCCCGCCGAGGTGCCCATCTTGGGATTCGCAAGATTCTTGGTTGAGTGTCGCCACCAGTTCGCCTCCAGTTCGGTACACTCTGCACATGCTCGCGAGGGTTCAATCGTACTTGCTCCAAGGGATCGACGCACTACCGTGCGAGATCGAGGTCGATCACGCGCTCGCGGAGAACGTTCCCGAGGGCTTTCGACCGATCATCGTCGGCCTTCCTGACACGGGCGTGCGTGAGGCGCACGAGCGAGTCAGGGCAGCGATGGCCAACAGCGGATACGCGTGGCCCCAGGGCAAGATCGTCGTGAATCTCGCGCCGGCGGATGTGCGGAAGGAGGGGCCCGTCTATGACCTGCCGATCGCGGTTGGGATTCTGGTGGTGCAGGGGATGATGCGACCGCGGCCTGTCGCCGCGGGCGTAAGGCCCGGGCAGTCCACGCTCGAAACGCAGCACGAGCCGCTCGACTATCGCAAGATCTGCTTCGCGGGGGAGCTCGCGCTCGATGGTCGCCTGCGGCCAATCAAGGGCTCGCTCGCGCTGGCCTCGATGGCAAAGGCTCGAGGCTGCACGGCGATCATGGTCCCGGCCGACAACGCCGCGGAGGCGTCCGTCGTGGCGGGCATCGAGGTCTACGGCGTTCGCACGCTCGCGGAAGTTGTCGGCCTTCTCACCGGCGCGCTCGAGCCAGTCCCGATGCCGACGCCCGATGTGCTGGGCTTGCTCACGCAGGCCACGGCGCCCATCGACTTCGCGGAGGTGCGCGGCCAGGAAGCAGTCAAGCGAGCCATCGTCATCGCCGCGGCGGGCGGGCACAATCTTCTCATGCTCGGGCCGCCTGGCTCCGGCAAGACCATGATGGCCAAGGCACTCCCGGGCGTGCTGCCGCCACTGACGCCAGAGGAAGCCGTCGAGATCACGCGGATCTACTCCGCCGCAGGTCAGCTCGCGCCCGGGCAGGGGCTCGTCACGACGCGACCCGTGCGCACGCCCCACCACACGGCGAGCACGCCCGCCATCGTCGGCGGCGGTATGGTGCCGCGGCCCGGCGAGATCTCCCTCTCGCACCGCGGCGTCCTCTTCCTCGATGAGCTCGCGGAGTTCCCACGCGACGTGCTCGAAGCCATGCGCCAGCCGCTTGAGGATCACGTCGTCACGATCGCACGCTCACACTCGGCCGTGCGCTTCCCCGCCAACTTCATGCTGATCGCGGCGATGAACCCAACACCAAAGGGCGACATGCCCAAGGGTGAGTTCGGCCGGCGCGAGATGGAGCGCTACATGGAGCGGCTGAGCGGGCCTCTGCTGGACCGCATCGATCTGCACGTGGAGGCGCCGGCGGTGCCGTGGAAGGAACTCTCGCGCACCGCATCGGGAAAACGCGGCAGCGCCCTCGGCGACACCGCACCAAGCGCTGGCACGAGCACGCGCTCGATGCGTGATCAAGTTGAGAAGGCACGAGCGATCCAGACGCAGCGGCAAGGACCAACCGCGCCCAACGCACGCCTCTCGGGCAAGCAACTCGACGAACTCGCACCCTTGGACGACGCCTCCCGCGGCGTGCTCGGCGACGCGATGACGCAGCTGGGCCTCTCGGCCCGCGCCTACGACAAGATCCGGCGCATCTCGCGAACCATCGCCGACATCGCGGGCGTGCAGAACGTCACGGTCGATCACGTGCTCGAGGCCATCAGTTATCGCTTGCTGGACCGGAAGCTGTAAGAGTTCGGCCGCCGCGCTCAGGCTCAAGAGGACATTCAGGCTCCGACGATGCACCAGGGAGGTCCAGCGATGCGAACAACGTCCACCACGCGTGTCCGCCGCCGCCTCGCGATCGCGCTGCGGTCGATCACCATCGCAGCTGTTTCACTGCTGCCGGCCTGCGACACCTCCACACCACCCGGCACAGGAGGCGGCGGTGGCGCGGCGGCCCGCAACCAGATGCCCCCGGATGAACGGCGCGTCGTGGGCTCGGGCACATCCGCCAAGGGCGGCGTGGGCGGGCAGCGCGGCGTCGGCGTGCCCGATGGGATCTGGGTCGTCAATCGCCTTCCCATCGCCTTCGTCCGAGGCGAGACACCCGGCCTTGAAGTCCTGAGCGAGCACGCACGCAACCTCATCATCCAGGGCGAGACCGAGGTTGAAGTCTCGCAGCTCGCCGACACCGGCGTCGACCGCGTGCGCCGCGTCGAGGACATCCGAACATCGCCGGATGTGCAGATGGTCATCGTCGATGTTGGGCCCGCGAGCAAGTTCGGGATGACGCATCCGGTCGCGACCGCCGCGGGACCGGAGCAGCCACCCGTGCTGGTCGATGAGCAGGGGCAGAAGTACCTCGCCGTCGGCTACGCCTCCATGGACATGAACAAGGCGCGGCTGCGCTACCTGCCCGGCTCGCCCATCGCCGCGGCGAAGGAGCTTCCGACCATCTCAAAGAGCCGGACCGATCAGAAGCTCTGGCTCATCTTCCTCGTGACCACGGGGAAGAAGGTCCGCTACTTTGGCCTTGGAAACAAGGCCGTTGCGGAGTTCAACCCCACATTCAGCGCCGAGCCGTGGCGGGGCCTGGAGTGATCAGGATGACGCGACGCGATTGCGATACCCACGCTCTCTAAATCCGCGTTCACGCAGCCCGCACCTTGCGCCTCTTGCTCGCGGTGCTGGAGCCGCCACCGATCACGCCGATGTCAGCCAGCACCGCGAAGACGAAGAACGCAATCCACCACCCCTGAAGCCCGCCGCCCTCGTTCTGGATGATGGCGTAGGCGAGGGTCGTGAAGGGCATGAAGAAGAAGCCCAGCAGAGGCCACACGGTCGTGTCGTACGCGCGGCCGATGTAATCGCCGAAGATCACCAGCGCGACGATGACGATGCGCGGGAAGAACCAGCCGGAAAGTGCAAGCAGACAGCCCATGCAGGATTCTTAGGCCGATCGTCCCTTGCGTTTCACGACCGCCGCCAGCAGCGGCATTTACCGCCGACGACGAAGCCCAACTGCGAGTCCGGACATCGCCACTACGCCCAACGCGCCGGGCGATGGAACCGTGACCAGCACCAGCCGCTGATCCTCATACACCGGATCCAGCCGCAGCCCGTTGGGGAGATTCAGCCCAGCGAAAGAGGCAAAGCCGCCAACGCGCGAGCCGAAGGTGATGATCTCGAAGGTGTCGCCGAGGCCGGGCTGGAAGCCGTCCAGGAGGGAAATGCGGAGCGTGCCCGCGAGGGCGGACTCGAAGGTGAGATCGCCGGTGATGGCAACGACGTCGAAGGCACCGGGCAGGAGGCCGGCCAGTTCGATCACGAGTTCGCTGGCGAGATTGAGGTCTAGGTCGCCGGTGATTTCCAGGAGCCCGGGAGAGAAGCCGGGGCTGATGATGCCATCGCTGACGACACGTCCGTTGATGGTGCCGTTGCCGGCGAGGGTGCCGCCGAGCACGTTGAAGGCGTTGGTCTGGATGGTACCGCCGCGTAGGGTGGTGGTGGCTCCGGCGAACTGGGAGAGCGTTCCCGGGACGGTGAGGGTGGAGCCGGCACCGACGGACGCGCGGCCGCGCTGGTCGAGGCCGCCGGTGACGGCGAGGTTGAAGCCGTTGGTGATCGAAGCGTTGCCTGCGGTGCCGATCTCGGTGAGCCCGCGGAGGGCGCTGAGGCCGGCCTCGTCGACGATCTCGGCGCCGGAACCGTCGAGGGAGACCTCGGCGTTGATAAGCTGGATGTTGGCACCGTTGAACTGCAGGCGTCCCAGGACCTCGAAGGCGCCGTCGGTGAGCGTGCCGGCGGCGAGGTTGGTGACGACGCCGCTGACGACGAGGTTCGTGCCCGGCCCGACGCGCACCGAGCCGCCAGCCTGGACGGTGATGTCGCCCTGGGTGGTGAAGTTGCGGCCGGCGTCGATGGCGAGGCGGCCCGAGCCGGTGATGGTGCGGAGCGGTGCGAGAACGGACTCGCCGGTGGCGGTGTTGCGGAAGTCGGCGGAGGCACCAGAGAGCTCGACGTGGGCGCCCAGGGTCTGGATGCTGCCGGAGCCGACGCGGAGCTGGGCGTTCTCGCTGAGGAGGTAGGTGCCGCCGGTGAGGGCGCCGCCGGAGATGTTGGTGAGGGTGCCGCCGGGCTGGATGGTGAGGTTGGCGGCGCGGAGGGTGATCTCGCCGGTATTGGTGAGGTCCGTCGCGACCGAGAGGGCGGAGGACGCCCCGTCCACGATCAGGCGGCCCTCGTTGGTGAGCGAGCCGACGGTGGTGAAGGCTCGACCCTGCTCGAGGCGGAGGGTGGCGGCGGGGCCGTTGGTCGCGAGCTCGTTGAGCGCATTGAACTGCGAGTTGGAACCACGAAGCGTGATGTCGGCGTTGCTCGTCAGAATGGTGGCGCCGACAAGGTCGAGCGACGAGTTGTCCGCAACGAGGTATCGCGCTTCCGAAAGGACGTTGCCCACGGTCGAGATGCCATCGGTCCGAAGCTGCCCCTGGAGCACTTCGAAGGCGCCGCCAACCGTGGAAAAAGCTACACCAATGGTCTCAGTCAATCCTGTCGAAGCCTTGCGGAAGACGCCGTTGTTGGTGAATGTCGGCGCCGCACCCATGTTGTTCCAGCGAAGCCGCCCGTTGCTCGTCACATCAAGCACCCGGCCCGCTCCAAGCCGAAAGTCGGCACCCATGCCCATGATGATGTCGCCGCTGCTCCACGCGGCACCCTCACCCTCGTGATCAATGTCCGTGTCGCAGATGTCGTTGTCGTCATCGCTGAAGATCAGCGTGCCGCGGCTGTTGATCAGGCCCGCGCTCACGAGCTTGCCGCCCCGGAACTCCATCGACGCGCCAGCGACCGACTGAATCCGGCCGTTGCCCGAGATGAGCCCCTGTCCCGAGATCAGGAATCCGTTCGACACCGTGATCGTGTTGCCGCCGAGATCCAGCTCAACATCGACCGATGTTACATCGAGCCTGCGCAGTGGCAGCGGCCCGCCCGTGAGGCTCACCGTGTACGCGTTGCCCGCAACGGCAAGCAGCGCGTTGTATTGATTGCCGTCGAGGTTGTCGGGGAAAGAGGTGTTGGGCGACCAGTTCGCCGCACTCCGCCAGAGGCCGCTCGTCGGCGCCGCCCACGCGCGATTCAACTGCGCCTGAGCGATCGAGCTCATACCCACCGCGCTTCCAACCGCGGCCAACAGCCACATGGATCGAGACATCTCTCTCACTCCTCTCTCAAACATACCCGCATCAGGGTATCACATCAGCCGATCGACTCCAGCCAAAGAACGCGAAGATCGTGCCGCAGAAGGGCCTCGAAGCTCGACGGCCCACTAAAGAGCTGATTTCCGCAACCTCAGTCCCCTTATGGGACGCTCAACCATCCCACCCACCTCACTTGAGCCGGGCCCGGGCAGCCTCCAGCCGCTGCGACGTGAGCGTCACATCGCGGGCGTTCGCCGCGATCGCGCCGTCCGTCACCAGCTCCTGAAAGTGCTGCATCGCCTCCTGAAAGCTGCCCACCGCGAGCTGCAGATGCTTGCGCATGTCCGCCGAGTCCGTGGCCTTGTCCGCCATCTTCACCTCAACATCGCCAAGCTTGAAGAGCCCCCGCGCCAGATCAAGCCGATGCCGCGGGATCGGATCCGTGCGATAGAGCATCACGCGGATGTCACGCGATTCGGCGAAGTGTGCACGAGCCTCATCGAGCTTCTCAATGTCGCGAAACTCGTTGCCGACCTTGTTCAGGCAGATGGCAACATCGCGCTGCGCCTCAAGACTCCGCGAGTCTGTGCTTGCGAGATTGCGGGTGATGCCTAGTGCCACAAGGAAGTTGTTCATCGCCTGCGCCCGCGCTTCGCGCCGGCCTTCCTTGGACTCCGGAACATCATCCGGCAGACTCGCCCAAACCTCGTATTCCTCCATCCACGTCACGCCGATGGCGTGACGGGCGAGGTACCGGTCACGCTGCACGACACCGTCGGCAGGTCGGCTCTCGGCGATCGCATCAAACTTCACAAGGGCAGCGGTACCGAGCGCCCGCGCCTCACGCAACAGCGCAAGGGGCGGCTCGATGCTCTCGATCGTGGTCCGCAGCCCGGCCGCCTCAAGGCTTGATCGCTGCGCGCGGGCAAGCACGACGAGCGCCTCGGAGCGTTCGTCGGCGAGGGTTCCCAGTGCGCGAAGCACCTTGCGATCACTCGAATCAGCCGCGAGCCGCGCGTTCCAGATCCGCTCCGCCGTCGCGTAGTTCTCATTCGCCATCGCGACCAGCGCTTCCGCCCGTGAGCGTGCCGCCGCTGCGCCGTCGCCCCCCGCATCAGCAATGCGAGAGGCTTCCTCAGCGAGCCTGAAGTCAATGTCACCCAGGCTCCGCGCAACCTCCGCCTCCAACTCATCGAGCCGCGCCTTCATCGCAACATCAGCACCCGCCAGCCGCCGCGCACTGCTAATCGACACGCTCGCAAGCTCAAGCTCGCTCCGCGCTTCCGCCGTCGCGCGCGCTTCTCGCTTCAGTTGACCCGATCTCAGCAGGCTCTGGGCCATGTCCGCGTGCGACCTTGCCTCATCGGGAAACCGCGCCAGCAGCGCAGCACGAATCTCGCGTGCCCTGGCCTGATTCTCCGCCGCGGCCGCGGTCTCCGCAAGTCGCCTGCGATACGCACCACCCTGCAGCTTCGACACGCGCTCATGCCCATCCGCAAGATCCCGCAGCAGCGAAGGATCATCGCCAGCCTCGGCGCGCAGCCGCGACACATACGCCAGCGCTTCCTCCAGCACCATCTCGCGTGCCCCTGTCGCGCCGCGCAGGTCCGCAATCTCATCGTGCAGGTCCGTCATCATCCGCATCGCGAGCCGATGCCCGGCCTCAAAGTTCTCTTCGGCCCGCGCCCGCTGCGCCGCTTCCTTCTCACGCGCGACCTGCTCGGAGGCCAGCGCCGCCACAGCCTCCACTCGTGCCGCACTCGCACGCCGATACAGACCAGCCATCGCAATCGAGAATCCAGTCGACAGCACCAGCACGCCGCACGCGACAAGCGCCGCCGCCCGATACCGGCGCAGGGCCTTGCTCATCATGTACAAGCCGCTGTCGCGCTTGGCCTCAATCGGCTCGCCCTTGAGATACCGATGGATATCGCGCCCAAGCTCGCCCGCAGACTGATACCGGCGCTCCCGCTCCTTGCTGAGGCACTTGAGGACGATCGTCTCGACCTCATCGTTCACCTGCCGCCGCACAGTGCTCGGCCGCGCAGGCTCGGCGCGCAGGATGTTGTCCAGCACGTCGCGCATCTTGCCGACGACCGCGTACGGGAACTGACCCGTCAGCATCTGGTACATCACAACGCCCAGCGAATAGACATCCGTCCGCACATCGATGTTGCCCGGGATCCCCTCGGCCTGCTCGGGGCTCGCCCATGGCAGCGAGCCGATGAACTGCCCCGTCATCGACATCATCCGCTGCTGCCCGGACCCTTCATCCGCCGCCATGTCGGGCAGCACGATCTTCGCAAGGCCAAAGTCCACGACGATGGGCTCGCCGCTCCCATCAATCCTGATGTTCGCGGGCTTGAGATCGCGGTGGATGATTCCCTTCAGGTGCGCCGCGTTCACCGCATCGCAGATCTTCGCGAAGAGCTTCAGCGTCTCCTCAATCGAGAGCTTGCCCGAAGCGATCACCTCGTCCAGGGTGCGCCCCGCGATGTAATCCATCACGTAGAAGCACGACCCATCCGCCGTCACGCCCGAGTCATGGATCCCCACGATGTTCGGGTGATTGAGCTGCCCAAGGACCTGCACCTCGCGCTCGAAGCGTGATCGCCCCGATGATCCGCTGAACGGCCCGCCATGCAGCACCTTGACCGCGACCTTCTGTCGCGTCGACGTCTGGATCGCCTGATACACCACGCCCTGCCCGCCGCGATGGATCTCGCGGATCAGCTCATACCCCGGAAACGTGCCATCCGGCGGCAGCGACTCGGCAATCACTGCCGCCACCGCGCGGGGCGTCCCCTGCCGCAGTGCCTCCTCGATCAGGTTCCGCTCGCGCGCGGAGGCATCGGGCTTGCCGCCACCCAACGGATCTGTTTCGCCTGACGTTGTCACGTGCTGGTTCCTGGCCCTTCACTCTCGCCAACGCAGAATCCCGCCCGCACTCACGGTGCCTGCGAAAAAAACTTTGCCGCGTCCCCGCCCATCGCCTCCCGAAGCCGGTCATGGGCCCGGGCCCGCAGCATGAAGGTCGCTCCCTGCGACTTGCTCATCGCCGCCGCGACCTCCTCGATCGGTCGCGCCTGGAGGTCATACATCCGGATCACCTTCTCATAATCCGGCGGCAGCGAACTCAGCGCCCGCTCCATCGCGCTCGCGGCCTCACCCCTCGCCGCAAACATGCTCGGCGTCGTGCTCGTCGCGCCCAGAATGTCCACCAGCGACGCCATCGACTCCGCATACGAGGGCGACTGCGCCCCCAGTCGCTTCGAGGGATCCGGCCGCCGCGCTGCTTCCAGCGCGCGAACCGCATCAATCAGATTGTTCTCCGCCATCCGCGAGATCCACGCCAGAAAGCCCGCCGCCCCGCCACTCTGGAAAGTCGAGATCCGCGTCACCGCCTCGATGTACGTCACCTGCATCACGTCGTCCGGGTCCAGCGACGAGCGAAGCTGGTGCGAGATCTTGGGCTCGATCCGAGCCCGCACAACCGGCCCCAGCGCCTCAAGCAGCCGCACCAGCGAGCGTGAGTCGCCCGCAAGTGCGCGGTCGAGCAGGGCATCATGTTCGGCGCTGCTGGCCATCTGACATCTCCACAAGGCACTGTCTTTCTTGCACGTGCCGCTGACTGTACCACACCATCTCAAGAGGCCCCACCCGGTGCCTCATGCCTCCACCACACCCTCATCCGTCGCCGCAAAGAGCCGCTGGCCCCGCACACGCCGCACCGAAACCCCGCCCGTAAAGCGGCTGAAGGCTGGCAACACCAGCGTCCCGCCTCCATTCCCACCCCCACTCCCGCCGCCGCAAGCTTCCCCGCCGCAGACGTGAAAACACGCCACCTTTCCCGGACCGCGCCCGGTCCGAACGCTGAGCGCCGGATGCACATGCCCCGCCACGTGCGCCCGCTCCACCAGCCCCGGTGGCGGCACATGCTTCAGCGTCAGCCCACCCTCCTCATGCACCGCCTCCAGCAGCCGAATGCCCCACACCCCCACCACCCGCGCCGCCGCGGCGTCGTGATTCCCCGGCACCAGACACAGATCCGCCTCCAGCGTCCCGCGCCATCGCGACACACGCTCCAGCAGTCCCGCCGTCACGCCCACCGGCGCGTGAAGCAGGTCACCAAGCACGATCACACGCTTCGCCCCCGTGACCTTCACCGCATGCGAGATTCGAGTCAGCGACTCATCACCGACACACGCCGGCACCGCAACCCCATGAGCCTGCATCGCCTCAGCCTTGCCCAGGTGCACATCGGCAATCAGCAGCGTCGAACGCTCGACCCAGTACGCCGCTCGCTCACGCAAGAGCCAGAGCGTCTCGCCCCCGTGCGAGAGCACAATCGCCCCTTCGGGCAAGACACCACGCTGCTCATGCGACGTCTCACTCACGCCTCATTCTCCCACTCCGCACGCATCCGCCGCACCCGATCCGCGATCGTCTCACTCGAGAGCGTTGCCGACTGCCGCTCCACCACCAGCGGGAGAGCCAGCGGCGTCAAACGCTCCGTCCGAACGATCAACATCTCCGACCCCGCAACGCGCATCATCGTTCGCGCCAGACGGCCTTGCTCAAAGTGCTTCTCCAGCACCTCACGCCGCGCCTGCAGCAGCAGGAGATTCTCAGGATCGAACTCCGTCAGCACATCAAAGAGCAGCGACGACGACGCGCTCACGTGCCGCGCCGACTTGCGCGAGCCCGGCCCATTCTCAAAGACCAGCCCCGCCACCCGCGCCACCTCGCGGAACTGCGACTTGGCCAGCTGCGACATGTTCAGACTCTCAACCGCATCGCTCGCGAGCTGCTCCGGCGAGAACAACGCCGCGGAGTGCTGGCTCACAAGCTCCGCCATCCCCAGCCCCTTCGGCCCCAGGATCTCAAGCCCATAGTCATTCACCGCCGTCGCGAACGTCGCCTTCACGATCCGCGCCATCCGCATCGCAACCACCGCCGCGATCCCCGCGTGCACGAGCCTCCCCTCAAACGGAAAGACAAACAGATGCTCCCCATCGCGCGTCGCCGCGATCTCCATCAGCGTCTGGTCGGCACGCGGGATCGCACTGCACCGCAGCTGCGTCGCCACCAGCGCTCCCGCGGCCTGCAACTCCGGCGAATCCAGCACCCCTCGCGCCGCGTGCTCCAGCGAGCCGCGAATCGCCTCCGCCAGACTCTCCGAAATCGGCAGCCGCGTCCCCGGCCACAGCACGGTGTTCAGCGTCGATCCCTTCGCAGGCCGCACGTACGCGACGAGGTCCTTGAACATCGCAAATCGAACCACCTTGCCAGCGAAGACGAAACGCTCATTCTCCTTGAGATGCGCAATGAACCCCTCATCAATGCGGCCAAGCGATGGCCCACTCATGTAGCGGATGTCTACTGAAGCATCACCGACGATCGTCCCCACATTCAGCCGATGCAACTGCGCCACACGCGCGCCCACAACGCGGTAAAGCCCGCCCTGCGCACGCACGCGGCAGAACTCCGGATACGCCGAAAGCGTCCCACCGCCACGTTCAACGAGCGCCAGCGCCCAGTCAAACTCCTGCCGCGTCAAGGCGCGATACGACCACGCCGTACGCACTTCTTCGAAGAGCTCATCCGCCACGAAGCCGCCGCCGAGCGCACACGTCACGAGGTGCTGCGCCAGCACGTCAAGCGGCTTGTCGGGCGTGAAGCGGGCCTCCACCTCACCCGCCAGCAGCGCGCGGCGGGCCGCGTCGATCTCAAAGAGCTCGAGCGCATGCGTCGGCACGCACAGGATGCGGCACGCCACATTCGGCCGATGGCTCGCACGCCCCGCACGCTGCGCAATCCGCGCAATCCCCTTCGGGGAACCGATCTGATAGACACGCTCCACCGGCGAGAAATCAACACCAAGGTCCAGCGAGCTCGTCGCGATCACCAGCCGCAGCGACCCATCCTTGAGCCCCGACTCCACCCGCTCGCGTTCGTCTCGCTCGATCGATCCGTGGTGCAGCGCCATCACAGCCGACCACTCCGGCCGCAGCACCTGGATCGCATGGAACCACCGCTCCGATTGCGACCGCGTGTTGGTAAAGATGATCGTGGGCACCTCAACATCGAGTGAAGCCACCACATCCGGCAGCATCGAGAGCCCAAGGTGCCCAGCCCAAGGCAGTCGCGAGTCCTCCCCCGGCAGCACACTCTCAATCACAATCGGCCGATGCATCTCACCCGTCACGACCACGGCCTTGGGTAGCACTGCCTTGGGTAGCCCTGCCTTGTGTAGCCCGGCGGTCCCCGCTGGCTCTTCTTCCAACTCAACCCCCCAGGCCCCAACCCCCACCGCCGCACCCAGCGCCATCTCCCGATTCGGCAGCGTCGCCGACATCGCCCAAGTCCGCACTCCCGGCGCCCATCGCCGCAGCCGCGCGAGCGCCAGCTCAACCTGCGTTCCGCGCTTCGAGCAGAGCAGCTCGTGCCACTCATCCACGATCACGCAGCGCAGCGTCGAGAGCATTTCGCGCGCCTTCTCCCTCGTCAGCAGGAGCGACAGCGACTCCGGAGTCGTCACGAGCACATTCGGCAGCCGATCGCGCTGCCTCGCACGCGTCGCGGCCGAGGTGTCGCCCGTCCTTCCCTCCACCGTCAGCGCCAGGCCCATCTCGAGAATCGGCAGCAGCAGCGCCTTCTCAATGTCCCGCGTCACCGCCCGCAGCGGCGTCACATACAGCACACGCACACCCGCGAGCTTCCCGCCGCCACTCTCATCAAGCTCATCGATCTCATCAATCATGGAAGCCAGCGGCCCCATGTACGCCGCGTACGTCTTCCCCGCGCCCGTCGCGACCTCGATCAGCCCCGAAGCACCGCCGCCAAACGCGGCCCAGGCCTGGCGCTGAAACGTCCACGGCGTCCACCTGCGCGACGCGAACCACGCCTCAACCTGCTCCAGCCCCGTGAGCCGCGGCCGCGCCACGTCTTCAGTCGCTGCCTCACCCCCGCGCCCCACGCGACCACGCACGCGACGGCCACCCGTCGCCGTCTTCGCCGCTACCGCAAGATTGACCCGACGCACTTTCGCCACGCGCGACGGTATGCCCAACCAGACTCCAACCGAATCCAAAGCCGATCCACATCGAACTGATGATTCCCCGAGCCATCTCGGGGACTCTGGAGATACGGAAATGATGACTCGCGTGATCGTCGCAACCATGGGATCAGCCTTGGCCCAACTTCAGTCCGGTGCGCAGCAGCCCGCCGTGCCGCCAGCACCAGTCACGCAGCCCGCGGCTCCCTCGACGCCCGCATCACCCGTAGGCGAACCCACGCTCAACCCGATCTTCGTCCCCGGCCTCGTCACCACCGCGCCGCTCGAAGAGGGCAAGTCCCTCCGCGTGGGTGGCGACATGACCGCCACCATCACGCAGACGGGCGATCTCTACCAGACCGGCACAGCCGCCACAGAAGCACCACTGCCGGTCGGCTACCCAGCGCCCACGCCGCCCGGCGCGTTCGAGATCAAGCGATACCCCGCCGCCCGCCGCGCCGTAGTGACGATGAAGGAAACCGGCCCTCGCGCCGGCTCGAACATCGCCTTCTGGCCCCTCTTCAACCACATCAAGAAGCGCGACATCGCGATGACCGCGCCCGTCGAGATGGATCTCAAGGGCATGACCTCCGAAGGACCCATGAAAATCGATGAGTGGTCGATGGCCTTCCTCTACCGCACCGTCGATCAGGCACCAACAGGCAAGGACGGCGCCGTGGAGGTCTATGACAGCACGCCAATGACCGTCCTCTCGCACGGCTATCAGGGCGACTGGCTCGCGACTGATCTTCAGAAGAAACTCGGCGAGCTCGAGACTTGGCTCGAGCAGAGCCCCGACTGGGAGCGTGCCGGCGACGTGCGCATCATGGGGTACAACGGTCCCGAAGTTTCACCCAAGCGCCGCTGGGCGGAGATCCAGCTCCCGATCAAGCGCACTGAAGCAACGGCACCTGCCACCACCGCGTCACCTGCTGCCTCGCCTACCCCCTCGCCAGCCCCCTCGCCAACCGCCGCACCGGAAGCACTTTCGCAGCCTAAGTAATCCCCGCGCGTCGCTACGCTCCACCTCGACATGCCAACCTTTGATGCCGATCCGCGCGCACTCCTGCTGATCCTCGCGGCCCACGCCGCGGCGACATGGTTCATGGCCGGGCTCTGCTGGTGCGTTCAGGTCGTTCACTATCCACTGCTCGAGCGCATCGCGCGCGAATCGCCGCAGATGCTCGCCGATGTCGCGCGTCAGCACGCCTCACGCATCACATGGATCGTGGGCCCCGCAATGCTCATCGAGGCCTCCTCCGCAGCGCTTCTCATCACGCTCCGCCGAGTCGATCAGCCGATGGCGTTCATTGGCCTCGCGGGACTCATGCTCGTCTGGATCTCGACGTTCGCCGTGCAAGTTCCGCTGCACTCCCGTCTCCAGCGTGCCGGACCCGACGCGGCCGAGGCTGCTCGCCTGCTCGTGCTCACCAACTGGGTCCGGACACTCACCTGGACCTTCCGCGGCGTCATCGCCCTCGCCATCGCCATACCGCTCATCTCATGGGGAGCAAGCCCGCAGTGAAGCGTGCCACCGTGACATCAGCGACACGCATCGAGAAGAGCACCGCTCCGAGCGGTGCAGACCGCGTGCTCGCCATCGTCCTCGGCGACCAGCTCGATGCCGACGCCCCACTGCTCGCATCACTCGACCCGAAGCGCGATCAAGTGCTCATGATGGAAGTGCGGGAAGAGTCCGAGCACGTCCCCAGCCATGTCCAGCGGACTGTACTCTTTCTCTCCGCCATGCGCCACTTCGCGGCCGACCTCCGGGCCCGCGGTTTGTCCGTGCACTACACGACTCTCGACGATGCCGAGAACACCCAAACACTCGCAGGCGAGCTCCGCCGCGCCGTCAAGAGCCATCAGCCCACACGCCTGCGTGCCACAGAACCCGGCGACCATCGCGTTCGAGCCATGCTTGTCTCACTCGCCGGCTCCCTCGCACTGCCGCTCGAGCTCCTGCCCGACACGCACTTTCTCACCACCGACGAGACCTTCGCCGCGTGGGCCGATGGCCGCACGAGCCTCACGATGGAGTACTTCTATCGCGAGCAGCGGGCCCGCCTCAACATCCTGATGGAGCGCGACAGCAAGGGCAAGCCGCAGCCGCGCGGCGGGCAGTGGAACTACGACCACGACAACCGCCTCTCCTTCGGCAAGAAGGGCCCGGACACTCCGATACCCGCGCCGCTTCGATTCGAGCCCGATGAGATCACGCGTGAGGTCATGTCGCTCGTGCGCCGCGAACTGCCTCGCAATCCCGGGCGACTCGACACGTTCGCATGGCCGGTGACACGCGACGATGCCAAGCGAGCACTCAAGGACTTCATCGCCCATCGCCTCGCGCGCTTCGGTCCGTACGAGGACGCGATGTGGACCGATGAGCCCTTTGTCTACCACGCCGCCCTCTCGCCGCTGCTCAATCTCAAGCTGCTGAACCCGCTTGAGTGCGTCGATGCGGCGCTCGCCGCGCACGCGAAGGGCGCGGCACCGCTCCAGTCGGTCGAAGCCTTCGTTCGCCAGATCATCGGCTGGCGTGAGTACATCCGAGGCGTGTACCGCCTCGAGGGCGCCACGTACGGGCAGCGCAACTTCCTCGATCAGCACGGACGACTGCCGCGCTTCTACTGGACCGGTGAGACCGACATGGCGTGCATCGGTGCGTGCGTCGGACAAGTGCTTGAACATGGCTACGGGCATCACATCCAGCGACTCATGGTCACCGGCAACCTCGCGCTGCTCGCGGGTGTTCATCCGCGCGAGGTCAGCGACTGGTACCTCGCGATGTTCATTGATGGCGTTGACTGGGTCACGCTCCCAAACGCGCTGGGCATGGTGATGCACGCCGATGGAGTGCGGGGCCAGAAGCAGCCCGTGGTCGGCACCAAGCCCTACGCCGCCAGCGGCCAGTACATCAGCCGCATGAGCAACTACTGCACGAAGTGTCGCTACGACCCCGCGCAGCGCACCGGCCCCGAGGCCTGCCCGATCACCACGCTCTACTGGGACTTCCTCAATCGCAATCGCTCGTACCTTGAACGCAACCCTCGCATGGGCCAGGTGATCAAGAACCTCGACCGCTTCGGCGATTCGCAGGTGCAGCAGATCACGGTCTCGGCGCGATCGCTGCGGGAGCGCTGGGGCGTGGGCGACATCGCGACGCCTCGTGCGCCAACAACCGATCATCGCGGCACTGACTACGCGATCGCGGATGCGACGCCTCCAACTCCCCGAAGCAATCGCCGCACCAAGAGTTCAGAGTCACTCTTCGGACCCGGCACGGGCAACGCGGCCAGATAGAGTCCAGATAGAGTCAGCATTGAGTCAATCGTTCACAGATCGCCGCAGCAGAGGACAGATCGAGCAACACCGACCGGAGCAGACGATGCGTGGATTGACCTGGTTTCGGACCGACCTTCGCGTGAGCGACAACACCGCACTCCTCGCGGCGTGCAAGGCCTGCAAAGATGGCGTCGTCGCCCTCTTCATCATCTCGCCCGGCGAGTGGCGGGCGCACGACTGGGCTCCCGTCAAGGTCGATCTCGTGCTGCGCACGCTCGCCGAGCTCTCGGCCTCTCTCGCGAAGCTCAACATCGCCCTGCGCATCATCGAGTGCGCATCGCCAAAGGACATTCCGAGCGCGCTCCTGGGTGTGGCCGAGTCGCACGGCTGCGATGGGCTCTTCTTCAATCGCGAGTACGAGCTCAACGAGGCGCGCCGTGATGAGAAGGTCGCCGCGGCGTTCACTGAAGCGGGCCGCAAGGTGCACGCGTACCACGATCAGGTCTACGCCGCGCCCGGTGATGTTCGCACCGGGGGCGGCACGTACTTCACCGTCTTCACGCCCTTCAAGAAGGCGCTCTACGCGCACATGCTCCGCAGCGGACTTCCCGAATCGGTCGCAACACCGCGTGCACTCCCCGCGATGGTGGGCACACCGGATCCCGTGCCCGCGGCGGTGGCGGGCTTTGAATCGCATATTCCCGCGTCGCTCTGGCCCGCCGGCGAAGCGCACGCCCGCAAGCGGCTGAGCACGTTCGTCGAGCGATCTCTGCTTTCGTACAAGGCCCGCCGCGATTTCCCCGCGGACGCAGAGGGAACAAGCAAGCTCTCTCCTTACCTCAACATCGGCGCGATCTCATGCCGCCAGTGCCTGCACGCGGCGATCGCGGCGAACCCGGTCCCCGCCGCTCGCTCACCGCTCGACAGCGGCAGCGAGGGCGCGGTGCACTGGATCAGCGAGCTCGTCTGGCGTGAGTTCTACATCCACATCATGGTCGGCTATCCGCGTGTCTGCATGAACCGCGCGTTCCAGAAGCCAACCGAGTCGATCCGCTGGAACGAGAACGCAGCCCACTTCGAAGCGTGGAAGCAAGGCCGGACCGGAGTTCCCATCGTTGACGCCGCGATGCGCCAGCTCGCAACCACCGGCTTCATGCACAACCGTCTGCGCATGATCGCGGCGATGTACCTGACGAAGAACCTCTTCCTCGACTGGCGCCTCGGCGAAGCATTCTTCATGCGCTACCTCGTCGATGGTTTTCTTGCGAGCAACAACGGCGGCTGGCAGTGGTCGGCAAGCACGGGAACGGACGCCGCGCCGTACTTCCGAATCTTCAACCCCGTCTCACAGAGCCGCCGGTTTGACGAGCAGGGCGAGTTCATCCGGCGCTACGTGCCCGAGCTGCGCGACCTCGACGCCGACACAATCCACGAGCCTTGGACGCTGCCGGGCCTGCTGCGGCAAGGCCTCGACTACCCGCAGCCACTCGTCGACTTGTCAAAGAGCCGGGCGGATGCGATCGAGGCGTTCAGGGTGGTAAAGGGCGATGCTGCGATGAAGGATCTTGGATAAGAGAAGAGTTTTCACCACGGAGGAAGACCGAGGGGCACGGAGGGGAAGAAAATGGTCAAATGGTCAGATGGCTAAATGGCCAAAGGAATGCTTGCGGTTGAACGGATGCTCGGTTTCCACGCAACCCTCGGTGGCTCTCCGTGTCTCCTTCGTGAACTCCGTGTTGAGTCCAGCGCCCCGCACCGGCGTCAGTGTGCCGCGCTGGTTTGGGCCGCGGGCGTCTCGTGCTGCTTGTGCGTGAACGCGTCCTTCTTGAAGAGTCGCACGACTCGCACCACGATGTAGAAGAGTGCGGGCGTGAAGAGGAGGCCCAGCACCGTGTTGCTGATCATGCCGCCGAAGACCGCCGTGCCGATGGCACGCCGGCTTCCCGCACCCGCGCCCGTGGCGAAGAGGAGCGGCACAACACCGAGAATGAAGGAGAGCGAGGTCATGATGATGGGCCGGAAACGGGTCTTGGCCGCGTCGACCGCGGCGTCGAGCGGCGTCATGCCCTTGGCGAGATTCTCTCGCGCGAACTCGACGATCAGGATTGCGTTCTTGGCACCCAGACCCACGAGCAGCACGAGCCCCACCTGCGTGAAGATGTTGTTGTCGAGGCCACGGATGTTGAGGGCGATCACCGCGCCCAGGATCACCAGCGGCACGCTCAGCACCACGGCCAGCGGCATCGTGAAGCTCTCGTACTGGGCCGCGAGAATGAGATAGACGAGCAGGATCGCGAGCGCGAAGACCACGATCGCCTGGCTCCCAAGCTGTCGCTCCTGGAAGGACATCGCCGTCCACTCGAAAGACAGTCCCGCGGGCAGGATCGTCTCCTTCGAGATGGCTTCCATGATGTCGAGTGCAGCGCCGGAGCTTGTGCCAGGCGCCGGGATGCCGTTGATCGTTGAGGACTGGTACATGTTGTACCGCTCGACGCGGTCGGGGCCGATGGTCTCGCGGATGGACGCAAGCGCGCCCAGCGGCACCATCTGCCCGTTGGGATGCCGCACCTCGAGCTTCAGGATGTCCTCGGCGCGAAGGCGGAACTGCGCGTCGGCCTGCAGGTTCACCTGGAACGTGCGGCCCGCGAGGTTGAAATCGTTGACATACGACGAGCCCAGCGCGGTCTGGAGCGTGTCGAAGACGGACTGCAGCGGGACGCCGGTCTTGATGGTGCGTTCGCGGTCGATGTCGAGGAAGAGCTGGGGCACACCCGCGCGGAAACCTGTGAACGCAGCGAGGATTCCCTGTTGCGTGAAGGCCTTGGCGACGGTTTCGTTGGTCGCCTGACCGAGCGCGTCGCGTCCAACGTTGGAGACATCCTGCACGCGCATGTCAAAGCCGCTGGCGTTGCCGAGGCCCTGAATGGCAGGGAGCGAGAAGACCAGGAAGCTCGCTTCCTGAACAGGTGCAACCGCCGCGTTGATGTCGGCCATGACCGCGCTGAGCCCGCGGCCGCGGGAATATCGATCACCCCAGGGCTCCAGCACGACCCAGCAGTTGGCAACATTGCCACCGTTGCCCTGAAGGATTGAGAATCCGGAAAGGGCCACGACGTCCGCGACGCCATCGACCTTCTGAACCTCTGCGGAAACGCGGTCGATCACGGCCTTGCTGCGCTCGAGGCTGGCCCCGTCGGGGAGCTGCGCGGAAACGACGATGAAACCGAGATCTTCCTCGGGCACGAAGCCGGTGGGGACGCGGGCGAACGACCAGAATGTGAACGCAGTAACCGCCCCGAAGACGAGTACCGTGACGAGCGCAACACGGATCGAGAGCTTGGTGAATCCGGCGTAGGCCGCGGTCAGTGCGTCGAAGCAAGTGTTGAAGATGCGGGCGGGTGCGGAGACGAACCGCTTGATCGCTGACCTCTTCTTGGTGGAATCTTCCTTGTGGTGGCCCGAGAGGATCAGCGCGCAGAGCGCCGGGCTCAGCGTCAGGGCGCAGATCGCCGAGATCGCCGTACTCGCGGCGATCGTCAGGGCAAACTGCCGATACATCTCACCCGAGATCCCCGGCAGCGCGGCGGTGGGCAGGAAGACGCTCATCAGCACGAGCGTGATCGCGATGACCGCGCCCGTGATCTCGCCCATCGCCTTGATCGTCGCCTCGCGCGGCGAGAGGCCATGCTGCGTGATGTTGCGCTCGACGTTCTCGACCACCACGATCGCATCATCAACCACGATGCCGATGGCCAGCACGAGGCCAAAGAGCGTGAGCATGTTGAGCGAGAAGCCCAGGATCTGCATCACAAAGAGCGTCCCGATCAGCGACACGGGAATCGTGAGGGCCGGGATCAGCGTCGTTCGGAAGCTCTGCAGGAAGATCAGCACCACGAGGAAGACGAGAATGAAGGCCTCGATCAGCGTTTTGAAGACCTCGTGCACCGAGGCCTCGATGAACATCGCCGAGTCGTAGAAGAGCTTGGCCTCCGCACCCTGCGGCACTTTCACGGGGTAGTCCGGCGCGGTCAGACGCGCGAGCGCGGCCTTGACCCGGTTTGAAACATCGACGAGGTTCGCCCCCGGAAGCTGGTAGACCACAAGAATCGCGTTGGGCGCGCCGTTGAAGGTCGCCAGCGTGCCATAGTCGCGGGCGCCAAGCTCCACACGTCCGACCTCACGCAGGCGGACGATGCGGCCCTCTTCCGTGGACTTCACGATGATGTCCGCGAACTCCTCCGCCGTCGAGAGGCGTCCCTTGGTCGTCACGATGAACTCAAAGTCAGTACCGGTCGGAGCGGGCTGCTGGCCGATGGAGCCTGCGGGCACCTGCACGTTCTGGCTCTGCACCGCGCTACGGACTTCCGCGACGCTGAGGTTGCGGGCCTTGAGCTTCTCGGGATCGAGCCAGACGCGCATCCCGTACTCCTTGGAGGGCATGACGGTGATGCCACCGACGCCCGGAATACGTGCGATCTCATCGCGCCAGTTGAGCGTCAGGAAGTTGGAGAGCGTGATGTCATCCACCGAGCCATCTGGCGAGCTCAGGGCGATGACGCCCACGAGCGTCGTGGACTGCTTGCGGGTCGTGACGCCCAGGCGTCGTGCTTCCTCGGGCAGCTTCGCAAGGGCGATGCTCACTCGGTTCTGAACGAGCACCGACGCGGTATCAACGTCCGTTCCCGGCTGGAAGCTGATGTCAAGGCTGTACCGCCCCGTCCCGGAGACGCTGGACATGTAGATCATGCCATCAACGCCGTTGACCTCCTGCTCGATCGGTGACGCGACGGTGTCCGCCACCGTGGATGCGTTGGCACCGGGGTAGAGGGCCTCGACGCGAACGATGGGCGGAGCCAGCTCTGGATACTGCGCCACGGGCAGCCCAAAGTACGCAATCCCGCCCATCAGCATGATGACGATGGAGAGGACGCACGCAAAGACGGGCCGATCCACGAAGAACTTGCTGAACATGGAGGACTCCGGGGACGGTCCATCTCAACGGGCAGACACTGGGAAGTCATGCAACGGAACGCGTGGACTGAAGGCGGCTACTTCGGGTCCGTCGTGGCAGGCGCGGCGGGGGCGGCCCCGTCGCGCCCCAGGGGAACGACCTTCGCACCCGGCCGAGCCCGCTGGAGTCCATTCACAATCACCCACGAGTCCGTCGTCAGCGTCGGCATCGCCGTCGCGGGCTTGGACTCCCCTTCCCGCTGGGCCAGCTTCTGACCCTCGCGCACCGTCACGGGCCTCATGCGATCAAAGACCGGGCCGGCCTCGACGTTGATCCGCTGCACGATGTTGCTGTCATCAACGATGAGGACGAACGAGCCCGTCTGATCGCGCTGCACCGCAACATCAGGAACGAGGATCGCGTTGCGCTCGGTGAGGACCGACTCCAGCTTCACGAACAGGCCGGGAATGATCGCACCGTTGGGATTATCAAAGACCGCCTCGATCTTGATCGTGCCGGTCTGTGGATCCACGGTGTTGTCTGAAGACCAGTACCTCCCGACGTACGGGAAGTCGCTGTCGCTCGAAAGGCCCATCCGCACGGGCATGTCCGCGCGCCCATCCTCACCCGGACGCCGATTCTCATTCTGGCGACGCTGGCGGAGCAGCGTCTGCTCATCGATCTGGTACGTCGCGAAGATCTTCGCATCGTTCACGATCGTCGCGAGGAGCGTTGCCTCGCCGGCGCCGACGAGCTGCCCCTCATCGATGGGCATGAAGCCGATGCGCCCGTCGATGGGAGCCCTGATCTGCGTGAACTCTACATCGAGCTGGGCCGTCTCGAGCGCCGCCTCAGAGAGCATCACCTGGGCCGCGGCTGCGTCGCGTTCGGCCATCGCGCGATCCAGCTCGAGCTGGCTCGCCGCGTTGGACTTCACGGCCTGCTCCATACGGCTCTTGGTGATCTCCGCGAGTCGGAGTGCCGCGGCCTTGGCCTCGACGTCGGCCTCGGCCTGGCGGGCGCGAGCCTGATACTCGCGCGGGTCGATCGTGAAGAGGAGTTCGCCCTGCTTCACGCGGCGGCCACTTTCGACGTGCTTCTTCTCGAGGTAGCCACGCACGCGGGCCCGGACTTCCACGGCCTGGTCCGCGCGGGTCATCCCCGTCAGCACGAGCACCTCGGGCACCATCCGCTCGATGGGCCGGGCAACCGTCACCTCCGGCGGCGGCGGCGGGACATACGCGTTCTGCTTGGGGCGACAGCCGCCCAGCAGCATGGCCCCGCACAGGAGGAGGCCAATGGCTCGCGCCACGCCACTCGCGGCAGAGATGGTGCTCTTGAACGTGACAGGGCTCTGATCCGACGTCGGCCTGATGGGCATATGCCACTCCAGAATGTGCATCAGCGTACCCATCCAGAAGCCTCCCGGGGAAGCCCGTCGGCCAATGTCCACAACTTTGCGCACAAACGGCGACGGACGCTGCAAGTCATCTGGTTTACACTCTGCCATGCACGATCGGAACGTAAGCCACGGGTACGACACGCTGGGCGAGTCGCGCGGACTGATTGAGGCGCTCGCCACGCTCTACCCAACCGCCGAGGGAGCGATCTCGGAGGCCGCGGCGCTGCGGGCGCAGCTCACGCTGCCGATGGGTGTCGTCCACGTCATCTCCGACATCCACGGCGAGGATGCCAAGCTGCGCCACGTCATCAACAACGCGTCGGGCGCGCTCAGGCAACTCGTCGATGAGGTCGTTGGTGATCGCCTCACCGCCGCGGAGCGTGCGCGGTTCCTCTCGGTCCTCTACTACCCGCGCGAGGCCATCAACCGCTTCTCGCACGAGATCGTCTCGAGCGGCCGGAGAGAGCAGTGGGTCTTTGACACGCTGAGCCTGCAGTTTGAGATCATCCGCCACCTGCGCCGGGACCATCGCAGGACGGAGTTCGAAGCGCTCCTGCCGACGTGGTATCGCGAGCTCTTCGTTGAGCTTGGCAGCGGGCAGAGGCCCGCGTACATCAAGGCCATGCTGCTGGGGCTTGCAAGGCACGATCGTGACTGGGGCGCCGTGCGTGCCGCGGCACGGCTGATCCGCAACCTTTCGTGCGACGAGCTCGTCGTGCTGGGTGACCTTGGCGACCGCGGCCCTCGCATGGACCGCGTCGTTGAGACGCTCATCCGCCAGCCCAACTGCGCGCTCCTCTGGGGCAACCACGACATGCTCTGGCTGGGTGCGCACCTTGGGCATGATCCCACGCTGCTCACGTGCCTTCGTTTCAGCCTGAGGTACCGGCGCATCAGCCAGCTCGAAGAGGGATACGGTGTCATCATGGCCCCGCTCGAGAAGCTCGTGCGCTCGGTCTATGCCGATGATCCCGCCGAGCGTTTCGCGCCAAAGGGCGAAGGCTTCCGCGACACCCTCACCGTCGCACGCATGCAGAAGGCCGTCGCGATCATGCAGTTCAAGGCCGAGGGCAGGATGCTGGAACGTCACCCCGAGTGGGATATGGCCCACCGGCGCCTGCTGCACCGCATTCGCTTCGAGAATGGAAAGGCCGTCGCCGTCGAGATTGATGGCGTTGAGCATTCGATGCTCGACGGCCACCTCCCCACGATCAACCCCGCCGATCCGTACGCCTACTCGCCCGAAGAGCAGGTCTGCATGGACCGCCTGCGCGAGAGCTTCACGCGCTCGATGAAACTCCGCGAGCACATGGAGTGGCTCGTGAACCGTGGCGGCATCTGGAGCCGGCGCGATGACGTCCTCCTCTTCCACGCGTGCGTCCCTGTCGATAGCGAGGGAACGCCCCTCTCGATGAAGATCGACGGCAAGGACGTGTCGGGACGCGAGCTGATGGACGCATTCTCGTCGGTCGTCCGGCGCGCGATGCGGAAGCGCTGGTTCGGGCTCGATGCGGATGCGGACTGGCTCTGGTACCTCTGGGGCGGCCCGCGCTCACCGCTCTTCGGCAAGGACCGCCTCTCCACCTTCGAGACCCACTTCGTCGCCGACAAGAACGCCCACAAGGAACACAAGAACGCCTACTTCGATCTCATGCACGATCCCGAGTTCATCCGCAAGGTCGGCCGCCTCTTCGGCTGCGGCGATGATGTGCTCGTCGTCAACGGCCACGTGCCCGTCAAGGTCGAGAAGGGCGAAGCGCCCGTGAAGCGCGGCGGCAACGCCATCACGATCGATGGAGCCTTCAGCGAAGCCTACGGCGATCGCGGCTACACGCTCGTCCTCTGGCCCGACCGCATCGAGCTCTGCGAGCACGCCAAGTTTCAGGGCGTTGAGGCCGCCCTCACCACCGGCGCCGACATCGTCCCCACCACCACCACAATCCGCTCGTATCCCAAGCAGCGACTCATCGCCGACACAGCCAGAGGCCGATCCATCGCGCGAAAGATCCAGGACCTCGAAGTCCTCGTCGAGGCCTACTACGAGGGCGTGCTCGCCGAACGCAAGTAGACCGCACGACCTCAACGCTCAAGTCACGGTCGGTGCCGAATTGGCGTTCGCTGCGGACATCGCCTTCAGCACGCGCTTCACGAAGGCCTGATGAGCCGAAAGCGAGACCTCGGCACAGATCCGATCCATGATCCGCTTGTCCTTCGAGATCAAGTACGTCACGCGGCTCGTAAAGAACGGGATCGGCAGGCCGAAGAGGCCGACCGCTCCATACGCGCGAGCCGCCTTCTTCTCCGGATCTGAGAGAAGCGTGAAGTTCAGTCGAAAGGTCCGCTTGAAGCGCTCGTGGCTGGCCTTGCCCTGTGAGCTCACGCCCACGACACGCACTCCCGCCTCCGCGAGCTCGGCCCCGGCATCTCGGAACATACACGCTTCCGCGGTGCACACGGGCGTGAAGTCACGCGGGTAGAAGTAGAGCACGATCGGGCCCGGTGCGAGCAGCGCATCGAGCGTGATATCCTCGCCGGAATCGTTCTGCAAGGTGAAGTCCGGGGCGGCATCGCCAACGTTCAGCATGAGATGAGTATTGGCAGCTGACCGGCCACGCGGATCATGCCCACTCGCCCTTTGGCCGATATCGTCGTCAGCGATGCCAACCGATCACACCATCACCCCAGCCGCCGCCGCAACCCGTCCCTCGCTCGTCGCCGACCGCCTCCGCGGCTTCGGTCCCTCCATCTTCGCCGAGATGACGGGCCTTGCGATGCGTCACAACGCCATCAACCTCGCGCAGGGCTTCCCGGACTTCGACGGCCCCGAAATCGCCAAGGAGGCCGCCATCGCCGCGATCCGCGCGGGCCAGGCGCAGTACGCCCGCATGATCGGCGTCCCGCCACTGAATCATGCCATCGCGCGCTCCTACGCCCGCCGCGGCTTCCCGGTCGCGATCGATCCCGAGGCCCACGTCACCGTCACGGTCGGCTGCTCCGAAGCGATCGCCGCCGTCTGCCTGGGCCTGCTCAACCCGGGCGATGAGCTCATCGTCTTCGAGCCCTTCTTTGACTTCTACACCGCCGGCGCCGCGATGGCGGGCGCCGTCTGCCGCCCCGTCACGCTGCACCCACCGCGCGAGCCCGGAGGCTCGTTCTGGTTCGATGAGGCCCAGCTCCGCGCCGCCTTCACACGCCGCACCAAGGCGATCTTCGTCAGCACGCCGCACAACCCCACCGGCAAGGTCTTCACGCGCGAGGAACTCACGCTCATCGCCAGCCTCTGCGAGCAGCACAACGTCACCGCCATCTCCGATGAGGTCTATGAAGACCTCTGGTTCAATGACGCACTGCCGCACATCCACTTCGCCACGCTCCCGGGCATGTGGGACCGCACGATTACGCTCAGCAGCCTGGGCAAGACCTTCAGCCTCACCGGCTGGAAGGTCGGCTGGTCCGTCGCGCCGCCGCACCTCTCCGCTTGCGTCCGCGCGGCACACCAGTTCATGACCTTCTCAGGCGCCACGCCACTGCAGCACGCCGCCGCCGCGATGATCGACCACGACACCACACACCCCGGCCAGCACCGGCGCGCCCTCTGCGATCTCTTCATGAGCAACCGCGACCTCCTCTCGCGCACGCTTCGCGATGTGGGTCTGGATGTCTACCGCTCCGATGGCACGTACTTCCTCATGGCCGACCACACCGCGCTCTCAAAGCGCCTCAACCTCTCGGGCGATCGCGCCTTCTGCCACCACCTCACCGCGAACATCGGCGTCGCCGCGATCCCGCCCAGCGTCTTCTACCTCACGCCCGGCATGGGAACCAACCTCGTGCGATTCGCCTTCTGCAAAAAGGCCGAAACGATGCACGCGGCCTGCGAACGCCTCGCAAAGCTCGCGTGACAAGCAAGTCCGTGCCCGAGTACCGCGCCACTCCGTGACGCGTTCCTCCCTGCCTACTCCACATCTTCCAAATCTCTCATCTCGCGTGGTGCGGTCACCCCGCCCGTCCCATCCACTTCCGCACTCTTCTCTCTCCACCGCTCCGCAAGACTCGCCGTCGGCCGCCGCGCCAGCGAGCCCGGCCACGCCACATAGACCCAGTTCAGTCCGAGCAGCACAAGAAAGATCACAAGGCCAACGCGCTGCACCCGCCACGACATCAACGCGGCCCCGCGACCAGTCCAACTCTTCCAAGCAACCAAGCCCACCACCAGCGGACCCGCCACCACCAAGCTCGCCACCAGCGGATTGAGCTCCATCGCCGTCCACACATCGCCACGCGACAACGCATACACCACGCGCGTCCCGCCACACGTCGCGCACGGCACACCCGTCACACGCCGAAAGATGCACGTCGCAACATCCTCCCCCGTCCGGATCGACACCAACAGCGAGAGTCCCACCGCCCCAGCCCAGAGCAACAGGATCGCCAGCGTGATCCAGCCACTCGCCCACGCACCCACCCAGCGGCGTCGATCGCCACCGCCCGCAGACTCTTCGAGATTGGTGCCAGAATCCACGCCGCCATCCTAGTGACGATCGGCCGCAGGTTCAGTCGCACACTCCGCCCCACATCCCGCCCGCTCAAGGCCCGTTCCCACTCGCGATGGTGGAGAAGACGAAGACCATGTACACCACCAGCAGCACCGTGCCAAGCAGGCTCAGGACCGCCCCAATCAGGCCGCAGATTCTCCCGGCTTCCAACTGCGACTTCGCCGACGGCGGCAGCAGACCCGCCTCAACCTTCTTGATCTCGCTGCTCCCCCAGAACCACGCCACGATTCCCAGCGGCAAACCCACGATCACCGTGAAGCCGCACAAGCACCCGCTCGCGGTCGTCGCCAGCGAACTGATGCCAAGAATCAGCACAAGCGTCGGCGACGCCCCCGCCTCCTGCACTTGAATCCGCCCCGGCACCGTCGGCGGCACCCAACCCGGCGCAGGCGGCGGCGAAGCGAACTGCGGATCAAACGCCGCACCAAATGGAGCCTCCGCCTGCAGCGGCGGCGGCGGCTCCGAAGGCAACGACGATCCAAATGGCAAGTCCTCCGCAGCTCGCGGGCCAGAGTCATCAGGAACCGGTGGCGGCAGCTGGTTCATGCTCGTTCGCGGCCCAATCCTGCCGCGCTACACCTCACGGACCGGTGCCAGCGCCCGCCGCGGCCGCAGCGCCGCCTGCAACAACGACGAAGACGATGAACACGAGATAGAGCAGGATGAAAGCGACGTTCAGAATCACAGCGATCATGCCGCAGATCTTCCCCGCCTGCGTCAGCCCGCGCCCGCTGGGGTCCATCGCGCCAGCATCCATCTGCTTCAGATCGCCGCTGCCCATCACCCACGCAACGATCCCGAAGATGACGCAGAGGATGAGACCGAGGATTCCAAAGACGAGGATCATCACGCCACGGTGCGGCTGCATCATGCCCATCGACGGTGGCTGCGGAGGAATCTGAGAGTGCATCGTGATCTCCATGTGCAGGATCGCGCCTGCACGTCGCGGTTGTGAGTGCGTCTGCTCACCAGTCCTGCGTCAAGCCAGAGAAGGCTCAAACGCACCCATGACGGTCTTCCACTAAGGAGATTACCGGACCCCACCATCCCCTGTCAATTCGAGCCACCCAGCCCCCAGCACGCCGCCCCGAAACCGACAACACTCTGCACATGGGCCACCACCTCCCGCCCGCGGCCAAAACACAGCAACCCGCCGACTGGCCAGCACGCCTCCAGCACGCGGCCCTGACCAGCGCGGACCCGGCCCGCACCGTCGCTGCCGCGCTCGCCTCGCATTCCGCCACGAATCAACCCCCGAGCCTCCTCGCCATCGGCAAGGCCTCGCTCGCCATGGCCACCGGGGCCACCACAGCCATCGCCGCGCTCCATCCGGCACGCACACTCATCCTCGCCCCCGCCGATGCGTCGCCATCATCGCTCCCGCCCGCCGCACGCCTCCTGCACTGCGACCACCCATATCCAACCGCCCGCAACGTCGCCGCCGCGCTCGAGGTCGAGGCCTTTGTGCGCGATTGCCCGGCCGGCTCATCGCTCCTCCTGCTCCTCTCCGGCGGCGCCTCGGCCTATCTCGCAAGCCCGTCGCCGGGCCTCACGCTCGAATATCTCGCCGCGATCACGCGTGATCTCCAGCGCGCCGGCGCAACGATCCGCGAGCTCAACACCATCCGCAAGCACCTCGAGCGTCTGAAAGGCGGCCGCCTCGGCGCACTCTGCCCCGCGCCGATCCACACGCTGGTCTTCTCTGATGTCATCGGCGATCCGCTCGACATCATCGGCTCCGGACCAGTCACTTCAGATCCATCGACCTTTGCCGATGCGCTCGCGATCATCGAGCGCCTCAACCTCGCGCAGGATCACGCCGCAGTCGCGCATCACCTTCGCGAAGGCACGCACAATCCCGCCAGCGAAACGCCAAAGCCCGGCGAAGAACGCCTCTCACACATCACAACGCAGATCATCGCGAACAACGCCCGCGTGGTGAACGGCGTTGCCGATGCATGCCGCGCCATGCACTGGCACATCGCCCACATCGAGTACGACCTCCAAAGCCAGTCGCACACCGTCGCTCGCCACATCATCCAGAGAGCGGCATCATCAACTCCGCGCATCGCCAACGACGCCCCCCGCGCCTGGATCGCAGGAGGCGAAACAACCGTCGATCTGCGTAACGCGCGAGCTCTCAGCACTGAGGCAACCGGCGGCCCAAGCCAGGAACTCGCCCTCGAAGCCGCGCGACTCATCGCCCACCTCAATCCCACACGCGATCTGCAACTCTGGGCCTTCTCCACCGACGGGCGCGACGGCCCCACCGACGCCGCCGGCGCACTCATCTCAAGCACAACATGGGACGACATCCGCCGCGCCGGCCTCGATCCCGACCAATGCCTGCGCGATCACAACAGCCACGCGGCACTCAACGCAGCCCACGCCCTCATCCGCACCGGAGAAACAGGCACCAATCTCAACCACGTCTGGGTGCTCGTGGAAGGCGCGCCAGTCCTTACGCCTCACGCGTGATCGCAATCAGCCCTTCAAGCGTGCGCTTCGCATCGCCGCGTGCCACGCCCTCGCGCGCCATCGCCAGCCCCTCCGCCATCGTTCTCGCCGCGCCCCCCACCACCAGCGCCGCGGCCGAGTTGAGCAGCACGATGTCGAGCGCCGCCCCTTCCCGCCCCTCCACCACACTCCACGCCAGCCGCACCGCATCGGGCAGATCAACCGCATCCAGCGCACTCAGTTCCGGTCTCGCCAGCCCCAGCGGCGTCGGATCAAACTCCTCCACGCGCAGCGCCCCACCCTCCACATGCCCGATCAGCGTCGGCCCGGTCGTGGTGATCTCATCAATCCCATCATGTCCCGTCACGCTGTGCACCACCATCGCGCGCTCACACCCAAGCGCCACCAGCGCACTCCCCACACGCTCCACCCACCTCGGCTCATACACACCCAGCACCTGCCGCCTCGCCCCCGCGGGATTCGTCAGAGGCCCCAGCAAGTTGAAGATCGTCGGGAATCCCAGACTGATCCGCGTCTTCGCGGCGTTCTTCATCGCAGGATGATGCGCCACCGCAAAGCAGAAGCACACGCCCAGTTCTTCGAGACACCGCCGCTGCACCGCCGGCCCCGCACTGATCTCAACACCAATCGCCGCGAGCAGCTCCGCCGAACCACGCCCCGATCGCCCACGATTGCCATGCTTCGCAACGCGAACGCGCCCCTTTACCATCCGCGCAGCCGCGCTCGCCGTCACGATCGCAGACAACGTCGAGATGTTGAACGTCTTCCGCGCCCCGCCCGTGCCGCACGTATCGATGACCGTGCCCGTGAGCCCGTGCGTATCAACCATCGTCGCGTGCCGCCGCATCGCCCTCGCGCCGCCAACAAGCTCCTCCACACTCGCCCCCCGCGCCTGGATCAGCGCGAGCGCCGCACCCATCTGCGACTCATCCAGCAGCCCACTCAGCAGATCCTCCACGAACGCCTCCGCCTGATCGCTCGAGAGCGACTCACCACGAAGAAGCGTCGAAAACTGCTCGCGAATCGGCATGGCGGGACGGTAGAGGGCAAACAACCGTGAGGCATGAAGTGCCACGATCATTCCCGGGCTCTGACGGGAACGGTCGTGGAATCCATGCACCCAGACTCCATCCTCACCAACCCATCCCGCATCCGCCCCATCCGCAGCACCTTCCTGAACCCAAACCCCCGCCGCCGTCGTACTCTCTACGAGAGCGGTGCGGCCCGAAGGGCACCGCCGCACCCCGCACCGGAGGCGACTTGCCGAACATCTCTGACATGCCCGACATGCCCGCCACGCCCGCCCCAAGCGTCACACGAGTCTCCCAGGTTGCGGCTCGGCGCGCGCTTGCGTCGTCAGCGCTCTACCTCGCGGGTCACGGGCTCGCGTGGGGCGCCGGCGCCTCGCTCATCTCCATCCTCACCCTCCGCGCGGCCGGGCCTCACGCCACCTTCAACACCTTCAACGCCGCCGATGCATGGCCACTCCTCCTCGCCTCCGGCGCCACGCTCGGCATCGCCACTGGCCTCACCATCGCCTTCGCTCGCCGCTGGTCGATCGCGCGTGCCGCCCTCGAACTCGACACGCGCCTGGGCCTTCGAGACCGTCTCTCTTCCGCCCTCTCTCTGAGCGGCACCCAGAGCGGCCCCGTCGCCGCGCTCGTCGTCCGCGCGGGCGAAGCCGCCGCCACAGGGCTCGACATCCGCCGCGCCATCCGCATCGAGCCCGGCCGCGGATGGCACATCGGGATACCACTCATCGCCCTCAGCATCGCGGCGGGTTTCTGGATGCCCGCGCTGCTCAAGGGCTCCGTGCAAGCCGCGCCGCCGCAGCTCACGCCCGAAGCCGCGATCGCCGCGAGCGAGAATGTCGCCGCCCTCACAACGCAGGCCGAGCAAGCACTCGAATCCACCCCTGACGATCCAACACTGACGCGCGAGCTCGAATCACTCCGCGAGATCGAGCGCGAGCTCGCCAGTGGCCGCGCCCGCGATCCAGGCACGCCCCTTCGCGCCGCACAAGCCGCCGAGCAGATCGCCAAGTCCTTGGAAGACGCCTCACGTGACAACGCAAAGGCCGCGGACCAGGCCCGCGCCGCACTCGCAAACGCCGCGGCTCGATCATCTGCCAACCCGCGCACTCCCACCGATCCAACCGCCGACGACTCCACCCTTCGCGATCACCTCGAAGCCGGCGACATCGAGTCCGCGGCAGACGCACTCAATGAGCTCGCACAGACCGCGCCAAGCCTCTCGCCCGAAGAGCGCGCCCGCTGGGCCAGCGAACTCGCTGAACTCGCCAAGTCGCTCCGCGAGCAGGAGCTACTTGGACAAGAGTCGCTCGAACGCGCGCAGAACGCAGCCGAGCCACTCACGCCGGAAACTCCCGCGCCATCAGGCGAAGACACACCACCACCCGAGACGACAGGCATAAAGCCCGACGCAACATCCACTCAACCCAGCAAGCCCAACCAACCGAGAGAGCCAAGCTCTGCACCGCCCGGAACTCGCCCCGACCCGTCTTCGGACGCCGCGCCACCGAGTCCGGCAGGCCCGACCAGTCAAGAGTCACCCACCAACACCGCACCACCGCCGCCGCGCGGTGCGGAGCCGGCGTCACCGCCGCCTGATCAGAAGCCAAATCAGGAGCCAACTCCAAAGCCAGATCAGCAGCCGAATCAGTCAAAAGACCCAACGCCGCCTCAAGGCACGCCCTCGCCCAGCGAGCCCGACCAGCCTTCCAAGCCAAAGCCCGCCGAGCAGAGTGCCACGGAGGACCTCGCACGCTCCCTCGATCGCGCGGCGGAACAACTGCGCAACAACCAACCCAAGCCGCCCGAAGCCAAGAACCCCGAACCAAACAAGACACCAGACAACAAGCCAGACAACAAGCCCAACAACAACTCAAGTAACAAGTCAGAGTCAAAGCCAGAGTCAACCAGCGGCGAGCAGAACGCCACCACCCCGCAGCCCAGCAGCCAGCCCTCACAGCAGAACCCATCACAGCAGCAACCCTCGCCATCACAACAGCGCGAGCCCGCATCCTCGGGCACGCCTTCTCAGCAGCAGCAGCCTTCCGACCAAGGCCAGAAGCAAGACCAGAAGCAAGGCGACCAAAAAGAGCAGCCCGCGCCGCAGCAGTCACCAACGCCCCCAACACCACAGCCCGCGCCCGGCCAGGGACCCACGCCCGCTGGTCAACCCTCAACCAATCCATCACAGCCCGCGCCAACGCAAGAGCGGCCCGCAAAGCCCGAGCAGCAGCCACAAGGCCAGCCCGCGCAGCCCGGCGCATCACAAGATCGCACGCAGGGTCAGACCCCAAAGGATGGCAGCCAGACATCGCCGTCCAAACCCGAGCCATCCGGCAATCCAAGCCAAGCCCCGCGTGGCGAGGGCCAGCCAGACTCGGGCCCTACCGATCCATCAACGCAGAAGTCCCCCGGTGCAGACCAGCAACAGGCACCATCGCCCAGTAGCGCACCGAGCAACGGGAAGTCCCCACAACCCGGCGCGAAGCCAACCCGCGCCACGCCCGACGCTGGCCAACCCAACGCGCCGTCGCAGTCCGGCGGCGAGCTTCCCGATCTTCCACAGTCCGATGACGCCATCAAGGATCTCGCCAAGCGCCTCGCGGATGTCGCCGAGAAGTCCAAGAACAGCCAGCGTCAGGCAAGCGACGCACAGAAGCTCCGCGAGCAAGCCGAGAAGATGGTGAAAGAAGCATCGCCGCAGGAACGCGAACAGCTCGAACGCCTCGCGAGAGAGTTCCAGCGTGAGATGGACTCGCGTCAGGGCGATGGCGCTTCGCCTCAGCAACCGCCGCCACCCGGCAGCGGCACGCCCATCGCGCAGAATCCCAATTCTGGCCGCGGACCCATGTCTGCACCGCGCAGGCCAACGGGCCCGACTGCAACTCAAACCGTCGACGCACGGCCCCGCGAACGCCGCAGCGAGCGCGGCCAGCAAGTCCTCGCCGAGTGGCTCGGCGAAGGCGCCAGCGGCCAAGGCACATCGAGCACCTTCGATGGTGCCGTGCGCGACGCTGCGGATGGTGTCGAGCGCGCCATCGAGCAGCAGTCCGTACCGCCGGGGTATCAGGACCTCGTCCGCCGCGTCTTCCAGCGCTACACGGAAGCCGCAAAGTCACCCGCACCCTCAACCAAGCCCGCGCCCGCCACCGCACCATCAACCACGCCACGCTGATCCGTCGCCGCTCACCACACTCTGAAGCTACGTCTTGAATCTGCACATCGAACAACCCCTCTGGATCTGGCTCGCCGTCGGCACCGTTCCGCTGGTCGTGATGGGCCTCGCGTGGTTCCGCTCAATGGCTGCCATACGCCGATGGTCGGCCGTCGTCGTTCGCGCCTCACTCGTCGCACTCATCGCCGCCCTCCTCGCGGGCCTCTCAAGCGTCCGCACCACCGACACACTCGCCGTCATCGCGGTGGTCGACGTGAGTGAATCCGTCCGTCGCTTCGGCGCACCGCCTCCGACTCCTGCCACAGACCCGAGCAGCAACGACGACGCCCGCATGCCGCGCAACTACATGGACGCCGCTAAGGACTTCGTCCTCGGCCTCGCCGCCACGCGCCAGGCCGACGATCTCCTCGGCGTCGTCGTCTTCGACGGTGCTGCGGCCTCCGTCGCAACTCCAACGCGCGCCGATCTCGCCGGTCGATCGTTCGACCTTCGCCTGCGCCAGGGCACCAACATCGCCGAGGCGCTCCGCCTCGCACGCGGCCTGATCCCGCCCGACGCCGCGGCACGCATCGTCCTCATCAGCGATGGCAACCAGACCGCGGGGGACGCGCTCGCCGCCGCGAGTGAAGCCTCGGGCATCAGTGTCGGCAGCGGCTCAGGCTCCGGCACGATGAAGCCAGTCCCCATCGACGTCGTGCCGATCCGTTACGCGCTCGACCAGGAAGTCTCGATCGAAACACTCGACGCGCCCCCCACCGCCGCCGCCGGCGGCAGCGTCACGCTCCGTGCCGTCATCTCCGCCGCAACGCAAACTCAGGGCACGATCATCATCCTGCGCGACGGTCAACCCATCGACCTCACAGGCCCAGAAGTCGAGGGCTTCGGAAGGCGCGTCACACTCGAGCCGGGCCAGAACATCGAGGCCTTCGAAGTGCCGCTCGGCGAGGGCCGCGTACACCGCTTCTCGGCAGTCTTCGAGCCCGACATCAGCGCGGTCGGCGAGCCCATCGGCGATACCGCGCCAGAGAACAACACCGCCGAGGCCTTCACCGTCACCCCGGGCCGCGGCTCCATCCTCATCATCGACGGCGCGGCCGAAACCGACGGTGAGTCTTCCGCCGCACTCGCAAGCACACTCCGCGAAGCAGGGCTCGATGTCACAGTCGTCCAGCCCGGCGGCGCGCCCGATGATCTCCTCTCACTCCAGCAGTTCGATCTCGTCATTCTCCAGTCCGTCGCCGCTGAACTCCTCAGCGCGCGCACGCAGGAGAGCATCGCTGCCTTCGTGCGCGACATGGGCGGCGGACTCGTGATGATCGGCGGACCCGGCTCCTTCGCCGCGGGCGGCTGGCGCGGCTCGATTCTGGAACCGCTGCTCCCCGTCGCGCTCGATCTTCCCGAGCGTCTTGTCGTGCCCGATGCCGCGATCATCCTCGTGATGGACAACTCAGGATCGATGCGTCGCTGGGTGCTGGGCACCGGACGCAGCCAGCAGGAGATCGCCAACGAGGCCGCGGCACTCGCGATCCGAAGCCTCGACCCGCGTGATCTTCTCGGCGTCATCACCTTCAACGACTCGTACGACATCCTCATCCCACTCGCACGCAACACCGATGGCAAAGCCTCGGCCACACTCATGCTCGATGTGCCCAGTGGCGGCGGCACCGAGATCCTGAGCCCACTCGAAGCAGCGCTCGGTCAGATGCGTCAGCACGCCGGCACCGCCAAGATCCGGCACATCATCCTCCTGACCGATGGCGTCTCTCGCTCCAAGAGAGGCCTCGTTGAGATCGCCGAGACCATGGCGAAAGAGAACATCAAACTCTCATCCATCGCCGTCGGCGATGACACCGACTCGACCATCCTCGCCGAAATGGCACGCAAGGGCGGTGGCGCGTTCTACCACGCCACGCAGGCGCAGATGCTCCCCAAGCTGCTCCTCAAAGCCGTGCGCGTCGTGCGCACGCCGATGCTCCGCGAAGAGCCCTTCACGCCCGTGCTCATGCCCGCCGGATCACCGATGACAACGGGCATCGGCCCCGACCTGCCTTCCCTCGGCGGCCTCGTGCTCACGCAGCCGCGCACCGAAGCGGGAGTCGTCAACGCGATCGTGACGCCCGGTGGCGAGCCCGTGCTCGCGCACTGGGCCGTCGGCCTCGGTCAGGTCGTCGCCTTCACGAGCGATGCGCACCGCTGGGCCACGCCGTGGCTTGAGTGGGATGGCTACCGGCGCTTCTGGACGCAGGTCGTCCGCACCAGCTCGCGGGCCTCAGCGGGCAGAGGCCTGCGCGGCACGCTCGCAAGCGACGGCCAGAGCCTCACCCTCCGAACCGACGCGACCGACGACGAGGGCAACCCGCTCGACGATCTCTCCATGACCGCAACGATCTATGATCCTGCGGGCACGCCGACCGACGTCGCACTCACAGCGATCGGACCGGGCACGTACGAGGCCCGCATTCCCGCCGCTGCTTCGGGCTCGTACCTCGCGCTCGTCAAGCCGACCCGCGCGGGCAAGCCGCTCTCGCCGCTGCTGCTGGGACGCAGCATCAATGCGGGCGGCGAGCTGCGCGATCGCACCTCAAACACCGCGCTGCTCGAAGAGATCGCGCGCGTCGGGTCGGGCCGCGTGCTCGACATCAACGCGCCCGAGTCCGCGGCGGTCTTCGATCGCAAGGGCATCACGCCGCGCGAGGCACTCGCGCCGCTCACGCGGCTGCTGCTCACGTGGCTCATCGGCGTGCTGATGCTCGACATCGCGGTGCGCCGGATCGCGTGGGACCGCTGGCTCACGCGCGCGTTCCGTCCGGACCTTGCAGCAACGGCACTGCGAGAAGAAGCCGCTCGCGCGGGCCGCGCCGCGGCGTCCATCGGCGGCCTCCGCGCCACGCTCGAAGCACAGCCGACGCCCGCCTCGGCCGATGCGCTGCCAACGGTGACAACTTCTGACTCACTCGCGCTCGGCAACGAAGACGCCGCCTCGCTCGTCAAGGCCGCACGCGACCGCCGCCGCGCACAGCGGCTTGGAGAGATGCGCGAGATCGAAACACCGTCCGCGACTCAACGAGTCCAGCAAGTTCAGGCAGAACCGCCAACGCATACCGACGCGAGCGCCGACGGTGGCTTGCTTGCCGCTAAGCGTCGCGCGCTCGACAAGTTCCGCGAGGGCGACGCTCGCTGAGCATGAAACGACGAAGGACCGCGAGCCCACGAGGGGCCCGCGGTCCTTACGCAGGAGGGGGCTTGGATTCACTCTCGATTACGCACGCTTGCGGCGGGCAATCAGAAGACCACCGAGGCCCGCGAGCGCGATCGCGCCGGGAGCGGGCACGACATCAGAGTTGCCCGAGTATGAAGCGTTGGCCGTCCAGCTCCGCATCTGACCATCGACCACGAGCGGCCCGCCGCCACCGACGAGCAGATCGGTCACCGTGAACACGGCCTCCTGCGGATTCGCGAGTGCGCGGCCGGGAAGCAGGAGCGCGGTGAGCGAAGGACCAGCGGTGTACGCGAAGCTGATGTCATCGGACATCAGGATCGAGCTGGTGGAGCCGAGGCGGATGAACGCGCCGTTGGCCGTGTCGCCACGGAGGATCAGCGCGCTCGAGGCATCGCGGAGCTCGAAGAAGCCAGCGACCGGAGCCTGGATCACGGGACCCGCGACCGAGACCGTGCCGACCGCGAGGCTCATCGTCATCGTCGAGTTGGGGAACGCGGCGTTGAACGCGATGGGTTCGGTGGAGCCGTCAACGAGGACCGTGATCGCCGCGAGGTTGTCGTACGAGATGATGCCGGTGCCGTGGCTGTAGCTCAACTGGCGGCCGGGGACGGGATCGGCGAAGCTGAACGTCAGGGCGGCCTGCGAGACGCTGGCGATACCGCACGCTGCAACAAGGGCGGCCATCGCTGAAAGCTTGGTGATAGAACGCATGTCTTCCTCTCTCGTGGTGTCGAAACCTTCGGCCATCGCGGGAAACACACCGGCGACGGTCGATCTCTCTCCACAAGCAGCATGACACGCACATGGGCTTGTGTCGAGCCCCAGCAATGTAATAAGCACCGATGGACGGTGGATGGCTGTGTTATCGCACCGTTTGCCGCCGTAGCGAACCGCGAACGCGCGGACTATCGGACATGCCTTGAGGTGGTCATGCCTCAATCGCGGAGCGTGTGATCCGGTCGTGATCAGGTCGTGATCAGGTCGTGATCATGCGGAGGCCACGGTGCCGAGCACGGAGAGCGCTCGGACCTGCGTGATCCGCACGGGGACGATGGTGCCGAGCATGGACTCGGGCGATCGGCCCGGGGGTGCATCGAAGTGAACGATGACATCGCCATCGGTGCGGCCGCTGAGCTGCACCTGCTCGGGGAGCGTGTCCGCGTCGGCCTCGCGCGGCCTGGTGGAGCAGCATGCTTCTTCACTGGTGTCGGCGACAGCGTGGTTCGAAGCGGCGCGGCCCGCGATCGTGAGTGAGACGCCGCCGGGCAGCTTTGGCGCGCTGCTTGCGGGCTGCGCGCGGTCGCGGCGTTTGCGTTCCTTCGCTGAAAGGCCTTCGACGAAGACCTGCGGCGTTGTTCCAAGGAGCGTGGCGCCGATCTCTTCGGAGATTCGTGCCTGCGCGAGGAGGAGCCGGTTGTTGCGGCTGCGCTTCACGGCTTCGGGCACGTCGTCGGCGAGCTTCTCGATGGCGACGGTGCCGGGGCGGGGCGAGTACTTGAAGATGAACGCGCTCTTGTACCGCGCGCGTTCGACGAGCGCGATGGTCGCTTCGAAGTCCTCGTCGGTCTCTGTTGGAAAGCCGACGATGAAATCGCCGGAGAGCATGAGTGGGCGGCCGATCTCGGGCTGATCGAGGAATGCGCGGGCGCGATCGAGGAACTCGGTGTATTCGGCGACGGTGTAGCCGCGGTTCATGAGCTTCAGGATTCGATCGCTGCCGCTCTGCGCGGGCACGTGCAGGTAGCGGCAGAGGCGCGGATGATCGCGGATGACTTCGAGGACGTCGTCGCCGAAGTCGCGCGGATAGCTTGTGACGAATCGCAGTCGCTGGATCGACGGGACCTCGTCGTGGATTCGCGCGAGCAGATCGGCGAAGGTCGTTGTTGCTTCGCCCGCGAAGGGATCGCGACGGTGGCCACCGGCGTAGGTGCGGCCCTTCTGCGGCTGCACCACGCCGCCGACGGTCACGCTTGCGCCGTGCTCGAAGCGGTAGTGGTTGACGGTCTGGCCCAGGAGGGTGATCTCGAGCACGCCCGCATCGGCGAGGCGCTTGCACTCATCGACGATGTGGTCGGGCGGCCTATGGATCTCGGCGCCGCGCGTGAAGGGGACGACGCAGTAGGTGCAGAACTTGTTGCAGCCGCGGGTGATGCGGACGTAGGCGGTGCGCCTCGCGGCGGTGTGATCGTCGCCGCCTGCTGCAATGGGCGAGATGGAGCGGGAGAGGTCGAGGAGTTCGAGCGTGTCGGCGGCGGCGGCGAGCGTGGCGCTGCGCCGGCTCGTGTTGCCCTGCAGGGCGACCTGTCGCGCGGAGATGTCGGTGGCGTTGAGATGCTCGGGGAGTTCTGCGAGCAGGCTCGCGCGCGTTCGGACGGCGTTGTCCAAGAGGGTGGGGAGCTTGTCGAGCTCGCCGGGTCCGCACATGACGTCGACGACGGGCATGCGGCGCATCAGGTCTTCGCCGTCGCGTTCGGCCATGCAGCCCAGGACGCCCACGACGAGGTTGGGCTGCGTGAGCTTGCGCTCGCGGAGTTCGCCGAGCCGGCTCCAGACCTTCTGCTCGGCGTGCTCGCGCACGGAGCAGGTGTTGTAGAGGACGACATCGGCGCGCGAAGAGTCGGTGGTGAAGCCGTAGCCGAGGGCGCGGAGCTGGCCGCAGACGAGCTCGCTGTCGAGCTCGTTCATCTGGCAGCCGAAGGTCTCGATGTAGACGTTTCCTGACGACATGGATGGCAAGGGTAGGGAGCTTGGTCCTGTGATCGCGATTGGGCCGCGGATCTGCTCTTCTTCACTTGGGTTCGGTGGCTGGGAATTCGTCGAAGTTGTCGTACCTGATGAAGTCCTTGATGTCGGCTTCTGTGGGCTCGCTGGCCTTCCATGCGGCCTCGTAGATCGCTCCGAGCATGGCGGCACCGTCTGCGAGTCGGCTTGCGATGAAGGTCTTGCCGGGAGCGCGTTCGAGGTCGCCGGACTTCTGAAGTTCGTAGAGGGGTGTGACCTGCTGAAAGGAGCGGTCGACGTGCTTCAGGACATCGCTCCAAGGGTTGCGGGCGTCTTCGGCTGGGCGAGAGATGTCCTTCATGGCCTCGCGCACTTCGGCGACGCCGAGGGCGTGGTGGCGGATGATGGTGCCGTCGATGTAGGAGTGGAAGCCACGGTCGGTGGTGAAGGCGTTTGGATTCTCGCCGACCCAGCCGTGGTGGTGGATGGTGGTGTGGAGGGGCTGGGCGGCGTCGCCAAGGAAGTGGCTGATCACGCCCATGGTGGCGACCGCGGCGCCGCGCGTGGCTTCGAGCTGCGCGGCACGCTTGGGATCGTCGAGCTTCTCGATGACGCGGATGACCTTGAAGGCGCCGACGAGCCTGCCGTAGTTCTCCAGCGTGGCGTGCGGCAGGAAGCCGGGGTAGCCGAGTGTCTTGTCGGGGTCGCGGGCTTCGTTCACCGGGCGGCCCTTGAAGTCGGGCTTTGATCTGGCGATGACCATCTGCGCGACGAACTCGTGGCGCAGCGGCGACATCGTCTCCATGGTCAGGCCAAAGTCGGCGAGCTCTTCGACATCGAGGTAGTGGTCGGGGTTGTTGAGGTGGGTGAGCTGCGGGATTCGCACGCCGCGCCAGCGATCGGGAACGACGCTCTGATCCACGACCTGGTCCGAGCGCTCGACGAGCCATGCCGGGGCCTGCGTGAAGCGTTCCATGGCGCACACCGTGATGATGCGGTGCCCGGTTGCGTCCCATGCCAGCGCGGGTGCAGCGGCGAAGGATGCGGCGAGGATGCTGAATGCTGCTGCGGCGCTGCGGAGTTTTCGCACTCGATGTGTCATCACTCTCTCTCCATGGGTTGCGTAGCGGCGGTTGTGGCGGGCCGTTGTGCTTTGTTTTCAGGCCGTCGGGTGGAACTCTGTGATCTCGGTGCGGACGTCCCAGAGCTCTGGGAAGAGGCGGTCATCGACCATGGCGCGGAGGTAGGCAACGCCGGCGGTGCCGCCGGTGCCGCGCTTGAAGCCGATGACGCGCTCAACGACCTTGACGTGGCGGTAGCGCCAGAGGGCGTACTGCTCGTCGATGTCGATGAGCTTTTCGGCCATTTCGTACGCGTCCCACTGCTTGCCCGGGCGCTCGTAGATGTCCTTGAAGACTGCGACGATCTCGGCGCGGGGCGCGTGGGGGAGCGTGACGTCGCGAGCGAGGACGTCGGCGGGGATCGCAAAGCCGCGGCGGGCGAGATGGCGCAGGAACTCGTCGTAGAGGGAGGGAGCCTTGAGGGCGGCCTCGACCTCGGCGTGGATGGCGGGGTTGTGGCGGAAGACGGTGACCATCTTCGCGTCCTTGCGGCCAAGCATGAACTCGATGAGGCGGTGCTGGTGGCTCTGGAGTCCGCTGGCGGGGCCGAGGACGTAGCGGAACTGGACGTACTCGCTGGGCGTGAGGGTCGCGAGGACGGACCACTGGCTGAAGAGCTGAGCCTGGATGTGCTTCACGCGGGCGAGGATCTTGAAGCAGGGCTCGAGCTCGTCCTTGGCGACGTGGGCGATGGCGGCGCGGAGCTCGTGGACCATGAGCTTGAACCAGAGCTCGGTGGTCTGGTGCTGGATGATGAAGAGGAGCTCGTCGTGGTGCTGGGGCGAGGAGAGGGGCTGCTGTGCTCCCAGGATCTTGTCGAGGTGGAGGTAGGAGGCGTAGTCGAGCTTGCCGTGGAAGTCGGTGACCATGCCGGCATCGGCGGGGCGGTTGACCTCGGCGCGGGGGCCTTCGGATGGGTTGTGCTGGGGGTGCTGGGGGTGCTGATTGCTCTGAGAAGCTGGGGAAGAACCATGCATGGCACGTCTCCTGTTGATGCGCGGGAGTGGGGATGAGGAGCCTAGGAAGGCAGGGTTTGAAAGCGAAAAACGGGAAAGCGAAAAGCGAAAATGAAGAAGAGGTAGGTAGGGGGAGGTCAAAGCGAAAAGCGGGAAAGCGAAAAGCGAAAAGCGAAAATGAAGAAGAGGTAGGTAGGGGGAGAGGGGAGACCATCGAAGTCGTCGCAGAGCCGACGACTTCGATGGCACGAGGCAATGGAGGACCTTCGACCGTTTGGTCGAAGGCCTCCTTTCTTGAGCTGGTTTCCCTTGTGCGCGTGGGTGGTCCTGGCGTTGCTTGCTACGGGCAAGCACGGCTTTGTCTCGCGGGCACAACGACGGGCGTGACTTTGACAGGGGCTTTAAGAGGAATCGCAAGCAACCTCTCTGCTGACCTGTTTGGGCACGACCGCGAGGCTTGGTTCTTTCGATCCCTCGTCTACGAGTCCGCCGGTTGGACCACCGGGCCTTGGCTTCGTGCTGGTGCACGGTGCTGGCCTTTGACTGGGCCGGCGACTCTGACTTGGGCCGAAAGAATGTGGGCCTCTGTACTCACTGGTCGAGTCCTCGCCTGTGCGCACAAACGTGTCGTGGATTGGGGCTTGATGTGGGTTTGGGGCTTGGATTCTCGAAGCAAAATAATCTTTGAGAATCGTGCGAGATGCGCGATTGGCTTGCAGAATTGTGCGCACGGATTGCGACTTTGATGCGGGGTCGCGAAGTGTGAGGTTCTTAGAACGCAGAGGTAGACGGAGGGTTGGGGAGGAAGACAGAGAAGAGAGGGACTGGGGATTGGGGACTGGGCACTGGGGTAGGAGAGATCCGAAATCGGGGAAGCGGAGGGGAGCGGAGGGATGCGGAGGAGAGAAGACGGTTGTAGATGAAGAAGGCATCGAGGCAGGAGGCATCATGGCATCGAGTGGGAATGAGGACGGACTGGGGAAGAAACGGACCGGCGGGGATCGATGGGCGGCTCGAGGCGGGGAAAAAGCAAGGGCCCGGTCTTTCGACCGGGCCCTTGAGTGATTCAGATGTTCCTAGAGCTTCGGGGCGGGGATGCCGCCCTTTGGCTTAGTCGAACCAGAGGGTGACCGTGGTGGTCGCGCCGCTGGTCGTGGCGTTGGTCCAGCCGCGGAGCCAGTTGTTGGTCTGGTCGAAGGCGACGTTGTCGGCAGCCTTCAGGCGAGTCGTATCGAGCTCGCTGACGAAGAGGTTGTCGAACTGGGTGCGCTGGCCGAGGGGCAGCGAGGTGAAGGTGAAGGGGGTGGACTCGGGGTCAGGACGGGTCTCGAAGCTGACGTGGTTATCGTTGTACACCACGTTGCCCTCCCACGTCGTGCGACCGCCGTGGATGAGGAGGGTGTTCGAGCCGATGCCGACGGGGGCGGGAGTGGGGCCGGTGGCTGGGTTGAGGGCCCAGGTCAGAGTCGCGCCGGAGCCGGTCGCGACGTAGTCCGGACCACGGTTGCCCATGATGGCTTCGGTGGACTGGAAGGTGTTGGACCACTTCGGGCGACGGTTGCCGAAGAGGGGCATGTAGGCGTAGGAGAAGCCACCCGGATCAGCGGCGGTCGAGGGAGCGAAGGTGTGCACCTCGGGCTGGACGGCCTTGAACGCCGGATCCCAGAGGGCGAGCTTCTTGTCCGCGGCAGCGGCGCCCTGGGGCTCGCTGTACTGGTACTTGTCGTAGACGCGGATCGAGCCGTTGGACTCGGCGGGGCTGACGCAGAGCTCGGGGGAGAAGAAGCCGTTGTAGATCAGGACCGAGGTGATGTGGCGGGGGAGGTCCTTGGCGTTGGCCGCGGCAACGGTCGTGTTACCACGATCGATCTGCGACGGGATGGGGTAGAGGTCGCTGTTGTTCTGCGCCCAGAGGACCATGCCCTGGTGGACGCCGCGGACCTGAGTGCTGTCCTTGAGCTGACGGGCCGACGCACGGGCCTTGCCGAGCGCGGGGAGGAGGATGCCGATCAGCAGCGCGATAATCGCGATGACGACCAGCAGCTCGATGAGCGTGAAGCCTTGACGACGCATGTGTTACTTCTCCTGACTTGCGGAAGGGCGAAGTGCCCGGCCGCCGGACCCGCGACGCGCGGGACCTGTTGTTTGTTCGATGATCGGACGGAAGGAATCTTGGGGACGTGTTCGAGCGAACACACTGAACAGGACACTGCAACCACACGATTGCTACGGGACTCGGCAATGCCGGGATCGGTCTACGTTGTGCTTTGGGTGTTCAACACCAAATCGTTGAAAAACGAGGTTTGGTATCGAACATCCGCGAGCGACGCGGAGATCGGTCCGGGCTCCCTCTCGCGGCGTGAAGCTGCCTTGCGGCAACAACAGGCCCCGGGGAAGGGAAGCCGACCTGGACCGTGCGATTGTGAGTGCATCCATGACAGAACAGATGGGATGCATTGCGAATCACGCGGCGACTGGTCGGGCCTGCCCGACACACTCTCACTCAGGCCTTGTTTAGGGCGCGGGTTTGGCACGCTTGAAGCGTGCCAACAGCACGTCTCAAACTCGCTCGGCTCGCGATGAGCCACTCGCCCGTATCCCCACGGGACGGTGTGGGGGTCAAGCGAGCCTGCGTCAGGCCTGGAACTTGACGGGCCTGCCAACCCTTGCATTGAGCCCGACACCCGATCATCGATGAGCGTGCCGGGACCGCCGCGTGAGCGAGGTCCGTCGTCCGAGATGTCTGCAGGCCAACCTGGGTCGCTCGTGCGAGAATCACGTCGGGGGCCGAAAAGCCCCCATCAGGACACTTCATTCGCACATGGGCACGAGCAGCACTGACCAACCTGCCAAAGTTCCGCCGTTGCGGAGAACTGAGATTACAGGATTCCATCCGCTTGTCAAGTGGGCTTGGTTCCGAGATTTTGGAAATCGACAGGGGGGAGGGGAGGGACGGGGGATTGGGGACTGGGCACTGGGGGGGGAGGAAGCGGAAAGCGGGAGATTGGAGGTGGGCGCGTGGCTTGGCTGGCTGGACCACCAGTCTTGGCTCTTTGGGCTGGACTGGAGGCACCTGAGTTTGGGGATTGGGTAGGCTTGGGGATGGACATGATTGATCGCGTTGCTGTTTTTACGGAGTTGGCGCCTCGGCCTGCTGGGGGGTATTCGCAGGCGATTGTGTATGGCGGGGTGGTGTATGTGGCGGGGCAGCTGCCGATTGATCCGGCTCGGGGGCCGCGGGGGCAGGGGGCGTTGGCTGATGAGCCTTTGGCGACGGTGGCGGAGCAGACTCGGCGGGTGCTGGCGAATGTGGAGGCGGTTTTGAAGGCCGCGGGGAGTGATCTTTCGCGGGTGCTGCGGTGCACGGTGTATGTGTCGGATGTGTCGCTGTGGGGTGAGGTGAACCGGGCGTATTGCGAGGTGTTTGCGGCGGCGGGAGTTGGGGGCGAAGGGGGAGTGGCGATGCCGGCGCGGACGGTGGTGCCGACGGGGCCGCTGCACTATGGGTATCAGGTGGAGATGGAGGTGGTGGCGGGGGTGGAATAGGCATGCAGGCAGGAAGGCAAGCAGGCAGGCAGGGGAAGAGGTGCGGGTGGGTGGATTGGTTGATGGGTGGGTGTGGGTTGCGTGGAGCATCGAAGTCATCGCGGAGCCGAGGACTTCGATGGCACGGTGGGGCGGGGGAGGACGGAGGCTGCTTTGGCGGGTGCTTTGGTGTGTTGTGATTCGGGGGAGCGGTTTGCTTTGGACTTGCCGATCTGGCGGAGTCCGGTCACTGGCGGACTTTTGGATCTGGAGTTGGCGAGTTCGTTTCCGGTTGGAGCGATATCGGGGCGGGCGATGACGATGTGGCGGTATTGGGAAGCGCTGCCGCTGGTGGGAGGGGGGGATGTGGTGTCGCTGGGGGAGACGGTGACGCCGCTGATGGAGCGGGAGGTTCATGGGCGGCGGGTGAAGCTGAAGATGGACACTCGGTTTGCGAGTGGGTCGTACAAGGACCGTGGGGCGGCGCTGGTGGTGTCGCATTGTGCACGGATTGGTGTGCGGCACATCGTGGAGGATTCGAGCGGGAATGCGGGGGCGGCGTTTGCGATGTATGCGGCGGCGGCGGAGCCTCGGATTGCGTGTGATATCTATGTGCCCGAGTCGGCGTCGCCGGGGAAGCTGATCCAGGTGGAGGTGAGCGGGGCGCGGCTGGTGCGGGTGCCGGGGACGCGGGCGGATACGAGTGCGGCGGTGTGGGAGGCGGCGCAGCGGACGTACTACGCGAGTCACTCGTGGAACCCGTTCTTCTTTCACGGGACGAAGACGTTTGCGTTTGAGGTGTGTGAGCAGCTGGGGTGGCGTGCGCCGGGGGCGGTGGTCGTGCCGACGGGGAATGGGACGCTGCTGCTGGGGTGTGCGATTGGGTTTGAGGAGTTGAGGAGGGCGGGGGTGATTACGCGCGTGCCGCGGCTGATTGCGGTGCAGAGCCGGGCTTGCATGCCGCTGGTTGTGGCGATGGAGAAGGGGAGCGCGGCGTGCGAGGCGTTCAACGCGACGGCGACGGTGGCGGAGGGGATTGCGATTGCGAATCCGGTGCGGGGGAAGCAGTGCCTGGAGGCGATTCGCGCGAGCGGGGGGCGTGCGGTGGCGGTGAGTGAGGAGGAGGTGGTTGGGGCGCTGCGGTGGGCGGTGGCGCGGGGATTGTTCATTGAGCCGACGTGCGCGAGTGCGCTGGCGGCGGTGGAGAAGCTGACGGAAGCGGAGATGGAAGGGGATGTGGTGGTGGCGATCACGGGGCATGGGCTGAAGAGTGCCGAGCGCGTGAGGCAGCTTGTGGGGTGAGGGTTCGCGAGCGGGCGCGAAGACCACGATCATTTCGCCAGGGCTCGAAATGATCGTGGCACTTGTGCTGAGACTTGTGCTGGCACTTGCGCTGGCACTTGTGCTGGCACTTGGTAGGGGTGAATCGCGATCAATCTTCGCGCAACGTTGACATGGTGACTGGGGTCTGGCAGCGCGGGTGGCACGTACGCTCCCGGCCTTTGGAGTCCGGAACTCCATGAAGGAGCGTGCTTGAGTGGCGCAGGCTAGCAACGTTTCGCGGCGGTATGACGTGGTGGTGGTTGGGGCGGGAATTGTGGGGTTGTCGCAGGCGTACCAGGCGACGCGGCGGGGGCTGCGGACGCTGGTGCTTGATCGCGGGCCGGCTGCACAGGGGGCATCGATCCGGAACTTTGGGATGGTGTGGCCGATTGGGCAGTCGGCCGGGGTGTGGCATGGGGTGGCGATGCGCAGCCGCGCGATCTGGCTGGAGATCTGCCGCGAGGCGGGGATCTGGCATGAGGCGTGTGGGAGCGTGCACCTTGTGACGCGGGAGGATGAGGCGGCGGTGCTGCGGGAGTTTGCGAGGAAGGCTCCGGGGCTGGGGTATGAGGTGGAGTTGTGGGATGCTGGGGAGTGTGTGCGGCGGAGCGGGGTTGCGAAGCGCGGGGCGGTGATCGCGGGGTTGTATAGCCCGAGCGAGGTGTGTGTTGATTCGCCCTTGGCGATTGCGGGGGTGGCGAAGTGGCTGGCGGAGAAGATGGGGGTTGAGTTCCGGTGGAACGCGCCGGTGACGCGGGTGGAGATGCCTGCGGTGCATGTGAGTGCTGGGGCGGGGGGTGAGGGTGGTGTGGCGGAGGCGGGTCGCGTCTTTGTGTGCAGCGGCACGGACATGGAGCAGCTGTTTCCTGAGGCGTACGCGAGCGCGGGGATTCGCAAGTGCAAGCTGCAGATGCTGGCGGCGGCCGCGAGCGGGACGCGGATGGGGCCGATGGTGGCGGGCGGGCTGACGCTGCGGCACTATGAGAACTTTGCGGTGTGCGAGAGCCTGGCGGCGGTGAAGGCGCGGGTGGCGCGCGAGCAGCCGGCGCTGGACCGGTATGGGATCCATGTGATGGCGTCGCAGCACAGCAGCGGCGAGTTCATCCTGGGTGACAGCCACGAGTATGACGCGGAGATCACGCCGTTTGATAAGGCGGAGATCGATGAGATGATCATCGAAGAACTGCGGAAGTTCATCGAGCTGCCGGACTGGCGGATTACGCGGCGGTGGCACGGGATCTATGCGAAGTTGAGCGGCGTGCCTGCGTTTGTCGCGAGGCCGGCGGAGGGTGTGACGCTGGTGACGGCGACGGGTGGATCAGGGATGACGATGGCGTTTGGGCTGGCGGAGCGGATGTGGGACGGGAAGATGTGAACTCGTTTCGTGTTGCGGTGCGTGGTGTTGTGCGCTGTGTTGCGCTGTGTTGCGCTGTGTTGCGCTGTCATGCGCTGTGATCTGGTGCGGCTGTGGAGATGATGCGGTGAAGACCCTGGAAGTCATGGCGACGCGTTCGAAGCTGGTTCGGTCTGCGCGGCCTGCGCCGTCGCCTGTGACTTCATCGATCCGGGCTGTGGTGCTCGACTGGGCGGGGACGATCGTGGACTTTGGGTCGTGTGCGCCGGTGGCGGCGTTCTCTGAGGCGTTCGCGGTGCATGGCGTGCCGGTGACGCTGGAGCAGGCGCGGGGGCCGATGGGGAAGGCCAAGCGCGAGCACATCGCGGCGATCGCGGCGATGCCGGAGGTCGCTGCGGCGTGGAAGGCGCGGCACGGGCGCGGGTTTGAAGAGCGCGACATCGATGCGATCTATGCGACGTTCCTGCCGATCCAGGAGGGGAGCGTGGAGCGGTTCAGCGAGCCCATCGCGGGGGCGGTGGAGGCGATCGCGAACCTGCGCGGGCGCGGCATCGGGATTGGGTCGAGCACGGGGTACACGCGTGCGATCATGGAGCGCGTGATGAAGGTCGCGGCGGCCAAGGGGCTGCGCGTGGATGAGATGCAGTGCGCGACCGACGATCCGATGGGGCGGCCGTATCCATGGATGATCTTTGAGAGCATGAGGCGGCTGAAGGTGCATCCGCCCGGCGCGGTCGTGACGGTGGACGACACGACGGTGGGGATCGAGGCGGGTGTGAACGCGGGGACGTGGGCGGTGGGCGTTGCGGCGACGGGGAACCTTGTGGGGCTGGATGAAGCGGGGTTTGGGGCGATGGAAGCTCGGGAGCGCGAAGCACGGATTGAGCGTGCGCGGGCGCGTCTCATCGAGGCGGGGGCGCATGTGGTGATTGATGGTGTGTGGGACCTGCCTCGGGCGGTGGAGATGATTGAGGCGGAGATTGCGCGCGGGTGAGGGTGTCGCTCATGGCAGGGGGTGGCGGGGCCGCGCGGCGTGCTCCGTCGGGTGCGATACGCTGGCACCTCATGGCAAAGGACGAATCACAGTCTCGCATTCTCTCGCTGGACGCGCTGCGCGGCGTCGCGGCGGTGATGGTGCTTCTGTACCACTACACCACCCGGTACGACGAGTTGTATGGGCACAAGGGGTCGCTGCCCTTTCAGCTCACGTGGGGGTATCTGGGTGTGCCGCTGTTCATGATCATCAGCGGGTTTGTGATCTTCATGTCGGTGGATCGATCGCGGAGCGCGATGACGTTTGCGGTGTCGCGGTTCGGGCGGCTCTTTCCGACCTTCTGGGCTTCGTGTGCTGTGACGTTTGGCGTTGTCTCGGTCATGGGCCTTGCGATGCGTGAGGTGCCGCTGCGGGATGCGCTCTGGAATCTCACGATGATTCCTGTGCGCCTCGGCGTGGGGAGGATTGATGGCGTCTATTGGACGCTGGAGGTTGAGCTCACGTTCTATGTCGTGATCTTCGCGTGTGTCGCGATGGGGCTTGGGCGCTGGTCACTCGCGCCGATCGCGGCGGTCGTCGTCTACACGCTGACGGGGCGCGACTATCTGTGGGGCTTTGAGACGCACTGGTTCGCGCTCTTTCTGATCGGCATGACGCTGTACGACATGCGTCGCGGCGACCGGTGGTGGCATGGTGTGCTGCTGACGCTGGGGCTGGGGTGCGTTGCGTTTCGGCACCTGTATCGCGAGGTGACGGATGCGCCGCACGCGGGGTGGCCGTATCTGCTGGCGGTCGGAGCTTTCGCGGCGATCATCGCGCTCTGCTCGCGCGTGCGGATCCGGCCGCTGGAATTGCCGCCGCTGATCTTTCTTGGGACGATCTCGTACGCGCTCTATCTTGTGCACCAGAACATCGGGTACATCGTGATCCGCGAGGCGGAGGCACGCGGCCTCTCGCCGCTGGCGGCGATCGGTGTCGCGACTACGGTGGCGATCGGGATCGCGACGATCATCACGTTTGCCATCGAGCGGCCAGCGAACCGCGCGGTGCGTGGGCTGCTGAAGCGGCCGTCGCGGAAGGCGCCTGCAGCGACCGCTCGCGTAACCGAGAGTGCGACCGAGCGTTAGACTCCGCGACGCAAAAGGTACACCCGATCGGTCACGCGGCGGGGATCGCCATCCTGAAGGATCTCGAAGTCAACGAGTTCCCAGCCCGTCGACGACATGATCTCAACGGCCATCAGCGGACCCAGCTGCTCGCGATCAAACGAACGCTCCAGCTTCAGGAACTCCGCCATAACCTCGCGATCCACGATCTCACCGCTGGCAAACCGTACATGCAAGCCCGAAGCGCTCGCACCGCTCACCACGGCATACTCGAATCGGGTGGCGCGCGGCCCGGAACCCAGCACGAACCCCGCCGCGACCATCAGGCACCCCACCGCTCCCAACATCCCGGCCGTACGTCCAATCTTCATGGCCAAGCCTCCAGGTCCAAGCCCTCGCCCGGCGCGGCGCACGCCGCCTCCGGCGACCACATGAGACTAGCACAGGCTGGGGCGTGGGGTGATGCACGGGGCCCTTCGCGCGCCGTACCGTTGCGCCATGCCATCGACCCTCTCACGCCGCGTATCGAGCCTGAAGCCTTCCGTTACGGTTGCGTTCATGAACCGCGCCAAGAACATGAAGGCGCAGGGGCTTGATGTCCTTTCGTTCGCCGCGGGTGAGCCGGACTTTGACACGCCGGATCCGATCAAGGAGTCCGCGATCAAGGCGCTCCGCGCGGGGCAGACGAAGTATATGCCGACGTTGGGAGATCCTGAGACGCGCAGCGTCATCGCACGCAAGCTCTCGGAGGAGAATGGGATCCCTGGCATCAAGGGGGAGCACGTGGCGATCTCGGCGGGCGGAAAGCACTCGCTCTTTGTGGCGGTGCACTGCCTGATTGATCCGCCCGAGCAGGGCGAGCCGCCGCAGGAGGTCGTGCTGCCGGTGCCGGCGTGGGTGAGTTATGCACCGATTGTGGAGCTTGCGGGTGGGCGCGTGGTGGAGGTTCCGACGACGGTTGAGTCGGGCTTCAAGGCCACGCCCGCGCAGATCCGTTCAGCCATCACGCCCCGCACGCGGATGGTGATCCTGAACAGCCCGAGCAACCCCTGTGGCACGATGTACAGCCCGAGCGAGCTGCGCGCCATCGCGCGAGTGTGTGCGGAGGCGGCAGCGACGGTGGCGCCGAACCTCACGATCCTGTCGGATGAGCTGTACGAGAAGATCGTCTACGGCGGGATTCAGCACTATTCGATCGGCTCTTCGCCTGATGTGGCGGACCGCACCATCACGCTCAACGGTCTCTCGAAGGCTTATGGCATGACGGGGTGGCGCATTGGCTACACGGGCATGCCCGGCGACTTTGGCAAGAAGTTCACGGACGCGATGGGGACGCTGCAGGGACAGATGTCGACGAACATCACGAGCTTCACCTACCCCGCGATCCGCACGGCGCTGCTTGAGTGCGGTTCGCAGGTTGAGCAGATGCGACAGGCCTTCGCACGGCGCGCGGAACTGACGAACCGGCTGCTCGCGGGGATCCCGGGCGTGACGTGCTCACCGGCGACGGGCGCGTTCTATGCCTTTCCGCATGTGGCTTCGCACTTTGGGAAGACAACGCCCAAGGGGACTCGCATCAACTCAGCACTGGACCTGTGCAACGCGCTGCTGGAAGAGTCGCTCACGGCGTTCGTGCCGGGCGAGGACTTCGGCGGGTGCGGCAAGGAGCACGTGCGCATCAGCTTTGCCTGCGGCGAGGAGCAGATCACGCGGGGGATGGAGCGGTTTGCGGCGTTCCTGGATGGGCTTCGGAAGTAGGCATGCAGGCAGGGGAAGACGGGCGGAGGGTCGCAGGGACAGAGAGTGCCGCGGACCTGCACCACTTCGTGGTGCTGCTGTGGGCGGCGGGCATCCCGTGGGCGCCGCTTCGCGGCTGCCCACGGCTACTCACCTTGACGGCTTCGCCGTCGAGAGGCCCGACACTTGCTCTGACACGGGCTCTGACACAGGACCAGACACACGCCCAGACACGGGTTCTGAGACGGGTCCGTTCACTGCGGCCTGATCGGCCGCGACTTCGTCTTCGCTTCGGAGCCTGAGAAGGAGCTGGCCGGTTTCGCCGTGGCGGAAGCCGACGGCTCTTCTGCGGCAGAGTTCGAGGAGGGCGAGGAAGAGCCCCACCATCTCGCCCCGGGCGCGGCCCTTGAAGAATGACGCGAACACGAGCTCGCCGGGGAGGCCGTCGAGGCGGGGCTGTGAGTCGCGCCGGAGGCGGTCGAGGATGTCTTCTGCGTGGAGCTCAAGGGGCGTGTCGTCGTACGTCACCTGGTGCTCACCGAGGCGGTCGAAGTTGACGGTCTCGGTGATCTTCTGGAAGGCCTCAACCAGGTCGAGAAGGTCGAGATCTTCAAGCTCGGTCTCTTCTGCGGCGGCGTCGGCCGCGGCGCGGAGGGCCTCGTTGTCGATGGCGGCGGCGGCAGCGCCGAAGCGCTGACGCCACTCATCGCCTCGGCGTTCGAGGGAGTCGGCAGCGTCGCGGTACTTCTTGTACTCAAGAAGCTGGCGGACGAGTTCGGCGCGCGGGTCTTCCTGCTCCTGGTCGCGCGTGTGGCCGGCGCCTTCGGCGGCGGGCGGCGTGGGCATGAGCATCCGGCTCTTGATTTCCATCAGCGTCGCGGCCATGACGAGAAACTCGCCTGCGAGGTCGATGTCGATGCGGGCGAGGCCCTCGCGTCCTTCAACGCGGAGGAACTCAAGGTACTGCTCAGTGACGAGCGAGACGGCGATGTCGTGGACGTCGACTTCTTCGCGCTTGATGAGGAAGAGGAGGAGGTCGAGCGGACCTTCAAAGGCATCAAGCCTGACTCGATATCCGGCTTCGTTCGTCACGGGGAGGCTCCGCTGGGCGTGTCAGGTCGTGTCGGGGCTTGTCGGGGGGAGCATGCTGCCCGCCGCGCACTGGTTGTCCAGCCAGTTTACTCTTGTCGCATGGGCAACTCCGGGAATCATCAGGCACCGCAGGCGACGCTGGAGCACGGCCGGGAGATCCTTCGGCTGGAGGCTGATGCATTGGCAAAGACCGCCGCGGCGCTCGACCAGCGCTTTGCCGATGCAGTCGAGGTGCTTGTCACTTGCGCCGCTCGGGATGGCACCGTGCTGGTGACGGGGCTGGGCAAGAGCGGGCTGGTGGGCGCGAAGATCTCGGCGACGCTGGCGTCCCTGGGCATCCCGAGCCATCCGGTGCATCCGGCAGAGGCTGCGCACGGGGACCTGGGGCGATTTCGGTCGCGCGATGCGGTGATTGCGATCTCGGCATCGGGCGAGACGGAGGAAGTAGTAGCACTGTGCGCGCTGCTGCGTCAGGATGGGCTACCGATCATCTCGATCACGGCCATGACTGACGCTCGTGCTCGCGAGGGCAGCGGCCCTTCGTCACTGGAGCGCATGGCCACCGTGGCGCTGCGGCTTGAGATCGGGCTGGAGGCAGGGAGCCCGGAGTTCATCGCGCCGACCTCGTCAACGACCGCCACGATGGCGCTGGGCGATGCGCTTGGGCTCGCTGCGGCGCGGCGGATGAGCTTCACGCACGCGGACTTTGCACGCCGCCATCCGGGTGGCACGCTGGGTGATCTGCTGCGGCCTGTGACGGAAGTGCTGCGATTCGTGGCGGGAAAGAACATGCCGGTGATCGCCGATACTTCGAGCGTTGAGGCGGCGCTGAGGGAGGCGGCGTCTGTGGCGCGTCGGCCGGGGGCGCTGGTGCTGGTGGATCCGGCGAGCGGGGCGATCTCGGGACTCTTTACGGATGCGGACCTGCGACGGCTCATCCTCCGCGATGTCGCGGAGCTCTCGCGGCCGATGCGGGAGGTGATGACGCGCAGCCCGCGCACGCTCCCGGATACGGCTCGAGTGACAGACGCGGTGAAGCTCGTGCGTGAGCTGAGGACCGATGAGATTCCTGTCGTCGATGCACAGCAGCGGCCGGTGGGAATCCTCGACGTTCAGGATCTGGTTGCGATGCGGCTCGTCAAGGACTGAACAGCAAGTGGAACCGGCCTCCCGGCCGGTTTCTTCATTCCTTGCAACATCAAAGCACCTTTTCCCCATCCATCCCTCCACGGGTCCCTCCCATCCCTCTCCTCCTCCGTGCCCCTCCGTGACCTCCGTGGTGAACCCTTCTTCCACGGCCCACAGGCAACCCATGCTCCCCCGGACCTCCGCACGCTCACGACATAGGATCGAGCCTGATGCCTATTGCTCGCCCTCGATCCAACGTTGCGATGATCCGTCGCGGAGCTGCGCGTCACACAGGGCTCGCTCTCGCTTTGGGCATCGGCGGACTCTTCGTTGTTGTGCTTGGGGTGGCAGCCCTTCGCGGCAGGCCAGCGTCGAGCGACGGACCGCGCGAGAAGGGTGAAGCGCCGCCCGACATCAAGAGTGTTCTCGCGGGCGACGGTGCCGCGAGCGGACTCGCCGGCGGCGAGCGGCCCTTCGTGCAGGTTGTTGACAGGGACGATCCGACGCAGATTCGGGCCGAGATCACGGCGGATCGTTCCGAGCCACTGGAGGGGAAGCGATACAAGCTTGAGCGGCCCCGGGCATGGATCGTGATGTCCGACCAGCGCGTGGCGCATGTGCAGTCCGATTCGGCGCGGGCGCTCATCCCTGGCGATGGAGGCGATTCGCGGCCGCAGGATGCACTCCTCGAAGGACATGTGCTGATCCGTCTGTACGCGGCGCGGAGCGACGGGCGCTGGCCGGACCTCGCCACCGCCACGCCAGACGTCACGCTCACGACCACATCAATGCGGTTTGATGGAACGCTCGGGAGGGTGGAGTTTCCCGACGCGGTGCGGATCGACTCGCGCGAGGTCGCCTTCGCCGGGCGCGATGTCACGATCCTCTTCAACGAGGGTGCCGAGCGGCTGGAGCGGCTGAGCATCGCGAGAACTGACTGGATGGTGGTGCGCGGGGCAGGCTCAAGCGACACGCCGGTGAGCTCGAGCGACTCGCAGTCGCCGACTGTGGCTGGAACTCAGGGCACTCCAGCCCCGCAGACCACGACCGCTCGGAGTGGGGCTTCGCTCTCGGAGATCGTGGACGCGCCACGCACGGACTCGGAGGGGATCGAAAACCTCTACAAGGTCGTCGCGGAGAAGAACGTTCGCATCGTGCAGGGATCAAGGAGCATCTCGTCTGATCGCGTGGATGGTTGGCTGAGGCTGGTTGGGAATCGCCTCAGACCGAATGCGATCGCGAGCATGCCACGACCCAAGACGGGACTCGGCATGGCGCAGCGGACCGGCGGCACAACGATGCCGCTTGCGCTTCAGCTCGCGAGCTGGCTGGTTGCTTCGATTCCGCAGGATCGTGCGCTCCCGGGTGATGTGGTGACGGATGCTCCGCCGGTGCCGCCGCTTGGCGAATCCGACACGCTCCTCACGTGGGCGGGACCGCTTGAAGTCCTGCCGCTGGAACTTGCGCCCAAGGAACTCGCTCGCAACGATGTGTACGTGAAGTTCGTGTGCGATCCTGACTCGCGCGTCACGTTTGCGGATGAAGGGGCCGCGCTCGAGGGAGAGGGCGACCTGGTTGAGTACGGCGCGACGCGACGCGAGCTGATCCTCGCGGCGGCGTCCGAGCGTCCGGCGCGGGCGCGCGTCGTGGGGTCTGGCTCGATCACCACCACACGGCTTGAGATCGACGCGAGCGACGGGAATGCGCGGGTGCCGGCCCCGGGCGAGGTCGTTGGCGAGGGTGAACGCGGCGGCCGCGTCGCGTGGACTCAGGAAGCGTCGCTGGACTTTGTCACGCTGAACTCCGGCGAAGCTCGGATCGCGCAGGCTCGTGCGGCGGGTGATGTGGTCGCGACGGATGGTCGCGAGGCGCAGGTGCAGGCCAACGTGCTGGTCGCAAAGTTTGCTGAGATCGAGGATGGCGCATCACGGCCGGAGCTGGTGCAGGCCATCGGCAACGTCAGAGCGACCGACGGACGCGACGGCACGCTCGCGGCCGACAGCGTCGATGTCACGATGGTGCGCATCGAGCGACTCCCCGAGGCCGATCAAGCCAATGGCCCTGCGGCCGGTACGACGACGACCTGGGACGACGTTCCATCCCGACTTGTCGCCCGCGGCAACGCACGCGTCGAACGCGCTGAAGAGCGAATCAGCGCACGCACCATCGATGCGGGCCTCTCGCGCAACGCCGATGGCGCTACAGAAGTCGTGAGCCTCGTTGCACGCGAAGAAGTCGTCGTCGCCGCGCCCGATGGCGGCAGCGCGAGCGGCGATGAGCTCACGGCATGGCCACCCGAACAGCGCGTGGAGATCCGTGGCACGCCCGCCGTGGTCGCCCGCACCGGCACTCGCATCGACGGTCCATTTGTGCGGCTCGAAGGACTGGATCGGCGGATCACCGTTGTTGGAGAGGGCACGTTCTCGCACGAGGGCGAGGCAGAGGAGCTTGGCGGTGCGGGGCAGGCCAAGGCGACCTGGACGCGCGCGATGTCGTACTCGGATGTCGACGGGATTGCGGTCTTCCGTGGCGATGCCAACGCCGCGTGGACCAGCGCCCGGGCCCATGACAGGGCGCAGGGTGAGGAGATCGTTCTGCAGATCGAGCCTGCTCCATTGACCAACGAGGGTTCGTTGGCCGGGTCGGTGCCCGCACAGGCAACGCAGCGAGGAGACAAGGCCCCTGCGCGTCGGGTGCTGAACGCCGTTGTTCGAGGGAATGTGGCCACAACTGCCACACCAACAACTCCGGCTACTGCCGCGACGCCCGCGTTTGTCGAGGCTCGCCGGTATGCGCAGGATGATCCCCAGCGGCTCGAGCGTCTTCTGTACCTCGAGGGCGATTCGATCCTTGCCGACAACACGAAGAACACGCTCGAAGTGCCGAGCGCGGGCAGGCTCCTGGTCTCTGATCGAAGCCAGCAAGCGTCAAGCCAGACTCCTCCGGGAGATCGAGTTGATCTCATGGGCTCGCGCTCGCGTGGCGACACGCTCTTCTCGTGGACCGGCTCGCTGCTTTTGAAGCGTGACGAGGGAGCGGTTACGCTGGATCAGGGCGTGCGAATGACGCATGAGGATGCCGGCGGCGGATTGACAGAGCTTGAGAGTCAGCGACTTGTTGCAACGTTCATCGAGACGGAGGCTGGCGTGATCGCTTCACCCGCCGCACAGGGGAGTGCCACCCCGTTTGCGGCGTCGCTGCGAACCGTGACGGCGTCGGGTGCCGCGTGGATGCGATCTGCTGGCCGGGAGATGGCGGGAGACTCACTCGCGTTCGATGCCGCAAACCAGGTCGTGACGGCGCTGCCGCCTCCGAATGGCACGGTGGTGCTGCTCGATCCAACGCAGGGCGCGGGTCCTGTGCGAGCGGACTCGCTGCTGTGGGATCTCAGGGCCAATCGCGTGGAAGCCAAGGGAATCCGGACGATCGTGGCCCCGCGGTAGGAGTTTCAACACGGGGATCACCGAGTGATCGGCGGGAGCGGTCAATCCTCGCTCGATTCGCCCCGTGCTCACCGTGCTTCTCTTCCCCTGATGCCCGATAGCCAGTGCCCATTGTCTGCTCATCCATCAGCGCCGCTCGGTGTGGCTGGTGTACCCGGTAGCCTCGCCGACGCGGTGGATCGCGACGGTGTTCGTGCGCTTGGCTTGGCCGAGCGGACGTCCCGCAACGAGGATGATCGCGTCGCCATGCCTCGCCAGCCCGCGTGCCAGCAGGTAGTCGTCCACGTGCTTGTTCCACTCCGAGAGGGTGCCCGATCCCGGCGGCTTCTGGCAGACCGCCGTCACGCCCCGCAGGAGCGACATCTGGCGGCATGACTTGTCGTCGCTGCTGAAGGCAATGATCGGGACCGTGAAGCGGTTCTGTGAAAGGTATCGCGCGGTGCCGCCGTGCTCGGACCACGTCGCGATCGCGACGGCACCGAGATCACGCGACATCTGCCATGCGCCATGCGCGAGCGCGGCGGTACCCGCGTGTGCCGCGGCCATCTGTGACGGGGGTTCTCGGCGTGTGGCACACTCCGCCATCGCGGCTTCGGTTGCCGCCGCGATTCGGGCCATGGTCTCTACGACGAGGGCGGGGTGCTTGCCTGTTGCAGTCTCGGCCGAGAGCATCACGGCGTCGGCCCCGTCGAAGATGGCGGTGGCGATGTCCGTCGCCTCGGCACGCGTGGGGATCGGGTTCTCGATCATCGTTTCGAGCATCTGCGTCGCAACGATGCAGGGCTTGCCCTGCCTCGCGCACTCCGCGAGGATGCGCTTCTGCACCACGGGGACTACCGCGATGTCCATCTCAACGCCGAGGTCGCCTCGCGCGACCATGACGGCATCGGAGGCCGCCACGACGCGATGGAGATCCTTCACGGCCTCGGGCATCTCGACCTTGGAGACGATCGGGATCCACGCGCCGGTTTCGGTTCCCGGCGCTTTGATCGTCGCGAGCAACGCACGGAGCTGTTCGACATCTTCCGCCCGGCGCACGAACGAGAGTGCGAGGTAGTCCATGTCGTTCTGCACCGCCCAGTGCACGCACTCGATGTCGCGCTCGGTGATCGAGGGCGCGGAGAGCTCGCTGTTGGGAAGGTTGATCCCCTTGCTGGAACTGATCAGCCCCCCCACCGTCACGCGGCAACGAAGTTCACCCCTTGCCGCGTCGGACTCCACCGCGAGCATCCGGATCGCGCCATCGTTGATCAGCACCTTGTGCCCGGGCTGAACCTCGCCGATGAGCGGCTGGTACGTGACGGGAAGAACGGGCTCCATCACGCCCCCATGCCCGGCGGCCGGGCCGGGGCGCATGAACGCCAGGTCGAGATCGCGCTTGAAGACGACATCCTGCCCGGTCTCGACGCGGATCGCGCCGCCGCCGGAAGAGTGTGGCTCACCGACGCCCGCAGGGATCTTCCCGACACGGATCTTGGGACCCTGCAGGTCACCCAGGCAGGCGATGGAGAAGTCCATCTCCTTTGCCACGGCGCGCACGGTCGAAAGACGGCGGGCGTGGGCCGCGAAGTCGCCGTGCGAGAAATTGAAGCGGAAGACGCCCACACCACCGAGGATCAACCGCTTCACCATTTCGGGTGAATCGCTCGCGGGCCCGATTGTGGCGACGATGCTCGTGAGGATAGAGGGCGCTGCAAGGTCGCTGGCAGAGGGCGGCGTGCTCATGGCATGATTATCGGCTCGCCGTCGCGCAAACCCATGCGGATCACGCGAGGATCCACTCTGTGGCCCTGCGAAGGTCCGACTGTGCGGCGTGTGAACGCGACCTGAACGTTCAGTTCACGATCAGACCAGCCTCGCGGCCAAGCTCAACCACGCGCCGGTAGGTCGCGGCGAAGAACTGCGTGTAGCCCATCTCCAGCGTTGGCCGACGTTTGGGATCACGCCACGTAGCGGCGACGGCCTTGTACGTCTCGGGCGTGAAGGGCACCATCACACCATCGACCTCGGTCTCAGGAAAGGCGTAGAAGGCCTCTTCCATCCGCGCCAGGACCGAAGCATCGAAGGTGCCCTCGGCCACTCCCTGTCGCGCAGCGAGCAGCGAACGCCACGCATCCCGCTGAGGGTGTGCGGTATCGATCGCGAAGGCACCCATCATGATGCCGATGGCACTCCGCCACCCCGCAGGCTTCGTCTCGCTCGCGATCGTGAAGGGATCAACCCGATCGATCATGTGCGAGCCATACCGCTCGTAAATCGAGCGCCGGACCGGCATGCGACGCAGCTCGCTGATCGCAGGGCCCATGGGCTTCCCATCGGGCCCGATCGGGTTGAGTGCGCCTCGCCCCGAGCGCTGCGACCAGAACTGCCAGAGGCTCTGCGCCTCATCAGTCAGGCAGAACCGGATGAACCGACGAGACACTTCCGGGTTCGGCCCACCCCGGAGCACACTGACCGGGTCCGCATCGATGAACGTGGCACCGCGTGGATCCACGTATCCCACGCGCCCCTGAGCGGGATCCTGCCCCGGCAGCAGGATCGACTGGGCCTGACCGCGCCCGTAAAAATCAATCGCCAGTCCCGCGGCGGCCTCCCCCGCGCTCACATCGATCGGTGGCTTGGTTGATGAGTTGGTGTAGTAGCGCGTGTTGGCACCGATCTCACGAAGCGTCCGCCATCCCTTCTCCCACCCCTCGTTGGAGAGGATCGCGTCGATCGTGGTCGTGACGGAGCCGGACTGGCGCGGATCGGAAAGAGCGATCATGCCGAAGTACCGAGGATCTGTCAGATCGCCAAAGGTCTGCGGCTCCGGGAGGCCCAGCCGCGACAGGACCTCCCGGTTATAGACGATTCCAAAACCCGAGAGCGCGGTCCCGATCCAGAACTGATCGGGGTCATAGAGCTGCGCGGCCCCGATCTTGTTCTCGCCGAACCACGCATCGAGTTCCTCTCGCGAGAAACCCACGGGCTCGGACATTGGAAGCGCGATGTCCTTTGCGTCTGCGTTGAACGACGCGGGGAGGTTCCTAGCTGACTGACGGGGCACTCTGACCTGCGTCTTGAGGCGTCCGTGGTCGAAGGAACCGCCACCGAGCATCAGGTCAAAGTCCGTGCTGCCCGGGACCGCCACGGGGTTGGCAGGATCGGCGAAATCGAACGCCGCGAGGCGCGATCGGTAGTGCGCTTCAAGGACCTTGATGATCTCGCTGGTGCCGCCCGGCACACGCCAGGAGATCGCGACGGGCGAACCAAACTCGCGCTGGTGCCAGCGTTGGAAGGCCGCTTCAAACTCGGCGCGGATCTGCGGAACGTGCGGCGTCACGATGATGAGCGTGGGCGTATCAGCGCCCGTGGCACTCACCATCGTCCGAGGCCGCAACGCCAGCGGCACACCGAGAACGACGAAGAGGGCTAGGACGAGCAGGATGCGCGATGGCGTGATGCCGGACATGGGCGGAGTGTATGGTTTGGATGGCTTCGGTTCCGCATCCCGCCAAGTAACGGACCGCGGGGTGTCCCCGCGTTCACCCACGTTCACCCACGATCACTCCAAAGGAGGACGCGATGGCGCTCGTTTCAGCAAAGGTGGCCCTGATCACGGGCGGCTCTTCCGGCATCGGCCTCGCAACCGCCCACCTGCTCGCCAAGCGGGGCTGGAGCGTCGCGCTCGTAGCACGGAACCAGGCCAAGCTCGAAGCGGCCTGCGAGGAGATCGGGCCCGAAGCCATCGCGATCCGCGCCGACCTCACCGATGCGGACGAGGCGGCGGCAATCGTGGACCGCTGCGTCGCTCGTCTCGGCCGCCTGGATGCACTGATCAACAACGCCGGCTGGTCCCCGTCTGCAACCATCGCCCAGACCAACGTCGCGATGGCCAAGGAGATCTTTGCGGTCAACTCCGTCGCCCCGTGCGTCTCCATCAGTCGCGCCTGGCCCATCTTTGAGCGGCAGTTCGAAAGCTCAGGCGGACCGACCAACGCCGAAGCCAAGGGAGGCGTCATCGTCAACATCTCCTCGATCGCGACGGTCGATCCCTTCGAGATCCTCTATGCCTACGCGGCGGCCAAGGCCTCCGTCAACCTCCTCGCCAGGAGCGCGGCCAAGGAAGGCGCGAAGATCGGTATCACGGCCTTCGCCATCGCTCCCGGCGCGGTCGAGACGGAGCTCCTCCGGTCGCTCGTGAGCGAGCTCTATCTCTCCAAGGACAAGACGCTCGCCCCAGAGGCGGTGGCACGCGTCGTCGTCGAGTGCATCGAGGGGAAACGCGATGCAGAGAATGGCCAGACGATCCTGATGCCCAGCCCTGAGTAAGCCGGGCCGAGAGAGCAGTCCCGCCACGAGCGACCTTTCGCTCACTGGCTCGGCCGCTCCACCTCCGGTAGAGTGGACCCATGGGCAGACCAGTACTCTTCAAATTGGCTTTCCACTGGTGGATCCTGATCTCGCTCGTCGCGGGCGTGATAGTTGGGCTTGCGATCAACCATTGGTGGACCGCGGAATCGTGGCGTGCACTCGGCGTTGCAGACGCTCCGGCGTACCTGGCACACGCGCCGGACCAGACTCCCAACGAGGGAGCCGGGTCTGTTGCTTCGGTGATCCGCTTTGCGGGGGAGCTCGCCAAGTTCGTTGGGGATCTCTTCCTGCGCCTGCTTCGCCTCATGGCGGTGCCGGTGGTGCTGTTCAGTCTCATCGCCGCGGTGGCGGGTGTTGGTGAACCAAAGCAGCTGGGCAGGCTCGGCAGCAAGACTCTGCTAGTCTTCGCCCTCACAGCGGTCATTGCCGTCGTCATCGCGCTGGCCATCACCAACGTGACCCGACCCGGAACGCATGTCTCCGACGCCACGCGCATCGAACTCCTCGACCTGAAAGCTACCGAGGCCACCGCTCGCGCCAAGACCTTTGGCGACTTCGCGGCCACCAACACCGTCTGGACTCAGTTGCTCGCCGCAGTTCCGACGAACCCCTTCAAGGCCATGGCGGATGGCGAGATGCTGCAGGTTGTGACGTTCAGCATCCTGATTGGTGCGGGCCTGCTCATGGTTGTGCCCGCACGAAGGGATCCCGCGCTGCGCGTGGTCGAGGCGCTCGCGGAGGCCTGTCTGCGTGTCGTTGGGTTCATCATGATGCTCGCCCCCATCGCGGTCTTCTGCATCACGGTGCTCCTCCTGTCGCGACTGGGGCTCTCGGTGCTCGGCGCACTCTCGGTCTTTGCTGCTTCGACACTCGCGGGGCTGGCGATCATCCTTTTCGTGCAGTATCCCGCCCTCATGATCGCCATGACGCACGGCCCCTGGAAGATGACCTACGCGCGGTTCTTTCGCGCCATGGCGCCCGCGCAGCTGCTCGCGTTCTCGAGCTCTTCTTCCGCCGCGACCATGCCCGTCACGATGGAGTGCTGCAACCGGCTCGGCGTGCCGCGACGCGTGTCGGGGCTTGTTGTGCCCCTGGGCACCACGATCAACATGGACGGCACCGCGCTGTACCAGGTCATGTGCGTCACGTTCCTCGCGCAGCTCTATGGCATCCCTCTCTCGCTGATGGATCAGCTCACCATCGGCCTCATGGCGATCATCGTCGCGATTGGCTCGCCCGGACTGCCAGGCGCGAGCCTCGTGCTCATGGTCTTCATCCTCGAAGCCTTCTCAATCCCGATCGAGGGTCTGGCCATCATCATCGCGGTCGACCGCCTGCTTGATATGGCACGCACCGTGATCAACGTGAGCGGTGACGCCGCGGCGGCTGTGATTGTGTCAGGAAACGACCTCGGTGCACCCCTCACCTACGACGGCGAACCACTGGAGAAGGCATGAGCGTCGAATCCACGATGAAAGACGCCACGCGACTGCGCAGAGCGGTGATGAGGCTCGTCACGCTCGTCACGCTGCTGGCGATGCCGCTGTTGGGGCCCGTGGGGTGCATGATGGAGCTCGTCGCGCCCGAGCCTTCCACGCTGCGCGAGCCCGCCGAGGTGCGCATCACCAACTTCGGAATACACGCTGGCCTTGTGCTCCCGCGTGACGAAGGCAATCTCGGCGAGTACGCATTCGGAGAATGGGAGTGGTTTGCGCTCGAACAGAATCAGTGGTATCGCTCCTTCGGTGCGCTCCTGATTCCCAGTGAGAGCGCCCTCTCTCGCCGCCTGTGGCAGGACGCCGCCGCGCTCGAAGCCTCCTGGTTCGCGCCGCGGCCGATTGAGGTGTTCATTGTCGAGCGCGAGAAAGCGCTCGCGCTCTCGCGAGAGCTCGACACACTGATCACAGAGTCGATGGCCGCAACGCCAGATCGTGCGGTGATGCGCGATGGCACGCTCTTCGTGCCGCGCGAGGAACCGTACCGCCTCGGGAACAACTGCAACCACGTCCTGGCGCGCTGGCTCGAGTCGCTCGGAGTGCGCGTGGTGGGCAACCGAACCGTCGCTACCGTGCGGGTGCGCCCACCACGCGCCTCGGACAACACCGCCCAATCACCTCGATGACAACGCTCCGGCACTGATAGCATTCAATCAATGGCCTTCGTGCACAATCCAGCCTTCGCCTGCGACCTGACGCTCGCCGCCGCCGAGCGAGCCCGGATGGAGTCATCTCCTGTCGTGGTTGCACGCCCTGTGATCGTGCTCGGTGGCTGGCGTGCTCCGCATGTCAGCGCGGCGTCCGCGGAGGCGCTGCTTCGCCCGCTCGTCTCTCGAAGGTCCGAGGACTTTCTCGCCCTCTCATATCCGACCGCGGGCAGCGTGGAGGCCGCCGCCGAGTCCGCGATGGGCCGCATCGCCGCGAGATTCCCCGGCCAGCGTGAGTTTGATCTCGTTGGCATCTCGATGGGCGGCCTTGTCGCTCGGCAACTGGCATCGCGCCTCGGCCTGCCCGCCAAACGGATCTTCACGATGGCAACGCCCCACCGTGGCGCGACCCTGGCACGTTTCGTGCGGCCCGATATCGCGGCGAGAGAGATGCGCCCGGGCTCCACGTGGCTCGCCGAACTCGACGCCGCACTCGCGACCGCCGAGTACGAACTGGTCTGCTATGCAACGCTCCGAGACTGGTGGGTGGGTGCGCGCAACGCAGCCCCGCCGGGCCACACGCCCATCTGGCTCGATCAGGAGACACTCTTCGGCCGCTCGCTCAGCCACTTTGCCATCAACCGCGACCAGCGGATTCTGGGCGACATCGCCCGAAGACTCAGGGGCGAAGAACCGCTCGGCCGCGCAGGCACACCGCCGCCGATTGACTGACACTCACTCGAACGTGCCCGCTGCGACAGTGCAAGTACCACAATCACATCGATTGGAAGCAAGAGGTCGTGGTCCGCACGCACGCCAACGCAACTTCATCAACACGATCAAGCTCGCAACCTGCTGCGCAGCCGTCCAATTCCAGCCGCCGCCGCAGGGTCTGCTCGACCGAGTCGCGTGCAGGCCTCTCGCAGCGCCGAGTCACTCAGCAGCAGCGTGCACGCCGAAGCTTCCGGATGGGCCCGCGCGAGTCGGTTCAACAGGGCAATGTCACCCCGCCCCAAGCCCGCGGCGCGAGCGAGGATCTGGAGCGTTCGCTCGCCGGGATCCCGCTTGAGCCACGTTCTGCGCGTCCACCAGATCGCAAGCCCCCCCACCACGACTCCAAGCACCATCGCGCCACTGATCCACATGGTCGCGGCGGAGATACCCGCCAACGCATCGAAGATGCCCGCCTCCTGAGGTGCAACGACGCCGGGCGTTTCGAGCACCAGACCAACCGGCTTAGGGGCGTCGGGCCCAGTCTGGGCCGACGCAACTGTCATTGCGCCCGTCGTGACGGCCGAGGCCGCGAACCATGACATCCGCTTTCGTGTGCTCATGTCGCTGGGCTCCAGGCACCGTCGGTCGCAGCAGAAAGTCTCGAAACACACGCCGCGGCACGCCGACGCACCCGGTGATCCGGATCAAAGGAGGCAAGCCGCGCGGCGCTCGCCGCGAGATGTGGCCACCCCTCTGAACCGCCCGCCTCGCGCTGCAAGTGCCCGGCGCTTCTCGCCATGTCCGGAAGAATCCGCCACAAGACCCACGCGCTCGCGAGGCGGTGGCCGACACGCCCATCCCGCAGCATCTCAACCAGCCCGTCGATCGCGGTCGGCGTGTCACGTCCGAACTCGATTAGCGCACGCAACGCATTGGCGCGGACACGGTGGCGCGGATCAGCCTTCAGCTCGACCAGCGGCCCAACTCCCGGCACTGCCGCCTTGTATCGACCTGCGTTCGCCCGCGCCTGCCTCGCAAACGACTCAACGGCGTTGGCCCCGACGCGCGGATCTTCATGCTGGATCAGTTCGCTCACCGACGCAGTCGCGTCGGGTGTTGCAAGATCGCCAAGCAGTGATGCAAGGCTCGCGGTAAGCCGGCGCGACGCCAGATCCGAACCGCCACGATGCCGCGTCAGGAGCGCGAGCAGCTCTTGAGCCAACTCCGGCACAATTCCAACCGCCCGAATCAGCGAGATCGCGTGCTCGCAGCGCTTCGGATCTGCGCTTCCGAGGTGCTCCCCGAGGCGTGCGATCGCACCGGCACGATTGGTCGCAAGCGCCCGGCGCAGTGCCAGACGATCACCCAGGCCCGCCGGGGCCGATGCCAACGCCTGCTCATCACGAGCGAAGGTGCGAAGACTCGCGTGGGGCGAGCGTCGCAGGCGTGCAAGCGCCACAGCGTGGTCCGCGCCGCCAACCCTTGCCAGCCCAGTCCCGGCGAGTGACCAGCGCAGAAACGCGTGCCGCGCGACCAGCCCAGCTGCGTCAAACACCGTGTCGAGCAACAGTGAGCCACTCGCCCCCCGCGCGAGCGCGTGGCGCACGCCGGGATGCGGATCCGCCAGCAGCGGCGCGAGTGTCCCCTCGCGCGCGGGCGCCGCAAGGTCGAGCCAGTTGACCAGCCGCACTGCTCCAAGTCGCGCGGCCACTGCATGATCGCCGATGCACCCAAGCCCAAGCCCCTTCGAGCGCGGGCTCGAACCTCCTCGGCCGACCAGCCCACGCGCCGCCGCACGCGGCTCATGGCCAGCACTCCTCGCAGGCCGCAGCAGGAGGTGAGAGGCACCCAGCGCGAGTTCCACATCAAGGCTCGACCGAGGCGCCGAGAGCCGATCACTCGCGCTGCGCCGAAGCGACGGAACAGACAACCACTCAACCGCTCGCAGCGCCGCGAGCGGCGCGTTGGACAGTCGCAACGTGCTGCGCAGCGTCGCAAGCATCGGGTCATCAGAGACAGGGCCGGCCTCGAGCGCTCGGGCCGCACGCAGGATCAATCGCGCGGGCTCGCCCCGGCTCGCCGCCAGCAGCGCGGCGGTCATCAGCCCGCGATTCGTTCCCGCCGCCACCGTCTGGGGCAGCTGCGCGTGCAGCGCCTGCGCGATGGCGCCCGCGACGCGACTCGCAATCCCTTGCGGAACCGACGGCTCAGCAATCGCGCTCCCATCGTTCAGATTGGACACGCTTGTCACGCCAATCTCGTCGCTTGCAGCATCAAGCTTCGATCCAGCTAAGTCGGCTTCAATCGCACTGCGAGCATGCGCAATGGCCTCATCAGAGAGAGCAGATCGCAGCCCAAGGCGATCAAGCTCCGCCCGCGCCGACTGGAGCACCAGCCTCATCAGCGATACAGCGGCGGCATGCCGCACCGAAGGCTCAGGATCACACGCAAGCGACCCCAGGAGCGTGATCGACTCGCGAAGTCCGATGTCAGCGATCAGCCGCGCCACACTCCGCCGCGCACGGAAGTCCTCCGAAGTCGCAACCACTGGTGCCGCATGCTCAAACCGATTCGATCGCGTTGAACCCACACTCGCAACGACACCGCCAACGCGCGGCGACTGGGGTAGTGAATCACCCGACGCTCCCGCCACGGCCGCCACACCACGCATCTTCGCCGGAACAACCTCCCAGACGCTCGCCAGCGCACGGATCGCAAGGTCACGCGGCGAGTCAGACTCGCCTTCAAAGACCGCGCGAATGCCGCGCGGCAGCCGACCAAGCAGACTCCCCAAGGGCCCAGGAGCCGCCGGAGACGCCGCCTCAATCAGGTACCCGACAAGTTCATCACGCTCGAAAGTCTCGCACGACCACAGCGCCTCGGCGATGGCGCGGACTCGCAAATTGATTGGAAGAGCCTGCACCCTTCGCCGGATCCGAGCGGTATCATGCTTGGTATCAGCCACTTACGGAGACTCCGCAGAAGGGCTCCTGCCAGACCACGCACCATCGACCTCTTCACGCCGACGCGATGAACTTCCGGGCCATGGCCTACGAATAGGACTAATCAAAATTTATGACACTACATCTTGTAGGCTAGACGAAAGTCGAGTATCGTGCAAGGATACGGTACGCGTGGTGGGAGATCGCGGGCGTTTGGTCGGGTTGAGTCGCCGGGGCGGAGGAGCCTCGCTGTCAACTGGCCATGGAGCCGCGTGGCTGATGTGTGTGGCAACGCGGATGGCACCCCAAGGGAGCCACGGTGGAGTGCATCCACCCTGGCACCGCGGCGGTAGATGCTGAGTCAGGCTTTGAGGCAGACGTTGAGGCAACAATGAACATTCCCGCGAAACAGAATCTCCTCCAGTCCTACCAGGTCGTGGTCTACAACCGCGCGCTCCACCCGGATCTCTTCACGCTCAAAGGCCGCCGCGTCGTGCGCCAGGGCGAGTACGACCTCGAAGCCTGGATCATGCCCGGCCAGCACCTTCTCCGGTTCGAGCACCGCAACAACTGTTGCGTCGAGCTCCTGACGCACGAGGATCGCCCCGTGCCGACCGCCGGCATCGTGACCTCCTTCCTCTGCGCCGGCGAGCGCGACATCGAGCAGCCCTTCAAGAAAGAAGGGCTCAACTACATGAGCACCGTCCAGACCGAGACGCTCAGCGAGAACCTCTACCAGTCCACGTACGACGAGCTCGCAGGATTCGCCCGCGAGAACAACGCCCTCTCCCACGCCTGGACCGACGACGTGGGCAAGTGCCTGAGCTTTGTCGACATCCAGCGCATGAACCGCGAGGTCCACTGCCAAGCCTACCACCTCGTCGCCAGCAACGCGCTGGTCCTGCGGATCCAGACGATCGTGGAGCACGCCTGAGAAGGCACTGGGCACTAGGCACTTGGCACTAGGGCGGAAGTGAAAATAGCCAAATGGTCAAAGGGCCAAATGGTCAATTCTGATTCGCGAAGCACGTCTTTCTGATCTGCTCCGCGTCCCCCGCTCTCCCTCCGCCCCTCCGCGTTCTGCCTTTCTCTTCGCATCCCCTAGTGCCTAGTGCCAAGTGCCTAGTGCCTTCTTCCTCGCCCTATCATCACGACCAGGTCAAACACGACCCGAATCGATCGGGCACGTGCCGCCGCGACGCGGGCTTTTCGCCTCGCGTTCTGCCGCACATTCCCCTCGCCCCCGACCGGAAGAGAGCCGCGCTCCATGAACGACGCCACGAAGAACACGCCCGCCACCCCCGCCGCCGCTCCGGCCCCCGTACCGAGCAAGGACGCCGACGCCAAGAGCCGCTACCGCGCCACGCTCAACCTGCCGCAGACGCCCTTCGCCATGAAGGCCAACCTCGTGCAGAACGAGCCCGCCAGCCTCAAGCGTTGGCAGTCCATCGGCGTCTACGAGCGCCTCCGCGAACTCCGCAAGGACTCCGCCAAGGGCAAGTGGGTCTTCCACGACGGCCCCCCCTACGCCAACGGCAGCATCCATCTCGGGCACCTCATGAACAAGTGCCTGAAGGACATGGTCGTCCGCAGCAAGTCCATGCAGGGCTTCGACGTCCCGTACGTACCCGGCTGGGACTGCCACGGCCTCCCCATCGAGCACAAGGTCGTCACCGAACTCGCCGAGGCCAAGAAGCTCGACAAGCTCATGGGCCTCGACCAGTGGACCCGCGCCATGGCCATCCGGCGCGAGTGCCAGAAGCACGCCGAGAAGTACGTCAAGCTCCAGTCCGGCCAGATGCAGCGCCTCCTCACGCTCGGCGACTACGCCAACCCCTACCTCACCATGAGCAAGGAGTACGAGGCCGCCACGCTCGAAGTCCTGCTGGGCCTCCTGCAGCGCGGCCTGGTTTCCCGTGCCTTGAAGCCCGTCCACTGGTCCATCGCCAACGAGACTGCACTCGCCGAGGCCGAGCTCGAGTATCAGGATCGCGAGGATCTCTCCGTCTACGTCGACTTCGAGGCCGCCGATGCCGAAGCCGTCTACGAAGCCTTCGGCCTTGCCGACAATGACGATGACGCCGACGAGGCCGACACAGACAACGCGGTTGCAGACGGTGCCGCCGAGCCCGACCGCCACGCCTGGAAGGACCGCCCCGAGTCCAAGGGTCCGCCCAAGGGCCGCCCCGGCATGCGCCCCTCCTTCATGATCTGGACCACCACGCCCTGGACGCTCCCGGCCAACCTCGCCATCGCCGTGAACCCCAAGTACACGTACGCCCTCGTCTGGGTCGATGGCAACGTCACCGTCATGGCCGCGGACGCCATCGAGCGCGTCACGCAGCTCGCCCGCAGCGAGGAAGTCAGCGTCCTCGCCCGCACCACGGGCGACAAGCTCGTGGGCCTGAAGTACAAGCACCCTTTCGTTGATCTGTCGCGGGGTGAGAGTGTGGCACCCGTGATGGGAGACACTTCTCGTCCGGCCCACAACTTCCCTCGCGTCTTCTCGATCGTCGACGCCGACTACGTCACCCTCGAGGACGGCTCGGGCCTCGTCCACACCGCGCCCGGTCACGGCATCGAGGACTACCAGACCGGCCTGCGCGTCGGCCTGCCCATCTACTGCCCCGTTCTGGGCAACGGCACCTACGACGACACCGTCCCCGCGTGGCTCAAGGGCCTCTCGATCTGGGATGCCAACGCGCTCGTCGCCACACACCTGCGCGACAGTGGCCATCTCTTCTTCGAGCAGAAGTTCATGCACAGCTACCCCCACGACTGGCGCAGCAAAACGCCCGTCATCTTCCGCTGCACCGAGCAGTGGTTCGTGGGTGTCAACAAGCCCTTCAGCATCGACGAGCCCGGCGCCCACAACGAAGCTCGCTCCCTCAAGGACCGCGCCCTCGCCGCCGTCGATGGTGGCGGCGTCGGCTTCGTCCCCGAGTGGGGCCGCAACCGCATGCGCGGCATGCTCGAGTCCCGCCCCGACTGGTGCATCTCGCGCCAGCGCTCCTGGGGCATGCCCATCCCCGCGTTCATCGTGCACGATCCCGCTTCGGGCCGCGACGAAACACTCATGACTTCCGCCACCATGCGCGCTGTCATCGAGATCGTCCGCGCCAAGGGCACCGATGCCTGGTTCCAGTTGTCCCCCGCCGAGCTCCTCGCGGGCTACGACGTCACCAAAGATGCCGACGCACCCGCCTCGCTCCGCACCAACCCCGCGCTCCTCGCCGCCGCTCGCAAGGGCGCCGACATCCTCGACGTCTGGTTCGAGTCCGGCTCATCCTGGAACGCCGTCATGCGCGCCCGCGGCCTGGGCTACCCGGCCGAGCTCTACCTCGAAGGCTCAGATCAGCACCGCGGCTGGTTCCAGTTGTCCCTCCTTCCCGCCCTGGGCGTCATGGGCAAGCCCCCCTTCAAGACGCTCCTCACGCACGGCTTCATGGTCGATCGCGACGGCAAGAAGCTCAGCAAGAGCCGCAGCGACGCCGCCCGATACGAGGTGGACAGCCTCTGCACCGAGTTCGGCATGGACGTCATGCGCTGGTGGGTCAGCTCCCTCGCCTACGAGAACGACATCAAGGTCGATCTCGAGCTCTTCGCCCTCGCTGGCGAGAGCTACCGCAAGGTGCGCAACACGCTGCGCTTCATGCTGAGCAACCTCGCGGACTACACGCACGATGCGAAGAACGACTCAGTCGGTTCGGAGAACCGACCTACCAGCATCGACGCCTGGATCCTCGGTGAGTTCGGCTCCCTCTGCCGCCACGTGACGCAGGCCTTCGACCGCTACGACTTTCAGGCCGCGCACAAGGCGATCTTCGACTTCTGCAACACCACGCTCTCGGCCGAGTACCTCGCCGCCGTCAAGGACCGCCTCTACTGCGACCGCGCAGATTCGCCGCGCCGCCGCGCGACGCAGGCCACGCTCTACCGCCTCACCGAGGGCCTCTGCACGCTCCTCGCACCCATCATGTGCCACACCGCCGACGAGGCCTACCGCACGCTCATCAAGGCCGCGCCCGACGATCCACGCTGCGTCCACCTCCTCACCTTCCCCGAAGCGTCTCTCGTCGCCACCGATCCCGCGTGGGCCGTGGCCTTCGACCGCATCGCCGCAGCACGCATCGCCATGGAGAAGGCCAAGGCCACCCTCGGCGTCGACAACCCTCTCGACGCGGGCGTGACGCTGCCCGACCCCGACGGCACCCTCGCCCGCTTCGACACCGTCGACCTCGCCGACCTCCTCGGCGTCAGCGAAGTCACCCTCGATGCCAAGGCGACCGAGCCCACCATCATGGACCTCCGCGCTCGCCCACGCTGCGAACGAAGCTGGAAGCGCGACCGCACCGTCAAGCTCCGCAGCGACGGCGGCACGCTCAGCGACCGCGACGCCGAAGCCGTAGGCCTCAAGTAGCACCGGCCTCCCGGCCGGCGCCTTCTCTCGCCCCAGGTCCGAGAAGCCCAGGCGTTGCCCCTCCGCCACACGCCGCGCGCCACAGACCCTACACACGGCCCCGATGTTGCCACGCCGCAACATCGGGCCGTTGTCTTTCCCGGCATCCACGTCGATCCTTGACGCATGACCCACGGACGAAACACCGACGCGTCATCGTCACGCGACCGCCCCGGCCCGCCCGGCGGCGGCTCCTACGGCCAGGACGCCATGGCCCGCGTCGAACGAATCGGCGACCTCCTCTCGGACCTTCGCACGCTCCTCGAAGACTCCTCGCGCAACGTCAGCATCGCCCGCGTCGCCCTCGCCGCCGATCCCGCCCTCGCCGCGGCCCACGCGGTCCCGGAGATCGAGAAGAACCTCGACGGCGCCGCCGCCGGCCTCGAACGCATGGCCGAGCTCGTCCACGGCGCGATGCAGAACTCCGCCCTCCCCATCGGCTCCCCCGCGCTCGTCAATGCACGCCCCGCGACGCTGGGCGAGGCGATCTCCCACGCCCTCGAAGTCATGGGCCCCGCCGCAGCGCGGAACTCCACGAGGCTCACGATGACCGTGCCCGATGCGCTGCGTGATCGCCCCGCGGGCGGTCTCTACACCGTGATCTTGAACGGCGTGCAGAACGCCGTCGAGGCCGTTGCCCGCCGCGCCGCACGCGAAGTCGGCTGGTGTGGGCACGTCGAGGTCCTCGTACGTACCGACACGCCTCCAGCAGACTTTGGCTTCGGACGCGACGACCGCGCCTGGATCGCGCTCGAGATTCGCGACGATGGCGACGGCGCTGCACCTCGGGCCGAGGATCGAGCCCGTTGCTTCGACATGGGCTTCACCACCAAACCCAAGGGGGCGGGCGTCGGTCTCTCGGTGGCGCGCGGCGTCGTGACCGGGCTCGGCGGCACCATCGAGCTTCTCCAACGCGACTCAAGCCAGGGTGCTCCTCGCGGTGCGGTGCTGCACGTGCGATTCCCTGAGGTGGCGGTACGCCGGACCGCCGCTTAGCCGCGCAGGCGCACACGGGAACAGACCAATCCTGCACAGCGACAATGACCGACTGGGACGGAGGCCTGATGGCGCGTGGTGAACTTCATGTTGCGGGACAACTCGCAGGACGCGTGGGCACCGCCAGCGATGCCTGGCGCATCCTGATCGTCGATGGTGATCGACTCGTCTCCGCAACACTCGCGGCCTTCCTGCGTGCCCGTGGCGATGACGTGGTCGAAGCTGCAACCGGAGCCGAGGCCATTGCCTCGCTGCTCGCAGGTGAAGAGCAGCGCGCCGTCGATGTTGTTCTCTGCGATTCGCAGACTCCGGCCGGTGGCGAGCTCGGCAGCGGCGCCTCCGGCGGGCTCGAGCTCGTTCGCAGGATCCTGACCGAGCACCGCGGCGTCGCCGTCGTTGTAACGACCGCGTACGGATCGGTCGAGTCCGCCGTCGAGAGCTTGAGGCTGGGCGCGTGCGACTACCTCGTCAAGCCCCTCGTCGATGCCGAACTCTCGATGAGCCTCGAGCGCGCCCTGCGTCAGCGCACCGTGCTGCGCGAGAACCAGACGCTCAAACGCCGGCTCGAAAGCCACAAGACGCTTGAGACCATCGTCGGTACCGACCCGCGCATGCTCAGGCTCTACGACCTCATCGAGTCCGTCGCGCCCGGACGCACAACCGTCCTCATGACCGGCGAGAGCGGCACCGGCAAGAGCCTCATCGCGCGCGCCATCCACGATCGCAGCACCCGCAAGGCCCGCCCATTCGTCGAGATCTCCTGCGGCAGCATCCCCGAGACCCTCCTCGAGTCCGAGCTCTTCGGCCACGTCAAAGGCGCCTTCACCGGCGCCCATACCGACAAGCCCGGCCGCTTCCTCGCCGCCAGCGGCGGCACGCTCTTCCTCGACGAGATCAACAGCGCCAGCCAGGCCATGCAGCTCAAGCTCCTCCGTATATTGCAGGAGCGACGCTTCGAAGCCGTGGGCTCCGACAAGACAGTCGAGGTCGATGTCCGCGTCATCCTCGCGAGCAACCAGCCCCTCGAGGTCCTCGTCGCGGATGGTCGCTTCCGCCAGGACCTCTACTACCGCATCAACGTCGTGAAGATCGAGCTCCCGCCGCTGCGCGAGCGCCGCGCGGACATCGCCCTCCTCGCCGCGCGATTCCTCGAACGCTTCGCCAGCGAACTCGGCAAGCAGCTTGTGGGCTTCTCCCCCGAGGCGGCCGATGCACTGCGCGCGTATTCATATCCGGGCAACGTGCGCGAACTCCAGAACATCATCGAGCGGGCTGCAGTCATGGCCAAGAGCCCAACCATCGGGCTCGATGATCTTCCAGAGCATGTCCTCGAAGCCTCACGCCCCGCCAAGGGCGTCAACCTCGCCATCGCCCGCAGCGACGCGCCCGCCGACGCCCCCTGGCACGGCGGCACGCTCGAAGAGGCCCTGCGCGAGCCCGAACGCAAGATCCTCCTCGCCGCCCTCGAGGCCAACGCCTGGAGCCGCCAGAAGACCAGCGAGCAGCTCGGCATCAACCGCACCACCCTCTACAAGAAGATGAAGCAGTATGGCCTCCTCGGCGACGAACGCCTCGCCGGCTGATGCGCCCGGATTCCGCGTTCTGCCGCGTGACACGCTCGCACGTCTCCCGTTCTTCTCAGTGTGGCCCGGGTGGGCCGAGACACGAGTGAAGAACAGGAGATTGGCCATGCTGAGCACGATGAACGCCGGTCGGATGAACGTCAACGCAGTGGGCTTGAAGGGAGCGACCGTCGCGCTGGTCCTGGTGATGTTCGCCGGAGCCGCGACCGCCGAGACCGTCAAGATCACCAACACCTTCGCGGGACAGACCGAGGACCGCTGGTGCGGACCCGCCTCCGCCCAGATGATGCTCAACTCCGCCCCCTGGAGCCAGGGTGCTGCCAACACCCCGACGCAACTCCAGCTCGCCCAGCGCATCCGCACCAACAACTCCGCCTGAAACCAGTACACCACCAGCGACACCGCCCTCTCCACAGACCCCGACGGCCTCAAGGGCGCACTCAACCACTACGACGCCCTCAACGCCTTCCAGGTCTTCCAGGTCGCGGGCCGCAACGCCCAGAACACCGCCCTCGTCCGCCAGCTCCGAAACACCGGCATCCCCGCCGCGGCCCTCATCAACGGCGGCATGCACTGGATCGACGTCCGCGGGTTCGAGACCACCAACGTCGGCGGAAACGAACGCATCGACGGCTTCTACGTCCGCGACCCCTGGGACAACCGCGGCGGCACCGCGGGCCTGGGCCGCAACGCCTTCCTCGCCGACACAGCCGGCGGCTGGCGCAAGTACTTCAACCCCGTCGGCGCCTTCGCCGGCACCTGGTCCGGCGACCATACCTTCGTCGCCGCGACCGTGAACAACAACAACCTCATCGACCTCAACACCGTCCCCAACACCGACAGGCCGCGCATGGCCACCCAGATCGGAACGCCCGCCGCCGTCGCCGTCGCCTCCACGTTCATCATGTCAAAGCCCGGCCTCGCCAGCGAGCCCGCCTTCGCCGGAGGCGGCTTCAGCAGCAGCCTCTTCAGCACCCTGACCTGGGCCGGCGACGCCAGCAACACGCAGGACTACCTCCTCCCCTACCTCACCGGCGGCAACATCACCGGCGCCGCCATCGTCGACGCCTTCTCCGGCGAGGTCGAGCAGGTCACGTGGTTCTCATCCTCCGACGCCGTCTCCTTCGGTGACCTCACCTCCTACTACGAGCGCGTCTACCAGGGCATCATCCCCGGCAACACCAACGGCGTCCCGACGCCCGGCTCCATGGCCCTGCTCACACTCGGCGGCCTCATCGCAAGCCGCCGCCGCCGCAACTGAACATCCCACGGCAGAACGGTTCCACCACCGGAGGCAAGGGCCGGGTCTGGTGAGGAGAGGGCCCCCACGTCGCAAGGCGCGGGGGCCTTTTCACATTCGCAAAGGTCCAATCAGCACAACTCCGCAGCACGCGGCAGAACTCATCCCCACAAGCGCAGCCCTCGCTCCCGCCCGCCCGCCACCCCCGCAGATTGGACTGCCGAGACCACACCGCTCTTCGCCGCCCCAGCGGGCAACGCCGTGAACTGAAGATGGAGCGGCGAGAAGTCCACGCCTTCCAGGGCGTTTCAACGCCCTTGCTCGCTCGTAGGCCACCGCTTCAGCGGTGGTCCAGCGTCCCGCACATTCAGATTTCCACCCAGTGACCCCTCCAGCCCGTTTCAACGGGCTTCCCGTTGGCTGGCTTCAGCCACAATGACTCCGCAACCCAGCCCCTCAGTTCACGGCGTTGCCCAACGGGGCGGACGAACCTGTACCTGCAAACCCTACATCCGAGCCCCAATCAACGACAGCAGCTTCTCAACACTGAGCTCACCAATCCGCTCCACCACCAGCGTCGCGTGCGAGAGCTTCGCCGCCGGCAGCGTGTGGCACACCCCCACCACCGCCACGCCCGCGCCCTTCGCGGCATCCACCCCCCGCGACGTGTCCTCCATCGTCACGCACCGGTCCGGCGTCGTCCCCAGTTTCTGGACCGTCAGCAGGTACGGCGCAGGACTAGGCTTGCTCTGCTCGACGTCATCCGCCGAAACGATGATCGGCACCAGCCCCTTCAGCCCGTAGTGCCCAAGCACCAGGTCGATCTCGAACCGCGTCGCGCCCGAGCAGATCGCAATCGGCACCGCCGCCCGCGCTGCCTTCAGAAGCTCGAACGATCCCGGGAACGGCGGCACCCGTCCCTCCTCAACGGCCTTCTTGAATCCGTGCGGCTTCATCGCGTGCAGGATCTTCAGTTCCTCAGCCGAGAACGTCCGCCCACGCAGCCGCTCCACCGCCCGGAGCGTATCGCGATCATCAAACCCTACCAGATGCGCGAGATACTCCTCATGCGTGAACGTCACATCGACGCCCTCGCACGCGTACCGGAACGCCGCCTCGTGCGCTGGCTCGCTGTCCACCAGGATCCCGTCAAAGTCGAAGATGATCGCTTCCATGGCGGGGAGGCTAGCGGCCCCGGCGGGCCACCGCCCGATCCGCGTGTCAAGGGTGTGTGAAAGCCGCCCGCCGCAACCCCGCGGTACACTGACCCCATGCCCAACTCCCGCCACTCGCCCTCGGCCCGGCTCGTCATCTTCGATGATGGAAAGGGCGAGCTCTCGCCTCTGACTGACCTGCGCCCCGCCTTCGACATCCGTACCGGGGCGATGACAACCCTCGAGCGCCTGAAGCTCTACCTCGCCATGATCCCAACGGCCCTTCTGGTGCCGCAGGCCCTCCACGAAGTCGCCCGCCAGCGATTCTCCGAGCCGGTGAACCCGCCCTCCGGCGTCCAGGGGCCCGTGCTCCTCGTCAGTGGCCGCTGCGTCATCCCGCCCGAGGGGCTGTCACAGCTGGCACCGGGCGAGGTCCTCACCGACGCCGAGTCCGGCGATGTCATCGCCGCGCACGTCTCCGGAGCGGACATCCCACGGATCCTCGCTGGCGACCTCGGCGGCCTGAAGCCGACGCCGGTCGCCGGCCCGACCCTCCTCACCCGGCCATGGCACGTGCGCCGCTTCCGCGACCGCGCGATCTCGCTCGACCTGCGCCTCCTGCGCGAGGCCGCGGCGATGTCAGCAGATCCAGACTCCGGCGAGTCCCGCGCCCTCTTCGAGAGTTCCTCCGAGCGCACCGGATACGACGAGGTCAAGGACGGCCCTCGCGTCCTGGGTTCCGAGGGCGTCACGATCATGCGCGGCGCCCGCGTCTATCCCGGTGCAATCCTCGACTGCGAGCACGGACCAATCTTCATCGATCGCAGCGCCATCGTCAGGCCCGGCGCCATCCTCATCGGCCCCTGCTACGTCGGCGTCGCCTCGGGAGTCCTCGAGCGAGCCACCATCCGGCCCAACACCGCCATCGGCCCGTCCTGCAAGGTCGCGGGCGAGGTCGGCGGCACCATCTTCCAGGGCTTCTCTAACAAAGCCCACGACGGATACCTCGGAGACTCCTTCGTCGGCGAGTGGGTCAACCTTGGTGCAGGCACCACAGGATCCAACCTGCTGAACACGTACGGCGAGATCATCGCGCGTGCCACCGCGGCTGGCAAGAACGAACGCACGGGTGAGCAGTTCCTGGGCTCGATCATCGGCGATCACGTCAAGACCGCCATCTGCACACGCCTCATGACGGGCAGCATCCTCCACACCGGAGGCATGTTCGCAACGACCGCTCCAGTCGTCGGAACCACGCGCCCCTTCGCGTGGGCGACCGATGAACGCACGCAGTCGTACCGGCTTGATAAGTTCCTCGAAGTTGCTCGGGCCATGATGGCCCGCCGCAAAGTCGAGCCGACGGACGCGTATGTCGCACGCCTCGCAGCGCTGCACGCGGCGGCGATCGCGTGATGACTGGAACACGCCACGCAGTCTCCTGACACCCAAGGCGGAGCGCGCATGCCGACGTTGTATCTCATCGATGGCCTCGGCCAGTTTTTCCGAAGCTACCACGCCATCCGCACGCCCATGACCAGCCCCGTAACGAAAGAACCGACGAACATGTCGTTCGGCTTCGTCGGGATGCTGCTCAAACTCCTTCGAGCCGAAGGCACCAACCTCAAAGCCGCGGGAGCTCCCGACTACGTCGCCGTCGCGATGGACGTCTCCGGCGATCGTGGCACCTTCCGCTCGCAGCTCTATCCGGAGTACAAGGCCCATCGCGACCCGCCGCCGGAGGACCTCTGGCCACAGGTCGAGCGATGCGTCGCGATGCTCCGAGAGATCGGCATTCCCGTGATCGGTGCGGAAGGATTCGAGGCCGACGACGTCATGGCCACGATCGTCGAACGGCTCGGACACGATCGCCCGGACGTGGCCATCCGGCTGGTCTCAAAGGACAAAGACCTCAAGCAGCTCCTGAGTCCGTTGCGCCGCGATGACCAAGCCACAGGCCGCGGCGACGTGATGCTCTTCGACGTGCACACCGACACGCCCTTCTCCGCCGCCACGCTGGAGGCCGAGACCGGACTTCGCCCCGACCAGATCGTCGACATGCTGACACTAATGGGCGACACCGTGGACAACGTGCCCGGAGTTGAGGGTGTTGGAGAGAAAACCGCCGCCCTCCTCCTGCGTGAGCACGGGTCCCTTGACAACCTCCTCTCCCACGCTTCGGAGATCAAGGGCAAACGTGGCGAGAAGCTCCGCGAAGCCATGCCGCGACTGGGACTCTCAAAGGAACTCGTCACGCTGCGCCGTGATGTCGACACGGACTTCGCCCTGGACGCCGCCTCGGTCGCAAAGCTCAGGCTCCACAAGCTCCTCCCAATTCTGAAGGAGCTCGGATTCAATCGCTACCAGGAAGAGGTCAAGACGCTGCTTCGCTCGCGCGGCGAACTGACCAGCGATCTGCCGGGCGAGCACTCCAATGCCCAACCCGCTGGAGCTGCCGCGAACAGCCGCACAGTCGCACCAGCTCCCCAGGCATCCAGAAAGAAACAGAAAGCCGAACCATCCGAGCCGGGCGGATTCGGTGGGCTCTTTGACAGCGTTGGTGCAGCTCACGCGAGCGATGCCCCGCGCCGCACCGCCGAGTCGGGCGACTATCGCTGCGTCCGAACGCGCGAGGAGCTCGATGAAGTTGCGCACGCCATGCGCACCGCCACGAACGTCGCCCTCGACACCGAGACGACCTCCCTCTCGTTCCTCGATGCGGACCTCTGCGGCGTTTCTGTCTGCGTCGAAGCTGGTCGCGCGTGGTACATCCCAACACGCTCGCCAACACCAGACTCACACCTAGATACCACAACCGTCCTCTCGGTCCTTGGCCCGATCCTCGCCAATCCAACACGGACCATCTGCGGCCACAACCTCAAGTACGACCTGCTCGTCCTGCGTCGGCACGGCGTGGAAGTCGCAGGCACGAGCAAGCCCGGCTCGTGCGACACCATGGTCGCGAGCTATCTCATCGACGCCTCTCGCTCCAGCCACTCCATGGACGCGCTGGCGCTGGCCCTGCTCAATCGCACGAACATCTCGATCACCGAACTCATCGGCAGCGGCAAGCACCAGCGCACCTTCGACACCGTCCCGCTCGACCTCGCCACCGATTACGCCGCCGAAGACGCCGACGTCACGATGCGACTGCGCGACGCCATGCAGCCGCAGCTCACCTCGATGGGCCTCTCGGACCTGATGGAGCGCGTCGAGATGCCGCTGGTAGAGGTGCTCGCGGAGCTGGAGTTCAACGGCATTCGCGTCGATCCAGCCGAACTGGAGCGTCAGCGAGCCCGCCTCCAGTCGCGCATCGATGGCATTCTCCTGCAGATCAAGCGTGAGTGCATCGAAGCCCTCGGTCGCAGCATCGATCCCGACAGCCCCAAACAGCTCGCCGCCGCATTGTTCAACTCCCCCGATCACGACGATGTTCCAGGCCTAGGCATCAAGGCCACCAAGAAAACCAAGACCGGCTTTAGCACCGACGCGGAAGTGCTCGATGAGCTCACGCAGGACCCCAGCGTGACTACCTCTCTCCCCGCGCTGGTGCTCGAGTATCGCCAGCTCAGCAAGCTGGTCTCAACGTATCTTGTCGCACTCAAGGAAGCGATCCATCCGCGCACGGGTCGCGTGCACGCGAGCTTCAACCAGACCGTCGCCGCCACCGGGCGACTCTCAAGCAGCGATCCAAACCTGCAGAACATCCCCATCCGTACCGAAGTCGGGCGCGAGATCCGGCGCGCGTTCGTCGCGCCGCCGGGGCGCGTGCTCGTCACGGCGGACTATTCGCAGATCGAGCTGCGTCTGCTCGCGCACCTCGCGCGAGACCCCGCGCTGATCGAGGCCTTCAATCAGGGTGCCGACATCCACACCGCCGTCGCCGCACAGATCCACGGCATCGAGCCCGCCGCAGTTACCAAGGATCAGCGTGCCGGCGCCAAGATGGTCAACTTCGGCATCGTCTACGGCATCACCTCCTTCGGCCTCGCACGCCGCCTGAAGATCGAAGAGCGTGCCGCCCAAGAGATCATCACCGGCTACAAGAAGCGATTCGCGGGCATCACCACTTTCCTGCAGGAATGCGTGGAGCAGGCGCGCCGCGACGGTTTCGTTACCACCATGCTCGGGCGGCGGCGTCCCATCCCCGACGTCGACAGCAATCAGCCATCACGGCGCGCACTCGCCGAACGCCTCGCCATCAACAGCGTCGTGCAGGGCTCCGCCGCAGACCTCATCAAGCTCGCCATGGTTGACCTGCACCAACGCATCCGCACCGCTCGCGGCCACGCCGAAGATCCCCTCGATGGCACGCTCATGCTCCTCCAGATCCACGACGAGCTCGTCTTCGAGTGCCCAAGGGAACGCGCAGACGCGGTGATGTCACTGGTCGTCGGTCGAATGGAAGCCGCGATGGCTCTCTCAGTCCCGCTGAAGGCCGACGCTGGCTGGTCCGAGAGCTGGTTCGACGGATAGCGAGCACTCGAGCCGAATACGCCACCGCGACTTCTCGGTTCAAGAAGCGGGATCGAGCCCATCAATCTCAGAACAAAGCCTCGCACAGTGAGCGCGATGCTTCTCGATACCCAGGGCTAAGAATGCGGCCGCTGCTCGCACAAGGAGCCCTCGTGCCTCTTCACGCTGGCCTCGTGCGAGCATGATCTCGCCCAGATTGCAGAGCCGCGTCGCGATGATGGAGTGAGCACCGATGCGTTCCGCAATCACCAGCGCCTCACGATTGAGCCGCTCGGCCGCATCAAGATCTCCCCGTGATTCGGGCACGAGCGAGAGATTGCCAAGATCCCGCGCGATGCCCTCCTCGTGTCCGATGCGCCGATCGATCTCGAGCGCGCGCCCAAACAGCGCCTCCGCGCCATCAAGGTCCTTCCGCATGAAGCACAGAAGTCCAAGGTTGTTCCAGGCGCGTGCAGCCTCGGCGGACTCTGGTGACGCCACCCGCAGTCGCCGATGAATAAGCCGCTCCGCCGCTTCATGATCACCAATACGAAAGTGGAACTGATAGCCGACGTACAGCAGTCGAGGGTCATCACTGGTCGCGAGCACCTCGTCAAGCAACAGCCGGGCTTCCTCGACCTTGCCAGCATCGCTCAGCTCAACAGCCCGTGCAACCTGCTCGCACGCCGCGAGCGCCGAGCCTGCGGCCACGTCGCCCGACAACGCCACTCGCGCCGCACTCGAAGCCTCCTCCATCGCGGCCCGCAAGCCATCGATGGTGTCGAGGGCAAAGAGCGAATCAGGTGACCGCGCGGGTGCTGATGCGTTCACGTCTGCTGGCTTGGTCATGATGCACCTCCAAGCTCATGCGCCGAAACGCCCCAGAGCACATGGCTGCACCTCAAGACAGCAGCGTCAAGCCCCAGCCTCGACCTTCAAGCCCATCACATGCGCCAGATGGAGCGTGTCGGCGTGCTGCTGGAATCGAACGGCCTTGCCGCCCGCGACCCGCCAGACATGGGCCAACTGCGTGTTCTGGGCGCGGCTGGTGCGCTTGAAAGTGCCCCCATACCGCCCGAACGTGATCACCGTGTCCCCCGCGTCGATCAGTTCCTCAATCACAACGCGGAACCCATCCCACTCGCCAACGCAGCGCGCGAACACCCCGTTGGCCACGGCCTCGGGCCCGATGTACGGGTTCCCATCGGCATACGCGTTGTGCTCGGCCTCATTCCAGATGATGTCGTGGCTCATGCGACCGAGCACGCCACCAACATCACCCGCGGCGAAAGCGTCATAGATCGACCGAACCAGATCGACGTTGGCTTGAGACATGTCAGCTCCTCTGCAGATCCACGCACACAGCGCGATCCGGCGAATCGCCACGATAGCCGCAATCAAAGCCCTGTGGCTCGATGCGCAGGCAGGCCAGGATCTCCTCAGGACCGACCAATCTCCCCCTAAGCCCGTCCAAGTGGCAGCCGCCGCACCGACGCAGATCCTCCCGGCCCCCGAGGCCAAGTGGTGCTAAATTGTCCCGATGAAAGCCACCGAACCCCGGACCTCCGCCCACAACCTGACTTCCGCCGCAGCGGGCGCACTGGCTCGCGCACTCTGCCGCGGCCTGGGTAGCGCCGTCGTGCTGGGCGCAGCACTCTTCTGCACCCTGCCGCTCGCATCGGCGCAGGAGTCTGCTCCCGCCGCGGACGCCACTCCAGCCAAGCCGCTCGCCGCGCCCGAGCCAGAAGGCCTCCGCATCGGCGTCGAGGGCCTCCTCCGCGCGATGGAGCGTGCCGTGCTCGCGAAGGATGCTGGCGCGTACATGACCCTCGTCGACACTGCCGACGCCGAGTTCGTGCAAGAGCAGCGCTACTTCTCCAACGACTTCGTTAGAGCAGGCCCCGACGAGTTCGCCCTCTCTGTCGGCCCACTCACCGCCAGCGACGGCAGCGCGACCGGCGAGCTCACCATGGTCTGGCGCATGCCGGGCAAGAAGGAGCGCACCGTCGGCTGGGACGCCCGCTTCGTCGAGCATGACGGCTCATGGCGCTATGCCGGCGAAACATGGGAGCGCTTCGAGGCACCGGGCGTGATCGTCATGCACGATCCCGGTCTGGACGAACTCGCCAAGCTCACCGCCGAGGCCTTCGCCGTCGTGCGGGGCCACGTCGAAGAACTCTTCGAGCTCACCGACACGCCCCAGCCCAAGCACACACAGAAGATCAAGATCTATGGCAACATGGCCCACCTGCAGGCCTCGATCTGCCTCGCCTACGAACAGTCCCTCGGCGGCTGGAACGAGCCCGGCGAGTCCATCAAGCTCCTGGCCTCACGCCGCACCAGCCCCAAGCAACTCCAAAGCCTCCTCGCGCACGAGTACGGCCACTGCTGCACCTTCGTCCTCGGGGAGAAGGCCAACAACATGCCCTGGTGGACGCTCGAGGGCGTCGCCGAACTCGCGGCCGAGAAGTACGGCCGCGGCGGCCCGCCCCACGCCCAAGTCCAGCAGTGGCACACACGCAAGCAGCTCGCCGACTGGGCCGATATCACCGACTTCCACACCACCAAGCCCAGCATGGGCGGCTTCGTCTACTCCCAGGGCCATCACATGGTCTGGTACATCAAGGAAACCCACACCGCCGCGAAGCTCAACCAGTGGCTCCGCGCCATGTCGCGAGGCCTCACCATCGACGAAGCCACCAAGGAAGTACTCGGCATGGACTTCGCCACCCTCGACGCTAATTGGCGAGCGGAAGTGGCGCGGCGCACTGCCGCGGCGGCCGCGGGCGAGGCAGACGAAGAGAAGCCAAAGGCGGAAGCGCCAAAGTCAGCCGAACCGACGAAGCAAGAGTCGCCCAAGTAAAAACTCGGGCATAGTGAATCGACCACTCGACCACTCGACCACTCGACCACTCGACCACTCGACAATTTGGCCCTTTGACCATTTGGCCCTTTGGCCTCCGGCCCGCCTACGCCTCATCATCCACGGCATCGTTCCGCAGCGTGAGGATCTCGCGCAGCTGGTCCGTGTTCATCTCAGAGATCCAGGTCTCGCCCGAGCCGATGATGTTCTGCGCGAGCTCGGTCTTGCTCTCGATCATCTCATCGATGCGTTCTTCGAGCGTGCCGCGGACGAGGAACTTGTGCACCTGCACCGTGCGTGTCTGGCCGATTCGGTACGCGCGATCGGTCGCCTGATTCTCAACCGCCGGGTTCCACCAGCGATCAAAGTGGAAGACGTGCGTCGCGGCCGTCAGGTTCAGACCCACACCACCCGCGCGGAGCGAGAGGATCAGCACCGGCGTGGTGCCATCGGCCTTCTGGAAGCGCTCGATGATGGCCTGGCGCTGCGGCTGCGTCGTACCGCCGTGGATGAACAGCACATCCTTGCCAAAGCGATGCGCGATCATCGCCTCCAGCAGCGTGCCCGCCTCCCTGAACTGCGTGAAGACCAAGCTCTGATCACCCTCGGCGATGATCTCATCGAGCATCTCAAGCAGACGGATGCACTTGCCCGAGCGGCCCGGATCCGGCGGACGCAGGCCGTCGTCGTTCCAGTCCTTAAGGAGCATCGACGGGTGGTTGCAGATCTGCTTGAGTCGCACCAGCGCGGCGAGGACCAGCCCGCGGCGCTGCATGCCGTCGGCATCCTCAACCTCGTTGAGCATGCGCTTCACGCAGCTCTCGTAGAGGCTCGCCTGCTCCGCGGTAAGGTGCGCGTGCTCCTTCGTCTCAACCTTCTCGGGCAGATCAGCAACCACGGTCGGATCGCTCTTAAGGCGGCGAAGAATGAAGGGCCGCACCATCGATCGGAGCTGCTCTGCCTTCTGCTTGTCGTGGTATCGCTCGACCGGCACCGCAAAGCGCGAGCGGAACGAGCCCGCGCTACCGAGATAGCCGGGATTCAGGAAGTCCATGATGGACCAGAGCTCGGTGAGGCGATTCTCAACGGGTGTACCCGTGAGCGCCACGCGCCGCGGCGCCACAAAGCCCCGCACGGCCTGACTCTGCTTCGCGGCGGGGTTCTTGATGTACTGCGCCTCATCCAGCACGATGCGGCCCCAGCTCACACGCGCAAGCAGGTCCTTGTCACGATTCGCAAGCGCGTACGTCGTGACAATCAGGTCGCTGCTGTTGGCCTTCTCAACGAACGCATCACCAAGCGCACGGTCGGGGCCGTGATGGACGAGCAGCCGCAGCGAAGGACAGAACCGCTTGGTCTCGTGCATCCAGTTACCAACCACCGACATCGGTACAAGCAGCAGCGTGGGCGCCACCGTGTGCAGCGGCGCGGGGAGGCCAGGAATCGCAACCGTGCTCGATGCCGCCGCGTCGACCGCGGCAACTGTGGGCGCAGGCTCTTCGATCGCTGGGACAACCACTTCCAAACCCGCACTCGCGCCCGCAGAACGATCCACCGTGTGCGCCGCCACCTGCGCAGCGATCTCGCGCTCCCAAGCAAGAAGCGCCAGCAGCTGCACGGTCTTGCCCAGACCCATGTCATCCGCAAGGCACACACCAAATCCAAGCTGCTCCTGGAACGCCATCCACGAAACGCCGCGCGCCTGATACGGCCGCAGCGTGCCGCGGAATCCCGCGGGGGGCTCGATCATCTGCAGCTGCTTGCTCGCGGCCTCGGCGTTCATGAACGCGCTCAGCCACCCCGAAGCCTCAAGCCCCACAACCGGGATGCCCGTCTGCTTCAGGTCCGATCCATACGCAAGCCGGATCGCATCTCCAAGGCGCAGCGAGCCACCCGGATTCTCGCGGATGAACTTCACCGCGGCCTGCACATCCTCAGGGCGGATCTCGACCCATCTTCCATTCAGCTTCACCAGCGGCGTGCGCTTCGCGGCGAGCTGCTCGAACTCGTGCAGCGTGAGCGTGGTATCACCGACCGCGATCTCCCACGTGTAGTTGACGAGCGCGGAGAGGCCGATCTGCGCCTTCGCCGCGTTGGTAAGCCCGCCAGCCGCCGCCGACAGCGGATCCTCGCCCGAAGCATCCAGCCGAAGCTTGGCACCCAGGCGCGACGCCGGCGAGTCCCACCACGCCGGCGCCTCAACGGCAAAGCCCTGCTCCATCAGGATGGGGCGCTGCTCGCGCAGGAAGTCATACGCCGCACGCGTCGAGAGCATGAGCTTGGTCGGCTCATCATCCGTCAGCGCACCCTCGAGCGCGCGATACAGACGGCTCGCGCGTCCAAGCTCACCCAGCAGCAGCTCGCGCGGACGCTCGACACGCCGTCCCATGATCGTCGCGGCCTCACCCGTAATGAGCCACACGTCCTCGGCATCAAGGATGATGCCAGTCTGCTCCACCGCTTGCAGGTGGAACGAAAGCGCCCACGCCGGAGCATCGGGCGCGGGCCCATCGGTCGAGTCGCGCACGCCCGGGGGCTCAGAAATCCTGAAGAGCAGCCGCCACGCCGCGCTCGCGCCACGCTCCTCGAGCGAGCCGACCCACGTGCGAAACCGGCGCGCGAGGTCCTGCCTCAATGAAAGCGGGCCGAGCACGCGGTCCTTCATGTCGAGCAAGCCAGAAAGCCACGCGACGTGCGCGTCCTTGTCGGGGCTCTTGTCCTCGAGCGCCTCGCCATAGTTCTCGCGCACCAGCGAGCGGCGGCACTCCGCATCAACGCACGCGTGCAGGAACTGCTCCGTCACGCTCCACGCATCATGCTGCAGCGAGTCAACGCTCGCCCGCGCACTCGGCGGCATCGCACGCACGAGGGCTACCACGCGCTCGCTCGTCGCGGCGTCGTTCAGCCACCCCTGCCACGCGCCCTTCAGTTCGCCCGACGCCGCCTGCACCAGGCTCGGAATGAAACGCTGCTGGATCAGCAGGTGCCGAGCAAGACGCGACGCCGCCTCGAAGTACGCAAGCGAAGCGCCCGCGAAGAGCCCCGGCTCGGCATCCTCCGCCGCCTCCTCGCACTCGCTCAGCACAAACGCAAGTGCCTCATCCGCCACATCCATCGGCATCGCAAGCGTGGGGACACCCACCGCGGCCAGCGCATGAGGCGTGTCGTCGTGATACACGCTCCGTCCCAGCACCCGCGCGAGCGTCGCGCTCGGCAGCGGCCCCTGAGGCGTCGACGGCAGCCGCAGCGCCAGCGTCGAGGGCGTCGCGCGAGCAAGCAGCGCGGGCGGCAGCACGACATCACGCGTCGCAAACGGATGGATCTCTTTGTTGGGCGCTGGAGCGCCGTCCGTCGCAGAGGCCGCGTGTGCGGGCACCAGAAGCGTCGCATCCTCAGACCAGAGATGAAGCAGGCCGGAAGAAAAGTTGGCGTGGATCACAATCGGCAAGGACGAACATCCCTTCTCTGACCGGCGGGGCCTTCGCGCACCTCGCCAGCATCACGCGTCCAGAGCGCCCCTGACACGCGGGCAACACACCATCCGCAAGGCCTGATCCGCGCCGCGTCGCCGCGGCCATCGCATCAACATCGCATCAATGAGGGCGCAGGGACTCGAACCCTGGACCTACGGCTTAAAAGGCCGCTGCTCTACCAACTGAGCTACGCCCTCGAAACTTCGCCCGCAGCCCCTCATGTCGGGCGATCTGCGAGCATTGGGACAGTCTGGATGGTAGGGAGAGCCGCCGCGATATTCGCGGGGCAACTTGCGGAAGTCTGGAATGAACAGCCCCGCCAGAGCGGCGGGGCTTTCTTGGGCTTGGGATTCTGCGGGCCGGAAGGTCGCGAGCGTCGTCGCAACCGCGGCAGACCGTTTACGTGATGGAGTTCGTGAGGCCCAGCGGCGTGCCGAGCGTGCCGAAGCCACCCGGGAAGACGCGGTCGTAGTGGGCCATGTACGCGACGATCGGCTGCGGGGCCTTGATGGTCGTCGAGAAGAAGGCATCGGTCACGCGCCGGTTGCCAGTGATGAACTGATCAAGATCAAACTCGCTCACACGCCGGGCCGGGAGCACGCGACGGAACGACTCGGCCCCGGGGATGCCGTCGTACGCGATCGTGATCTCGACCACCGTGTCCGTCGAGTTGGGGTTGTAGAGACGCAGGTACTCCTTGACGCCGGGGTGACCGGTGTTCTGGTCGCCCGGGCGGAAGCCCTCGCCAAAGCCCCACCACGAGAAGGCGTCCGTGGAAGAAGCCGACGAGAGCGAGAGGCCCGGGAAGTCGCCGTTGGCCGCGATGCGGGAGTTGACGACCACAGGCTGAGCGGACTCGAAGAAGACCGAGTACGGACGGCCAGTCTGGAAGTTGGGCAGCGTGTTGACGTTGAGCTGGCGGTTGGACGCCGCGGGCACGTCGAGGACCGCGCGATACGCGCTGCCGTTGTCGAACAGGAACGAGAACGTGACGGTCGTCGCGGCGGTCGTGGAGTTGAGAACGTTGAGCGTCTCCGTCCCGCCGTTGAGGCCGCGCTGCCCCTCGGGAATCACACCCGTCGTGGAGCCAGTGCCGGTGTCGCCAATCTCACCCTCGGCGGTACGGATGTCGCTGTTGTAGTGAGAGAGCGACGCGACGATCGCGACCGGGCTGCTCACGACGACGCCATACGTACCGTCGGGAAGAGCGAAGGGAACATCAGAGTTGGAACGCTGGACACGGACGTCATTGATCGAGACGCCGCCGCGCCGGAAGCCCGCAAGGTCAAAGCTCGTGAACAACGGCGCCCCGCCACCGGTGGGATAGAACGTGACAGTGACCTTGTCGGTGACGGCCGTCGTGTTGTACCAGAGGATGAACTCGCTGGTGCCGGGTCCCTTGCGGACATCGGCAAAGTTCCAGGAGTTGCTGATCTGGCTCGTGAAGGCCTCGCCCACCGACGCCCTGAAGCCGCCGACGAGGTTGAGGTCATAGTGGCTGAACGTCGCGGCGACCGGACGATCCGAACGCAGCTCGATCGAGTACGGTGCCCCATCACGGACCAGCTGGCCACCCGCCGCGAAGAGCTCAGGAGTGACGATCGTGAAGCCCGAGCGGCTGTTGGCCGGAATGTTGAGCTCGCCGATGATCTGATCACGCTGCCCGGTCTCGTAGCGGGCAACCGCAAAGACCCGCGCGACCTGATCGTTGGGGTTGGAGATGGGAACGAAGGTATAGATGTTGTTGCCGTAGAAGCCCTCGGGGTAGAAGACCCGGAAGGGCAGCTGCGGGATGGCAGAGCCGTCCGAGAGCGTCTCATTCGCCGGGGCCGCGGGGTTGGCCGCGAGGTGCCCCGCGCCAGTGCCGTCGTTAATGGCCGAGTACATCTGATCAACGGCCGTAGCGCTGTTGCCAACCAGCACGAAGTAGCGGAACGAGACCGTCTGACCCGCCGAAACCGCACCCAGGTCAAAGCTCATCGCAAGCACAGAGTCAGACGAAGCCCCATCCGGATCGAACGATGGCGCCTGAACAAGCTGCGTCGGGTCACGCGGGACGAGGTTGGGATTGAGAACCGTGCCACGGGCGCGCGTCTCGGAGTTCGCCGCGGCGAGCGCGATCGTGAAGCCATCGCCAAAGGCGTTGGTCCTGTAGAGGCCGCGAACGAGGCGGCCACCGATGACGTCGTTCTCGGTGTTGCGGGCGGTCGCGCCCGAGTCGCCGAGCGACAGGCCCTGATCCGGATTGAAGGCCTCCATCCACGACACGCTGGTGAGTGCCGACGCGGTCGTGTTGGTGAAGTAGACGTCGATCGCGTAGTACGCGCGGTCGCCGCCAAGGTTGGCAAAGCTCGAGGGGAACGAGACGGTGCGCTCGACACGCATGCCTCGGAAGAGCGTCTCCGCAGAGACGCGGCTGTTGAAGGGGTCAGAGACGTTGGTGAGCGAGAAGGGCTGGGCCGAAGCGTCCGCATCCGTGTTCGAGAACGCGCTGCCGGAAGCACCATACCCGAAGATGGTCGTGGGACCAGCAAACGCTCCGGGCAGGAACTCGTTCCCATTGAAGCGGATGCCGGTATTGCCGAAGTCAAAGTTGCCCGTCGTGTTGTACCCGACGTTGAGAAGGTCGCTGTTGAGCACACTGCCAGGGTCAGAGACGCCCGGGGAGACAGTGATGTTGAGGCGATAAGACCCCGTGGTCTGGGCGGGTGTGCCGCTGCCGTCGCTGACAGAGCCCGGGTTGTACGAGGTGTTGGCCGCCTCAGAGACCGCAAGGTAGTAGATGCCGCCCGAAGCGAATACATAGTTCTCGATGCGGGACGCAGCGCCCAGCGCCGGGTTGGTGATCAGGATCTGCTGGCCCGACTCGTTGAAGAGCCTCATGAGAGAGCGAAGCGTGGCGGTGCCGTTCGTGGCCGTTGGAGTCACGAAGGCCGCTAGCGTCGTACCCGCATTAACGCTCAGACGGAAGATGTCGCGATCAAGAATGCCAAAGCCGCCGTCACCGATGAACGCATCGCGGGACGTCGTGCCCGAGCCAGTGAACTCGTTGATGGCGTTCGCCGTGGCAAGCGTGTCGTTGGACTCAAAGGGGCCGAAGATGTCGTTCTGGAACGTGAACTCGAGCGCCCAGTTGAAGAGGCGGCCGACGTTGCCCACGCCAAGGTCATCAATCACAATGGTCCAGCGGCCGTTCGCCCGCGAGCCATCGAACGCACCCAGCGCGGCCTCAGGTCGATAGCTTCCCGAGCTCGGGTTGGCACCCGGAACCAGCCCGGTGATGCTGAGCGTCGCTTCGTCGTCGAAGATCACGTTGGGCAGGTTGTCGCCCGATCCGCCGCGGCGGTTGAAGAGCACAACCTCAAGACCCGTGGGCCCGATCAGGCGGATGTTCAGATCCGCGAGGAACGTGTGGTTGATGCGGACGCGGACATTGAGGTCCAGGATCTGCCGCGTGTCCGCGATCTGCAGCGAGGCGCTCGTCACACCCGAAGTCTGCGTGGGTGCGGTGGGCGGAATCAGCGTGTTCAGCCCCTCGGGCGCATCAAAGAGGAATGCCTCATCACCAGTCGGCGGCGGCGGCGTGGGCGAGAAGCCCGCGAAGACGACGATGTCGTCCTGCGCCAGCTGCGCGGCGATGCGGATGTTGTACGTGCCCGTGCTCTGGGTCGTGCCGCTGTTGGCAACCAGTGGGTTGTAGTTCGAGTTGCCAAAGCCCGAGACACCGATGTAGTACGTCCCGCCCGTGGAGACGAAGAAGTCGATGAACGAGTCTTCCTGGAAGTACTGATCGTTGATCGCAAGCTGCTCGCCAGCAGCGTTGAAGAGACGCAGCACGCTGTCAAGCGTCGAGCCCGACGCAAGCCGACGCGCCGTGATCTCCGCAGTGATCAGGCCGCCGCGCGCCAGCGTGACGCGATAGATGTCCACGTCGCGCCCGCCGAACACACCGTTGCCGACCGTCGCGCCCGCAAACGTCGCCGAGCCGCTCGCGTCAAACGCGATCGGAGTCGCAATCGAGATGGAGTCGTTCGGCTCGTTGTCGCCCGTGGGAGCAACAACCCGGAAGTCGAAGATCTCGTTGCTGCCACTGGTGCTGTTGCCGTTAAGGAAGTTGCCAGTGGTGTCACGGATCGCGCGGATCGTCGGCGTCGACTGCGACAGCAGCGTCAGGCGGAAGTTGCCAATCGGCAGACGCCCACCCGTGAAGCCCGACAGTGTGAGGTTGATGGCAACCTCCCTCGAGTCCGTGCCAGATCGCACGAGCGAAGCGACCGGCACGTTCTGATCATCAGCAGTGCCAAAGTTCCCATCCGCGCCGGCGTAGAGCAGCGAGGCAGGAACCGTCGTGAGGCTCGCGGCGTCGATGTCCTTGCTGAAGTTCACCGTCAGCGTCGTCAGCGGCGATCCGTTGGCGATGTTCTGCGTCGTCACAGGTCCCGGAAGGATCGAACGCACCGTCGGACCTTCGGTCCGGATGATCTCAAGCGCCCGGGCAAGGTTCAGGCGACCGCCCGACCGAGTCCGGAGCTGGAACGCCGGGAGCTGGTCAACGGAGTTGATCAGCGCCTCGCGAATCTCAACAGCCGATGCGTTGGGCTTCACGGTCTTGAGCAGCGCCACCGCACCAGCGACGGTGGGCGACGAGAAGCTCGTCCCGTTGATGTAGCCGTACGTACCGCCGACGAACGTCGTATAGACCGAGACGCCGGGCGCCGCGAGATCGACCGTCTCCGCACCAAACGCGCTGAAGCCAGCGATCCCATCCTGATTGTCCGATGCCGCAACCGAGATCACGCCCGGGATGTTGTAGCTCGCTGGGAAGTTCGTGAACTCCGAGTCGTTGTCGGTGCCAGAGTTGCCCGCCGCCGCGACAAAGATGCCGCCCGAAGCAATCCACCGCGAGATCGCGGCCTGCTCCGCCTGGCTGGTATCAAGCTCCTCATAGAACTCAGGAGCAAACGCGCCATAGCTGTTGTTGCTGACGACGACATTGACGCCGCGCTGACGCATCAGCGTGGCATAGTCGTGCGCACCCACGATCGCCGCCGTCGACAGGTTACCCTGCGCGTCCGCGATCTTGAGGCCCATGAGCGAGACGCTCCAGTTGACGCCCGTGACGCCGATGCCGTTGTTGCCGCGAGCGCCAACAACGCCAGCCACCGCCGTGCCGTGCCCCTCAACGTCCTGCGGGCTGCCGTCCTGCTCGCCGAAATCAAAGCCGTTGATGTCATCGACGAAGCCGTTGCCGTCGTTGTCGATGCCGTCGCCCGCAACCTCGCCCGCGTTCACCCAGAGATTCTGAACAAGGTCCGGGTGCGTGAGATCGATGCCCGTGTCGATGATCGCAACGACGGTCTGGTTGCTGCCGATCGAGATTTCCCACGCCTCATCCGCGTCGATGTCCGCATCCGGAACACCAAAGACGCCCTGGATCGGCTGCCCGGTGTTGATGTACGAGTACTGCTGGTTGAACTGTGGATCGTTCGGAACGCGATTGACCTTCTTGAGCTGGTTGGGCTCGATCCACCGCAGCCCATCCATCCTGTTCGAGACCCGCGCGGCTGCGTCCTTGGTGATCGCCCCATCGATCACGAGCTCGGCGTTGAAGCCACGAGCCAGCGTCCGCACGCTCACCACGTTGACGCCAAGCTGCTGGGCCGCCTCTCGCGACAGCCGCTGCACCTGCGACTCTGACATCTGGTTGTCGAACGTCAGGACGTACGAGCCCTGAATCGACGGAACCTGGTTCGCGCCCCACTGCACCCACTCGGCATTCTCCGGCAACTGCGGCCGTTCGCCCGACATCAGCGTGCGGGTCTCGAGCATCTCGATCGTCAGCGGCTGGCCAATGTCCAGGCCAAGATCAAGGCCCGCCTTCGCGCCCCGAACACCACTGCGGACCAAGCCCGCCATTCGGCGCAGCAGTCCGGGCGTGCGGGGGGAGGTAACGAATGGCTCGCGAACGATCTTCGACATACAGAACACTCCAACCCGCCGCGCGGCGTCGCGCGGCTGCTCAGGTCCAACATGTTTGGCGTGCCCGGGCCACCACTTCGCCGGAGCGTCCTGCCCCAGCCGTCGGCGACTCCCGCAAGCGTTCCTCTCTACGGAACGCCGGGCATCCAGTTCCAAATCATCCCCGATTCGGGCTCCAAACACAAGTCGAGGGTAGGCGACTCTTTGTCCACGCTTTGTTTGGGTGTCACTTTAGGGGATTTACACACCCGGCCCCCCGCTCTGGACCCCCTCCACCCCCCGCCACCCCCTCCAACCCCGCCACCCTCGTAGAAACACCGGCAAGATTGAGCAGTAGCTCAGCATGCCTCTGGCTCGCCCCCTGCTCCCCCCGGATCGCCGCCGCTCCCTTCATCGCCATCTCATCCCGAAGCGCAGGGCTCCCCAGCAGCTCCGCCAGCGCAGCCGCCAGACCCTCCCGCGTCACCTGCCGCAGCGCGCCCGCATCCCGCAGCGTCGTCACAACACTCGTGAAGTCCGACGTCGCCGGCCCAATCACCGTCGCGCGGCCCAGCGCCACGGGCTCAATAGGGTCCGATCCAAACTGATCGCCAAACGACCGCCCCACCACCACTACATCCGCCAGCGCATACGCCTGCCGCAACTCGCCGATGGTGTCGAGCAGAAAACGATCATGCCCTCGCCCCGATGCCGGAGCCCCCGCCGCACCAGAGCCCGCCTCCCTCTTGACACGCGTCCGCCGAACGCATGGCTCCATCGCCGCCGCAGCCTCCTCAAACCGCTCAGGCTTCCGAGGCGCACACAGCAGCTGCACTCCCGGCGCGAGCGACTCCACCACGCCCCGCAGCATCGCCTCCTCACCAGGCCCCGTGCTCCCCGCCACGATCAGCGGCCGCGCGGAATCAATCCCAAGCTCGCGCGCCAGCGCGTCACTCCCCTTGACCTCCGCCGCCGGCTCGATCCGTGCACTGTCCCACTTCATCGAGCCCGTGAGAAAGCACCGCAGCGGATCAACACCCATGAACTCAAACCGACCCGCATACGCCTCATCCTGCACCGCGGCGAACGCCAGCCTCCCAAACGTCGGCGCCAGAAACCGCCGCGCTTTGCGATAGCCGCGAAAGCTCCGCGCACTCAGCCGCCCGTTGATCACACACACCGGCACACGACGCGCTTCGCAAGCACGAATGAAGTTCGGCCAGACCTCAAGCTCCACCAGCGCCACCGCGTCAGGCTCAACCGCGCGAAGAAACCGGGCCACGCTCCAAGAAAAGTCCAGCGGATACCGAACCACATGGCACGCAGGACCAATCGCGCCAAACAACTCGCGAGCACGAGCAAGCCCCGTGTCGGTGGTGACCGAGATCACAACCTCAGCATGAGCCGTCAGCAGCGGCACCAGATGCCGCAACGCCGCAACCTCCCCCACCGACACCGCATGCAGCATGATCCGACGCCGCCCTAGAGCCTTCGCCGGCAACGCCCCAACCCGCCCAAACCGCTCCCCCCACCCCGACCGCCCCTTCCGAGCCCAGATCGGCGCAGTCACCACAGCAAGCGGGATATAGAGGAGATCAAGAAAATTCATTCGAGCTTTGAGGCAGCCAGGTGAACAAGTCCGCTACCAAAATGGGCAAACGGGGATTCGAACCCCGAACCCCTCGCATGTAAAGCGAGTGCTCTAGCCGTTGAGCTATTCGCCCGGCTCTTCAACTGTAGCTACGCACCCCCACCACGCGGCGGCCCACACTCGCAGACCGCTCACTCCCTACCAATCATGCCCAAGCGCACTCCATCACGCCCCATCACGCCCGCGTTGTCCATCGCATTCCCCACACCCCGATCGCGAACCCGCCCACGCAGAAGCCAAGCAGCACCGCACACGGCAGCACCATCTCCGCTGGCCCGAACCCGCGCCACAGCGCCCCCTCAAACGCGAGCGTCGCCCACTTGAACGGGCTCACACTGCTCAACGTCTGCATGAACGGCGGCAGGAAAAACAGCGGGATCGTCCCCCCACCGATCATCGCAAGGATCAAAATCACCGCACGCCCCATCCCCGATCCCCCACCCTCCGTGCGCGACAGCCCCGCCATCGCCATCATCACGCCCACAAAGCCGAGCGAACTCATCAACACCGCCACGATCATCATCGGCCAGCTCGCCACCTTGACCGAGAAGAAGACCATTGCCGTCGCAAGCAGCAGCGCCTGCACCAGCACACACGCGATGAAGCACGAGAGCGCCTTGCCCAGAATGATCTGACGCCGCGAGATCGGCGCCGTCGTCAGCCGCATCAGCGTCCCGCGCGAGCGCTCGTTCGCAAGCGACAGTCCAAACGCCGTCACGCACCCCATCAGCCCCCACACCACGCCCTGCGGAAACGAGATCTCAAAGCTGTTCGTCGGCCCCTCGCGATCAGCCTTGACCTCCGTGATCGAGACCTCCACGGGCCGCCACGCCTCCATCGGATCCGCCGCAACCTCACCCCGCGCCGCAGCCTCATCACGCTGCTTCCGCGAAGTCTCGCTCAGATTCTGCACCGACGAGAGCATCGCCTCAAACGCGCCCTTCTGAAGTGGCGACACGTTCGTCGCTGCCGCCAGGGCCTTCCGCGCGGCGTTCAAATTCTGCTTCATCTCCTCCGGATCGCCAAAGCCCCGCGTCATCTGCCGGAACGCGAGCTCATTCAGCTTCCCCGTCAGCAGCCCCGCCTCCGCCGCTCGTCCCGGCGGCACGACACCCTCCAGCTTCATCTGCCCACCAGCCATCAACCCCGCGGCACCAGCACCAAAGCCCTTGGGAATGATGATCGTCGCGTCCGCCTTCCCCCGCCGCACCAGCGCAAGCCCCATCTCTCGCGAGAGCAGCACCGCCGGCTCGCCCGACTCCACCATCACATCAAGCGCCGTGTCCGCACGGATGTCGGTCACAAGCATCGCCGACGACTTGCTGATGTCCTCATCCACAAGCGCAATCGTCAGCTTGCCGCCGCTCCCCTCGCCACTCCCCCGGAAGATCAACCCGAAGAAGACCGCAAGCAGAATCGGAAAGACAAACGTGAAGAACGCATTGGCGCGATCACGCACCAGCAGCACAAGGTCCTTCATCGCGATGGCGATCACTGCATTCATGGGCACCCGAGCTTGAGAATCACTCTTGTAAAGTCCTGTCCCGCTTCCATCCACCCCTCAGTCCCTCCACGCCTTCACACCGCTCAGTCACGCAGGCTCCGCCCCGTGAGCGACAAAAACACGCTCTCAAGGTCCGGCCGCTCCACCCGCACCTCACGAACCCCAACGCCCCCACCAACCCCCAGCACCCGCGCAATCTCCCGCACCGGATCATCACTCTCGATCAGCTCATCTTCCGCCCCCTCGCGCGAGACCACCACCACGCTCTTCCCGCCCTTGGCCGCCACCAGTTCCGGCACCGTCCCCAGCGCCAGCAGCCGCCCCTGATCCATGATCCCCACGCGCGTGCACAGGCGGCTGGCCTCTTCCATGTAGTGCGTCGTGTACACGATCGTCTTCCCCTGCTGCGCCAGCGTGCGCACCAGGTCCAGAATGTTGTTGCGGCTCTGCGGATCAACGCCCGCCGTCGGCTCATCCAGCAGCAGCATCGGCGGATCATGAATCAGCGCCACCGCAAGATTCAGCCGGCGCTTCATCCCGCCCGAGTACCCCTTCACCCAATCCTTCTTGCGAGGAAGAAGCCCCACCAGATCAAGCACCGCATCGCAACGCCGCCGCAACTGCTCACCCGAGAGCCCGAAGATGCGCCCGAAGAACCGCGCGTTCTCCTCGCCGCTCAGATCGTCATAGAGCGCCAGCGACTGCGGCGCCACGCCAATATGCCGCCGCACCTCCGCATCCGTCGGCCGCCCCACTCCATTCACCGTCACGCGCCCCGAGTCCGGCGTGATCAGCCCCACCGCCATCCCGATCGTCGTGCTCTTCCCCGCTCCATTCGGACCAAGAAGCCCGAACACCTCACCCCGATGCACCTCCAGCGAAAGTCCATCGACCGCGACCAGCGGCCCAAAGCTCTTGCGAAGTTCAAGGAGTGAGAGCATGAGCGGGTACGGTACCCTTCCCACACGCTCCGTGCCCGCGAAGCCGCAACCTCACCAGCCCACCACCCCAGAACCAACGCCAGAGTGCCACCACACCAGCCCCAACTCCACCTCTCCCGCGTCTGGCAACTCGTCAGGTTCGCCGCCATCCTCTCTGCAATCCTCTGCACACTCCTCACCCTCTCCGCCTGCGTCTCCAAGCCCACACCAACTCCGCCCCCCACCTCACCAGAGGCCGCCGCCTCCATCATCGCCGCCTACGACCTCGCCGTCGAACGCGCGCTCACCGACCCCGATCGCACCTGGCACTGCGGCTGGTCCGGCAACATCGCCGTGCGTGTCCTCCGAAGCCAAGACCAGAATCAGAACCAAGGCCACCACCAGGGCCTCTGCATCCACTGGCAACGCGAGGTCTATCAGGGCGTGTCACAGACCGCCGCCGCCCGCGGCTGGCTCGCCATGGGAATCTTCGTCAATCGCAATGACCTCGACGAGCACCACGCCGTCGTCGTCTTCGATCCCCACCTCATCCGCGCCTCCGAGCTCCTCACAACCACGCACTCGCCACACGCCTTCGTCCTCGATCCCTGGCATCATGCCCGCCCCGAAGTCTTCACCGTGAACGACTGGCTCAAGCAAGCCTCGCCCCCAGGCAACGCCGGCATCGAAGACCTTGCACACGAGCAACTCCTCTGGCATCATGCCATGAGCCCTCGCCCGTCGGATCACGCAAGCCCCTGAGCAAGGCCGCTGAAGGACCAACGCTCACGCCACCGCCACCGCAGGCACAGGCATCATGATCCGCTTCACCATCATGATGAACACCCCCGTCAGCACAAGATTCAGCGCCAGCGACAGCAGCGCCACCACCACCACCGGCCCGCCAATCCCATACGCCAGCGACAGCACGATCACCCCCGCACCAACCTCGCCGCGAGGCCACATCGCAACACACACCGCCAGCCGATCCCGCCAGTGCGCCTCCTTGCGATAGCAAAAGAGCGGGAACATCTTCCCGACGTTCGACACCACCGTCAGCACCAGCACGTGCATCGCAATCGCGCCCCACCCCAAAGCGGGCGTGTTCTGAGCCAGCGCGCCAACCGCCGCCTCCGCGACCCGCACCGCCGCCTCCCCAACCACCGGCGGCATCGAAAGGCCCACCAGAACCATGAACACCGCCGACACCGTCGCGAGCGCCAGCTCCTCCGACCTCGACTGCACATGGACGCCACCCGCATGCCCATGATCCGCGGACAGAGCATGATCATCGCTCGGCCGACGCAGGATGCAACCAAGCACGAACGCGGGCAGCAACACCTCGATGTGGATCGGAATGTCCGGGCTGATCGACTTGCTCCCCCAGTAGACAATCTCCGTCACCACCACGATCACCAGCGAATACCCCATGAACCACGGCCACGTGACCGGCAGCCGCACGCGGTGCAGATACCGATACGCGATGGCCAGCATGATCGCCATCATCACAACGATCACGCCCAATTGCCACCGGAACCCCACCATCGCCATCTTCAGCGGGATCATGAGAAGCACGGTGTCCAGATCATCAAAGATCGCAAGAATGCGGGCCTTGCGGAAGAGCCACGTCGCCGCCAGCCCCGCCGCCGCGAGCATCGAGAAGAGCACACCCGCCGAGGTAGGCGCCGCGAACCTCGATGCCAGCAGCGACTCCTTCCAGACGTCCCACCGCCCCCACGCCTCCCGATCCACCAGCACGAAGACGAAGTAGAGACAGACCAGAATCCACGGGAACGCCGCGGCCGTTGCTGCAACGACGTAGTCCCACCCATACTGACGCAGATTGTTCTTGTCGATGTCGAACTCGAACCCAACGTGCGTCATGATGAAGGCCAGCGCCACCATCGTAAAGAACTGAATGAACTCGTATCCAAAGGCATAGTGCTCGCCCAGCAGCGCGGGCGTGAACTGAGACGCGACCAGACCCAGGATCAAGAGAAACGAATAGATGGCAACACGCGTCATGCGGCCAGAGCCTATGCGACAATCGCCCTCCGAGTGACCCTCCTCAGCGGATCAGCAGCCACCAGTGCAGGATCAGCGCAGGCCCAAGAATCAGTGTCGCACGCAGCGCATACCCGAAGAACGACGGCATCATCAGCCCCGTGCGCTCGACAATCGCTCGCACCATGAAGTTGGGCCCGTTCCCGATGTACGTCAGAGCGCCGAAGAAGACGGCCCCCGTCGAGATCGCCTCGAGCTGGCGCCGCCCTTCGTCGGTTGCGATCAGCGCCGCGATGCTCGCCTTGTCAACCTCCGCCGGTGTCACCGCAAGCTGCAGGAAGTTGAGATACGTCGGCGCGTTGTCCAGCACCGCAGACAGGATCCCCGTCGCAAAGTGAAACGCCGTAGGCGAACTCAGCCCCAGGCTCCCGCCATGCGCAGACAGGAAGCTCAGCGCGGGCATCATCGTGATGAAAATCCCCGCAAACAGGATCGCAACCTCGCGCACAGGCTCCCACGAGAACTCGTTCTGCGCCATCACGCTCGGAGCCGCCACCCACAGCGCCACCAGTGCGAGCACGATCTGGATCGTCGGTCCCGCCGGCACATGCACGTGCAGGTACCGCTCCACCATCGGATCAACAAACACCGCCAGCACGATCAGCCCCATCAGCACGAGGCTCACTGGCCTTGCCCGAACCCGGAGCCCCGGCAGGATCGACGGCCGCACATACGCAGCCCCAAGCCGCGCCCGCACACCGCGCTCCACCAGCGTGTCATAGACATAAAACGCCGCCAGCATCAGCCCCACCACCACAACCCAGCTCGGCCACAGAAACTTCAGCTCCCAGAAGAATGGCACGCCCTTGAGATACCCAAGGTACAGAGGCGGATCGCCAATCGGCGTCAGCACCCCGCCGCAGTTGCTCACGATGATGATGAAGAAGACCACGTGCAGAGGCTTGATCCGCCCCTCGTTCGCAAGCAGGAACGGCCTGATGAGCAGCACCGACGCCCCCGTCGTGCCGACAACATCCGCAAAGACCGCACCAAACGCAAGGAACAGCATGTTCGGCAGCGGCCCGGCCCGCCCCCGCAGCGAGATCAGGATTCCCGCCGCCGCAACGTAGAGCCCGCCAACCAGCGCGATGAAGCCGTAGTACTCAAGCGCGGCGTGGAGGATCTTCCCCGTGCCGTATGGCACGCCATCCCCGCTCCTCATCGCCACCAGGTAGTACGCCGCCACCAGCGACCCCAGCACGAATGACACATCCGGATAGTGCCGATGCCACCACCGCTCATTCACCAGCGGCGCCACCGCAATCGAGAGCAGCAGCAGCACAAACGGCGCAATCGTCCACGGAGCGATCACATACCCACCCGACTCGGACACCTCTGGCGGCAGCGCAACACCGAGCCCCGCGCCAATCAGCGCGCCGGCCGCCGCCGAGATCGCCCACATCCGCGGCCCATGCCACAGGAACTTTCCCTCAACCGCATCATCGCCCTGCATCGCGCCTCGCTCTCCATCATCGCCAAACCCGCGGCCCCTACGGATAGTCCTGCCGCACCGGCCTGATTACGACATCCCCGACGTGCACCGCCGGCGGCTGCGAAACCACAAACCCAATCAGCCTCGCAATGTCCTCCGGCGCCAGCACCGGCCCGATCCGCTCCACCACACCCTCGTACCACTTCGGGTCATACCCCGCCACACCCTGGAACTCGCTGGTGACAAAGCCCGGCGCAATCAGCGTGACGCGGATCCCCTTGGGCCCAAGCTCCCGCCGCGCCCCTTCAACAAGTCCATGCACGCCAAACTTCGTCGCGCCATACATGGACGAGAAGGGTGACACGTGCTTGCCCACGATCGACCCGATCACGATGATGTCGCGCGCCCGCGAGAGCACCTTCTCAGCGCTCGGCGAGTCGCCATGCTGCCGCTTGATCTCCGCCAGCATCCGGTTCCCCGAAGCGCGGATCATCCGCGCCACGCCCATGAGGTTCGTCCGCACCATCTCTTCCCACTGCGCCGGATCAGAGTCCATGACCGAGCCCTTGAGCCCGCGCCCCGCGTTGATGATGATGAGATCCGCCTCGCGCCCCGGCTCCCCCAGCGCGTCTCTCGCCGTATCAAGCAGCCGCGTCACCACCGCATCATCCGAAGCATCCCCCGCAACGCCGCGGACATCCTCCTCGCCAAGCTCGGCCACAATGTCCCGAACCCGCTCCTCACGCCGCCCGTTCACCACACAGAACGAACCAAGCCGCGCAAGCTCTCGCACAATCGCCAGCCCGATGCCCGCCGTCGAACCCGTGACCACAGCGACACGATCTTTGAGTGGATACGTCATGGATCGAGGGTACCCCGCTCCGAGCGCCACCACACACGGTCGCATGCTTGCCAGGTTCGCACGCCCACGCGTCTCCCCTCCAGTCCCAGCTCGATGCCTCGATGCCTCCTGCCCAGATGCCTTCTTCTCAATCCAAATCTCTCCTCCTCTGCTCTCCTCTCCTCTTCTCTTCTTCTCCGGGCCCCTCCGTGCACTCCGTGGTGAACCTTGTCTCTTTCTTCCACAGTGCCCAATCCCCCGTCCCCAGTCCCTCCCCTACTCCGTCTTCCTTCCCATCCCTCTGTCTTCCTCCGCGTTCCAAAAACCGCCAGCCTGACTCAACGTCATCCCCTCCCCCAGTGCCCAGTCCCCAAGCCCCAGTCCCTCCTCACATACCCTCCGCCCATGCCAGCCCTGCCCCTCTTCGGCTCCCACCTTTCCATCGCCGGCTCCATGTGCAACGCCCTCACCGAAGGCACCAGCCTTGGCCTGAACTGCGTCCAGGTCTTCACCAAGAACCAGCAGCAGTGGAAGGCAAAGCCGCTCGATCCCGCGATGGTCGCCGACTGGCTCGCGCAGGTCGCCGCGATGGGCTGGAACACAGGCGGCCCCGACAACCGCGGCGGCATCGTCAGCCACGCCTCCTACCTCATCAACCTCGCCTCCTGCAAGCCCGACCTCTTCACACAGAGCCTTGACCTCATGACCGATGAGATCCAGCGCTGCGAGACGCTTGCCATTCCATACCTCGTCCACCACCCCGGCTCCTTCGTCGGCTGGACGCGCGAGCAGGGCATCGCCACCATCGCCGCCGCTTACAAGCAACTCTTCACACGCACCCGCGGCTACAAGACCATCGTCTGCCTTGAGGGCACCGCTGGCGCAGGCTCGCAGCTCGGCGGCCCCTTCGAAGACCTCGCCGATCTCCGCGCCGCCATCATCGACGCCACCGACGAGCCCGCACGCGTCGGCTTCTGCCTCGACACCTGCCACCTCCATGCCGCGGGCCACGACATGGCCACCATCGACGCCGCGCGAGCAACGCTCGACCGCTTCGACGCCCTCTGCGGCCTCGCCAACGTCAAGGTCCTCCACATCAACGACAGCAAGGGCAAGCTCGGCAGCCACCTCGACCGCCACGACCACATCGGCCACGGCTGGGTCGGCGGCGGCGCTACGCCGCACGCTAAAGAGGGCACCTACTCGGCCGCCAAGCTCAAGAAGTCCGGCTTCGCCACGGTCATGCGCGACCCCAGACTCGCCCACGCCCCACGCATCCTCGAAACGCCCAAGGGCAAGGACGACAAGGGCCGCGACTGGGACACCATCAACCTCAAACGCCTTCGCTCGCTGACCGACGCGTAAGTGCTCTGGGTACCACGCCACTGCGTGGCGTGTTTCTTCGAGCAAAGCCCCGCAGCCAATTGCAGAAGCCTTAGGACTTCTTGCCTCCAGCTTGCTTACGGATGGCCGGGACCAAGTCTTCCCGCCGCGGACTGGCTTCGCTCTAGCCTTCTTCACAGCCCCATGCCTCTCCCGCGCATTGCACCCATACTCCTCATACCATCCCGGAAACCTGCCACCCTTCACCAGAATCACCTCCGCCCAGCGCGATCCGCAACCTCTTGTGCGACGTACCAGCCTCTCCGGGCCGATATCAGCAGTGTTGAAAAGTCCGTCCATCGCACCATCAGGTCCACGCAACCAACGACCGCGTTTGAACAGGGAGGCACCAGTCCCATCATGAGCAACACGGCCCACAACACACACGCCGACTCCTCCGCCCACTCGCGCGGCCGCAATCCCCGCGGCATCGCGAGCCTGATCTTCCTCGCGGGCTCGGTCGCGCTCGCCGGCTCCGTCTCGCTGATGGGCTGCCAGTCGCTCGACAACGCGGCGAAGCTCAATAAACGCCGCGAACCCGCGCAGGTCGACCCCGCCAACTCCGGCCGCCCGCCCGCGATCCTCGCCTCTGGTGAGACCACCTCCGCCAGCGGCCAATCCGCGCAGGGCATTCCCGGCCAGGAAGCAGTCGGCCGGGGCCAGCAGCTCCTGAAGCAGGGCAACTCCGAGGCCGCACTCAAGGAGTTCGAGCGCGCCATCGCGATCAACCCCAAGCTGACCGTCGCCTACCTCAGAGCGGGCGACATCTATCGCGAGCAGGGCGACTACACCGCCGCCGAGCGCCGCTACGGCACCGCGGCCCAGGTCGAGCCCGCAAGCTTCGACGCGCAGTACCTCCACGGCCTCGCGCTGCAGCTGCTGAACCGCTACTCGGACGCGGTCCGCGCGTACATCCGCGCTCTCACCATCAACCCGCGCGACTTCAACGCCAACCTCAACCTCGCGACGACCTACCTCCAGCTCGGCGAGCCGCAGCAGGCACTCGCGTACGCGCAGCGCGCCGTCGAGCTTGATCCCAAGAACTCCGCCGCTCGCTCTAACCTCGGCGCCGCCTACTCCGCGCTGGATCGCCACTCCGAGGCCGTCACGGAATATCTGCAGGCCCTCGAACTCGCGCCGCTCTCGGGCCCGCTCCTCCTGAACCTCGCCAACAGCCTCGGCCGCGCGGGCCGCTACGAGGAGATGGTCAACACGCTCGATCAGCTCACCCGCACCGAGCCAACCGCAGTCGCCTTCGAGCGCCTCGGCGCGGGCCACTTCTATCTTCGCAAGTACCCAGAGTCCCTCGCGGCATATCGCAAGGCCGTTGAGATCGACCCCAACCACTTCCCCGCGTGGAACGGCATCGGCGTCAACCTCATGAACCAGTGGATCTTCAGCGACCAGCGCGACGAGCCCGCGCGCCAGGAAGCCCTCGAAGCCTGGCGCCGCAGCGTGCAGATCGAGCGCAACCAGCCCAAGATCATGGAACTGCTCGGCAGGTATCAGAGGTAAGATGGAAGGCACTGGGGACTGGGGACTGGGCATTGGGGTCAAGACAAGGCTCCGGAAACCAGCTTTGGCCATTTGGCCCTTTGACCATTGAGCCATTTGTCCCACGCTCCTCCTACCCTTCTGCATGCCCCAGTCGGACCTCGAACTCTCGGTGGTCGCTCCCGCGCACAACGAGGAACCCAACATCCGTCCGCTTGTCGAGGAGATCGACGCCGCGCTCGCCGCTGCTCGTATCTCATACGAGATCGTCATCGTCGATGATGGCTCGACCGATGGGACTCGCGCGGCACTCGAAGCACTCATGACCTCGCGCCCGCACCTGCGATGCGTCGCGATGACCAACACGCCCAAGGGCAGGGGCAACGGCCAGTCCGCGGCGTTCCACGCGGGCTTCCGCGCGGCCCGAGGCCGCCTCATCGCGGTCCTTGATGCCGACCTGCAGAACGATCCCAAGGACCTGCCCGCGATGCTCCGCCTGATGCGCGAGCAGAACGCCGACCTCGTGCAGGGTGATCGATCGCACGCGCGCAAGGACAACATCGTCCGGCGTGTCGGCTCCATCGTCGGTCGTCTCTTCCGGCGCTCGCTGCTGGGCGACACGATCCGCGACACGGGCTGCTCGCTGCGTGTCATGACGCGCGAGATGGCGCTGCGGCTGCCGCTGGAGTTCCGCGGCATGCATCGCTTCATTCCCATCACGATCGTGCACCTTGGTGGCAAGGTCGTGCAGATGCCCGTGAGCCACAGGCCGCGCACCGCGGGCACCACGAAGTACGGCATGGGAATCCTGCCCCGCGCGCTGCCTGGGCTCATCGATCTCTTTGCGGTGCGATACATGCGGAACCGGCGCCGTCCGACCACGAGCATCGAGGTTGCCGTAGGAGGCACGTCAGGCGCATCAGGCGCGAATCGCATGCCCGTCGCGACCGAGCCCAAGGCCGGCGCGGTGCATGTCGCGCGCACGCAAGGATCCCACGCGTGAGAATCAACGTGGGATTCAAGTGGGAGCCGATTGCGCTGATGCTGCTGGTCATCGGGCTTGGCATGTGGCTCGTGTGGGGTCCGACGAATCCGCGCCCGCGCCCCGGCAGCGACGCCGCGGAACTGCGCGTCGGCAACACCCGCGGCGTCGTCGAGATCACGCGCGCTGCACCAGCGGGAAACTCCTCCGAGATCGCGCCGCCGCGATTCCGCGTCATGCTCCGCGATGGATTTACTTCTGAGGAGCTGAGCGAGGCGGAGTTTCGCCGGCTCTTTGGCGATGCGGTCACGAGCGCGATCATCGCCGACACGACCAACCCGATCTACAGCCTCTTCAAGATCACCTCGCTGACGAGCCTGATCTGGGTCGGCATCGGCCTCGCGGGGCAGGCCGCGTTTTCCGGACGCATGCTGCTGCAGTGGCTCGTGAGCGAGAAGAAGCGCGAGTCCGTGATCCCCGCGTCGTTCTGGTGGCTCTCGCTCTTTGGGGGCGTTGCGCTCTTTGCGTACTTCGTCTGGCGTCAGGACTTTGTCGGCGTGCTCGGGCAGTCGTCGGGAATCGTGATTTATGCGCGGAACATCCGGCTGATCTACAAGCGCCGCCGGCGCGAGACCGACGAGTTGGTGCCGGAGTCGCCCGCGGCATCGGCTGAAAACACGACCGACCATTCGAACAAAGACCAACCATCGGCGGATGCACGGTAGCGAAGCGGAAAAGATCGCGTTCGCGCGGACTTTGCGAGCCTCAAAGTGCTCGCAGATTACCCCAATTGCCTCGCCACATCCGGATTCGGTGGCGTTTGGCGGAATAGGGCGCATCTTGTCAATGTGAATATCTTTCTCGATGGTCATCCCCTGCGCGCTCCCCGCCCCACACTCTCCGGTGCCTTCGAGGCTGCGGTTGAAGCCACGCGCTCCGGGGGCCGTGTCATTATCGAGGTGAAGGGCGATGGCATGCCGCTGGCCGACGACCTTGTCGCGGCGCCGCCGGACGTTGCGGCGGGGATCACCGAGCTGCGCTTCACCTCCGCCGACCCGCGGCAGTTGGTGCGAGTGACACTGCTGGACGCGGCGGACGCGCTCTCGACGGCGCAGGCCGACCAGCTCGCCGCGGCGGACCTCATCAATTCTGGCCAGACCGGGGCCGCGCTTGAGCATCTGCGTGGCGCGCTGACGACGTGGCAGGCCGTGCAGGATGTGCTGGAGCGTTCGTCGCAGCTGCTTGGCCTTGATCTTTCGTCGCTCGATGGGAAGCTGGGATCGGGCGTCGCGGGCGGGCCCGCTTCGGGGCTTGATCCAGAGATGGGATTCGGGCCTGCGCTCGAGACGCTGACGACGCATCTTGCGAGTGTGCGCACGGGGCTTACGGCGCAGGACTGGTCGGCTCTATCCGACACCGTCGGGTACGACCTTGACACGCAGATCGATGTGTGGAAGCGGCTGCTTGCGGCCCTGGCGGAGCATGTTTCGACGCTGCCTGTTGGCACGGGGAGCGGCGCGTGAGCACGGCGCACGAGACTGTTCGCAGCGCGGGACAGTCCGCGGAGGGATCGGCCGGGGCTCCAACGCCACGGGCGGTGGTGCAGGTTGCTCCCGTGGCACCGATCTCTCTTGGTGCGGGCGCGAGTGGCGCGAGCGCGAAGCAGATTGATGAGCTGATGGAGCGCGCCAGCGCGGCGCTGGTGCGCACGGATTACTTTGACGCCGAGTCGCTGTGCCTGAAGGCGATGGAACGTGCGGTGCGGGCGCAGGACTTTGATCGCGTCTCGCGCATCATCATGCCGCTGCAGGAAGCGCGGCGGCAGCGCCGGCATGAGGCAATCGATGCGGGTCGCGTCACGACGATGCGCGAGCTTTCGGGCCGCGGCGTTGGAGCGAAGAGCAAGGACGAGGGAACGATGCAGGCCGGGTGCGTGCTGATCGAGCCGCCGATGATCGGGGCCGATGCGCGGACGGTCCGTGCGATTGCGGATCGCAAGCGCGTTGCGATGCTGGTGCTGGTGCGCGAGCCGACGGCGGCTTCGGGGCGGTGGCCGATCGTTGCTGTGGGTGGAGGCGAGTTCAGGCCCGCGATCGTGCGAGTGCAGGTGGAGCCTCCTGCGGGCGGCGAGATCACGCCGGCGTGGTTCCTTGCGACGCAGGAAGCGCTGGGCGATGCAGCGATCGCGAAGGTCAAGTCCAAGTGGCCGGCGGATCATCGCGTGCTGGACCTGCTCGAGTATCTGGAGGGAATTCCTGATCACGAGAAGCTCCATCAGGCGGTCGCCTCAGCTGCGCGCGAGGCGATGTCGCGGCCGCCGACGCCGTACCCGCGCCGTCGCGGGATGTTTGATGATCCGTTCAGCTTCTGATGATGGACGATGCCGCGGCGGTGGATGTATTACATTTGAATGCAATACAGGAAGGGACACGCCACGGAGTGGTGTGCTACCCAAAGGCATGCCACCCAAGATCGCTAGTAGTCCATGTTGCGGGCGTTCTGGTCGCCGAGGATCAGGCCGCCGATGCCACCGATGATGCCGCCCATTGCGGCGCCCTTGCCCATGTCGCCATAGAGGGAGCCGATGCCCATGCCGCCGAGGGCGCCGAGGGCTGCGCCGGAGAGGGCCCCTTCGCCGGCGTTATTGCAGCCGCCGGTCAGCGTTGCGGCGGCGATGAGCGCGAGCGTGGCACAGGCGCGATGGGGGCGGGCGGAGAGGCGTGAGGTGCTTTGTGAGGTCCTGTGACAGGTTCTGTTCATCGTGATGCTCCTTGAGGGGCGGCCTTACGGAGTGGCCGGAGCCCGCTGTGGATGAAACGCTTGCTGGCCTGACACTTGCCGGTCATCCTTTGCTTCCTGCACGGTTGGACGCGGGAGTGCTGGCTCGGTTCCAAGATCGCGGTTTGGATGGATCACGAGCTGTCGCGGTGGACTTCACACGACTCGACTAGTTCCAGGAGCAGCCCTTTGGCCATTCCTGCGGGCGCTGCGCCTTGGCTCTGCGGATCAGGCTTGCGATGTGGGAGAGCTCACCGACGATGACCTTGGCGCGGCGGAAGGCTGAGGGCTCGGCGAGGAGGACGTAGCGCACGCTGAGGTCGGTAATGATGGTGAAGCTGACGAGCTCCATGAGGGCGGAGGCTGGGATGTCCTCGTTGCGAACGTATTCAAGCACGGGCTCGGCGACGCGGAGTTCGCTGAGTTCGCCGTCGGTGAGCATCTCTTCGATGCGTCTGCGAGCGGCGACGAGCTCGGCGGGATCGGGCCGGCGCGAGTGCTCACTGGGCTCAAACTCTGGCGTCGAGAGGGCATCGGGCTCGATCGTGTCGGGCTCGGTGGATGCGGAGTGGTCGAGTGCGGTCGGGTCGTTCTCGTCATCGAGGCCCACCGGCTCGAGGGTCGCGGTGCGATAGAGGCGGCCGCCGTTGGGGGGCTGCTCACCCACGATGCGAGCGCGGCAGACGCCCTGGAGCAGGACGTTGTAGCGGCCGTCCTCGAGCTTCTCGTGCTGGACGATCTGGCCGATGCAGACGGCGGGCTTGACGGGGGGAAGGGCGTGGTAGTCCTCGCGCCAGGCTTCGGTGTCGAAGACCGCCATCGCGATCTGACCTGCGCCATCGAGCGCGTGCTCCACCATCTGGCGGTAGCGAGGCTCGAAGATGTGGAGGGGCAGCACCTGCTGCGGGAGCAGCGTGACCTGATCGAGCGGGAAGATCGGCATTGGCCTGCCGAAATTGACCTGGATGGATTGGGGCTCGCCGGACACGAAGGGAGTGTATCGCCGGTGGAGGTGGAGTGCGTTGGTGAGGAATCGGTTGGGGGTGGGGACGCTGGTGGGGTTGGCGTTGGCGGGTGCTTCACCACCACTCGCGCCGCCACTCGCTCCCCCATGGGTCGGAGATGGTGGCACCTGGTCAGGATGCCCTCTGCGGCTCTGCGTGCGATTTCGTTGGCGTTGGTGGGTTGCTCTGTGGTGGTGATGAACTTGAGGGTGAGGATGGCGTCGTGGGCGGCGAGAGTGAGTTGGAGCTTGGCTCGCTCTTCGTGGAGTTCGCGGATGTTGGCGATGGTCTCAGCGATGTCGGGTCGCTTGGCCCAGGCGGCGAGCTGGCGGAGGCCCATTTTGTGATCGCGGCAGATCGCGGTGATTGCGTCATCGGAGGTGAACCAGAGGAAGAGGAGCTCGTTGTCGTCGGGGGCTATTGGCGGGAGAGTGGCGGTGCTCATGCCGCTAGTTTGGCGTGTGTTTGGATGGAGGCAAGTGGGAAATGGGTTGGTCGCGATCTTTGCGCACGGATGAGGTATGGAGAGGGGAGAAAAGCGAGAGGCGGGAAAGCGAAAAGCGGAAAATGAAGCAGGAAGGCACTTGGCACTTGGCATTAGGGAAGAGAGAGGCAAGGTTCACCACGGAGGGCACGGAGGGGCACGGAGAGGGGAAGGGGCTGGGGATTGGGGACTGGGCACTGGGGCAGGAGAAATGCGAACGCGGAGGCGCGAAGGGGGCGGAGACGCGGAGAAGAAGAGAGAAGAGGAGCGGAGAAGAAGAGAAGAGATTTGGATTGAGAAGAAGGCATCGGGGCATGAGGCATCGGGGCCTCGAGATCGGAGAAGGCAGCAGAGCGGCGGGAGTGGGTTGGAAGGGGGCAATGTGATACCGGCCCCACGAGGTTGGTGTGGGGTGGTGAAGCATCGTCAGCAAGCAACGTGTAGGCGGAGTGGCTTGGTTGCTGGGCTTGGAGTTAGCCTGCGAGTGGGTCGGGGCGGTAGAGCTTGGTGTCGAGGCCCCACTGCTTTTCGGTCCAGGTGGCACCAGCGTCGAAGCCTGCGGAGTTTTCGGGGCGGGCCGCGGCGAGGGACATGGTCGTCTTGGCGTCGAGGTTGTCGAGCTGGCTGACGAGGATGGCCTCGGGCGTGGCGGGGATCTTGGCGGCGCCGAACTCGGGGACGCCGTGGTGGCTGATGATGATGTGCTGGAGGACCATGACCGCCGCAGCTGGGACGCGGACGCCGTGCTCGCGCATCACGAGCTGGGCGCGCTCCTGCAGCATGAGGGCGCCTTCGACGATGTGGCCGATGAGCTCGCCCCGGTCGGTGTAGGAAAAGGCGCGGTCGTAGACGAGCTCGCGCGTCTTGCCGAGGTCGTGGAGGAAGAGGCCCATGACGACGAGGTCGCGGTTGATGCGGGGGTAGAGGGGGCAGATGAGATCGGCGAGCTTCATGAGCGTGAGCGTGTGCTCAAGGAGGCCGCCGAGGTAGGCGTGGTGCATGCTCTTGGCGGCGGGAGCGCGGCGGAAGCCGTCCATCAGGTGCTCATCGGCGAGGTAGACCTTGGCGAGGGCCTGCATGGCGGGGTGACGCAGCGTGCCGAGCATGGCGGTGAGCTCGGCGAACATCTCATCGACGTTGCGAGTCGTGCTGGGGAGGAGCTCGTGCATCTGCTCGGCGGTGGGCTCGGTGGGCTCGATCTTGGTGATGATGAGCTGGCTCTCGTTCTGGTAGGACTGGGTTTGCCCTTCGAGGAAGACGAAGCCGTCGACGGGAAGGCGCGTGTAGGTGTCCTCGTCGATGGTCCACATGCGGGCCGGGAGCTGGCCGGTCTTGTCGCCGATGAGGCACTTGAGGTAGTACTTGCGGCTCTCGCGGGTGATGCCGAGCTGGCGATTGATGATGGCGTAGACGCCTCGCACGTTGACCGGCGGCTCGCCGAGGTCGGAGATATAGACGTGGGGCACGGGCGCGGGAACTCGGCGCTGCGCTGCGGTACCGGGGACGGTTTCACCAGCCTGAGACATGGGGGGACTCCGGGAAGGCAAAGCGAAAAGTGAAAAGGGGAAAGGGAGAGGAGCGATGCAGCGAGACAGCGAGGCAGGGGGAGAACCGGAAGAAGGCAGCAGAGCGTAGATGGTGCGATGGTCTTGCGTTGCTATGCGGGTGAGTTCGCGGGTTGGCGCAGGGACTCGAGGGCCTTGGGGAGGAGGTCGGCGAGTTCGGTGGCGAGCATGCCCGCGGCCGCGGCGCGTGAGTTTGACCAGGCTTCGCCCGCGAGGGCGTGGGCCTGCACGGCGGCTCGGGCTGCTTGCATGAGCGTGAGGCGAGTGGGGTCGGGCGGTGCCTTTGGATGCATGGTGGCGATGGAGGTTGGGACGAACTGCGCGACGAGGGCGGCGATGATGCCGGTGAGAACGTCGCCGGTGCCGGCGGTGGCGAGGCAGGCGTGGCCGCGGGTGCAGGTCCAGGTGTTGAGGCCGTCGGTGACGACGGTTGCGTGGCCCTTGAGTACAACGACGCAGCCGAGGCGCTGCGCGAGGGCGATCGCCGCGGCCTCACGCGTGCCCGGGTTGATCGGATCGTGCGTGATGCGCAGCGACGCGGCGAGGCGCTTGAACTCGCCGGGGTGGGGCGTCAGGATCGCACGCGCGTGGAAGTCGCGGAAGAGCTCTGGAATCTCGGCGAGGGCGTTGAGCGCATCGGCGTCGATGATGATGGGAACTTCCTGCTGCTGGGCGAGCCTGAGGGCCGCGGCGCGTGGGCCTTCGCCATGGCCCAGGCCGGGGCCGATCACGATGGCGCCGGGGCGGCCGGCGAGATCGTTCACGATCGCGTCCAGTGACTGCGCGGCTTCGTGGGCGATGAGGTTTCCATCGGCGTCGTTGGCGAGGGCGATTCCGGTTGCGGAGGGACAGAGGGCCATCGCGCCATCGAGGACTGAGGAGGGGCAGGCGAGCTTGACGAGGCCCGCGCCGGCGCGCAAGGCTCCGAGCGCGGCGAGGGCGGGCGCGCCGACCATGCGTGTGGCTGGGATTGCGCAGCCCCCCACTACGACGACGGTGCCGAAGGTGCCCTTGTGGCCGCGGTGGTCGCGGGGCGGGATGGTGGGTGCCTCTGCGGTCATCTCACTTCGGCTCCGGCTTGGTGTCGCCCGCGTGCTCGATGCTCTCGATGATGATGTCGACGCGGCCCATCATCTGGGCGACAGGCATCATGGAGACGCCGAGCTCGCCATCGGCGAGCTCGCTGGTGACGACGGCGATGTGCGTGGCGTCGGTGGGGTGTGCCGCGGGGAGGGTGGCGTCGAGATCGACCCAGCGCTTTTCACCATCGATGTCGAGGAGTGCCTGCGTCCACATGTGATAGCCGAAGATGTTGCGGCTGCCGGCGAAGCTGTCGGCGTACATGAGGCCCGAGACGACGCGGGATGGGATGCCGCGGGCGCGGAGGAGGGAGGCGAGGAAGACGCCGTGCTCGGTGCAGTCACCCTCGCGCGAGCGCGCGACCTCGGTTGCGGAGGCGAAGCCGACGCCGAGGTTCTTCTTCTTGATGTAGTTGAAGGCGAAGCGGCGGAGGGCTTCGGCGATCTCGGCCTTGGGGCGGCCCTTGACGCCCGCCTGTTCGACGGCCTGCTGGGCGAGGGAGATGATCTTGGCGTCCTTGGGCTCGATCATCGCGGATGAGCCGAGGAAGGCGGCATTCTCGACATCCTGCTTGGGGGCGGGCTCGAGAGCGATGGTGTCGACGATGACGCGGACGGTGGTGGCGTCGACATTCTGCACGCGCTGCGCGCTGGTGGTGGCGAGATCGACGGGCTGGCCTTCCTTGACGCGGAGGAGGTAGGAGGCGCGGACAGTGTCGCGCGGCTGCTTGATGGGCTTGTCGGGGGTGATGAAGGTCGTCGTCATGAGTTCGGGCATCTCGCCCGCGCGTTCCTGGAGCGCTTCGGCTCGCGTGGAGGCGGTCATGACGATGGGGATGCCGCCGAGCTGGGTGCGGCTCTGCACCATGTCGCCGGCTTCGTCGACCATCTCGGTGGTCTTCATGCCGGGCATGTTGCTCATGGTGACGGTGTGCTCGGTGACGGCGATGGCGCGGCCGGCGATCTCGATGGTGGTCTTGGCGCCGATCTTCCGCTCGGCGGTGATGATCGTGGGGCCGAGGGTGGGGTCCATGGTTCGGACGGTGAACTCGGTGGCGCCGGCGGCGACGCGCTGGCGTGCGTAGGCCTCTGCGGCGGCGGGCGGGAGCCAGGGGCCCTCGGGGAGTTTGAGTGTGCTGACCTTGGGCTCGCCGGCGGGCTGGCGGGTTGTGAGTTCGACCGAGTCTTCCTTGAAGACGTATTCCTGGATGATCTCGCCACCCATGACCTGGCGCGATCGCATGGAGATGGGCTTGCCCGCGGCGGTCTCGATGAAGCGGGACTCCTGAGTGACGTTGATCTTCGCGCCTGCGCGGGCGATGGAGAGGACGAGGGAGGCGTCGGTGGTGATCGTTTTGGCGTCGCCCTCGCCGGTGGTGGTGGTGATGCTGCTCATGTGGCCGGCGGGGCTGCCGGCGAGCTCGAGGATGTACCAGCGTTCCCTGGTGTTCTGCGGCTTGATGTCTTGCGCTTTGATGTCCTGCGCGTTGGTGCCTTGCGCTTTAATCTCTTGCGCGAGCACGCTGTGTGCGAGGAAGGCGATGAGGATGAGTGCGGCGAAGGTTGCGATGGGCCAAGGGCGCGTGGGCATCCGCTTCTCCTGGATGGCCGCGGGTTGCGGCGTTGGATCGGGCTTGTGCGCCCGGGTCGTGAGCGAGTGTATCGGGGCGATGTGGCCGGCGCGGGTGAGAGGCCGGCGGGTGGCGGCGTTTTCCAACGTGGGAACCGCACGCTAACCTCACGCCGTGATCGACACGCACTGCCACCTGACGTTTGCGGATTTCGCACCACCGAAGATGCCCGGCGGCATTCCGGCCACGCTTGCGCGGGCGCGGGCGCAGGGAGTGGATGGGTTCATCACGATCTCGACGACGGTGCCTGATGCGCTGAACGCGCTGCGCATCGCGACGCAGCACGAGGGCGTGTGGTGCAGTGCGGGGGTTCATCCGCTGCACAGTGACGAGGGGCCGCACGACTGGAAGCAGCTGCGCATCGTGGCGGCGCACGAGCGGTGCGTGGCGTGGGGGGAGCTGGGACTGGACAATCACTACAAGGAGCCGGGGGCGGCGCTGCAGCGATCGGTGCTTGAGGAGCAGCTCGCGTTCATCGCGGCGTGCGCCGCGAGTCAGGACGCTCCGATTCGCAAGCCGATTGTGATTCACTGCCGCGAGGCGTTTGGTGATCTGATTCCGGTGCTGCGCGAGAGTGGGCTGCCTCGGGAGCGGTTTGTCTTCCACTGCTTCACGGGGACGGCGGAGGATGCCCGGGCGGTGCTGGACTTTGGCGCGTGGCTGAGCTTTACGGGTGTGGTGACGTACAAGAACGCGCCGGGCGTGCGTGAGGCGGTCAAGATGTGCCCGGCGGATCGCATGATGGTGGAGACGGATGCGCCGTTTCTCTCGCCCGAGCCGCACCGGTCAACGCGGCCTTGCGAGCCTTGGATGGCGTCGCTGACGGCGCGGGCGATTGCTCGCGAGCGGGGCGTGGAGTTTGAGGCGCTGCATGCGCAGCTCAATGAGAACACTCGGCGGTTCTTTGGGATCGCGATGGGGAGCGATGGCAAGGAGATGGTTTCATGATGGACTTGATCTCGCTTGCTCAGGACGCAGCGATGACTGATGCGTCGTGGCTGCATCACTTGAGTCCGTTTGCACTGCGGCTGTCTGGCGGCATGGGGCTGCGCTGGTATGGGTTGTCGTATGCGTGCGGGTTTCTGATTGCGTGGATGCTGATGCGCTGGCTTTCGAAGCGGGGTGCGACGCCGCTGACGGCGCAGGAGTGCACGGATGCGATGCTCGCGCTGGTGATGGGCGTGGTGGTTGGTGGGCGGCTTGGGTATGTGCTCTTTTATGACCCAACGCTGCTGACTTCGTTCACGACGAGTGCGCCGTGGTGGGGTGTGCTGCGGCTGAATGAGGGGGGCATGGCGAGCCATGGCGGGATGGTGGGCGTGATTGTGGCGTGCTGGTGGATTGCGCGGTCGGCGTCGGCGCGGCTGGGTGCTGCGGGTGAACTGGGTGAGACGGGCGCGATGCAGACTCGTGTGCCGACGCTGCATGTGATGGACCTGACGGCTTTCGTCGCGACGCCGGGCCTCCTGCTTGGGCGGCTTGCGAACTTTGTGAATGGCGAGTTGCTTGGGAAGATTGTGTCGCCGCCGGGCGTGCCGGGGCCCTGGTGGGCGGTGCGATTTCCGCAGGAAAGGCTGGACTGGTTTGGGCGGGAAGGGCCGCCGGGTGTGGCGCGTGGGCATGCGCCGGCGCTTGCGCCGGATCAGGAGCTGGTGCTGGATGCGATGCTGGCGCGGGTTCGACTTCCGAACGACACGGACTATGGCGCGTATGTGCGGCTCTTGAATGAGCTGCAGCATGGGAGCGCGAGCGCCTCGCGCGGGATCGCGGCGGATCTTGCGCCCTTGATTGCGGCGCGGCATCCGAGCCAGCTCTATCAGGCGTTTGCGGAGGGGATCGTGCTCACGGTGGTGCTGTGGGTGATCTGGAAACGGCCGCGCACGCCGGGGATGATCGCCGCGGCGTTTCTTGTGGTGTATGGCGTGCTGCGCGTGGTGACGGAGTTCTGGCGCTTGCCCGACAGCCACTTGTCGGTGGAGCGCATCGCGGGGCTCAGCCGCGGCCAGTGGCTGAGTGTGGTGATGGTGCTGGCGGGGATCGGGCTGGCGGCGGGGGCGAGTGCGTGGGCGAAGCGGAAGGCGCTTCGCGAGATGGGTGGGTGGGGTGCTCGCGAGCGTTCTTCAGCGTGAGCGGCGACGAATCACGGCGAGCATGAGCCCCGAGCCGAGGAACGACGCCGCGCCCGGGCTCGGAATCGTTGCGATTGGCTCGACGGGGTCAGCGGTGCGGAGGAGATTGCTTTTCTTCGGCACTCGCGGCGCGATCGAAGATCCACGGGGAGATGCGGACGATGATGCCGCCAACCGTGCCTTCGGGGAGTTGCCCGCTGGTTGATCCGGGCTTGCGATGGATTTCGCTGCGCGGCACGCTGCTGGGGCGAGCGCCGCCGAGGCGCGGGAGCCGTGCGGGGAGGATGTGGATGAAGCGATCGTCGGCGATGGCGTGGAGGCAGAAGCTGAAGTTGAGATAGCCGTGAAGCTGGAAACTGAGGAAGTTCTTGCGGGTCGCGGTGCGGGGTGGATCGCGCCAGGGGTAGCGCTCGGCGAGGGGGTTGAAGAAGTCCGCCGCGGCGTAGCGGGCGACGGCCCATACGAGCAGGAAGTCGATGGGGAGCGTGGCGAGGATGACGATGACGACGAGTTGAGAGGGTGACATGAGTGCGGCGACGGGTAAGCGGTGCGAGTTGGAGCGTTGGTACTTGCGTTGAGATGGTAGAAGTAAGGGCGCTACCACTGCGCGTGAAAAAGCCCCCGCGATTGCGGGGGCTTTGGGGCTGGGCAAAGAAGCCGAAGACACCGGCCGGGAGGCCGGTGCCACTTTTATGGGAAGAGGCCGCGGACTTCGTAGGCCTTGGCGAGGCGCTCGAGGGCGCCGATGTAGGCGGCGGTGCGGAGGTTGCACTTGTACTTGCGGCGGGCGTCGCGCACCTTGGCGGCGGCTTTGACCATGTGCTTGTTGAGCATCTCATCGACGCGGTCCAGCTCCCACTGCTGGAAGGTGCGGTTCTGCACCCACTCGAAGTAGGAGACGGTGACCCCACCGGAGTTGCAGAGGATGGCGGGGAGGACCTCGATGCCGCGAGCCTCGAGGACGCGCTCGCCGGCGGGCGTGGTCGGGGCGTTGGCGCCTTCGGCGACGATCTTGCAGTCCAGGATCTTGGCCTCGGGCTCCTTGATCATCTGCTCGAGGGCGGCGGGGACGAAGACGTCGACCTTGGTCTTGTAGAACTCGTCCTTGTCGATGCGGGTGGCGTTCTTGAAGCCCGCGACGCCGCCGGTCTTGCGGACGTGCTCGGCGAGGGCGTTGGCATCGATGCCGCCGTCATTACGGATGCCGCCGGTGTGGTCCATGACGGTGACCATCTTCGCGCCGCGGTCCTGCAGGATCTTGCCCGTCCAGGAGCCCACGTTGCCGAAGCCAAGGACGCTGAACTTGCAGCCCTTGATGTCGATGCCGGCCTCGGGGAGGAGCTCGACGAGGGTGTCAACGACGCCCTGGCCGGTGGCCTTCTCGCGGCCGAGAGAGCCGCCGTACTCAACGGGCTTGCCCGTCACGACGGCCTCGGGCTGGTGCCCGCCGACCTCGGAGAGGAAGGAGTACGTGTCCGCGATCCACGCCATGTGCTGCGCGTTGGAGCCCACGTCGGGCGCGGGGATGTCGTAGTCGGCGCCGATCTGGTGGGCAATCGCGGCCGTGAAGCGGCGGACGATGCGCTCCATCTCGCTCTTGCTGTGCTTGTAGGGATCGACCTTGATGCCGCCCTTGCCGCCGCCGTAGGGGACGCCGACGAGCGAGCACTTCATGGTCATGAGGA
>JBBASU010000002.1:0-266174 GCA_040399065.1 Phycisphaerales bacterium | reverse complement strand
ACCACTTGACCACTTGACCACTTGACCACTTGACCACTTGACCACTTGACCACTTCTTCTGCTTCTCCGCCCCTAGTGCCAAGTGCCCAGTGCCTAGTGCCATCCCCACTCAGACATCCAGGTTCTTCACCTCCAACGCATGATCCTCAATAAACCTCCGCCGGGGCTCGACCTCTTCGCCCATCAGCACCGTGAAGAGGTTGTCGGCCTGGCTGCCCAGGTCCCACGTCACCTTCAGCAGCACGCGCTTGGTTGGGTCCATCGTGGTCTCCCAGAGCTGCGACGCGTCCATCTCGCCCAGTCCCTTGAAGCGCTTGATGTCGAGGCCCCGCCGCCCGATGTCGCGCAGTGCTTCGAGGATCGCGGGCAGGTTGGGTGCTTCGACGAGGCCCGAGGCACGCGCCGCGGCGGAACCAGACTTGCCCGGCCGCTCATCCTCGGCCGCTTCCGCCGCGATCGCTGCGTCAACCCCGTCATCACCCTCATCGCCCTGCGCCGCCGCGGTCTTCGCGACGTTGCCGCCCTTGGTCTTGGTCGTGAACCATGCAAAGCGCGCGGGGATCTTCTCGCCCGTGACGGCCTCACCCTGCGCACCCGCATACGTCTGCGCATCCACCGGCAGCCCCATCGCCGCGAGCTCGCTGGCGATCTTGTCGAGCTCGCGATTCTCATGCAGCTCGCGCACCACAGCCTCGGGGCCCGAGGGCACTGCAACAGACGCCACTGGAGCCGCAGGCGTGGCCGATGCTTCGGCCGCCGCCGCTGGTGCAGCCGCCTCGCTCCGGGTCCAGTCCGCCAGCCGCAGCTTCTTCTCCGCGACGATCCCCATCGCCTCGGCCTCGCTCCACGCGAACGCCGCGCCGCCGCGCCACGTCACGCGGTGGCTGGGCAGGTGGCCCTGACCACTCGGATCCCGTGGCCGCGCCGTGAGCAGATCCACAAACCGCACGCCGCGGCGCTGCGAGATCTCAACCAGCTCCGCCATCCGCCGCAGCAGGTGCACCACGCGCCGCGCACCCGTCCCCTCGATGCGCCGCGACTCCCTGGCCTCGGGCGCGAGAGAACCACTCGTTCCCGCCGGCACAAGCTCCCGCACAATCAGCGTGCTGGACTCAAGACCCAGGTCCATCAGCGCATCATCCAGGAACTTCGCCGAGAGGACGTACGTCCCCTTCTTCGTCTTTGAGCCGACCTTCGCCAGCTGGTACAGCGGCGGCTGCGCGATGTAGATGTGGCCACGCCGGATCAGCTCGGGCATCTGCCGGAAGAAGAACGTCAGCAGCAGCGTGCGGATGTGGCTGCCGTCCACGTCTGCGTCCGTCATGATGATGATCTTGCCGTAGCGCAGCTTGGTCAGGTCCATCTCCGCGCCGATGCCCACGCGCAGCGCGGCGATCAGCGTGCGGATCTCCTCGAACGCGAGCATGCGATCGATGCGAGCCTTCTCGACGTTCAGGATCTTGCCACGCAGCGGCAGGATCGCCTGCGTCTCAACATCGCGCCCGCCCGTCGCGGACCCACCTGCCGAATCACCCTCGACGATGAACAGTTCCGACTCATCGACGTTCTTCGTCTTGCAGTCCCGCAGCTTGTGCGGCATCGAACCGCTGTCGAGCGCACTCTTGCGCCGCGTCAGCTCGCGAGCCTTCCGGGCCGCCTCGCGCGCCTGGGCCGCGACCACCGCCTTCAGGCAGAGCCGCTTGGCCTCCGCCGGATGCTCCTCGAGCCAGCGCTCAAGCCCCTCCCCCACCGCCATCGAGACGAAGCTCTCAATCTCAGGATTGAGCAGCTTCTCCTTCGGCTGGTTGTTGAAGGTCGGGTTGGGCAGCTTGACGGAGATGATCGCCACCAGCCCCTCGCGCAGGTCCTCACCCGTCGGGACCGGATCCTTGTCCTTGATGATGCCGGCCTTGCGTGCGTACGTGTTCAGCGCCCGCGTCAGTGCGGCCTTGAAACCCTGCGCGTGCGTGCCGCCGTCGACGTTGTTGATGTTGTTCGCGAAGGAGAGGAGCGACTCGTTGTACCCATCGTGGTACTGCATCGCGACCTCGGCCACCATGCTCTGGGCCACGTCCTCGCGCCGGAAGTAGAGCGACTGCACCACGGGTGTCTTCCCCGTCATCAGGTGCGCGACGTACTCCAGCAGGCCGTGCTTGGCGCGGAACGATTCGCTCCGCACCTGACCATCGCTCCCCACTCGCTCGTCCGACAGCCGCAGCGTCACGCCGGGGTTGAGGAACGACAGCTCACGCAGCCGCGCACTCAGGATCGCCGAGTCAAACGTCGTGTCGGGGAAGATCGTGGGGTCGGGCCGGAACGTCACCGTTGTGCCGCGCGTCCGCCCCGCGCTCGCGGGGATGGCGCCCTCAAGGTGCAGCGGACGCGTCACGCGCCCGCGCTCAAACCCGATCCGATGGATCTGCCCATCGCGGAAGACCTCGGCATCGAGATACTCGCTCAGCGCGTTCACACACGACACACCCACGCCGTGCAACCCGCCCGAGACCTTGTACGCCGAGCCCTCCTGCTGGAACTTGCCGCCCGCGTGCAGCTTCGTCAGCACGATCTCAATCGCCGGCTTCCCGTTCAGGTTCGGATCCTCGTGCTTCATCGGCCCCGTCGGAATGCCGCGCCCGTCATCAATCACGCGGCAGCTTCCATCGGGCTGGATCGTCACATCCACAAACGTCGCGTGCCCCGCCATTGCCTCATCGATCGAGTTGTCCACGACCTCATACACCAGGTGGTGCAGCGCGTTGAGCCCCGTGCCGCCGATGTACATGCCCGGCCGCTTCCGAACCGCGTCCAGACCCTCCAGCACCTGGATCTGGTCCGCGCCATACGCCGTCTGCACGTTGCCAACCGCGGCGTTGGGGTTGAACGATTCAGAATTCCCATTCAGACCTTCGCCCGACTGCCCGGTCGCGGCCCCACTCGGAAGGCCGCCCGGGAGGCCCTTGCCGTTACCCGCAAGCGGGCCATCGATCTTCTTCGAAGCGGGCCCGTTGGCGCCGGCCTTCAGGCCATCGGAACCGTTCAATCCACCAACGCTCGTCACGGGGGTTTCGGCTGGCATGGGGGAGTTGATCTCGTTCGGGTGTTGACGCCCTATTCGGAGGTCGTTGGGCGGGATTGGAACCGGAAAACGCACCCCTTGGGAAGGTTCCAGCACCGTCTGGAAACCGCCGCGGGGCCGCGTCCAGACGCACCAAATCCAAGGGCATCCCGATGGTAGGGAGCCACCCCCTCGCAAACCTCAAAATCCGCGGAATTCCACAGCAATACTCCCAGAATCCAACGGCCCAGATTCCCCGCCGCCAAACCCGCGCCAGCCTCACCCAGCACCGGCCCAACCGCCGCGGCCAAGTCACGCCCCGCTCGTGATTTGGAACCCGCGCCGCGAGCCAAACCCAAAGGCCAGAACAGAATAAGACAAAATCCATATAAAGACCAAACATATAGACGGTGACGGGGTATGCTTCACCGGCACCGCCCTTGCGAAGTGAACCAGGCCAGACCAATGCTCGCGCTCACCCGCCCCGATCCGACCAGAAACGCCGCCCAGCCCCAGGAGGACCAAAGCCCATGCCACGCCCGACTCGCCCGACACGCACCCGCTGCGCGATCCTGAGCCTTTCCTGCGCCGCCGCCACGCTGATCCTGCCGACCGGGGCACATGGCACTGTCACCGTGACCGATACAAACCAGTACTTCAGTGAGCAGTTCTCCTCGCTTCGCTTGCTCTTCAGTCGGACCCGGGGTGGGTCGGCCATCTACGGGCTGAACGGTCGCTTCCAGAGCGAGTTCTCCAGCGGCGGCACGCCCACCATCTCCGACATGCAGTTCGCAACCACCTTTGGAGCTGGGTCTTTGCCGTCGGGCACGTTCAGCGTGAACTCAGAAGTGGATCCCGGGCTCGCCGGACCGAGCGAACAGATCATCACGTCGCTGCTGGCGACCTACTCCATCGCCTTCTCAACCGACGAGCCCATCCAGCTCTCGCTGAGCGGATCCTCGAGATTCACAAGAGACGCATCTACCCCCGGTCGTCCGGGCCTGCTGAGGCTCGAAAGATCTCAGTCATCAGTCTTCAGCTGGGGCAACCCAAATGCGAACGGCGAGCTCGCCACGCTCGACACCATCATCGACCTCGCACCCGGCGACTACCGACTCATTCTCGACAGCAGCATCAGAGCCTCACAAGGCTTCGGCAACGTGCCGCCATCACCCACCTCGGTCGATTTCAACATGTCCTTCGCCATCATCCCAGCCCCAGCCACCCTCCTCCCCCTCGCGGCCCTCCCCTTCCTCGCCGCCGCTCGCCGCAGGCGTCCATCTGGCCGATGATCAAGGCCACGATCAAGACCACCCAGCATTTCAACACGGAGCACACCGAGTGACAGGGTGAGACACAGAGGGCCACGGAACGAGAGCTTTGGTCCTGAAGACAGTCCTCCACTCGGTCTTCAGCCTTTCTCCGGCCCCAGTGCCCAGTCCCCAACCCCCAGTCCCCTCTCCTCCCCATTTTCGCTTTTCGCTTTTCCGCTTTTCGCTTCCCCCCCCCCCCGCCCCAGTGAACGAGCTCCCCTCAACCCGTGATCTACCCGTCGCTCCCGCCAGCGCCCTTCCTGCGCGCCTCTTCGCCCCCCTCGCGGCGGTCCTTGCCTTCGCCATCCCCGCCGCACTCCTCATCGCCTCTGGCCGCATCCCTGGCCGCGTCTTCTCCGACCAGCGCGTCTACCACGAGCCCGCCATCCGCCAGTTTGTGCAGCAGTGGCCGCGCTTTGATCTCTTCGACTACCTCTCCGCGACCACGCCCGGCTACCACCTCTTCCTCGCCACGCTCCTCCGCGGCCTCGAAGCCCTCGGACTTTCCGCGCTTGCCAACGCCCCCGACACGCTGCAAGGCGCGTCCGCGCTCATCACCTGCCTCTGGCTCGCGATCCTCGCCTGGTGGCTCACGCGCTGGACGACGCCCGCGCGTGCCGCGCTCGCGCTCCTGCCGCTCGCGACCTCCATGTACGTGCTGCAGGCCGGCGCCTGGGTCCTGCCCGACAACGCGGGCTGGCTGGGCGTCACGCTGATGCTCATGCTCGCCCTCTCGCCGCGCCTTTCGCAGCGTCACATCCTCGCGGCGGGCCTCACGCTCCTGGCCCTCGTCTTCACGCGCCAGAACCACCTCTGGACCGCCTCGCTCATCGTCGTCAGCGCCTGGATGTCCGTCGCGCCGCGCGTGAACGAACCATGGGAAGGCTCCTGGATCGAGCACCTCACGTACAACGCGCCACGCCGCATCGCCCGCGCCGCGTTCGCGCTGCTCGCGTGCCTCCCCGCCGTCCTCCTGCTCGCGTGGCTCGTCACACTCTGGGGCGGCCTCACGCCGCCACGGTTCCACACGCTCCACCAGGGCTTCAACCTCGCCACCCCCGGCTTCGTCCTGGCCGTCGTCGGCTTCGGCTCCCTCATCTTCGCGGGCACGCTCTGGTGCCCCGTCGCGGAAGCGTTCATGGAGTGGCGCCGCTGGCTGATCCTCGCCGCAATCATCTCCATCGCCCTCGCCCTCGCAACCCCCACCACGTACAGCATGGAAGCCGGCCGCTGGTCTGGCCTCTGGAACATCGCCGCGCGGCTGCCCGCCATCGGCAACTACGCCTCGGTCCTCATGGTCCCCCTCGCGGTGCTCGGTGGCGTCGTCATCGCCTCCTGCTTCCGCAGGCTCTGGATGCGCGAGCGCATCGTCATCCTCGCCGCCCTTGCGTCCTTCTCCCTCGCCCAGTCCGCCAACGCCCAACTCTGGCAGCGTTACGTCGAGCCCATGGTCCTCATCCTCCTCGCCTATCTGATCGCCCGAGTCGGACACGCGGCACGAACCCACTGGCGCGAACTGGCCCTCCCAATCCTCGCCGCCCTCGCCTTCACCGCCGCCTCCTTCTCCCTCCCCGCCACCCTCAAAGGCGGCGGCCTCTTCACCTGGCCCAAAGTCACCGACACCCCCACCGAACAACCCTTCGACCTCCCCACCAAGCCAACGAACCGCGACCTATCGACTCAACACGGAGCACACTGAGAGACACGGAATGAGACCGTGGTCTGAAAAACAATCCTCCACTCGGTCTCCCCTCCGTGTCATCTCCGTGTGACCTCAGTGCCCTCCGTGATGAAGGACCAAGCCTTACCCAGCTCCAGTTCCCAGTCCCTCTCCTCTCCGTCTTCCTCCCCATTCCTCTGTCTTCCTCTGCGTACCCATAGCGCTCCGCCTCACCCTCCGCCCCCGAAATGCCGAACTAAGGTCCATCGTCCAGAACCGGGTCTCGTGCCCGGGCGTACCCGTCCCATAATCACGGCCTCTCCGCAACCCGATACCCAAGGACCGCCTCAATGACGACCGCAACACGAGCCCTGATCACCGGCATCACGGGCCAGGACGGCTCCTACCTCGCCGAGTACCTCCTCAGCAAGGGGTACGAGGTCCACGGCATCATCCGCCGCTCGTCGTCCTTCAACACGGGTCGCATTGAGGGGATCTATCAGGATCCGCACCAGCCCAAGCCGCGGCTCAAGCTCCACTACGGCGACCTCTGCGACTCCAACAGCCTCTCGGACGTCATCCGCAAGGTCCGCCCCCACGAGGTCTACAACCTCGGCGCTCAGAGCCATGTCCGCGTCTCCTTCGACATGCCCATCTTCACCGCCGACACCGTCGGCATGGGTGCCCTCCGCCTCCTCGAGGCCGTCCGCGAGTTCCAGGAAGAATCGGGCCAGCAGGTCCGCTTCTACCAGGCCTCCAGCTCCGAGCAGTACGGCAAGGTCGTCGAGACGCCGCAGACCGAGAAGACACCCTTCTACCCGCGCTCGCCATACGCCTGCGCCAAGATGATGGCCCACTGGGCCACCGTCAACTACCGCGAGTCCTACGGCATGCACGCTTCCTGCGGCATCCTCTTCAACCACGAGTCACCCCGCCGCGGCGAGACCTTCGTCACGCGCAAGATCACCCGCGCCGTCGGCCGCATCAAGATGGGCCTGCAGGACAAGATCTTCCTGGGCAACCTCGACAGCAAGCGCGACTGGGGCTTCGCTGGCGACTACGTCAAAATGATGTGGATGATGCTCCAGCAGGACAAGCCCGACGACTACGTCGTCGCCACCGGCCAGACCTGGAGCGTCCGCGAGTTCTGCGAGCGCGCCTTCGGCCACGCCGGCATGGACTACAAGGACTTCGTCGCCTTCGACCAGCGCTACCTGCGCCCCGCCGAGGTCGACCTCCTCCTGGGCGACCCCGCCAAGGCCAAGGCCAAGCTCGGCTGGGAACCCAAGACCAGCTTCGACGAGCTCGTCAAGATGATGGTCGACAACGACCTCGAACTCGCCAAGCGCGAGAAGACGCTGAAGGACGCCGGCCACAAGGTCGAGTTCAGCAGCCGCGATTGATCGCGGCAGGCACTGGGGACTAGGCACTGGGCACCAGGGTCGGAGAATGACTCAAGGCAAAAAGGCGCGCGGTGATGGGTTCGTCCCACCGCTTTGCATTGGTGCGACTTTGTGCTTCAACACGGAGGCACGGAGAAGGCACGGAGAGCCACCGAGGATTGAGCCAAGTGAAGACTCTGAGGATTGAGCGATTGCCTCAATCCTTGGCCCTCGGTCTTAACTCAGTGAACTCCGTGTTGAATCGCAGCGAGCCACACCTCGCATCGAGCGTTGGCGCGTCTCCGCGTTCCGCCCAGTGCCGAAGCCCCAGTCCCCAGTCCCTTCCAACTCAGTCCATCTGGATCCACTGCGGATCGCTGGTCATCGCGAGGCTTCCGTAGACCGGCCCGAGTGAGTTGATCGCTTCGATGTACTGCGTCCAATAGGTCGTGAGCGTCAGCATCGCGATGAAGCAGATCCAGGCGCCGATCTCCGCTCTTGCGAGCCTGCGGAAGTAGTAGAGGATTCCAAGCCCCAAGAGCACGGTTCCCATGCGCCACAGGATCACGAGCGCGGGCGAGTCCTGGGCCATCACGGCGCGAGAGAGTGGATTCGCCTCGAGCATTCCAACGCTCTTGGCCAGCGTCAGCGTCATGTACAGGTCGCCGATGCTCATGATGAGCGTCGCCAGAAGGAGCGACCCGACACGGATGCACCGCGCCTCGGGCGAGGTCGCGTGGCTCAGCGGCCGCACACGCGCCATACGCCCGGCAGTTCGCTCGCGCCCCTTCAAATCGGCCCGGTCCGGCGCGATCGCGATCGGGACTGTCACGTCCAACGCGAGGCTTCGCGAGGTGACGCCGGACGGGTCGGTGAGAAGAGGTACCGCCACGATCAAGATGGATCGGCCCGCCAAGACCTTCACAAAACCGTAACTCCATCATTCACAATCGTTCTCCGCTTCCCGGAGCGTCCGGACAGTCCGCGCGGTCCGCGCCGCAAGATCGGCGGACCTTGCTCGCGCTCTCGGACGCACCGCAAACGCAGATCGGACGCAGCGCGGCCACCTACCAAGCGCCGAGAACCAGCGCGCACGACCACACGGAACCTCCGGCCACTTCGAGTGTTGGAGTCTGGACTGGCGATATTGGTCCTCACACTTCGGGCCGATACTGCGACCGCGCTGGGCTCAGCGTGCGTACAGATAGAGGTCGCACGCTGAGTGTGCTGGCGTGTCAGGTCGGGTTGGGTCTGGTCGTGTCAGGGCGTGTCGGGTCATGTCAGGGCGGTTTGAGCAAGGCGGAACGTTCGGAGGCCTCCATGCGTCCGATTGGCTGGATGTGGATGCGAGCGGGACAGGCGGCGGGAACGACCGCGCCGTCCGCGTGGCCACTCTCGCTCGGCTGCCCGACGCTGCTGGTGACCACCGTCGCCGCGTTCGGAGCCGCGACCCTTCCGGCCATGGTCGCCAGCGCGCAGCAGGCCCGCGCGGTCTCCACCGATGAGTCCGTGAAGGCGCTCGATGCGCTGATCCGTGTGCGTGAGCTCAACGCCGCGGGCAACAGCGGCGAAGCGATGCGCGTGCTGCAGCTGCTCCTCACCGAAGAGGGCGACCGGCTGCTGCCGGACACCAAGGACGAGATGCTCTTCCTGCCCGTACGGCGGGTGATCCACACGATGCTGCTGGCCGATCCGGTGGCGCTCGAGCGCTACCGGCAGGAGCAGGAGCCCGCCGCGGCGGAGCTGCTGGCCTCGGGGCGGCTAGACGAGGCCGAGCGCACGCGTCTTCTGACGCCCTCGGGGTTCGAGGCGGCGCTGCGACTGACGCAGCTCGAGGCCGAAGCAGGACGATTCGAGTCCGCGCGGCTGATCCTTGATCAACTGGAGTTCCATCCCGATCGGGCCACACCGGCCGGGCGCAGCGGTGCCGCGACGATGGCGACGCTGGTTGCCGCGTGCCTGCCCAGGTCTGACCAACAGGAGCGCGCCGCGCGCTGGGCACGCGAGTCTGGTGCTGAGCCAGCGCCGCAGCCAACGATCGAGGTCGCCGCTGCCCTGGGCGCGGGCATCTCGCCGTTTCTGTCGCCGCACGCCGCGATTCCGCCGACGATCCCGCTGGATCGGCCGCTGCAGAGCGTCGCGCTTGATCCCTTCCGGCGCTCCATCACCGATGACTCGATGTCGGTCTCGGTGGGTGTGTCGTGGGTGCTGCCGACGGTGCTGGGCGAGCGAGTCTTCATCAACGATGGAGTGGGCATCGCGGCCTTCGACGCCGCGACACTCTCGCCGATCTGGAGCACGCGTCCCGGCGAGGGATCAGCGCGCCAGTCGCTTGATCGCAGGGGCGTTCCGTTCGCGATGTCCAACAGCGGCATTCCTGATGAGCCCGCGACCGTTGCGGCTGGATGGGGCGTGCTCGTCGCGGCGACCGGGATCCCTGAGAGTGGCGGCCGGCGCGGCGACACGCGCGTGCATGCGCTCGACGAGGCCACCGGGCAACTGCTCTGGTCCATCGAGCCCAGCAGGCTTGATCCGCAGCTTGATGGCGCGTTCGTGCGCGGCTCGATCCTGATCGAGGGAGGCGTTGCGGTGATCCCGCTGCGCAAGCCCACGCTGGCGCGCCGTGTCGCGGCGTTGTACCTCGCGGGCGTTGATCTGCGCAGCGGCGAATTGCGCTGGGTGCGGCTGGTGGGCTCGACGGGGACCAATCCGTGGGGGCGCTGGCAGGGGCGCTCCGACACTGGCCTGATGCACGAGGGCGTGGTCTATCGCGCCGATGACATGGGCGTGCTGGGGGCGTACGAGTCCGCGCGGGGGCGCCCGATCTGGGTGCGGCTCTCGCCCAACGTTCGCTCGTTTGAGCAGGCGATCTATCGCCTGCCGACGCCGCCACCAGCGTGGGAGAGCTCGGTCCCCGTCGCGATTGGTCCCTGGCTCTTCTCGATCGAGCCCGGCACGGGTCGCACGATGCAGATCGATCGAGCGCAGGGCGCGATCCTCGCGCGGCGATCGCAGACGGAGCTCGGCGATCCGCGCTATCTGCTCGCATCGGGCACGCGCCTGATTGCCGTGGGAGAGACGCGGCTTGCCACGCTCGATGCCGAGGCGTTCGTGTCGAGTGAGATCTCGCTCTCCCGCAACTTTGGCGAGGGTTCTCCCAGCGGGCGAGCGATCGTCGCGGGAGATGGCGCGGATGCCCGGATCCTCTGGCCGATGATCGAAGGTCTTGCGGTCATCCCGCCAGCCAACCCCGGCGCTGAGAGCCGCATGCAGATGACCTCGCCGGGCAACATCGTGATTGCGCCCGACACCGGCGCGAGCGAGCCGGTCATCCTCTCGGCAGGGAGCGATCGGATGCAGTCGATGCTCTCGTGGGACGCGGCGGGACGCCTGCTTGATGCGCGCATGGCGAAGCGATCGGACGATCCGGCGCCGCTGCTTACCGCGCTTGAGCTCTTCCACAAGGTCGGGCAGACGTCGCGCGCGCCCGAGCTCGCGGACCGGCTGCTCGACCTCGCGGCAAGAACGCCCGAAGTCTCGCTGGACATCCGTGCGCGGCTGCTGGAGCGATTGCTCGCGATCGTCGCTGACTCGCAGAATGCGCGGCCGGGTTTCGAGGGTGACGGCGTGCCGCAGGCCGAGCGCTCGGGGCCGTCGCTGGAACTGCTCGATCAGATCCTGGATCGTGCCGCACGCTCGACGGACACCGTCGCCGGGCAAGCCCGCGTGCTGCTGGATCGGGCGTGGCTGCGCGAGGCGCAGGCGCGTCCGGCCGAGTCGGTCGAGGCGCTGCAGGAGATCCTCGCGGATGTGGGCACGGCCACCGTTGTGCTCGCGATGGAGTCGGGCGCGGATGGGCCGCGAACAGCGCCGGCAGGGACCGAGGCGACGCGCCGACTCTCTGACCTGCTTACGCGCCTGGGTGTGGCGCCCTACGCACCCTTCGATGAAGAAGCTCGCGTGCAGCTTGAAGCACTCGGCATCGATCAGGCCAGCGGCGAGGCGCTGGCGGCGCTGGCCCGAAGGTATCCCGTTGCCGGGATCGCAGCCGAAGCGTGGGGGCGCGCGGGTGAGGCCTTTGATCGCGAGGGGAAGGCCGATGAGGCGCGGCTGGCCTTTGGCCGCGGGCTCGCCGCGGCGGAACTGGGCATGGTTGTCGGGCGGAGCGATCAGGCGCAGACGCTCTCGCGTCTTGCGGCGGGCGTCATCGCGCGCTCGCGTGCGCGGGGTGAGCTTGAGCCGATCCATCGACTGCTGAGGCGTCTGGCCATGGCGGCGCAGAACGCGCCGGCGACGGGCGCGCTCGCCGGTGCTGCGACGATGATCGAGGTTGATGGTGTCCAGCGCGGCGCGGGCGAGCTGGCCGACGAGATCGCGGCGACACTCGCGACGCGCTCGTGGCTGCCGCGCGTCGGTACGACGCTCTCGGGGCGCACGCAGGTGATCGAGGGGTTCGAGGTTGCCGAGCCGATTGATCGCACCTCGCCGGGCCTCTCGCGCGACAGCGTCGCGATGATCAACGAATCACGGGGCGAGCTCTCGCTCTTTGCGGTGAGCGCCTACGACGATCAGCTCGCGCCCCTCTGGTCGCGCCCCTTCCGCTACCGGCCCAGCGTGGTGCGGGTTGCGCCGGGCGCGACGATCGTCTTCTGGCCGACGCCCGGCGGCGGATGGCTCGAGGCGATCTCGCCGGAGGGGACCACGCTCTGGAAGTCGGGCGAGCTCAGCGCGGTGCTCGCGGTCGCGAACGCGGCCCAGGCGGGTGTGGGTGTGAACACGCCGCTGGACGGGGCCGCGGGGCTTGATGATGTGGTGATCACGGCCGATGCTCAGAGCGTTCTGATCGGGCGGCGCAGCGGCGGCGTTCTGTGCTTCGATGTCGCGAGCGGCGCGACGCGCTTTTCGGTGGCGCGTGCGTTGTCGCGGATCTATGACGTCGCGCTGGCGGAGGATGGTCGCGCGGTTGTTTCGGGCGCGGCGATCACGCGCGACGAAGGGCAGGAGCGGCTCGTCGCGGCGCTCGTCTGCCTCGCGGCCGATGGGACCATCGCGGCCCAGCTCGGGCCGGATCAGCTGGGTGATCATGCGCGATGGGTCGTGCCGATCCGTGGCGAGAGTGACGTGCTGGTTGGAACGGCCTCGGGCGTGCTGCGCCTGGATCCCACCACCGGCACCGTGCGATGGAAGACCGAGGGCGCCAAGGTGCAGGGGAGCATCGGCGCGACCGTGGTGGGGAGTGGTGGCGGCGGCGGCGTTGCCTTCGTGCTTGAGTCATCGAGCATGCAGCTCTGGCGCGTCGACCTGCGCACCGGCGATGTTGATGATGAGCCGGGCGACACGCGCCAGAGGCTCACGCTGCCGGTGAACCTCATGCCCGTCGGCGGTGCGCTCGCGATCACAACGTCGCTTGGCCTCATCGTGATTGATGAGTCGGGGCAGACGGTCGGTGCTGATGGGATCGATGCCGCGGGACGGATCGAGCCGCCGGTGCTGGCCGAGGGGCTCGCGATCGCGGTGGAGGCGAGCGGTCGAGAGACGCAGGCGGGCGAGTCGTCGTCCAAGCTCTACTTCATCGAGCTGCCCAGCGGCAGGCTGCAGAGCGTGGCGAACGTGATGCTGATGGACGCGCCGCGATTGCCGATGGTGATCGAAGGAAAGATCCTGATCTCGCAGGGGCCGGTGACGCTGGTGTTTGATGCGCCGGCGAAGTAGGGAAGGGGAAGGGACTGGGGATTGGGGACTGGGCACTGGGGGAAGACGGATGCAGCCCGAGCTGGTGCCGCGGATGTGCAGCCCGACCGTCGGGGAGGGCTCTTCGCGAGCAGATCGCCGAACGCGGAGGCGCGGAGAAGAGCGGAGGTTGCGGAGGAGTGCCGTGGGTTGATGCGGGGGATTGAGCTACCTGGGGGCGTTCGCGTTGGGGTCTGCGGGGGCGTTGACTTGATCGGTGGGTGCTGGGGGCGCATCGGTTGATGTGGGTGGGGTCTCGTAGAATCGCTTTCCGTCGGGACGCACGTGCACGAGGTTGGCTCCGTGGGCTCGGAGCAGGGGGACGATCTCGGGGCTGTAGTTTAGTGCGTTTGAGAGCACCGTCTGTCCATCTGTGGTGACGGCATTGACGTCAGCGCCTGCTTCAATGAGCAGCAGGATGCTGGCGACGTCTCCGCGATTGACCGCGAGATGAAGCGGCGTAACGCCGTTATGCATCCTGCTCATTGGATCAGCCCCGGCCTCAAGCAGGAATCGTACTACGCGCTCGCTTGCGCCGCGATGCGAGCCGTCGAAGACCACATGCAGCGCGGTGCGGCCAAATCTGTCCTCAGGATTCAAGTCCGCTTTCGCATCGGTCAGCAACCGAACGACTTCCGCATTTTGCCGGTATGCCACCCACATCATCGCAGTCCAGCCAGTGAAGTTATCGGCGCCGAAGACGCTCGTTCTCCGGTTCAGATCTGCCCCGCGGGCGATCGCTCTGGCGACGGCCTCTGCGTCGCCGCGTTGTGCGGCGCGGACCAGGGCCGGGTGGTGGAAGGGACTTGAGAGGAACGCGATCACGACGAGCGCCAGCAGCCCGAGCGGCACGAACACTCGCTTGACCAATCGCCTGCTTGGTCGATGGAGCTTGGGCAGCGTGATCACAGCGGTCACTCCCTCGTGCGCGATGAAGCGCGGCCACGGCCAGACACCGCGTTCTCGGGACGCGGCACAATGACTTGTACCGCGCTGCACCGGCCAGGTTTCACTGGCCTTGGGGTGGCGTGGCCGCCGCGGCGTTGGCTTCGGCGACTGCGTCGCCTGCGATGGGTGATGAGGGTGAGGGCCAGCCGAGGTCGGTCATGGTGTCGCGGATCACGCTGTTGGGGACGTAGAGCATGCGGCCCTGGACGGTGACGGCGTATGGACCATCGCCAAGGTCGCGCGGGATCGCGACGGGGAGCACGACGCGGCGTGAGGAGAAGGGCGGGATGACGGCCTGGGCCGAGCGTGTGGCGGTGAAGGTGTCGGTATTGGTGCGGGCCTCGTACTGGATGTCGCGCAGCTTGAGTGGCTCGCTGCCGGCGTTGGCCGCGTCGAGGTCGAGCTCGAGCAGCGTCGCATCGCTCGTGCGTTCAACGAACCGCGCTCCCACGAGGGAGACCTCGGGACTCACAGAGCTGGAGCAGGCGGCGAGGAGGGCAACGGGCGCGAGCGCGGCGAGCAGTGCGAACATCGCGCGGCTGGGAGCCGCGGGGAGGCGGGCGTGAAGTGAGGCGGGCTGCGATGCGGGCTGCGATTCGATCATGGCGTCAGTGTATCGACGGGGCGTGCTCACGAGCCGGATCCTCCGGAGGGCGCGCTCGGGCCACCACCGCCGCCGCTGTTTGGACCACCTTGACCACCTTGGCCGCCACCGGGGCCGCGCCTTCGGCGTCGGCGCTTGCCGCCTTGGCGGCCGCCTGGGCCTTGGTTGCCTGATGGGCCGCCGCCGGAGGAGGGCGAGTGGCCACCGACGTCGGTCTCGATGTCGCCCAGGAGATCATCGATCTCATCATCGGCGCTGCGTGGCTGCGAGGGGCCAGTGTTGGGAGCCGCGGGCGGGCGCGGGCCTGATTGGCGCGGCGGGCCGGACTGCTGCGGACCGGGCTGGCCACGCGGCGGCTGGGGCGGGCGCGCGGGGCGCGGCGGGCGGTTGTCGATGGGGCCGCTCATCTCGCGATCGGGACGCTGCGGGGGACGCGACTGGTCGCGGTTCTGGTCACGGTTCTGATCACGGTTCTGATCACGCGACTGGTCACGTGACTGGTCACGCGGGCCGCGATCGTTGCGTTGTGGTGGCCTTGGGTTGCCTGGGGCAGGTGCGCCCGATGTCGGTGCGCTGGGTGCAGCGGCGTTGGGGGCGTTGGAGGGCGTGGGCGATGATGGTGGCGCGCCTTGTGGACGATCGGAGCGCAGCGGCTCGCGCGGGCCTTCGCGGTTTGGGCGTGCGTTGCCGGGGCGCGTGTCGCGATTCTCACGCGTGCCGCGCGTGTCACGACCTTCGCGCCGATCCTCGGGCATCGCACGCACTGGCGCGACGGTGTTGCCCGGTGGCGAGAGGCTCTCAACCGGCACGGCGACCTGCCGGATCTTGCCGTCGGTCCCGACCTCGTCGAGCTCGACGAGCACGAGCTGCGTCAGGATCTGCCCATCGAGCACGATGCCGTCACCCTCGGGCGTGCCGACGCGGCTCTTGCGGCGCGGCAGGCGCTTGCGCAGGTCCTCGTACGTCTGATCCTCGTAGCGAAGGCAGCACATGAGCCGGCCGCAGCGCCCGGAGATCTTGAGCGGATCCAGCGTGGCCTTCTGCACCTTGGCGGACTTCATCGAGACCGGCGAGAGGACCTTGAGGAAGTTCTTGCAGCAGCAGTACTGGCCGCACTTCTCGTAGTCGGCGGTGAGGCGTGCTTCGTCGCGGGCGCCGACGTGGTGGAGATCGACGCGGCCCTTGAGCATGTGCGTCAGCTCGCGCGAGAGGTCGCGCAGCTCGACGCGATCCTCGGCGGCGTAGTGGACCGTGATCGACTCACCCCCCAGGATGGGCTCAATCTCGACGATCTTCGCAGAGAGCCGCAGACGCTCGACGATCTCGCGGGCCCGCAGGCGCAGGCCATGCTTGGACTGCTCGATGGCATCCTGCTTGTCGAGGTCCTCTTTGGTTGCGATGCGGAGGACGCGGCCTTCGGTAAAGAACGGATAGTCGCGCCCACCGGAGTTCTCGATGTAGCGGAGCATGTCCTGGCGCGAGACGCTCTTACTGCAGCCGGAGTTGGGGCAGGTGCTGGTGAGCATCTCGCCGAGTTCGGTGCCGCGCCAGGCACGGACGACGACCTTGGAGCCGCAGCCGGGCTTGGCGGTGCCGACGTAGGGAAACTCGCCGACGAGCTTCATGGAGCCGAAGCGCACGACCATCGACGTGGGGACCTTGAGGGCCTCGTAGGCCTTGCGGTCTTCCTCGGCGAGATGCGCCTTGAGGTCTTCCTCGAACTGTGGGAGCGGGATGATGGGCATGGTGTTGAGAGGCTACCTGCCCAGGTTCTTCGCTCGTGCCTCGCTGAAGAGCTGCGGCACGGCGAGCTTCTGGAAAAGCTGCACGCCGTTGCGGGCGTCGGTGCGGTAGACGTAGAGGTCCTCGCCGCGCCCGTCGAGGACGATGAGCAGATCCTCGTTGGAGGCCTCGGCCGTCAGAACGGTGAGCTGGCCGCTGGAGGAGACCATGCCGGCCTGAGCTTCGCGCTGGAGGAGTGTGGAGATGGCGGGCACGATCTGAAGCAGGCAGAGGAGGCCAAGGACCGCCGCGGCGAGCGCTAGGGTGCGCTGCGGAGTGGACCAGGGTGCGGCCTGCGTCGGGCTCGGTGCTGCGGGCGGGTTTGGGGAGGAGGCGTCGTTCATGGCTGGTGTACGAAACGGTCCTTAGCGGCCCGGCTTGGCCGCGGCGTCGGTGGCGATGCTGCGATATCCGATCGTGTCGAGCGACTGTCGGCCCTGATTCCATCGCAGGGCAAGAAATTCCTGATTCGCCGAGTCAACGACGAAGATGGCCTGTGGGCCGCCTGCGCTGGTGGCGCCGGAGACCATGGTGTACTCACCACGGGCGCGGCCGGCTCCGGGCTGGGCGCCAGCCTGGGCACCGGCGAGGGCCGCAGCGATGGCCAAGGCTGCGAGACCGGCGTTGAGGCCGATGAGGAGGCGAGTGCGGCTGGTGGTGTGCTTGAGCATGCGTGCAGTCGGCATAAATGGGCGTGACTGGGCGTGACTGGGCGTGAGTACGCGACGAAGCGAAGGACGCTGGGCGCCACTCAGTCCTGGTGGCCGCGCTTGCTGGGCATGACGTTGACGGCGAAGATCGCTCCGAGGATGACGACGCCGAAGAGGATCATCATGAGGGTCGGAGGGTTGTCGGGCTTCTGTGGATTGGGGGGCGTCGGGAGTGGTGGCGGCTCGCTGCCGGTCTGGGCGATGGCCGCCGCGGGCAGGATGGCGGGCGTCAGAACCGAGAGGGTGCCGAGCAGGATCAACGCCGATGCCCCAAGCCCTCGGAAGGCCTTGGATCGGATGAGGTTGGATGGAATGGCCATGGCGAGATGGTAGCAGAAGTACGGGGGGAAGGGAGAGGGACTGGGGATTGGGGGAAGAGAAGCAGGAGTTCACCACGGAGGTCACGGAGGGGCACGGAGGAAGACGGGGGAGGGGAGGGGGAGGGGAGTGGCGGGGAGCATCGCGATGAGTCGAAGGGCTCGGGCTCCTTGCACAGGAGCGAGAGAAGTGCAACTGCGGCTGTACGACATGACCCGGCTCGCGGTATCGGGTGTCCTGTCGAATCTCAGCTCGGCGAAGCCGTTAGGAAAGGCGAAGCCGTTAGGTGAGCAGCCCCATCGCGGGCAGTGGCGGGGCGTCCGATGCGGCCCATCCGGAGCGCGATGCTCCGCTGTGTGCCACGCGGCCGGCGAGGGGGAGGCAGAGCTGGTCGAAGGCTCTGGCCGCGAGATCGACGGTGCCCCACTTCGGCGAGCGCGTCTTCATCGCGCGGGCGTAGGGGCCGACGAGAACGGTGCGGATGGCGTACCAGCGGTCGCGATGCTCGAAGACTTCTTCGAAGAGGGCATCGGGCGGGAGCTCGTCGCACCAGTAGATGAAGACGAGCGCACCCTCAAAGCCGGTGCCGAAGAGGCGCTCCCAGCGCTGCAGGCTCTCGACATCGTCGCGCGTGCACCAGCATTCTAATCGTGGCATCGCGCTGCCCGGCCGCGGTGTGGCGCTGCGGCGGGGAGTGGGTGGCGCAATGCGGCGGCCCTTGATCTCGGCGAGCAGGTTCGTTCCTTCGCCGTAGAGGACAAAGTCAAAGCTCTTGAGGGCGGGTGAAGCTGGCTTGCGATGCCGGGCCGCGGCGGGACGCGTGGCCCAACTGCCCTCGGAGGTGTCGATGGCCGGCTCCACCGAGGCGGGACCCATCGCGACATCGCCAAGGTCCGCGTTGAGCGAGGCCGCGGCCTGCATCGGGAGGAGCGCCTTCTTGGCCTCGTCCACCGCGACGTATGGAATGCGACGCGAGCGCAGATACGCCTCGAAAGCCTGCTCATAGTGATGGCGACGCTGGGCCATGAGGGGAGGATAGCGGGAAATGCGAGAGGAGGCAGGCAGGCATGAAGGCAAGCAGGCAGGCAGGGGGAAAGACACCTCAGACTCGCTGCGGTCGCGCGAGTCCGCGAATCTCTGTTCTCTCCTATGCCTGCTTGCCTGCTTGCCTCCCTGCCTTCTTGCCTCTCCGTCTGCTTGCCTGCAACCCTACATTTGCCTTGGTGGGATGGCTGAGCGGTTGAAAGCACCAGACTTGAAATCTGGCACAGGGCTTGTCCTTGTCAGGGGTTCGAATCCCCTTCCCACCGCTTGTTGGTGTGGCTCGGCTGGAGGGGGCGCCTGAATTGGCCGCGCGTTCAGGCTTGGAATCTGTGCCGAGCGTGGCGGCGAAGTAGCGGGGCCCGGGCACGTGCTCTGCTGCGTGTTTCGGGCCGGAGCCTTGCATGAGCATTTCGCCATTGTCAGATCCCGCCACGGGCGGCACGTACCTGATCCTGGGCGCCACCGGCGGCATCGGGGCCGAACTCTGCCGCGGATTGGCGCAGCGCGGCGCCAAGCTCGCTCTGGGCGGGCGCGACGGCACTCGACTGCGGGCCCTGGCGGACGAACTCTCGACACACGCGCCCGGGTGCGAGACCGAGTGCATCGAGCTTGATGCGACCAAGACCAGCGACGTGGAGCGAGCCTTCACGCAGGCCATCGCGCGCTTCGGGCCATTGGATGGCGTGGCCAACTGCGTCGGCTCGATCATTCTGAAACCCGCTCACCTGACGACGGACGCGGACTTTGAAACGACGCTGCGCCTCAACCTCTGGTCGAGCTTCGGCGTGGTGAAGGCCGCGGGCCAGTCGATGCGCGAGAAGGGCGGAAGCGTGGTGCTCTTCTCAACCGCCGCGGCCCGCACGGGCCTTGCGAATCACGAGGCCGTCGCCGCCGCGAAGGCGGGCGTCATCGGCCTGGCACAGTCCGCCGCGGCGACCTACGCCGCCCAGCAGATCCGCTTCAACGTCATCGCGCCGGGCCTGGTCCGCACGCCGCTCGCGAAGGGCATCACCGGCAACGAGCTGGCCCTCAAGGCCAGTGAGTCCATGCACGCCCTGGGCCGCATCGGCGAGCCCAGCGACATCGCCCCGCTCGCGGCGTGGCTCCTCTCTCGCCAGAGTGCCTGGACCACGGGCCAAGTCTTCGGCGTGGACGGCGGCCTCTCGACGGTGCGGCCGCGGCCGCGGGGGTGAGGACGGCAGATTGTTAGGTCATAGTTCGCACTGCACGTCAAAATCAAAGTTCAACTTTGATTCTGCCGGAGCCTGCTAGCCTCTCCAGCCCATGGCGACCTTGAACACCCCGCCGCACGCAGCCTCCGCCGCGCCCCGCAGCGCGCTGTCTGACGCGCTCCTGACGCCCGTTGTCCTCATCGCCGCGCTTGGGCATGATCTGCTGAAGCGAACCGTGGCTTTCGGAAGGTTCGTCCAGTTCTGCTGGCAGGTGATCCTCGCGATCCCGCACGTGCGCACGTGGACCCGTGGCGACCGTCTGGTCCGCCAGCTCTATTTTGTGGGCACCACTTCGATCCCGGTGCTGGCCATCACCGGCGCGTTCATCGGCATGATCCTGGCCTTCGAGGGGTACCGGCAGTTTGAGAGCATCGGCCAGGAAGGGCGCCTGGGCGGCATCATCAACCTCTCGCTCATCAAGCAGCTCGGGCCTGTTCTGGCCGCCGTCATGCTCGCGGGGCGCGTTGGGTGTGCGCTGACGGCCGAGCTCGGCACGATGCGCGTCACCGAGCAGCTCGATGCGATGCGCGCGATGGGCTCGGACCCTGTGCGCGTGCTGGTGGTGCCACGCCTGCTCGCGTGTGTGCTCATGATCCCGATCCTGAGCGTGGTCTCGAACCTCTGCGGCATGATCGGGGGCTTCCTGATCACAACTCGCTTCTACGACGCGGACCCCGTCGCGTACTGGCGCTTCACCGACCAGTTCATCGACTGGTTCAGCGTCTGCATCGGCCTCATCAAGACCATCTGCTACGGCATTGCGATCGGGCTCATCTCGTGCTGGAAGGGCTTCACCTGCAAGCCCGGCGCCGAAGGCGTGGGCGAGGCCACCACCGACTCCTTCGTCACCGCCTTCATCGCGATCATCCTCATCAGCCTCGTGCTGGTGAAGGTGCTCAACGACGTCCAGCTCTGGATCCACGGCGGCGTGTATTCGGTGTTTGGATGAGTGCGGAAGGGACTGGGGACTAGGCACTGGGCACTGGTGGCAGAAAAGCCCAGAGCGCGCGGACCGCTTCCCGGTCCTCGAATCGCGCGGCCAACGGCGCGACGGGCGGCTCTGTCAAAACACTCTCGCTTACACGCCGCATGTGCCGGTGATGACGTACTGGGCGAGTTGCTGCGCGTCGGTGAGGTCTGACAGTCCGTCGCCGTTGAGGTCGCCGTCGAGCCAGGCGGGGTCGGGCGTGATGAGGCCCACCACGACCTGCGCCATGAGCTGCGCATCGCCCAGATCGATGTTCTCATCGCCGTTGTAGTCGTACTCGCAGCGGGAGCGCACCGTGACCGCCGCCGCGACGCTCTCGCGCTGGCCGCACGCGTTGAAGAGCACGACGCGGTACGACGCCGAGTCTGACGGAGCAGCGTTGCTGATGACAAGCTGGATGGGCGCGCCGTCGGTGGGATTGGCAAGCACGCCCGCCGCGCCGACGACAACGCCGCCGCCGGGCGACGCGCCGCCCGGGCCGTCAGCAAGCGCGACGAAGACGCCGCTGCCGGACTCGGTCTCTCGCTCCCAGCGATACGAGACGCCAACGGTCTGCGCCGTCGCGGCGGCGACGAGCGAGACATCGCTCCCCGCAACAAGCTCAGCGGCAAGCGGCGGCAGCGCGACCGCAGGCGCGCCGCTCTGGGACCAGCGGGCAAAGCGGGCGGAGACGTTTTCACCAGCGCGGAAGAGCGAACCGGCTGTGATCAGGTCGCCGTTACCAAGCGGCAGAACCAGGCTCGCCGTTGACCCAGTGTTCCTCGCCGACCAAAGCCCGCTGCCATACCCAGTCCACGAGGCGCCATCCCAGCGCAGGATGCCTGAGGATTGAGAGGCATCGTCGGCTCGGATGGTGCCCACGGCGACGATCTGTCCGTTCGGGAACTCCGCGATCCTCGACACGAACCCGGGCGAAGTGCCGAACGCAACGCCCGGACCCAGCGGTCCCCACGCGTTTCCATTCCACACCGCGATGTTGCGCGCCGGAACACCGCCCGCCGTCGAGAAGGCGCCGCCGATGGCGATCCGTCCATCCGAGAGCGCCGTGACCGTCAAGACCGTGTCGGTTCCGGTGACACCCGATCCGAGCGCCGACCATCCTTCTTCCTCATCCCACAGCGCGACCTTGCTTGCCGCGGTGTTGGCAACCGCGGTGAAGTCGCCCGCGATGACGAGCTTGCCATCGGGCGTGATGGCCGAGTAGTACGGGAAGCCCACGCGCGCCGAAGCCCGAGCACCAAGGCCCACCCATGAAGTTCCATTCCAAGTTGCAACACCATCAATCCGGGTCGGGCCCGAGCCGCCAGTGATGCCGCCAACGACGAAGATCGTTCCGTCCTGACGCACGACAACATCGTTCGCGATCCCCGAGAATCCGCTGCCGATGGGCTGCCACGTCGACCCGTTAAATCGAGCGACGCGCGTGGCGTTCGACCCGCCCACGGGCGGGAATCCGCTCGCGGCGATGATGTCGCCGTTGGGTGCCACTGCGGCCGCGACGACTGGCGTGGGGCTTGTCGCTGAGAATCGTTCCCATCGCGCACCATTCCAGCGAATGAGCGTGCGATCGAGCGCGCCGGTGAGCGTGGGCACGAATCCCAGCGACAGGATCTCACCCGACGGCAAGGTGAAGAGTTCGTCGATGGGGTCGATACCACCATCGCCGAGCGCCGTGGCGACCGCCCCGTCGATGCGCCCGATTCCGGTTGCGGCTATCTCACCAAGGCCGAAGGTGTAGCCTCCGACGATCATGCCGCCGTCGGGACCGGTGCGCAACGCACGCACGTCGTACCCCGAAGCTGCGACCGGCGCGTTCTCCCACGCAGTGCCAGTCCAGCGGATCAATCGCGGCGTGACTTCAAAGCCGCCCGGCCTGAACCCACCAGCCCAGAGAACACCTGCCGCGTCGACTTCGAGCGCTTGAACTCTCCCGGATTGATTCGGTCCGAGCGCGGTCCAAGCGCTGCCATTCCAGAGCGAGATCGTGGTGAACTCGACGTTCTGCGAGTTCCTGAACGTGCTCGCCGCGACGATGTCGCCATTCGCCAACACCTCAATCGCTCGGACCTGCCCGGTTAGGCCCGCTCCCAACGCAACCCACCCGCTGCCGTTCCAGCGTGCGATGTTACTTGTCGCAATGAAGCCGATGCTGCTGAAACGCCCACCAGCGATGATCGATCCGTCACTGCCAACCGCGACTGCATCGACCGATGACGAGCTCGTAGTGACCCCACTCAGGAGACTCTCCCAGGCACCGTTCCTGTAGACCCCCACTCGGCCCACGGCCAGCGTTCCCATGAAGCTGAAGTCACCGCCCACGACAAAGCCGCCACCGGGGAGCGACGCCAACGTATTCACGCTGCCGTTGGGAGTGTCGATCGGCTGCCAGTCCTGTCCGTCGAATCGCACAAGCGTTCCGCTGTTGGTCGAGGAAGAAAAACCCCCACCCGCGACAAGCTCGCCGTTGTCCAGCGTGACAACCGCATTGAAGGACCGGTTGAGTGTCCCAAGCGCCGCCCACTGCGAGCCATCCCACGACGCGATGTGGTTCGCGCCGATCCGCCCGGCTTCGGTGAAATTCCCGGCCGCCACCAGCCGTGGCGCAAGCGGCCCCGCGCCGTCCGGATCCCACTGCGTCAGCGCATTCACCCAGCCGTTCACCCCCGGCACGCCCTCACCCGGTACCCACGCCGGCTCACACACCTGTGCCAAGCCCGCGCTCGTGAAGAGTGACAGGGCCACCGAGATAACCACCGCGCCGCGCATCTGAGTGATCGAAGCCATCGCTGAATTCCTTTGAATGTTTCCCCATCGCACGCGGGTATACCGCGACGCGGATCGCGGGTTGCGGCGGCGATTCAGAATTCGGCGCGCACTCGAGTCGACGGCGCTCGGACTTTGTGAGCGCGTCGTCGCCAAGCAATCCAAATTGGTCAATGCTGAGACGCGAATGACGCGAACGACTTCGTGAAGCCCGCGTTCAGTTTGCGTTCAGGCCGCGGCCTTGCTCATGCGGCTGGAGAGGCCCAGGTGATACGCGCCATCATCGTCGCGCTCGCAGCGCACCACGATGCCCGTCTGGCGGGGCCACATCGAATCCTCTGGCACGAGCGAGACGCCCGCACCGAGCTCGACCGGGACCGGGCTCTTGACGCCGATGCCGAGCCAGGAGGCATCCAGCAGCTCAACGCGCGTCAGCGTTCCGACGCTGGGGCCGCCGGAGAAGATGGCCATGGCGTAGCCCTTGACGGGGCGGCGCGGGATCTTGCGGCGTTCGGACTGGACCGAGATGTCGCTGGTCTCACGGTCATGCGCCACTGGTTCCAACATCGCGCTGGTGCGTCCCATGGTCAGATCTCCGAGTCATCGGTCGCTCGAGACTTCCCCGGAATAGGGGAGAGCCTCGAAGGGTTACACCGGGAGCATCGGACGGAGGCGGCGGCAACTTGAGCCAAGGCAAGTGAAGCCATCGTGAAGGGGGCGTGAAAAGGCAGTGGTCGAGTGGTCAAGTGGCCAAGTGGTTGAGTGGAAAGACCGAAGGCACTTGACCACTTGACCACTCGGCCACTTGACCACTTTCCTCCGCCCCCTAGTGCCTAGTGCCCAGTGCCTGCCCCCGCCATCCTCTTCGCCAGCAGGAACGCCATTTCCAGCGACTGCTGGTAGTTCAGCCTCGGGTCGCAGGCGCTGGCGTAGTTGGTCGAAAGGTCGTGCTCGGAAAGGCCCGAAGCGCCGCCGATGCACTCGGTCACGTCCTCGCCGGTCAGTTCAAAGTGGACGCCCGCCATCGGGATTCCTTCGCGCTGGTGGATCGCGAAGGCCTGCTCGAGCTCGCTCAGGATCGCATCGAAGGAGCGGGTCTTGATGCCGCCGGCCGTGGTGGTGCCGTTGCCGTGCATCGGATCGCTGATCCACGCGGCCTTGATCCCGGCCTTCGAGATCGCGTGCAGCAGTGGCGGGAGCGCCCGCGCCACCTCGCCCGCGCCCAGGCGCGAGATCAGCACGAGCTTGCCGGGCTCATCTGTGGGATTGAGAAGTCGCGCCAGCGTGACGACATCATCGGGCGAGGCCTTGGGCCCGACCTTGACGCCCACGGGGTTGTTGATGCCGCGGAAGAACTCCACGTGCGCGCCGTCCAACTGGCGCGTGCGCTCGCCGATCCAGGGCAGGTGCGTCGTGAGGTCGTACCACCCGCTCCGGCGCGGCACCTGGCGCGTCTGCGCCGCTTCGTAGTGCAGGTTCAGCCCTTCATGGCTCGTGTAGAACTCCGCGCGGGCGAGATCTTCGACCGTGCGCTCGCCGAGCGCTTCCATGAAGCGCAGACCATCGGCGAGATTGCGCGTCATGCGCTCATACTCGGCGCGGACCTGTGGCGAGAGCCTCGCATGACGCATGAACGAGAGATCCCAGTACTCGGGATGGTGCAGGTCCGCAAAGCCGCCGTCGACGAGCGAGCGGATGAAGTTCAGCGTCAGCGCCGAGTGCTGGTACGCCTCCAGCAGCAGCCCGGGATCCGGGCGGCGAGAAGCCTCGTCAAACTCGGGATGGTTGACAAGATCACCGAAGTAGCTCGGCAGCGTGGTCGTGACGCCCCCAACCACGCGCGTCTCCGTCGCGCTCGTGCGGGGCTTGGCATACTGCCCGGCGAAGCGGCCAATGCGCACGACCGGCTTCTTCGAGCCGTGGATCAGCACCAGCGACATCTGCAGGAGAATCTTCAGCTTGCTCGCCAGCGGCTCCGGGCGGCAATCCGACAACGCCTCGGCGCAGTCGCCCCCCTGCAGCACGAACCGCTCGCCGCGCGCCGCCTGCGCAAGCTCACCCTTCAGCGACTCGATCTCCCAGCTCGTGACCAGCGGCGGCAGACTCGCCAGCCGCTTCTCCACGGCCTCAAGGCGGGCCAGATCGGCGTAGGTCGGGGCCTGCGCCTGCGGACGGCTGCGCCAGGACGTGGGCGTCCAGGGTGCTGGGTTCGGTGCTGTGCCTGCTGTACCTGTCATGCCTGTCATGCCTGTCATGGTGTTGCCGTGGTCGTTGCCGCCGCCGATGCGTGGTGCCCGGGCGAGCGCTTAGGAGTTGGATGCCAAGAGCGCGTGAATGCCGCTGAGTTGGTGGTCTTCTTCGTGTGTTCAAAGCGATCGAGCGAGAAAAAGTGATGGGGCACGATAGATCGCCCCTGCGAGGCTCGCTTGCGCGGCGTTGTGCTGAATTCTTTGCGCTGTCGCTGAATCGGTGGCGTTGAGCGTCCGATCACGAGACTGGTGCGGGACAACCCCGGCAAGGACGCCGGGCTCTGTTTGGTTAGTGCCTCGCACGATTCTCACCCGCGGCCACAACGGCCCGCCATTCGGAGTTGAACATGCCCACTCGCACGACTCGCACGACTCGCACCAATCGCAAGACCACCCGCAACAGCCCTCGCGGCCGGACCAACACGTCGACCAAACGCAATACGACGCGCCGCGCGGCAACCCCCGCCTTCGGCACCTTTGCCTGGGCCGCGACGACCAACGCCAAGGCGACCGCTCGCAAGGCCAGCGCCACCAAGCGCTCGGGCCGCAAGACGAACAACAAGACCACCAAGGCCAAGAAGACCAGCACGACCGTGAAGGCCCGCAAGACCTCCACGACCGCGAAGAAGTTCAGCACCAACAAGACCACCAAGACCTTCGCGAAGCCCTTCAAGAAGGCCACGAACAAGACCGCCAAGAAGACGGCCAACAAGAAGACGAACAAGACCTTCACCAAGGCCGCCAAGAAGACCGGCCCGAAGTTCGCCTCCACCTTCGGCACCCGTTTCGGCACCAAGTCTGCCAACAAGTTCGGCACGAGCTACGCCACGACGTTCACGAACGCTTCGTTCGCAGCTCCGGCCAACCGCCGCGGCAACTGGGCCAAGAAGGTCGCCTGGGCCTTCAAGAACTTCAAGAACACGACGCGCAAGGCGGCCTGATCACGATCAGATCAGGCCCGGGGCCAGAGCCCAGCAGGGGTTGATCAACACGCGCGTGCCCAAGGACGGAAGCACACGTGCGATTGACAAACGAACGAAGGCCCGCCAGGCTGGCGGGCCTTCTTCATTGGTTGATGTACTTGGTAGAACACGCCGCTCCGCAGCGAATCTCTTCTGGCTGGCTGAGGGGTCCAAGACCACGCTCGTTCGCCAAAGCTCGAATGATCGTGGCACTGCACGCGTTTAGTTGCCACCCACGATGAGATCATCAAACTCGGTGGCGAGGTCGATGGAGATCTGCTTGCCACTCGCGTCGGTGTGGGGCGTGTTGCCCGCACCGCGGAAGTTCAGGCCGTAGTGGAGCGGGCCGCCGGCCGCGAGCGCGCCGCCACGCTCTGACCTGCCGGTGTAGATGCCATCGAGACCGGCCGCATGGATGACAAAGCCGCCCCGAGCGCCGGTCGGCAGGATCGCATCGATCGCGGTCGCGGTCGTGTAAGGACCGGGCGAGCCGGGGCTCCCCAAGATGCCCGCGAGCGAAACGGCGCGGTCGGTGCCTGCACCTTCGCCCAGCAGGCTCTCCGACGCCTGGTCCGCCCGCTTGAAGCCCACCTGATTGTGCCCGAGGAACGCCGCGTTGTTGTTCCAGTAGAAGCGCGAGACGGTCGGCGCGTTGGCCGCGCCGCTGTCCAGCCGCGCGAAGTCGTTCACAGTCGCGACCGTACCCAGCGCGGCAGTGTCAAGCTGCCAGTACAGGATCGGCATGCCCCACGAGTCAACGAGCTCGGGGATGCTGGCGTGCTCGGCAACGCCACCGGGCTTGCGAGAGCCGCCCTCGTTGCCATCCTGCTTCTTGAAGAACTTGGCTGAGGGGACGAAGTAGTTCTTGTTGCGGCCAACCTTGGCGCCAATCAGCGTTGGGTCGACTTGCACCTGGCGGGCCGGGGTCGCGATCGGGCCAACAGCCACGCTTCCCGCAGGCGTGCCGGTCACGATGCCGCCAGCAAGGTCCAGCATCGCGTTCTGCATGCCGGAGAAGCCGCGCGTGGCGTTGTCCGTGCTTCCCATCTCCGCCGCCGTGAAGTAGCCCGGAGCGCGGCGGTTGTCGAGCTGGAACTGCACGCTCGCCTGCTGCAGCGTCGTGATCAGATTGTTCGTCTCCTGCTTGCGGGCGATGTTGCGGGCTCCGCCAAGGGCGGGCACCACGATCGCGATGACCACCGCGATGATGAGGATCACCACCAGCAGCTCAATCAGGCTGAAGCCCGGGCGCACCGCGCCAGGAACCGCCGTGACGGAGGATGGTGAAGACATTGGTTCGGGACCGAGTTCAGACATGGCCATGCGCGGACCTCCACTCGCCAGTAGACAACCCAGTGCGGCGTGGAAGCCAAAGACGCCGCCCCCCTTCCACCCCCTCCACCCCCTCCACCCTCACCCCCGGCGGCCGCCACGTTCACTGGTCTATTCGCTCGCCCCGCGAGACGGTTCGAGTGACTTTCAAAGGTATGGTATCGGCCTTTCGGCCGCAGATACGACGAAGAAGCGTAGGCAGACCCGGCCAACCGCCAACCATCGCCATGCCAGACATTTCGCTCATTTCCGCGCCCCTTCCCTCCCGCCGCCGGTCTTGCCCCAGTTGCCACGCGTCGGCCAAACCCTCATACTCCCCGCACCCGTGTCCCAACCAACCCCCCTCATCTCGGTTCAGCACCCCTCCGACCAGCGTCTGGAGTTCCTCGCCCGCCACCTCCTGGCCGGCGGCCTCGCCATCCTCCCCACCGAAACGGTCTACGGCCTGGCCGCTTCCGCCGCCTCCGCCCCCGGCCTCGAAAAACTCCGCGCCCTCCTCAGCGGCACCACCCCCCTTCCCCCCCCTCACCCCCTCCACCCCCCCCACACCTGGCACGCCCCCAGCGCCGACATCGTGATGCAGGCCCTGGAGATCCGCAGCCCACTCCAGAAGCGACTCTTCCAGGTCCTGACGCCCGGACCCGTGCGCTTCATCGCCACGCGCCCCGATGGGGCCGCGGCCAAAATCACCGCCACACTCGGCTGCATTCCCGGAGCCATCGACTCGCCCCAGGGCGAGATCAGCGTCCGCATCCCCGACGCCACCCACACGCGCGACATCTTGGCACGCGTGGGCGTCCCCATCGTCATGGAGCGCGTCAGCGCGGTCACGGTCGCGGGCCAGCCCCTCGCCGATGCCCGCCACCCCACCGCCGCCGACGCCGCGCGGGCCGCGGCACTCGGCATCGAGCTCCTCGATCTCGGCCCCACGCGCCTTGGCGTTCCCTCCACCACCATCCGCCTCCTCAGCAGCGGCGGCTACTCGATCATCGCAGAGGGTGCCATGGATGAGAAGACGATCCGTCGCAAGGTCGAGCGCGTGATGCTCATGGTCTGCACCGGCAACACCTGCCGCAGCCCGATGGCCCGGGCGATCGCCGAGCACGCCCTCGCAACCATGGCCGAACAGTCAGCTGCGTCAAGCCCCGGCCTCGCCCCGGTCCCAACCCGCGTGATTTCCGCTGGCGTCGCCGCCGGTGAGGGCGCGCCCATGACGCCCGAGGCCCGCGAGGCGCTGCGCGAGATGGGCATCGATGCCGGCCCCCACCGCGCCAAGGCCCTCACGCGAGAGATGCTCCGCAGCGCCGACGTCGTCTTCGCCATGACCAGCCAGCACCTCGCGGCACTCCGCTCCGCCGAACCCAGCGCCGCCCGTGACGCGGCGCTCCTCGACCCCGCCGGAAAGGACGTCGAGGATCCGATTGGCGGCCCGCTGGAAGACTATCGTGTGGTCGCCCGGGCGATGCGGGCGATGATCGAAAAGCGTCTTTCTGAGATCATCGCGCGCGATAAAGCGCATGATCAATCGCGTAACAGGAGCACCCCATGAAGATCGCACTGGCCGCCGACCACCGCGGTACCTCGACCATCAAGGCCCTCAACGAGAAGCTCCGGCGCGAGGGGCACGACACGGTCATGCTCGAAGAGTGCGTCGGGGCCGCGTGCGACTATCCCGAGCGTGCCTACAGCGTCGGGCGCTCGGTCGCGGAGGGCAAGGCCGACCTGGGCGTGCTCATCTGCGGCACCGGCATCGGCATGTCCATCGCCGCCAACAAGATCAAGGGCGTCCGGGCCGCCGTGGCGCACGATGAGCTCACCGCCCAGCTCTCGCGCTCGCACAACAACGCCAACATCCTCTGCCTCTCGGCCGATCTCCTGGGCCAGCGCCTCATCGAGAAGATCACCGATGTCTTCCTCGCCACCAAGTTCGAGGGAGGCCGCCACGAGCGCCGCATCCACAAGATCAGCGCCATCGAGCAGGGCAAGGATCCGGCAACCGTCGCCGAATGAGGTAGGGATTGGGGATTCGGGACTGGGCACTGGTTGAAGAAGAGGAAGAAGAAGGCACTTGGCACTAGGGCGGAGTGAGGGGACAGTTATGCCGCGTCGGTTGCTGCGAACTGGTGCCTTGCGAGCTGCTGATACGTCGGGCACTTCGCGTTGAGCTCGGCGTGCGTTCCCACGCCCACGATGCGGCCCTGGTCCATCACGACGATCTGGTCGCACGAGACCACCGTCGAGAGGCGGTGCGCCACGATCAGGCACGTGCGGCCCTTTGAGAACTCCGCCAGCGCCGCGGAGATCTGTGCCTCCGAGTCCGCGTCGATCATGCTCGTGGCCTCATCCAGGATCAGGATCGCCGGATCGCGCAGGATCGCACGAGCGATCGCGAGCCGCTGGCGCTGACCACCCGAAAGCCCGACACCACCCTCCGCGAGGATCGAGTCGTACCCGTTGGTCATCGCCATGATGAAGTCGTGGGCCCGTGCCTTCTGTGCCGCGCTCTCGACCTCGGCCCGTGTCGCGGGCGTGCCATACGCGATGTTCTCGCCGATCGAGCCCGCAAAGAGCACCGCGTCCTGCGTCACGACGCCGATCTGCCGGCGCAGCGAGCGCACGCTCACACGGCTGATCGGCACGCCATCGATCAGCACCGAACCCGATCCAGCCTCGAGCAGCCGCGGCACGAGCGACAGGAGCGTCGTCTTGCCGCAGCCATTGGGCCCGACAAACGCAACCCGCGAGCCGTGCGCCACCACCAGCGAGACCGACGCAACCGCGGGCCTTGGCGAACCCTCGTATGTGTACGACACGTCACGAAACTCGATGCTCCGCGCGTGGCGTGGCAGCCGCTCGAGCCCGCGATCGTGCCCCGGCTCGGGCGCGGCGTGCATCAGATCAAGCAGCCGCTTCGCCGCCGGCGCCGAGGTCTGGATGTCGTTGATGATCCCCGTCAGCGGCTTGAGCGACGCCCCCGCAACGGCGAGCGCACCAATCGCGAGCACGAACTCCGCCGCTGCAATCTTCCCGCTCACGATCGCGCGCCCCACCACCAGCACGATGCCGCAGAGCACGAAGATCGTCAGCGTCTCCGTCAGCGGGCTCGCGAGCGCGCGGGCCGTGCGCACGCGGTTGAGCTCACGCAGCATCTGCTTGTTCACGCGATGGAACCGGGCCGCCTCGTACCGCTCGCTCGTGTGCGCCTTGACGACGCGCAGCGACGAGAGCGACTGGTTCGCCGCGGCGTAGAGCTGCGCCTGCCCCTCCAGCGCGCGCCCGCTCGCTCGCTTGATGCGCTTGCCCAGCTTGCGGATCACGGTGTAGAGCACCGGCGTCAGGAGCAGCGCCGAGAGCGCCACCGTCGGATTCAGCACCAGCGCGACCACCACAGCCGTGATCCCCTTCGCAACCTGCAGCACCGCCTTCGACAACAGTACCGTGAGGCCGTTGGTCACCTGCGCCGAATCGTTGACAATGCGGCTGATCGCATCCGATGGCCCGCCCGACATCACAAGCCGCAGCGGAGCGCGAAGCGCCGCAGAGAAAGCCTCGCGCCGCAGCCTTGTCACCGCACGATTCACCACCGTCTGCGAGAGGTACGCGTGCAGGAACGTCGCCGCGGAACCAAACACCGTCAGGATCGCCACCGTGCACATGATCCAAGCAAGCGAAGTGAACGGGTCCGCGGGCAGCATCGCGATCGTCGAGTCGGGCACCTGCACCCAACCCAGATCCCGCGCCACCAGCGTCTTATTCAATCGCGTCGCAAGCTGAGGCAGGCCCTGGCTCTTTCCAAGGATCGACTCGATCACCGGCAGCGCCGCGAGCAGCCCGACACCAAGCAGCACGCCCGAGATGATCACCATCACCAGCGCGAGCAGCAGCATCGGCCAGTCCAAGGACATCCGCCTCGCAAGCGTCCAGAACGCGGCCATGTCCGCCGGGCGTTTGGCCTTGCGAGCTCCGGCACCAGCGTTCTCCGACGTGCGTTCTAAGGGCATGATGGGTCGCGATCGATCAGTTTCGGATCAGCAAGGCCGCTCCGAGCAGCAGCCAAGCGTAAGGCAAGCCAAGCACCATTCTTGCCCACCACTTGGACCCAGGCGGCCTCAATGTTCCGGTAGGTCGGTTCTCTTCTCAGGGTGCTCCACCACTCCGTGACGGACGTCCTCTCTCCCAAATCCCTCTTCATTTTCGCTTTCCCGCTTTTCGCTTCTCACTTTCTTTGCCCCCAGTCCCGCCCCGCCTCAATAAATCTCCACCTTCCGTCCACATCTGTGCGCAAATACACGGTCCAAGCATGATTCTTCCTTGAACCCAGCCAGTCACGCGCCACACTACGCGCATGAGCACCCCGACTCGCCTCAACACGCGCCCCACACCACGAAAGAGAGCCACCAAATCCAGGTGCCACGACTCCGGCCCAAAGGGCCGAGCGTAGTGATGCCCACCCCCTGAACTCTTCCTTCAAACAACCGCCACAACGCAGCACGATCCTCGGCCCCACTGCATTCCCTCTCCCCCATCGCTCGCAGCTTCAGTCCCATCACCACATGACGACCCCTTGCGACATCACCATCCCCTTCTGCATCGGCGCCGAGCACAGCCCCGATCTTGGTGACGTCGCCGCGGCGTGCGGACTCTCGACTTCACAGGCCATCGCGAGCTTCATCGCCTCGGAGTTTCGCGCGGCGTACATCGGCTTTGCGCCAGGGTTCGCATACCTCGATGGCCTCTCGCCCGCGCTGCGCATCGAGCGGCTCGCATCGCCTCGAACCCGTGTGCCCGCGGGGAGCGTGGCCATTGCGGGCGATCGCGCGGGGATCTATCCCTTCGAGATGCCCGGCGGGTGGCGTCTCCTGGGCCGCACGCCGCTGAAGATGTTTGATCCCACGCGCGAGCACCCCTCGCTGATCCGCTCGGGCGACAGAGTCCGCTTTGTTCAGATCGATCGCGCCGAGTTTGAGCGACTGAACGCGCTCGAGCTCGCCGCGGCCTCACGGCCCGCGTCGCACCCACTCGATCCCGCGCTGCGCATCGTCCATCCGGGCGCACACTCGAGCATTCAGGACCTTGGCCGCACCGGACACGGCAACATCGGCGTTCCCATCAGCGGCAGCATGGACACGCGCTCACTCATCATCGCCAATCGCCTGCTCGGCAACCCCGACACCGCCGCAGCGATCGAGTGCGCCGTTGGCGGACTCACCATCGAGTTCATGCGCGACGCCTCGCTCGCTTTCGGCGGGGCCGACGCCCCAGCAACGCTGACGAGCGCATCGGGCGCGATGCACGAGATCCCGCCGTGGCGAACCATCAGCGTGAGACCCGGAGAGCGCGTGCGCTTCGGCGTCGCTCGCACGGGACACCGCATCATCCTCGCACTCGGTGGCGGGATCGACGTTGCACCCGTGCTCGGCTCGCGCTCAACACTTGCGCTCGCCGGATTCGGCGGGCACGAGGGTCGCGCACTCCGCGCAGGCGACGAGCTCGGCACGGGATCGCACATCGGTGCCGCACGCGTCACCGCGCTGCCCCCGGGATTCATCTCTTCGCTTCGCTTCTCGCTCGATCGGCGCGTGCTTCGTGCCGTGCGCGACTCAGAGGCAGACCCCGCGCTCGCGCGAGCCTTCTTCGCGAGCACCTTCCGCGTGATGCCGCGCTCCGATCGCAGCGGCGTGCGACTTGATCCCGGCGGCCCGCTCGTGCCCGCCGAACTCGCAGACGCCGCGGCCTCGCGCACACTCGTCTCACGCCGCGTGGGACCGGGCACGATCCAGTGCCCGAGCGCAAGCGAGGCCATCGCGCTCGCGGCCGATGGCCCGACCACAGGCGGATACGCCGTTGTCGCGTGTGTCGCTACCGTGGATCTGCCCGCGATGGGGCAGGTGCGCCCCGGCGAGTTCGTGCGCTTCGAAGAAGTCAGCGCAGCGGAGGCCGACACACTGCTCGCGTCGCAGCGAGAGTGGATGAGTGCGGCATTGCCGTCAGCCATCTCGAGATGACGCTCCCAGTCCTCAGGTGCAACCGTGATCAGGTCGGTCCGTTCAAGTCGATGGTGTGAAACGTCCGAAGTGCGGGAACACATGACACCACAGCCGCGGCACATGATCGATCTCAACTGCGACCTCGGCGAAGATCCCTCCGCCGCGGGCGTCGCGCTCGACGCCGCGCTCTGCGAGGTCGTCACCTCGATCAATGTCGCCTGCGGCGGTCACGCGGGCGACGCCATGAGCATGTCGCGCCTCGCACGCGCCGCTCGCGAACGCGGCCTTGCACTCGGCGCACATCCTTCGTTTCCTGATCGCGCTGGCTTTGGTCGCACCGAGCTCGCCATCGACTCGGACACGCTCGAAGACTCGCTGCGCACGCAGCTTCTCGCGCTCGGCACCGCCGCGTCGCGCGAGGGAGCGACCATCTCGCACATCAAGGCCCACGGCGCGCTCTACCACGCGACGATGCGCGACGCGGCACACACCAACGATGCGCACGCCGATTCGCAAGGCGATGCGCAAGGCAATGCACGCGCACTGCTCCGCGCCATCACGTCCATCGCAGGATGCGCCAGCTTCGCGGCGTCGCCGCGCGTGGTAGTGCAGGCCGGACCACTCGGCGATGCGCTCGAAGCATGCTGCATCGCCAGCAACCTTGAAGTTTCGCGCGAGGCATTCACCGACCGCGCGTATGAGCCAGGCGGTACACTCCGGGCGCGATCGCTCCCCGGCGCACTCATCGATGACGCCGATCGCGCCGCAGCGCAGGCTGTTGAGATCGCACTCCACGAGCGTGTCACACTGGCGGACGGATCATCGCTCGCAATGCACGCCGACACACTCTGTGTGCACTCAGACTCGCCACACGCGCTCGAGATCGCCCGCGCGGTGCGAGCGGCGCTCGAGAAGGCGGACATGATCCGTGCATGAACGAACAAGACCGGCGTGCACTCAGCACACACTCAACGCACGCTGATCGAGAGTCACTAGCGGTTCGAGCCACCAGCGACGATCTTGATCGGCAGCGAGGCCTCGGTCGTCGCGCCGCTTGTGGAGTCCTCGATCGTGATCTTAAGGACATAGGTGCCGACGGTCAGGTTCTTGGGGAGCTCGACCTGATGGATCAGGAAGAAGTCACGACGCTGATTCCGGCTCGTCTCGACCACGCGCTGCGCGGGAACATGCCACGCGAGCAGGCCGCTCTGATCATGAAACAGCGACAGCCGCTGCGTGAGATCTACCGACTGCTGCTCCGCCAGAGGCACGTTGCGCTGCACTGGATCGCCCGCTCGCGCCGGACGGTACGCGAAGCCATCAACCTCGGCGTAGACAATCGCGCGGATCGGCTTGCCCGCGTAGAACGTGTCGCTCACAAACGTCTCGAATCGCCCGAAACCCAGCACCTTCGTGCAGAGCGCCACGCGCGGCAGATTCAGCGGCGTGGTGCCGCTCATGCGGGCCAGCGCCTGCGAGAGCGCCTGGTTCATCGCGCTCCCGGCCTTGGCGGGCTGCGAGCGCACGCGCTCGGCCGCGTTCAGCAGGGTGGTGCGATCGTTGGGTGTGAGCTGCTTCGAGAGTGCGCTCGACTCGGACTCCACCTGCGCGAGCGAGCCCGGCGCGAGCGACTCGATCGCAGCCAGCGCCGCGGCGGCCGAGGCCGGATCTTCCGCACGCGGCCGCGTCTGGCCATCCAGCGGCGTGCGCAGCAGCGCGGCGATCTTGCTCGCGAGCGCGGCGACGGGATCCGTCGGCGCGGCGCTCGCGGCGATATCGGAGTTTGCAGTGGTGGTTGTGGCCACGGACTCGCTCGCCGCGACGGCCTCGACCGAGCCCGCGTCGACGCCACTCTCAGAAGCGAGCGCGGTGAGACCAGCGCCCTCGTCGGGAACGCTCGCGGTCTGGCTGGAGAGTCCGGGCCCGCTGGGCGTGCCGGAGTTCTGCGATGCGACGCTCGCACCCGGCTCGGGCGTGCGCTGGCGCGGCTCGATGCTGTTGAGGATCGCCTGCAAGTCGGTCGCGGCCCGCTCGCTGAGTTCGGCCTTCTGCGCGTCGGTGAGTTCGGGGTTGGTTGGATCCAGAGGTGCCGATCGCAGCACGAGTTCTTCGCCGCTGGTCAGGGCGTTGAGGCCGCTGGAGGGGCCTTCTTCGCTGGCGGTCTGCCCGCCGCCACTCGCGCCGCACCCGGCGAGCGAGATCAGCGCGCAGGCCGTCAAGCAACTCGAGATGTGGTTCAACCGTACCGATGCGGGAGCGCGGTTCATCGCGGTGATTATCGGCGTTCCTGGGCCCAACTCTCGCATTTCGGGGCACTCTGCGCTCTTTCGTTTCAGCGAAAAGCCGTCCTGATTCAGCAGATGTCAGACGCCGCGGATCTGGAGCATGCGGCGAAGGTGCGAGCCATCGGGCCGGACCGCGTCGGGTGCTGCGGGGACGGGCTTCGTCAGGCCCTGAGCAAGCCCTCGGATGACCTTCCACACGCGCCAGGGCGAGAGGCCGGCGAGCATCGCGGCACGCGCCGCGCCGAGCGCGATGGCGCGCACGGGCCCGAGGCCGCGGCCGTGGCGGCGGCAGAGCCAGCACCAGTTTCGTGTGGCAAGCTCGAGCCATCGCTCGCTCTTGCGGGCCGCGGCGGGGCTGTCGTGCCAGACGATCCAGGTGGGGTCGAAGGCGACGTCCCACCCCGCAGCGAGGAGCTTCATCGCGAGGTCACAGTCGTTGCGATAGAGGAAAAAGGCCGCGTCGTACCCGCCCGCGGCGTCCCAGGCCTCGCGCCGCACGAGATTGCCGCAGCCCATGAAGGGCCACGCCCGCGCGGGCGATGTTGCGAAGGGCCATTCGGGCACTCTTGTTGCGGGGTGAACGGGCAGCAGCGCCACAGCGCCGGTGTGCGGCTCGCGCGCCAGAACGTCGAGCGCGGCGGTAAGTCCGGCCGGATCTGGCCGCGCGTCGTCGTCCAGGATCAGCACCAGTGGCTGAGTGCTGGCGCGGACGCCAGCGTTGAAGGCCTCGACGCCGGTGTTGCTGGGCATCGTGATCAGTCGCACGCCCGGATGCTCGGCGCGAACGCGCGCGGCGGTGTCGTCGCTTGAGGCGTTGTCAACGACGATGATCTCGACCGGCGCAGTTGCGCCCGGCGCGAACGCGGCCACCTGCTCCAGCGTGGCCACTTGGCGCAGCGTGGTGATCAGCGCGTCCGCGCGGTTGTAGGCGACGATGATGATGCTGAGGCCGCTGGGCATCCTGCTCGAGCCTCTTGTCATGTGCTATTTGTCATGTGCTACACGCCGACCGCGATGGGCTGCGGCGCTTCGACCTTGGCGGGCGCGGGCGGGACGAAACGGGGCGCGGCGGGAAGCGGCATGATGTGCGGGCCTCGACGCGCGAGGGCGATCGAAAGCTTCAGGCCCCGTGCGAAGATCGAGGCCGCGTTCTTCACAGCGGTCCACGGGCGCACCTCGCGAACGATGAGTCCTTCCGAGGTGACCTGGATCATGGTGCGGCCACGCAGCCAGTTGTTGGGCCAGCCCGTGGGCGTCACCGCGACATCGGCATCTCCGCCCAGGAAGAGTCGCTTGGCCACGCCGAAGAAGTCACGCAGCGCGTGGCCTTCCTGATCGCGCGAGCGCCAGTAGTCCATGTCGGCCTTGGGCCAGGTGTAGGGCACCTTGCGAAGCTCGCGCCGGCAGGCCTCGAGGCCCGGGATCTTGGCGCGCAGGAGCGGGTGGATGAAGAGCGTGCCGGCGCGTCCCGCGGCCTTGGCCTTCGCGCGCTCGGACTCGACGAGCGCGGGCAGGTCCTTGAACGGGACGAACTTGATCGGCGTCTCGAGCATGTGGCGCGGCTCGACCTGCACGAAGCGGCGGTCGAGCGCGTCCTGCAAGCCGCGAAGGTGCAGCTCGGCGAGCTCGGGGAGGCCCATCATCGCCTGACCCACGGCGCGGGGCACCTCACGCATGGCGCGCCGGAAGCGCGTCCAGTTACCGAGCTTCAGAACGTCCATGTGCGAGAAGCAATTTCGCGCGATGTAGTAGCGTGCCCAGGTGACATAGCGACGGTTGCCGGGCGGGTGGAAGGCGCGGCTGCGCGGTGCGCCAGCGACCTGGAACCCGGTCTTGGCCGTCATCTGGATGCACCAGTCGACGTCGTCGTAGTAGATGAAGTTCTCGGGGAAGAGGCCGGTCTTCTCGATCGCGGCGCGGCGCACGAGCGCGCTGCACGCGGCGAGGTACTTGGCGCGGACGAGGAAGCGCTGGTCGATGTCGCCGCCGCCGGCGGGCCAGACGCCGCCGTGTCGCGGGTTGATCTCGCCGCCGATCTCCCAGGTGTGGCCGGTCGAGACATCGCAGAGGGCAGAGCCGACGGCGCCGAGCGTGGGGCGCTTGGCCATGGGCTTGAGGAGATGGCGCAGGCAGGACCTGGAGACGCGCGCGTCGGAATCGAGCCACCAGAGGTGGTCGGCGGGTCCGAGCTGGCCCGAAAGCCCCTGTCCCGAAAGGACATGCGTCATGCCAGCGTTGAAGCCGCCCGAGCCGCCCGTGTTCTTGGGCAGCCGCACGAACTCAACGCGGAGGCCCGGCGGTACGGCAAGCGTGGACAGTGGCTCGGTCGAGGCGTTGTCGATGACGGTGCACCAGAGCTCGACGAGTCCGGAGGTCAGGATGTCCTGCTTGGCCACATCCTTCAGCAGGAGCTCCAGATCGGACCGCCGGTTGAAGCATGGGATGACGGCGGCGATCTTCCAGGGGCGGTTGCCGGGCGCCAGCGGGATCTTGAAGTCGCGGGGCGTAGAACTGGTCGCGGATGCAGGCGTCAGTGCCTCGACGCCCAGGATCGGGCGCGGGGCCGCGCCGTTGGTCGAACCATTCTGATACACGCTGCCATTGGCGTGCGGGCTGACCATGCTGGCGGTCGTTGGGCCAGCATGACCGGGCGTCGCGGCGTGGCCGGGCGCCCCGGTTGCGGCGGGGTGAACGGAGGTGGGAATGGTCCGGTGAATGGATGGGTCGGGCATGGATGAGGGGGACTATAGGTCCGTGGTACGACGGACTTTGGGTGTGGGGGTCTTCTGGCGGGGGGCGGAATATGCCGCCATTGGGGTGGCCCCGCGCACGCGGGGCATGGAGTGGTTACGATGATATGGAAGCACCGGTTCCTCACGTTCGTGGCCGACAGGCAACGACGATGGGTGGCGGGTCTGCCAAGGGAGGCGGATCCGAGAGCGGGAACCCGGCGTACGAGGCTGCGTACGACGCACATCACGAGACAATCGCGGCGAGCGGCGGATGCCGGTCGCGCGGCGTGGACCCGGCTGCGGGCTCACACAGGAGTTGGACATGTCTGACCGTCGCAATTTCGTTCGCACTGCTGGATCTGCACGCGGTTCCAAGAGCGTGGGCTGGGTCGCGCGGCTGCTGGGCCTTGCGTCGGTCTCAGATCGGAACATCGAGCAGCTTGAGACGCGCCTCGTGCTGAGCGATACGCCCTTCCCCTCGCTCACGGACCTTGAGAGTCCCACGAACTCGGTCGTGCGGATCGAGACCAACTTCGGCGACATCGATGTTGAGCTCTTTGATGCGCAGGCACCGATCACGGTGGCGAACTTCCTGAACTACGTCACGTCTGGCCGCTTTGACGAGACCTTCTTCCACCGCTCGGTCACCAGCCCGAATCCCTTCGTGCTGCAGGGCGGCGGGTTTGCCTTCGACAACACGCTGGGCACGACGGCGGTGCAGACCGATGCGCCGATCATCCGCGAGACGACGGGGCGGAACAACGTCGCGCGCACGCTCGCGATGGCCCGCACGAACGTCATCAACTCGGCGACGAGCCAGTTCTTCATCAACTACGTCGACAACGCGTTCCTCAACCCGACGAGCCCGAGCGACGGGTATGCGGTCTTCGGGCGCGTGATCCAGGGGTGGGATGTCGTGACGACGATCCAGGGTTTGCGTGTGCGGGAGTCCAACGACTTCCTCGCGAACCCCACCGTCGGCAACATCTTTGATGAGGTGCCGGTCTCTTCGACGTACGTCGAGGGAACGCCCCTGCGCGAGAACGACCTTGTCCTCCTCTCCAACGCCGAGGTGATCAAGCCCAGCGGCAACAACGGCTTCTTCCAGTTCCGCCAGGTCTATCCCGATGGCTTCCGCTCCGACAGCGCCACCGAGACGATCGAGCTCTTCAACCCCAACAGCGGCGAGGCGACGTACCAGATCATCATCCGCTACGAGACGGGTGCCCGCGAGGAAGTCGTGCAGTCTGGCACGCTCGCGGCGAACACCAAGCTCACCGTGAACCTCTGGAGCCCCGGCGCGACCAACCCGCTGATCACGCGTGCGGGCGTGCCTTACTCGGTGGTGCTCGAGTCGGCGACTGCGGCGGTCACGGGGCTGCCGGTTTCGGCCGCGGCCAACCGGATTGACTTCGGCGCCACCGAAGGCGAGGGCTTCTTCAACCCGCGCGGCTACAGCGACACTCAGCTTCGCACGTGGGACTTCCCGCGCTTCGAGCGCAATGCCCTCTCGCGTGAGTTCCTGACGTGGACCAACCTTGAGGCGCAGAGCGTCACGGTCACGACGACCTTCTTCCTGCCCGACGGGACTCGCACGACGCAGACGACATCGCTCGATGGCCTCCGTCGCGGCGGGCTTGATCTTTCGAGCCTCTCGCTTCCCACCGGCGTTCTCGGGGCGCGCGTGACGGCGACGGGCCCGATCGTCGCGGCCCTCTCGGACTGGGATCTTCCCGCTGCGGGCGTCGCACCTGCTGGCGCGTACACGCCGGCCTTCGGTGTTGTGGGCGTGCCGGGCGGCGGCTCGTCGTTCGGCGGCCTCTCAGAAGTCTTTGGAAGTGCGACGACGACGGACACGATCTCGTTGCTGAACCCGGGCTCCACCGCCGCGGCTGTCACGCTGCGGTTCTGGCGCACCGCGCGGCCCGAGGGTGATGCTCCGATCCAGCGCTTCGAGCTGATCCCCGCGCAGGGTCGCTTTGATTTCACGATCGATACCGCGCTGCTCGGACTGAACGCGGGCGAGCGTGTGTCGGTGACGTACACCTCTGGTTCTGCGAACATCGCGGCGCAGTACACCTCGTTCACGACGGCGGGCCGCAACCAGACCGGTGTGGTCGGTGATGGTGTGGCGGCGACGTTCGTCAACCGCGTGGGTGAGCGCACGCTGTTTGCGGATGGCCGGATGGACGCGAGCCGCGCCCAGACGACGCAGATCGAGACCGTCTCGATCTACAGTCCCTTCGCTGATACGTCGCAGAGCTACACCTTCACGGTGCGGTACCACTTCACCGACGGCAGCACCATCGACGCCTTCACGGGCACGCTGGGGACCAACGGCGTGCAGCGGTTCGTCTCGGGCCAGAGCCAGGCCGTGCGGACCAAGGTCGCATCTGGCAGCCAGTTCCAGAGCTACGGCATCTCGGTCATCGGGACTGCGGTGCAGGGTGCGCTTGTGACGCGGGTCTCGCCTCTGGCCCAGCTGACGCGCGTGGATACGGCGAGCAATGGCCTGAGCATGACGACGGCGGGAACGCCCTCGGACTTTGGCCGCGCGATCAATGATGCGATCTTCAACCCCAGCGCGGGATGATCGGGTTCGAATCGTTGACGCATGATGAAGTACAAAGGACCCCCGCACCTGCGGGGGTTTTTTGTTTGATTGGTTGGCTTGATATAGAAAGAGCCAGACACCCGCCACGGAGTGGCGGGGTACCCGGAAGTTACGTAGCTTCGAGGAGCTGCATGAGGGCCGGGTGGCGCTGGGACTTTTTCACCCGCAGTGCTTCGACAACGCTCGGGGGGACCATGGCAGAGAGCTTGCTCAGGTCCTGCGAGAGGGCTGTGATCTGCTTGATGAGGCTTGAGCTTGTGTAAGCGAAGCTCTGGCCCGCGACGACGAAGGCAGTCTCGAGGTCGGCGACTTCGCGGTTGGTGACGGCCTGCTGGACTTCGTACTGCATGTCGGAGAGGTTGCGCACGCCGCGGAGGAGCGCGCTGGCGCCGACCTCTTTGGCGAAGTCGACGGTGAGGCCCGCGAAGGGGCGGACCGTGACGGGCGCTCCGGAGGGATCAAGCCGGACCATCTCATCGACGAGGGCCTGCGCGAGTGCGACACGTTCGTCGAGCGTGAAGAGGGGGTCCTTGCCGGGATTGCGGCCGACGGCGACGACGAGCTCATCAAAGAGGCGGCGACCGCGGGCGATGACATCGAGGTGGCCGAAAGTGATGGGATCAAAGGAGCCCGGGTAGACGGCAACATGTCGTGAGCGTGGCGAGAGGGGTGACGGCGATGAGGAGGGCATCGGGAGAGTTTACCGGTGGGCGGAGGGGGAGGTGGCGGGCGGGAGGACCCGAGGCCTTCACGATCTGTTCCTGTTTTATGAGGATGGGTATAAGGGCTGGAGAAGGCTTCACTAAAGCCCGCAGAGAACGGGCTTTAGTGCGTGTTTTTGCAGATGGTTCGGGTATCGTCCTGCTCGATCTTCTACGTGTGGACAGAGATGTGAACAGGGGCAGAAGCAGATGGCGGCGGGCGCGAGGGGCTCGCGACGGGACGGTGCTGGCAAGGTGCAGGGTTCGAGCGCGATGGGGGGGTGACCTTCGAGGAGCTCGCGATGGTGCAATCTGCACAACAGTCCGTCGAGGTGGGCTCGGGCTTCGCGGCCTTTGGCGGTAGCAGCACCGGCAGCGCTGTCACGCGGATGGACATGCACTGCCACTCGAACGCATCGTCGGGGCCTGCTGTCGCCGCGCTGGCGCTCATCAACTGTCCGGAGAGCTACTCCGAGCCCGAGCGCGTCTATGAGCAGGCCAAGGCCCGTGGCATGGACCTTGTGACGATCACGGATCATGACACGATCGATGGCGTCATGAAGCTGGTGGAGCGTGGGTACCAGGGCGTGGTGGTCGGCGAGGAGGTCACGGTCCGGTTTCCGGAGGACCAGTGCAAGCTGCATGTGCTGGTGTGGGGCCTGACGCCCGCGCTGCATGAGGAGCTCGCGCTGCTGGGTCTGCGTGATGATGTGTATGCGTTTGCGGCGTGGCTGCACGCTCACAATCTCGCGCACAGTCTGGCGCATCCGGTGTATGTGCAGAATCACAAGCTGACGCTGTGGCATCTTGAGCGGTGTGCGCTGCTCTTCAAGGGGTTTGAGATCCTGAACGGAGCGCACTCGGGGACGCACCGCTCGGCGCTGGCGACATTTCTGCGGTCGCTCTCGCCGGGGCGCGTGCATCGGTTGATCGAACAGCACAAGCTGGAGCCACTGTGGGCGCGGGTGTGGGAGAAGGGGCTCACGGGCGGATCGGATGATCACGGGCTGCTGAACGTGGGGCGTGCGTGGACGCAGGTGCCCGGCAAGGTTGAGGACCCGCGCGAGTTTCTGAAGCTGGTGATGGGTGCGAGGTCGGATGCGGGAGGGACGGCGGGGCACTCGTCGCTCCTGGCGCATCAGTTGACGACAGTGGGTGCGCAGTTCGCCGCGCGGAAGCTGCTTCCGAAGGCGAGCGTGACGGGCCGCTATGTGGGGAGCAAGCTGCTGCGGTTCGCGGGCGTTGCAACGCCCAAGCCGAGCAAGGTGCGGCTGGCGCTGCACGTGCTGAAGGGGAAGATCAATCACAAGCTGGGACGCAAGAAGCGGCGGATGGGGCCGCTGCTGGATGCGCTCGCCGCGAGCTTTGGCCCCGTTCTGGCCAAGTACCCGGACCTTCAGAGTCGGCTTGATGAGAAGACGTGGGTTGATGGGGCTGCGGTCTCGCGCCATGAGCAGATGGCGGAGTTTGCCGATGATCTGTACGCGGCGATCCATCGGGCGATGGGATCTGCGGCGCTCAAGGCCGCGGCGGGGAAGGACCATCGCGCGATCCTGGATGTGCTGACGTCGTACCTGGTGCTTGAGGCGACGCAGCTTCCGTATCTTTTCTCGCTCTTCCACCAGAACAAGGAACGTCCGTTCCTGGAGCGGATCGAGCACGAGTGTTCGGAGCCAGGATCAGGAGTGAGCGCTTTGGACCGACCGATGCGGGTGATGTTGTTCACGGACACGCTGGGGGATGTGAACGGTGTGTCGCGGTTCATCCGCAACGCCGCGAGCACGGCGCTGGCGACGGGGCGCGACCTTCGCGTCGTGACGTCGACGAACTTTGAGATCCCGAGCGAGCCAAACATCCACAACTTCGCGCCGGTCTTCGCGACCAAGATGCCCAGGTACGAGAATCTCGAGCTGGCGCTGCCCCCTCTGGTCAAGATGCTGCGGTTTGTGGACCAGCACCAGCCGGACGTGATTCACATCTCGACGCCCGGCTCGGTGGGTGTGGTGGGGATGATCGCGGCGAAGATGCTGCGGGTGCCGGTGGTGGGCGTGTATCACACGGACTTCCCGGCGTATGTGGAGCGGCTCTTTGAGGATGGCGCGCTCACGAACATCACCGAAGCGTTCATGAAGTTCTTCTACGCGCCCTTCCGCTCGATCTTCACGCGTTCGCAGGATTATGTCGGGACGCTGGAGAAGCTTGGGATCAAGCGGTCGAGCGTGCTGCCCCTGATGCCGGGGATCGTGACGGCGCAGTTCCATCCGCGCTTCCGTGATGAGGCCTTTGTGGAGGGTCTGGGCTCGCCGGCGAAGCGTGTGCGGGCGCTGTATGTCGGGCGTGTGAGCGTTGAGAAGAACATGCCGCTGATGGTGAAGGTGTGGAAGGAAGCGGATGCGCGGCTGCTCGCGCACGGCGTTGATGCGGAGCTTCTGATCGTTGGCGACGGGCCGTATCACAAGGAGATGGAGAAGGAGCTGAAGGGCTCGCGCGTGCGGTTTGTGGGCTTCCGGTATGGGGATGAGCTCGCGAAGATCTATGCGACGAGCGACCTGTTTGTCTTCCCAAGTGTGACGGACACGCTGGGACAGGTGGTGATGGAGAGCCAGGCGTCGGGGATGCCGGTGATCGTGACGGACCAGGGCGGGCCGAAGGAGGTCGTGCTCGATGGTGTCACGGGGCGCGTGGTGCCGGACACGGACGAAGAGGCGTGGGTGCGGGCGGTCGTGGACCTGTGCTCGGATGATGCGATGCGCCGGCGCATGGGGAAGAGTGCGCACGAGTTCATGCAGGAGTTCTCGATGGAGCGGAGCTTCGAGCACTTCTGGCAGGTGCACGAGCAGGCATGGGTTGAGAACCTCGCGGCGAGGGGGATCAAGCCGCGGGATGGGCACCAGGCGCAGCGCGGCGTGGTGCAGCCCGTGCCGACGGCGCGCATGTGGAGCGAGGAAGGGCGCGTTGGGGAAGTGAAGATCGCGAGCGACCTGCGGGCGATGCGCGAGGAGCGGAACGGGCTTGCGGGCGATGGGGGAGCGGACACGCGCCGGGCCGATGTCGCGGCTGGCGGGTGAAGACCGGCGGGGGCCGTCGAGCCACGCAGGACTTGCGAGACAGGATGCGAGCGGTACTTTGAGGCGTTAAACTCCGAGGGTGTCGGATTTCCTATCCACACGCCCGGAGGTTTGAGATGGCTGAGACGAATCTGCCCAACGATGCGAATCGTGACGACGATGCGCAGTCCGCGCCGCGGTACACGGGGATTGCGACGTTCTTCCGCGGGGCGCATGTGCCGGAGGCTTCGGCCTGGCGGGGCGTTGACATCGGGCTGATCGGCATGCCCTACGACGGTGGCTCGACGAATCGGCCGGGTTCGCGGCATGGGCCGCGGGCGGTGCGCGAGATGTCGACGATGATCGCGCCGTTCAACACGTCGCTCCTGATGAACCCTTTCGAGACGCACCGCATCGCGGACCTTGGCGACGCATGGGTGCGCGAGCCCTTCGCGCTCGAGCCTGCGCTGAAGGAAGTGCACGAGTTCTACGCACGGGTACACGCGGCGGGGATCACGCCGATCTCGGTCGGCGGCGATCACTCCCTCTCGCTCTCGATCCTGCGGGCCCTTGGTGCGAAGCGGCCCCTGGCGATGGTGCACTTTGATGCACACTGCGACACGGGGATGGGGTACATGGGCTCCAAGTATCACCATGGCGCGCCCTTCGCTCGCGCGGTTGAGGAGGGGCTGCTTGATCCAAAGCGCACGGTGCAGCTTGGGATTCGCGGGCCGATGAACAGCAACGACATCTGGAAGTTCAGCCGCGACTCGGGGATGCGGGTGGTGTCGATGGATGAGTGTGTCGAGCGTGGGGTGGCATCAGTGATGGCCGAGGCGCGGCAGATCGTCGGCGATGCACCGTGCTATCTCTCCTTCGACATCGACTGCATCGATCCCGCGTTCGCGCCGGGCACGGGGACACCCGTCATCGGCGGGTTCACGACGCGCGAGGCACTGCAGCTGGTTCGCGGCGTGGATGGGCTCGATCTGGTTGGCGGCGATCTGGTGGAAGTCTCGCCGCCGTGGGATGTGTCGAACCTGACGTCGCTGGCCGCGGCGAACCTCGTGTTTGAGATCATCTGCCAGGTGTCGCGGGCGATGAGTCGCCGCGCCAAGCGATAGAACTGCCCCTGTCACCGGCGACCAAACGAGCTCTCAAGCAGGTCGATGCCAGTGGTGCGCCAGGCACCATCGGTGTCACGTGCGAGGTCGAGTCGCCACCAGCTGAAGGTGGGGCCGCCGGTCAGTTGAGGGGTCGCGCGCAGCTTGAACTGAACGAAGCCGTCGCGCGGGCCCTGCGTGGTGGCCTGGATCTCGAGGATGGCGAAGTCGCTCACCTCAAGCGAGCCACCCTTGCGGAAGTCGCGCTCGACGCGCTCGAGGATGCGGTCCTTGGTGAGGCCGCTGGCGTCGATGAAGGTCCGGAGGAGGGCATCATCGGCGAGGGCGCGGTCGGTCGCGGCGGCATCGCCACTCGCGACGGCGCGAACCAGCCCGATGGCGGAGGCCTTGAGCTTCTCGCGATCGGTCTGGACCGCGCTGGCGAGGATCCAGAGGGCCACGGCGGCGAAAACAGCGGGGAGGCCGAGCTTCAGGCCGCGGTTTATGTCGGCACGTTGCTTGAAGATGAAAATGACGGCCACGCCAGCCGTGGCGAGCACAGCGGCGATGGGGAGCGGGTTCTCGAGGAGGAGTCGCTGCCAGAGGGGGCCGCTGGGAAGGGGCGTGGGATCAGGGATGTTGAGGAAGTTGAGCTGGGCGAGGGCGGGGGAGGCGGCCAGGGTGAGGGGGAGCGTGAGAGCGAGGGGGGCGAGGAGGGCCGCGGCGTGGGACCTTGCTCTGGAAGGTGCCTGAGAGGGCAGAACCACGCTTCCACGCATCGGTTTTTTGGGTATCTCTCGCACGAAGGCCGATCTCCTGCTACTGAGACCGTTTCTGGGCCCGGGACCGCGGGTGTCCAAGACGGTACAGGACGAGAGAATCGGGAGTTGCATGGCTTTTCCTGGAATCACGATTGTTGGAGAGAAGGCAGCTGAGAAGGCTGGTGGCAAGGCAACTGAGAAGGCCCACACTGGTACGTTGCAACCCCGGCCTGAGGTTCTTGCTCGCAATCTCGCGCTGCTGCGGGTTCGGAGCCAGGCCGCGTCGGAGGCGATCGCACGCGTTGATTCCTGCGCGGCGGTGCGGGCGGGCCTTGAGCTGGCGCTGGCTGTTGATGGCGGCCTCACTGGAACCCTGCCTGGGGCCGATGGGCGCGTGAGGCGGCTGGCGAGTGGACGCTCGCCGGTAGCTGAGGGTGACGCGCTGGCGGCGCAGGTTGATCTTGTGGTCGCGGGGGCGGTGGTGGTGCGCGGGTTTGGGTGCGGGCATCACGTCACGGCACTCTCGAAGCGGCTGGGTGAGCATGGCTGCGTGGTGGTGCTTGAGACCGATGTCGTGCTGCTGCGGGGCGTGATGGAGCGTGTGGACTGCTCCGCGTGGCTCGCGGCGGGGAACGTGATTGTCATCACGGATCCGGAGGACACGGCCGCGCTGTCGCGCGGACTCTCTGGCTTTGAGGCTCTGGTCTCGTGCGGCACGCGCGTGGTGGATCATCCGCCGAGCATGGCGAGATTGGGCGAGAGTTCCGCCGTGTTCGCGCGGAGCGTTGAGGTCGTGGTGCGGGCGGTGCGGACCAACGTCGTCACCACGCTGGTGCAGATGGACGCGACCGTTCGCAACCTGCTGCAGAATCTGCGGTGGTATGCCTTCTGTCCTGGTGTGGCGGAGCTGGCAGGCTCGATGCGTGGGCGGGCGGCAGTGGTGGTGAGCGCGGGGCCGAGCCTGGCTCGGAACATCGAGCTGCTCGGGAAGCCGGGTGTGCGCGATCGCGTGGTGATCATCGCGGTGCAGACGGTGCTCAAGACGCTGCTGGAGAAGGGAATCAGGCCGCACTTTGTGACGGCGCTGGACTATCACGAGATCAGCCGGAGGTTCTATGAAGGCCTGACGCGCGAGGATGTCGAGGGGGTTACGCTGGTCGTTGAGCCCAAGGCCAACCCTGCGATCCTTGAGGCCTTCCCGGGCGAGATTCGCTGCGCGGGTGATGACGTGCTGGAGCGCGTGCTGGGTGAATCGCTCGCGAAGGAGTCTGGCGACAAGGGACGGATCCAGCCGGGCGCGACGGTGGCGCATCTGTCGTACTACCTCGGGCGGCACCTTGGGTGCGATCCGGTCATCCTGATCGGGCAGGACCTTGGTTTCACGGATCATCAGTACTACGCGCCCGGCGCGGCGATCCATCGCGTGTGGGGTTGCGAGCTTGGTGAGTTCCGCACGCTGGAGATGCTGGAGTGGGAGCGGATCGGTCGGATGCGATCGCTGCTGCGAAAGGTTGAAGCGCAGGGGGGCGGACACATCTACACCGATGAGCAGATGGCCACGTACCTCGTGCAGTTCGAGCGCGACTTCACGCGTGATCAGTCCATGGGACTCACGACGATCGACGCGACCGAGGGGGGCGTTCGCAAGCGCGCCACTCGCGAGACGACGCTCTGGAGTGCGCTGGCGGAGCTCGGTGCCGCGCCGGATCGGGCGCAGAGTGCGAGTGTGCTGCCACCCATGGCTCGCGCGCCGCGGCGCGAAGATGCGGCACTCGCGGGGCGCGTGGAGGCGCGCCTGCGGGAGATGGTGAAGTCGGCGCGGCGTGTTGAGCTCGCGAGCCGCGAGGCGGCGGCGATCCTGGAGCGGATGCGCAGCATGATCATCGCGGGCACGGACCAGGGCAAGGTAGATCGGCTGGTGCTGGAGGTGCAGGCGATCGCGCAGCTCGCGAGCAAGGAGCCGGCGTACTGGCTGGTGCAGCACATCAACCAGACCGGTCAGCTCAACCGATTCAAGGCCGATCGCACCATCGAGGTCGAAGGGGCCACGGGCGTCCAGCGGCAGGCGCGGCAGGTGGAGCGCGATCTGAAGAACGTGGCGTGGCTCGGCGAGGCTTCGGACCACTCGGCGCAGCTGCTGGAGCAGGCACTCGATGCTTTCACCACGGGGCGCTTGCGGACGCGCGACCAGACGACGCCGCCATCGCACGCGCGCGACTCAGGTGGCGATGGTTCACGGACTGCCGCGTCAACGAAGACCAATGCGGCAACGCGCGCGGACGTTGACATCGATGTGAAATCAAAGACTGGCCCGGTCACGGGCCCCGTCACGGGCCCTGTCACGGGCCCTGTCGCGGGCCCTGTCACGTTCACCGGAACCATCGTGCTCGAACCGGGCTGGGATCGCGAGATCGCCGGCCAGAGCCTGCTGGTGCGGACCGCATCACGGTTGATTGAGGGCATGGGTGACGCGGCGGCGCGCGTGATGGCTGTTGGCGCTGAGGACGACGTCGCGCGCGCGGCGGTGATGCTGCGGGCGCGTGGTGGGCTGCTCTCAAAGATCGCGTTCCGACATGTTGATGGCGAGGCGCTGCGTGCGCGACGAGACTTGGTCGAGACGGCACGGCTCTGGTCGCGGCACGCGTGGCGCGGCGGCATCGCCAACCTGACGTGCTATGACTCGCTCATTCACCCGACGCTGCTGGGCGCAATCGCAGGAAGCACCGGCGCGGCCGAAGGCACCGGTGAGGATGATGGGCTGATCATCGTTGGATCTTCCTGGTGCCTGGTTGATCCTGCGCTAACGGCCGACGTGCTGGATCGCGCGTGCGGTGAGGCGGGGAAACCGCTGCCGCTGGCGTTCTCGCAGGCCGTGCCGGGGTTGTCGCCTCTGGCGCTCTCGGCCTCGACGCTGCGTGATCTCGCGGCTGGGTCAGGGCCCTTTGCGACCATCGGCGCGATGCTGGGCTACATACCGATTGCGCCCCAGTCCGATCCGATCGCAAAGGGCGTGTGTGTGCAGGCCGACGCCGCGCTGCGCGATGCGGGGTGGAGTATGTGCGCGGCGGACACTCGCGATGCGCGGATCATGGAGCGCGTGATCAAACACGCGCTGCGCGCTGACAGCGCGAAGGATCGCGCAGCATTGCAGGTCGCGGCGGCTTGGAGCGATGCGGCTCGCGCGCTCGGGGCCGATGCACTTCTTGAGCATGTGATCATCGGTGCGGGCGCAACAGAGGCAGAGCTCGATGAAATGGAGCGCGTGATCGCCGCTGCGACAGCAAGCGGCACTCGCGTGGCGGTCACGATCCGACATGATCGCGGCGTTGATCCGCTTCAGAATGGAAGCGGTGGCGAGCCGCTCTTTGTGCGTGTTGCCACTCGCGCGAGGGCTTCGGGTGCCGCGGGTGTCCATGTGCGCACCCGGCTTGCAACCGGCGCGGAGGGCGCTCGCACGCTGCTGGCGCATGTGGCTGACGCACCGAGCGAATCGCTCGTGAGCGTTGTAAGCGTGGACGCGGCGAGCAACGATGATGCAACGTTCCGCACGCTTGAGGGCTGGGACGGCGCGGGGGTTGTGCGCGAAGGCATCGAGCACCTGCTCGAGCATCGCGGCACGGTACCGGGCTCGGGCGGACTGCCGCGCCTGTGGGTGGTACCTCGCATCACGCGGCGCGATGAGGTTCTCGATGAGCTTGAGTCGTTCTATGACCGGTGGCTCCTGCTCGCCGGCGCAGCGATGATCGATCCACCTAACACTGATCATGCCGGCCGACTGCGCGCACTGCCTCGTCCGCGCGGCGTCGAGATGCTGGACTCGGTGCGCACACGCGTGATCGGGATCGTGCCATGACCGGAGCAACCGCCATCATCCTCGCCAGGGCCGGTAGCAAGGGCGTGCCGGGCAAGAACGTCGCGCTCGTAGCAGGGCGACCCTGCATCGCCTGGACGATCGAACACGCGCAGCAGAGCCGCGGCGTCACAACCGTCGCGGTTTCGAGCGATGATCCGCGTGCGCTCGAGGTCGCCGCCGCGATGGGCGCGCAAGTGATCGAGCGCCCGCCAACACTTGCGCACGACACGGCTCGCATCGACGACGCGGCTCGCCACGCTTCGGAGGTGCTTGCGCTTCGTGATGACAACCACGTCGCCATCCTCTACGCCAACGTCCCCGTACGGCCTGCTGATCTCACAGAGCGCGCCCTCGCGCTGCTGGCTTTGCGCGGATGCGACAGCGTGCAGAGTTACGCGCGCTGCGGCAAGCACCATCCATGGTGGACGGCCCGCGTCGGTGAGGATGGCCGCGTCGCGCCGTGGGAGGGTTCGGTGCTGAACCATGGCGTCTTCAGGCGGCAGGATCTGCCGCCAGCCTACGTGCCCGATGGCGGCACGATGGCGCTGCGTGTGGCGGCGCTCATGCTGCGCGTCTCCGGCAGTGGCGATGGGCCACACGCCTTCTTCGGCCGCGACCGTCGCGGCATCGAGACCGCCGATGGCGAAGTTGTTGACATCGATACGCGCGTGGACCTGCTCGTCGCGGACGCGCTGCTCCGTGAGCGTGACGCGCGCGGACACGTCTGAGGAGAGCCTGATGCGGATCGGTACCCGAGAGATCAACCGCGAGCAGCCGCCGTACATCATCGCGGAGCTCGGCGTGAACCACGACGGCTCGCTGGAACGTGCGCTGGAGCTCACGCGGCTCGCCGCGGAGGCGGGCGCAGACGCCGTCAAGCTCCAGTACTTTGAGGCCGATCGCCTCATGAGCCGCGGCGCGCAGCTGGCGGCGTATCAGAAGGCCGCGGGCGAGGTGAATCCCTTCGAGATGCTGCGCCGGCTTGAGATGACCATCGATGACATGGCCAAGGTCGTCTCGCTCGCGCATGACCTCGGCATTCACGCGATCGTCACGGTCTTCAGCCCCGAGCTGGTGGAGATCGCCGACCGTCTTCCCTGGGACGCGTACAAGACCGCGAGCCCGGACATCGTCAACAAGCCGCTGATTGATGCGCTGGGCCAAACGGGCAGGCCGCTCATCATCTCCACCGGCGCGAGCACGATCGACGAAGTGTCGCGCGCGCTCACGTGGATGGATGGCTGGCATGATCGCGTTGCACTTTTGCAGTGCGTGAGCTCCTATCCAACGCCCGCCGACTTCTCCGAGCTTGGCGGCATCCGTGCGCTCGCGAAGATCTTCACCGGCCCGGTTGGGTACAGCGACCACACCGCGGGTGTCTACATGGGGGCCGCGGCCGTGGGCTGCGGCGCGGTGATCTTGGAGAAGCACCTGACCTACGACCGCGCGGCGAAGGGCCCCGATCACGCCGCGAGTCTGGAGCACACACGCCTTCGGCACTACAAGACGCTCGCGCGTCAGGCCCACGTCCACTGGCGGCCGGGCTCGCTGGGCATCTCGTTCAGCGCGGGCGACGCCGAAGGGCGCGACGAGCTGCAGCGCATCGAGAATCAGCTCGAAGTCTCCGATGGAACCAAGCGCGTGCTGCCCATCGAGGCCGACGTAAGGCGTAACTCGCGCCAGTCGCTCTTCCCCTCGCGCCCGCTCGCAGCGGGACACGTGCTGGCACGCGGCGATCTCACGACCAAACGCCCGGGCATCTTCATCTCGCCACACCACATCGACGCCATCATCGGACGCTCGCTGGCGAGCGATGTTGATCCCAACGTGCCCCTGATGCCCGAGGACATCGCGCCCAGGCAGCGCACCTGATCCGCCGGCGGCACGCCGCGTGCCCGCCAACGATGCAACGCATGCGTTCCCCCCTCAAAGCCCGGCTTCTTCGACTGGCACTCGCGGCATGCGCCGTGGGCGCTGTCACGCTCTCCACGGTGGGCTCAGCGGGTGCGCAGACCCCCGACGACGCCGATGAGTTCGGGCCCGCGCAGAAGGATGCGATCCTCGCGCAGGTGCAGGATCACATCGCGCGACGCGTCTACGTGCATGGTGTTGAGTTCGGAGAGTGGCCGCGGCATGTGGCCCGGTACGCGAACGCCATCGAAGATGCGCAGACGCCCGATCAGTTCGCACGTGCGCTCAACGAAGCGCTCGAGCGCTTCGGCATCAGCCACGCGGGCATCGTGCCGCCCCGCATGGCCCGCGACATCGGCGGCGTTCGCGCGGGCGAGATCGGCATCGGTGTCTCGCTCCGGCCCGCCAGCGGCGGCGGCCTGCGCGTCATCGGCGTTCCCGATGATTCGGGCGCCAAGGGCCTGCTCAATCCCGGTGATGTGATCCTCACGATCGATGGGAAGCGTGCCAAGGACGAGGCCGATCTCGCGGGCGAGGTTGACTCGGTCGCGGTGCTGCGCGTCCGGCGCGTCAAGGGTGGCACGACGGATGAGGTGCGAGTGGCGCGGAAGGCCCGCGCGCCGGAGTTTGCACCCGTCGGCTTCCGGCTCATCGACGACGACGCGGCGTACATCTCCATCGCGACCTTCGCAGATGGGTACGACGAGGCGACCATCGCGCAGCGCTTCGAGGAGATCAAGGGCCGGTCGCATCTCGTGCTGGACCTTCGCGGAAACGGTGGCGGGCGCGTGACCAACTTCCTGCATCTGCTCGGGTTCTTCTTTGAGCCCGGCACGCGCGTGGGGATCCCGGTGGGAAGCGAGGACGCCGCGAAGTTCGTGCTCGAGACGGGCCAGCCGCCATCAGACGCCTTCCTCGTCGCGGCGTGGATGAAGGGTGGGTACACGATCGAGGAGGATCGGGCCGCGCGCTTCAACGGCTCGGTCGCGGTACTGATTGATGGTGGTTCCGCGAGCGCGAGTGAGTGCACGGCCTCGGCGCTGCGCGAGCTGCGCCGGGCGCCGCTGGTGGGGTCACGCTCCGCGGGGGCGCTCCTGGTGTCGCGCTTTCTGGCGCTGCCCGGCGGCTTTGCGATGCAGGCGCCGGTGATGGACTACATCACGGTCCGCGGCTTTCGGCCCGAGGGCGTCGGCCTCGCGCCCGACATCGAAGTGCGCTCGCGTGATCAGGAGGCGGCGGTGACCGCCGCGCTTAAGCGTCTGCGTCGCCACACTCCCTGACATGGCGGAGGCTCGGGCTGCACCGGCCTGACCACATGGGCTTGATTCCGCCCACGAACCAACTATTGTTTCCACAACTGATCGGGCGAGCACGTCAACGCACGACATCGCCCCAGCCTTCTCCGATCCGCGAAAGGAACCAACGCAAGGTGCCCGCACGCTCCCGCAAAGATCCCGAGGCTCCCACGCTCTCGCCGCTGGCTCGCGCCATTGGCAAGCGCCAGCCGTTCGACTCGCCCGCGGTTGAGGCCTTCCTGAGCGTGATGAGGACGGCGTCGTGGCTCAGCGCGCCCGTGGAACGGCTGCTCAAGGGGCATGATCTCTCCGCGGCGACGTACAACGTGCTGCGCATCCTGCGTGGCGCGAGGATGTCGGGCCTGGAACATGGCCGCGCATGCCACGAGATCGGCGAGCACATGGTCGCGCAGGTTCCCGATGTCACAAGGCTCGTCGATCGCCTCACGCTGGCGGGCTTGGTTGAACGCACGCGATGCGAGAAGGACCGGCGTGTCGTCTATGTGCGCATCACGGACGCCGGCATGCAGCTGCTCGCCCTCATTGACCACCCGCTCATGGAACTGCACACGGCCCAGCTCGGGCATCTCAAGCATGCCGAGATCACGCAGCTCTGCGACCTGCTCGAACGCGTTCGAGTGGCGGAGCCTCTGGACTGAACCAGCGAGATCGAACCGGCAAGATCGAAGCAGCGACGGCCGCTGAGCATCGCGAACTCGAATAAGCACACTCTGACACGCTCTGACACACTCTGAAACACCCTGACATACCCGAAGGAGACCACCATGCCCAGCCCCGCCATCGCCATCGTCTATCACAGCGGCTATGGACACACGAAGGCCGTCGCCGAGCACATCCTGAAGGGTGCTCAGGGCGTTTCAGGCGTGAACGCCCTCCTCATCAGCGTTGATGAGCTGCCCGCGCCAAATGCGGATCGCTCGATGGGCGGGCGCTGGAACGAGCTCGCGGCCGCCGACGCGATCATCATGGGCAGCCCGACGTACATGGGCGACGTCTCATGGAAGTTCAAGCAGTTCATGGAGTACTCATCGGGCATCTGGTTCCAGCAAGGCTGGAAGGACAAGCTCGCCGCGGGCTTCACGAACTCGGGCTCCCTCTCGGGCGACAAGCTCCACGCGCTGTCGACGATCTCGGTCTTCGCGGCCCAGCACTCGATGGTGTGGGTCGGCACGGGCATTACTTCCAAGGGCACGGCCCCAACCGATCTCAATCGCGTCGGCAGCTACATGGGCCTCATGACCCAGTCCGACACGGCGCCCGCCGACGTCACGCCTCCCAGCGGCGATCGCCAGACCGCAGAGCTCTTCGGCGCGCGAGTGGCACAGGCCACGCTGCGCTGGACGAAGGGCAAGTAACTCGCTGTAGGTACCAGCCAGGCTCGATCAGGCTCGGCCACGCTCGATCAACCTCGATCACTTCGCGCTTCAGTGCCCCTGATGGCGCGATGGTGGCCTTGCGGCGTCGTGCCCGGGCTTGATCTCTTCGATGACGCCGCTCGCGGCTGTGCCGCCCGCACCGGTTACGCGGGGCGCCGCAGCGCCGGGCTGGCGGAACTTTGCATGGATCAGGCCCTTGGCCTCGCCCGCAAGGGCGAATGAGCCCGTCACGACGATGAGGTCATCGCGTCCCACCGCGCGGGCCGCGGTGTTGATGGCCTCACGAACATTGGGGCACACCTGCGTCATCTTGGGTGAGAGCTCGGCGAACTTGCGCTGCAGCTCCTTGGGCTCGATGGCGCGCGCGGAGCCCTCGGCCCGCGTGAAGATGAGCTTGTCGGCACCCATCGAGAGATTGGTGAGCATCCCCGTGACGTCCTTGTCGGCGGCGCAGCCGAAGACCACCACGAGCGAGTCGTACCGCACCTGTGCGCCCAGGGCCTTCACAAGCCCCGCGATCGACTCAGGATTGTGGGCCCCATCGATCACGATGCGCGGATCGCGCAGCACCATCTCAAGGCGGCCGTGGTTGGGCGTCTGCGAAAGTCCCGACGCGACCTTGCCCTCGGGCGTCTCAACGCCGCGGGCGCGGAGCTGATCAAGAATCGCCAGCGCCAGGCCGCAGTTGAGCGCCTGGTGCTCGCCCTTGAGCGGCACGGGCAGATGCTCAAACTGGCTGCGCGGCGTGTTGAGGCAGACGCGCGCGTGCGGGCCAAGCTCAGGCGAAGCCTCAAAGCGCGACGAGAACTCAAGATCCTGCCCCACCACCAGCAGCGGCGCACCGACCTGCTCGGCGACTTCCCTGAAGACGGCAAGGACCGAGGCGGGCTGCGAGATTGTGACGGTCGGCACGCCGGCCTTCATGATCCCGGCCTTCTCGCGGGCGATCTTCTCGAGCGTGTTTCCCAGCACCTGCGTGTGCTCGAGCTGGATCGCGGCGATCGCACAGACCTCGGGCGTCAGGACGTTGGTCGCGTCCGTCCGTCCGCCCAGACCGACCTCAACCACCGCGACATCCACGGCCTGATCGGCAAAGTGCTGGAAGGCCATCGCGGTCATCAGCTCAAAGTGCGTCGCGTCACCATGGGCCTTCGAGATCGCGTGTGCCGCGCGGGCCACGATCACCAGCAGGCGACAAAAGTCCGCCTCGCTGATCATGGACTGGCCGATGCGGATGCGCTCGCGGATGTCGACGAGGTGCGGGCTGGTGTAGAGGCCGACGGTATAGCCGCAGGCCTGCAGGCAGGCCGACGTCATCTCGCACACGCTTCCCTTGCCCTTGCTGCCCGCGACGTGCACCGCCTTGAAGCTGGACTGCGGATTCCCCATCGCCGCAACGAGGGCCGCCATGCGGGCAAGGCTGAAGATCGTCTTGCCGTCCAACTGCTGCGGGCGGAGCTGCTCGACGTTGGTCCGCCCGTTGAGATAGGCGACGGCGTCAGCCATCGAGGCGAACTCGCTCGGCACGGGCTGGGGACGGGTGGGCGTGCTGGAAGCGGGTGCCGTCACGGTCGTGGCAGGCTGGGCGCCGGAACCAGCGGAAGCAGGAGGCACCTTCGTGCTGGCCGAAGCACTCTCGGCACCGGAGGCATCGGACTTACCCGCGCGCTCCGGCTTTGGGGTCGGCGAGGCGCTGGCGCGCTGTGCCTTGTCCTTGGTCGCGGTCTTCGCTGGCTTTCTGGTGCTCTTGGCCATTCCCGATCCTGCCCCCTCTCGAGGTTGTACGCCGCATGCTATCACGAACCACGAGATTGCCTAGAGCCAGATGCGCAGATCGTGATTGATTTGCAACTATTCCGCAATCCCGGCACTCTTTTCAACACGCTGGCACGACTTCCGACCTCCACCCCGAGGCTTCAGTGCTGCGAATGTCGTCCGGCGCGATGCATGCTCTGGACCGGCACTCCCCCAAACAGGGATTCGGCACGCCTCGTCGGCGCCTCCCCAACGCCCGTCAAGCGGGCCCGGCCGTTGAGCGGGAAAAGACGATCGAGTCCGTCTGCGCCCGCTGGCCGCCGAGCTCGGTGACGAGCCGCGCGATCTGGCCGCGGTGGTAGGTGCTGTGATTGAAGACGTGCGTCAGAATGTCGCCGACGCGGCTGACATACGCGGTGCCATCACTGGCGGTGTAGTGGATTTCACGGGCCATCTCCGCCTCTGTCAGGGCGCCGAGATATCGGGACCAATGCGCATCGACATCGAGCGCCATCGTGCTGGCCTGCTGGTTCGACATCGGCGGGAACCAGTCCTTGATCGTGTCGTAGGGCACCGCGTTGATGCGCCAGAGCCAGACCTGCCGCGCGAGCAGGCAATGCGGCAGAAGACCGATCGCGCGCTGGTAGCGTTCACCGCTGCGGTTACCGGCCGGGATCGTCTCCAGCGACGCGAGGACACGCGCGTTGGCCCATGTCTCGCACGCGAGCAGGTGGTGGAAGTGAGCAATGAGCGGGTTGGTGTGTGTGGTCATGGCTGGTTCTGGGCCTCTGTGCTGAGTCGGAGCGTTCGGTCGTGTTCGATGCTGCTGTGTGTCTCTCTCGCTGATCATGATCCGTTCCCGATCACTTCCTTCATCTGTCGCACCGCCTCGCGCAGTCCCACGAAGATCGCGCGGCTAATGATCGCGTGGCCGATGTGCAGCTCTTCGACGCCGGGGATCCGGGCAATCGGGCCGACGTTCGCGTAGTTCAGTGCGTGCCCGGCATTGAATCGCATGCCCGCGCTGCGGATGCGCTGGCCGATGGACGCAATCAACGCACACTCGCCCGCGAGCGCAGCGTTGCGCGGGTCGCCGCCGCACGCCGCGAAGTGTGCCGCGTACGGACCCGTGTGCACCTCGCAGACATCCATGCCCAGCGCCGCCGCGGCGTCCACCTGCTTCTCCTGAGCATCAATAAAGGCCGAGACCACGCACCCCGCATCGTGCAGCCGCTTTACAACGGTGCGGAGCCGGGCCTGATTTCCCGCGACATCAAGGCCGCCCTCGGTCGTCACCTCGTGCCGCCCCTCGGGCACGAGCATCGCAGAGTGCGGCCTGAGCCGCGCGGCGATCGCGACCATCTCGTCCGTCGCGCCCATCTCCAGATTGAACCTCACGCGCACGAAGGGGCGCAGAAGATCCGCGTCGCGGTCCGTGATGTGGCGGCGATCCTCGCGCAGGTGGATCGTGATGCCGTCGGCACCGCCCAGCTCGGCCTCATGCGCCGCGCGGACTGCGTCGGGCTCGCCGTACGTTGCAGCGTCGTTCCCGCCGCGATATCGCGCCTGGCGAAGCGTCGAGACGTGATCGATGTTGACAGAGAGGAGTGGCATGATGCACGAGGGTACGGGCACACCGGCGCAGCGGGCCAACGCCCCCCGCTTGGCATGCTCACGCCCGCGACCGACCCGACTTCCACTTCGCGAAGGCGTCTTCGAGCACTCTCGCGGCGACGGGGCCGCCGTCTTCGCCCTTCATGCGCTCCGCAACCTCGGCGGCACGCTGGACGCAGTCGGGATCTTCCAGCACTCGCCGGATGGCCTCGACCAGGCGCGCGGGCGTCAGGTCCTGGGCCGCGAGTGTCTGCGAGACGCGCAGGCGCTTGGCTCTCGCGGCGTTGTCGAACTGATCGTGCGCGTGCGGCACGATCACCGTCGGGCGGCCCGCCCGCAGCCCCTGCGACGTGGTTCCGATGCCGCCATGATGCACCGAGCACGCCACCCGCGGCATCACGCTCGAGAAGGGCGCGTAACCAAAGACCTCAACTCCCGGCGGGAGCTCGCTCGGCGCGGTCTCGGGAGCGCGGCCGACCAGCAGCATGCCGCGCCGGCCCATGAGCCTGCACGCCTCCGCCGCGGCGTGATAGAAGGGCCCCGCTACATGCACCGCGGCCGTGCCGAGCGAGAACAGGATCGGCGCTTCGCCCGCGGCGAGAAATCGCTCGACATCCGCCGGCGGATGCTCCTGATCCTGCGCCCGGTCGTGCCATGGCACGCCGGTGATCACCGAGCCCGGCGGGTCCGAGGGGAGCGGGCCACGCATGACCGGCGACCAGAGGCCCAGCACCGCCGCGCCCGAGCGCGCCTGACCCGTGAAGAAGTCGCTCGATCGAGGCAGCCCGACCGACTCGCGAAAGCGGTTGATCGTCGGATCCATTTTGAGCCGGATCGCGAGCGGGATGATCGCGCCGGTGACGCGGCTGAACCAGCCCGGAGCAAACGTGGACATGAGCGGGTTGACCAGGATCGGGTCGCCCTTGCTCTGCCACATCATGGGCGCCAGGACACCTGTGGCGCACGGCACGCCGAGGCGATCGCAGACCCACGGCACGGAAAGACAGATGTGGTGGTGCAGCACCATGTCGATCTGCTCGCGCCGCAGGAGCCCCGGCAGCATCGCGAGCGTCGCGCGCATGTGCGGCTTCATCAGCCGCTCCATCACGATGCCCGGCCCGCGCCAGTGGTGCATGACGTCCGGCATCGACGCGAGCTGGCGCAGATCGAAGGCCTCGCCGATGGGCTGGAAACGCACGTTCTCTTCTTCAACCACGCGCCGGTAGTACTCGTTCGCGACCAGCAGCACCTCGTGTCCGCGCTCTGCCATGGCCCGAGCCACTCCGAGGAATGGGTGGATATCGCCGTGCGAGCCCGCGGTTGTGATGAGGATCCGCATCCGTTGAAGCGTACGAGCGTGGTTGAGATCAGGCGGCGCCGGCACCACCTTCCGCGGGGGCGACTAGCGATCCTTCTCCGCGAGCTTGTCGAAGAGGTACTTTTCCGCCGCCCGGTAGCGGCTCATGGCTTCCGTGAGGGCCGCGGTCGCCTCACCGATGTCCTGGGCCGTCATGTCGTTGGCCTGGCGCCGCGCGGTCGCGACGTCGAGGGACTCCGCCGCCGCGCGAACGTCCGAGGCGGCCTCGGCATATGACCGCGTCGCGTCGTACAGAACCTGCACCTCAAGCTCCTTGGTGGAAGGAGCATGGAGGAGCCGCCATGGCTGGCTCCGGACCTCGACCGCCGTGAGCTTGAGCTGATCCGACATGATGCGCAGGTTCGCCAGCGTGCGACGGATGCTGGGCGTCTGCTCGCCCAGCAGCGAGCTCAGGCGGTTGATGGACTCGGAGGCTGTGGCGAGTGAAGCCCGCGCTTCGCGGAACGCGCCGCTGGCGAGATCAATCAGCTCGGTGTCGATGCGGGCCGCGGCGGACTTGGCGCTCAGGCTCGCCTCGTCGATGTTCGCGATGATCCGGTCGATGCGCTCGCGATTGTCATCCACCGCGGCGCGGGCCGACGCGACCACGCCCCGCGCCTCGTCCACACCCAGATCAACCTTCGCCAGGATCGGATCGATCTTTGCCGAAGCGCTCTCGACGTTGGCCGCGATCGTATCGATGCGCTTGGACCACTCCGCGGCACGCGTCCGCAGGTCCGCGATCAGCACGCGCGCATCATCAATGCTGGACTGAACACCGGGGCCGGACTTCTCAACCAGCGCCTGCACCTCGGCCACGGTCTTGTCGAGGTTCTCGACCGCGTTCCTGAGCTGGTTGGACTGGTCCGGACCAAAGCCCGCGTCCGCAAGGAAGGTGGGCGGCGCGATCATGCCGCCGATGATCTCCGACTCCTCGACCTGCGGCCCGATGCCCTGATGGGCCTGCCTCGACACTTCCATCTTCGCAGGATCACCAATCGAAGAGATGTTGATCGATGAGAGCGAGCCAAGCAGCGGCTTCTCAAGCGCGATCATCGCGTTCTCAAAGATCGGAAGGTCGCCACGAATCGCTACATCGACGAGGACCGCCGTCGGGAACTCACGCGGCGCGTCCCCGGCCGAGCGGGCCGGACCCTCGACCTTCTCGAACCGAACACGCTTGACCTTGCCGACTTCTTGGCCACCCAGCAGCACCGTCGATCCCTCTCGAAGGCCGGTCGTGCCCTGATCCAGCCGGAAGCGCACGGTGAAGTTCGTCCAGCCGGCCCCGCTCGAACTGCCCCAGTCAGACAGCATGAAGCTGACCCAGACGCCCAGGAGGAGCCCGCCGACAACGAACCCGCCGGCCAAGATGTTGTTTCGTGAGGAGGCCATATCGATGGTGAGAGTAGCGAGTTTGGAGGGGACGAGTCTGGAAGGGAGCCACTGAATCGGGAGCGAAGTTCAACGCGTGCGTGACGAGCTACTTGGCTAGCCACGTTCCTAGCCACGTGTCGATCGGATGCTTGGCTCGCTGACGAGCCTGACCTCGCCCAGGAGTTGGCGCTCGAGGAGGCCGGTGTTCGCGCGGGCCGTGATGGGGCCTTCGGCATCGCCCCTTAAGAACTGCCTGATCAGGCGGCCTCGGTCGTCGAGGGCCTGGCCCTCTTCGTCGGTGGTTTTGCGGAGCTTGTCGAACCAGTCGCGCGACTCGACCGCGATCATGCGGCCTCGGTCCAGCATCGCCATGCGATCCGCGATGGCGAAGGCCGAGTCCATCTCGTGGGTCACGACCACGCTCGTCACGCCCAGTCGCTTTGAGAGTGAGATGATGAGCTGATCGATCTGAGCGCTCGTCACCGGATCAAGGCCCGCGGATGGTTCGTCGTAGAAGAGAATCTCTGGATCGAGTGCGAGTGCCCGCGCGAGGCCCGCCCGCTTCTTCATGCCGCCGGAGATCTGCGAGGGGTACTTGGACTCGTGCTCAAGCAGGCCCACCAGCTCGAGCTTGATGCGGACCTGAATATCGATGAGGTTTGGCGGCAGGTCCGTGTGCTCCTGGATCGGGAGCGCGACGTTCTCATAGAGCGTCATGGAGTTGAAGAGCGCGCCGCTCTGGAAGAGGATGCCGAATCGCTTGCGGACCTCATCGAGCGTCTCGGCGTCGCCGGTGCAGATGTCGCTGCCCAGGATCGAGATCTTGCCGCGGTCGGGCCGGAAGGAGCCGATCATGAGGCGAAGAAGCGTGGACTTGCCCGAGCCCGAGCCGCCCATGATGACCATCGTCTCGCCGCGGCGCACATCAAGGCTGATCGAGTCGAGCACGGTGCGCCCATCGAAGCTCTTGGCAACGTCAGAGCTTGAGATGACGATGTCGTGGTTCTGAGGATCGGGCATTGAGTTCTCGGGTACAAGCGGCGCGAACGATCCAGCGTAGCGAGCGCGGCGGGGGCACGGGCAAAGGCAAGCGCCGGTCGGGACGACCGGGCCACCCAGAGACGGGACTTGCCCACGCATCACCCGCCCGGTGGCGAGTCGGCGGTTGCTGGTTCTGCGATCGGTTCGGCCGCGGGTTCAATGGCTGGTGGCGTTGCGGGCGCGGCTGCTGGCGGCGGCAGCGACAGGTCTCGCGCCGGGTCGATGAGCCAGATGAGATCGCTCCCGTCCAGCGGCGCGATTGCCGCGTTGACCACGCGCCCGAGCATGAGCTGAGGATCGGGCTGCTGCGGGTCGAACGCGACCACGAGTGCGGCGTCGCCCTTCTCGAATCGCACTGGTATCGCGAGGATGCTGCTGGTGCCAAACTGAACGTACTTCTGCTGCACGGCGGGCGGGAGGCGCCCTGCCTGCGCGTACGCCTGAAGCCAGGGCAGAACTCCGCCACGCACGCCCTTGATGGCACCGAGGGTGTCGAGCGAACGCTCGCGGAAGGAGACGAGCTCTTCCGTGGTGATGGCGTTCGCGGACTCAACGGTGAGGACACCGACCAACTCGGACTGATCCTCGCGCTGGCCAATCTCAACCAGCTTCTGATACGCGCCCGATGCGTACGCCGCCTGGGCCAGGAGCACGAGCAGAACGCTGCCGAGCACCGCGGCGATCAGGCCCGTGACGACGCCAGCGGCGGCGGCACCCCAACCGCGCAGCCTCCCCTCGGACCTGCGGATCATCATGAACCCGGCAAACCCGAGCACCACCGCGACCAGCCCGCCCACGGGACCAACGAAGGGGATGCAGCATCCAAGCAGCGTGAAGATTCCGATGATCATCGAGAAGAGCGCGAGGAGGCTCACGCGCGCGGGCCGCGGCGCTTCAATGAAATCATCCGAGTCCGAAGGATCGCGCGGGAGTTCGAGCCTGCCGCTTGGAATCTGAGTCATGGCAGATCGTTGACGTGCTCTTGAGTGGGGGCAAGAAGGGAGGGACTGGGGATTGGGGACTGGTGGGGGAGACAAGGCATTTGGCATTCGTGGTTAGGCATTCGAGAGAACACTCCTGATGTGCGTGCTTCTTGGAACGTCTTGAGACGAATGCCTAACCACGAATGCCGAATGCCTCTCTCTTGCGACCCCTCTCTCCCTCACCATTCCCCAGTCCCCGATCCCCAGTCCCTTCTTCTTTGTCTTCCTCCCAATCCCTCCGTTTTCCTCTGCGTTCCTGGAGTGCTCGCCTTCGCGGCTGGCGTTCGGATGCGACTGGCGGCCGAAAAATCGGAATCGGGGCTTGCGTGGTGGCGTTGAACTCGCCAGACTACGGTAGAGTTCAGATGCCGCGGCGGTGCGGATGTTCCGCACGTTCGGCGTTTGGGCCTGCTCATCGCAAGGGGACTCGCAGTGATCGACCAGCTCATCAGTTCAGTCAAGCCACAGATCATCGCCGCACTGGGCTCACAGCTTGGGCTCTCGCCGCAGGCCGCGGACCAGTTCGTTGGCAAGGCGTTGCCGATGCTGCAGAACTTTCTGACCAGCGGCAAGGTCGATCCGGCGGCGTTGATCGCCGCGGTTTCGGGTGGGGGTGCGAGTGGTGGGATCGGCTCGCTCCTGAAGGGCCTTGATGTTGGGCCGCTGGCCGCGATGGTTGGTGGTGACGCGAGCAAGGCGCAGGCGGGCGTCGACGCGATCGCTGGACCTGTGCTCAACCAGATCAAGAACGCTCCGAACTCGCAGGAACTCATCGGCCAGCTTCTCGGCGGCGATGGGGCGGGCAAGGGCGGCGGCGTCGGTGGCCTCCTTGGCAGCTTGGCGAGCGGGCTTCTGGGCGGAAAGAAGTAGGACGAACCTCGCCTGAACACCTGCGCACGCGCAGCACACGACCAGAAGGTGGCGTCCGGAGTCGCGTTGGCTGACACTGCGCTCTTGGCGATGTCGTAATCTGCGGTGATGTGGTCGCAGCTTGGATGCAAACACCCAATCGCGTCGAACGATCGGTGCGCTGGCAGGAGTTCTCACGTGATCGAGGCACGCTGGGCCACCTCGACATTCAAAAGAAATGCGCGCGTCGTGCCTTTGTTCCAGGGGAGATACGGGCACTTCAAAAGAGTTGTGTCTGATGACGTTGACACGGAGCGTCGGGGCCAGTACGTTCTGCGCTGAGTCAGCGGAGCGCCGTGGTGGGCGGCCCGCTGGCGAGGTTGGAGTGGCTTGATCGGTCCGATGTGTTCGGGCCGAGGTCGTTGGGTGGTTTCTTGTGGGCGGTTGGTGGACGTTCGACTCTTTGTGCGACAATCGGTGCGGACGCGGCCCTGAAGAGGGTGCCGCGAATGTCTGCGCCGCCATGATGAGAGCGTGGGTCGAGAACGTGGTCTGTAGTCTTGGTGGGAGCGTGCAGCAACGATGAAGGGACCTAGCGTGATTGATGGGGACCGGGTCATCTGGGATGGAATGCTCTTGCATCTGCGAGCGCACAATCCCACGATCTGCCGCCAGTGGTTCGAGGAGCTCACGCCCCTTGGCGTCGGCGCCGGCGCGCTCCAGCTCCGCACGCTCTCGTCGCTCCACCGGGACTATCTGCGGAAGCAGTGCGCGGACGCTTTCAATGACGCGGCACGAACGGTCTCTGGCCGCCTTCTCTCGGTGCGTTTCCTTGGCCCCGAGGACGCGGTGATCCCGCCTCCGACGCCGCCCGCCCCGGCCCGGAAGGGGAACGCGGCAGCGAACCCGCGGCCGCCTGAGCCTTCGCGGGATGTGGGTGGTCCAGTATCGTTTCGTCCCGGCCAGGACCATCGCGAAGGTCGCGCGAGCAGCGAGATCGACGCGAAGCCATCGTCGAGTGATGAGGGCACTGCTGAAAACGGCTCCGACCAGCACGCACGCCACGCGCGGCACACAGACCATGTGGGGCTTGCGGGGCTTGCGGGGCTTGCGGGTCACGCGGACCTTGTGGACCGTGAGAACCAAGCGGTGCGCGGCGACGCGCGGCCTGGCGAGGAGGCCAAGGATCGCGCGCCGGCGCAGGACGCGAACGCCGCGCGAGACATGGATCGCGGCGGTGGTCCCGCCGATCCGCGTGACACACGTGATCCGCGCGACCAGCGCCCCGGGCCCGATCCGCGTGGTTTGAACGGCCATGAGCCGCCGCTGGTGATCGTGCCGGCCCGTGTGCCCGTTGCCGCGGTGCCTTCGGCGCCCGAGTCCGTTGCTCCGCCCGTGCGGCCGACGGCACCAAGCTCGTGGTCTACTGGCCCTGCGCCGCAGCGGTATGAGTCGCTGGTTGTCAATCCTGACAACGCCTTTGAGACATTTGTGGTCGGGCCGGGCAACCGCCTGGCGCACGCCGCCGCGATGGCGGTGGTGAGCAATCCGGGCCGCGTCTACAACCCCTTCTTCGTGCATGGCGGCGTCGGACTCGGCAAGACGCACCTGCTGCAGGCCGTCTGCCTCAAGCTGGTCGAGGCCAACCCGCGCCTGGTGCTGTACTACACGAGCTGCGAGAACTTCGTCACGCAATACGTCGAGAGTGTGCAGTCGGGCGAGATGACCGAGTTCCGCCATCGCTTCCGCGATGTGGATGTGCTCGTCATCGACGACATCCACTTCCTGACCAAGCGTGATCAGTCGCAGGAAGAGTTCTTCCACACGTTCAACAGGCTCCACCAGGCTCACAAGCAGATCATCCTTTCGTCGGATGCGCCGCCGGAGGACATCCCGCAGCTCGAGGACCGCCTGGTCTCGCGCTTCAAGTGGGGCCTGGTTGCGAAGATCGAGCCGCCCAGCTACGAGACGCGCGTTGAGATCCTGAAGACCAAGGCGCGCCTGCGCGGCCTTGAGATGCCCGCCGTCGTCGCCGAGTACATCGCTGGCAGGCTCGACACCAACATCCGCGAGCTCGAGGGGGCCGTCGTCAAGCTGCAGATCCAGGCGGTGGTCGAGAAGCGACCCATCGACCTTGATCTCGCGCGGGCGGCGCTGGGTGATGTGCCCGCACCCGTCGTCGGCGAGCCAACGATCCAGTCCATCTTCGCCGCCGTGACCGAGCACTACTCCACGCGCCTGGCGGACCTTCAGAGCAGCAAGCGCCAGCGTTCGATTGCGCTCCCCAGGCAAGTCTGCATGTTCCTGGCGCGGCGCTGCACGCGCCACTCGCTCGAGGAGATCGGCGGCTTCTTCGGCGGGCGCGATCACACCACGGTGATGCACGCCATCCGGACGGTGGAGGCCCGGCGCGACACCGACGCCGAATTCGAGAATGTGCTGCGCGTGCTCGAAGAGCGCGTGCGGTCCTCGAAGCACTGATCGCCGGGATGCTCGAAGGTCTTTGGACTTGCCGCCACGAGCTGGTTTGTTCTGCATCGGTCCCACCTCCTCCCTCCCCCCACTCCTCCCCCTCCCCCCTCCCCCTCGCGCGTCGGATCCGCCAGCTGCTGGCCGAGGGGTTTGGCTACCCGAATCCAGACTTGTTTCTACCAGATACCATACATGCTCAATCGCGCGTGTCCAGCCGGAGCGGGCGTTGGTCACGCATTTTGCGCACAGGGGCGCACCAACCGAGCAGAATCTTCGCCGCCTGAGTGCTGAACACGCTGCGTGATGGAGTGGGGAGAGGATCTGGGCGAAGTACAGTCGAAAAGACCACGGAGTTGGAGCGGGGTGGACGGAAGCAGAGCCCTCCCTGACGGTCGGGCTGCATCATGAAAAAGGGCAGGCCGAGTGGCCTGCCCTTGTGGGGGAGCTGAAGTGTGTGAGGAGTCGTTTAGCGCTTGCTGAACTGGAAGCGGCGGCGGGCACCGGCCTGGCCGTACTTCTTACGCTCGACCTCGCGCGAGTCGCGGGTGAGGTAGCCGTTGTCGCGCAGGACGCCCTCGAGGTTGGGGTCGTAGTCGCGGAGGGCGTTGGCGATGGCGAGGCGGATGGCGCCGGCCTGGCCCATGTAGCCGCCACCGTGGACCTTGGCGACGACCTGGAGGCGCTTGAGCATGTCGGTGACGCGGAGGGAATCGATGGCGACGTTGCGGTCGCGCTCCTCAGCGAAGAACTGCTCGATGGTGCGGGGCTCGGGCTTGGCCTCGGTGACGATCGTGATGCCGACCTTGTCGCCGTCAGCCGGGCGCATGCGGATCTGAGCGACGGCGCGCTTGCGGCGTCCGGTGCCCCACCACCAGCCGCGCTTGTCGGCGGGCTTGGCGGCGCGGGGCGGGCGAGCGGGCTGGGCCGCGGGAACGACGGGCTGGGTGGGATCGGTCAGGCCGCCGAGGGTGGCGGGCGTGGCAGCGGTGCCGGAGGCGATGTTCAGGGAGCTCATTCTCGGTTCATCCTTGGCGGGCGCGGCGGTGTTGGCCGCGGCCGGGTGTTGGTGCGAATGCTTGGCTTAGCCGACGATCAGGTCTTAGCCGACGATCATCTTGGCGGGGTTGACGCCGGTTTCCTGGTGCTCGGCACCGGGATAGACCTTGAGGCTCTTGAGCATGACGCGGGCGAGGCGGTTCTTGGGGAGCATGCGCCGGACCGCGTCGGAGACGAGGAGCTCGGGCTTGCGATCACGGACCTGGCCGTAGGTCTCGGTCTTGAGGCCGCCTGGGTACTCGGTGTACCGCATCTTGAGGCGCTGGTCGGCCTTGTTGCCGGTGAGGCCGATCTTGGTGGCGTTGATGACGATGACGCCATCGCCGCAATCGACGTGGGGGGTGTACTCGGGGCGGTGCTTGCCCATGAGGACCTGGCCGACCTGGGCGGCGAGGCGACCCAGGGGGACGCCCTCGGCATCGACGATGTGCCAGTGCTTGACGGGCTGGCCGGGCTTCAGGAGGAACGTTTGACGACGCATATGAAAACTCCGAGGTCACTGGGACCGAATTCGCTGGGAGGCGTTCGTTGTGCCGAGCAGGGTGAGAGTCGAAGTGACGATCACACTGCAGGACACGGAACGAACGCGAAGCCCCAGCGAGGGGGCATGGCTCGCCGCCTTCCGGGCGGGACGGGACGGGAACACCCTGCTCCGCAGGGATGGCCGTCAGGATTGGAGGACTTGGCCACGGGAATCCAGTCCCGGGGAGGGGATGGTAGGCGGGATCCCCCCGTGGGGGCAAGGGGGTGATCCGTGTCGGCTTTGATTTGGTAAGGGCTTACGTGGGAACGTCTTCCACCCCCCATTGCTCGCCGCATTCGGGGCATTGGACTTTGGCGTTGTGCGCGTCACTGGCCTGTGTGGCTTCAAGGCTGTAGTTGCAGCGGCCGCAGTGGTTGCGGCGGAGGCGGCGAAGGGAGATCCGGCGACGCCACCAGGCTGGCTGGATGATGAGCGATGTGCAGAAGAGTGCCAGTGTGGCGAGGGTGGCGGTGTTCCAGGCGATGCCCCACCAGAGTGTGCGGCCTTTGATTGCGTCGCCGTCGAGGAAGAGGGTTGCGAGATCGGGGCGGTTCTTCTGCTTGGGGTCGCGCAGGATCGCGGCGAAGGCGGCTTTGCTGGATTCGAGGTTCGACTTGGACCACTCGTGGTCGGGCTTGAAGGGGTTGGGCTGGAGGCGGGTCTCGAAGCGCGTGGTTTCGATGGTGGGCGCGAACCAGCCGATGCGGCGTACATCAAAGGTGAGCCCGACCCAGACCGCGGGATCACCTTTCCAGATGCGCTGCATTGCGTCTGCGCTGTAGTCGGTTGGGTTTAGTGGCGCGGGCTTCTGCTCATGATTGGGAACGAAGTAGAGATCGAAGACCACGCTGGGATTGTGCCGCGCGGGGCGGAAGCGCTCGAGCCACGGAGCGTACTTCAGGACAGTTGTCTCCCAGCGGCCGTAGATGCGTGCCCCGGCGAGCGGGAGCAGCAGCACGCTCGCGAGCAGGAGCGCGAGGAGGATCGGCGCAATCGCTGGGTGGCCCACATGCTGCCAGCGTGTTGCGCTCGCGGGCGTGAGCACGCGCGGACCTTTGCTGGTGGGGGTGTGGAGAGCGCCTTGCATACGGATCAGTAGGGGCTGAGTCCGCCCTGGGTTGCGGCGGGGCCGCGAAGTTCAGGAAGATGCGGTGAAGAGAAGAAGGCATCGAGGCACGCGGCATCGAGGCAAGAGGCGAAGGCGAGCGGCGAAGGCACGCGGCGAAGGCGAGCGGCGAAGCGTTCAGCCTGCGATTGCGAGATAGAGGATCGCCGCGGCGCCCAGGAGTGCCATGAGGCCTGCGATCGAACCCTTGACGAGGATCGCGATGAAGCGGCCCGCGGCGGCGCCTGTGCCGGCCCACGCGCCTTCCTTGTAGGTGCGGCGTGCGTAGCCGACCTCAACCAGCAGTGTGCCGACCGCCGCGCCCAGGCACGCGCCGGCGATGGTGCCGAGTGGAAAGAAAAAGGCTGAGCCACCCAGCGCGCCCAGGAGTGATCCGGCGATGGCGCCGACGGCACCGGCCTTGGTCGCGCCGGTTTTCGCCGCGCCGAACGCGCCGGCGAGTGCCTCGATGATCTCGCCGAGGAGCGCGAGCACGCCCATGACGATGATGACCCACCAGGGCATGAAGTCCGGGATCCAGAGGAGCTTGATCAGGAGTGCAGAGGCGAGGATGACCCAGGTGCCGGGGAGCGTGATGATCGTGAGGACGATACCCACGAGGCTGGCGACGGTGAAGACGATCGCGCCGCCCCAGAGTGACCAGTCGATGGATGAGAGGTACTCGGTCATTCTTTCTGCGTTTCCAGCATGGACTGGGGCGTGGCTTCGGAGGTGGAGGGAGGCGTTGTCTCGGGCGCGGTCTGGTCCGGCTGCGGGTCTGATGGCGGGGCGGGTTCCGCGCGATCGGGGAAGGCGGCCTTCTCCATCTCGAGCACCCAGGCCTCAAGTGGCTCGTAGCGCAGGAGGTCGAGCTCGATGGCCTTGCCACCTAGTTGGGCGTGCGAGGCCTTCACTTTCAGCGTGACGAAGAACTTGTGCCACTTGCGCTTGTCCACGTCCTCGAGGTCGGCGGGCGTCAGACTCTCGCCGGTGGGGAGTGTCAGCCTCATCTGGCTCGCGTCCCAGCCGTAGGACTTGGAGCGCACGCGGAAGATGAGCAGGAACATGTACGAGCCGATGGCCAGCCCCACCACCATGATGAGCCACTGGACGGGAATGTCCCAGAAGGAGAGCTTGCTGGGTGACTGGCGCTGCTCGCCGCTCTCGGTCCACTGCTTTGAGAGTTCGTTGAGGCGTGCGCGGGCGTCGGTGACCTGCTCGCCACGGAAGTCGGTGCGCGGGATGGCGGTGGCGGAAGGACCGTCGAGCCTGCCGACGATGCTGAGCTGGTCGAGCCACTCGGCGAGGGCCTTGTCGACGGGCTCCAAAGAGCCGCGGTCGATGGCGGTGCGTTCGAGGCGCTGGAGCTCGGCGGCCGGATCGGCCACGCCTGCGCGTGCATCGAGCGGCGGTCGCGATCGAGAGAAGAGGTCGAGGTACTGGTACTCGAGCCATGAGGCCGCGACATAGCCGCGGCGGGGATACACGACGGCGGCGTCGATCCAGCCCCAGATGCCGAATCCGACGAGGACGAGGCCGATGACGACCATCTTGATCGTCCACTTGCGGTTGATGGTCGTGCGAACGGTCTGAGCGGAATCGGTCATGGTCGCCTCCAAAGGGCGGGGAGTGAGATGTCGAGGATGCGCGGGCTGGTCTACGTTGGGACTCGATTCGAACTGGCTAGGAACTAGCTTGGGTCTGTGTCATCGTCGCCTGTTTCGGTGATGGTGTCGTCATCGGAGCCTGGATCAGGACCTTGATCAGTGTCGGAACCTGCATCTGGGCCAGCATCATCGACCATTTCGAGCGTCGCCTCCCACCAGGCATCATTCGCGGCGCGCCCTTCTTCCGTCTGCGTCAGGCCCGAGAACCCACCCTCGCTGACGGGTCGCACCGGGATTCTCGGATACGCCTTCTTTGAGGTGATCGCACGACTGAGCCATCGCGAGTGCAGCTGTCGCGCGACCTCGGCAGGATCAAGCGGAAATGCACCACTGAAGAAGTTCCAGCGCATGGTGCCAAGTGTACGGGATCTGTTGATGGGTGCCCATCGGAATGATGAGAGGATTCCGCGAGGATCTGGACGGCCTTCGACCCCGATGATCCCCCCATGATCCCAGCGTGGTCTGGCCAAGATCCCCGGCGTTCACCTGAGCGCGAGGGCGATGCCCAGCGCCAGCGGCAGCAGAAGCAGCCCAAGGCACCCAACCTTCTTGCCCGTGAGTCCCACGCCCATCGCATCAACCGCGCTCTTGGCCTCAGCAAGCCCGAGGCCTGTGCGCTCCCGCATCAGCTTGATCGCTTCGATCTTGCGACCCATCTGGACGAGCCGCACCAGTTCCGCGGAGGTTGCGGGATCAAGGTGATGGTCCGAGTGGTCGTGCATAGGTGTTGAAACGGAGTGGTGAAGGGCGAGAAGGAATTGTGAGAGGAGGCCAAGAGCCCAAGTGCTCAGACGCTTGCTGGCCAAGTGATGGGCACTTCAAACTCAACGTGGCTCACAACTTGTTCCATGCGACCGGTTTCGACCGTGCCCTGCAGCTTTGCGCCGCCCAGACTGATGCCCATTACCTCAATCTTCGACCCCGCTTCACCAGTGGCACCTGCGCTGTTTTCCTTGACAACGGTCACTGCAAGCTTGAAGGCAATCGTGCCGTTCTTGAGTCCCGCCGCGTGGTCTCCCGGGTAAGACCCTAAGCAGCCTCGCGGACCCATCTCGTGCGATTGAGCCGTTCGTACCCCATCGATTACCTGCTTCAGAGTCTCAGCGACGAACTCTGCCACTTCCATCCTGCATTCCCCTTTTACAGCTTCTTCAACGCATCCACCAGCGCGTCGATGTGCTGCGTGGTGTGGGCGGCGGAGATCTGGCAGCGGAGGCGCGCGTGGCCCTCGGCGACGACGGGGTAGCCGAAGCCGATGACGTAGATGCCAAGCTCCAGCAGCCGCTTGCTCATCGCGATGGCCTTGGCGGTGTCGTGGACGATGATGGGGCAGATGGCCGTCGGGCTTGGCAGCACATCAAAGCCCGCGTTCTTGAGTTTCTCGCGCGCGTACTTGACGTTGCTTCTGAGGCGCTCGACGCGCTGCGGCTCGCGCTGCAGGATCTCGATGGCCTTGCTCGCGCTGCACGCGATGGTGACGGGGAGCGCGTTGCTGAAGAGCGTCGGGCGGCCGCGCTGGATGAGGAGGTCGATCGCCTTCTTCGGACCCGCGACGAAGCCGCCCGCGCCGCCGCCGAGGGCCTTGCCGAGCGTGCCGGTGAAGATGTCCACGCGTCCCTTGTCGAGGCTCTTGTCGAGCATGGCGCTCAGCGTGCTCATGCCCGCGAGCGCGTCGGCGCTCGGCTCGCCCTCATCGATCATGCCCCAGTGCTCGTGCGTGCCGCGGCCGGTGGTGCCCATCACGCCGTGGCCGTGGCTGTCATCCACCACGAGGATCGCGTTGAACTGGTCGCAGAGCTGGCGCATCTTCGGGAGGTCCGCGATCGAGCCTTCCATGCTGAAGACGCCGTCGGTCACGACCCAGATCTGCCCGGGCTTGCCCGACTCGGACCGGTTCAGGCTCGCGGCCTCGAGCGCGGTGCGCAGGCTCTTCTCACCCTCAAGAACGTTGTTGCGATAGACGGCCTTGTGGATCCCCTTCTTGATCGTGGTCGCAAGGCGGATGGCGTCGATGATGCAGGCGTGGTTGAGCTCATCGGAGATGATGGTGTCGCCGGGCTCGCAGAGGGTCGGGAAGACGGCCTCGTTGGCGGTCCAGGCCGAGACAAAGGTGTACGACGCCTGCGTGCCCATGTACTCGGCGATGCGGCGCTCGAGCTCGATGTGGGGCGTGAAGGTGCCGCAGATGAAGCGGACCGAGGCGGTGCCGGCGCCGAAGTCGCGCAGGGCCCGCTCGCCGGCCTCGATCACTTCGGGGTGGTTGGCGAGGCCGAGGTAGTTGTTGGAGCAGAAGCAGAGGACGTCGCGCGACTTGCCGTCGGGCGTGCGCAGGCGGACCTTCGCGTCCATCGGGCTTGAGATGACCTGGAGTTCCTTCCAGAGGCCGTCCTTCTTGAGCTGGGCAGAGAGGGCATCGGCCCGCGCATCGAAGATCGCGGAGTGCTTGTGCGACGTGGCGGCTTTGAAGGCTGTCTCGGTCATGGGAGTCTCGCGGGGTGTTGGGGCAAGTGTACCGGGCGAAGGTTGGGTGGGAATCACCACAGTACGGGGTGAAAGAGGCGCGTGGCACTTCCGAACAACTCCGTGCGGCGGAGGGGGTTGCGCTCTGCCGACACGGAGATCACCTCATGAAGCTTCTTCCAGTCTCGCTGGCTGTTCTGCTCGCCGGGTCCGCCGCGGGCTCGGGGTATCTGTGGCACACGTCCAACGTCACGCGCACGGCGCTCGAAACCGAGATCGCCGCGGCACGCGGCGAGGTCGCGGACCTCACACTCGCCCGCGCCACACTGAGTGCGCGCCTGAGCGAGGCCGACACCGAGCTTGCCCGCGTCCGAGCCGCGAACGCCGAGCGCGATCGGCTCGACGCGCTCGCGCAGGGCCTGTCGAGCGGGCTCGCGCGCCTCGCGGCAACCGTCAACACCGATCTCGCGGGCGCCTGGACCCAGGCCGCGGCGGCACAGGAAGCGCTCTTTGCTTCACCATCACCCGAGTCGCGCGATGCCTTCCGCAAGGCGCTCGAGGCCGCGGCGGCGCAGGCCAAGGCAGCGGGCGAAGTGCGTGCAGAGCTTGCCGCGTTCATCGACACCAACGCCACCGAACTCGCGGCCCATCGCGCCTCGGAACTTGAAGCCGCTCGCTCGCGCATTGCATCGGCGGACGCGTCCATCACGCGAGCCACTCACGCCGTCGGCCAGACGCTCGCATCGCTGCGCGATGTGCCCTTCACCGCGCTCGCAAGCGAGGATTGGCGCACAACGACGCTGGACGTGGGCGATGGCGAAGTCGTCGCGGTCGCGGCCGAGGGAACCTGGCGCTGGAGCCCCGTCATGGGCAACGCCGTCGACGCCAGCGGCCAGCCCGGCCCGGCCTCGATGCGCGTCGATCGCGAGGCCGGAAACGGCGCACTCCTCGTACGGATGCGCGGCTCCACACGAACGCACATGGGCGCCGGAGGCATTCTCCCAGACCGCCGAGGCCAAGTCGAAGTGCGCATCAACGACACCACAACAACAGACAACGACGGCGCGATGGACCTCACGCTCATCGCCTTCCGCCCACTGAGCTAAGGCAGAACAAAGGTCACGAAAGAGCAAATGAAGGTGCACAAAGGGACGCCCCGCGCAACCCTTTAGCCATGTAGCCCTTTGACCATTTAGCCCTTTTCCTCACCCCTCCATCATTTCTGCCAGCAGGCGCACGCCCCAGCCCGTGGGCCCATCAATGAACATGCCCTTGTTGCTCTCGCTGACGTGCACGCCCGCGATGTCCAGGTGGCACCACGGAACATTGTCCTCGACGAAGTAGCTGAGGAACGCCGCGCCCTGGATCGGGTGGGCCTTGCGGTTGGCGTTGCTGTTCAGGATGTCCGCGATCGGGCTCTTCATCATCTCGCGATACTCGGCGTGCATCGGCAGGCGCCAGACGCGCTCGCCCGACTTCTTCGCCGCCGCCTCGACCTTCCCGCGCAGACCATCGTCCTCGCAGAACATCCCGCAGAACGTCGAGCCCAGCGCGACCACCACGCCGCCCGTGAGCGTCGCAAGGTCGATGATCGCGCCCGGATTCTCCTTCTCGCACGCCCACACCAGCGCATCCGCCAGCACCAGCCGCCCCTCGGCATCGGTGTTGGTGATCTCAACCGTCACGCCGTTGCGATACGTCAGCACATCATCGGGCCGGTACGCCTCATCGGAGATCGAGTTCTCCGCCGCCGCGAGGAGCGCGACGACGCGCTTCTTGGGCTTGATCGTCGTCGCGATCGCGTGCATCGCGCCCAGCACCGCGCAGCCGCCATCCTTATCGCGCTTCATCCCGACCATGCCGTTGTTGATCTTGAGGCTGAGCCCGCCCGTGTCGTACGTCATCGTCTTGCCGATGAGCACCGTCGGCTTGCCCTTCCCCCCGCCCGGCGGCACATACTCCAGCCTGATCATGCACGGCTTGTTCTCGCTCGCCTTGCCGACGTTGATCAGCCCCGTCATCTTCTCGCGCTCGAGCGTGTCGCCCTCCATCACGCTGAACTTGAGGCCCGTCTCGCGCGCCAGCCGCTTGGCGATGTTGGCCATGTACCCCGGCGTAGCGATGTTCGGCGGCGTCTGCGACAGCGTCCGCGCGAAGTTCGCCGACTCCGCCAGCCCCAGCCCGCGATCAACGCCCGAGAGGAACTCGGCCGACCCAACCCGCACACCCAGCTTCGTCCGCTTGGGATCGGGCGTGGCCTTCCCCTTGAACTCATCGCACACCCAGCCCAGGAGCCCCAGCCCCTCGCCAAAGGCGTTGCCCGCATCGAACGCGTCCAGCTTCGCGGCGTGCACCGCACCATCAAGCTCAACGCCCAGCGTCGTGCACTTGAGGGCCGCAAGACGACGACCCACCGCCGCCGCGACGCCGCGCATCGACCCTGCCTCGAACTTTGCCTTGTCCCCCAGCCCAACCATCAGCACCCGCAGCGGCGAACCACCCTTGCGCGACGCAAAGGACTCCACGATCGTCCCCGAATCGCCGGTGGCCTCGGCCCGCGCCAGCGCCTCCTTCGCGGCCTCCAACGCCCCCAGCCCCGAAGCCGCGGCACGAGTCCGATCATCCAGCCCGAGCCCCTTCCCCTTCTCGCCAAAGTACCCGAAGACAACAGCGTCGAAAGAACCCTTGGCCGAAGCGGAAATGCTCGTGAACATGCGTGCTCCTGTGTGGTGGAGCAGGAGTGTAGCGATACGAAGTGTCACGATCATCCCGAGCCTTGGCGGAATGGTCGTGGTCGGGAGCACCGCTCGCGACTGGGGCACGCCTCCCACGATCATCTTCTCAGAGCAGAAGATGATCGTGGCACGTCGGGTATCCTCTCCCCATGCCCCCTCCCCCAACACCTCCCACCGATCACACCGCGCCCGCGCTCCAGGCCCCGTGGCGGATGTCCTACCTTGAAGCCCTTGGGCAGCATGAAAAGGCCAAGGGTCCGCCCAAGCCCTCTTCCGGCTCCTTCCTCCTGGACTACTGGAACGCGCCGGCCGACGACGTGGCCAACCACGTCATCGTCCGCACTGGCAGCGGCATGATCCTCCTCAACGCGTACCCATACGCCAACGGGCACCTGCTCGTCGCGCTCGGCGAGGCCCGCCCCACCCTGCTTGACTATGAGCCTGCGCAGCGTGCCGCGCTCTGGATGCTCGTCGAGCTCGCGACCGATCTCATGCAGCGCACGCTGGAGCCACAGGGCATCAACTTCGGCATCAACCAAGGCCGCGCCGCCGGCGCGGGCGTCCCCCAGCATCTGCACGCGCACCTGGTCCCACGCTGGGGCGGCGATGTCAACTTCATGTCCGTCGTCGGCAACATCCGCGTCATGCCCACCTCGCTCGAAGCCATGGCGAGCCGCTATCGAAGCACGTGGGCCACGTTCACGCGCTGATTCGCCGCCCGCGCTCGGACGCGCGAGACTCTTCCAACAAAAAACCCCGGCGAAGGCCGGGGTTTCGAGTGCATCAGTTGTGCAACTTCACGTCGTCGCCCAAGCGACGCGCGACTTACTTCCCCTGCGTCGCGGGATCAACGGCCTTGCCCGCGGGCACGGCCGTGGCGCCCGGCTTGGCAGCCGCGGCCCGCGTGTAGGTCATCTGCATCGCAAGGAACTCCTTGCCGGTGCTGTCGGTGTCGAACATCTCGAAGGTCATCGTCTCCTTGCTCGTCGTGCGCGAGACCGAGCGGAACTGCTTCTTCTGGCCGCTCATGGGATCGACGTAGTCGCCCTTGAACTCGAGCGCGCCATCGGCCTTGCGCTCGCCGGTGAAGACCATCATCGCCGTGGTCATGCTGTCCATCCACATGGACTCATACTTCTTGGTCGCGTTGTTGAACCCCGTGTAGCCGGTGCCCGTGAAGGCCATGCCCGCCCAATCGCCCTTGAAGTCCTGCTGGACGAAGCGGCCGCCCATGACCGGGACGATCTGCGCCGTGCCGGTGCTCTCCATCGGGGGCGTGTTGGGCGCCATCCACGACTTGCTCGCGACGGTCCAGTTGCCGGTCATCTCGGCCAGCAGCTGCGCGTGCTCCTTGCCCGGCTGGTTCGCCGCGGCCCAGGCCGCCATCATGTCCTGCTCGCCGCCAGCCGCCGCACCCGGAACCGCGCCCTTGCCAGCTTCCTGCGCGGCCTTCGCGGCCTTCTCAGCCTCCTGCTTGGCCTTCTCCGCGGCCTGCTTGGCCTGATCCGCAACCTTGGTCGCGCTGTTGCTCGGCATGCTCGGCATCGCAGGTTTCTCCTGCGCCATCGCGAGGCCCGACACGGACACGACCAACGCCACCACCGAAGCCATACGTGCGATCTTCATTCCAGCATCTCCGTGCGCCGGCTGTTTCAGGCCGCGCCGTTCGAGCATGTACCTCAGCACGCTGCACCCTCCGCCCACACGGGCGCATGGCACGCGGCGCTGAAGCCCTCACCACCCGAACGTCCGAAATGATACGCGGGGAACCATGGGGGTCAACCAAAATGTTCGTGTTCTGATCGGATTGGGCCTGATGGTCACCCCTACCCGATCTTCGGCACCTGACCCGCGCGCTCCATCGCGATCATCGCCGCGCCCAGCACGCCCGCATCATCATCAAGGTGGCTCGCCACCACCGTCACCTTCTTGCACGCATCCGGGAACGCAACCTCGCGCGCCTTCGCCTCCACGCGCTCCACGAACGGCGCACCCAGCGCCTCCGTCAATCCGCCACCCAGCACCACCCGCGGCAGCGAGAGCAGCGTTACCACACTCCCCACCACCTGACCCACAAGCTCCGCCGTCTGATCGACCACGTCGACCACGAGCTTGTCTTCCTTCTCACCCTCGCGGTAGTAGCGTGCCAGCGTGCGCGACTTGATCTTCTCGTAGTCGTTGCCGACCTCCGCTGAGAGCTTGCTCTTCGCGTTGGCCTTCAGCAGCCGCGCCAGCCGATCCACCACCGCCGTACGCGAGCACGCGTGCTCGAACGAGCGCATGCCGCGCGGCATGTTCGGAAACAGGATCGTGTGCCCAATCTCCCCCGCGGTGAAGAACTGCCCGTAATAGAGCCCGCCGTTCAAGATCATCCCGCCGCCGATCCCGGTCCCGAGCCACACGCCAAGCAGGTTGTTCACACCCTTGCCCGCACCGAGCTTCCACTCTCCATAGACCGCGACATTCACGTCGTTGTCAAGAAAGGTCCGCACCTTCAGCCGCTTGGTCATGAGGTCCGCGAGCGCCACGTCATTCCAGCGCAGGTTGACGGCCTCGAGCACGATCCCCCTGTGCGGATCCACCGCGCCGGGCGCTCCGATCCCGATGCCGCCAAGGGCCGCGGGCGTGATCCCCGCCTGCTCGCACGCCTCCACCACACCCTCGACGATGCGCCCGAGCACACCCTCGAGCTTCTCTTCGGCCTTGGTCTTGCGCTTGGCCGAGCCAATCACCTTGCAGTCCGGCGAGACAACACCGATCTGCATGTTGGTTCCGCCCAGATCGATCCCGACAAATGGCTTGGCTGGAGGCATGGGACGCAGTGTACGGCGCTGCTCCAAAGTGGCAGCGGCCTCCGGGCCGGTTTCTTCTCTCTGTGCTTTGGGTACCACGCCGCTCCGTGGCGTGAGTCTCTTCTCCCACACCTACACCAACCGAGCCCGCACCAACTGAACGCCCTCGACCCTTGGCAGCGGGCCATCAGGCCCAGCCCCGATCCGATAACAGCACGACCCACTCCCCGTCAGGTGCCACACGCCTCCAAGCTCGCGCGCGAGCGTTGACCGCACGTCGCGAAGCCGCGGCTGCACTGCCGCCGCTGGCGCTGCCAGATCGTTCACCAGCGCAGCATCATCGATCTTGCCCTCAGCAACAGCACTGTTCACCACGCCCCGCACCATCTCCACGCTCGCCCGCCCGCGCGCCGTCGGCGCGGCATCAAACGCCCGATACACCGCCCCCGTCGGACATCCAAACCCAGGCACCGCAAGCAGCACCTCCGCCCCCTCCACCCCCTCCATTCGCCCCACCCCCTCCACCCGCTCGATCACATCTCCGAGCCCACTCACGATCGCGGGCCGCGCGGGCACCTCATCATCCACAAAGAACCCAACGTCGGACCCGAGCCTCATGCCAATCTCGCGCAGCCGCGCGGCTCCAAATCCAAGCCCAAACAGCCGATCAAGCCCGATCAGCGCCGCCGCCGCGTCCGAAGATCCGCCCCCGAGCCCGCCCCCAACCGGAATCCGCTTCACAACCTCCACCCGCGCCGGCAGCGCCCGCCCCACCGCTGCCTCCAGCGCGCGATGGGCCCGCACCGCGAGATCCTTCTCAACAGGCCAGTCAATCGGCGTCGGCACCGCCGCGTCCGAAGCCCATCGAACCACACCCTCACTCGCCGCCCCCTCAGGAAGCCGCGTCAACACCACATCATCATGGAGATCAAGGCACGCGAACCAGCTCGCAATCTCATGAAACCCAGCCTTGGCGTGCCCCGCCTCCAGCGCGGGATCCACCAGCAGCACAAGATTGACCTTGGCGTGCGCGAAGAGAGTGACAGATGAATTGGCCTCACGCTCCAGCATCGCCCCAGCGTAGCTCAAGCCCACCGACTGCAACATCTCAGTCCAAGCTGGTCACTCATTGCTGACGCTCTGTCCCCATACACATCCTCAACAGTCCATCGCCCTCCTCTCAGTTTTCCTCCCCAACCCTCTGTCTTCCTCTGCGTTCTGCATTCCGCCGCGCTTCTCGGCGGGTTTCCCCCGCGGAGATCGGTCTCCCCAATCATCCCCCTCCTCCCCCTCCTCCCTATACTCTCCCCCCTCCCCCCGCCAATCCCGGCGGGGCCCGGATGACACTCCCCATGCCCGCCTGGCCTATCTGGCTCCTTTCGATCGTCATGGTCCTCTTCATCGCCATCAGCGTGGTGCTGGTGCTGACCGTCCTCATCCAGAAGCCCCAGGGCGGCGGCCTCGGCAGCGCCTTCGGCGGCGGCGGCGGCTCCTCAGGCCAGACCGCCTTCGGCACCAAGACCGGCGATGCCCTCACCATCCTGACCATCGGCGTCTTCGTCGTCTATCTCGCCCTCGCCATCGCGCTCAACTTCGGCTCGAAGATCGTCAGCGCCGTGGAAGAGCCCGCCATCACCGCACCGACCGGTACGGGCGGCGCTGCTCCGGCCGATACTGGCACACCCACCACGACAGATCCGACAGCTCCGACAGCTCCGACACCGGCCGCGGAACCCGCCCCTACGCCAGTCCCGGCTCCGGCACCTGGCACCACGCCCCCCGCCGCGGAGCCCGTCCCGGCTCCCGCTCCGGCCCCAGCTCCCGCCCCCGCGCCGGGACGGTAATCTGTCCACTTCAATAGCCCGGCCCCTCTGGCCCGGCTTGACGGAATGGCCCGTGCCCTTCCGGGTGCGCTGTTTCTGTTCTCACCGCCGCCCGCGGCGTTGCTCGTTGGACCTGGAGACCACTCGCGTGATCCGAAGCATGACCGGCTATGGCGAGGCCTCGGCGCAGTTGGACGGCGTCCACTACTCCATCGAGGTCCGCGCGCTCAACAACAAGTACTTTAAGTCCACCGTCCGCCTCGCTGAGATCTACCAGGGCCTCGAGCCGGAGATCGAGTCCCGCCTGCGCGAGAAGGTCTATCGCGGCACCGTCACCGTCTCCGCACGCTGCACCGACGCGAGCGAGTCCGCGGCGTACGAGGTCAACACCGCCGCGCTCGCGCGCTACGTCCAGCAGCTCCGCCAGATCCACGATGGCCTCGGCGAGCGCACTCCCGTTGATCTCGCCGGACTGCTCATGCTCCCCGGTGTTCTCCAGCCCCCCGGTACGGCCGATGCGCTCCTCGACAAGGCCCGCAAGGGCCTCATGCCGCTGCTCGATAAGGCGATGATCGCCCTGATCGCGATGCGCGAGCGCGAGGGGCGCGTGCTGGCCAACGACATCCGCGACCACCTCGACCTCATCACCAAGCGCCTCGCGACCGTCAGCGTGCTCGCGCCCGCCGTCATCGCCGAGTACGAGGGCCGCCTGCGCACGCGCATCGAAACGCTGCTGCGCGAGATGGGCTCATCAATCCAGCCGCCGGATGTGGTTCGCGAGATCGCCGTCTACGCCGAGCGCACCGACATCGCCGAAGAGCTCAAGCGCCTCAGCGCCCACGTCGACCAGTTCCAGGAACTCCTCGCGGCCAAGGACGGCAAGCCCGTCGGCCGCACGCTCGACTTCCTCGCCCAGGAAATGCTGCGCGAGGCCAACACCATCGCAAGCAAGAGCCCCGACGCCGCCATCGCACGGGCGACGGTTGAGATCAAGGGCGCGATTGATCGCATCAAGGAGCAGGTGCAGAATCTGGAGTAGTGACCAAAGGGCTAAATGGTCAAATTGCCAAATGAAAAGGCCCCGGAACTTGCGTTCTGGGGCCTTTGTGTTTGACTTGGATCAGGATCTTCGCTGGCTTAGACACCCAGAATCGACATTGCCTTCTTCGCGATATCCGCCGCCGTCAGGCCGCACATCGCGAGGACCTCATCGGGCGTGCGCGTGCTCTTGGGGATGCGCGTGACATGCATCTGCGTGAGCTTGAAGCCGTCGCCGGACTCCATCAGCGCATCGGCGATCGCCGAGCCGATGCCGCCGCCGAAGTTGTCCTCGACCGAGAGCACGTTGCCGTTGTTCTGCTGCACGATGTCGAGGAACGCCTCGGTGTCGAATGGCAGCGAGTAGAGGTCCACGACCGTGGCGCTGATGCCCGCCTTGTCGAGGAGCTCCATCGCCTTGTTGGCCTCGTGCACCATGTACCCCGCCGCGGCGATCACGAGGTCGCGGCCCTCGTTGAGCACCTCGAACCCGCCAAGGTTGAAGACCACGTCCTCGCCGTAGAGGAACTCAACCTCGGGACGGATCGTCCGCATGTAGCAGACGCCCTCGTACTCGGCCATGACCTGCGTGAGCTGGTACGCCGCGTGCGCATCGGCGGGCTGGAGCACATAACAGCCGGGGTTGCCGCGGTGGTCCTTCATCGTCGTGAAGGAGCGGAACCACGCGACGTCGGGAAGCGCCATCTGGCTGGGACCATCCGACGCGAGCGTGATGCCCGCGTGGCTGCCCACAATCTTGAGGTTGGCCCCGGAGTAGATCGCCATCTCGATCTGGTCGTACGCGCGGGTCAGGAACTTCGCGAAGCTGCTGATGAACGGCACCTTGCCGCCGGCCGAGAGGCCCACGCCAAGCGACGCGAGGTGCTGCTCGCTGATCTTGCACTCAAAGAAGCGCGGCGTCAGGGCGGCGTCCTTGCGGAACGTCTCGGCGAACGTGCTGTTCGACACATCCGCATCGGCAACGACGACGCGCTCATTGACGTGGCCCATCGCGCGGAGCGCGATGCCGTACGCGCGGCGCGTTGCCATGCTGCCGCTCTGGAGCAGCGACTCCATGTCGTTGGCCTTCATGAAGGCAGACAGGCTCGGGACGTCGCCGGGCTGCGGGATCTCGCGGACCTTCTCGCTCGGAGGCTGGATCTCAAAGGAGTCCGTCGTTGCGAGGCTGGTCGTCAGCTCCATGCGGCGCTGCTCGAGCTCGCCGACGGCGCGTTTGAGCTGCTCGCCCGTTGGCGGCTTGCCGTGCCAGCCGCCGCCGTGGAGCGACGGGCTTCCCCAACCCTTCACGGTCTTGGCGACCACGGCCATGGGCTTGCCGCTCTTGTTGCCAGTGCTGCCCTCAATAAACGCGTCGAACGCGGCCTTGATCTGCGCAGGCGCGTGACCATCGATGATCTTGACATCGAACCCCGTGGCCTCGAGCTTCGCCGCGAGAACGTCCGGCGACTGCTGCGGGCTCACCCGATCGGCCTGGCCATACTCGTTGCAGTTGAAGATCGGAAGCACGTGCTTGCCGAGCTTGCGATCCACGAGATAGTCGAGCGCCTCGGCAACCTGCCCCTCGCGCGCCTCACCATCACCGATGATGCAGTAGACGCGCTTGTCGTATCCATCCAGACGCGCCGCCTCCGCGATGCCGCAGGCAATCGAGAGGCCCTGCCCCAGCGACCCGGTCGCGGCGTCGAAGAAGGGAAATCCTTCCATCGGGTTGGGATGCCCATCAAGCTCGCTCTTGCCCGCGCGCAGCTGGCGAAGATCCTCGACGGTCAGCTTCCGGCGAGACTCGCGATCCTTGCCATAGACGACGCCAAGCTTGGCGCACGCCGCGTACACCGCGGGAACCGCGTGACCTTCGCTGAGCACGAGTCGATCGGCCGTCGGGTAATCAGGGAAATCAGGGCTCCATCGCATCGCCGAATAGAGGAGCACCGTCACAATGTGAGCAATGGAGGCCGCGCTGGTGGGATGCCCGCTCCCCGCCGCGGCGCACATCTCCAGTGAAAGCTTGTCGATCTCGATCGCCTGTGCATGGACTGCTGCTTCGTACGACATTCGGCACCGCCTTTCTGCACGCCGGGAGCCTGCGCTCCGGCGGCCAAAGTGAAACTGTCCAATCCTGCCCGGACATGCCGCGCCGACCGGGTTCACCGGGCGGTACACGGACAAGCAGTCCCACACGGCTGGCGCATGGGAGGGCGTGCCACAATCTACAGCCCGGAGTTCTTTGAACCCCGATCAACGCACGAACCAAACTCTGTACTCCGGGAACGACTGCCCCGGAGATGCGGAGTATGGCGGGGCCGAGGCCCGCTGGCAAGCGGCGAGGTTGGGCTTTGCAACAAAATGCGTGCCGAGAGAAACCTGTCGGCACGGCCGCGGAGTTGCGAGTAAGCGAACGCTCGCTCAGTTGGTTGCTGTCCCGCTTGAGCCAGCCGTCCGCGTGAAGTACTCCGCACGCGTGGCCGGTGTTTACATTGGATGGATTAAGTTTGGTATGCTCCTCGCCGTCTGGGTCACCCCACACCGGAGACGCACCATGATCACGCTACTTGACCTCTGGCTTCCGATCCTCCTCTCGGCCGTGATCGTCTTTGTCGCCAGTTCCATCATCTGGATGGCAACGCCGATCCACAAGAACGACTATTTGAGCCCCGGTGAGCACGAGGGCCCGCTGCTCGAAGCCGTTCGGACCGCGGGACTTCGACCGGGTGTCTATTTCCTACCCTGGTGCGCGGACATGAAGGATCCCGCCGCGGTCGCCCGCATGAAGGCTGGTCCGTGGGCCCTGTTGAATGTGCTGGGCTCTTCGCCCAATATGGGCAAGAACCTCTCCATGTGGATGCTGCACCTCCTGATGGTCGGCATCGTTGTTGCGTATGTCGTTTCGAACGCTGGCCTTGCGCGCGGGACGTCGTACTTTCTGGTCTTCCGCATGGCGGCCACCGTCGCGCTCCTGGCCCACGCTGGCTACGCGCTCCCGATGTCGATCTGGCACGGCCAGCCCTGGCGGCAGATTCCCGGGCGCCTCTTCGATGGCGTGGTCTACGCACTCCTCACTGGCGGCTGCTTCGCAGGCTTCTGGCCCGCCTCGCCCGTCATCGAGTGAATTCTGTGACCAAGTCGATATGAACTTCGGCTCGGGCCTCTCGCGCCCCCCCACTGGCCCCCATGGGCTGGTACACTGTCTCCGTCCCTGGCACCACGGAATGGGTTCCTGGTCTTCTGATGAGTATGTCACCAGCGCTGAGTTTTCATCAGCGCGGCCGCCGCGGCTAGTTCTTAGAGATGGAGCGTTGCACGCATGAAGGTCATCTGTGATCGCTCGGCCCTCCTCAGCGCCGTGAACCTGGTCTCGGGCGCGGTCGCAGCCCGCACGCCACGGGTCCAGTTGCAGTGCATCCGTCTCACGGCCAGCAAGGTCGGCGGTGCGGGCGAGCTCACCCTCGCCGCGACCGATGCCGAGATCGCGATCCGTCTCTCGCTCACGCAGGTTGATGTGCAGAGCACCGGCGACGTTCTGATCCCCGCCGATCGCCTGCGTGCCATCATCGCGGCCGAGGATGCCGAGCCCACGCTCACGCTCGAATCCGAGAACGAAGCGCTGCACATTCGCGGCGCGGATGCGCACTTCAAGGTGCTTGGCTATCCGCCCGTTGAGTTCCCGCCGATCCCCGACTTTGCGAGCGTGGTCGCGGGCAGCGCGTCACAGGCCAAGCCCAAGGCCGTGATGACGCACCCCGCGGGCTCCCTCTCGCAGCTCGTGGCCCGCACGATCTTCGCGACCGCGCGCGAGAACAGCCGCTACGCCATCAACGGCGTGCTCCTCAAGCGCGACGGCAAGCGGCTGGAGATGGTCGCGACCGATGGCCGCCGCCTCGCGCTCGCGCGTGCGAATCTCACCGGTCAGGACAAGGACGCCAAGGCCGTGCAGTGCATCGTGCCGACCAAGGCGCTCTCGATGCTGCAGAAGCTGATCAACGAGCACGAGGAGGCGGTGCAGATCGCGATCACCGATACGCAGATCTACTTCAGCTTCGGCACCGCCGCGAGCCCGGGACGCGCGTTGCTTGCGAGCAACCTCGTCGAGGGCAACTTCCCTCCGTACGAGGACGTGATCCCCAAGGATGCCGACAAGAAGGTGACGTTCGATCGCGATGTGGTGTCGTCGGCCGTGCGTCGTGCCGCGCTGCTCACCAACGAGGACTCCCGCGGCGTGCGCCTGTCGTTCACGAGCAAGACCAAGCAGCTCAAGCTCTCGAGCCGCGCACCGGAGATGGGCGAGGCCACGGTCGATGTGACGCTCGCGGGCTACGACGGCGAGGACCTTGAGATCGGCTTCAACCCGCAGTTCATCACCGATGCGCTGAAGGTCGTCGCTGAGCCCGAGGTGATCATGGAGCTCAAGGCCAGCAACAAGCCGGGCCTCATCAAGGCCGGCAGCGACTTCCTCTATGTCGTGATGCCGGTGAACCTCTCGTAATCGCCGCGCTGGCATCGTGATCCCGCACAATCTCTGCGCCTGCTTTTCGCGCCCAGTGATCATCACCCGTCCTGTCACCCGTCCTAGCCTGCTGCATGAGCGCCAACGAAGCCCTCGCCGTACTTCTCGAAGAGTTGCAGTCCATGATGGAGCTGCTGGGTGAGGACTCGTTTCGTGCGAGTGCGCACGGGCGCGCGGCCCGCACGGTGCGTGATCTCCCCGGCGACATCATGTCGATGGACAGGGCCGCGCTGCTGAGCATCGAAGGCATCGGTCCCAAGCTCGCGGACAAGATGATGGAGTTTGTCGCGAGCGGGCGCATCGCCGAGCACGCGGCCCTCGCGGCACAGGTGCCGCCGGGCTTGCTCACGCTGCTGGGTGTGCCGGGCCTTGGTCCCAAGACGATCCGCGCGATGTGGCAGACGCTGGCGATCACCGACATCCCCACGCTCGAGCGCGCCATCGCCGATGGCTCGCTGCTCACGCTGCCGCGCATGGGGCAGAAGGCCATCGACAAGATCCGCGCGTCGCTGGCGGTGGTGAAGTCGGGGACGGATCGGCTGCCACTCGGGCGCGCGTGGGCTCTAGCGGAGTCGATCGCGTCGCGGCTGCGCGTGATGCCGGGCGTGGCGCGCGTCGAGCCCGCGGGCTCGCTGCGCCGCGGCAAGGAGACCGTCGGCGACATCGACATCCTCGTTGCAATGAAGCCTGGGCATGAGTCCCAGTCCGCGGCGATCGGCGAGGCCTTCCGCGCTGACGCGAATGTCGTCGCAGTCCTCGCGGCGGGCGACACCAAGAGCAGCGTGCGCGTCTCGCTCTCGCACGATCTCGGCCGCTGGAAGAACGCGAGGGACCTTGAGACGCTGCCGAAGGACGAGAGTTCTGAGACGCCCGCGGCGCCCGCGCCGCCAGTTGGGCCATCGATCCAGGTCGATCTGCGTGTGCTGCCCGCGTCGGTCTTCGGCGCGGCGCTGATGTACTTCACGGGCTCGAAGGAGCACAACATCCGTCTGCGCGAGCGCGCGCTCTCGATGGGCATGACGCTGAATGAGTGGGGTCTGTTTCCCGAGGACGCTTCGACCAAGGTCTCGCCGCAGGAGCGGGGCGTGACGCCGCTGGCCAGCGCGACCGAGGAAGAGGTGTACGCGAAGCTCAATCTCGCGTGGGTGGCGCCCGAGGCGCGCGAGGATCATGGCGAGCTTGATGCGGGGCCACTGAACCTCGTGACGATCGAGGACATCAGGGCCGAGCTGCACGCGCACACGACCGCGAGCGATGGCTCGATGGAGATCGCAGAGCTCGTGAAGCGCGCACAGGATCGCGGCTTCCACACGATCGCCGTGACGGATCACAGCCAGAGCTCGACGATTGCGCGGGGCCTGAAGCCCGATCGCCTTCGCCGCCACATTGATGCGGTGCACGAAGTGGGCGCGAAGGTCCGCGGCATCCGCGTGCTTGCGGGCTCTGAGGTTGACATCCTTGGTGATGGCACGCTCGACTATGACGATGAGCTGCTGGCGATGCTCGACATCGTGGTTGCGAGTCCACACGCGGCGTTGACGCAGGACTCTGCTGGCGCAACCGCGCGGCTGATCCGTGCGGTCTCGCATCCGCTGGTCCATGTGCTTGGGCATCCGACCGGGCGGCTTGTGAATCGGCGGGCGGGTTTGTCGCCGGACATGGCGAAGCTGATCGCCGCGGCGGTGGAGCACAAGGTTGCGCTCGAGGTCAACTCGCACTGGATGCGCCTTGATCTGCGCGACACGCACGTGAGGCAGGCAATGAACGCCGGCGCGATGATCGCGATCGACTGCGATGTGCATGAGCCGGGCGACTTTGACAACCTGCGCTTCGGCGTGATGACGGCGCGGCGTGGCTGGTGCACGAAGGAGGCCTGCGTCAACACGTGGCCGCGGGAGAAGCTCGACGCGTGGCTCAAGAAGGGGCGGTGACGAGAGCGACGAGAGTGACGAGCGGTGGGCTCGGCACGTGCGCCGCTTCAATTTGGCTCAACCGGGCCCCTTGGGCTTGCCGGTGGCGATGTCCTGACCGCGGAAGGTGCGGGTCATGTCGCGCATCATCTGGAGGCCGCGGGTCTTCTGCTCGGGGTTGGCGTGGCTGCCGATGTTGTTGTTCATGAACTCGAACATGCGGCCCAGGGCCTGCGGCGGGGGCGCGTTGTTTCCATCGCCCATGGCCTCGCGGTCGCGCTGGGCCTGGCGGCGGACTTCGTTGATGCGGTCGGCATCGGAGACGTCGCGGATCTCGCCGCCGACGGCCTCCATGGTGCGGGAGAAATCGACGAAGGCCTGCTCCAGGAACTTCTCGCGTTCTTCGGCGGGGACGCTGCCGTAGTCCTTGGCGTGCTTGTCCCAGAGGTCGATGGCGAGGCGCGAGGCGTTGCGCTCGATCTGGTCGCGCGCGGAGCCCGCGATGCCCGCGGCGAAGGAGGCCAGCAGCATGCTGTCGCCCGAGCCCATGTTCTTGAGGCGGCTGACGAGCTTGCCGAGCAGCTTGAGGCGCTCCTCGACGGGGAGGTTGTTGAACTCATCAGAGAGGAGGGTGTAGTCGAAGATGTCGTCGATGTCGGCATCGTCGTAGTCGGGCTGGAAGCGCGGGAGGGAGAGGTAGATGCCGCCGCTGAGGAGCAGCAGCAGCGCGGCGCCGCCGACGATGCTGGTGCGCTGGCGGCGGCGCGGCTCCATGGTGCGCCACCAGGTGCCGACGGAAGCGAGCGCGTCGGGGATGGAGCGGAGATCGAGCGTTGCGATCGCGCGGAAGGGGGCGGAGAGCTTGGAGAGGATTCCGGTTGATCCGCGGTAGGTGGGATTCATAGGTAGCTCGGGGAAAAGACAGTTCACCACAGAGACACAGAGGGCACGGAGGGAGGCACTTGGTACTAGAAGCGGAGAAATTCAGAACGCAGAGGAAGAGAGAGGATTGGGAAGGAAGACGGAGGAGAAGGGACTGGGGATTGGGCACTGGGTACTGGTGAGCAGGAGAAAACAGAGATCTCTCGATCAGTCACGGAGCGTGTCCTCGGTCGTGCATGTCATCAAGCATTCCTCTCTGTGGCCTCTGTGTCTCTGTGGTGAATCTTCCTGGTCAGTTTGGTGGGCGATCAGCCGCCGAGGCCGCCGCCGTATTGGACGATATCGGCGAAGATTTCTTCGGCTCGTTCCTGGGTGAGGAAGGGGGCTTTGTCGGCGCGCCAGTCGCCGTAGAAGACGCCGTTGCGATCCCAGCGGGCTTCCTGCGGGGTTTCGCTTCTGGTGTTGGCGTCGAAGCGTGGGTTGTGCCAGTCGTCGGCGTCAATCAGGACCGTGAGGGGTGGGCGTGCGACTTCGTAGGCCTTGCTGATGCCCAGCTGGGGCTGCCTCACGGTGGCGATCTCGGCGACGACCATGAGGATGCCGGGCGTGTACTCGTATGAGGTGCCGGCGGTGCTCCAGCGGGGGCGGAAGTTGGTGGCGGCGTCGCTGCCGCCGATGTCGCTGGGGCAGCGCCAGGGATCGGAGACGACCCAGTCGCCATCGGCCTGCTCGAAGGGAATTGCGGCGTCGGTGTACTTTGAGAGGACGTCGAGGAGGGTGGGATCGTTCTCGTTGTCGCCGTCGTTCAAGGGGCGGACGCTGGGGAGGAGGCCCTTGCTCTCATCCTGCATGTAGAGAGAGATGCCGACGCCGATGCCCTTGAGGTTGGCGAGGCACTTGGTGCGGCGGGCGGTGTTGCGGGCGCCGCCGAGGACCGGGAGGAGGATGCCGATCAGGAGCGCGATGATGGAGATGACCACCAGCAGCTCAATGAGCGTGAAGGCAAGGCGGCGGGAAGGGCGTGGGGATTGGGAGATGGGCATTGGGGGCCTCGGAAGAGAAGAGATTAGGGACTGGGGACTGGGGGACGAAGAAGAAGAAGAAGGAAAGAGCACTCACCACGGAGGTCACGGAGGGGCACGGAGGGGCACGGAGGAAGGCGTTTGGGTTGGATCTGCGGAAGCGTTCTTTTCTTTGTCTTCCCCAGTGCCCAGTCCCCAGTGCCTGCTTCAGACAGGAATCCTGATCGCTGGCGGTCTCTTGAGTTCGTCGATGACCCGCCTTGCGGTTGCGGTCTGCATCGTCCGGAAGGTGTGGGCGTGCTGAAGGAACTTGTCCTTGAACTCCGGATCCTGCTTCATCGCAGCGTCGATGGCCCGGGTCACGGAAGCGAGGGCCCGCTTGAGTTGGGCGGCCCGCATCAGGGCGACGAGTGCCGCCGAGCCGAGGAGGATCGGGGAGCGGAGTGGCTCGGGAAGTGTTTGGCTCAGGATGCTGGTGGGGTCGGGGATGATGGTGCCCGGGAGGGTGCTGTTCGTCGCTGTCGTGTCGGACTGGGCCTGCGCCATGAGCTCGTCGAGGTGCTGGATGAGGGCGTCGATCTGGTCGCGCCGGGCCTGATCGGAGGCGAGGGTGCGGCGGGCTTCGAGGAGCTCGGGTGTGGTTGGGGGCGTGCCGCGGGATTCGAGCGTGGCGACGAGCGTCGCGTTGTCATCGAGGCGCTGGTCGAGGTGGGTACGGAGGGCGAGCGCATCGGACCTTGCGGCGTGGGCCGGAGCGAGGTCCAGGCAGCCGGAGAGCGCGGCGCCGGAACCGAGCAGAATGACGGCCACGGACGCTGCCACGATCAGACTCCTGAGCCAGTTGGCACAACCAGTTGCGTTCGACATTGGACCCAACCTCCTACGCGGCGGTGGCTGTTTCGTTTCCGACCACGGAACGCCCGGGACGGACGACGAGCCACACACCGACCATGCACCATACAGGCGGATGGCCGGAAGTCCAACGGGTTGGGCCGTTGGTCGCGAACTTTGCGCACAAGGGCGGTATGGAGGGGGGAAAAAGTGGTCGAGTGGCCGAGTGGCGGAGTGGTCGAGTGGAAGACGAAAGCTGGGAATCCCAAGCCACTTGGCCACTTGACCACTTGACCACTTGACCACTTGACCACTTCGCCACTTCGCCACTTCGCTCACAGCGTGTGGGCTGGCGGGGGGGTGTCGTCGGAGACTTTTTCGCGGCGGAGTTTTTCTTCGCCGGGGGTTGCGGTGAGGAGGTGCTGGTCTTCGTTGATGCGTGTGAGGAGATGGACGGGGCGGCCCCAGAGCATCGCCATCGCGCGCAGGACTTCGCCGGCTTTCGCGGCTTCGATCTCGACGCCGGTGTACTTGTGCGCGAGGACGAGCTCGCCTCGGTTGAGGTAGTTGGCGTCGACGACGTAGACGAAGGGCTGGCCCGCGTTGGTGAGGTGGTGGAGGAGCGTCTGCTTGACGCGATTGAAGTCGCGGCTGACGACCTTGATCTCGCCGGTCTGCGGGTCGCGCTTGTGCTGGTACATCTTGTGCTTCTCGACGAACTCCTCGGTGAGGAACTCATCGATGAAGGAGACGTCGTTGTAGATGCTGCGGACCTCGAAGATCTTCTGGCGTCCCTTGAGGCTGCCGTCGTTGTAGACGGACTTGTCGCCGAGGCCGTCGAGGCGTTCCCAGTCGGCGCCGTGCTGGCCGGTGTCCCAGCGGCGCTCGATGTCCTTAAAGAGTTCGACGCCGATCTTGTAGGGGTTGAAGCCGCCGGGGGGCATGTGGACGACGCCACTGTGCTGGTCGGCGTAGTGGATGATCTCGCGTGCTTCCAGGAAATGCTGGGTCATCAGGCGGCTGTGCCAGTACGTCGCCCAGCCCTCGTTCATGATCTTGGTCATGCCCTGGGGCGCGAAGTAGTACGCTTCGTCTCTGATCAGCGAGAGGATGTCCTGCTGCCAGGGCTCGAGGCTCGCGTTGCGCAGCAGGAAGAGCATCACATCGCGCGCGGGCTCCTCTGGGAATCGCGAGCGCTGGGCCTCGGCCTTCTTCTTGAACTCCTCGCGCTGGCGATCCATCTCGGCGCGCGGGTTGATGAAGGGGTCCATGTAGTCCTTCGCGGCGAACTTGTCGGCCTCGAAGGGATCTGGGCGCGGGGCTTCCTCGCTCGATCGCGAGCGGCCGGCGGGGGCGGCGCGGTACGCGCTGTGCGGGTCGATGAGGTTGTCGATCGCGAGGCACGCGTCGATGAAGCGTTCGACGTTCTCGGCGCCGTGGCGCTCGGCGTGGCGGCGGACGCGGGTGGCGTGGTTGGCCATCTCGTCCATCATCTTGCGGTTGGTCTTGCTGAACCAGAAGTTGTGCTTGAAGAAGTCCGCGTGCCCATAGACGTGGGCCATCACGAGCTTCTGATCGGTGACGGCGTTGGACTCCTGCAGGTAGGCGTAGCAGGGATCGTTGTTGATCACCATCTCGTAGATGCGGCCAAGGCCATAGGCGTCGCGCTTGCTGAGCTTCTCGTATTCCATGCCCCAGCGCCAGTGCGGGTAGCGCGTGGGAAAGCCGCCGTACGCGGCGATCTGGTTCATGATGTCAAAGGGCAGCACCTCGAAGACGACCTCGAAGAAATCGAGGCCATACTCGATGGCCTTGGCCTTGATGCGCTGCATATGGCTGAGGAGCTCGGGCGAGAGATCGGTGTGCGGCGTGATCGGCATGATCGGCTCCCGGTGCAGAGATCCGGCGGCAGGGCTGGAGGGCCGGCCGGTGCGAGGCTTCGCCATGCTCGTTATCGGCATTCCGGACACCCTTCCATACGCCGAAGCGGGGGAAGGGGTGCAGGCGGAACGTCGTGACCCGTCAGCGGACGTTGAGGGCGAAGATCAGGACGTTGGCGAGGCTCGCCGCGAACCCCGACACCGCCACCAGCACCCGCCACTGCGTGCTCCATCGCCGGACCCGGCGGTTACAGATCAGCAAGCTCAGAAGCACACTCCCCTGCGCGACGCCACCGGTCAGCAGGATCACAAAGAAGAGATCGCCCGGGCTGAGATTGCCGTATCGAAAGATCGCGATCCCACCGTACATCAGGAGCAGCACGCTGAACCCTGCTCCGAGCGCCCAACCCACCACGCCCACAAGGAAGAGACCCACGCGCGGGTCGACGAGGGAGACGCGGAGCGCGATTTCCTGATTGCACTCGGGGCAGGTGCCCGTGGTCAGGGCTCGCAGGTTGTAGCCGCAGGAGGGGCAGGGGGCATCGCGGGTGGCGAGGTAGTTGCGGAGTGCGTCGAGGTCGGCTTGCGGGTTCATGGGGTGGGTCTCCTCCATCGCTCATCGGCACACGGGCGTCTCCGCGGCTACAGCGTGAGGCTGCTCGCGAGCCATGTGAGGGCCAGGAACAGCGAGTACAACAGACTCCATCCGATAGAGATCGCCATCGCAAGGAGGAAGCCCAGAAGGAGGCCGGACACCGCGCGCACATCCGTGCGCTTCCGCCGCAGGATGTACTTCGTCAGCACCACCGTGAGTCCAACAGCAACTCCCATCATGACAGCCATTGAGACCGTGTTCAGCACCAGTTGCATCCGCGCGGAGGACCACATGGCCTTGTAGTTCGCCGCGAAAGACGACAGGTGGTGGAGAGAGAAGATCGTAAAGGAGAGCGACTGGGCCGCCACCACCGCGACCAGCAGGTGGCGCATCGTCCACAGGCCGTCCGAGCGCGCCACCATCAGCCGGATCGGTTCGGCGCACTCCGGGCAGAGGGGCTTGGTGCAGCCCCGGAGGTTGAAGTTGCACTTTGGGCAGGGCACGTCGCGCGTGGCGAGGAACCCTCGCAGCGCCTCGGCATCAGCTGAGATCAAAGCAACTTCTGGCATCTCGCGGCCCCCTTCCTTGGTGCTTCCATCACTTCTCAGTAGAGCATTTCTTCGAGGAACCAGTAGACGTGGGTTCCGGCGTAGATCGCGAAGGTGAGCAGGGCGAAGCGCGAGAGGCGTGAGAGGGAGCCTCTGCGCAGGCTGGCGCGGCCGGCGCGGGTCTGCGTCGCGCGGAGCGTCAGGGCCATGCCAATCGCGGCGGCGATGAGGAGGCTGATGCCCCAGACCAGCCGGAACCAGATCTCACCGGGAACGAACTGGTACCACTCGGGCCAGGCGATGGTGCCCATCGCCTGCGCCCCGCTGGCGGCGGGATCGGGCTCGACCATGAGCGTGCCCGGGGGCTGAGGGGCGAGGACGCCCATGGGTGTGTAGGTCGGGAGGGTGGCGTAGCCGCGGATGATGGTGGTGTTGCGGATGGTGTTCATCGTGCTGGCGAGGAGGAGCCAGCCGAAGGCGAGCACGAGGAAGGCGGTCCAGCCGTGGGGCGAGGCTGAGGTCTGGACGGAGAGGGTGAGGGCGTGGCCACACTCGGGGCAGGCGCTGGCCTTCACGCCGCGGAGGTTGTATGAGCAGACGGGGCAGGCGATGTCCCGCTCGTTCAGGAACTCGGCCAGCGGGGTGGGATCAGGGTCGGCCATGCGGGCAGTGTACCGGCCGTGCCGCGGGCGGAAGAAAGAAAAAGACCCGGGGACACGCGTCCCCGGGCCGTGCTTGGAATCATGATGTCCGAGGCTGGATCAGTTGCCGATCGTGGCGGGCCCGCCGCAGGGCGAGATCGTCATGACCTTGCTGATGGTGCCGGTGAAGGTGTTGGTTCCTTCCTTCAGGTAGAGGTTGGGGAACTCGCTGGCACCGCCGACCCAGGTGTCGAGGTTGGCGACGCCCTCGGCGACTGTGTCGTAGGGGAAGGTGAAGGTTCCGATCTCGATGACGCCACCGAAACTCGGATCGACCCAGATGTCCCAGCGGGTGGTCTCGAAGGCTTCGCAGGTTCCCTTGCGTTCCTCGATGACGCGCTCGTTGTCGGCGGTGGCGGTGCCGGTGGCGGTGCCCAGGTAGGTCTGCGCGGAGTTGGAGAAGTAGGGGATGCGCGTGCCGGGGGCGTAGGCCATGACGGTGCGGTACTGGTTGCCGTCGTTGCCGTTGAAGCGCCAGCCGTAGGCGTAGTTGGAGTAGCCGCAGCTACCGTTGGCGATGTCGTGGCCGCAGCCTTGGTTGTGGCCGATCTCGTGGGGGTGGCTGAGGTTGCCCGCGGCACAGTCCCAGGTGACGATCGAGTAGCCGCGGTCGGCGGCGGAGGTGCACCAGGCGAGGCCACAGAACTCGCCGTCGGCGACGAAGAGCGTGCAGAAGTCGGCGTTGTTGGTGTCGCGGTTGGTGCGGGTGGTGGTCCAGGGGGCGGCGCCGCCCTGGCCGTTGGTACCGGTGAGACGGTCGAGGTGGTCGTCGTAGGTTCCGACCTCGTTGTAGGTGATCTCGTAGCGACTGACGAGACGCATGCGGGCGGAGATGGGGCTGTTGTCGTAGGACTCGTTGGTGCGATCGATGGCGAGCTGGATCTCGGCCTGGATCGCGCTGGTGCCGCCGGCCGCGAGGCGGGCCACATCGGTGTAGACGATCATGGCGTCGAAGACGACCACTGGCGCGGCGCACGCGCCGAGGGTGGGATCGCCGCTCTGCTCGCCGTTGCGCTCTTCACCTGTGAAGCGGGGGAGGTTGAGGATCTCCTCGGCCTCGGGGACCCAGTCCTCGGGCTCTTCGCCGGGGATGAGGGGCTCGGACTTCTTGGTACCGCCGCAGGGCGCGTACTTCATGTCGTCGATGTTGCAGACCAGGTGCACGCCGTTGGCGGCGTACTTGGTCTTGTAGTGGACGCCCCAAGTCGGCGCCGTGATATCGCTGGCGACGGCGTCGTCCTGCACGGAGAAGATGACGCTGGTGCCCTCGGCACCGTCGATGGTGCCGAAGACGGAGAAGGTTGCGTCCGGACGACGCTCGACCTTCGTTACGGTCATCGTGAAGGAACGCATGGGATCGACGTTGAGCTCGATCTTGGTGCCGGGGCCCGACGACGCGAGCAGCCCGGTGTCGACCAGCGCGGGCATGTGCGCGATGGACTGCTTGAAGGGCGTTGCTCCCTCGGGCGCTACCGCCGGGAGGAAGAGCTTGGGAAGCTCACCCTGAGCGAGCGCGGAGCCCGCACAGAGCGTGAGGGCGAGGGCCGCCCCGGTCAGGATCGCGAGGGTGCCTGAGCGCCCGCGCGAGAGTTGCGTGTTCATCGTGGATCTCCTTTCGTTGTGATCGTCGGGAACAGTCGGAGGGCGTGTCCTTTGGATCACCTGGCTCACTGGAGGTTCACGAGGACGAGGACCATGCCCTTCTCGCCCTTGGCGAGCTTGGTCATGGCCTTGCCGATGGTGGCGCCGTGGGCGCGATCGGCGTCGATGACGGGCATGGCGTAGCCCGGCGTGTTGCTGGTGGTGAGGAGGTCACCGGCCTCGACGGCCTTCTCGGAGGCGTCGACGTAGGTCCAGACGCGGCCGGTGAGGGCGACGGCGTGGGGGTTCTTGGCGCCTTCGAAGTCGCCGAGGACCATGCCAGCGGCGAGTTCCTTGGCGCCGGAGATGACGCCGGCGACGCGCTTGTTGTACGCGCCGGTGGCGAGCTCCATGCCGCCGTCGTGCTCGTCATCGATCATGACGACCATGCCGGGGAGGATCTCGGTGGACTGGCAGTTGAACTCGAACTTCTCGGCGAGGTCGGCGCCGCCGCGGATGGTGATGACGCCGACGCTGGCGGTGCCGACGACGTAGAGGGCTGCGCCACCGGCGACGCCGGTGTCGAAGTACCCGCCGTAGCCGCCGACGCTGTAGCCGTAGACGCCGTCGCCCGCGCCGGAGGCGCGGCCGTAGACGCCGTAGCCGGTGACGGTGGTGCCGTAGACGCCGTAGCCGCCGCCGTTCTGGGAGCCGAACACGCCGATGCCCAGGCCGGTGGTGGAGAGGTTCTCGCCACGAACGCCGGCGGAGGAGCCGCCGGCCGAAGTGGCGTTCACCTGGCCGTGGATGGCATAGGCGCCTGCGGAGGTCGAGTCGGTGCGGCCGAAGATCGCGGGGCCGGTGCCGGTCGTGGCATCATGCAGCGCGAAGAGGCCGTAGCCGTCGGGGCTGTTATTCTCGGCGTAGACGCCGTAGGTGGTGCCGCTGGTGGCGGTGTTGATGATCTGAGCGCCGAAGCCCTGTGTGCTGGCGTTGGAGATGGAGATGCCGTAGTTGACGCCGCCGGCGGCGTTGGGCATGAAGGCGCGGAAGGCGTGGCCGCCGGGGGATTCGTTCCATGCGTAGTAGGTGAAGGCCGTGCCGGTGGTGCCGGTGGCGTTGGAGTAGATGCCGTAGTGGGTGGTGTTGCCCGCGGTGTTGATGCGCAGGCCGGTGGTCAGGAAGTTGCCGGCGGCGACGGAGTTGGCGGTGAGGCTGATGGCGTCGCCACCGTTGGCGTCGCTGGCGACGATGTTGTTGTTGAACGTGGTCTGGAGGTCGAAGTTGTTCTGCTGGGTGAAGGTGTTGACCTGATTGCGACGGGCGATGTTGGCGGAGAGGAGGGCGTCGCTGAGCGTGCCGCTGCTGATGTTGGTGGCGTTGATGCCGGTGAGGTTGGCACCGCTGCCGAAGTAGACGTTGGCGACGTTGCTGAGTGTGAGGGCGTTGGAGTAGGCGCCGGTGAGGCGGGCGCTGGGGAGGGTGCCGGCGTTGAGGTTGGCCGCGTTGGTGTAGAAGGCAGGAGGCTGGCTGTTGAGGTTGAGGGCGTTGTTGGCGGTGGTGGCCGTCGTCGCGGTGGTCGCGGAGGCGGCGGTGTTGGCCGCGAGGGCGTAGGCCGAGAAGGGCGTAGCGTTCAGGCGCTGGCGCGGGGCGAGCGTGACGTACGCGCCGCCGCCGGCGGGACGCGAGTCGATCTCAACCCAGAGCTGTGCGCCGGTGAAGACGCCGGGGCCGAAGTTGACCTCAGCATTGAAAAGGCCATCGACGATCGCGACGCCCGGGACCGTGACCTGAGGGCCGACCTGCGCGGGGCCGACCTGCGCGTTGTACAGGCGGAAGCGAAGGTCGTAGACGCCACTGACCGGGTTGCCGGCGTCCTTCAGCTCACCCTGGTAGGTGAAGCGGCTGTCGACCTGGGCGCTGACCTCAGTCGAGAGGCCCGCGGCGAGCAGCACCGCCAGGGGCGTGAGCACCCGGGCCGCGCAGAACGCAAGCGAAGAACGCGAGAATGAACGCTGGGAAAGATTCTTCATGACCATTGCTCCTTCCGAGAGACCTGTGCCAAGTATCACGACCTGACCACCTTGCACGTTCCGACGACTTTCACGAACGACTTTCACGAACAAGCCACGCTGGCAAACACAAACAGCTTTTCGGACCCAGTGAGAAACACCAGACTCGTAATCTACCCGCACGGACGACCGTCACACAAGCATTATCCTACCATTTTGTCCGAATCCGTACACGTACCAAATACCTATCTCGGGGACTAACCTCCTACATGCGAGAATCTCGAAGGAAGTGGGTCGCTTTTTATGATGAATCACGCTAAGTTCCTGCGCCAATTCATTTTACGACCGACCATGGTCGGTGCGATCGCCCCGAGTTCGCGGGCTCTGGCGAAAGAAATGCTCGTGACGATCGACTTTGGGCCCAAGGCTCGCGTCTGCGAGTATGGCCCGGGAACGGGCGTGTTTACCGAGGCGATCCTCGCACGTCTGGATCCGGGCGCGACGTTCTTCGCGATCGAGCGCAGCGATGTTCTGGTCGCGGCGCTGCGCGGACGCTTCCCGGCGCTCAAGCTGTACGAGGGGAGTGCGCACGAGGTTGAGCGGTTCGCCGCGGCGGAGGGCGTCGAGCACCTGGATGCGATCGTGAGCGGGCTGCCGTGGGCGGCTTTCCCGGAGTCGCTCCAGATCCAGATCCTGGAGGCCACGGTCCGGGCGCTGAGGCCTGGGGGGCAGATGGCGACGTTCGCGTATTCCGTGGGGCTCTACACGCGGGCGGGGCGGCGGTTCCATGCGCTGTTGCCGCGGTACTTCTCGCAGATCACGCGGAGCAGGCTGGTGCTGGCGAACCTGCCGCCGGCGTATGTCTTCCGGTGCGTGAAGTAGGGAGAGGGGGGGAAAGCGAAAAGTGGGAAAGCGGGAAAGCGGGAAATGAAGTCCGTGCGCGCGGTGGCTGGGCTTCAGGCTGAACCTCTCGGCCTCGCGTCACTCGCCGCCGGTTGCGCTGGCCGGGTGCGGCGCGATGAGCCAGGCGATGAACTCTGGATTGGCGTAGGCGCGGGTCCAGCAGTCGTGGCCATCGTCGGGGTAGAGGTTGAGGCGGACGTCGGTCGCGCCGGCGGCGGTGAGGCGCTCGCGCATCGTCACGGACTCGCTCGCGGGAATGATGGAGTCCTTTTCGCCGTGGTGGATCCAGATGGGGAGTTGCGCGAGGACGGCGGCGTCACCGGATGACCAGCCGCAGAGGGGGCCGAGGCGCTTGAAGCGATCGGGATGTCGCGAGGCGACTTCGTAGACACCCTGGCCACCCATCGAGAGGCCCGTGAGCGTGACGCGCGCGACGCTGGTGGGGACGGAGCCGAGCGTCTGATCGAGTGCGGCGATGACGTCCGCGGCGCGCTCGTCGCTCTTCCAGTTGCCGCCGTCTGGGAACTGCGGGAAGATCACAACGGCGGGGAAGCGCGAGGCGTCGCGCAGGAGCGCGGGGCCCAGGCCGACGCTCATGGCGCGGAGCGGGTCGCTCCCCTGCTCCATGCGGCCATGAAGGAAGACGATGATGGGCCACCCGCCGGGTGGTGGTGTGCCGCCGGGGACGAACCTCGCGAAGGGTCGCGCGTGTGGCCGGAGGTCAACGACTTCGATGCGTGGAGTGGCGGATTCGCTCGATGCGGTTGGCATGGTGGAACTCGCGCCAGGAGCATTGAGCCCGCCCCACCACGTGGCGAGCAGGGCACCCAAGCCGAAGATGATCGCGGTGCTGATGATCAGCGAGAGCCAGCCACGACGGCTGCCTGCACCGTTGTCGGGTGGACGGACTTCGATTGAGTCGCTGGGTGGGACGGACATGGGGTGAGTATCGCAGGTCTTGACCTTGCGTGCAGGCCACTGAGCGTCAGTCGTCGAGCTTGGATCGCTCGCGGGCAAGGCTCTGCACCTCCGAGAGGAGCTCGTCGATCCGCTTGTCGAGGTCCTGGGCCCTGGTGGCCTTGCCGGGGAAGCGATGGCGCTCGGCGTTCTGCACTTCCTGATAGTTGTTGATGATGGCACCGACGATGAGGTTCACGAGCACGAAGGTCGCGATGATGATCCAGAGCACGAAGTAGAGCGTGCCGACCCAGTACGACATGTGGCTGGCATCGAGGCCCTCGATCATCTTGTAGCGCAGCTCGGACCAGTCATCGCCGGTGAGGATCCGAAAGAGCGTAAAGAAGGCCTCGTGGAGCGTGCCGAACTGCTCGGGCATGCGCGTGCTGAAGAGCTTGACGCCGATGATGGCGAAGATGTAGAAGCACATCAGCGCGAGCAGCGTGACGTACTTCATGGAGACCACGCTCTTGAGGAGCACGTTGACGATGAGGCGCAGTTCGGGGATGTTGCGGGCGAGGCGGAAGACGCGCAGGACTCGGAGCGTCCGGACGATCGGGGCCCAGTCGCCGCTGGCGGGGAGGAAGGCCGCGACGATCACGATGATGTCGAAGATGTTCCAGCCATCCTTGAAGAAGGCGCGGGCCGAATCACGCGCGACCCACCTCAGCGCCAGCTCAACGATGAAGACCAGCACGCACGCCTTCTGCACCCAGAAGAAAGCCGGATGCTGGACGTAGGTCTCAACGCCGATGAGGATGGACGACACGAGGATTGCGCCGATGGAGGTCGACTGGAACCACGTTGAATCCACCACCGCCGCCGCGGCGGACTGACGCGGACGCGACTGACTGGGGTTGCTCATGGATGCTTCTCCGTCTATCTTCGCCGACACACTGGCGGCGTCGAGCGTACGGAGGTGGTCGCGTCTTCTCGACATCCGGACGTTCCGGTCGAGATTCGACGCCCCGCAGGGCCGCTGCGGCGCTAGTACTCATCCGCAGGGCGAAGCGAGACCGCGACGCCGATCGCTGCGGCGACGGGGATGACCGCGAGCACGCTCCGCACCACAACCAGCTTCCACCCCTTGAGTGGGATGAAATCCGCGAGCGCGGCCAGTAGCGGGCTTGCGAGCAGGACCCAAGGGAGAACGCGCGGCAGGATCGCATCACCGGGGAAGAGGACGCCCTGCAGCAGCGCGGCGTTGGAGACGAGCAGGATGACGTGCACGCCGCCGAAGGCGAGCGTGAATCGCGGCCTGATCAGCGCGACGACCATCGCAGCGCCCGCGACGGCGGCCATCGCGGTGGGCATCTGCGCAAGGCGCAGTGAGTAGAAGGCGAGCGCGAGGACCTGGCTCACGCCCGCGGCGTAGATCATGAGGATGATGGGGCCGCCGGGGCCACGCGTGCGATCCGTCACGCGCTCGAAGAGCCACCACGCAAAGAGCGTGTGGATGACGAAGGCGGCGAGCGTCGGGATGGCCTCAGACATCGGCCAGCCGTTGCGGATCTTGCCGCTGGCGATGGCGCCGGCGATGGCGGCACAGACCAGGGCCCGCCAGACCCAGCGCACGGCGATGGGCATGCGCGCGATGGTCGCGAGCGCTCCGAGCACGCCCGCAAGGACCGCAACGTGCGGCATCCAGTCCGCCGCGGCGATGGGCTGGGGCTTAAAGCCACCGAGCAGGAAGTGATGGACGGGGAGGTAGGCGATCGCGAAGACCAGCGGCGTGAGCCAGAGGCGCTCGCCAATGGTGTTGGTGTTGCTGGGCGGGAGGAGCGCGGCGCGGGCTTCGGCACTCTCGGGCATGCGCCGCCACCACCACGCGAGCAGGAGCACGATGCCGGTGAAGAGTGCGGGTGGAAGCACGCCCAGAGCCAGAGACTTCTGCAGGGCCGGATCCATGGTGGCCTCACTCGCTGTGGGACGATGCGCCAGAAAAACCGGAGGCCGGGCGGGTGAGCCCGGCCCCGGAACACGAGAAGGATCGTGATCAGTCAGGCAGGATCATGTCGAGCGTCTTACTTCTGGACGCCTTCGAGGCCGACCATGATGGCCACTTCGTCGCCGAGAGACTGCGGGCTGTAGTTGATGCCGAAGTCGGTGCGCTTGAAGGAGAACTGGACATCGAGGCCGACCTGAGTGCCGCCGCCGCGCGCGGGGCCGGTGCCGGTCTCTTTGACCTTGATGGTCAGGGGCTTGGTGGTGCCGCGGAGGGTGAAGTCGCCGGTGACGTCGTACTGCTTGTCGCCGGTCTTGGTGAACTTGGTGGCCTTGAAGGTCGCGTTGGGGAACTCATCGGCGGAGAAGAAGTCGGCGTTCTTGAGGTGCTTGTCGCGCCCTGCGTTGTTGCTGTTGACGCTGGCGACGGGGATCTTGACGTCGATGGTGCTCTTGGTGGGATCCTCGTGATCGATGTTGAAGTTGCCGTCGATCTCGCCGAAGACGCCGTAGAAGGGCGCGCCGCCGTTGCGCTGGATGCGGAAGACGACGGTCGAGTGGGTCTTGTCAACGGCGAAGACGCCTTCGGCGGCAGGGGCCGCAACGGCCGCCGCCGTGATGGCGGGAGCAGCACTGGAACCCAGGCCCATGCCGCCGAGCGTGAGAACGCCAGCGAGGCCGGCCGCCGCGATCAAGGTCATGGTCCCGCCGATGCACAAAGGGCACGTCTTCATGGTCAGAATCTCCTGAGGTCTGCAATGCGAGCTGAACGGTGACTCGGTCCATGGCCTCGCGCGAACTGCCTGAGGTGGTCAGGCATGGGGAACGTCCCCGCCGCGAGGCCGAATGCTTGTTGCAACGACTACTCTAGACGCGAAGCCCAGCGTCTTGTTCGCGCGGTTTGTGGATTCTCCACTAAACAGTCGCAACTACATTCCTTTGCAAACCTTATGGCTCACTGCGGTGCGGGCTCGGTGCCGCTCGGAGGGCGTTGCGATGGCGATGGCACCTCCGCCGCCGCGGGCTCGAGCAGGTCTTCGAGCGTGCGCGTGAGGTCCTCGCCTCGGAATGGAGCGACACGGAAGGCCCATGGCTTCCAGCGCTCGTTCATCGAGCGGGCTTCAGCTGCGGGTGCTGCTTCGGGATTCTGCGCGGTGGTTTCCTCGCTGACGGCCGCCCCGGCGCTGATCCAGAAGTCACTCCCGACCTTGAGCGTTCGGACCGTCATCACGAGGCCGTCGCGACGCGTGAAGCGCGTCGTCACGACGTCGCTCTCGGGCATCTGGATCGTCGCGGCGGGCGCCACGTCCTCGAACGTCAGCGTTGATACGACCGATGCGATGCGTGCCGGTGCCATCGCATCGCGCAGCGTTCGCCCCTCGGGAACGCCGCTGAGCGCGAGCATGCCAGACTCCGCTGAGCGCTCGAACACGAGCGGTGTGGAGCCGGGATGGGTGATCTCGACCTTGTCGATTGCTTCTTCGTCCAGCCTTGAGATCAGCGTTGAGACCCAGCCGAGCCAGTCAGTCTCCGGCGCGAGTGATGCCTCTGCCAGGAGCGCACGTTCCTCGCCGACGCGACGAACGAAGAGGCGAGGCGAAGTGGTCGCACCGGCCGATCTTGGCGCGCCCGCTGCGGGCAGTTCAGGCTTCCCAATCAGCACGTCACCGAGAACGGCGGGCTGAGCGCTCGCACCGGCTTCGGGCTTGCTGCCTTGTTCTTCGATCCTGAGGCGCGTTGAGATGCTGCCACGCGCCGCGGTGGCGCCACCATCGCTCTGGTCCGCGATGCCCAGGCGGGCGAAGTTGGACGCGAGGGCCGTCTTCTCTTCAACAACCACGGCGTCGATGGCGCCGGTGAGCACGGCACGCACGACGCGCTCATCGGCGGGGTATCCGTACTTGCTTGCAACCACCCAGCGGCTCGTGCCCGCATCGGTCGTCTCAACGCGTTCGACCTCGACGCGCACCCCGCCGCGCGTGACGATGATGCGCTGCGCCCGATCGGGATTGCTCGCGAGCGCGGGCATGAGCGGGCCTCCGAGTGTCGCGACACCGGCGGAGGCGGCTTGTCCGGATCGCTGGCCAGCGCGCAGGACGATCGCGCCCGCGGCGACGAGCGCGAGCGAGGTTCCAACGAGAATTGCCATCGTTCGTGCGGTCATGCTTCGTGCTCACCTCTCCGGTGTTTCTGGGCACCTGCGTGCCTGCTGTTCAATCGTGGATCACGCCCTCGCGGCGCGCCGGCGCAGGCTTCTCACCATCCACATCGCGATCGCAACGACGCAGATCAGTGCGGGGACCAGCGCGATGTTGATCAACTTGAGCTGCGTGCCGAGGGTCTCGATGTCGCGGCGGAGGCTGAGGCGCACGCCGCGCAGCTCGCGCCGGGTCTCGAGGACCTCGGCGCGGAAGCGATCAACCTCGGCCTGTTGCTCTGGCGTCAGCGCCAGGGCGTTGTCGCCCTGCACGCGAGCGGCCTCGAGCTCGTCGATGCGCTGCTGAGTCTGCGTCAGGCGTTCTTCGAGCATCTGCTGCTGCGTCAGGAACTCGCGCTCGGCGCGGGCCGCCATCTCATCCACAACGGTGAAGGGCCGCGCGATCTCGCGACGCGCCCGCACGCCCGCGAGGGCCCTGCCACCCGCGAGATTGTCGATGGAAGCCATGACAAAGTCCGCGTTGTCCGCAAGACGCCGCGTGATGCGCTGGCCGAAGAGGTTCTCCTCGCGCGACCAGAACATGTCCTGCAGCAGATCACTGTCGGCGACGAGCACGACATTGATCGGCCCAGCGCTCTCGGCCAAGTGCGCTGGAAGCACGGCCTCTGCTTCCAGCTTGCTCTCGGCTTCGTTCTCTTCATCCACGGGCGGCGCACCCTCTGGGTACGCGCTCTTGACGTTGCCGGTCAATCTCGCCGCGAGCGTGAGGGGCTCTGTCCCGGGCGTAAAGCTCTTGAGGAGCCGGCGCGGCTCAATCGGCGGCGTCAGTGCTTCAAGACCGAGCACGCCCGCGCCCCTGGTCGTCTGGATCAGCGGCGTGATCGTCGCACGCTGCGGCATCTCGCCCACTGCATCGCCCGTTGCTCGGATCTGCCCCACCGACGCGAGGTTGATGGTCTCAAGATCGGCCATCACCGGATCCTCGCGGCTCATCTGCTTGGCTCGCGCCACCATCCACAGCACGTACGGCACCGGCTCGCCGCGCGGATCATCCGGCGTCGTCACGCGCAGGCCCATCTCCGTGTCGCCGACAAGCTCGCCAGCGGGAATCTCGACGCCCCACGCGCCCAGCAGCGGCCCGAGCGAGCTCGCACGATCCGGCGGCGGCTGCGTCGGCGCAGGAGGCGGCACCTGCTGCGCTTCCGATGCGGGATCCACCATCGCAATCAGCCCGCCGCCACGCAGCACAAACTGGTCGATGGCGTAGAGCGTCCTCGGCGGCAGCTCACGCGGATGAACAACGAGCAGGACCTTGATCTCGGGCGGGATGACGCTCGGGCGCGCGAGCGTGCGGACGTCGTACAACTGGCGCAGTTCCTGAATGAGCCTCCACGGCGGCGTCTGCGTGGGCTGGCCACTGCGCGGATCCATCGCAACGCCGCCCTCCATCGGGAGCGTGGTGATCAGGCCAAGGATCGGCTTGGTGGGATTGGCCAGCGTCTCGATCAGCCGCGCCACGTCGTACTCAAGGAACCGCTCTTTGGAGGGATCAAAGAAGGCGATGGTCTCGCGCCCGTCGATGGCGTTGGTTCCCAGCAGGCCAAAGTAGAGCGACTCACCCTCACCCAGCGGCACGCCCGTGAGCCCCGCGGCGACGGCGGCGTCCTCGGCCTCGCTGAAGGGCTCGGGATCAACGATTGAGAGGCGGATCTTGCCGCCGGAGACGCGCGCGAACTCCTCGAGCAGCTCGCGAACGCGCTGCGCGTAGATCTGCACGCTCGGGCGGCCCTGCGCGAGGCGCGCCGAGTAAAAGAAGGTGAGATTGATGGGTTCCTGCGGGCTCTTGGCGATCTCGCGCGAGCCTTGCGTCAGAGTGAAGAGCGAACCCTCGGTCGCGTCCCACCGTGCGCCCATGCCGCCACGCACGAGCGTGCCCGAGATCAGGTTGAGCGCGACAAAGCCCGCGACAAGCACGACGATGATGATGGCGACAAGACTTCGATTCACGGCAAGCCTCTCAGCAAACCTCGGGGCAATCTCTCGCAACCGCCCCACATTGAAACGCAGATCCAGATTCACAAGCACTTGTTAGTCACGCAGCTCCAGCAGCAGCACGTTGATGATGAGGCACGTTCCAATCAGGCTGCCGAAGAAGATGAGGTCGCGCGCGTCAATCACGCCCTTGCCCATCGCGTCAAAGCGCGTCAGGAAGCTCATCGACGAGACGGTCTCAATGATCGCGGCGGGCGCCCACCCGGAGAAGAACTCCACCACCGGCGAGAACCCCGCGAGCAGGAAACCCAGCGAGACCACCGCCGTGATGATGAAGGCGATCACCTGGCTCTTGGTCGCGGCCGAGACACACGCCCCGATCGCGAGGAACCCCCCCGCCAGCAGCAGGCTGCCGATGTATCCCGTCAGCACGGCGCCATCATCAGGATCGCCCAGGTATCGGGCCGTGAGCCAGACGGGGAAGGTCAGCGCGAGCGCCAGGCCAGCGAAGGCCCACGCCGCGAGGAACTTGCCCAGCGCGGCCCCAGCGCGAGAGATCGGCAGCGTCATGAGCAGCTCCATCGTGCCGCTGCGCCGCTCCTCGGCCCAGAGTCGCATCGCGAGCGCGGGGATAAGGCAGAGGTAGAGCCACGGATGGAAGTCAAAGAAGGGGCGCAGGTCGGCCTGGCCACGCTCAAAGAAGCCGCCGATCTGGAAGGTGAAGACGCCCGCCAGAACGAGGAAGATCACGATGAAGATGAAGGCCACCGGCGTGCCGAAGTAGCCCGCGAGTTCACGCCTGAAGATCGGCCATGTGCCGCGAAACATGCTGCGTTGCTCCGAAAGAAATCCCAGAAGAGCCACAATCAGGGGACGAATACGACACTCTCAGGACGCAGTCAGATCACGGAAGACATCATCCAGCCGCCCCGACTCAACGCGCATCGACTCGACCTGCCAACCCTTGGCCCTGATCAGCCGCGAGACCTCGGCCTGGATCGATGCGTGCGCATTGGGGATCACCGTGCACGACACGCGTGCGTCTGCTCCTGAACTGGCCTGCGACTGACGCGCGACCGAGACACCTTCAACCGCCGCAACGCCCGTAACCTCGCGCAACGCCGCGGCGACCGCGCTCGCATCGCTGCCAGCCTCCTCCATCCGCACGAGTATCTCCAGCGTCAGTGCGTTGTGATAGCGAGATCTCGCCGCGAGTGCGCGGGGCGTGTCATCCGCGACGATCTTCCCTTTCGCGATCACCACGGCACGCGTGCAGACAGCCTCAACCTCTTCCAGAATGTGGGTCGAGAGGATGATCGCGCGACCCCCACGTCCCGCACCTCCGCCGCTTCCCTTCTCTCCACCCGCCAGCAGCCGGATCAGGTTCCGCACCTCGTGCTTCTGATTCGGATCCAGCCCGTCGGTGGGCTCGTCCATGATGAGCACATCAGGCTCGTGCAGGATGGCCTGCGCCAGCCCAACGCGCCGCTTGAAACCCTTGCTGAGCGTCTCGATCGGCTGCGCCAGCACGCCGCCGAGGTTGGTCCGCTCCACCGCCAGCGCCACGCGGCGTTTCTTCTCCGCGCCCTTGTACCCGCGCACGCTCGCGATGAAGGAAAGAAACCCCGATGCCGTCATGTCCGAGTACGCCGGCGCTCCCTCGGGCAGATAGCCGATGCGCGACTTGGCCCCGATGGGATCGCGTGTGACATCGATGCCGCAGATCTTGGCAGAGCCCGCCGTCGGCGCAAGGTACCCCGTCAGCATCTTCATCGTCGTGCTCTTGCCCGCGCCGTTGGGGCCAAGAAATCCGAGCACCTCGCCCGCACGCACGGTCAGCGTCACGCCATCCACGGCCAGGATGCCGCCGGAGGTGGATCCGAAGCGTTTCGTGAGGCCCCGGACCTCGACATGGGCGGCGCCTCCCGAACCCGAGGCGGGCGCGTGCTCCGTTGCTTGCACGTTTGCTTCCACTGTTGCCACCATCGTTTCAGCCACCGCTTGCTTCCTCGTTCATCGAGTTCGTTGCTTTCGTTGCGTTCGCCACGCCGCTTCAGACGCACATCCCCGGCACATGGTTCGCGCCAATCCGGCCTCAAGGCAAGCATCCGCCGCGACGGCCCAATCCGCATCCAGACAGTTTTACCACGTTCGGCACCAGCCCGCCTCGAACCCGCCCACCCGGACCCGCCCCGACCCGCCCCACCCCGATCCCCGGTACACTCGCCCCATGGCAAGTGTCGTCTTCTACTTTCAGGTCCATCAGCCGTGGCGTCTCCGTCGGTACAGCGTCTTTGACCACGACCCCTTCTACTTCGACGACAAGAAGAACGAGGAGATCTGCCGCAAGGTCGCGGACAAGTGCTATCGCCCGACCACGCGACTGATCCTCGACCTTGTGAAGAAGCACAAGGGCAACTTCCGCGTCTCGTACGCCATCACCGGGTGCGTGCTGGACCAGATGGAGCGCTGGTGCCCGGACGTCATCCAGACGTTCCAGGAGCTCGGCAAGACCGGCTGCTGCGAGTTCGTCGGCGAGACGTACAACCACGCGCTCGCCGGGCTCTACTCGCGCCCGGAGTTTGACCAGCAGGTGGAGCAGCACACCCGCAAGATCCAGTCGCTCTTCAACCAGACGCCACAGGTCTTCCGCAACACCGAGCTCATCTACAACAACGACCTCGCGTGGCACGTGGCCCAGATGAAGAACGAGCAGGGCGAGTATCGCTGGAAGGGGATGCTCTGCGAGGGCGTCGACCGCATCCTCGGTGCGCGTTCACCTAACTTTGTCTACACGCCCCCGGGCAAGTGCGTCTTCAAGGACAACAAGCCCTTCGGCATCCTCACCAAGAACTACCGCCTCTCGGATGACATCGCCTTCCGCTTCTCCAACCGCGGCTGGGCCGAGTGGCCCCTCTCGGCCGAGAAGTTCGCGAAGTGGGTCAACCACATCAACGGCAGCGGCTACCTCTGCAACCTCTTCATGGACTACGAGACCTTCGGCGAGCACCAGTGGGCCGACACGGGCATCTTTGACTTCCTCGCCAAGCTCCCCGAGGCCGTCTTTGACATCAACAAGGGCCACAACCACTTCATCACGCCCAGCATGGCACTCGACGAGTTCCCCGCCCACGACACCTACGACGTCCACGACTACATCTCCTGGGCCGACAGCGAGCGCGACCTCTCCGCCTGGCGCGGCAACGCCATGCAGCACAACGCCCTCGAGGAGACCTATCGCCTCGAGAAGCCCATCAAGGCCCGGTTCGACAAGGCGATGCGCGAGGGCGACGACGACGAGAAGCACCACGCCGCGAACCTGCTGGGCGACTGGCGCAAGCTGACGACGTCGGACCACTTCTACTACATGTGCACGAAGTACTGGTCCGACGGCGACGTCCACAAGTACTTCAGCCACTACGACTCGCCGTACGACGCGTACATCAACTACATGAACGTGCTGGACAACGTCCGCACGCGGCTGAGCGCGGCCGCGGTGCCGGTGTGAGTTAGGGAGCGCCTTCGGTACGTCTCGATCAGCCCGACGCGGTCCTCATCAACGCCGCGATGTTCACCCTCGCCACCATCATCGCCCAGATCGTCATCTTCCGAGGCTACCACCCGCTGCGAAAGAAGAACCCAGCCCACGGCTACCTCGCCTGGACCTGGCTCCTCCTCTACGCCTTCGTCGGAATCCAGATGGGCTGGATGCTCCGCCCCTTCATCGGCGGCCTCGACCGAGCCCCAACCTTCCTGCGCGAAGAGCCCTTCTCCAACGCCTACGTCGTCGTCGCGACGATGCTGGCGCGCACGATCGGGATGTGAGCCGTCTGCGTTGGGACGGCTGTCTTGGGTGGCCCGGCGGTCCCCGCCGGGTCTTCGTTCCTGCGCCACCCAGCCTGATGGCACGCCCAATGGTGCCACGCCGTCACCCGCTACGCATCCGCTTTCGGATCGCTCTTCGCATCCCCGTTCAAATCCTTGATCACCACGCGCTCGCGCGTGTCCGTGCTCACCTTGAACCGCTTGTGCTCGGAGTCGGCCCACTGGTCTGCCAAGCGCCACCAGAGCAGCACGAATGGCACGCCCAGGATCCCGGTCAACGCGATGGAGATCCACATGATCGTCACGCAAGATCATAAGGGCGCGAAGACTCACGCCGCGGAGCGGCGTGCCAACCAAAGCCAAAACACCGGCCGGGAGGCCGGTGCCACAAGAAAAAGGCCCCGCCCAGTCGGGCGAGGCCTCATGTCTTTATCTGACCCCAGTCCCCAATCCCCAGTCCCTACTTCTTCATCCCACTCAGCGTCTGCGCGGGGTTGATCACGAGCCGGCCCTCGTAGCCGGCCATCGGCGTTGAGAAGCGGCGCATCGCGTCGATGATCTGCGTCGGTGAGAGCTCAGGGGCCATCGCGGCGATCTTCGCCGCGAGGTTCGCGACGTTCGGGGCCGCCATCGACGTGCCGTTGAACTTCATCCGCACGCCGCCGGGGACGTAGCTCTCGACCTCGAACCCGTTCGCGTAGAGCTCGACGTTCTTGCCAAAGGTCGTGAAGCTCGTGGGCTTGAGAGCGCTGTCGACGGCGCCGACGGTGATGAGGTTGGGCGAGGAGAGCGCCGAGGGGATCATCTCCGCGAACTGGTTGTCGTTGTCGCTGTTGCCCGCCGCGGCGATGAAGAGGATCTCGGGCGCGCCCGCGATCGCGGCCTGCAGGCCATCACGCTGGATGCCGAAGATCTCGCGCGCCATCGCGTTGCGCTCCTCGGGGCTGGCGCCGACGCCCTTCTGCTCGAGCGCGGCCTCGATGTCCTTGACACCGCCGCCCCAGCTCATGTTCACCACGCGCACGCCCGCGTTCTTGAAGTACTCCACCGTCTTCTTCGCCGCCGCGGCTTCCTTGCGGGCCGTCTCGAGTGAGGGGGTGATCTGCGGGATCATCTTGTAATCGAACGTGATGCGGGCGGTGAGGAGTCGGGCGTAGGGGTTGCCCGCCGCGGCGATGCCGGCGACGTGCGTGCCGTGGCTGTAGTTGCCGGCGAGGCCGAGGTCCTCGATGAAGGTGCCCACCTGGTCCGCGCTCAGCGTTCCCATGTACTCGCGCAGGGCCGCGGCCTCGGGGCTGTCCACGGCCGACTGCAGGTCGCCGAGGCCCTTCGTGTGCTTCATCACCATCGAGACGTCGTTCTTCATCGCCGTCACGGGGTGCAGAAGTTCCGGCGTCGGATTCCCCTCAAGGTCGAAGGCGATGCCGTGCGCATCATCAACAAAGCCGTTGTTGTCGTTGTCCTTGCCGTCGACGGTGTCCTTCTCGTTGGTCCAGAGCTGTGAGCCAAAGAGCGAGACATCAACGCCGCTGTCCCAGATTGCAACCACGACGGGCTTGCCGCCCTCGGTGCCCGTGAGCTGCACGAGCGTGGGCGTCCAGAGGTCGGCGCGCTGGCCGCCGGTCTCGTTGGCTGCGATGATCTTGCCGTAGATCTCGGCGATCATGGGCTGGAGGGGGAGCATGGTGTCCAGCATCGCGCGAACACCCACGAGCCCGTGTGCCAGCTCGCTCGAAAGCTCGCCCTTGGCCTGCGCCACGACCGGATCAAGGCCGGCCTTGATCTGACCCATCACCAGCTCAGGCCGCAGGAGCTGAGCCCGCCCGCGCGCACTCTTGACCTCCTCAGCAACCTTCGCCCAGGGCAGGATGCCCACGCGACCCGCAAGCTCGGTCTTGAACGCGGCCTCAAAGGCAGGACCACTCCCCGCGCCGGCGGCCTTGCGGGCCGCGACCATCGAGAGGGCGACCTGCCCGGCCATCAGCCGCGTGCTCTCCTTGGTTTCGAGGGCGCGGATGCGGTCCACCAGCGCGGGAATCTCATCCCAGCGCCCATCCACCATCGCCAGCTGCATCCGGAGCTGCTCGTACCCCTTCAGCGTGGTGGGGTCCTGGATGTCGTACTTCGCAAGATCGCCCTCGATGTTGGTCCGCACGCTCGCGGCAAACGCCTTGAAGGGCGCATCACTCACCACAAACTCGCTCGCAGCACCCTCAATCGTGTACATGTGCACCGGCAGGTCCGCCGCCGTCTTCACGGCGATCTTCCCGCCCGGCTGGGCCGCGGCTCCCTCAGTCCCCTGCCCCACCGCCAGCGGCACGCCAAGCCCCGCCACCGCCACCATCACCGCGACCAGAGAGCCGCCGACGGACCGGCCGAGCGAGCGGGACAGCATGGAACGCGCGACCGAGGAGTGACGTGAGGCCATATGCAAAGACTCCAAACCTGCACCACCACCGACACGGCGACTGGAAAGCAGGCAGAATGAACCAAGTTATACGCGATACCCAAGTCCCCGTTTCAGCGATGCTCGCACCGATTCAGCAAGGCGACGATCGCACCAAACCAGCAAAGGGCACCGCCGCCCCTCCTCCGCCTGCTTGCCTGCATGCCTCCCTGCCTGCATGCCTTCCCCTACAGCTCAACCATCGCCATATCCGGCTCCTGCATCGCCTCAACCACCGGCATCGAGACGCCGGTGTTGAAGATGCCCAAGGCCGGGCTTGCCCCCGCCATCTTCGCCCGCACGTTCGCGGCGTTAAAGGTCTCGCCCCAGACCGTGGCCTCTTCGATTCCCGCCGCCACCTGGCCGCGCGTGGTCTCGAGCATCTGCCAGTCCACCTGCTCCTCGGGCGACTCGGCCCCGCCAATGACGGCCATCATGTCGAGCACGATCTGCCCCTCGGTCTTGGCCGCCTCGACCACGGGGATCGCCGCCTCGAAGGCCTGCAGCATGTTCTTCCAGTTCTCAAACGTGCCCGCCTTCTCGGCCCACGTCGCGCCCGGCATCACCACATCAGCACGCTCCGTCAACGCGTTGGGGAGCGTGTCGATCAGCGCGACAAACTTGCCACCCAGGCACGCGACGAGCTCATCAGTCGTCCACGCGCTGGGATAGTTGCCCGTCAGCAGCACCGCGCCGATGTCGCTCGACCCGAGCCCCTTGCCCAGTGCGCGCAGGAAGCCCTCGTAGTCCTCAACCTTGCCCCCACCCGCAATCGCCTCCAGCACACGCCGCACGCCGCGCGCGTTCGGAGCCTTCTCCGCGCAGACTCGGAAGGCCTTGGGGTCGTTCGCCGCCGCGCCGATTGGGTACACGCGGTCCTCGCCATCAATCGGAACCGGACCGACGGCCAGCACGGCCTTGGGATCAATCTTCCGCGCCAGCGTCCCCAGCAGGTACGCCTCTTCGCAGCTCAGCATCGGCGAGACCATCACCGCAATCCGCTTGCCCTTCGCCGCCGCGCCACCAAGCCCCGCGAGCGTCACGCCATACGCCTTCGCCCAGTCGCACCCGACCATCTGCTCGAACTGGCGGCGCATCGGCGAGCGCAGCCGCTCATCACTCTGCACAAACTTCCAGCCGTATCGCACCTCGTCCGTGATCCACCACTTGTTCACCGCGAGGTTCCGCCGCGGCTTGACGCGATAGATCTTCCCCTCGTTGTGGTGGATCGAGATGTTGTCGCCGCTGGCCGTGATCCCATCGATGCTCGGCGTCTCACGCAGGAACCAGACACGCTGCGCAAACAGGAAATCCTTGTCCAGCAGCGCCCCCACCGGGCACAGATCAATCACGTTCGCCGAAAGCTCGTTGTCGATCGGCACGCCCGGGAAGACATCGATCTCTTCCTTGTTGCCGCGCCCCTGCACCATCAGCTCGCTCGTCCCCGTCACCTCGCGCGTGAACCGCACACACCGCGTGCACATGATGCACCGATCGCTGTACAGGAACACGTGCGGCCCCAGATCCTTCTTCGGCTGCTTGACCTTCTGCTCCTCGAACCGGCTCACGCCGCGCCCATACGCGTACGAGTAGTCCTGCAGGAAGCACTCGCCGCTCTGATCACACACCGGGCAGTCCAGCGGGTGGTTGATCAGCAGGTACTCCATCACCGACTTCTGGTTCGCCACGGCCTTGGGAGAGTCCGAGAAGACCACCATCCCGTCGCTCGCCGTCTGCTGGCAGCTCGGCATCAGCTTCCCGCCCATGAAGGGCTCGAGCGTCCCCGTCTTCGCGTTGGGCGCCCACACCTCCACAAGGCAAATGCGGCAGCTCGCCACGATCGAAAGCCCATCGTGATAGCAGTACTGCGGAATCTCCGCGCCGCCACCCGAGCCCCCCTGGCCCCGGTCCCGGATCGCATTCGCGACCTGTAGGATCGTCTGCCCCGGCGTGAACTCGGACTTGACCCCGTTGATGGTGATGCTCGGCATAGCCCGCGATGGTAGCGGGTGACCAGCGTGACCGACGCCGCCGGGGCGTGCCGCATCAAGTCCGTACGCCGCCGCCACCCCTACCCTTGCCCGATGCCCACGGACTCCACGGCCAGCGCCACCCCCACCACCACTCCCGCCACGCGCGCCCACCCACCAAAGTCTTCCGTCAAGGAGACTCTGACCTCCATCATCATCGCCTTCGCGCTCGCCTTCGTCTTCCGCGGCTTCGTCATGGAGGCCTTCCTCATCCCCACGGGCTCCATGGCCCCCACCCTTCTCGGCCAGCACATCCGCCTCACGAGCCCCCAGTCCGGCTTCGTCTGGCCCGCCAACACACGAGACCTCAACCCCACCACCGCCGAGCCCGCACCCATCCAGGGCTCACCAGGCAACCCAATCGAAGTGACCGACCCCATGACCCTGGCCGAGGTCCGGGGCCAGTCCATGCCGCGCCGCTGGGGCGACCGCATCTTTGTCATCAAGTACCTCTACTCGGTCTATGAGCCCTCGCGCTGGGACGTCGCCGTCTTCAAGAACCCGCGCGACCCCGCCGTCAACTACATCAAGCGCCTCATCGGCCTCCCCAACGAGATGATCGCGCTCGTCGATGGCGATGTCTTCGTCCGCCCCTTCACGCCCGAGGAATTGCGCAACCCCGCCGACCCCGCCGTTCAGAATCCATGGGCCCTCCCGGGCTGGACCTGCGTCAGCAAGCCCGAGCGCGCCCAGCGCGCCATGTGGCAGCCCCTCTTCGACTCCTCCTTCGCCCCACTCTCCGACACCCGCGACGGCCGCCGCTGGTTCAATGCTCCGTGGATCGCGCCCGAGTCCGACGCATCCAACTGGTCCATCGGCGCCGCCCCCACCTACACCTACAAGGGCACCGGTCCCACCACGCTCATGTGGGACAACCAGCGCCGCCCCATCGACGATGCTGTCCCATACAACGAAACCATGGGCGTCTCCAACATCCGCTACCCCGTCAGCGACATCCGCATCGGCGCGGGTGTCCGCCCCGACACCGACGGCCTCACCGTCGAAGCATTCGTCGAATCGCGTGGCCACACTTTCAAGGTCGAGATCTTCGGCGATAAAGCCACACTCAGCATGATGGCCAACGGCGAGAAGAACAGCGTCATCCTCGGCGAAGCCACCCTCCCCCAGCCACTCGCCAAGGGCCGCGTCACCAACATCGACTTCTGGCACGCCGATCAGACCCTCTCCCTCTACGTTGAGGACGAGCTCGTCATCTCCAAGCCCTACACCTGGTCCATCGCAGAGCGCGTCCAGCACTCCATGGACATGACCCTCGATCAGGTCCTCCAGACCCGCGCCCTCGTTCCCGCCACCACCACCTACACCAAGCCCAGCGTCGGCTTCGCCTTCAGTGGCGGCGGCGTCACGCTCCACCGCGTCCACCTCGCACGCGACATCTTCTACCGCCCCGACCTCTACCAGACCGTCAACGACGCCAACCAGGCCCACAGCCGCTCCGGCCAGCCCGCCGCAGCCACACACCCCGCCCAGAACCTCGTCCTCACCACCGACCAGTTCTTCTTCTGCGGCGACAACTCCGGAGCCAGCCTCGACGGCCGCCTCTGGGACAAGCCCGAACCCTGGTCCGCACTCATCGACCCCACCACCGGCATCGTCCCCCGCGACCTCCTCATCGGAAAGGCCTTCTTCGTCTACTTCCCAGCCCCCTTCCGAAAGCAAGGAATCCCAGTCCCCGACTTCGGCGAGACAAGGTGGATCTGGTAGAGGAAGGCACTGGGGACTGGGGACTGGGCACTAGGGTCGGATGAAGACAGTCAGAGAAGGCAAGCAGAGAAGACAAAGCTGAAACCCAAGGCAACCAACTCCTCCTCGTTCGGCAATTTGACCCTTTGACCATTTAGCCATTTGGCCCCCTAGCCATTTTCCCAGATACACTCTCGCTACACAGGAGTCACCCAGCATGTCCGCCAACTCGACGACCTCGCAGATCACGCTCCGCGTAAGCCCCCTTGCCGCCGCCCTGCTCTTGGGCGCGACCATGATCGGCGCCACTGCCTGGAACGTCACCGCACGCCCCGCTGAGTCGGCGCTGGCCCCCGCGCCCGTCACGGTCGCCATCGTCGAGGTCGCCCGCGTCATGAACGGCCTCAACGAGCTCAAGGAACGCAACGACATCGGCAAGATCCGCGGCGCCGAGCTCGAGAAAAAGCTCCAGGAAGTCGAGCAGACGATCAAGAACATCGACGCCGAGCTCGAGACCGTCATCCCCAAGAACGACACCAAGCGCCGCACGCAGGCCATGGCCGACAAGTTCGAGGCCGAAAACCTCCTCAAGGCCCGCTTCCAGGCCTACAAGCAGCTCCTCGATCTCGAGAATGGCGACATCATCCGTGATATCTACGCCAAGGTCATCCTCGCCATCGAGGACTTCGCCAAGAAGAACAACTACGACCTCGTCCTCCTCGACGACCGCGGCATGATGCTCCCGCCCGTCGGTGGCCAGGAACGCCTCAAGGCCATCATCGAGAACAAGCGAATCCTCTTCGCCAAGCCCGAGCTCGACATCACCGACCGCATCATCACCATCATGAACAACGACCACGCCGCCCAGCCCAAGCCATAACCAGGTACCTCGGTTCTTGGGTACGTCGGTTCTCCGAACCAACTCTCCTCTCTCCGCTCTCCTCTCTCCCTCTTCCCGTCTTCCTCTTCCCCTGCCTCGCTGCCTCGCTCAATCGCTGCCTCGCTTCTTCCCCCATGCCCTCCACCTCCTCCAACACCTCCTTCACCGCCGCCGAGCTCGCCCTCGCGCTCAACGCCGAACTCCTCGGCCCCGGCGAGACGCGCCTCTCGCACCTTGCCTCGGTCGATCAGGGCACCGAAGGCGCACTCACCTTCGTCCGCAGCAGCAAGTACGCCTCCGGCTGGTCCACCAGCCGCGCCTCCGCGGCCATCGTCGCGAAAGAAGTCCAGCTCGCCTTCATGATCCCCGGCGGCGTTGAATCCACGCCCGATCGACCCCTCCTCATCGTCCACGACGCCGACCTCGCGCTCATCAAGGCCCTCGATCTCTTCGCCCCCAAGGCCCCGCTCACAGCGCCCGGCATCCATCCCTCCGCCATCATCGACCCCGCCGCACGCATCGACGCCAGCGCCACCATCGGCCCGCTCTGCACCATCAGCGCGGGTGCCGTCGTCGAGGCCAACGCGGTCCTCGTCGCACGCGTCCATCTCGGCATCAACGCCCATGTCGGCGCACGCACGCTCCTCCACCCCGGCGTCGTCGTCTGTGACCGCTGCATCATCTCCAGCGACTGCATCCTCCATCCCAACGTCTCGATCGGTGCCGATGGCTTCGGCTATCGCCCCGCTCCCGACGGCCGCGGCCTCCTCAAGATCCCGCACATCGGCAACGTCGTCATCGACAGCCACGTCGAGATCGGCGCGGGAACCACCATCGACCGCGCCAAGTTCGGCTCCACCACCATCGGCGCTGGCACCAAGATCGACAACCTCGTCCAGATCGGCCACGGCTGCCGCGTCGGACGCTGCTGCGTCCTCTGCGGACAAGTCGGCCTCGCAGGATCCGTCACACTCGGCGACGGCGTCATGATCGGCGGCCAGTCGGGCGTCGTCGACAACACCGAAGTCGGCAGCAACACCAAGATCGCCGGCTGCTCCGCAGTCACAAGCTCGGTCCCGGCCAACGCCGTCTACATGGGCTCGCCAGCAGTCCCAGCAGCCGAGTGGAAGCGCATGTACCTCGCCAGCCGCAAAGCCGGCCGCCGCCGCACCGAAGTCTGATACCAATCGACTCGACATCGCGCGCAGCGACGCACGCCCCTCCGCCCGCGTGCATGCCTCTCCCCCTGCCTCGCTGCCTCGCTGCCTCGCGCTTCCCCTGCTTGCCTGCATGCCTTCCTGCCTGCTTGCCTCTCCCACTCCCTCCATGCCCACCCTCACACTCCCGACTCCACGCTTCCAAGGCCCTGGCCTCTTCTCCGGCAAGCCCGGTGACGTCCGCATCTTCCCGATGCTCTCCGGCGGCATCATCATCGAATCGCGCGAGCCCGCGCTCCCTCATCAACTCTTCGGAGTGTGTCTCGCCAGTTCGCACGCCACACTCGCCAACATCACCACCGATACAACATGGTCCGGCCTGCCCAGCGCGGTTCCGATCCGCAACACCACACTCGCGCTCCGTGACAGAACGAGCACCACGCAAGGCACCACACACGTCGCCGCAACCGTTGAGCACCTCCTCGCCGCGCTCGCGGGCCTCAACATCTGGAACGCCTGGATCGCACTCAGCGGCCCAGAAGTCCCGATCCTCGATGGCTCCGCACTCCCCTTCGTCGAAGCACTCCGGCCTTCGCTCGCGGCGGCGCCCGGCTCGCGCGAGCCGCTGGTCCTCACCACCACCATCACCGTCGAGCACAAGGGCGCGAGCATCACCGCATCGCCGCCGCCAACTGGCGCGCCCCTTTCGTACACCTACGAGCTCGACTACGGCACCGATTCACCACTCCCCGCGCAGCGCGCCACATGGACCGGCAACGCCACCGACTTCGCAACGAGCATCGCCCCCGCCCGCACCTTCTCACTCGAACACGAAGCAAGGGCCGCGCAGCAGGCCGGCCTCTTCAAACACCTCACGCCCAGCGACATGCTCGTCATCGGCAACGACGGCAACCCCATCAACAACCAGTGGCGCATGGATCACGAGCCCGCCAAGCACAAACTCCTCGACCTCATCGGCGACCTCGCACTCCTGGGCCGCCCCCTCCACGCCACCATCAAAGCCCACCGCTCCGGCCACGCCCTGACGCATGAACTCATGCGACAGATCTTGGCAACAACCTGATCGGGCTCTCCTCGCCTCGGCGATGCTCGTGTTCGAAGGCCCGCTCATTCCACTGCGCCTCTGCGGTCGCATCACGCTTCCCAAGCTGAATGTCGGGAGTTCGATCCTCCTCGCCCGCTTTGTCTGCCGCTGATGTCACACGATGACACCGGCGGCTTTTCGTTGACAAACCCCGCAGAATCCGCGAGTTCTGGCGAAGCGGGCGGGGGCGGGCGGATCGGGACCAACAGTCGGACGATGACAGGGAATGACCTAGATGGACGCTCGCTTGTGCAAGCGCTTGTGTAAGGTGTGGCGGGGGTGGGGCTGCCGATCAGCGGGCAGTCGCGGGGGTCAACGGAAAGGTCTCTTTACGCCGGTTCACTCAGCGGTTCATTCACGCGATGACTCGGCGGCGGCGGGCCGCGAGCAGCCCGCCCAGCCCAAGCAATGCCGACGGGCCGGGTGCGGGGATGACGTCGGCTTCGATCGACACGCCGTTGAAGACGCCGGAGTTTGACCACGTCGCGCCGCCATCCTCGCTGAAGCGATAGCCAGCGAGCGTGACCGCATCAGGATCACCCGGGGTGGGGGCCGTGGGGGCGGTATTGGGTTCGAGGCGTTGCCACTGCATCTCAAAGAGGTTCTCGCCGGAGGTCAGGCGGAACCAATACGTGGTACCGGCGAGCATCGTAAAGCCACCGGGGATCGTGAGCGTGACAAGCGATGCCGGGATGATCGGAGACAGCGAGCGCGTCGTGAACGCCGCCAACGGTGCGCCGACCTGTGGCCGACCGCTGGCGTCGGCATAAATCCCACCGCCGAGCTGGGCTGAGGCGTTCACGTTATAAATCATGACTTGCATCGAAACGAAGCTCAGATCGCTGGCACCGGTGGTGATGCCGACGGCCTTTGTGGCGTCGGACGAAAACCCGGGATAGCTTCCCAAGCTGGAGCCGTTGGCCTCGACACCGGGAAGGTTGCTCAGGATGATGCTGGCGGCGGCATGCTGAGCCAAACCCCCGGCGGCGACGGACAGGCACGCGAATCGTGTCGTTTTGGTCATGGAGTTCTTCATGGTGTTCTTCCTTGGCGTTTTTCCTTGGCGTTCTTGCCAAGATCCCCCTCTCCTCTGGCTGCCCCCCGAGACACCCACATTCAGAGCTCGCAGACACTCCAGCCTATGACCCAAGATACCCCACTTCTGGCTTCTCATTCGGATCCTGTGAAGATTGGTGCGTGTGAAGATGGGGGAGCGTTGCACCCTCGCCGTGGGCCGGGGGACCCCGCCACCAGCGGCAGGTCCAGCAGGCTCTCCACCGCCCCAGCCACGTCGAGCAGTTTCGGATCCGTGTAGACGTTGGCCGTGAGGCTTGGGTCGCTATGCCGCATCGCGGCCTGCGCGGTCCGCAGCGGGACGCCCGCCTTGGAACGCCACGCCTCGGCACGTGCGCACACGTACGCACACGCCCACACCACTCAATACGCCACAGCTTGTCCCCGCGCCCATGCCTTCTCCGCACCTCCGCTCCGTCTCCGCGCCTCCGCGTACGCAATTCGCCGTCTCTCCCCCCGTGCCCAGTCCCCAATCCCCAGTCCCTTCTACTCCGTCTTCCTCCCCATCCCTCCCTCTCCCTCCGCGTACCGCATTTCACCTTCTGCATTTCGCCTTCCCCAGTGCCCAATCCCCAGTCCCCAGTCCCTCTCTTCTCCTACCCTTTCCCGTGCCCCACGAGCCGATCCGAGAGGAAGATGACCTGCAGCTCGTCGAGCGCATTCGCGCGGGCGAGCCCGACGCTTGGGCTGCGCTCATCTCCACCTATCAGGACCGCCTCTTTTCCGTCTGCGTCCGCATGGTCCGCGACCGCGAGCTCGCGGCGGATCTCACACAGGATGCCTTCGTCAAGATCATCCAGGGCCTCCCCAGCTTCGACGCCCGCGCCAAGCTCAGCACCTGGATGATCCGCGTCACGATGAATGTCTGCCTGAGCAAGCTCAGGTCCGAAAAGCTCCGCCGCCACACCAGCATCGACGCCATCCGCGAGGGTTCCGCCCCCCGCGCCAACCACGACGGCCGGGCGGGCTACGAACTTCCCCAAGATCGGGAACCCACGCCCCTCTCGGGCGTCCAAGCCCATGAGGACCGCGCCAGAGTCCTCCGTGCGCTCCAGTCGGTCGAACCCGAACAGCGTGCGGTCCTGATCCTGGCCGACTGTCAGGGCCACAGCTACGAGGAAATTGCTCAGGTCTTTGGCGTGGCCGTGGGCACCATCAAGAGCCGCCTCTTCCGAGCCCGAACCGCCCTCCGCGACGCCATTGAGAATCTCGAGAATCCCGCCTCCTCGCCTTCTGCAAGTTCTGTCCCCTCTAAGTCACTTCCCGCTAACCCTTCCCCCTCCAACCCTCTCCCCTCCAAAGACCCCCGACTCGCACGATGAACGATCCGAACTCCAACCCCGCCTCCTCCGGCGACCGCTCGCGCGACGGTGCTCGCTCCGATGCGCGCCCCGTCGGCGAGGAGCAGCTCCTCGACTGGATCGACGGCCGCCTCCCCGCCAGCGAGATGGCTCGCCTCGAGGCTTCGTCCGGGCGTCAGGGGCTTGGTGATCGCGTTCGACAGATGCAGGCCAATCGCCGCGCGATGCGGTCGATGCCCCTCGAGAAGGCGCCCCCAGAGCTGATGGGCCGCGTCCTGCAGGCGCTCGAGCGCGAGCTCGTGCTCGGCTGGCAGGATGGAGCCCAGCCGCAGGACGGCGGCACAATCGCCCAGGAGCTTGAGCCCATCTCCTTCGAGGAGCATCGCGGCACCACGCCGCCGTGGCTCCCGCGCCTCGCGATGGCCGCGGGCGTCGCGCTCCTCCTCGCCGGCGGCACCTACTGGGCCATGCTCCTCACCGCGCCACCAGCCACCCCCGGTACGCTCGCCGATGCGGGCACGGGCGGCGTCGAGATCGCTGCGAAGTCCAATGCCGAGCAAGGCTCGGAACAGCTCGCACTCGCGAGCGGCAACGAATCGAACGCCGGGCTCGCCACAGGCGACGCCGGAATCGCATCAGCTGCAGCACCCAGCGGCGAAACGCTCGCCCTCTCGGCCTCGGCCGTCGCGCCGGCCTCAACACAGATCGCCAGCGCGAGCGAGGGCTTCGATCTTGCATCGCAAGGCCGCCTTGTGCTTCGTGTCCTCGCGGGACGCACGTCGTATGGCCAGTCGCGACTCGCCAGCGGGCTCGCTTCGTCGTCAACCGGCTGGAGCCTCTCGCGCGATGTGCCCGCCGAGGTCGCGCTCGCTGTGCTCGCGTCGCGCCTTGTTCCCGATGCTGATCCAACACTCGAAGGTCCGGCGCTGCCGCCGATGATGGCCGCCTCGGCCGAAGCGCGCCGCATGCTGACGCCGCTGATGGGGCCCGCCGCGGCGTTCACGACCATCGCATCGCAGCAGCGCACGCTCGCCAAGCTCGCGACGGTTGAGTCAACGATGATCCTCGACATCGCCGCAACGGAAGAGGCACTCGAAGAGGCCCGCTCGGACCTGGCCCGCCAGCTCGATGCCGAAGTCGTGCTCGAGCGCGTGCCGCAGGCCATCGAGATTCCCGCCTCGACCGATCCGGCCCGCGTGCTCTGGTGGACCAAGTCGCCGGCAACGTGGACACCAACGCTGCGGATCCCTGTCGTGGTCGAGACCAAGTCCATCGGCGATGCCGCGGCGCAGCCCGCATCACAGCCGCAGCAGAACGACACGCCCGTCGCGCCGCGCTGACTGGACATGTTTCACGTCGTGGTGATGTCGCGTCGGCTGAGCCAGATTCCTGCCACAATCCAGATCGTGCCCGCGGCACCTGCGAGGATCGCCATGTTCTTCAGCGGCCACTCGCCGCTCATCAGCACGCGGATCGGGCTGTAGTACTCGAGAAAACTCAGGAACGCGAGGCGCTTCGTGAACGCGAGCGATGGATCCAGCGTGTGCAGGAAGTTGATCAGGAGCGACGCGACGGTCAGGATCAGCACGACCATGATCGCCCACGTGCGCCGGTTCGTCACGGTTGCGGCGAGCATCGCAGCGCAGCCGATGAGCACGTACACGAGCGAGAGATTGGCGAGCACCGTCGCGAGCCGATTCCAGTTGGGCCGGTTCTCGATCTTGATGAACTGTGCGCCGATGAAGCTGCCGAGATAGACCGCGCCGAGCACGAACGCTGCTGAGAGGAGCCACGCGAAGGTCTCGCTCACGAACACGCTCCATCGCGAGACGGGGAGCGCGAAGAGGACGTCGATTGTGCCGCGCTCGACCTCCGCCGCGGGCACGCGCGTGCAGACCATGATGGCGTGCGCGCTCAGGAGCGCGAGCACGATCGGGTGGCTCCAGGCGAGCGCGAAGGCGATATCGGAAACCGCCGCGCTGGAGGAATCAAAGCCGAAGATCGCGTCGCGGAACTGACGCACGCCCGACGGGATGAACTTTCGCTGCATGAAGCGCTCTTGGATCCGCGGGAGCGCGTACGCCAGCAGCCCTGAGATGGATCCGACGACCATCGCGAAGACGAGCGACGTCCACGCGATCTCGCGCCACGCGCGATGCACCAGCCCGAGATTGAGGAGGCCAAGCCGCATTGGGTGGGCGAGTGTACGCGCGGCCGCGGCAACGCCGTGCTCGATCCGCCGGACTCAGCGGCCATCGGCCCATGAGAGCGAACGCAGGTGTGCCGCGAGCGACTGGACGCTGGGACTCAGCGGTATTCCGTTGCGCTCAAGGACGCGGCCGTGCGAGCGCACTTCGAGCCTTGCGGGGCCTTCGGAAGTTCCAGCGTCGAGTGCGCGTGCCTCGGCCTGTGCCGCGAGCGAGGTTGTCCAGAGTGCGTCCCATTCGGCGGTGGTGAGCACTCGCACCAGCGGCGGGCTTGGCGTGACGGCGAGGCGCTCGCCGAGGCTCGCGCGGAGCGCGCCGTCAGAGTCCACGAGGAACCACGCGGGCTGATCGCCCGAGAGCGAGAGAGAGATCGCCGCGTCGCGCGGGCGCGTGGTCTCGGCTGGGGCGGCTGGGTCGGGCGCGATGGTGCTCGACGCGCAGCCGACGAGCGACGAAGCGGCCAGCACCGTTGCGAGTGCGAGGGTGGTTGCGTGCTGGCGCAGCGGCATGAGCGTGAGTGGCATGGCGGACTGTATTGGGCTGAGAAGGTCGGGTGATGTTGATTCGGAGACGTGTGGCTCGGAGTGAAGAGTGCCGGGGACCGGCACACCACCCAAAGACATCAAAAAGAGAACCGCCCGCTTTCGCGGGCGGCTCTTGTGGGTGTGTTGATGCTGATCAGAAGACCATCGGCTTGCGCCGATGGCTCTGAAGGAGCTTTAGAGGTTGCACTGGCCGCTGACGACGAACGCCGCGAGGATCTGCGCGTCCGTCAGGTCGGCGTTCTCGTCGCCGTTCAGATCGCCATCGAGCCAGTTGGCCTCGGGGGAGATCAGACCGACGAAGACCTGCGCCATCTGCTGGGCGTCGAGCAGGTCGACGTTCTCGTCCTGGTTGAAGTCGTAGTTGCAGTCAGGGCCGCCAGTGGCGAAGCAGGTGCCCGCGAAGGTGACCTGGTAGTCGCCGGTGCTGGCGAAGGTGCCAGTCCAGCCTGCGATCGCGCCGCCCGCGCCGGGGCCGTCGGGCTGACGCTCGGTGCCGAAGGGCGTGTTGTTCCAGATCAGAGCGCCCGTCTCCTCGACCGGGTCGAGGTTGTAACGGCTGACGGCGAGGTAGTAGTTGCCAGTGCCGGGGATGAAGGCGCTGGTGATCGTGGACTGGGCGGTGCCCTGCGAGTCGTCGTTGGAGGTGATGCCCAGGCCGGCGGAATCGAAGAGGAAGAGCTGGGTGTCGCCGAACGTGCCGTTGCCGACGGTCGTCGCGCCGAAGTTGGCGGCGTCGCAGATGTTGATGAGGAACATGTCGGCATCGCTGCTGGACTCGATGTTACCGCCCAGGGCGTTGAAGGGATCGGTGCCCGTGGGGGTCTGGCCGGTGGAGGGGAGGTCGCCAGCATCGGAGCGGCCTTCGCCGAGCTCTTCCCACTGGGCCGCGACGCGGACGGTGAAGGTCGCGCCGGGGAGGAAGTCGTCGGTGCGGCCCTGATCGTCGGTCACGGAGACGACGTTCACGGGGTAGGCGCCGGCCGCGAGGGTGTTGTCGATCGTGATCGCGTAGGAGTAGGTTCCGTCACCGGCGAACTGATCGCCGTTGGTGCCGTCGTCGAAGAGCTGCTGGGTCGAGCTGCCCAGGAGGCCTGAGAAGTCGGCCGTCACGACGATGCCCGTGCTGTCGGGGTTGACGGCCGGGGTCACGACGACCTCGTAGAGGGCCACGGTGCCGGCGAAGCCGGAGTTGGGGGTGAATGTCGCGAAGAGGGCGTCGGGGTTCGAGACCTCAACGTCGAGGAAGATGTCGCCGTTGAAGGAGCGGGCCTCGTTGTCGGTCACGATGTAGCCGAACTGGTAGGTCTGCTCGGCCTGCTCGAGGGCGATGGGCTGGAGGAAGCTGAAGATGTTGTCGCCAGCGAACTCATCGCCATTGGTGCCGTCGTCGTACATCGTCTGGGTCGAGCTGCCACCCTGGAGGCTGGAGGTGTCGATGGTGACGGCCAGGCCCGTGCTCGTGGGGTTCTCGCCGGGGGTCACGAAGACCTGGAGGAGTGAGCTGTCGCCGACGAAGACGGGATCGGGCGTTGCGAAGCCGAAGGCGCCGATGTCGGTGGGGCCTGGGACGCCGATGGTGAGGTCGGCGGTGCCGCGCTGGCCGCCGAAGCCGGCGAAGCGGACGTAGTAGGTCTGGCCCTCAACGCCCTGCCAGGTGACGGTGGAGCCAAGGCCGCAGAAGTCATCGTTGCATGCGATCTGAACGCCGCCGTTCTCGGGGCAGCCATCCCAGATGGCGATGGTGGTGTCGAAGGTACGGGCGCCGCAGGTGCTGGCCTCGAGCGAGCCCGAGGTGGTCGCGACGTAGCGGTACCAGACGTCGTTGGAGCCCGTGCAGCCCGGGGTCGTCGTGATCGCGTCGAGGTTGTTCGCGGCGTTGGTGCCGTCGAAGATCTGGATGGCGCCGACGCAGTCGTCGTTGCCAGCCGAGACCGTGAAGGTCGAGTTGCCCGAGCCGGTGCGGCCGAGGGCGTCGGTCGCGGTGGCGGTCAGGGTCTGAGCGCCGAAGGCGGAGTTGTTGCCGACCGTGACGGCGGCGGAGTAGATGCCGTCGTTGGCCACGCCGTCGGGAGCCACGCCGTTGTCGAGCATGGTGATGGAGCCAGCATCAATGGCGCTGGCATCGAGCGAGACGCCGGTGATGTTGGAGGCGGGCTGGCCGGGGGTGACGGCGGCGGAAGCGACAAAGCTCGTGCCGATGGTGCCGCCACCAAGGTCCGTGGTCAGCACGACGTTGGGGTTGAAGGTCGTGGGGCAGAAGAAGCGGTAGGAGGTGCCGCTGGTCAGGTTCGCGGCGTTGCAGGACAGGGTCGTCTGGGCCGAGCCAGCGGTGCCGTTGGCCTGAACGCCAGCGGTGGCGCTGTTGCCGTCCTGGGCGATGCTGACGTAGAAGATGTCGAAGTAGCTCTGGTTCTCGTAGAACGAGATGATGAAGTTGACGTTCTCGGTGTTGGAGCGGTAGAGGCTGGCGCGGTACTCGATGTTGAAGCGGCGAGCGCCGGGGACGCCGGACTCGGAGGTGAAGATGCCGCGGCCGCTGCCACCCAGCTGATCGGTGCGGAGGTCGTCCCAGTGGGCCATGATCGTCGGGCCGCCGGTGAAGGTGGTCGTGGGGAGCGTGCAGACGTTGCCGAGCGAGGCGGAGTTCGAGCCGAACTGAAGGTTGCCGTTGCTCGAAGCGATCAGGCTCGTGTAGGCGTTGCCGTACAGAGAAACCGCGAAGGGGAGCGAGACTGGAGCCGTGCAGTCGTCGCACGCCTGGCCGATGTCGACCTCGCCGAGCTCAGCTGCGTTGGGCGTTGAGCCAATCTCGAAGCCGGGGCACTGGCCGAAGGCCGACGCGCCAAGACCCGCCATCGCGGCCAGAACCGCTGCCGACATCGCTGCGTACTTCTTCATGAATCAACTCCTTCTTCTCATGACTCTTGAACTGATCGGACACCGCGCCCACACGCGGCAACACCACCGCACAAACCTGCCGAGACCGGACACGATCCCGGGGCTTCTCTAGTAGACCTCAGGTTGCAAAATTCGCAAGAAGAACCCGCAGATTTCGCACGATTGGTCCAACCAATATACCGTACGCCCTACGTACAGTCTTGTCAAGTCTTTGACAGGGTGTTCGATTTATTTTGGTACGCGGTCTTTGTTCGGTCCTTTGTGGGTCGCTTGAGGCGTGCGCTTGCGGCGGGAGCCGCGTGGAGAGCGTGATGCAGTGTGGCGCAGCGGGTCGCGCCAGACCGGTGCTTTGGTGGGGCTTGATCGCTTCGAGTCGCGGCGGGCCACGCCTGTGGATCACGCTTGAATCCCAAGCTTGAATCCCAAAAAGAGAACCGCCCGCTTTCGCGGGCGGCTCTTGTGGGTGTGTTGATGCTGATCAGAAGACCATCGGCTTGCGCCGATGGCTCTGAAGGAGCTTTAGAGGTTGCACTGGCCGCTGACGACGAACGCCGCGAGGATCTGCGCGTCCGTCAGGTCGGCGTTCTCGTCGCCGTTCAGATCGCCATCGAGCCAGTTGGCCTCGGGGGAGATCAGACCGACGAAGACCTGCGCCATCTGCTGGGCGTCGAGCAGGTCGACGTTCTCGTCCTGGTTGAAGTCGTAGTTGCAGTCAGGGCCGCCAGTGGCGAAGCAGGTGCCCGCGAAGGTAACCTGGTAGGTGCCGGTGCCAGTGAAGGTGGCAGTCCAGCCTGTGACGGTGCCGAAGGCGCCGGGGCCGTCGGGAGCGCGCTCGGTGCCGAAGGGCGCGTTGTTCCAGATGAGCTGGCCCGTCTCATCGACCGGGTCGAGGTTGTAGCGGGAGACCGCGATGTAGTAGTTGCCAGCCGAAGGCACGAACTGACCGGTGATCGTGGACAGGGCCGTGGCCTGCGAGTCGTCGTTGGAGGTCACACCCAGGCCGTTGCTGTCGAAGAGGAAGAGCTGGGTGTCGCCGAACGTGCCGTTGCCGACGGTCGTCGCGCCGAAGTTGGCGGCGTCGCAGATGTTGATGAGGAACATGTCGGCATCGCTGCTGGACTCGATGTTACCACTCAGGGCGTTGAAGGGATCGGTGCCCGTGGGGGTCTGGGCCGAGGAGGGCAGATCGCCGGCATCGCTGCCGCCGTTAGCGATCTCGTCCCACTGGGCGGGGACGGTGACGTCGAGGAAGATCGTGCCGTTGGCGCTGCGGCCTTCGGCGTCGCCGACGACGTAGAAGAGCTGGGCGGTGCCGCTGGCCTGGGAGGCGTCGACGTTCTGGAGGTAGGAGAAGACGTTGTCACCAGCGAAGAGGTCACCGTTGGTGCCGTCGTCGTACATGGTCTGGCCACCCGAGCCGCCGATGAGGGCCGAGGTGTCGATGCTGACGGTGATGCCGGTGCTGGTGGGGTTCTCGCCGGGGGTGACGGTCACCTCGAGGAGGGTGGAGCCGCCAGCGGTGACCGGATCGGGGTCGGCCGAACCAAAGGCGGTGGGGTTGGTGGGAGCCGGGTTGCCGATGTTGAGGTCGGCGGTGCCGCGCTGGCCACCGAAGCCAGCGAAGCGGATGTAGTACGTCTGGCCACTGGTCACCGGGAAGGTGATCGTGGAGCCCAGACCGCAGAAGTCGTCGTTGCAGGCCAGCGCGACGTTGCCGCAGGCGTCGTACGCCGCAAGGACCGTGTCGATCGTGCGAGCGCCGCAGGTCGAAGCCTCGGCGTTGCCCGTGAAGTCAGCAACCCAGAAGTACCAGACGTCGTTGCCGCCGGTGCAGGCGGCGGTCGTGGTCTGAGCGGCGGTGTTGTCGGCGAAGTTGCTGCCCGAGAAGATCTCGGTTGCGCCCGAGCACTCATCGTTCGGAGCCGGGGGAGGAATGACGTTGAACGTGGCGGTCGCGAAGGCGGTGCGACCCTGGGCGTCAAGCACGTTGCTCGTCAGCGTCTGGATGCCGAAGGGCGAGCTGGGACCGACAATGGCGGTGCCGCTGAAGATGAGGTCGCCAGCCGCGACATCGGGCGCGATGCCGTTGTCGAGCAGGGTGACCGTGCTGCCGTCGATGCTGCTGGCATCGCAGGAGACGGTGATCCCGGTGCTCGGGGGGTTCGAGCCGGAGGTGACCGCAGCAAAGACGCTCACCGCCGTGCCGACCGGGCCGATCGTCGGGCTGAGCGACATCGCGGCCTGCGGGGGCTGAGGGCCCGCCAGTGGGGGTGGGCCGAGGGGATCAACCGCACCGTTGAACTCGAGCGAGAGGTATTGCAGGATGCCCACGTCGCCGCCGACGTCGTCGCCGACGACCAGGGTCCAGTCGCCGTTGGCGTTGGTGCCGTTGACGCCACCGAGGTTGGCCAGGGCCGTGCCGGGGAGAACAAAGGGCGTGAAGAGCCAGGGATCGGCGGCATCGAAGGGGCCACCCTCGGGGCGGAAGTTGTTGTTGAAGGGAGCCACGCCAGCGGTGACGGCAACGCTGGAGAGGTCGTCAAAGCGGGTGAAGGTGTAGTTGTCGCCCGAGCCGCCGTTGTCGGTGGTGAGCTTGATATAGCTGCCGCCGCCCGGGGGGATCAGGATGATGTCAAGATCGCTGTCCCAGGTGTGCGTCTGGTTGATGATGACGTTCAGGTCGGTGATGCTCGTGGGGCCGCCGGCGACCGTGAGGGTGGCGACGGTGTACGACGTGGTGGTGCCACCTGAGCCAGCGGGTGGAACCGCAAGGCCGGGCGATGCGGAGAAGACCTGAGCGGAGGCCGAGCTGGCAACCAGCGTTGTGCCCACCACCGCAGCCAGAACTGCGGCCGACATCGTTGCGTACTTCTTCATGAACGAACTCCTTCTTCTCTCGGACTTTGCTAGACCAAACTCTCTTCACACCGCGCCCACACGCGGCCAGAACACAGTCTTCACGAGCCGGGGTCGGAATTGACCCCGTGCCCCTCCTAGTAGACCTCAGAATGCGGAATCCGCAAGCCCATCTCGCACATTTCGCGCGATCCGGACAGATCCACTACCGTACATGCTCCTGACACGTGAGTCAAGGGGTATTGAGAGTCACTCTTTGACGTCCCGTAGAATACATCCGGGGATGTCCCTCCGCCAACCGAGTAGCCTTCACACTTGGCATCGCCTCCTGCGCGGGGCGGCTGAGGGTTTGGGGGTGCGTACGCACTCTCACGGCGGCGGGTGCCGAGGCAAGAAGTGCGGGGGATCGGCACACCACCCAAGCACCGACTGCTTGCGCAGTTCGGCTTGGACGGAAGTGGGCAAAGAAAAAGCCGCCCACTTTCGCGGGCGGCTTTGTCGTGGGCATGACTGAAGATTCGAAGACCACGATCATCTCAGAGCAGATGATCGTGGCACATGACGAAGTGACTAGAGGTTGCAGTTACCGCTGACGACGAAGGCCGCGAGGATCTGAGCGTCCGTCAGGTCGGCGTTCTCGTCGCCGTTGAGGTCGCCGTCGAGCCAGCCAGCGCCGGGGCTGATCAGGCCGACGAAGACCTGCGCCATCTGCTGGGCGTCGAGCAGGTCGACGTTCTCATCCTGGTTGAAGTCGTAGTTGCAGTCAGGGCCGCTGCCACCAGCGAAACAGGTGCCGGTCAGGTCGATGCGATAAGAACCGCCGCCGAAAGCGGGATTGACCCAGCCCGCGATCACGTTGGTGCTGCTGCCAGCATCGGGAGCGCGCTCCTCGCGATAGGGGAAGTCGATCCAGATGAAGGAGCCGGCCTCATCGACCGGATCAAAGTCCCAGCGCGACATGGCGATGTAGTAGTTGCCGGGGCCCGGGATGAGCGCGCCGCTCAGACGCGACTGGAGCGTCTGATCACCAGGGAAACCGAAGGGCACATCGTCGTTGAAGACGATGCCCGTGCCGTCGGTGGCGAAGATGTACATGGCGGTGTCGTTGAACGAGCCGTTGTCGAAGGTGTTGGCGACGAAGTTCGAGACGTCGCAGATGTTGATCAGGAAGAGGTCGGCATCATCGCCCGAGGAGAGCTCGCCACCCAGAGAGGTCAGCGCGCCCGAACCCGTGGGGACCTGTCCCGTCGCGGGGAGGTCACCGGCGTCGCCGCCGCCGTTGACGCTCTCTTCCCACTGGGCCTGGACGCGCACCGTGAAGGCGTCGCCGGGGAGGAAGTTGGCGAAGCGCCCCTGATCATCGACGATGGACGTGATGCCAACGAACTTGTCGCCCGGGGTGAGCGTCGGGTCGATCGTGATGGCGTAGGAGAAGGTGTTGTCACCCGCGACGAGGTCGCCGTTGGTGCCGTCGTCGAAGAGGTTCTGGCCCGGGTCGCCATTGAGCGCCGAGAAGTCGGCGATGACGACGATGCCCGTGCTGTCGGGGTAGAGGGCCGGCGCGACGACCGCCTCGAAGCGCGTGACGGTTCCCGCAAACCCTGACTGAGGCGTGAAGCTGCCAGCGACACCCTCGGGGTTCGAGACGTCCACGTTCAGGAAGATGCTGCTGCTGAAGCTGCGCGACTCGGCGTCGGTGATGGTGTAGAGCAGCTCGTACGTCTGCTCGGCCTGCTCGAGGGCGATGGGCTGCAGGAAGCTGAAGATGTTGTCGCCGGCGAACTCGTCGCCGTTGGACCCATCGTCGTACATCGTCTGCGTCGAGCTACCGCCCTGGAGGCTGGAGGTATCGATCGTCACGGCCAGGCCCGTGCTGTCGGGGTTGGAGCCCGGCGTCACGAAGACCTGCAGGAGCGTGCTCTCGTTGGCAAGGACGGGGTCGGGGTTCGCGAAGCCAAAGCCCTCTGGGTCCGTCGGGCCTGGGATGCTGATGGTCATCGTGCCCGAGCCGGTCGTCGGGCCGAAGGTGCCGAACGACGCGAGCCGGATGATGTACGACTGGCCAGCGACGGCGCTGAAGGTGAGCTGCGAGCGAAGGCCGCAGAAGTCGTCGTTGCACGCGATCGGCAGACCATCGCACGTGTCGTACACCGATACCACCGTGTCAAAGTTCGCGCCTGCGCACATGTCAACCTGGATCGGGCCGGTCGAGGTCGCGAGGTACGTGTAGTAGACCTCGAAGCTGCTGCCGACGCAGACCGTCGAGCCGTCGCTCGTTGCTGAAACGTTCGAGACCGCGTTGCTGCCGTCGAAGACCGCAATCGGCGAGGTGCAGTCGTCGTTGGTCGGCGGCGGTGGGATGACGTTGAAGGTGGACGACGCAGTGGCGCTGCGGGACTGCGCATCCGTCACGGTCGCGGTCAGCGTCTGAACTCCGAACCCCGACCCGGGGCCAACGATCGCCGTGCCCGTGAAGAGGTTGTCACCAGCCACGCCGTCGGGCGCCACACCGTTGTCCAGCAGCGTGATCGAGCCGCCATCAATTGCGTTGGCGTTCAGCGTCACGGTGATGCCCGTGCTCGGGGGCGAAGAGCCCGGCGTGACGGCGCACGAGGCGATGATGCTCGTGCCGATGAGGCCGGTGTTCGAGTCCAGCGACAGCACGGCCTGCGGCGGCTGAGGGCCCGTCAGTGGAGGCGGGCCGAGCGGATCCACCGCGCCGTTGAACTCCAGCGAGACATAGCTGATCGTGCCGTTGTCAACCGAGAAGTCATCATGCAGCACCAGCGTCCAGGTGCCGTTGGGGTTCGTCCCGTTGAGGCCGCCCAGGTTCAGGAGCGCATTGGGCGGCAGCGTGATCGCGGTCGCGGTCCAGGGGTCGTCAAGGTTGAAAGCGCCACCCTCGGGACGGAAGTTGCCGTTGAACGGCGCCCCGCCATCGGTGATGGGCGTCGACGAGAGATCATCAAACCGGGTGACCGTGTAGTTGTCGCCGCCACCACCGTTGTCCGTCGAGAGCTTCACGTACGACGTGCCATCGGGCGAAAAGAGCGTCATGTCAAGGTCGGAGACCCAGACGTGCGGCAGGTTGATGATCACGTTGAGGTCCGTGATCGAGGCCGGCGCGCCCGCGACGTCGATCGAGATCACCGTGTTTGAGTTCGGCGTGCCACCGATGCCGCCCGGCGGGACCTGAAGACCGGGGCTCACCGAATACACCTGCGCCGACGCCGCCGTCGCGGCGAGCGCCAGGCCCGCCACCGCCGCCAGAATGCCACACTTCTTCATTGGAACTCACTCCCAATCGACCACCGCAACGAATCAAACGAACGTGGGCTGCGAACGAGCCCACATCGCGTGGCCGAAGACTTCGGCCACGAAGAACCTCCCAGAACGCAACGACGTTCTGGCCACTCACAACATACCCGCACATACCACAGATCCACAAGCCCAAAATGTGGAAATCTTCACAAGGACTCGCACGTGCGGCCCGCGTGAAATCCACCACAAAGCGACCCTTTCACCTTTCTTGAAGCCCCGCCACTCACGCTCCCGCTCACCTGCCAATCGCCCGGTGCCCCGTGCCTTCCTCCCAACTGCCTTCTGCACCAGTGCCCAGTCCCCAATCCCCAGTCCCTTCTTCTTCCCCTACCCTCGCCCCATGCTCACCTCTGCCCGCTGGCTCCTGAGCCTGCTCGACCTTCCCGCCGCGAACCTCCCGACCTTCGAGGAGGCCGAGCACCACCTCATCAACGCCGGGTTCCCCATCGAGTCCAAGACCGCCCTTCCCGGCGGCGACCTCCAGCTCGATGTTGAGATCACCAGCAACCGCGGCGACTGCATCTCGCACATGGGCCTGGCGCGCGAGCTCGCGGCGCGGCTGGGTGCCAAGGTTCGCCTCGACCACGCGACCAGCCCCAGCACTTCTGACGCTGGGGCCGCCACAACCTCCATCACGCCCGCCACGCTCGATGTCCGCGTGCCGACCCTCTGCCCGCGCTTCACGCTCCGCGCCGTCAAGGGTGTCAAGGTCGGCCCTTCGCCCGCGTGGCTGCGCGAGCGCCTTGAGTCCGTCGGCCAGCGCTCGATCAACAACGTGGTCGATGCCACCAACTACCTGAGCCTGGAGCTTGGCAACCCGTGCCATGCCTTCGACGCCGCGAAGATCGCGGGCCACACGCTGATCGTGCGCCATGCGCTCCCCGGCGAGAAGCTCTCGACGCTCGATGGCAAGCTGCGCACGCTCGCGCCCGACGACGTCGTCGTTGCCGATGCGCAGCGCGCCCAGAGCCTCGCGGGCGTCATCGGCGGCGCTGAGAGCCAGGTCACTGATTCCACCACTGACCTCCTGCTCGAAGTCGCAACATGGGACACCAACACCGTGCGCCGCACTGCGCGACGGCACGTCATCCGCACCGATGCGAGCCATCGCTTCGAGCGCCTCGTCGATGCCCGCACGCTCGACGCCGCGGCGGACCGCCTCGCGGCCCTTGTCCAGCTCGTCGCAGGTGGCCACGTTCAGCCGGGCCTCACCGCCTCGGGCACCGCCCCACCACTCACGCAGGTGCGCGTGCGTCCGGGGCGCGTGAACCAGATCATGGGTGTTGAGCTGGAGCCGCACGACATCGTTCGCTCGCTCGAAGCCCTCTCCATCAGCGTCGGCCCACTCGGCCGCGCGGCGGACGTCCTCCTCTGCACCGTGCCCGCGCATCGCCCCGACCTCACGCGCGAGATCGACCTCATCGAAGAGATCGCGCGCGTGCGCGGGCTCGACACCATCCCGCTGCACGACACGGTGCCCGTACACGTCCGCGGGCCGCAGCTGGAAGAGGCCGCGCTGCGCGAGATGGCCACCATCCTCGCGGCCCACGGCTTCTACGAGACCACCACGTTCAGCTTCGCCTCCGAGTCCGCCTCTGGCGCGTTCGTCACCGGCGCGCTCGAGCCCATCAAGGTCGATCAGGCCCGCGCCGCGGATCCGACGCTGCGCACGAGCGTCCTCACGGGCCTGCTTGCTTCCCGCCGCGCCAACCAGAACGCACGCGTCACCAGCCCCGGCGGCATCCGCCTCTTCGAGATCGCCAACGCCTTCGCGCAGCCGCGCGGCGTTGCTCCGGGTCAAAACACACAAACGGAAACGCGCACGCTCGCGCTCCTGCTGGATGTGCCGGGCGAGGGGAAGAAGCGATCGATCGCCGACAAGCAGCTGGGCATCCGCCTGGGTCGCGGCGCACTCGAAGCGCTCGCCCGGGCGCTCGTGGGGCAAGATCAGGGCGCCGCAACGCTCGACATCACTCCAGCCGCGCCCGACGCCGCGGGCTTCGAGCCCGGCGCGTTCGGCCACGTCACGCTCCGCGGCATGCGCATCGGGCGGCTGGGCCTCCTCTCGGCCGCGCTCCAGCGCGAGTTCGAGCTTGAGATCCCCGTCGTCGGAGTCGAGGTTGAGCTCGCGCCCTTCCTGAGCGCGTATCCACCCAAGGCCACGATCGCATCGCTGCCAGCCTTCCCGGCCATCGAGCGCGACGCATCGCTGATCGTGAGCGAAGCAACCACGTGGAGCGCCATCGAAGGCCAGATCAAGGCCGCGAAGACGCCGCGCCTGGAGCACGTGGACTTCATCACCACCTTCCGAGGAGGCCAGATCGGCAAGGGCAAGAAGAGCGTCACGGTGCGCATGCGCTTCCGAGACGCGGCCAGAACACTCACGCACGAAGAAGTCGACGCACCAGTCAACGCACTCATGCAGACGCTGCAGGAAACGCTCGGCGCAACGCTGCGGACGGTGTGAGGACGACGCCAATCGGATTCTTGAGGGAGGACTTACATGATCGTCTGGGGCACCAAGATCATCCGGAAGAAGGCCGGGTTCACGCTGCGCTTCTGCCCGATCTGCCGCGACCTTCGCGCGTTCCAGATCGTCGAGGTCGCGAGCAAGCAGCACATCTACTTCATCGCGCTCGGACGGCGCACGCCGATCCTGACCGAGCTTGTCTGCACGGACTGCAAGAGCGTGCTGGCCCAGGAACGGTTCGAGGGAACCCGCACGGACGAGCCCGCGGCCAATCCGCAGGCCGCACTGGCGCGGCTCTTCCCGGCCGAGGCGGATCCGATCAAGGCGCAGCTGAAAAACCACGCCGCAGTGATGGCACCCGGCGCCGCGCTCGACACACGCGTCGCGGCGGCCGCCGAGCCCTTCTTCGCACTGACGTATGAGTTCGAGACCGCCAAGCAGCGCGGGGCCGAGGCGTCGATCTCGGCGCTTCTCGCGGCGGGCTCCATCTTTGGTTTCATCGCCTCCGCCGTGCTGTGGGTGCAAGTCTCAGAGACGCACAGGCCCGGAGCGCTGCTGCTCTGGGCCATCGGCGTAAGCGTCGTGACGCTCGCGCTCATCGGCGTGACCTTCTATCGCAACTTCACGCGCGACCGCCGCCTGATGGAAAAGAGTTTCCTCGGTCGCCTCGCCCGCTCGCTCCTCGTGATGAAGGCCACGCCCTCCGAATACGCGGTCGTGCACGCCATGCTCTCCGACGGAAAGCAACCCGTCGCGATGGCCGTGAAGCCCGAGACGCTCAGGGCAGCAGTCGAGGGCCGCGGGGTCGTGGTGTGAAGCGCGGCGGAAACACGTGCAACACGCCAAGCGATGGACACGCCGACCGTTGCCCGCCTGAACCTCGGCAACGACGCTCGGACAGCAGACGTGTCCTCCAGGCCGAAGGCCTGACCGCTCGTAGCCGGGGGCGTGGAGGAGCGAGCGCAACGAAGCGACGACACCCCCGGTGATGCGTTGGAAGCTTCGCAACCCCGAAGGTGGTTGTCGAAGCTTCGATACGTGTGTGCCCGATCTCACGACGACCCCTTCAGGGTCGCACCACTTCGCCGCACGGGTCCGGTGGTGGCGTCGCAGAGCCTCCTTCACCACCGGCTACGGGTGATGACGCCTTCGGCGTCGGGGCAAGGCTCGTCATCGTGCCAAAGCGCCATTCAACGTGCCATCGAAGTCGGCGGCTTTGGGCCGACTTCGATGCTCTTGCTTCGTTCTCATCGCACTTTGAGCGACCAAGACGATCGAAGTCCGAAGCGGACTTCGATGGCACGGTTGCACCGCTACTTCGATGCCACCTGCCGTCGCGCAGAGCAGCGACGGAAGTGCTCAGCGACGGCTACGTCGCAGGCCCAAGGGCTTACTCGTCGGTCAACACAGGCGAACACCGAGCAACACACCACGGATCTCCACTCTCACCGAGGGGAGGCTCGGTGCAACCTTTGCAGGGAACTGGTGGATCCTTGATCGCATCAGCAAGCTTCATTCGCCGACCATCAAGCCGTCGGCAGGTGCGACACTCGTCACGCCCTCTCTCGATCTGAATCTCCTCAAATCCGCCCGCTTCGGCGTAGGACAAAAGCCTCGCCCTCGCCGCTTCGCGAAGGAACATCCAGCAGGGCTTGTTCTCATATGCCAAGAACATGGCCATGTTGAAGAAGAGGTACGAACGACCCTGATGGTCGTCTGGGGCAACCTTGATGGACTGAAGTGCCTTCCACGCGATCGCTGACTCGTCGGGGTCCCCAAGGCCGCCAACCAAGAGATTCCGACAGGCTTGGTAGCAGCCGAGCATTGATTTGCCCGGCGTCTCTCGCATCCGACGGAACGCGCCTCTGCACCGCGCAGCTAGGCGATCTGGTATCGCCGCGGCGGTGTCCGGCTCAGATGAGCACACCATCCGCATCGCCGCCCCATGCAGCCCCTCGATTGCCTGTTCAATGCCGTGCTTGCCATCGCGAACCGCGAGCGACACCCGCTCAAGGTCTGCCTCGGTCACTCCGAGTTCCTTGAGGTCGGCGAACGCATGATCGAGCGACCAAAGCGACTCCTTCTGCGCTCGCGACAGCAGCACAGACGGGAAGACCCACTGGTCCCGGCGGACGTAAAAGCGTTCGCCGCAAGCAGGGCACAGGCCATGCTGCTTGGGCAGCTTGCGGTCCATAAACACACCACACTTGGGACACCCTTGTGGTGTTGTCATCTGTGTTCCCCCGTGCCGCAGCAATTCAAATGGTGCGGGGCGAGTTCTCACTCACCCCGCCCGAAATCAATAATCCATTTCCCCATCCCCATGATCATGCCCGCCCGCGGGCTTCTTGTCCTTCTTCTCCACGATCGCGGCCTCGGTCGTGAGCATGAGGCCCGCGACGCTGGCGGCGTTCTGCAGCGCGACGCGCTCGACCTTGGTCGGGACGATGACGCCCATCTTGAGCATGTCGCCGTAGACGTGGGTCAGGGCGTTGTAGCCGTAGTTGGCGACGTCGTTCTCCTCGATCTTCGCGGCGATGACGCTGCCATCCAGGCCACAGTTGGCCGCGATCTGCTTGATGGGGGCCGAGAGGGCGCGGCTGACGATGTCAACGCCCGCGCGCTCGTCGCCTTCCATCTTCTTCCTGAGCTTGTCGAGCGAAGCGCGGGCCCGCAGGACCGAGACGCCGCCACCGGGCAGGATGCCCTCCTCGACGGCAGCGCGGCAGGCGTGCAGCGCGTCCTCGACGCGTGCCTTCTTCTCCTTCATCTCAACCTCGGTCGCGGCCCCGACGTTGATCTGCGCCACGCCGCCGGAGAGCTTCGCGAGGCGCTCCTCGAGCTTCTCGCGGTCGTAGTCGCTGGTGGAGGCCTCGATCTGGTGGCGGATCATCTCGATCCGCGCCTTGATCTCGGCCGTCGTGCCCGCACCCTCGACGATCGTGGTGTTGTCCTTGTCGATCGTGACCTTCTTCGCGCGGCCGAGATCGCCGATCTCGACCTTCTCAAGCTCGACGCCGAGCTCTTCCATCAGCGCCTTGCCGCCGGTGAGCGTCGCGATGTCCGCGAGCATTTCCTTGCGACGGTCGCCAAAGCCCGGGGCCTTGACGGCGACGACCTTGAGGACGCCGCGGATCTTGTTCAGGACGAGCGTCGAGAGCGCCTCGCCCTCGATGTCCTCGGCGATGATGAGCAGCGACGCGCCGGACTCGGCGATCTTGCCCAGGATCGGGAGGAGGTCGCGGCCGGAAGAGATCTTCTTCTCGTAGATGAGGATGTAGGGGTTGTCGAGCGTCGCCTCCATGGTGGCGGCGTTGGTGACAAAGTGCGGGCTGAGGTAGCCCTTGTCGAACTGCATGCCCTCGACGAGCTCGACCTCGGTCTCGAGGCTCTTGCCCTCTTCGACGGTGATGACGCCGTCCTTGCCGACCTTGTCCATCGCCTCGGCGATGATCTTGCCGATCTGCTCGTCCTGGTTGGCTGAGCAGGTGCCGACCTGAGCGATCTCCTTGGATGAGTCGACCTTCTTGGACATCTTGCTGAGGGCCTCAACGACGCTGGCGACGGCCTGATCGATGCCGCGCTTCACGAGGTTGGGGTTGGCGCCGGCCGTGATGACCTTGAGGCCCTCGGCGTAGATCGCCTCGGCGTAGATGGTCGCGGTGGTGGTGCCGTCGCCGGCGTCCTTGCTGGCCTTGGAAGCGACTTCCTTGACCATCTGAGCGCCGAGGTTCTCGTACTGATCCTCGAGCTCGATCTCCTTGGCGACGGTGACGCCGTCCTTGGTGACGGTCGGGGCGCCGAAGGACTTCTCAAGGACAACGACGCGGCCAGAAGGGCCGAGCGTGACCTTGACGGCGTGGGCGAGCTTCTGCACGCCACGAAGGATGCGCTCGCGAGCATCGTTGTTGTACGCGATCATTTTTGAGGCCATGGGAAAGTCTCCATTTGTTGCACAGGTGTGCGTGTTGAAATCAGGTAAGTCTTTGTTTCAGGCTGGACGAAATAGGGACTGGGGATCGGGGACTGGGCACTGGTGAGGAGATGAAGAAGGCACTGGGCACTAGGGTTCGGAACTTCGCACGTTGACGCTTGGTCGCTCTCTTGTCTCTTCCGCTTCGGTCACTGCATCGCTGCTTCGCTTCCCCCCTCCCCTACCCGATCTTGATCCATGCGACCTGTTGAGCGTCGATGACGAAGACATGCTTGCCATCGGTGACTTTGACGAGGTGATCCGGTTCGTCAGGGATCAGCATCGCGTTGGTGACGAGGGCCTTCTCCGCTCGCGTGAAGTAGAAGACAGTGTCACGCTGTCCGTTGAGTTCGCGAAGGGCTTGGCGGAGTTGGTCGGGTGTCATGGGAAGTAGGTCCTGAGTTTCTGGCGGTGCGCGTTCAGGTCGTTGAGGAGTTCGCTAAGGCGCTCCGCGTACTCCGCCAGTTTGGGCTCCTCAGAGTGGCGACGGAATGCCGTATCCACCATCTTCATGAAGTCTGAGGGGGCAACGCACCCGGCCTCGTGAAACATGTCAAAGAGCGTGCCGTCGCTTCCCAATTCGCGCCCATCCCCATCAAACAAACGGGGGGTCGTATCGCCATGCCAGAAGGCATACCAACCCACAAATTCAGCGTGGTCGTCTGGATTGGTCTCTTCCCATCGCTCGACGATCTCAAGAACTCGAAATTCGCGAGCGACCGGCAACCAAAGGCGAAGCTGGAACGCGTCCTTGCTCATTGATTAGTCGATGACCGCCAGGATGTCATCCTCCGACATGATCAGCAGCTCGTTGCCGTCGAGCTTGACCTCGGTGCCGGCGTAGCTGGAGAAGATGACCTTGTCGCCCTTCTTGACCGAGAGGGGGATGCGCTCGCCGGTGTCGGTGTTGAGGGCGCCGGTGCCGACGGCCGTCACGGTGCCCTGCTTGGGCTTGTCCTTGCTGGTCTCGGGGAGGTAGATGCCCGAGGCGGTCTTGGTCTCGGGCTCATCGCGCTTCACGAGGATTTTGTCGTGGAGGGGGCGCAGGCCGCTGGACTTCTCTGAACCACCCGTGGTGCCGTCGTTCTTCTTCGCCATCGCTGAAATCTCCTTCGCGTTCTTCTAAAATCAAACTCAATCAGTTCAAACTCACTTCGATCTACCAAGGCCGCCGCGTGGCGGCCCGAAGTTCTTGCGTACCTACCTGACCGGCCACCGCCCGTGGTACCTCTTATCAAGGCACCGGCGCAGCACTTCGAGCATCAAGTTGATGTCGTGCAGCTCGCGAGGACGGTCGACGACCGCGAAGACGCCAAGACGCAGCGCCTCAGCAACTTCACGCCGCCCATCGCGCTGCGACCGCGGCCTCGTCACTGCCACCACCGGTGGCGGCTCCTGCATCCTTGAGAGCAGCTCCAGCAGCCGCGTCCCGCCCTCATCAAACTCCCCCACTTCGACATCGTCGTTCATCCGGTCGATCGGCAGGCCCAGGTCCACGACGGCGATATGGATCGGGATCGTCGCGATCACGCTCCCGGCCTCGCGCCCCGTGCTGGCCCGATGCGAGACGATGCCCATCGGCTCCAGGAGCCGCGGCAGGCGATCAACCCATGGGTCCGTCTGCCACCCCGCATAAGAAAGGAGCAGGTTCAGGCGGCAAGGCCCAGACCCGGCCTGACCCCCCGCCGGGCTCCCGCCCGTGCTCCCCACGCCGCCACCCCCCGGACTGCAGCCGGGTTGATGGTCATCGGGATGGAAGCGCACGTTCACCACAGGATGCCCAAGGCAAGCGGGATGCCGGACGAAACCGGGCCTCGCTGGCCCCCTGGCCGCGTGCCCGGGGGCCAAAATCGGGCCTGCACGACGCCCCGTGGCCATTCAGAGCGACCCAATCGAGACAAACTGCTGCCACCCGCTCGCCACGGGGCACGCGAGGATGCCAAAGCGGCAGGGCGATCCGGCACGCCCGCCGCCAGAAATCATGGCCCTTGGACCGCCGACGTGCGCAAATTTCGGGGTCTGTATGGGCTGGCGGCAAACGCCGGGTATAGTCGGGGATGGAGCAGACGCTGGTTGTGATCTCGGTGGTGCTCGGGGTGTTGGCCCTTCTCGCGACGGGCGCGGCCGCCTTCACCTTTGTGCGCCTGGGGCAGGCACAGACGCGGGCCTCGGTCGCGGAGTCGCAGGCCGCGCAGGTCCGCGAGCAGTCCGAACAGGCCACGGCCCGCGCGCAGGAAGCGACTGAAGAGTCTCGCCGCCGCGCCGCGGACCTTGAAGCCCGCCTCGACAAGGTCTCGGCAGAGCGCCACCAGCTCCACACCGAACTCGCCGAGGAGCAGGCGCGCCACCAGGCCAGCATCAGGCGCGCGACCACTGCCTCCGAAGGCGTCGAAGAGACCTACAAGGCCAAGATCGCGGGCCTGGTCTCAACCCATGAGCAGCAGCTCCGTGGCATGGTCGAGACAACCAGGGCCACCGTCGAGGGGATCGAGAAGCGCGAGCGCGTCTTCCGCGAGGAGCTGGACGCGCGCGAGAAGCAGATGGAGGCGCGCGTGCGCGAGGCCTTCGCCGCGTTGTCGCAGACGGCCCTCAGCGGCGCAACGGCGGAGTTCCTGAAGCTCGCCGAAGTGCAGATGGGCAAGCAGCGCGAGGTCGCCGCGGCGGAGATGGAGAAGCGCCGCGAGGCCGTCGATGTGCTCGTGCGCCCCATTGCCGAGACACTCAAGAAGACCGATGAGAAGCTCGAGACGTTCTCAAAGAACTGGTCTACTGACAAGGCCACGCTCGACACGCAGCTGCGCACGCTCGCCGAGCGCGGCGATCAGCTCCGCACCGAGACGGGCCGGCTCGTGCGGGCGCTGCGCGATCCGCAGGTGCGCGGGCGCTACGGCGAGGTGCAGCTCAAGCGCGTCGCGGAGCTCGCCGGCATGCGCGAGTACTGCGACTTCTCGCAGCAGGACCAGACGCGCGATGAAGAAGGGAACGCGCTCAGGCCCGACATGCGCGTGACGATGCCCAGCGGGCGCGTGATCGCAATCGACGCGAAGGCCAACCTGAAGGCATACCTGGACGCGATGGAAGAGCCCGACCCCGACAAGGTCGAGCAGCACCTGCGCGAGTTTGCCGATGGCGTGGCGCGCCAGGCCGTGGCCCTCTCCAAGCGCGGCTACTGGAAGCAGTACGACGACTCACCCGAGATGGTGCTCATGTTCATCCCTGGCGATCAGTTCGTCGACGCCGCGTACAGCAAGCGCCCCGACCTCCTCGAGCTCGCGGCCAAGCACCGCGTCGTCATCGCAAGCCCCAGCACGCTGATTGCGCTGCTGCACGCCGTGCACATGGGCTATGAAGAACAGAAGCTGGCACGCGAGGCACAGGAGCTCAGGAAGCTCGGGCAGGAACTGCACCTGCGGGCGGTGAAGGCGATGGACTTTGTCGCCAAGCTCGGCACCAACCTTCAGAAGGCCAACGAGGCTTACAACGACTTCGTTGGCAGCTACCAGACGCGCCTCGAGCCAACGCTGCGCAAGTTTCAGGAAGGCGGCGCCACCAGCGGCAAGGAACTCCCGACACTCACGCCCATCGACGCGACGCCGCGGCTTCTCACCGGCACGGTCCAGAGAGACGAGGCCTGAAGCACGTGGCGAGCGCCGCTTCCAACATCGTGTGGTCTCTCCCCGCCGCGATCATCGCGCTCCCAGCGCTCGCGTGGGTGCGCTCGCGCCGCGGCCAGTATCGCACCATCGGCCGCACGCTCAATGCCGATGAGCTCGCGGTACTCGCGCCGTACTTCGACGCCTCACTGCTTGCGCGCGTACGCGTCGCCGAAGTTGATCGCATCGCGGACTCCTTCGTCGTGCGCTGGCTTCGCGCAGCGGGATGGTCGTGCGTGCCGGGCAGTCTTGAGTGGGTCTTCGGCATGGCCTTCGTCGATGTCGTCGCACTCCGTGCCGCCGCGGCCCACCGCGAGCAGCGCCGCGTGCCGCTCCTCTTCCATGAACTCGTCCACCTCGCGCAGTACCAACGCCGCGGGACGTACGCCTTCCTCTTCCGCTACCTGCGCGGCTGGATGGTGCACGGGCGCGTGTACATGGAGATCCCGATGGAGCAGGAGGCGTACACGCTGCAAGACCGCTTCACACGCGGCGAGATCTTCGTCGTGAATGAGGTGCTGCGTGCTGAGTGATGAGCACTCGGAGTGCTCAACTCGCTCAAGCGATTCACTTCGGCACGACATCCGCGATCTGCGCGCGGTGTCGACCGATGCCAAGATCCACGATCTCATACTTCGTGGCGCGCAGGCCGTTGCCGACGTAGATGTGGTCGATGTGCGTGAGCGGCCATGTGCGCGGGAAGGAGCCCGTCGGGCCCCACGACGCCTGGTCGTACGCGTGCGTCAGGCCTCGGACGAACCGGTCGATCGAGCCCGCCCGCCGAGGCGTGTTGAAGTCACCACCGATCAGATCCGGCTCGGGGAAGCCCGTCTCCGGCGGAGTCCGCGACGTATCGAGCCCGTCCGGACCGCGGTACAGGATGGGGCCGCGGAACCGGCGCGTAGCGATGTCGGCCTGACCCATCGCGACCCAGCGATGGATCAGTGGATCGCTGGGCATGTCGTTGAACCACGCGACGAAGGGGCGCGGATGCGCGGGATGCGCGATCTCGAAGAAGCTGCACTCGCCGCCGCTGGAGGTCCACCTGACCGGTATCAGCCCGAAGGGGCGCCACGTGGCGGGACTGACGGCCAGCGGCACCCAGCCGTGGCGGATGATCGGGTAGCGGCTGATCAGCGTGAACCACCCCTGCTGGGCCGTGTACGTCGGACCGCCGCGGCCCATCGCCTCGCGCACGCCCACCCAGTCGGTGGTGATGTGCGCGTTGGTGAGCGCGATGACATCGGGCTCGAGCTCCTTGACCTTCTGCGCCAGTCCCGGCGTGCGCACGTAGCCGATGTTCCAGACAAGCACGCGCACGCGCTGCGATTCCTCCCCCGGTGCTGCTGGGAAAGCGATCCGCCACATGCGCCAGTCAAGCACGAGCAAGTAGCCCAGCACGACGACGGCCATCGCGACGAGCAGACTCGTCCCCGAACCGACGAACTTGATCCGTGCTTTCGCAGGCGTGGCCTCTCGCCGCGCAAGGATCCATCGCGCGAGCGCAAGCAGCAGCAGACCGATCACCGCGTACTGCGACAAGATCCACGACAAGCCCTGCGTGATGATGAAGCGATCGGTGAAGGCCTTGCCGAGTCCCCACATCACAAAGAGCACAAAGCCAGCAAGCAGCGCGAGCGTCGCGGCCCAGCGCCTCGCCTCGCCCAGCACTCTCGCCATGGTCGACTGTTCCATCAGGCCGAGCTCCCCACCGCCGCGGCCTCGGGCACGCGCTCACGCAGCAACAGCACACGCCGCACCGGCCCGCGCAGCCGCGCGGGCGTCACCATCAGCATCTCTTCAAGATGGGAACAGATGAAGACGCGCGCCAGCACCGTGTACGCGATCGTGCAGACGCTGCCGAGCACGATGAGCCGCACGACATCCATCGTGATGTACGGCCACACGCCGTGCCCAAACGTCGAAGTCAAATTGAAGATATTGACCAGTCGCTGCGCGAGGCCGAAGCCGCCGCTCCATCCGGGCGCTGCGCCGGGCACTTGCCAGCCGTGGCCCCAGAAGATCGCAAGGTCCGCGAGCGCGGTGACGAGCATCGCCACGGCTCCCAGCACCCACGCCTGCATCAGCGCGCCGATCCGCTCGCCGCGTGCCGCGCCACACGAGCGCAGTGCATCGGCCGTCACGAGGAATCGGCCGATGCCGAGCGCCGCGCCAGCCCAGAGCGCGATGTCTGTCGGCCCCGCGCGCTCGCCGAAGGGACCTTCGACCCAAGGCCCGCCCTCAAAGCCGCCGAGGAACGCGCCGGCCACCGCGAACGCGATGAGCAAGATCGCTTCCCAGAACGTGAGCACGCTCCAGCGCATGAAGCGGCCTTGCGCGTGGAAGATCGCGGTGCTGAGTCCGAAGGTGCAGCGCATCGCGAAGAACATCGCGAAGATCTGCACCGCCATGACCGCCGCCTCCCAGCGCCCGTGCCAGATGATCGATTCGAGCGGGCTCATCACCGCCGCGAGCGTGATGCACGCGCCGCTCGCAATCAGCACCGTCGACCGCGCGGACCGCAGCGCGGCGTGGCGCAGCCGCTCGGGCTCCTCGCGCATGCGCGCCATCACCGGCGCGAGCACCTGCTGGATCGCGAACGACAGGAGCACGGCGAGCTGGATCACCATCATGAAGCCGAAGTAGACGCCGCCGACGACCGACTTCGCAACCACAAGCCCGATCGCGGCGAACATGCCATGGTCCAGCAGCAGATTCGCGAGCGAGCCGAAGATGAGCCACTTGGTCGTCGCGAGCAGGCCGAGCCACGTGCGCACCTGCGCCGCACTCTTCCACGGGCGCTCGCCCGTGCGCATCATGCAGAAGATCCCCTCGTAGACAAAGCACAGGATCACCGGCAGCACAAAGCTCACGGGCCCAAGCCCCATGAGCGCGAAGGCGACCGTTGCGATCTGCCTCAGCACGCCGCTCACGAGGTTCATCTGCGCCAGGCCCGAGAAATCAAGATCCACGCGCAGCTTGGCCTGCAGCACGGCCGAGACGGTTGAGATCGGGATCGACGCCGCGGTGATGAGCAGGATCGGGATCATCCGCGCGTCGTCGTACGCCCACGCTGCGGCGGGCGAGATCGCGACGATGAAGACCGCCACGCCGCAGTTCATCGCGAGCGCGAGCCAGAAGAGCGGCCCATGCAGCGCGGCCCACGCGGACTGCCCCTGTTGCACGATGTACTCGCGCACCCCACCATCACGCACCGCACCCGTGATTGCCGTCAGCGCCATCGCCGAGGCCCACACGCCAAAGTCGTCCTCGCTCAGCAGCCACCCGAGCACAATCTGGGCCATCAGCGTCGCGACCTTGGCGCCCATCTGTGCCGCCACCATGCTCGCCGCGCCCGCCCCCGTGCGCGAGCCCATCGCCACCGCCCGCGGCGCGGTCCCCTGCGTGTCTGGTCGAGGCTGCTGCGATTCCATCGTTGGCCAAAGCTCCCGGATCGGCAGGCTACTACGCCGGTCCACCGCCGCGCGTTCTCGCGGCATCACTACAAACTCCGAATTCCCGACCCCTCTCATCGGTCCAGATGCCCCACCCTCGCGAACTCCGGCTCTACTCGGGTTCATTCTGGGCCGATACTCTCCCCGCATGAACCTCAAGGGCAAGAAGATCATCCTGACCGGCGGCGCCGGGTTCCTGGGCCGCTTTGTCGTCGAACGCCTTGCAACCCGAGGTGTCGCCACGCGCGACATCTTCATCCCGCGCCGGCGTGACTTTGACCTCACCACCCAGGCCGACGTTGCCCGCCTCTACCGGACCGCGTTCCAGAACTCAAAGGCCGACGCGGTGATCCACCTCGCCGCGGAAGTCGGCGGCATCGGCGCCAACCGCGCCAACCCGGGCCGCTACTTCTACGCCAACATGGCCATGGCCATGCACCTCATCGAGCAGGCACGCCTCGACGGCCTCATCGAGCGCGGCGGCACCTTCGTCCAGGTCGGAACGATCTGCGCGTATCCAAAGTTCACGCCCGTTCCCTTCACCGAGACCGAGCTCTGGAACGGCTACCCGGAAGAGACCAACGCGCCCTACGGCGTCGCGAAGAAGGCCGCGTGGCAGATGCTCGACGCGTACCGCCTGCAATACGGCATGCGCTCGGCGTACGTCCTGCCCGTGAACCTGTACGGCCCCTGGGACAACTTCGACCTTGAGAGCAGCCACGTCATCCCCGCATTGATCCGAAAGTGCATCGACGCGCAGCAGCGCGGCGACAAGGAGATCGTCTGCTGGGGCACGGGCTCGGCCTCGCGCGAGTTCCTCTATGTTGAGGACGCCGCGGAGGGGATCGTCACCGCAACCGAAAAGCTCGAAACGCCCGACCCGATCAATCTGGGTGCCGGATTCGAGATCACGATCAAAGACCTCGTCGAGCTCATCGTGCGCCTGACCGAGTTCAAGGGCGCGATCCGCTGGGACCCCACCAAGCCCGACGGCCAGCCCCGCCGCTGCCTCTCAACGGAAAAGGCCACGCGCCTGCTCGGCTGGACCGCGCAGGTCCGTTTCGAAGAGGGCCTCAAGAAGACGATTCAGTGGTACCGCGAGAACGGCGCGAAGCACGCCAGCGCGCACGCCTGATGCATCTGCCGCGAACGGTGCCACGATCATGCCGTGCTCTGACGGCATGATCGTGGTCTTACGTTCTTTGTGAAGGCAATGACTCCACAGCGATCCGCACGACGGTGCTCATGGCCTCGGATTGCGAGTCGTGGCGTGCACGGAATTCAAAGAGTGATTACCCTTGTCTCCGCCGATCCACTCGGCGCGACATGTGTATCTTGAAAGTACTCCAGGGAGGCCCCATGCACAAGAACGTTGCAGCACTTCTCGCAAAGTTCGGAGTCGATCCGGCGGGCTTCGAGCCCCACGAGAGCGCAGCCGATGTCGTCAGCGGCGAGGTCCCCGGGGAGATCGCCACAGAGCTCTGGATGGCGATTCGCGAGCTGCATGGAACGACTGGCGTCTGGCCCATCTTCCGCGGCGTTGACTCCAGCTTCGACTCCTTCGACGTGCCGGAGGACACCGAAGCAGTGCCCGAAGGCAACATGGAGTCGCTGCTGCTTTCACGCTTCGTTGAACTCAAGGACGTTTACGCGGATCTGCTCGGGAAGGGCGCAGCGAAGCTGTCGATGGAGGACGCTGCCGCTCGCGCCGATGCGGCGGCCATCTATGGGTCCGCAGATGGAGAGGACGTCGACTGGTCTTCAGATGAGCCCGATCCCGAACCACTGTTCTTGGCGGCGTACGATTCTGAGGCCGATTGCCCGGTTGACTCGGTCTGGCTCTCGCTCGTGCCAGTGGCACATCCTTGGCAGGCGATTCAGAAGCTGGGCTTCGGCGGTTACAACGAGTGTCCGTCACCCGCTTTGCTTGCCGCGCTGTTTCGAGAGTGGCACACTGCCTGCGGCGCCGAGCCTGCCGTGATCACAAGCACCGCAATCGAGTGCTTTGTGGCACGTCCGCCTCAGACGGAGGCCCAGGCTTGGAAGCTCGCTGTTGAGCATTGGCTGACCTGCGAGGATGTCGTAAGCCAAGGGACACAATCCGTGCGCAACCTCGCGAAAGGTCTTCGCCGCTCACCGACTTGGTACTTCTGGTGGGACTGAACGAGAGATGAGCGATTGAGCATTCGCGGACTCTTGGCTCGCAGCCAAGCACACGAGAACCACGACGATCCGCTGACTTGTCGTCATGACACGGGATCATCTTGGCGCACGGAAGTGCTCCAGCGTGAAACGAAAAAAGCCCCGCGCCGGGCGCGGGGCTTTGAGGACTCACATGCTTCCTTCTACGAACTTCTGAGCCTACTTCTCAGCCCTGATCGCCGCCTGCGCCGCCGCGAGACGGGCGATCGGGATTCGGAATGGTGAGCAGCTCACGTAGTCCATGCCGACCTTGTGGCAGAACTCGACGCTCTTGGGATCGCCGCCGTGCTCGCCGCAGATGCCGATCTTGAGATCGGGCTTGGTCTGGCGGCCCTGCGTGATGCCCAGCTCGACCAGGCGACCGACGCCACCGACATCCAGCGTCTGGAACGGATCCGCCGGCAGGAGCTCCTGCGCGAGGTAGTCGCCCAGGAACGTGCCGATGTCATCGCGCGAGAAGCCGAAGGTCATCTGCGTCAGGTCATTCGTACCGAAGCTGAAGAAGTCCGCGGCCTCGGCAATCTCGTCGGCCGTCACGGCAGCGCGGGGCACCTCGATCATCGTGCCGATCTTGATGTCCAGGCGCGGCTTGTAATCCTCGGTCTCCTTGACCTTCGCGATCACGGCCTCGCACTGCGCCCGCAGCGCCGCGAGCTCCTTCTTCGTGCCCACCAGCGGGATCATGATCTCCGGGAAGACCTTGATGTTGCTGCGGAGGCAGTCGATCGTGGCCTCGACGATCGCCCGGACCTGCATGTCCAGGATCTCGGGGTACGTCACGCACAGGCGGCAGCCACGGTGGCCCAGCATCGGGTTGGCCTCGTGCAGCTGCTTCACGCGGGCCTTCACCTTCGAAGCCGGCATCCCCATGATCTTCGCGAGCTCGGCCTGCTGCTCCTCCTCGTGCGGCACGAACTCGTGCAGCGGCGGATCGATCAGGCGGATCGTGACCGGCAGGCCCTTCATCGCCTTGAAGATGCCGATGAAGTCCTCGCGCTGGTACGGGAGAAGCTTGTCAAGGGCCTTGATGCGGGCCTCCTGCGTCTCCGAGAGGATCATCTCGCGCATCGCGCGGATGCGGTCTCCCTCGAAGAACATGTGCTCGGTGCGGCAGAGGCCAATACCTTCGGCCCCGAAGTCGCGGGCCCGCAGCGCGTCCGCCGGCGTGTCCGCATTGGTGCGGACGCCGATGGTGCGATACTTGTCCGACCACTTCATCACCTGGCCGAAGTCGCCCGACATCTTGGGCTCGACCGTCCCGACCGCGCCGGACATCACCTCGCCGGTACCGCCGTCGATGGAGATCACGTCCTCGCGGCCGTACTTCTTACCCTTGATTGTCATCGTGCCCTTGGCGAGGTCGATGTGCATCTCGCCAGCGCCGACGATGCAGCACTTGCCCCAGCCGCAGGCCACGACCGCCGCGTGGCTCGTCCTGCCGCCTGTTGTGGTCAGGATGCCCGCGGCCTTGTGCATGCCCTCGATGTCTTCGGGGCTCGTGAACTCGCGCACCAGGATCACCTTCTCACCATTCTGCGTGCGCTCGACGGCCTCCTCGGCCGTGAAGGCCGGCTTGCCGACCGCAGCGCCCGGCGAGGCCGGAATGCCGCGCGTCAGCACATCGGCCGACTTCTTCTTCGCCGGATCAAAGCCGGGGAAGAGGAGCTGCGTGAGATCGCCCGCGGGGATGCGCAGGAGCGCCGTCTTCTCGTCGATGAGGCGCTCGCGCACCATGTCGCACGCGACCTTCACCGCCGCGACGCCGTTGCGCTTGCCGGTGCGCGTCTGCAGCATGTACAGCACGCCACGCTCGATCGTGAACTCGATGTCCTGCATGTCCTTGTAGTGCTTCTCGAGCTTGTGCTTGATCTCGATCAGCTGCTGGTAGACCTTCTTGTTCCACTTGGGCATCTGGTCCACGGGCAGCGGCGTGCGAATGCCCGCCACCACGTCCTCGCCCTGAGCGTTCACGAGGTACTCGCCGTAGAAGATGTTGTCGCCGGTCGCGGGGTTGCGCGTGAAGGCCACGCCCGTGCCCGAGTCCTCGCCCATGTTGCCGTAGACCATCGTCTGGACGTTCACAGCCGTGCCGTTGAGGCCCTGGATGCCCTGGATGCGGCGGTAGGAGACCGCGCGGTCGCCATTCCAGCTGCGGAAGACGGCCTCGATCGCGAGCTCGAGCTGCTTGAAGGGGTTCTGCGGGAAGACCTCACCCTTCGAGCGCTGGTAGACCGTCTTATACGCGTCGCACAGCTCGATCATGCCCTGCGTTGGCACGTCGGTATCAAGCTTCGCGCCGTACTTGTTCTTGATCTTGTTGAACGCCTCCTCGAAGAGGTCGTGGTTCACGCCCATCACCACATCGCCGAACATCTGGATCAGGCGGCGGTAGCTGTCGTACGCGAAACGCGGGTTGCTCGTCGAGCTCGCAAGCCCGGCAACCGAGAGGTCAGTCAGGCCCAGGTTCAGGATGGTGTCCATCATGCCCGGCATCGAGACCGCGGCACCCGATCGAACCGAGACCAGCAGCGGGTTCGAGTTGTCACCGAACTTCTTGCCCGTGTCCTTCTCGATCAGCGCGATGTTCTTGTGAACCTCGTTCATCAGGCCATGCGGCAGACGCTGCCCGTTGCGGTAGTAATTCGCGCACGTGTCTGTCGTGATCGTAAAGCCGGGAGGAACCGGAAGGCCGATGCTCGTCATGTCCGCGAGGTTCGCCCCCTTGCCACCCAGCAGCGCCTTCTGGTCGGCAGCGCCCTCGGTCAGGCTCTTGCCGAAGAAGTAGACCATTTTGCCGGGCTTGTTCCTGGGGTGGGGGATCTCGAGCGGCGCGTCGATCTTGCGGCTGAGCTTCCGGAGCACCTTGCCGCCCTTGGCCGAACCCGCCGAGTGCTTGACGCTGGCGGGAGTACGGGCCTGGCCGGTCTTGGTCGAAGTGGACTTGGGCATCGTGTGCCTTTCGATTCTGAATGCCCCGCCCGCCGCGACCGATCGCGCTCGAACAGGGCAACCTCGGAACTTCCAGAGGGACGCAACCCGCGCCCAGCCCCGGAAGCCCATCGTGCGTTTGGCTCGCTGGCATCGCCCGGACGAACCGGGCGGACCGCGAGACAGCAACTTTAGGAACCGACAATCAAAATGACGAACCAAAGGGGCCACGAACACACAATCAACCCGCCCTGAACGCAGAATTCGCCTTGCGATCCCTGCCCCGCGCCCCGACTAAACTCGCTCAACATGCCCCCGGCCGCCGACCGCACCCCCTCCACCACCCCCAGCCCGCTCACGCCGATGGCGCTGGACGCGACCCCGGAGATGGTGCTGGCCAGGTGGCCGCAAACCGTTGCTCTGGCTTGTCTTATGTCTCCAGACCAGAGCCCGGACCACCCCCGGAATCCTCACGGTCGCTGGTCCCTCTTCGCCCCCGTGGGTCGCACGCTCACCACGCTGGAAGAACTGAGCCGCCTGGGGCCGCCAGACCCGGCTCCCGCCCCACGCCACAACCCGAGCCCCGTCGAAAGGTCAGGCCAGCCCGATCCTCCCGGGAATGCCGATCTTCCACCCTTTGGTCCCGGCTGGATCGGAATGCTCGGCTACGACCTCGGCCGTCAGCTCGAGCCCCGTGCGGCGTTCGACGCAGTTGCTCGCCGCGGACTCGCGCCCGAATCGCCGCCACCGCCGATCTGGCTCTCACGCTGCGACCGCGCACTCATCTTCGATCACCACGCGCGCCAGTGGTGGAGCATGGACGCCATCGCTCCTCATGTCACGCCTGGCAACGCCGACGCGCCGTGGTATCGCGGTGTGCTGCCCCGTGATCTGTTCGCGACTCGCGCCAACGATGCCGCCGGCTTCCGCCGCGGCCCGCTCACGCCCGATCTCTCGCGTCACACCTTCGAGGCCATGGTCCAGCGCGTCCTGGACTACATCCACGCCGGCGACTGCTACCAGGTCAATCTCGCGCACCGCCTCCGCGCCACGTTCGAGGGCGACGCCCGCGCCCTCACGCTCGCGCTCCTCGCCGCCGCGCGGCCGTGGTACGGCTGCCACCTCGACATCCGGCACGAGGGCCAGCGCTGGACCCTCTCTGGCGCAAGCCCCGAGCGGTTCCTTGAGATCTCGCCGCCACATGCGGACGGAACTCGCACCATCACCACGCGCCCGATGAAAGGGACGCGCCGCGCGAGCGATCAAGGATCCCACGCCGACCTCAACGCAAGCGCGAAGGATCGCGCCGAGCTCGCGATGATCGTGGACCTCATGCGCAACGACCTCGGCCGCGTCGCAACGCTCGCAAGCGTGCAGGTCTCGCAGCCCCGCATCATCGAGGAGCACGGCACGGGCGACAGCGCGCTGCTCCAAACAACCGCGACCATCACCGCCACGCTCGCGCCGAGCGCCACACTCTTCGACATCCTCCGCGCGACCTTCCCGCCCGGCTCGATCACCGGTGCGCCCAAAATCCGCGCGATGCAGATCATCGACGAGCTCGAGCACGCGCAACGCGGCCCCTACTGCGGCAGCGTCGGCTACATCGGCGATGACGGCTCCGCACAACTCAACGTCGCCATCCGCACCGCACTGATCGCGCCACCCAGCGGCGAACCCGCCGCGAACCAGAACCCATCGCACTACGCCGCAGGCTCAACACTCGCATACTGGGTCGGCGCGGGCATCGTCGCCGACAGCACGCCCGCAAGCGAGTGGGAAGAGACGCTCGCGAAGGCGAGTGCGATCGAGGCGGTAGGGACTGGGGACTGGGGATCGGGCACTGGGGTAGGAGAAAGGCAGTAGGCATTTGGCATTCGTGGTGAGGCATTCGTGACGGAGAATGCCCGCGAGCAAGCGCCGCCATCTCCTAACCTAAGGCCGAACCACGAATGCCGAGTGCCTTCTTCTCGCCCAGTGCCCAGTCCCCAATCCCCAGTGCCTACTTACCTCTCCGACATCATCGACGTCTACATCGTGCGCGAGCGCGAGCACGCCCACTCGCCGTGCTGCGAGTTCCTCCAGATGCGCCGCGCTGAGTCGCCGCTGCGCTCCACGTGGCAGCCGCTGATGGGCCACATCGAAGCGGACGAGACCGCCATCGCCGCCGCGCTGCGCGAGATGCAGGAGGAAGTCGGCCTGCGCGCTGGCGACGCGGCCCTGCACGAGCTGCTCGCGCTCGAGCAAGTACACCCGTTCTTCCTCGCGGAGCTCGATGCGATCGTCTTCTCGCCGCGATTCGTCGCCCTCGTCGACAGCGACTGGGAACCAACGCTCAACCAAGAGCACGACGCCCACCGCTGGGTCGCGCCCGAAACCATCGATTCAAGCTTCATGTGGCCCGGCCAACGCGCGGCGTGCGCCGAGATCCTCAGCATCCTGACGCCCGGCAACATCTCGCGCGAGCACCTGCGAATCAGTCTCGGATAGTTTGGCCTCGTATGGCTTGGCCTTCGGGTAACCCGGCCGTCCCGGCCGGTTCTTCTATTTCCAAACTCCCGCACTACGCCGCACGCGCCGCGCGATGCACCTGCCCCGTTCGCGCCACATCGTGCCGTGCCTCAATCGCACCCTGGCCAACGAACCGCTCCTCCAGCGTCCCGTCAATCGCGCCAAGCCATGGCATCACCACCCGCGTCGCGCTCGGGCCGCGCCGTGAAGGAGCCGCCACGCACCGCTCATACGCATCGAGCATCGGCCCCGGCGACATCGTCCCGATGACCCGGACCTCCGCCGTTTCGCCCGGCACCGTCAGCCGCACGCCCCATTCTTCGAGCGCCTGCGCCACAGCCCACGCGTTCACGCCCGGCTCAACGACCATCGCGCTCGAGAAGCGAGCCTCGCGCTGCGCCGCCGCGATGGCCTCGCGCGCTGCACTCAGTCCCGTGAATCGATCCCACCTCGCGCGCGTCAGCGGCGTGCGCCGCTGCTCCGCGCGCGTGCGCCACAGCTCCATCAAGCCGCGGCGATGAGCGGCGAGGCCCGCGTGAGCCGCGTGACCCGCATGTCCAGCGTGACCAGCATCTCCCGCGGCTCCCGCGCGCTCCGCCGCAAGCCGCCACTGCCGCCGCGACTCGCGCCGCGCTGCGAAGCGCTCCTCATCCGGCGCGTATCGCTCCACCACCCAGCCTGCGTTGCGCACCTGATTGTGCAGCATCGTCGCAGCGCTGCGCATCTCACGCTCGCGCGCGTGCACCACTCTCAGCCGCGGCTCATACGCCACGCGCATCCCCGCGCCGATCATCCGCGCAGAGAGGTCCGCCTCTTCGCCAAACGTTCCCATCGAAGCGTCATACCCGCCCAGCCCGAGATACACCTCGCGCCGGATCGCAACGCCGCAGCCAACAAAGACCTCGGGCAATCCGCCACGTTCACGCCGCGGCTTCACCCGTGGCCCAACCCACACCTCCGCCGCGACCGCACCAACATCGCTCGGGACACCGCCGCCCCCATCACTGCCCCCACTGCCGCCGAGCACGCGCGCGAATGCATCATCCACCGGCACGCTGTCATCATCGAGCATCACGATCCACGGGCGCGATGCATCGCTGGCTTCTACGCCAGCCGTGCGCCCCGCGGCACCAGCGTTCCAACCCAGCGATACCGACCGCACACCGATGCCATTGCGCAGCCGCCGCCCAAGCACCCGCCGCTCCAGCGAGCCATTGTCAACGACAACAACCTCCGCCTCATGCGCCGGCAACTCACCAAGCGCGGCCAGCGTATTCCCAAGCCGCTCGGCGCGATTCCGCGTCACCATCACGTACGTGATCAACCCACATCCTCCAAGTCGCAACAGCAGCGGCACACACCCATCAGCCCATCGCCCCGCACCAGCACGCGCGCCGCACTCGGGCGCACATCATCACGCTGACACGCTGCCGCAGGGAGCGCCGCCCACTCCACAAGCGCCCACCTTCTATCGGCCAGCGCCGCCGCCAAAGCCCAGCAGCAACCACAGACGCCGAGCGCCGAAGCCAACCCGCTCTCAATTGCCGAACCCTCCCTCGCCATCCCGCGCGCCCCACACCGCGAAGCATCAACCCCCGCACACCTGCATGCCTGCATGCCTGCATGCCTGCTGTCTCAGCCGCCTCGCTGCACAAAAATAAAGAAGGGGCCCCGGACACGTAAGCATCCAGAGCCCCAGGAGGGGGTTCATCTCCCCGCGGGGAATCAATTTAGTCAGTCAAGCATACACCCGTTCTAAGTCTCGTGCAACTGCCTCACAAAAATCTTTGCCCTTTTTGGGCCGTTCCCCTAAAGACCGCAGGTCCCGGTCACCACGAACTGGGCCAGGACCTGCGCATCTGTCAGGTCCGCATTCTCATCGCCATTCAGGTCGCCGCTGAGCCAGTTCGCCTCAGGCGTGACCAGACCGACGAAGACCTGCGCCATGAGCTGCGCATCCGTCAGGTCCACGTTCTCGTCCTGGTTGAAGTCGTAGTTGCAGCCGACGCGGGTGTCGACGTAGAACAAACGGGTTCCGAACGGAGCCACGCGTCCAACGCCCGCGAAGACCTTCCCGTCGCCCGAAACCGAGGTCACCTCGCTCAGCGACGTGAACGGCGCGCCGATCGTGATCCCCTTGGATGCAAGGAAGTCGGCAAAGGGCTCGGAGCCGCGCTCGGGCGTCTGGATCCACGCCGTGGTCGTGAAGAAGTCAATCGCCAGCACGCCAACCGCCACCGAGCCATCCTCGGAGAAGTCGCGCGGCCGGATCTCCTCGGCGCCCGCCGGCACCAAGAGCGAGCGGAGCTTGGTCACGGTGCCCGCCGTCCGATCCACGGTGTAGATCGCGTTGTCGACGAACGGGAAGACGTCGATCTCCTCGAAGGCCAGCGCGAGCGTCCCCGCCTCATTCACCTGAATGCCCTTGGACCAGCGGTCCGGAGCAAACAGCACGCCGCCAAAGCCCGGGATCACCACGAAGCCGCGCCCATCGGGCGAGACGTTGTAGTCGGTGCTGCCAACCACCACGCCACCGTCGCCCGACACGGCCACAGCCTCGTTGGTCGCGCCAAACGTGGGGGTCAGATCTGCGGCACCATTCACCGCGTCCCACGCGAAAGCCCGGCGCAGGCTGCCGGCGTTCGCGCGCCCGATCACGGTCGTGCCATCGCCCGAGATGCCCTGCGGGTGCCCGAACGAGCCCGAGTCCGCGTTGCCAACCTCGGGGATCAGCGTCCAGCCACTGCCCTGGGTCCAAAGACCTGGACGCAGAACGGAGTCGGTGGCGTCCCAGGTCTGGGCTGCGATCTTGAGGCCATCGTTCGAGACATCAACGCGCTGGAAGGCCGAGGTCCCCGACGGAATGTTCGTCGAGATGATCTCCTGTGCCGCCATCCCCGGACGCCACCGGAACACGTCCCGGTTGCCCGAAGCGATCCCGACGACCACGCTGCCATCATCGGACATCTGCGGCAGTCCGCCGGTTCCAACCAGCTGCACCGTCGGCTGCGCCGACGCCGCGCCACACACCGAAATCATCGCCACCACCGCCGAAACTGCACCCTTGGTCTTCATCGCCGGTACTCCAGTAGTCTGAGAACCCACCAACCCTGCCTGGTCAACGCCGAGCAAACCCAATCGCCCGACCACGTCCGCCGACGCACCCACCAGTGCCCGGCCACAGAACCAAGATACCCGAAAACCACAAACCGGTCAATCTGTTTGTAGAAGTTTCCCTGGAGAAATTTCGCAGGTAATTGCACAACGCCGAAATGTGTGGTACCGTACAGACCATGGCCGACGTCATTGCTCCCGAAGACCACGCGCAAGAGCCTCTTGATACTGGGGTTGAGATTCTCGCGCCCTCAGGCCAGTTCCACGACGAGGCCGCCACAGCCCTGCAGAATCTCCGCCGCGCCCTTCTTGATGTGCTCGCCTCCATCGGCGGCAACGCCACCGAGCCGCAGAAGTTGGCCCGCTCGTTTAGTTTGAACAAAAACCTGACCTGGAAGCTCTCCAAGGTCATCCGTGCCGCGGACACCTTTGCCGCCGTCACCCACATGCCCGGGCGCGCTGGAATGAAGATCGCTCTTGATGCCTTCGAGCGCGCCGGCGCGGGGAGCGATGCGATCACTCGGGCCCGTCTTGCCTCAGACAACTTTGAGCATCTCGTCCGGCGTCACAGCGGCGACCGCCAGACTATGGAAGCGATGGTCGCCGGCGCCTCGACGTCGCGCGCGATCCAGGCCCAGCGCAGCGAAGCCCATCGCAAGCTCGCCTTCCGAGGCAACAGTGCGATCTGGGGCGTGCAGGCCCGCCTTCAGCTCTCGCTCCACTGGGTCTTTCCGAGCCAGACGCCCGGCATGCTCGATCACGCCGTGGTCGCCGGGCTCGTTGACTTCAAGCGTCTCCGCCCCGATACGCGCTGGTCCATCGCGCTGGTCCGTCGCACCGGTGCCAACTGGGAGACGGAAAATCCCGCGGGCGTCTCGCCACTGAGCGACTCGACAGCGGGCACAGACCGGCACACCGCCGCACCGCTGCTGAGCGACTTCTGCTCAAACCCACTTCCGCCCGTTGAGTTTGCACGCGGGCGGCCTGGCATCTGGCGAATTGAGCTCCAGCCCGGCGCCATCGGCAACACCGCCGCGCTCACGTGCCTCGCGGGCTGGGTCAACCGTGGACAGACCTCCGCCTTCCGCGTCGGCGACGACACCCATGGCCGAGTCTTCTGCACGCTCGGCACACCCGCCGAACTCATCCTCCATGATGTCTTCATCCACAAGGAACTCAACTGGGATCCGAATCTGACTGCCAGGGTCTACGGACAGCTCCCAACCGGACCCAGCGGCGCAGACGACGGCCCGCCGCCGGAGTTGCCCATGATGCCCGAGATCGAAGTCGATGACGGCGACCCGATCGATCTCCTGACGCCCGACCTGCCCGACTATCACAAGATCGTCGCCTACGTCCTGGCGCGGCTGAAGCTGGACCTCCGCAGCTTCACGCGCACGCGGCTCCGGCTGGCCTACCCGCCCATTCCGACCCTTGTCTCGCTCGAGACCCGCCTGCCCGAGCGGCCATGACCGGCCATGACAGGCAAGACGCCCCCGAATCCACCCGATTCGCAAGGCCGCACTCTCGCCGCGTGCGAACCGTGCCGATAATCGTGCGTCAAAGCAGGGCGAACCCGCGGCCAGATCGTCGGCAGGTCACGCTCCCGCACTCAGGCCTCGCGCGACGGGCACGCGGCCACATACCTTTATCTGCTCATCAGTTCGCTCATGCCCCTGCGAAACAAAGGGATCATTCCAATGTCGATGTCTCCGCTCTTCCGTTCTGATTCGCTTCGTCTTGCCTCCGTCTCCGGTCTCGCGGCGGCGATCAGCCTTGCCGCCGTCATCGGCCTCGCTGGCAGCGCCCACGCGCAGGTCGTGACGCCCCCGCCTGCCAAGAACCCCGGACCCACCGATCACATCCCGCCCGCGCCGCCACCGGTGCCGATGCCCGCGCGCCCGGCCAGCCCTGTCACGCCACCACCCGCCCCGCGCCCCGAAGGCCAGCCAACTGCTCAGCCGCCAGTTGCTCAGCCCATGCCGCGCCAGGCCAGGCCCGTGCGCGAAGTGCTCCCCGATGTCCCCTTCGAGTCCATCGTGAAGCGTGATGATGCAGGCAACGTGCTGCCGCTGACCGAGCCCATGGAGCTCGCGGCCCTTCGCGCCACGCCCACCATCGACAAGGACCTCTTCGAGAAGATCGGGCCCTACCTCAAGGACCGCGAGCTCACCTTCGAGCGTCTCGCGGCCAACAACCTCGACATCGTCGAGCTCATCGAGGCCGGCTTCTTCGGTCGCGTGAACTTCAACCAGCCGATGCCCCAGCTCCAGGAAGAACTCAAGGTCCTGCGGCCCATCTTCCCACCCGCCGCGCCGGCCGCCCTCACCACCGACCTTCGCACCAAGGGCTACATCACCGAGCCGGTCGCCCGCTTCTCAACATCGCGCGTGCTGCAGCAGTACATCGACGCGCGCCTGGGCATCTCGCCCGACCTCACGCCCGAGCAGCGCCAGGCCTTCGGCCCCAAGTCGCTCGGCTTTGTGATCCAGATGCAGACCGATGAGCTGATGTTCGCCTACCGCGCCGCCGCGCGACGCGCCCTCGAGACCTTCGCGGCGTCCGCGGCCAAGGCAGGCCTCTCCGAAGAAGTCATCGCCGCCGCCAAGCCCAGCCTCGCGGGCCTCACGCCACAAACCCCCGCCGACATGGCTCACAAAACCTACCGCGACCTCACCGCGGGCCTCACGCTCGACCAGCGCAAGGCCCTGCTCAACGCGGCGATCGAGGCAAGGTAAACACTCGGCACCACGATCACCCCAAGCCCAACCCATCCCAAGCCCTACCGAGCCGTCGGCGCAAGCCGACGGTTTTCATTGGCGCACGGTCGACCGACGCAGATGATCGCACGGCTACTCCGCTACTTCGATCCCTTCTGCCGCGCCGTGCCGACTCCGGCCTGGCTCGCTACGCATCGTTGATGGCGTACTCGATCACGCGATTGCAGCGATCAATGAGTGGGACAGATCGCCACTCTGGCCCAAAGGTATCTTCAAGCACTTCAACAATCAGAAACACTTCAAGCACGTATCGAGCACCGTTCTCCAGAACTGTATCGCTTCCGACGATCTCGCTCGTATCTCGGAGATATGCGACACTGTCGATCGTCCACGGCTTATGCGCATAGACAGTCATGTGTTGAGGCAGCGTCTCTACTGCGTCGATGAACTCGCCCAACGATGTCATGCCTGTCCACCTCCCTCTTTGTACCCGGTGGGTGCCATCGAAGTCTCAAAGCGGACTCCGATGGCTCGGCCACGCCACTACTCGATGACCGCGCCTAGTCCCGACCCTATCCAGAGTGCAACCACGCGCTCGCAAACTCGATGTACTCTGCCCCTCCAAGGCAGTGTGCGACTCTGCGTACCCGTACCGACCTCGGCAGCCAACCGATCCTGCCTGGCTTCTCAGAATTGGGCGGGCGCGTCCCGAAGAACAAGTCGTCTTCGATGACGAAGATACTCGCGAGGAAAAGCTGTTCAATCGAAGCTGACACGCGATACACAATGATGCTGGGGTCGTCTGGGTCCCTGAGATCAATGCTCCCGTCCTGATTCTGAACAAGGGCCCACACATCCATCGAGCCCATCACCGTCCCCGCAGATGCCTGGTACGCCGATGTCAGCTGAAGGTCTCGAATGCGCAGCTCCATCGAGGTGCTCGAACTCAGCCAATCGAGTAGCGACTGCGTGTCGGTCGGTTTCGGAGCACCTTCCAACCCACGTCGGAAGTACTCGAGCGAGCGAGAAAGCCGTCCTTCACTCGCCGCGGCTTGAATCAACTCCGTACCCCATGCGTGAAACTCGATGGCTCTCATCATTTCTTTCTTCTCCACCTACCGCTATCGGAGCTCATTCGGAAGAACGGACGGGCGGGCGACATCGAAGTCCTCGTTACTTCGATGCCACCTGCCGGAGTTGTGCGACAGCGTCATGGTCGCTCACCGGAAGCCGCCGCGTGGCAAGCCGGAACGTCATCGTCCCTCCACGTCGGGAGGCTTGTTGAAGAAGTCCTTGAGATCAGCCAAGTCGTCGATGTAGCGTTCCTTCGAGAATTTCTCACACCAACCGCCACCACCGCCGCCGGCGTACCAGCCGGTGAGTTCGCCCGACACCGTGGCAACCGTGGTCAAGTCGAGGGAGGTTCCATCTGAAGTTGTGAAGGAGAGGCGCAACAGCTCTTGATCGATCGCATCAAGCAGACACACTAGCGTCTCGTCTACGACATCCGCAATCAGCACCTTTGCGAACTCGTCTGGCGGGAGTTCTCGTGAGACTCTCCATCGCTTGGCCGTGGCAGTCCTCCCTTCTTGTTGGAGCATCTGGTCGCAGGCCCTGATGGCCTCGTCACGAACATTTTTCACAAGCACTTGGGCAAATTCTTCCAGTTCGCGATCGAGCATCTTGCACTCCTAATCACTGACCTCCCCACGGGATTCGAGTGGGCCCTGGTACGCCACTTCGGCACGGCTATTAGGCTACTCCGATACCCCTGCCGGAGTGTCCTTCACCCTCACCTCTCCACGCACCTCAAATACTCGGCCATCGCCTCATCCTCTGTTCGGCAGAGCATCGCCCAGCTGATCATCTCAATCTGCTCGGGAGATGAGATGGCGAGATCACGAACGACATCCCCGTCAACTGGCCGGAGCACGAAGGCGTAGAGTGGCCACTCCGAAGGCGGTTCAAGGACGGCTCCTCGGTGGCGAGGAGACAACACCAGTTCGTCGATGTCTTGGCCACCAAGACCGAAAGGTTGCCCGATGACCGGTGGGTCGACATGAACAAGCAGACATTCCCTGTGAGCCCAATGCCGCAAGTGACCTCGAACGCGACACGCGCGTGGGCGCAACATGTCGCCAAGATGTTCCCCTGCCGAAGTCATCCAGAAGTTCGGAGTGCCTTCCATTCATCGACTCTCACAGTGGTGGATTGCGTCCAGACACACGAGTGACCTCAACCTGCTTCGCGGCATCGGGCACGACAACTTCGGAGAGCCCGGACTCAGACGGGCGACATCGAAGTGGCCGTGCCATCAAAGGCAGTCCTCCGACTTCGATGCTCTTGATCATCTTGGACACATGTCGGAGTGTCAAGACCATCGAAGTCCCAGAGCGGATTTCAATGGCACGGTTGGGCCGCCAGTTCGATGCCCCAGCCGCAGAAGAGTGCCGGGGACCGGGGCTCTAACCCACTGGCACGGTGCAGGACGAAGGCACCGACTGCTTGCGCAGTTCGGCTCGGAAGGAGTCTTACTTTCCGCTTGTGATCGTGCCGTCGTGGTGGATCTGGATCCATATTGCGCCTGATTCGGCGGTAGAGTGCCAGGTGCTCGCCGCGCGTGCCGCGGCCCAGCGTGGGTCGCGTGCTCTTTCGGGGCCGGTGCTCTGGATGATGGCGCTTGGAGCGAGGTCCAGCGCGAGGGCGAGAGAGGCCTCGTTGAATGAGCCGTGGTGCGGCAGTTCGAGGATGTCGATGTGGGCCTGACTCACACGAGCGAGTGTGGGATGATCGCGGAGTGCGCTGATCGCCGCGGGCCCGATGTCGCCGGTCATGAGCAGTCGGCGCGGGCCCGCGCTGGTTGAGACTTCGAAGAGCGCGACGAGCGAGTGGTCGTTGTCGTTGGCCGCGGCGTCGAGCCATGGCGCGCTCGGTGGCGGAGAGAGGAATGTGACAGAGGCGTTTCCGAATGTGAGCATCTCTCCCGAAGCGGCGGCACGAACGGTGACGCCGCCTGCTTGCATCGCATCAAGCAACGCCGCGGCGGAGCCTCGCGGATTCGATGCTGCCTGCGTGAGCGTGCGCTGTGTGGTGATCAGCTCGCGTACGCCGAGCGTTTCCATTGCGACATCAGCGCCGGCGAAGTGGTCCGTATCAGGATGTGTGACGATGAGCGTGGGCACGCGCCAGACGTTGATGGCGCGTGCCGCGGCGAGCAGCGGCGGCAGAACGCCGCTGGTGCCCATCGGGCCCGCGTCCCACAGGAGCGCATTGCCATCACTGCGGATGATGTGGCACGTGCCGCTGCCGACGCTGAGCGTGTCGATGCGCAGCAGCACATCACGCGGCAACTGCGAACTCCCCCACCACTGCTGCATCGCCCACAAAAGCACGAGCACCGTCGCGACCGCTCGCGACCAGCGCCGGTGCGTGCGGCCCCGCGCACCTTCTCGCGCCGGCGCGGGAGAGACCCACGCGAGCGCGACGATCGTCGCGCCGATGGCCCACATCGGACCGATCGGCCAGAGGCGGACGGAACCGCCGCGGATCGAGTCGCCCCATTCAACGCTCGCGACCACGGTGCTCGCGATGGCGCTGAGCAGCGGTGCAAAGAGCGCGGCCGCGTCGGGCCAGAGCATGCCGATCAGCAGCGCGACGTACCCGATCCACATCGCGATGATGATGAAGGGTGTGAGAAGGATGGTCGCGAAGATCGCGATGGGGCTGAGAATGCCGATGGTCTGCACGATCAGCGGCGTCGAGACGATCCAGCAGAGCATGGCGCACGAGATCGCGAGCGTGACTGCATGCGTGATGGAGCGAACGACTCGCGAAGAGATCGTGGTGCGCTCACGGACCGTGCCGCGGAGTGAGGTGCCAAAGAGCCGCGCGTGGAAAGCGGAGCCCTGCCAGAGCAAGAGGCCAGTAAGTCCGACGCTGAGTTGGAAGCCGAGATTCCAGAGATCAAGCGGCCGCCAGATCAGGAGCGCAATCGCGATCCAGATGAGGAGCGTGACGCGGTCGTAGCGCCGGCCGAGCGCTTCGCCGATGAGCAGCAGCAGCACCATCGCGGCGGAGCGCGCGAGCGGCGATCCCGCGGGCACGATCATGAGATAGAGCACGACCATCGCCGCGACGATGAGAGGCTCGAGCGCACCGCGATCGCCCGTGAGCCGGACAAGAAAGAGCATGACGCCGGCCATGACGGCGAGGTGGAAGCCGCTGATGGAGAGGATGTGCGCAAGGCCAACGCGCGAGAAGGCGTTGCGGAGCTGCGTGCCGGACTCGTCATACTCGCCCAGGAGGAGGCCGGCGAGGAGCAGGTGTGCGGCGTCGTTGCCGGGATTGCCCGGCGCTGTGCCGGTCGCGGCACTGAGCGCACGTGCCGCGCGATCACGCATCGCGGCACGCGTGATGAGGAACCAGCGCTCGGCCGGCGCCAGCATGCCCACCCAGTCCGGAGGCGCGGCATGATCGAGCGGAATGATGAGATCGTGTGAGCTGAGGCGCAGTGAACCCGCGACCCCCCACTGCCGCGCGAGCGGACGCAGGTCGCGCTCTCCAGGATTGTGCGGCGGATTGACGGCTGAGAACGTGCCCGTGACGCGCACGTGATCGCCAGGGCCAGCGAAGGGGAGATCATGATCGACGTCGTCGATGCGCAGCCAGAGGATGCCGCTCGCGCTGATGCTGCGATCATCGGGCGTGAGGGCGGCGCGGACCTTGAGTCGAGTGCGGAGCGATTGGGGTGTGTGAACGAATCTCGAGAGGCCGAGACGCGGCGGCTCGGTACGCTCGAGCGGATCGAGGATGATGCCCTCGACCGTGATCACCGAGGCGTCGGTTGCGAAGCGATCAAGCGCGTCGGATGGCGCTTCTCGCGTGCGGAGCGTGTGCCAGCCCAGACCAAAGAGGATCGCCGCGACGGCAAGGCACGGGAGCGCGAAGGGTCGCCGAAGCAGGAACGAGAGGAGACAGACAAAGAGAGCCGCAAGGAGCCACTGCCAGGAGAGCACTGGACTTGACCACGCCTGAGAAAGAAGGAGGCCCGACGCGAAGGCAGCGAACGCACCAAGAGCGCGGCGGCGAGCGCCGACGACGGATGGCGTGACGTCCTGGATCGAGCCGCTCACGAGCACGCGAGCACGCTACCACGGCGCGGGCAAACGCGGCGGATCGGACAGATTGCTACGCTCGCCTCGGCTATGACAACAAGCATCACGATCCAAGAGCTGAGCAAGACGTATCCCGCGATTGCCCCAGGGGCTGGAAGGCCGCGGACCACGACGGCGGTGGACCGGGTCTCACTCACCATTGAGCCGGGAGAGTTGTTCTTTCTGCTTGGCCCCTCAGGCTGCGGCAAGACGACGCTGCTGCGCATGATCGCGGGCTTCATCGAGCCCTCTGGTGGTTGTATTTTGTTTGGTACGCCGTCGGGTGTTCGCGACGTGACGTTCGTCGCCCCCGAGAAGCGCAACACCGGAATGGTCTTCCAGTCGTACGCGTTGTGGCCACACATGACGGTCGCGCAGAATGTCTCGTTCGGCCTCGAGGTTCGAGGGGTCTCGGGCGCGGAGCGGCAGCGTCGCGTGATGGAGGCGCTCGCGACCGTGCGCATGGACTCGCTGTCCGAACGCAAGCCAAACCAGCTCTCAGGCGGCCAGCAACAGCGTGTCGCGCTCGCGCGTGCGATGGTGGTGCGGCCTGAAGTGCTGCTGCTGGATGAGCCGCTCTCAAACCTGGATGCAAAGCTGCGGCTGGAGCTGCGTTCTGAGATCCGGCGCGTCTGCAAGGAGAGCGGCATCACGACTGTGTATGTGACGCACGATCAGAAGGAAGCGCTGGCGATGGCGGATCGGATCGCGATCATGAGCGCCGGGCGGGTGATGCAGTTGGGGACGCCGCGGCAGTTGTATCGAGCCCCCCACTCCCGCTTCGTTGCAGAGTTCCTGGGTGAGACGAATGTCGCGGAAGCGACGGTGCGAAGCGTGACCGAGAAGGGCGTGGAGCTGGAGGGCGACTTTGGCCGCCTGGACGCGCGGACCGCGCTTCCAGAGGGAGCAAAGGTCGGGACGAAGGTGATGGTGTCGCTCAGGCCGGAGGCGATCCGACTCGGCGAGTCTGGGCCAATCGCGGCGCGGGTGGTGGGGACGATGTACCTTGGCGAGATGGCACAGAGTGAGGTGGAACTGCTTGGGGGCGTTCGCTGGCGCGTCTCGATGCTCAACCCCGGCGGCGCCTCTGATCGAGGTGGGGCGGTCCGGCTCTCCATCGACCCCGAAGACGTGATCATGTTCCCCGTGGAACCTTAGCGGTCACTGATCCATTTGACTGATCTCTCGACGAGCCACTGCCGCATGGTGGTGGGGCGTAGCTCGATCTTGTCGAGTTCGGAGAGTGCGATCCAGTCGAACTCAATCTTGGGCTCTTTGGATTCCACGCGTACGCGAGCCCCACTTGTACTGACTTCCAAGTGTTCCACGCGAAACACAAGATTCACCTCATGCCGCGGGCCGCTCTTGCGGGCGTAGATGTGCTCGTGGGTGAGCAGGAGGTCCCTCACGACCACTGGTAGGCCGCACTCTTCGATGAACTCGCGGGCGAGTGCCGCTGAGGCTGGTTCGCCGAACTCGACGTGGCCGCCGGGAAGGAAGTGGTAGGCATTCTTCACGTTGCGGCAGAGAAGGATCCGGTTGCTGTGGATCATCACGCCACGGGTGATGATTTCGATCTGTGAACTCATGGCTGTCTCCAACGTGCAGGATTGAGAGAGTCATGCTAGCTTGTTGCCACGAAGGAGGAATCTATGGATACGAAGTCGCAGCAGAACGCGAAGACCGCGAAGGTAAGTCGGCTCGGGCGTGGGCTCAGCAGCCTGATGTCGCTGGACGCTCCCGTACGAGTGGACCCGGTTCCTGAGGAAGCGCCGCAAGAAACCGCGGCGGGTTTCACGCGCATCCGGGTGGATGCGGTGGGGGTGTCGCCATTTCAGCCTCGCAAGGTGATGGATGAAGGTTCGATTGCCCGCCTGGCGGACTCGATCCGGCGGCAGGGGATGATGCAGCCGATTGTGGTGCGCTCGGTCGATCGTGTTATAGGACGTTATGAGCTGGTGGCTGGTGAACGGCGCTGGCGGGCGGCGAAGTTGGCCGGGCTTGAAATGGTTCCGGCGCTTGTGAAGTCGCTCAGTGATGAAGAGGCCGCGGAGTGGGCGCTGGTTGAGAATGTGCAGCGCGAGGATTTGAACGCGATGGAGCGTGCCTGGGCGCTGCGCGGACTTGCGGACAAATTTGGCCTGTCTCAGCAGATGCTTGCGGAACGTGTTGGGCTTGAGCGTTCATCTGTGGCGAATCTCATGCGTCTTACCGAGCTTGAGGGTGAGATTCAGGGATTGATCGCAGCGGGGAAGCTCAGTGCCGGGCATGGCAAAGCGTTGCTGTCTCACGGCGCGGGCGCCTCGCGTGTCGCACTCGCGAAGACGGCGGCGATGGGGGAGATGCCGGTGCGGCGGCTGGAGGCGCTTGCAAAGCGTGCGGGGGATGCTGCGATCGCCGCGGCGAAGGAGCCGTTGCCGGGCACCAGTGGCCGCCTGGCCGTGGTGCAGGACCTTGAGCGGCAATTGTCGCAGCAACTGGGAACGAAGGTCAAGATCGCGGCCTCAAAGGGTGCGAAGCGTGGAATGATCAAGATCGAGTTCTACGGTGTGGACCACTTCGACGGACTGCTGGCGCGGCTGGGCCTCAAGGCGATGTGATGCTGAGATACACGGTGTCTCTGTGTGCTGGAGCGCGAGTTTGCTAGGTTCTATCTAATTGCAACAAAATCGGCCCCTAGAGTGGCTCGGGGGATCCGGCGTCATTAGAATTAAAACTCTGTGGGTCTCTGTGCTTTGGGAATGGTTCGGAGGTGGCATCGAACGGGCGCGGCCGTCCCGTCGATTGACCGCAGGCCGGTGAAGGAATCTACATGGGACGTCGTCCAAGCATGATGGTTGGCGGGATTTCACTGGGCGCCATCGAGGCTGACTTCCGTCGGCGCATGAAGGTTGTTTCGAAAGTTGCCAAGAAACGCGAGGCGCTGGTTCGCAAGCTCGAGGCGGTCGACGCGCAGCTCCGCGCCCTTGGCATGACTCCCACGGGCGCTGCGCGCACGGGTGGCGGCCGCCGCACCGCAAGCGGCGCGAAGGACGGACGCGTGCGTCCGGCCAACGAGGCGAATCTGGCCGACTCGCTCCACTCGCTCCTCAAGGGCAAGACGATGGGCGTGACCGAGGCCGCGGCCGCGGTTCAGAAGGCCGGCTATCAGACCGGTGCTGAGAACTTCCGCACGATCGTGAACCAGTGCCTCATCAAGCACCGGAACATGTTCAAGAAGGTCTCGCGCGGCCAGTACACGTCGGTCTGAGTCCTTTCATGGACTGAGTCCGCGTGGCAGCAATCGGCTCTACGCTGCGGCGGCAGACTTGGCCGCTGTAACGAGTGCCAGAGTGTGCATCAACATGCCAAGGCGCGAGCTCTGCTCGCGCCTTGGTGTCTTTGGGGATCACGTGGGATCACGTGCGTTCACGGCTTGCCGCGGCGCGGCGCGTCGCGGCGACGCTCTTGCTCAAAGCAAACAACCCCGGGCGGGCCCGGGGTTGCGAGTTGATCAAGTGATTGTGTTGCCGGTGCGGGGCTTTGTGCTCGTAGACCGCGAGTCTGGCCTCTTTGCTGGCCTGTCATTGGCTCGTCACGCGAGTGCCCGGCACGGCGGCGGATTAGTGAGGCATGGGGAGATGCGTGAGGCGTGAGGGGCGGTCGAGGAACATCGCGCGATTGAAGTCCTGGGACATGATGCGCCAGTTGTAGTTGGCGACCAGCGCGCGATCGTTCTTGAGATCGACCGGACGCGAGGTCAGGGTTGAGAGCTCGGGGGTGATGTTGTTGCGAACGTCGCCAGCAGCGGTGCTCTGGGCGTTACCGCCACAGGCGCCGAGGCCAACGCTGAGGAGCGCAAGCGTTGTGAGGGCGAGGGCACGGGCCGCGGTGCGGCTGCTGGCGAAGGTCTTCATCGAACGACTCCTAAGCACGTCAGGCGAGCAGGTTGATCACCCGGTCAAACATTTGATCGATCAGAGCGCGGACAGTTTACAATCACTCACAATCATAGGGATGCTGAGGCCCAGCATCGCTTCACCACCCGCAAGGACCTCGCCCCGTTGGCAAGGCCACTGCATGCTCCGCATGCTTCCGGCCGCGCGGTCTGGTGCGCGGCGTGCCGGGGCATCCACCCTGCCCGCAGCGCTGCCGCAGCGGAGTTTATACAGAGGTGTGCCTCGCGCGTCAACTCCGGGAGCGAACCATCCTGCTGCCCGGGGATCGCCGCTGTGCGGATTGTGTTTGGATTCTCTTTGCGGTGGGGTGGATCTTCGCGATACCCTCCCTGTATGGAGCGATCGCCGCTGGATCGGTTGCGGATGGTGCGGAGCCTTCGGGTCAAGCCAAAGGAGCTGTCGATCGTTCCAGATCTGACGCAGGCGCTCGGGGACTTCAAGCGGGAGCAGGCGGCGGTGGGGGGGCTGACTCGCGCGTGGAGCGGCATCTGTCCGCCTGAGCTCGCGGCGCTGTCGCGCGTGGAGTCGATCTCGCCGGGTGGGATTGTCGTGATCAAGGCGGCGGACGCCTCGGCGGCGTGGATGCTCGACCAGTGGCTGCGCGGCGGCGGGGGAGAGGCCGCGCTGCGGGCGGCGTCGACGAAGAGTGTTCGGCGGATCCGCGTGGTGGTGGGGGCGCTGGGGACGATGGGGGCGAACGACGCCGCGGTACCGAGCAAGCCGCCGAAGGGTGGCTCGTCGGGTGGCGCGAAGAAGTCGCGGCGGGGTGGGCCGCGGAGTTGAGGCTACCCGCGGCTTACGGAACCACCTTCACCATGCTGATCTGCTCGACGAGGAGCTCGTAGAGGAGGGCGATGTCGGCATCGCCGAGGCGGACGCAGCCCATGGACTTTTCGGAGCCGATGCTTTCGGGCTCGATGGTGCCGTGGAGGCCGTAGCCGGTGATGATGGCGCTGTCGCCCAGGCCCTGCCAGCCGAGCCAGAACTCGCCGATGGGGTTCTTTGGGTCGTTGGCGTCGAACTTGGTGCCGTCGCGCGGGTTGACCCAGTGCGGGTTCACGAGCTTGCTGTTCGGGCGGATGATGAAGGTGCCCAGCGGCGTGCTGTTGCCGGCGCCCAGGCCCACGCGGAAGGAGCGGATGTACTGCCAGCGCTCGGGCTCATCGGGCGAGCCCTGGAAGAGGTCGAGGCGGAAGTCGCCCTTGTGGACGACGGCGTGGAAGGGGCCACGGATGAGCTTGAGCTTCTGGCCGACCTTGAGGGCGCCGGGGTTGCTGATGCGGTTGATGCGCTGGATGAGGCGCCAGTCGGTGCCGAGCTCGCGGCGCTTGGCGATGCGAACGAGGCTGTCGCCGCTGGCGACGGTGTAGGCCTCGACCATCGGATCTCCCGTCGCGACGCGCGGCGAGAAGATCAGATCTTCGCTGATGGCGCTCATCTTGTCGCGCAGCGTCGACTGGTCGGCGCGGGTGATGTCGGTGCTCAGGTACGCGCGGCTGTAGAGGACGCGGGCCTGGACGGGGTTGCCAGCGCTCATGGCCCGGTCACCCTCTTCGATCAGTGCCCGGACCGAGGCCGAGGAGCCGGTGGAGGGGAGTGCGCCCGTGGGCTGGGTGCCCGTGGCGCCGGTCGGGGCGGGCCCACCACCGGGGGTGCTGGAGCCGGGGGCGGAGGTTGAGGGCGTGGGAGTGAGGTCGGGGCGCGTGACGTCCACGCCAGCGGGGCGGCCCGGTGTTGGGGCCGCGGGCGTGGAGGTGGCGGGGGTCGAGGGGGGCGGCGTGGTCGGCGTGGTCGGCTGTGCTTCAGCGCCGCGACCAAGCGAGAGGGAGACTGGCGCATCCGTGCCAGTCGAATCGCCAGACCCTGGAACAGCCGCCGCGGGTGCGGCGGGAGTGGGGGTGGGGGTAGGAGTGGGGGTGGGCGTGTTGGAATTGATGGGTGCTGCCGGCGTGGGGCGTGTCGCCGGATTGGTCGCGCTGGCGAGTGGCTCGGCCTTGGCGGCCTGAGGCGAGCCGGAGAAGAGGCGGACGCCTCCGTAGCCGAGCGTTGCGAGGACGAAGACGCCAGCGACGGCGAGGCCGACCTTGCCGCCGGTGGTGGTGGTCCAGGCCGCGCTTCGGGCGGTGAAGGGGCGGCTGACTTCGGTGACGCGATCCATCTGGGACGGGAGTGCCATGGTCCGGTTGCCTTCCGTGGTGAGGGGACTGTGAGCAGAACAAGGAGCAGAACAAGGAGCAGAACGGGGAGCAGGACGGGAGTCAGATGTTTCCTGGTCGTGCTTCCAGCGTTCTGGTGGGTGTCACGATCAGGTCCATGAATACATCGTGCCGATCCATCGGCACACTCTCAAGGATCTGTTCATCAAGTGCGAGGGCGACGAAGGAGGCCTTGCCGCCGGCGTGGCGCAGGTCGGCAAGGAACCGATCATAGAAGCCCGCACCACGCCCGAGGCGGCCGCCACGAGGATCGAAAGCCAGGCCGGGAACGAGGATCAGGCCGAGGGTGTCGATGGGGGCGACCTCGGCGCTCGGGGCCGGCTCACGAAGGCCGTGGCGGCCCTGGACCAGTCCCTCGACGTTCCATGAGGGCGCTCTGGCGGCCACCATCGTGCGTGTGTCCCAGTTCGTGCGTGGGAGCCACAGCGTCTTTGCCAGCCGCTGGCATTCGAGGGCGATCCGGGCAGGATCCAGCTCGTGTCCGATGGGCACAAAGAGCATGACGCGCCGGGCAGAGGCGAACTCGGGTCGTGCCATGAGCCGTGCGCAGGCTTCGCGCGAGGCGGACGCGACCGCGGCGGCGTCAAGGTTGCCGAGACGCTCTGTGATCTCGCGCCGGAGGAGTTGCTTGAGGGAGGGTGGAGGGGACGTGTTCATTCTTGGAGGATTGGCGTGGGCGGACGGATGTGTTCAACACGGAGAACACGGAGAGGTCAAGACACGGAGGGCCACGGACGAAGAAGGCACTGGGGACTAGGCACTGGGGTCAGAGAAGGAGGAAAGAGGGCCGATTCCATCCGAACATCGGAGCGCTTTTTCGTTCTTTGGCCATTTAGCTCTTTGACCATGTGGCCATCTGTTCTTTCGACTCCCTCCGTGGCTCTCCGTGTCCTACCTCCGTGTTCTCCGTGTTAAAATCTTCTGCCTTACGTCGCCGCGTTCACTCCTTCGCTCGCTCGCGGAGCATTCTTGCCCGCGCGAGCGCTTCTCCCATCGCCTTTTCGCTGCCGTGCTGCGTGGGTTTGTAGTAGCGTTTTTCTACACCGAGGTAGTCCTGCGTGCCGACCTTGCCCAGGTGCGTGTCGCTCGCGCCGGCGTCGTGGGTGTAGGCGTAAGACTGGGGCGTCTGACCTCGCTGGGCTTCTGCACTTGTTGAGTCGGCGCTGCGGAGCACGGCTTTTCGCACGTTGCCGTCCTTGATGTGCATGGGGACTGGGATCGTGCGGCCCTCTCGCACGTCCTTGAGTGCTTCGTCGATGGCGACGTAGCTGGCGTTGCTCTTGGGTGCCAGTGCGAGGTAGATCGTTGCTTGCGCGAGCGTGATGCGTGACTCGGGCATGCCGACGCGCTCGACGAGCTCCCACGCCGCGGCGGCGACCATGATGCCGCGCGGGTCGGCGTTGCCGATGTCTTCGCTCGCGAGGATCGAGAGGCGGCGCGCGATGAAGCGCGGATCTTCGCCGGCCTCGAGCATGTGCGCGAGCCAGTAGACCGCGGCGTCTGGGTCGCTCCCTCGTACGCTCTTGATGAATGCGCTGATGGTGTCGTAGTGGCCATCGCCCGATCCGTCGTAGACGATGGCCTTCTGCTGGATGGAGTCCTCGGCGACTTCGAGGGTGATGATGATCGGCGTCCCGGGATCGCGCTCACTCAGCCGCGCCGATTCCACCGCGACTTCGAGGGCCGTGAGTGCGCGGCGGGCATCGCCGTCGCTCTTGGTCGCCCAGACTTCGAGGGCTTCATCGGTGAGTGTGACGTTGAGCGTGCCGTAGCCGCGGGCGGGGTCCGAAGCGGCGCGCCTCAGGATGGACTTGATCGAGCCTTCGCTGAGTGATTCGAGCCTGAAGAGCGTGCTGCGGCTGACGAGGGCGGAGTTGACGGCGAAGAGTGGGTTCTCAGTCGTCGCGCCGATGAGCGTGATGAGGCCGCGCTCGACATCGGCGAGGAGCACGTCCTGCTGGCTCTTGGTGAAGCGGTGGATCTCATCGAGGAAGAGGACGGTGCGGCGGCGTTCGAGCTCGAGGCGCTTGGCGGCTTCGTCGACGATCTCGCGGATGCGCTTGACGCCCACGGACGCCGCGTTCTCGCGCACGAACTCTCGCTTGGTGTGGGAGGCGATGAGCTCAGCGAGCGTGGTCTTGCCGGTGCCGGGCGGGCCGTGCAGGATCATGCTCGTCACGGCACCGGCGTCGAGCATGCGCCGCAGCAGCTTGCCGGGGCCCAAGATGTGCTCCTGGCCGGCGAACTCAGCGATGGTGCGCGGGCGCATGCGTGCCGCGAGGGGCAGCACGGCCTCGTGCGATCGCTGGCGGGCCGGGGCCCAGAGGTCGGACATTCTGGAAGATAGGCACTTGGCATCAGGCACTTGGCACTAGGGGAGGAGGGGAAGGGACTGGGGATTGGGGACTGGGCACTGGGGAAGAGAAGAAGGGAGTGGGGATTGGTGGGGAGGAACCGAGCCGAGTTGCACTTTGTTGAATTGCTGGGCCGATTCGGTCGCAAGACGGCGGAGCCGTCATGGTGAATAGCCGGGGATCGCCGCGAATGCGGCATCCCCGGTCGCGTCGGCGTTCGCCACCCGCACCACTGCGTGGTGCAGGTATGTCGCGGCTTGCACCGGGCGTGCGGCTTCGCCGCTACGCCCGGCTGTTGACCACCGCCGCTCCGCGGCGCAGGACGATGGAGCCATGACGTACGAGTGTGATGACTTGCGACTTTGTTGAGCGTGCCCGTGTGAGCCTCGTGCTCGTTTCGCTTGTGGTTGCTAACATCGTCCCTCGTGCTTCTCTTCTGGGTCATCTTCGCGGCTGGTGGGTGGTTGGTCTTCGCGCTCGCTGCGAACCGGCTGCTTGAGAACCCTCGTGGCGACACGGTGACGGGGCTGTTTTATCACGGGGCCCGGATCTACTGCCGCGTGGTGCACCGGCTGGTGGTGGAGGGGCGCGAGAACATTCCGACCTCGCGCGAGCCTGGGCCGCTGATTGTGGTGTGCAACCACACGGCGGGGCTGGATCCTGTGCTGGTTCAGGCGAGCGTGCCGTTTCCGATCCGCTTCATGATGGCGACGAAGATGCGGCTGCCGATCTTTGAGGTCTTCTGGGAGTGGGCCGGGATCATCAGCATCACGACATCGGGGCGCGATCTGGGCGGCGTGCGTGAGGCGCTGCGACACCTGCGCGACGGTGGGGTGGTCGGCATCTTTCCTGAGGGCGCCATCGAGCGCCCGCCGCGGGTGCTGGTTCCGTTCATGGCGGGGACTGGGATCCTGATTGGCAAGAGCGGGGCGAAAGTGCTGCCGATTGCGATCACGGGGACGCCCTACGCCGCGAAGGCGTGGGGGAGTTTGTGGCGCCGGAGCCGGTCGCGGCTGCGCGTCGGGCCGGTGGTTGAGTTTGACCGCGGCACGCCCGCCGCGGCGATCGTGGTGGAGCTGCAGGCGTGGTTCGAGAAGGAAACCGGGTGGCCGGTCGGAACCCGAACGGCACCAACGCCAACGCTGAAGCCCGATCGTCAGAGCGAAGCGGGGTAACTCCACTCGGACCTGTCGGCTGTCGTGTGGAGGAGGGGTGGAAAACCCGGCGCTGGCGCGCGGGCAAGGCGCATGGCGCGGGGGTGGGGTGGTGGGTGTCGGCGGGCCGAGCGGCGCGGGAAGTGATCGTGATGCGCCCTGAGCGAGCGCTGGGCGACATGATTGCCCCAGCTCTGTGATTGAGACAAGTCAATGCTGCCCATGGACTTGTGCACATGAAGTTCACTTTATCCACAACCCGACAGGACTTACTACTGTGATGATGGAGTGTTCTATCTCATCTATAGGAAAGAAGACTTCCGGAACGAGGCTCGATTTTCAGGATTGATCGGCGGCGTGCGATACGCTCTGGGCGGTGTGGATAAGTCTCTGGCGGGACTTGCCCTCATCACGGCCTGATTGCCTTGTCACGCTGGCAAGCACGGCACCAGACCGTCGTCCGCTGAGCGATCTGGCCGGTTTGCAGGGAAAGGCCGCAGGCGGGGCAGGGGAGCCCGGCGCGGCCGTAGACCTGGTGGAGGGTTTGGGCCTGGCCTCGGTCGCCATCGGCGTTGACGTAATCGCGAAGGGTTGAGCCGCCAGCGTCCACGGCCCGGGTCAGAATCTCGCGGATGTGGGCCGCGAGGAGGCGGACGCGGTCAGGGGAGAGGCGGCGGGCGAGCTTGCGGGGATGGATGCGGGCGGCGAAGAGGGCCTCGTCGGCGTAGATGTTCCCGACGCCGGCGATGATGCGCTGGTCGAGGAGGGCGGCCTTCACGGCGCGATTGGCGCGGCCGAGTTCGGTGATGAGTGCCTCGGCGAGATCATCGAGCGGCGTGGTGAGTGCATCGGGCCCGAGCGTGGCCCAGCGATCTTCGAGTGCGGCGAGCGAGTCCAGGCCCGCGAGGCCACCGAAGCGGCGTGGGTCGGCGAAGGTCATGACAGTGCCAACGCTGCTGTCGTGTGTCGAGCCGCCGCCATCGAGTTCCCAGACGATGTGGAGGTGCTCCTTGGGGTTGTGGGGCGGGAGTGCCGCGTGCCAGCGGAGCTGGCCGGTCATGCCCAGGTGCACGCAGAGGACGCGTGGCGGCTGCGACGGGCCGGCTGCGATGAGGGCGAGTTCCTTGCCGCGGCGCTGCGTGGCGGTGAAGGTGGCGCCGAGGAGCAGGGCGGCGTGAAGGGTGGCGGCGTCGGGCGATGGGATGCGCGAGGCAGGGCGCGGCATTGACGGGCCGCGGGCGGGGTCGGGCGAAGTGGCGGGCGTTGGGTTGCTTCCGACGGACACGGGCGCGGTTGTCCACACCTCGCACACATCTGCACGACGCACCTCAACGCGCGTGACCGTGCGGCCAAGCAGGCGCGGCTCAATCGTGCGGCGAAGATGCTCGACCTCGGGGAGCTCGGGCATGGGCGGAGGGTACGGCGCCGCTACCGCCCTCTGATCTGCCACATGATCGACGTGTCGGTGATCTTCGTGTCCGCCGCGAGCATCATGGCTTTGCTGAGGATGATGCTGAGGATTCGGTCGCCCTCGAAGGGGAGGAAGCGGGTCGTGGTGTCGGCGCCTCTCGGCGTGCCGGGCACGATGCAGAGGTACTGGTCGTTGGGTTCCATCAGGATGTTGCCCGAGCCGAGGTGGACCTTGTAGGTTCGAAGGTCGCCCTTGACGACCAGGAACTTGCCGCTGAAGGAGCACCTGGGCGCGATCGCGAGGCGTGGGATGAGCCGCTCGAGCAGCTCGCGGCGTTGGTTGCCGGACTGCGTGAGCTCGCCGAAGCTGTAGCTCCACCAGTACTCGCGGAAGGCACCGTTGGGACCACCGTCCTGCCACTGGGCGTTGTTGCCGACGGAGCAGACGCCGACAAAGAGATCCACGTCGCGCAGGATCTCAGAGAGAACGAGCACTGGGATCTGGTCGAGCGGGATGGGGTGATTGAGATCGTTGTTCTCGCCTGCGTTGGCGTAGCCGCCGCCGCCGGCGTGGGCGGAGTTTGGCGCGGCCTCGATGGGGTAGAAGCGGACCTGGTCGGTCGCGAGGTGGTTGTAGACGCCGGCGTCGTTGGTGTCGGTGCCGTGATTGTCGCCCATGCCTTCGATCCAGAACTCGGCGCGCAGCGCGAAGGCGTTGAGCGTGCGGCTCGCGGGCGGATACTCGGCATCGACGAGCAGGCGAAGCTTGTTCTTCCAGCCTCGCACGAGCGCGAGGGCGTTGAACTGGTGCTGCTTGATGACGTGCGCGGCGTAGCGATTGGAATACGTGCCCGTGCGGCGTTCCGCGTCGGTCAGGAGATAGACCTCGCGGTGCGCCTGCTTGAAGGGCTGGCGCAGCTCGCGATCCTCGAAGAACCGCCGCCACTCGAGGGCTTCCGCCGCGTCGACCTCGATGGGATGCCAGAGTCGGACTTGCGCGCCTTGCTCCACAATCTCCACCGGGCGGCCTTGCACATCGCAGAGGCCCTGCCCCTGTAGATGCGTCACGCTCCGCCACGGTGCGGTTGCGGAAGCGCGCACGCGCCAGATCAGCCTTCGCGCCAGCACACCCACGACGGGATGATCGAGGTATCGCTCGCGCCAGATGGCGTAGTCCCACGTTCTGTTCTCGAGGAAGAGCGAGTCGAGGCGATCGCGCTGCGCGCCGATCATCGCGGCGAGGTCCTGCTGCGTCGCCTTGAGCTCCTTCAGCGTGTTGGCGTGCTCGGCCTTGACGGCCGCGGGGATGGACTTGAGCGCCTTGCCGCCCTTGCTGAAGCGGAGCTCGACATCGCCAACACCAGCGACGATGAGCGAGGCGGTGATCTGGTTTGCGGGTTTGGTCTCGCCGAGCACCTCTTCAAGGATGCCGACGTCGGTGAGACCATAGCTGGGCACCGAGAGCTCGTCGATCTCTTCTCGCGGCAGCTTCTCGCGAGCCGCGGCGGCGAGCAGGGCTTTCTCGATCATCTTCTGCGCGGTGCCGAACTTCACCTTGATGCGCAGGAGCGAGAGCTGGCCGAGTGAGTCCATGCCCGGGATCATGCCAAGCGCGAGGACGGCGGCGTTGCCGACCTTGGTGGCGCGCGGACCCAGGCCCGGGACCTTGCGATAGGCAGAGATCGCGGTGCGGCCGAGGAGGCGTGAGAGATCAGGCCGGCGTGAGGAGCGAGCCGCGGATGGGTCGGCGGCGACGAGCCCCATCATCCAGCAGAGGCCCTTGAGCTGGAGCTGGCTGCGCTCGGTCAGGACGAGGCTCCCCTCGCGATACTCGGAGTAGGAACCTTCGCGCAGCGTGGTGGTGCGGGGCTTGTCCATGAGCGGGAGCCAGTGCTCCAACGTCTCGGTGAACACGCCATGCTTGATGACCCTGAGATGCTCGAGCGCGGCTTTGCACCAGGCCTTGGACGGGTCGGGGCCCGAAGCGGTAGAGGCATGCTCAAGGAGCCCGACCCATGCGGTAGCGGCCGGCGACTTTGTAATGTCAGCACCCGCGGCCTCCGACCAGACCTCGCCCGTGACGGCGCGGAACCTCGGGGCTTCGCCGATGATGGCGCGCAGGCGGTTGATCTCCTTTGCGATTGGAGAGTTGCTCGACAGGACGAGGTTCAGGCAAGCCTGGGCCCATGCTCTGACGTGGTCATCTTTCTGCACGCCCTCGCGCTCGATGATGGTGGCGATCGTGCGGCCGACACGGAAGCGATGGTTGCCGCGGCAGCCGTCGTGCCACCACGCGAACATCTGCTGCAGCTCGGGAAGGCTCCAGCCCTTCTCCCTCGTGAGTGACCGCTCGATCAGATCGTTCAGGAGCAGGAACGTGAAGTAGTGGGGGTTCTGCGCAAGCGATTTTTCCGCCCGCGACGATGCCTGGTAGTCGTCGTACGCCTTTGGCACGAGGGCCATCGCAACGCAGATTGCTTCACGCCGCAGCGCGGGTGGTGCGCTCCAAAGCGCCTGAACCGCCTGATGTGACTCGGGAGTCTCGCCAGACGCGGTCGGCGGGATGGAGCGAAGTGCATCGATGAGCGCGATGGCCTTGCTTGAGGGAGCTGGCAGCGCGAGGGATGGCGTGCTGGGCGTCGGCACTGCGTGCTCGCGGAGTTTGGCGGCAATCGCGTTCAGCCGGGCTTCGGCCTTGCGCTGTGGTGCGTTGGAGGAGCATTCGCCGATGCGTTTGGCGAGGAGCTCGACCGCCGCGGGGAGGTCGTTGCCCACAACGTTGAGCGAGGGAGCGCTCCGCTCGAGCTGGCGAAGCAGCGCGTTCACGTACTCGTGGCAGCGTCGGACAGAAATGTAATCGAAAGAGGCGATATCTCCTAGAAGGCGGCTCCACTCGGCGGCCGATAGGGCAAGGTCTTTGGCGAGCAGCTCTTGAAGTAGAGCACCGCAGGCGGCGAGGTCGGGATAACCCGTGTTGACGTTACACCAGATGATGAGGCCGCGAGCGTCGACCTCATCCCCTTCCTCTGCGCGAGACTTCTGGTACTCGACGACCTCTGCCGCCTTGGCCCGCACCCGCGTGGCGATTGCCGGGAATCGTGCCGCAAGTTCGAGGACGAGCACGCGTTGCTGCTCAGGCGCGAGCCTGAGTGCGTCGTTCCAGCCTGGGAGCTGGTTTGGGTCTTCTCCATTCTCCCAAGGCTTCATTGACACGGCAATGAAACCCGCGGCGAGCGATTTCGCGGCTGTGAACACCTCGGGAGTGCACTCGGTCCTCGCTTTGGTTCCCACTCGAGGCTTCTCCGGCTGAGTCGGCCGCGCTCGTGAAAGCTCATCGAGCAAGGCGGAGCGGAGTGTGTTGCTCGGCACCGTCGAAGTTCCCTCGACATCAAGCGCCCGCTCGCACCACGCCGCGACGGTTGCGTCGGCCTTCGGGTGTCTGTGGGAGAGATACGCAAGCAGCATCGGGAGCGATTGCTCCTGGCGTTCAGCCGGCAATGCCGTGTCCCACCACTCGATCAAGGCGTGGCAATCGGCGTCGGTGATGAGCCATCGCTCGCGGACGCCGCGCTCGATCATGTAGTACAGCGTGAGGTACTCGTACGCCGTTGGACCGTGGTCTGGGTGGGGTGGTTGATCCGGGTCCGCCGCGACGGAGTCCGCCAGCATCGCCGCCATTCGACGCATCGCGAGGTGGAGCGCCAGTCTCCGCACCTCAGGGCTCGCGGCGTCCATTGCTTTGCTCGGATGGAGACCGGTCGTGGTGCGCGGGTGATGAGCATTGCCGGAGCGCTCATAGGCTGCGACAATGTCCTCAGCCTCTGCACGGGCTGCCGCGCTGGCGACTGGCAAGTGCGTCACGCCAACGGTGTCGTGGTTTGGTCCCCCATCCATCCCTCACCCCCCAACCAGCGGCGTGAGCTTGAGGAACGACACCACGCTCCCGCGCGTGAGTGTGATCGTCTCGTCGAGCGAGGTCGTCTGGCGGTCGTTGGCGATGATCAGGATCTGCTGGCGTTCATACGCCGCGCAGGCGATGTCGAACTGGGCCTTCCAGTCCACGTCTCGCCGCGGCGGCGCCGCCCTGGACCCGTTGAGGGCGAGCTCTTCCGAGGTCGGCACGACGAGCCCTTTGAACCGCACGTCGATCCCGCGCTGGTAGTCCTGCACCTCCTGGTACACGCGCTCGCGGATGAGCTCGCGGACCGTGATCGTCTCGGTCGGAAACTCGAGCGTGCGCGCGACCGTGGAGTCGCCCAGCGTGGACTCGTCACAGACCGTCAGCGTGTGTGTGGTAGGCATCCCCAAGTCTCCTTTGCAGATTGGCCGCGATAAGACTATCAATGCCGGGTGTGAGCCGCCGGAACCGGCGGGCTGGACACCCGCCGCCTCCCACGTGTGGGTCCCAGCTCCCCTCGCTTCTAGGACCTTTACCCTGCCATTCTGCTCCATCTTGCGTGCATCTTTGGGGGTTGTGCGGTACCCTTGGTCCTATGGCGCCGCCCGAATCCAACCCGGCCGAGGGGCTGAGCCCGACGTTGTACGTCCGGGTGCGGCGGATTGCCGGGCGGTTGATGTCGGGCGGGGGCGGGGGTGGGGGAGGGCGAGGGGGTTCGGCTCGGTCGCTGACGCCGACGGACCTGGCCCATGCCGCGTATGTGCGGATCCAGTCGAGCGGGGCGGCGGTCAATCCTGATGTGCGGCCTGCGGTTCGGAATCGAATCTGTGCGCTCTTTGAGCTGGCGATGCGTTCCTTCCTGATCGACCGGGCGCGGCGTCGGTCGGTGCGACAGCGGGTGGATGAGGAGCACTCGCGCCGTGCGACCCAGGCCGCTGACGAGGACGGATTTGATTCCACGCACTTCTCCTCGGACATCGCGCTACCGCTGCCGGAACTGTTGGAAGAGCTGCGAAGCATCAGTGCGCGTCAGGCGATGGTCTTTGAGCTGAGAGCGATCAAGGGTCTGAGCGTGGCGCAGGTTGCGGCGTCGCTGAGTGTGAGTGACCGCACGATTGAGTCTGATTACCGGTGGGCACGAGCATGGCTTCAGGGCGAGATCCTCCGCAGACAGTCGACCATGGAACGCACGACGTCCATGACGCTCACGACGTCCACGCGCGCCGAGTGACGCGGCGCGCCTTCGAGCTCCTCGAAGCCGCGCCCGAAGATCACCCCGGTGGGCTTGAGTCGTGGGTCTACGCGGCCTGCGCCGGTGATACTGCGCTGCTTGAGGAGTGCAGGCGCCTGCTGGAGAGCGACGCGACGGAAGGGCCGATCCCGCGCGCTCCTGAGTCACTGCCGCACACGCTGCCGCCGTCTTCGTTCAGCATCGGCGCCGGGGCCCGGGTGGGGCCGTACGAGCTGCGCGAGCTGCTGGACCAGGGGCGCAGCGGCGAGGTGTGGCTCGCGGAGCGGAGGAGCGCCGCGACGGAGAAGGGGCCTCGCACGGTGGCGATCAAGCTCGCGTGCGTTGCTTCGGGCACGCGCAAGAGCGCGATGCGGTTCCGTATCGAGGTCGAAGCGCTCTTCAAGCTCGACCACCCCGGCATCGCACGCGTCTTTGATGCGGATGCCGAGGCGTCGCCGATGGGCGTCACGACGTGGATCGCGATGGAGTACATCAAGGGCGATTGGATCACGTCGTTCAGCTCTGGCACGTCAGGCTTGTCAGGCTTTTCCAGCGCATCGGCCGGGCGCACGCCTAAGCCAGCGGCAGACGCAGACTGGCGCGAGCGCGTGGGTCTGGTTCGTCAGGCCTGCGACGCGATGACGCACGCGCACCAGCGCGGCGTGATCCATCGCGACCTCAAGCCCGCCAACATCCTGATCTCGCCGAATCCGAAGGGGAGCACCCTTCCATGGAGCGTGAAGGTCATCGACTTCGGCGTAGCGCGCGTGCGTGAGCTCGGCACGGATCTCACACTGACACTCGGCGAGGCCATCGTCGGCACGATCCAGTACGCCGCGCCCGAGCAGCTGCGGGGTGAAGTGGCCGATGCGCGAGCCGATGTCTACGGCCTTGCGGCGGTGCTGTATGAGCTTCTTGCGGGTGAGCCGCCCGTGCCGAGCGCGCTCGTGGGCCAGTCTGCCGGCACGCTCGCGTCGATCAACGCCGCGCTGCGCCACCAGCCGGAGTGGCTTGGCTCGCGCCAGCCGGAGCTTCCCGCCTCGCTGGTGGCGGTGGTGCACAAGGCGCTGCACAACGAGTGCGAACTTCGCTACGCGAGCATGGCCGAGTTCGCCTCGGACCTTGACGCGGTGCTGCTCGGCCTTCCCGTCACGGCGCGGGCGCCGACGGTCTTTGAGCAAGCCCGCGCGGTGTGGAGGTCTCGGCCGCGCCTGGCGGCGGCGATCCTGACAGGCATCGCCACGCTCACGCTGGGAATCGCGGGCACAAGCTTCGCGCTCGCGCGGGCGCTGCAGTCGGAGGCGGAGCTGCGGGCCCAGCAGGATGAACTCCAGGACATCATCGTCTTCATGACCAGCGACGCCGCGATTGCGATGCAGGATCTGCCCGGAGGCAATCCCGCGCGTCACACGATGCTCGTCGAGTTTGAGCGACGCCTTGAGCCGCTGGTGCGGGGCGTGCCGGTGACAAAGCTCAACCTTGGGCTTGGCCGGGTGTATGCACGCGTTCTGATCGAACTGGCCTTTGATGCTCAGTCGAGACGTGACATCGAGCATGCACTGGCCCTTAGCACACGCGCCCAGGCCTTGCTCCAGTCCCTCGCCGCGGTCCATCCCTGGCGCACGAATCCAACTCCCGAACGCCTCAAGCTCGCGTCGGATCTTTCCCTCTCGCTCGTCCGTCTCGGCGATCTGGCGAATCAGGCGCTCGATTCGACGAGCGCCGTTGGTTGGTATGAGCGGTCGCTCGCGATCGATGCTGAGCTGAGCGCACTCGATCCCTTCAATCGGCTCTATGCGGACAATCTCGTGCGGGCCTACTGCCGCAAGGTGATGCTCGCGCTCGATGCTGGCGAGATCAATGCGGCGCGGCAGTTGGTGCAGCTCGCGCGCGCGGCCGCCGATCGGCTGGAGGCGATCGCTCCCGATCACCGCTACACGCTCCACGCACGGTACGAGGTCGAGAATCGCAGCTCGCAGGTGTCGCTCGTGACCGGAGAGATCGAAGCAACGCACGAAGCGCTGCGCCGTTCATGGCAGGCAGCAAGCACATACGCCAGTCAGTACCCCCTGAGCAAACACGCGCTCCTTGCGGCGACAGACGCGTTCAACCACGCCATCAAGCACCTCCCTGCTGAAGAAACCGCGTCCTGGTTTCCCAAGATGCTCCGCCTCCACGATGCGATCTCCGCGGCCTCGAGAGCAGAGCCCAACGATACATACCTCGCGCTGCAGGCCATCAGCCTGCGCCACACGATGGACACACTCATCCTGCCGCGAGGGCACGAGCGCGAGATCGCCGAGTGCTTCGCCCTGGAATACGACCGGCTCCGCGTTCAAGCCTCGAACTACCAGCTCCAATTGAGATCACTGACCAAAATCGTACACACGCTCGTCTTCTACGCGCGCGGCTTGGACAGTTTCAACAAACCACTCCCAGGCTTCGACGCTGGAATGCGCGCAGGATTCGAGACCCGCGTTGAGGACTGCGCCCGCTTTCTCGCGGAGATCCGTTCGCGGCATCCGCGTGGCGAGACAGTCCTGAGTGACGCGGCCCGGATGATGGAGGCCGAGCTGATGGGCCTGCGTCGTGGTGCCGAAGGTGCACGCGAAGGCCTCGCGCTCCTGGGAGACCCCGGCTCGCTCCGCGCAGTGCGTTCCAGAGAGCCCTGGGACGTTGCTTGCACGCTCCTGCATCTCGCCGGCGAGAGCGAGAAGGCCGAGGCCGCGTGCAAAGAGGCGGTGCGTCTCAACTCCAGAGACTGAGAGCCGCGTCGCCACATCGCGCCGACGCTGCGAGACGCGCCCGCGACCAGGAGTGTCCGAATCTCTCACCGAGACCCAGCGGACCGAGACCCAGCAGACAAAGAGACTTGGGCCCCCGCCCCGAAATTCTCTGCGCTTCCTTGGACCCCGCAGCGTTGGTGGAGGGGGATAGCGGGAATGGGCCGGGAGTAATGGCTGAGAGCTTGCCTCCCGGTCTCTGCCATCGAAACCGTGTGAATACGCTGCCAAGGGTCGTGCAGCCGGATCAGGCTTCCCTCTTCCAGGCGCAAGCCCAGCCACCACAAGACTTAAGAGCATCCTATCAGAATCCTTCCCTACCAGGACTTGACAGTAGGGTTCGGGCTTTGGTATTGTCTGGGCGTCTAGGCTCGCGTGCAGTGCCGCCCCTGGATGTTGGCGTGTGTTGGGTATGGATGCCCGCCGCCTTCGACTGTGCTGCGTGGTTCAGGAAAGGTCGCCGTTACGGCGGCGGCCCCCTGGCGAGAACTGCTCCGGCGGCGTTGGCATCCTGCCTTGGCCTCCTGGCAGTAGACATGAGGTGTTCGATGGCTCAGGCGACTCAGGGCGGTTCTGTGGCGGTCGGTGGGGCGAGCGGGGCGGCGGGGGGCGGGGGTGGAGCGGGCGCGAAGCCTGATCCCAAGCAGGGGGGGACAAGCACAATGGCAACCGGAGGGGGTGGAGTGAGTGGCGCGGTCGGCGCGGGCAAGCCTGCGGGCGTGGCTGGTGCTGCCGCGGGCGTTCGTGTGGAGGTCAAGGCCGACGGCAAGCCAGACGCCAGGTCTGCCCCCGACGCGAAGGGTGTGGCAGCGGCCGGTGGCGTGGGAGGAGGGGGCGCTCCGGTCGAGAAGCTGACCAAGGCCGAGACCGAGGCTCGCGCCCGGGCCGAGGCCGAGGCGATCGCCGCGAAGAAGGCGAAGATCAAAGCCCTGGACACGACGGTGCAGCAGATCGAGAAGACCTTCGGCAAGGGCTCGATCATGAAGATGGACGAGGATGCCTACTCCTCGATCCAGGGCATCTCGACCGGTTCGCTCTCGCTCGACCTCGCGCTGGGCGGCAAGGGCATCCCGCGCGGGCGCATCATCGAGATCTTTGGGCCAGAGTCCAGCGGTAAGACCACGCTCGCCCTCACGGTCGCGGCCCACGCGCAGAAGGAAGGCGGCGTCGCCGCGGTGATCGATGCCGAGCACGCGCTGGACCCATCCTGGGCCCGCAAGATCGGCGTCGACATCGACAATCTCCTTGTGAGCCAGCCCGACACGGGCGAGCAGGCCCTTGAGATCTGCGAGCTGCTCGTACGCTCCAACGCGGTGGACATCATCATCATCGACTCGGTCGCGGCCCTGGTTCCCAAGGCCGAGATCGAGGGGGAGATGGGCGACGCCTCCATGGGCCTCCAGGCGCGCCTCATGAGCCAGGCGATGCGCAAGCTGACGGGCGTGATTGCCCGCAGCAACTGCACGGTGGTCTTCATCAACCAGATCCGCGAGAAGATCGGCGTGATGTTCGGCAGCCCCGAGACCACCACCGGCGGCCGCGCCCTCAAGTTCTACGCCTCGGTCCGCATCGACATCCGCCGCACGGGCGCGATCAAGGAAGGCGAGGTCGTAGTGGGCAGCCGCACTCGGGCCCGCGTCGTGAAGAACAAGATCGCGCCCCCCTTCCGCGATGCCGAGTTCGACATCATGTATACCGAGGGGATCTCCGCCGCGGGCGACCTGCTTGACCTTGCGGTTGCGTGCGAGGTGGTCCAGAAGTCGGGCGCGTGGTTCAGTTATGGCGACATGCGCGTCGGCCAGGGTCGCGAGGCCTCCAAGCAGTTCGTCAAGGACAACCCCGCCCTCATGAAGGAGATCAGGAACAAGGTCCTGGCCCTCAAGATGGCCCAGCCCGCCAAGGCCGGAACCCCGGCCGAGGACGACGACAACGACCCGGGTGAGGAATAAGCGAGTAAGCCACCCGAGTCAAAGTCCCACATCGCCGCCTTCTTGCAACTGCAAGGCCGATCCTGCCGAAGAATGAGCGCGGGGTCGTGCTGGCCTGATGGTGAACTGACGACGTGGTCAGTTACCACCAACCCGGCCACGGTGGGCGGCGAACGAGGTGACAGAGCGGACGAATTTCGCTACGATTCGCCGCACGACCGAGCCGCCGCGCCAAGCGGCACCACAACCAAGCTCCTTATCCCCGGGGCGGGCCTTTCAGGCCCGCCCTTCCTTGTTTTTGAAGCGCTGATCCAGCGTTGCGAGGGATATGGCAGCGCAAGGAAAAGCCCGCCTTGTGAGCGGGCCTTGCAGAGATTCGGAGATTGAAGAGACACGCCACGGAGTGGCGGGGCACCCGAGCCTTACTTGCGGAAGGCGTCGGCGACCTTGACGATCGCGTCGGTGACGATCTTGATGTGCTCGTCGGTGAGGTCGTGGTGCATCGGGAGGCTGAGGACGCTGGCCGCGAGCGCGTCGGCGACGGGCGTGTCGTTCTTCGAGAAGTCCTCGAGGGCGGGCTGCTGCGGCAGCGAGCGCGGGTAGTGCGTCGCGGTCGGGACGCCCTCGGCCATCAGCGCCTTGCAGAACTCATCGCGCGTGCAGGTGAACTTCGTGAGGTCCAGGCGGCAGGTGTACAAGTGGTACACGGGCTCGGAGCCGGGCGTGCTTGTGGGGCCGGTGACGCCCTGCAGCTTGGCGAGGACCTTGTCGTACTTCGCAGCGACCTTGCGGCGGGCGTTGGTCTGGTCCATGAGGCGATTGAGGCGCGAGCAGCCGATGGCGCCGGCCATGTCGTTCATGCGGTAGTTGTACCCGACGCGCTCGTGCAGGTACTTGTCGGTTTCGCCGTGCGAGCGCAGCAGGCGCAGCTCGCTCGCGAGGCCGTCGTCGTTGCAGGTGATGAGGCCGCCCTCGCCGGTGGCGAAGTTCTTGGTGGCGTAGAGGGAGTACGTGACGGCGTCGCCGAACTGGCCGATGCCCTTGCCCTTGTACGTCGAGAGGTGCGCCTGGGCCGCGTCGTAGACGACCATCAGGTTGTGCTTCTCCGCCAAGGCCTGCACCGCGTCGATGTCGACCGGGCAGCCGTAGAGGTGCGTCGCGGCGATGGCGGTGGTGGTGCGCGTGACCTTGCGGGCCGCGTCCTTCATGTCGATCTGGTAGGTGTCGGGGAGCGCATCCACGAAGATCGGGTTGGCCCCGCGGGCCACGACCATCGCGGCGGTGGCGATGTACGACCAGGCCGGGACCAGAACGTCGTCGCCGGGGTTGACCAGCGGCTCGTACGCGAGCTGCAGGGCGACCGTGCCGTTGGCGCAGGTCAGGGCGTGCTTGGCGTCGCTCATCTGGGCCCAGCGCGTCTCGAGCTCCTCGCAGCGCTTGGCGGCCCGGAGCATGCCCGAGTCCAGCACGGCGTTGACGGCGGCCTTGTCCTCGGCGGTCAGGGCCGTGGACATGAAGGCGACGGGCTTGGTCGCGACGGGCGTGCCGCCGAAGAGAGCCAGGGATTTGGTCTTGTCAGAACGAATCGAGGGGACCGTCGCGGTGGCGGTGGTCAAAGTGGCGCTCCTTGGGAGACCTCTATGTCAAGTGGAGGTCAGGTCGATGTCAGGTCGAGGTGAAATCAAAAGGGTGCGAGATGGCTGGTGCGCGGACGCGGCTGACTGGCCGGAACCTTGTGGTATCCTGGGTGCGGGTCTTTACGCCGCCGTGCTTCTGTGCCAGCATCCGCCGTGCGGTCGCTGGGGCCAACTCGGCCGCGCGAATCGGGGTTCGACGCCGCGGCTGGAGAGGATAGGTGCGGTGATTCGCTTCGTCACTCTTTAGGGGCCTTCAAGACTCACTTGACCCGCATTTTGGTCCACACCCCGGGTCACACTGGGATGCGCCGAACCAAGCCAATACAAGCACCAATGCGGGACCTGGTTGGTATCGCCAGCTGGTCGCACGCTCGCTGGGCCGCCGCGGGTAGTGGCTTTTTGTGGCGCTGCGGCCATCAGTGCGGGGTTCCGCAGGGTTTCTGGCGAACTCTCACCAGAAACGCACGTCTTCGCAACCTGCTCGAACTGATACGTCCTTGGCTTCCGTATAGTTGCATCATGGATTCATCTGCACGAAGGAACAGGCGTTGGCTGGGCGCGGTCGCCATGGGTAGTTTGGTCGCCGGTATGGCCGGCATGACGGCACAGGGCTCGGGCCCGCAGGCTAAGGAACCGCAGGGCGGCGCAGGCGTGACGGCAGCGGAGGCCGCGAGCGCTGGAACGCCGCGCCGATTGGATGAGAAGATCATCGCCGCCTTCGCGGGCAATCGCTGCGTCACGCGCCCGGCCCAGGACGCAGTGATGGGCTTCTCGTTGCCGACGCAGATCACCGAGATGCTCGCCAAGGGTGGCCAGAAGGTGACGGCGGGGCAGATGCTCCTGCGGGGTGATGATCGCGAAGAGTCCGCGACGGTTCGGCTTCAGAAGATGCAGGCCGAGACGGACCTTCCGGTGCAGCGTGCCAAGGCCGCGGCGGACCTTGCCGAGCTCGAGTACAACCGGCTCAAGGACATCAAGGACCGGGGCGGCTCTGGCCAGCAGGAGGTCGAGCGCGCGCGACTGACGTTCGAGACCAGCCGCATCGACTGGGAGCTTGCGAAGATCCGCCAGGCGCAGGAAGTGTTGACTGTGGAGCGGATGGAGTCGCGCCTGGACCGGCTGCGGCTCAAGGCACCCTTCAACGGGATCGTGGATGCGATTCTCGTTGATGTCGGGCAGGCGGTCTCGGAGAACGAGAAGGTGCTGCGCGTCGTCGATATCTCGAAGATTGAGATGGATGTGGGCTCGCCGACGGAAGATCCGCGCACGTGGAAGCTGGCGGTGGGGGACAAGGCCTGGGTGCTGCTGGATGTTGCGGGGAGCCCGCGCTTGTCAGAGGGGCGCGTGGATGAGGTTGCGCCGACAGCGGACCTTGGCAGCCGCTCGCGCCGCATCCGCGTGGTCATCGATAATCCCGAGGGCCCTGCGCAGCTCATCGCCGGCGAGCCGGCATGGGTGCGCTTCTCTGAGCCCACGAAGGAAGTGATCGAGATGGTGCGCGTGGTGGGAGGGGCTTAGGAAAAGCGAAAAGCGGGAAATCAGGAGCGGCGAGGAGTGGCCTGGGTGGTTCAACGGGAACGTGCAGCGTGATTGATCTGTCGAACATCAAGAGTCCTGGGTGGCAGCGCGTGGTTTCGGAGCTGACGGCGGCGGCGCCTGATGACCGGATCTTTCTGCTGCGCATGCTGTGCGTGCTTGGGCAGGTCTCGGGCGCGCGCCAGGCGGTGTTCCACGAGATCGTGGCGGGGAGCGGCGACGAGGCCGCGGGCCCGGAGACGCGCGCGACGCTGGTGTGGCCGCTGCGCTCGGGGCTGATGGATGCTTCGGGACGTCTGGCCGTCGGCGTTGATCGGCTCTTTGATGCGTCGGCGATTCCGGCGGGAGAGGTTCAGTTCGAGCAGGAGGCCCGGCGCGCGGCGCGTCAGTGTGCGGGGCTTCGTCAGACGATGGCCTTCTCTCTGGATGGCGCGGGCGATCAGGCGTTTTATGACGCTGGCCCGGGCAAGGGTGCGCTGATTGCAGTGCCACTGCACGCGGGAACTCCCGAGCAGAGCGCGTCGCTGCCCTTGCAGGGTGTCGTGACGATCCTCGTCGAGCCTCGCAGCAAGGGCGCGCTGCAGAGCACGCTCTCGATGGCCGAGGTGCTGGCGGGGTACGTGTTCACGCAGGCCTCGCAGCGTGCGTTGCGGCAGACGCGCCAGGCGGGCGCGGCGATCGACCTTGCGGGCCGATTGATCGCGGGCATCAACGCCGCGGAAACGTTCAAAGGCGCGACGATGCGTCTTGTGAACGATGTGTGCCGCGTTCTGGGGCTTGATCGTGTGGCGATCGGCTGGGTTGAGGGCTCGCCCGCGCGGCGTGGGCTCGAGGGCGCACGGTCCGTGCGTTGCGTGGCGCTCTCGGACACAGAGAACCTCGACCGGCGCATGGAGATGGTGCAGAAGCTCGAGCACGCGATGAACGAGTGCCTCGATCAGGAGCAGGCGGTGGTCTTCCCCGCGCCTCCGGCCGACGGGCCCGAGGCCGACGCGATGCTCTCGCAGAGCGTGACGCACGCGCATCGCGCGCTCGCGGCGGGGAACGGGAGCCTGCGCGTGGCGAGCGTGCCGCTGCGCACCGTCGATGGTGAGGGTGAGCGGATCGTGGGCGTGCTGCTCGTGGAGTCGGCGGGCGCGACGCGCCTTGATGCGCCGCTGCTGGAACTGCTGCAGTCAACGCTGGACCTTGTGTCGCCGGTGCTGGCCGTGCGGCACAGTGATGATCGCATGCTGGCGCTGCGCGCGTGGGACTCGGCCCTGTGGGCTGGCGCGTGGGCCGTTGGCACGAAGCACACCGCGTGGAAGCTTGCGGCTGCGGCCCTCACGGCGGCGTTCCTCTTCTCCCTCTTCTACACGACGACATACCGCATCGGCGCTCCGGCCGAGATGAGGCCCGTCGAGCGGCGGGTGATCTCGGCACCCTTTGACGGATTGCTCGCGACGGTTGAAGAGGGTGTGCGCGAGAACCAGGTCGTGACGAGCGGGCAGGTGCTCGCGCGGCTCGACACGCGCGAGGCCACACTGAGCGCGATGGAGGCCGAGGCGCAGGTCGCGCAGTTCGACACGCAGGCGGATGAAGCGCTCAAGAAGGGTGAGCTCGCCGAGGCCGTGCAGGCCCGGGCCAAGGCCGACCAGAGCCGCGCACGGGCGCGCCTCATGCGCCTTCAGGTCGAGCGCAGCACGATCACGAGCCCACTGGATGGAACGATCATCGCGGGCGATCTCTCCGACCGGCTCGGCGCGGCCGTGAAGCTCGGCGAGAAACTCTTCGAGGTCGCGGACACGAGCCAGATGGAGGTCGTCGCGCGCGTCGGCGATGCGGACATCGCGTACATCCGTGAAGGTCAGACGGGCCAGGTCTCGCCCAAGGCGGATCCGAGCCTGAAGGTCGCGTTTGTGGTGGAGCGGATCGTGCCGCTGAGCCAGCCGAAGGATGGACAGAACGCGTTCGAGGTTCGCGCCAGACTCACCGAGACGCCCGAGTGGTTCCGGCCCGGCATGGAAGGTCAGGCCCGCTTTGACACTGTGGACCGCTCGCTCGTCTGGATCGGAGCGCGGCGAATCGTGGACACGCTGAGGGTGTGGCTGTGGTGGTGATGCGTGGAAGAAGAAGTGGCGGAGTGGCGAAGTGAGAAGACCGCTTGCGAATGGAGCTTGATGAACGAACTGTGCGATACACAACGACGTCCAACCCAGGGGCCGCGAACGTGAGCAACCGACACACAGCCCGCTTTACGACGCCGGAATGTCTTGATCACTCCGCCACTTTGCCACTCCGCCACTCCGCCACTTTCACCTCCCCCCCATGACCGAACGCTCCACATTCTCTCCCTTCTGGCACCGGGTTCGGGCGCTCAAGCCTCGGCTGAGGCCGCACGTGCAGATCACGCGTCAGCACTATCGCGGGCGGCGGTGGCATGTGGTGCATGATCCCTCGTCCAATCAGTTCTACCGCCTCTCGTCGGTCGGGCATGAGTTTGTGGGCATGCTTGATGGCCGCCGCACGGTGGAGGAAGCGTGGGAGCAGGGCCTCGCGCGGCACGGTGATGACGCGCTGACGCAGAATGATGTGATCCAGCTGCTGAGCCAGTTGCACTCGAGCAACCTGCTCTCGGCGGATGTGGCACCCGAGACCGAGCAGCTCCTTAATCGCGGGCGCGAGCGTCGGAAGAAGAAGCTCCAGGCGCAGGCCATCGGGCTGATGTACTTCAAGGTGCGGCTCCTCAATCCAGACGCGATGCTGGGGTGGCTTCTGCCGCTGGTGCGGCCGCTGCTCTCGCGTGTCGGGCTTGTGCTCTGGGGGCTGTGGATCATCGCGGCGCTGGTCGCGATCCTGCCGAGCTGGGAGAAGCTGCTCTCGGGCGTTGGATCCGCAGTTGCACCATCGAACTGGGGTCTCATGATCGCGGGGTTTGTGGTGCTGAAGCTGATCCATGAGGCCGGGCACGGCCTGATGGTGAAGCGATTTGGCGGACAGTGCCCTGAGCTTGGCGCGATGCTGCTGGTGCTGATCCCCGCGCCGTATGTTGACGCGTCCGCTGCGTGGAGCTTTTCGGACAAGTGGAAGCGCATCGCGGTCGGCGCGGGCGGCATGATCTTCGAGCTGGCTGTTGGTGCGGCTGCGGCGTTTGTGTGGCTGGGGAGTGTTGAGGGGAGCCTCGTGCACCAGGTGGCGTACAACGTCATCTTCACCGCGACGGTTTCGACGGTGCTCTTCAACGCCAACCCGCTGATGAAGTTCGACGGGTACTACATCCTGAGCGACCTGATTGAGGTGCCGAACCTCATGCAGCGCTCGAATCAGATGATGCAGTTCGTCTGCCAGAAGGCGATCTATCGGGTTAAGCAGCCCAACTCGCCCACGACCGACGCGCGCGAGGCGATCATCCTGCTGGTGTACGGCGTTCTGTCGTTGGCGTACCGGATCTTCCTCTTCCTGTCGATCACGCTCTACGTGATGGGTCTCATGTTCGCGATCGGTCTGCTGCTTGCGATCTGGACGGCGGCGATGTGGTTCCTGCTGCCGATTGGCAAGATGCTGCACTGGCTCTCGACGAGCAATCAGCTTCAGGAGAACCGTTCGCGCGCGGTGCTGGTGACGCTGCTGCTGGCGGCGCTGGGCCTCGGCGCACTGGGGCTGGTGCCCGCGCCGGACCGACGCCGCGCACAGGGCGTGGTGGAGAGCGTGCACGAGGCGGGCGTCTTCTTCGAGGCCGATGCGTTCGTGGAGCGTGCACTGGTGCGCAACGGCGAGCGTGTGGTGATGGATCAGGTGCTGGTGGAGTGCCGCAGCGATGATCTTGACGCGCAGCTGGAGCTCGTGAAGGCGCAGGTCGTGGAGCTTGAGAGCAAGCAGCGCGAGGCGCTGCGGACCAACCTTGGCGCGGCGAAGATCGCCGAGGAGTACCTCCTCACGATCCGTGCGCAGCTCGATCTGCTCGAGAAGAAGAAGGCTGGGCTCGTGGTGCGAGCGCCTCGCGATGGCGTGGTGGTGGGGCTGGATCCGGGTGCGCTGGTGGGGTCGTACGTCAAGACGGGCGAGAACCTCTGCCTTGTGGTGGAGCCCGGCGCCGTGCGTGTGACGGCGCTGATGTCGCAGACCGAGGCGGATTGGATCACGAAGCTGCTGCCTTCGAGCTACGGCGTAGAGATGCGCGTTGCGTCGAATCCCGGAACGCTGATTGAGGCTCGCACGACGCGCGTGGTGGAGGCGGGCTCGCGTGAACTGCCGCACTCATCACTCAGCTTTGCGGGTGGTGGCAGTGTGGCTCAGGAGTCTCAGGATCAGACGGGGCTCATGGCCGCGGACCGCTACTTCCGAGCGGAGTTTGTGCCGACGACGGCGACGCCGGGGGCGCGGGAGGCGCCCGAGCTGGCGTTTGCGGAGGGGCTCGGGCGGCTTGGTGTGCCGGGCGAGCGGGTGACGCTGCGATTCAGCCTGCCGTGGCGGCCACTGATGTCGCAGTGGATGGATGTGTTTCGCAAGGCGACGCAAGGGCGGGCGAAGCTGTGAACAGTGCGCCGACCCAGTCACTCACGCAGTATGCCGCGCTGTACGAGTCGCTCAAGAGCCGGCGCCTGCGTCCGACGCTGCCCAAGGGGCTGGACAAGATCGCGGCCCGCGCGGGGATGTGGGGCGCGGCGATCGCGACGCGCCGGTCGCGCCTGGTCGAGGATGCGCGCGTGTGCGACACGCTGGCACCGGAGTTCCGGTCGATGTCGGAGGCCGCGCTGGACGACACGGTGGCTCGGATCCGCGAGGTCTTTGTGCGAGGGCGGGCGGAGCGAGAGGAAGTCCGGCGGGGTCTGGCGACGGTCCGCGAAGTGGCGCGAAGACTGACGGGCGAAGAGGCGTATCCGGTGCAGCTGCTTGGCGCGCTCGCGCTCTATCACGGGCGCGTGATCGAGATGCTGACGGGCGAGGGGAAGACGCTGACGGGCTCGCTCGCGGCCCCGTTGCTGGCGTGGCGCCATCGGCGCGTGCATGTCTTCACGGTGAACGATTACCTCGCGAAGCGCGATGCCCAGAGCCGGCGTGCGATCTTCCGGCGGTGCCTGCTGGATGGCGGCGCGATCACGCACGAGATGGAGCCCGGCGAGCGCGCGGAGGTGTACGCGCTACCCGTGGTCTTCGGCACGCCGAAGCAGATCACGGCGGACTGGCTGCGTGACCAGATCAAGCTTGGGCGCGCGGACACGGCTTGGGCGGCGCGCGGGCAGCTGTCGATGATGGGGCTCGGGATGCCGGGCGGAGGTGGAGGGGGTGATGCGGGTGGGCGGCCGATCGTGCCGGGCCTGCGGGCCGCGATGGTGGATGAGGCCGACGCGGTGCTGATTGACGAGGGCGTGGTGCCGCTGATCATCGCGCGCAGTCGGCGCGAGGACGACATGGCGCGCGTCTATCGCGAGGCCGCGGCGATGGCGAACCGGCTGGATGAGCACGCGGACTTTGAGGTGGATCTGAAGCACCGGCGCATCGAGCTCACGCGGCGCGGGCGCGATCGCATGGAACCGATGTTCGAGCGAACGCTCTCGATGGGTGGCGCACCGATCTGGAAGGCGACGCGGCGGGGCGAGGAACTCGTGAAGCAGGCACTGACGGCGCGTCACTGCTACATCCACGGCCAGCACTACCAGATCGTCGATGGCAAGGTCGTGATCGTGGATGAGTACACCGGAAGGTTTCTCGCGGACCGAAGCTGGGAGCACGGTCTGCACCAGGCGGTGGAGGCCAAGGAAGGGTTGGAGGTCACGGCGGATCGTGAGACGCTGGCGCGCATGAGCTTCCAGCGGTTTTTCAGGAGCTATCCGTTCTTGTGCGGCATGACGGGGACTGCCGCGGATGCGACGAGCGAGATCGAGGCGGTCTACTCGCGGCCGGTGATGGTGATCCCGACGCACCGGCCGATTGCGCGTGTGCAGATGCCGCTGCGGGCGTTCAGGACCTCGCGCGACAGGTGGGCGGCGGTTGCCGAGAGCATCGAGGAGATCCATCGCCTTGGGCGGCCGATCCTGGTGGGGACGCGGTCGATCGCGGCAAGCGAGATCCTGTCGCGCGTGCTCACGCAGCGCGGGCTGGAGCACCGCGTGCTGAACGCGCACCACGACAAGGACGAGGCGACGATGATCGAGGGCGCGGGCAAGGGCGGCGCGCAGGCCGCGATCACCGTCGCGACGAACATGGCAGGGCGAGGGACGGACATCAAGCCTGATAAGGCCGCGCTCGCGGCGGGCGGGCTGCACGTGCTGCTGACGGAGATGCATGGCGCGAAGCGGATTGATCGGCAGTTCATCGGGCGCGCCGGGCGTCAGGGTGATCCGGGGTCGGCACAGATCTTTGTGAGCCTTGAGGATGAACTGGTGCAGCGGTTCGTGCCCCGGATCGCGGCGGTGTTGGCGGGGAGGATGTCGGGCCCGGAGGCCTCCGGCACGCGGGCCATCGAGAGGCTTTTCCGATACGCACAGTCGCGCAGCGAGGCCCGCGACCGGCGAAACCGCTCCAGCGTGCTGCGACAGGACGACTGGATCGATAAGCACCTGCCGGGCATCGGGTGATTACGTGATGGGGCGAGTGATCGGGCGCTTGTCGAACCAAGGTCGGGCGCTCGGGCGCCGGGAGTGAGCGAAGTGCACACAATCATCGACGCGACGGTGTATGAGGGGCTGCCGCAGGGCGGGATCGCATCGGCGTTCACGCCATCGCCCCGGGGTGTGGTGCGCGGGTTCTACGACGGGCGCTCCTGGCGCGCCAAGGACACCGAGCATGGAAGCTTCTCGCACGAGAATCTGGAGCGGCACATTGCGCGCTCGCGCCCGCGCGGGCCGATCTGGCTGGATGTGGAGATTGACTGCGTCGCGCTCGAGGAGCGTCCTGATGAGCTGGACGAGCTGGCGTCGCGGATCCAGACGATCTGCCGCGAGTATCTGGCGGTGGGTACGCAGGAGGTGGGCGTCTACTCGGGCGTGAAGCCGTACACGTCGTTTGTCTTCAACAAGGTGCAGGACCAAGACTGGCGAACGATGAACCGGTATCGGTTCCTCGGGCATGTGCTGCGGGACCTGCCGGTGGCGATCGTGGCGGATGGGTATGTGATTCCCTCGGGGCGGCCGCGGGGCGCACCGGCGGGGTCGGCGGTGCCGCCGATCGATGTGGCGGCGGAGACGCGGAAGTACCGCGACTACGCACGGCGCCTGGCGGAGTTTTCTCGCGAGATCTTCCCCGGCAAGACGCTCTGGTGGGCCGTGACGCCGATGGCGCACGGTGGATCGGGCATGCCTTGGGACACGGTGCTGCCGATGGAACTGTGGCGCGAGCAGCTCGCGGCGGCCCGGCGGCACGCGGACGCGACGGCGCTCTGGGGCGGGCCAGACCTCGCGCCCGACGGCGCGTACCGCGGCGTGCTGCCGTGGTCGAGATTCCGCGATCGATATACGCCGGGCGTGCTGGAAGGGTGAGTGGATCGGCTCGCGCGCGGGGTGGCGTGAAACTGTCTCACAGAGCCGCGGCGGCAGGCGGGGCGGGTGGCGGCTGGGTCTTCTTGCTCGTACCCTTGCACTCGTGTTCCGCCGCTCGCGACACCCTCTGAGACTCTTTACTCATGAGCCAAACCATCCTTGATCGCCTCGACCTCTCTCCCAAGCGCGTGCATGCGAATCTCTCCTCGGCCGAGCTGGTGGAGCGGGCGCTCGCTGCGGGTGAGGGGCAGCTCGCGGCCAATGGCGCGCTGGTCTGCCTGACGGGCGATCGCACGGGACGCAGCCCCAAGGACAAGCAGCTCGAGGACTCGCCCGCGATCCACGACAAGATCTGGTGGGGCAAGGTCAACACGCCGGTGACGCCGCAGCAGTTCGACATGGCCCTTGAGATCGCGGTGGCGCATCTGAACGGCCGCCCGACGCTGTACACCTTCGAGGGATACGCCGGCGCGGATCCGAAGTATCGCCTCGGGGTGCAGGTGATCACGGAGCAGGCCTGGCACAGCCTCTTTGCGAGCACGCTCTTCATCAAGCAAGGGAGCAAGGCCGCGGGGGCGCCCGTCGCCTTCAAGAAGGACTGGACGATCATCAACGCCGGACGGCGGCGCCTGACGGCCGAGGAGCAGGCGAAGATGGGGTACAAGGCCCCGGTGCTGATTGCCCAGAGCCTGACGCGGAAGATCGTGGTGATTCTGGGCTCTGAGTACGCGGGCGAGATGAAGAAGAGCATCTTCTACGCGATGAACTACGACATGCCCGAGGCGGGCGTCTTCCCGATGCACTGCTCGTGCAACGTGGATCGCGCGACGGGACAGAACCCGGCGCTCTTCTTTGGACTCTCGGGCACGGGCAAGACCACGCTCAGCGCCGATCCTCAGCGGGCCCTCATCGGCGATGATGAGCATGGCTGGAGCGATCAGGGCGTCTTCAACTTCGAGGGCGGCTGCTACGCCAAGTGCATCAAGCTCAGCAAGGAGGGCGAGCCCGAGATCTGGAACGCCATCCGCTTCGGTAGCGTGCTCGAGAACGCGGTGATCGATCCGAAGACGCGCCAGCCCGACTATGACAGCGCCAAGCTCACGGAGAACACGCGCGTCACCTACCCGGTGGACTTCATCGAGGGCGCCGTGATCCCCAGCGTCTGCGGGCATCCGAAGAACGTGATCTTCCTGACGGCCGATGCGTACGGCGTCATGCCGCCGGTGAGCAAGCTCAGCCCCGAGCAGGCGATGTACTACTTCATGAACGGCTACACGAGCAAGCTCGCGGGGACCGAGGCGGGCGTGACCGAGCCCCAGCCCAACTTCTCCCCGTGCTTCGGCGGCGTCTTCCTGCCGCGCCCGCCCGTGACATACGCGCAGCAGCTTGCGGCGAAGATCAAGCAGCACGGCGCGAACGTGTGGCTCCTCAACACCGGCTGGACCGGCGGCCCCTATGGGACCGGCAAGCGCTTCAGCCTCAAGTACACCCGCGCGTTCGTCACGGCGATCTTGGACGGCTCGCTCGCGAAGGCCGAGTACCACCAGGACCCGATCTTCGGACTCAGCATCCCCAAGAACGTGCCCGGCGTCCCCAGCGAAGTCCTCATGCCGCGCAACACCTGGGCCGACGGCGCGGCGTACGACGCGAGCGCCAAGAAGCTTGCGGCGGCGTTCAGGGAGAATGAGAAGCAGTTCGAGATGCCGGCGAACGTGAAGGCGGTTGGGCCGCGGGGGTAAGACTGACACTCGATGATTCACGCCGAGGCTGAGGCCGCTCTGGGCCGAAGCCTCGGTGTGTTCTGTGTCTCACGAGCGCGGGTGCCCTCACTCAATCGCCCGGCTCGCCGTTGTTCTGGCCTGCCACTCCAGCATATCGAAGGACTCGCTGGGTGTCGTGGGGAAGTGCTGCCGGGCTGCCTCGAGGGCGCCGACGGCCTCATCGATCAGCTCTACCAATCGGCCTCACCCCCGATACGCTCGCGCCATGGCTGAGAAGGTTCTCGAACTCGATCCACGCGCGCGCCGTCGTCGGCGCATTCGCAACGGCCTGATCGCTTCGGCGGCGGTGCTGGTTGCCTACACGCTGATTGGCTTCTTCGTGGTGCCGTGGGTGATCACGGGCTGGATCGTGCCGCGGATCGGGCGGGCCGTGAATGGCTCGCTCACGATCGCGCGGGCTTCGACCAATCCCTTCACGTTCGAGTGCGTGCTTGAGGGACTTGAGCTCAAGGACGAGCGCGGCGTTCGCACCGCCTCGCTGGATCGCTTCGAGGGCAATCTTGAGACGTGGCCGACGATCTTTTCGCGCGGGTACACGTTCGAGCGTGCGATCATCGTCAATCCGTACATCCGTGCCGAGGTGCTCGAGTCACGCCGCTTCAACTTCGAGACGATTCTGAAGCTCGGGCCCGTTGATCCAAAGGCCAAGCCCGCGAGGCCGCTGCAGCGCATCCCGCGCATCCGCATCGAGCGGCTTGTCGTGACCAACGGCGAGATCTACCTGCGTGATTCGTCGCTGCGCAAGCCCTTCGAGGCGTCGTGGGCCGGGCTGAACATGGACGTGACGCCGCTGGACCTTGATCCTGCGTTCAAGAGTCCGACGAAGCTCGCCGCGGAGACCGCCAACGGCGAGCGGCTGGAGATCTCGGCGCAGATGGTGGCCGAGCCGCCGGAGCTGGATGGCGAGGTCAAGCTGAGCGGGCTGCGGATCGCGGCGTTCATGCCGTACCTGCAGCAGTACGCGCAGGGCGAGGTCAGCGGCGGGACGTTGTCGGCGGATCTCACGTTCCAGTTTGGCCCTGCGCAGTCGCCGCCGCTGGTGCGGGCGCAGCTGCGCGAGGCGACGATCCAGGATCTTGAGATCAAGGACAAGCCGGGGAGTGATGGGGGCCAGCTCGTGCGGGTGCCGCTGGTAAAGATCACGGATGCGAAGGCCGACGCGACGGCGCGCACGCTGACGGTGGCGCTGACCGAGCTATCGGATGCGACCTCGGTGATCGAGCGGCTGGCGGATGGATCCTTCGCCCTGCAGCGCGCGGTGCTGCCGGCGCAGGAGCCGGGCGCGCCGCCGCCGGAGCTGCGCCTGCCGTATCCGGTGGAGGCCGTGCGCGACGGAATCAGGGAGTTCGTCGACTCGAATCCGCGCGTCGATCCGGCGACCATCAACCTGCCGCTGCAGCGCCTCTTCGCGGCGGTCCGCAACATCATCGAGGACATGGGCCAGGCGTGGGGCATCTCGATCGAGCAGATCCGCGTCGTGAACGGCACGACGACCTGGATCGATCACGCGACCCCGTCGGGCGAGGTGGCACGGATCGGCGCCGTGCTGCGGCAGGCGACGCTGGGTCCGATCCGCACTGTTGAGGACTTCCAGACACCCATCAATGCCGAGCTCGCCATCGGCGAGTCGGGCGTTGCGAAGATCGAGACGACGATCCGGCCGCTGGTGCGCTCGCTCTCGGCGCGCGTGAACCTCACGGACCTTGACCTTGCGCCGCTGGGTCCGTACACGATCCAGAGCGGCATCGAGGGCGTCGGCGCGCTGGGCGCTGGAGCGGGGCAGCTCTCGGCCGACGGGGCCGCGACCGCGGCGTTGAGCGAGACCAACGACTTCGCCCTCACGTGGGACGGCGTAGCCGGGCTCGCCGGGCTTTTGCTGCGATCTGAAGCTGGCACGACGCCCCTGAAGTGGTCGACCTTCACGCTCAATGGCACGCCCAGCGCCACGATTGCTGCCAGTGGCGACGTGACCGCCGCGTGGAAGGGCGACCTCGCCGTGCGCGGCGTCGTGCTGGACCTGCCCGAGCTCGCGGCGGGGACGATCGAAGAAGCCACGATCAAGGGCGACGCGAGCGTGCAGCTGACGGGTTCGGCTTCGAGCGATGGCACTCGCACCAGCGGCGCATTCAGCGGCGACCTGATGGTGCGCACGCTTGATGGTGCCGCGGCGTCGTTTGGCGTTGATCGCGCGAATCTGGGTGAGGTCCTGCTCTCGGGCCGCGTGGAGGCGGCGTCGGTCGTTGGTGGCGAGCGCTCGCTTGCATGGGACGGAACGACGCGCGTGCAGAATCTGGCTGCGCAGGGACCACTCGCGCGCCAGGCGCTGGGCGAGGCTGCGGGTCCGGTGGATGCGAAGATCGCATCGCTCACGCACACGGGAACGATGCGGCTTGTGGGCACTGCTGCCTCGCCGGATGCCGCGAGTGCACCCGCCGCGATCGAGCTCGCTGGCGATGCGGCCATCGATGGCGTGGCGGTCGCGATGGAACGCGTCGCACCGCCGACGGTGGAGGCAGCATCGCTCAGGCTGGGCCCCACGAGCGTGACGGGCATGGACATCAAGCTTGCCACTTCGCAGATTGGCGCAGCGAAGCTCAGCATTCAGAATCCGCGTCTGGAGATCTCGTCGCGGCTGGTGCCACCAACCGCGGAGGATTCGCCGCGGGACGCGAACCGCGATGTGGGTGCGGGGCTTGTGCTGCCGATTGATCTCCGCCTCGGCGGCGTTGCGATCGCCGGCGGCTCGGCGCGCATCTCTGATGCCTCCGGACTTCCGGGAGCCACCGAGATCGCGGTTGATGAGATCGAGGCGACACTCTCGGCGATCAACTCGGCGGACCCGGCCGCTGCTCCGGTGGCGGTTCACGCAGCGGCGAATGTTGATGGCACGGGCACGTTTGTGTTGGATGGAACGCTGAGCCTCTTCACGCCCGCGATCGGTGCCGATCTCACGACGACGATCAGGACGCTGCCGCTGAAGCCCTTTGATCCGTACGCGGGCCGCTTCGTGGGCTACACGATCGATCGTGGCCGCATGAACATCACGCTGCCGATCAAGGTCACCGAGCGCAAGCTCGACGGCACGCTCGACTTCGCTTTTGACGGCCTCTTCCTCGGCGATTCGGTCGAGAGTCCGGACGCGCCCGACCTGCCTCTCAAGCTTGGCCTGGCGCTCCTCCGCGACTCCAACGATCGCGTTGCGAGCAAGATTCCCTTCAGTGGTGATCTCTCTGACCCGCAGTTCAGCCTCGGCGGCGTGATCTGGCAGGCATTTCTGAGCCTCATCGGCAAGGCCGTGACCGCGCCCTTCCAGTTGCTCGCCTCGGTCTTCAGCGAGGGTGAGGATCTCTCGCACGTCGCGTTCGAGCCGGGGACGGACTTGCTCGCCGAAGGCTCGCTCTCGCGCCTCGACGCGCTCGGCCGCGCCCTGACGGAGCGACCTGCGCTCCGGATGAGCATCATCACCCTCGAAACGCCCAAGCTGGATCGGGCCGCGCTCCAGGGGATCATGCTGCGCGAAGAGCTGCTCGCCTTCCACAAGGCCAACGACCCTGCCGGCGGCACGATCACATCGCTCACGCCCGAGCAGCTCGCCATGGAAGTTCGCCGCGCGTATCTCCTCATGCTCCAGGTGTCGGGCCAGCCGCGGCCGACCGAGCAGGAGCTCCCACCACTCGAGGCGATGGAAGCGGCGCTCATGAAGGCGATTGTGGTCCCGCCCGAGCGATTCGAATCCCTCCGCGTCGCCCGAACCCAGCGCGTGGCGGGGGTGCTGACCACCGAAAGCAAGATCGACGCGGCCCGGCTCAAGACCGACGCCGCCGCGGCTGGGAGTGACGCCGTGGCGGATGCGGATTCCCCCCGGTCGGTCTTCGAGCTTGACTCGGAATAGGAGCCAGACCCACCGAGGCCCAGGTCCGGCTTTTCCCCCCGCGGCGTGAGGGCGCTACACTCTCTGTCCGTTCTGATGGTGGCCATAGCTCAATTGGTTAGAGCACCGGGTTGTGATCTCGGGGGTTGCGGGTTCGAGTCCCGTTGGCCACCCTTCGTTTTTCATCAAACAGTGATCTCAATCGTCCTGCTTCCCCCGCGTGCGTGAGGCTGCTTGGGTGTCCGCTTGGATACTGCCAATCACGCCCTGCAGAAGACTTCAGAACTCGCTACCATGGGAGGCCTGAGCCGAACGCGGCTTTTCGTAGTTCATCGCCGTCCCCATCCGTTTGGGTCGGCACAGAAGAGTGTTGAATTGGATCGATACGGATCGTTTGCGATCCAGAGCCGCGTTCAGACCGTCCAAAAGGACCCAAAGCGGGCGACAGCCTGCTCCCGGAGCTTCCCACGATGATTCCCAAGCCGCCGCCGCGTGAGCCCAGCCAGGGCTTCCTGTATCTCCCTCCGTTCCGCCTGTATGGCGAGTCTGTCGCGGGTGAGACGACGGCGATGATCATCCCCGAGCTTGATCTCGGGTTCGATATCGGCTCGTGCCCCCGCGCGATGCTCCCCTCCAAGCATCTCGCGATCACGCACGGCCACATGGATCACATCGGTGGCCTCGCGTACTACTGCTCGCAGCGCCGCTTCCAGGGCATGGGCACCGCCAAGATCGTGTGCGACGCGCGCATCGCGCCAGCCATCAAGCGCATGATGGAGGGGTACGTCGATCTTGAGCGTCAGCGCACGCCCTACGAGCTGATCCCGCTTCTGCCCAACCAGCCCCTCGAGATCAAGAACAACATCCTGCTGCGCGGCTTTGAGACCGAGCACACGTGTCCATCCTTCGGCTACGTCGCCAGCGAAAAGCGCACGAAGCTCAAGCCCGAGTTCGTGGACATGCCGCAGGAGAAGCTCAAGGAGCTCAAGGATCGCGGCGTTGAGATCACGCGCTCTTTTGAGATCCCGCTGATTGCCTTCACCGGCGACACAGCCCCGGGACCGCACCTGATCCGCGAGGACGTCCGCAAGGCCCAGATCGTGATCGCCGAGTGCACCTTCTTCGAGCCTGATCACAAGGAGCGCGCGAAGGTCGGCATGCACATGCATCTGGACGACATCGCCGAGTGGCTGCGCATTCTTGAGTGCCAGCATCTGGTCCTCGTCCATGTGTCTCGCCGCACGGACATGCAGTACGCGCGCGAGCGCATCGCCCAGGTCGCGGGCACCAAGAACATGGAGCGCGTCCTCTTCCTCATGGACTACCGCACCAACAAGGCCCGCTACGAAGGTCAGATGGTCGCGGCGGGCATGTCGCTCGAGAAGCCCATGGGCCGAAGCGGTCCACGCCCCACGCGCGGGCCCGCGCCGGCCCGCGGCCCGAGCGCAACCGGGGCGTCGCCCATCAAGCCCGTCACGCCAATCGTTCAGGTGCCTCCCGCGTCACAACCTGCAGACCGGGACGACGAGTAATCCGTCGCGCAATTGAGATGTGAAGGTGTTGAAAGGACGTGGTGGCGGGCGTTGACGCCATCGCCGCGTCGCTACATACTGCCCGCATGAATCGGCAACGCCGCGGCTTCACGCTCATTGAACTTCTGGTGGTCATCGCGATCATCGCGCTGCTGATTGGCATCCTGCTGCCGGCGCTTGGCGCGGCGCGGCGTTCAGGCCGCACGACCGTGTGCGCCGCGGCACAACGCGGCATCGGCCAGGCGCTCGTTCTCTACGCCAACGACTACCGCGAGCTCGTCGTGCCCTCGTACACCATGACAGGCACGACGGGCGCGGGCGTGCCGCTCGAAGGTTGGGTGAGCATCTTGGACCGCGATGGATACATGGCGGGCGCGACGCGTGATGTGCGAAAGGGTCCCTTCACCTGCCCCGACACGCTGGATATCAACGCACTCGCCAATGGCCAGACCGGGACTGATCCGAACGCACCCAAGGGCTACTTCGACTGGCCCACGATGCGCACGGGCACGTCATATGCCCCGCAGACCATCCCCGAGCGCGGGTTCAATGTGATCCTCCGCAGCTCGTACTGGATCAACGCCTTCAACCCCATCGGCGCGACCGAGTTTCTCGAGCCCGACCTTCACTACACCGCTTCGGTCGGCTACGGCCCATCGACCAACGGCCTCACGATCCAGCACACGAGCATGGCGGCGTACGTGCGGCCCGACACGCTCATCGCCACGGCCGATGGCGTCTTCGCCGGCCGCCAGCGATCCAACAGGATCGGAACCACCAACAACCGCATCGGATACCGGCACGCCAGCGCGGGCGGCGGTGCGGTCAATGCTGCGTTCGCCGACGGTCACGTGCGCATCATCAGTGCCGACAGCTTCCCGCGTGGCCTCGGCGCCGGCAACGACCCCGCCGTCGTGCGCGCCGAGAACACCGGCGGCAGACCGACGGTCTACGCAAATCCGGAGAAGGCGCTGGGGTTGTAGAGAGCGGCGATCGCGTGCCAGACTTGGGTGGACCCGTCGTCCCGACCGGTTCTTCGCACCCTCTTCAATGAGGACGATCGTGTGGATCGCGCCCGTTTCCCACCCATGAGTCCGCGGTTGGCGAACAGAAGCAGTTCCGTGTAACCTGTTCCGCGGTTGTAATCTGGAGTGTGGACACGGATCAGTGGAGGTGCGGTATGGGCGCATGGGGTGCGGGGCTCTTTCAGGACGACGACGCGGCGGACCTTCGCGACGAGTGGCTCGATGAGTACAAGCGGACCGGCTCCGCCGCCGAGGCATCGGCGGCGGTGCGAAAGGCGTTCAAGTCCGGCTTCAAGGATTCGGACGAGGGGCCGGTGCTGACGCTCGCGCTCGCGACGATGCTGTGGCGCCATGGTGTGCTCGATGCGAAGACACGGGCCGAGGCGCTCGCGGTGATCGACAAGGAAAAGGGCCTGGACCGCTGGCGCGATGAGGGTGAGAAGGTGCTGCGCGGCCGCCTCAAGGTGTACGCGAAGATCCGCGCGGGGCTGCTGGAGAAGCAGCCGCCGGTGAAGACGTACAAGAAGAAGCCGGCGTTGAAGCCGGACCATCCGGACTTGGTGCTGGGGGACATCTTTTCTGTGGCGGCGGCGGAGGGTGGCGTGGCGTACTACCGGGTGGTGGGCATTGAGAGAAGTCGATATGGATGGTGGGCATCTGTACAGTTGCTTGATATCCCACCGGGAACGCCCGTCGATGTGACCAAGCTCGGCGAGGTGCGTGGCGTGCCGATGAGAGCGCATGAGAACAACTGGCGGACGCGGTTGCAACTGTCGGGATGGCGCAAGCGTGGAGTTGATCGCAAGGGGGTGATCAAGCAGGCTGGGTTCTCACGCCAAGCGAGCAAACTGCGCGCGAAGGAGGCAGGCTCGGCGCGTTGGATGTTCTTCGGAACCTATTCATGGGCGGACCTGCCACATCTCGCAAGCATCTCCTTTGACACGACGGAATGGAAAAACGCAGAGCAGATGGAGGAGTTTTACCTTTCGATCTCGGTCGCGGAGATCGAAGCGAGGGCTGCGGAGATCGAGGCGCTATTGCGGCGGATGCGGCGTGAAGTGGGGGGCGTCTGTGACCCGGCCAACCGCTTGATGAAGATTCGCGGCGACTTCGCTCGTGCTGAGGCGGTCTTCGTCATTGCGGCACGGATGTTCCCTGACGACTTCAGACCACTTTGTGGACTTGGAGCGTCACGGTGGCACTTGGGCAATCGGGCCGGTGCCGAGGAGGCGTGGGCGAAGGCCAAGGCTGTGTGCACGGAGGAAGAACAGAGATGGCTCGAAGAGGACATCGCCAAGGCCCGCGCAGGCCTCGATCTAGAGCTTAAGAAGAAGCCTTCGTGATGCTCGCGCTTCGATGGCGCGGTGTGGCAGGCAGGCTTGTGGGTCAGTCACCCGCCACGGAGTGGCGGGCCACCCAATCACTCCACCGTCACGCTCTTCGCCAGGTTCCTCGGCTTGTCCACATCGTGGCCGCGGAGAACTGCGGCGTGGTACGCCATCATCTGCAGCGGCACCACCGCGAGCATCGGGCTCAGCGGCTCTGGGATGTCGGGGATGTAGAGCACATCCTCGGCGTAGCGCTTGATCTCGGTGTCGCCCTCGGTTGCGACAGCGATGACGTGCCCGCCGCGGGCACGGACTTCCTGGATGTTGCTCATCACCTTCTCGTACTGGCGGCCGCGGTTGGCGATGAAGACGGCGGGCATGCCCTCGTTGATCAGCGCGATCGGGCCGTGCTTCATTTCGGCCGCGGGCATGCCCTCGGCATGGATGTACGAGATTTCCTTGAGCTTGAGCGCGCCCTCGAGCGCGGTCGGATAGTTGTACCCGCGGCCTAGGAAGAGCCAGTTCTCGCGCTCGACGTACTTCTCCGTCACCTTGCGCACCGCCGCGTCCATCGACAGGACCTTCTCCATCTTCTCGGGGACGGTGTCGAGGGCGCGCAGCAGGTCGCCCGTGTCGTTGGCGCCCATGAAGCGGCGCCGGCCCATCCACAGCGCAATCATCGTGAGGACCGCGACCTGACCCGTGAAAGCCTTCGTGCTCGCAACGCCGATCTCGGGGCCGACGCGCAGGTAGACGCCCGCGTCGGTCTCGCGCGAGATGGTGGAGCCCACGACGTTGATGACGCCCATCGCAAGAGCGCCGCGGTCCTTGGCTTCCTGGAGTGCCGCGAGCGTGTCGGCGGTCTCGCCCGACTGGCTCACGGCGATCGTGACGGTGTTCTCTTCGATGATGGGGTTGCGATAGCGGAACTCGCTCGCAAACTCGCTGATGGCCGGGATCTTCGCGAGGTCCTCGAGCAGGTACCTTCCGATCATCGCGGCGTGCAGCGCCGTCCCCTGCCCTAGCAGGACGACGCGCTTGGCGCGCGTGAGTTCCTTCGCCAGGTCAACGAGCCCACCGAGGATGACCTTGCCATCGTCGGCGTTGAAGCGCCCGCGGAAGGTGTTCCGCAGGGCCTTGGGCTGCTCGAAGATCTCCTTCTGCATGAAGTGCTGGAAGCCGCCGAGCTCGATCTCCTCGAGCTCCAGCTCCAGCTGCTGCACCTTGGGCGTCACGGGCACGTTGTGGATCGTGCTGGTGCGGAAGCCCTGCGGCGTCAGCTTCACGACGTTGTAGTCATCCAGCGTCATCGCCTGGCTCGTGTGGCTGATGATCGCCGAGCCATCGCTCGCGACGACGTACTCGCCGTTGCCGATGCCCACCATCAAAGGTGAGCCCTTGCGCGCCACCACCAGCGTGTTGGGCTCCTTCGCGCAGATCACGGCGATGGCGTACGCCCCCGTCACCTCGCGCAGCGCGGCCTGAACCGCCGCCTCAAGATCGCCCTCATACAGCTCGCCGATCAGCATCGCGAGCACTTCGGTGTCGGTCTGGCTGTGGAAGACGTGCCCCTTCTCCTCGAGCAGCTTCTTCAGCGAGGCATAGTTCTCGATGATGCCGTTGTGGACCACCGCGATGCCGGCCTTGTCATCGATGTGCGGGTGGCAGTTGACGTCCGTCACGCCGCCGTGCGTCGCCCAGCGCGTGTGGACCATGCCGACGGTGCCCGCGAGGCCTCCCATCGCCTCCAGCTTGTCCTCAAGGTTCGAGACGCGGCCAACGGCCTTGACGACCTGCAGCTTCCCATTGTGCAGCGTCGCGATGCCCGAGGAGTCATACCCCCGGTACTCCAGGCGCTTGATGCCCTCGATCAGAAGGTTCTGGCAGGGCTTGCTGCCGACGTACGCGACGATTCCGCACATGCGAGGAGTTCCTTCAATTGAACCGGACCGGAAACACAGAACCGCAAGGCCCGGGGCCGGAAGGGCTGGGAGCGGCGTTCAGATCCGCGGCCAGCCCGGCAGGAGCACGACTGTAGTGGGGGCCGTCCGAAAACCCGGCCACCGCCACCACCGCCCTTCCCCGCCGCCACCTTCAGCGGCGGCACAGGGGGGAAGAGTCCTCTTACTCATCGGCCAGCGCAGGGGTTCGCATCGCGTCGGATCAACGCCCAACTCGGAAGATGATGCGCGACGATGGTCGGTGTTTGGTAGGACCCCCAAAGGCGGCGTCCGGTGCCACCAGTCTGACCCAAAGGGTCGAGACTGGTGGTGCAGCTCCGAAGCCCCTACTCCAGATACGGATGCCGCCGCGCGTAGCTGCCCCAGCCTCGGGAGGCTGGCAGGAGCCCGATCAGCACGCACGTCGCCCCCGCCGCGATGAGCCAGAGGCGGCTCTTGTCGTCGCTCGTCCAGCGGGCCAGGTGCGAATCGACCTGCCTGAGTTCCGGCAGCTTCACCGGTGGCGGCTCCAAAGCCGGAAAGACCGAAACGCTCGACAGCGCATCCACGCGCTGGCCGGGCAGGGCCTCCGTCCCCTCGGGGATCTGGTTCAGGTGGCTCGCCGCGAGGCTGCCCACCAGCGTCGGATCCCGCTCATCCAGCGCGGCCAGAAACTGCTCGTACCGCTCCAGCCGCGCCTCGCGATGGGCCTCCACGGCCAGGGCCCGGTCCCGCAGCCACTGAGCCTCCGCCAGGTCCCGCGTCGCAGGGATAATCACCGTCGCCCCAAGTAGCGCCACCCCCGCGGCCAGAAAGAGCCAGCCAGGGTCAAGCAGCACAGGCTTTGGACGTTCTTCGCGGTTCACGTGGAAGAAGGGTATCGGCTGGATCGCGATGGCGGCCACAGGGATTGGGGGGGGCCGGTTCTCCGAACCGAAGTCCCGGGTAGGTCGGGCTTGGGTAGGTCGGCTCTCCGAGCCGAGCCTTCGATTGACGTCGATCCAAGCAAGAGGCGGTTCGGAGAACCGACCTACCCGGAAGAAAGCTGCATCAAAGTCCCGTGCCATCGAAGTCTGCTTTGAGACTTCGATGGACTTGAGACGGCGTTGGCGAATGGCTCGTTTGACGACGTCTCGTTCCAGCGCCCTTTACAACTCCGGTTGACGCCAGTCAGGGAGGGGCGGAAGCGCCGCGAAGAGTCGCGCAATGCAATCGGACACGAGCTGGTGGCTTACGAAGCACTCACGCACGTCGTGGAGTGACCGCTCCTCCGTCGTCGGATCCTCCCTTACCTCCGCCGCGCACATCCGCCAGACATCGCGCTTGCGGATGGTGATGATCGCCACCTCGTCGAATAACTCTCCGATGGGCAGCGGGGCAAGCAGTGATTCCTTTAGATCCGAGGCCAACTCCTGCTCGCAGTCCAAAACCTCTGGGAATGACCAAGGGTACATTGTCTGCAATCCGGTCGCGATCAGTGCGACGGGAAGCGCCTTTTCCACTGACTCCGACAGAGCGACCGAAGGAGGACACAGCGGAAGTCGCTGCAACACTGAGAGCCCGTTGTTCAGAATCGCAGAGTGTCGTTGATCACCCCACCATCTGCCCGCAACGGCGATCTTGAGGCTTCCGAAATACATCCTTGGAGTAGTCGCCTCCATCTCAAGCACTACCCTAACACCGAAGGTGCTTTCGTCTCCAAACTCAAAGTAGCGCGAAGTGGTCATTTCTCCAGGACCTTCACAGACAGGCGGCGTCAAAGTCCCCGCTTGATGTTGTGATCCGTACTCGGCGAAAGGCCCATCGAAGTCGCAGGGCAGACTTCGATAGCGCAATCGGGTAGTACTAACCCGACCCGCGTGGCCAGACGCTTCAACGTGGTTGCCATCGCTTTGCGTTGAAGCCGTCCTCTGCCAAGTGCGGATCGCGTGGCTCGAAATGGTCCACGCTGCTGGACTTGTCGCAACGGCAGCATGGAGAGTCCCTGCCAGGGTAGTCGGCGCTGACCTTGCCGCGATTGCGTTCAAATGTGAATGTGCAGCCTTGCGAGACAGGGATGTCCCACTCGAATGACAAGGAACGCCACCACCAGCAATAGCGACGCGGACACTCGTCCGGACCCAATCGGCCCGCCCGGGCGACCTCTTCAAGTGATGGAAGTGGATATCGATCGTGTTGTGTGTTCTTTGGTTGTTCCATGGTCAGGAGTTCCCGACAGTGATTGGTCCCCGTGTGATGCCACCCGCCACCTTCTACTTCGGAGGAGGGCCCTCCTCCGGAATCAGGTTGGCGATAAGACGCCTCATGTCCTCATGCGAAGTCTCCGGCCACATCCACTTGCCAAGCAATCGCTTGGCGATCTCAACGGTTTCTTCGCTGAGCACGAGATCAATGACCAATTCTGATGCCGGCCACGTCGAAGCATACTCACTGCTGTAATCACTCACTCTCGCATCTATTAACCACAGAATGTCACCTGGAGCGTACTGGTTGACTCGAAACGCTCTGTTGGTCGCGTAGCTTCTGCCGTTGATGATCGCTGAGCCATCGAGCTCGAACTCTCTCAGAGCGAACGGAGTACCTCCTGGCTTGAAGTCTGCAATCCAACGGTGCCACTGACCGAGGGTGCATGACTCTAAAAAGACATCATTCAATACAATCTGCCAGTACCGCTCACACTCGCGATAGTTGGTGATGGACTCCAGAAAATGAGGATGGAGCAGATTGGACATCGTGATATCGCCTGTGGCTGGGTCCTCTGAACTGTTCGAGTCGTACGTTGACAATTCGTTCCGTGATGCTCGACGCCAACCCCCGGAAGCGCGATTGTTCAGAGACTCCAGTTTCAACTCCACTCGACTCGGAACACGAGATCATCAAAGTCGTCATCCGCAAATCCGTCGTTGCACCGATACCGACGACCGTTCGGCAGTTCTTCCACGATCATGGCAGCACCGTTGTGCCACGACTCGATCACTCCATTTCCAACGTCCCAGACATTCCTGACGAACAACTCACCCTTCTTCGTGTGGACTACCAGTTGGAGTTCTTCGGGGGCCGTATCCCGCCAGAGGACGATCTTTCGCTTGATGGTCTTGCCCACGACATCGAAGCTTCCATCCGTATCAAAGCCAATACCTTGCCGCCAGTCGGAGTTAACGCTTTCAAACGCCACCTTCAACGTCTGACCGTTCGACACCGTGATTCGGTCCATTCGAGAAAGCGGCAAACCATTGTAATACACTGGCCGTGCATTACTATTGGAGAATAGCTTGTCAAAATGTGGCATGAACTACCCTTGACCTCGAGCTTTATGTGACCTTCTCCGAACCGACCCACCCAACCCTACTTCACCTTCTCCACCAGCGCCACACTCTTCTTGCCCAGTTCCAGCAGTTGCTCCTCGTTGATGTGGTCACTCCCGTTGTTCCAAACCACCGCGATGGTGAACCAGCGGCCATCGGCGCGCTCCAGCAGCCACGCGTGGGCACCCACGCCGGGCTCAAAGCCGCTGGTCCACGCCGCGGACTTCCAGACCTGCGGATCAAGGTCCAGCCCCGCGCCGTTGTCGCGCAGGGCTTCGCTGAGCGGGGCCATCGGGCCTGATCCGGGCGTGGCGGCCGTGGCGGGCGCGGCGGCTGTGCCCGGCTTGTCTGGTGTGCCCGGCGTGCCCGAGTTGCCCGCTGCTTCCGCCTCTGCCGCCACCTTCGCAGTCGGCCGCTCGAGCTCGTGCAGCAGCCGCATCGCCTCGCACAGCTCGCGCGCCGTCGCGAAGACGCCGACTTCCTCCACGCGCTTCGGCTCGGTCCACTCATCCAGCAGGCCCCAGTCCAGCGCGGCCGCCGCAACGCCGATCGTTCCGCCGGGCGCGAGCATCTCCGCGCGTCCCGCGGCGTTGGCCTCGGTGTACTCTGCCACGCCATCGTCGCTCGCCGCGAGCTTGAGCGTGAAGAGATCGCGCGTCGTCAGCATCGGCAGACTGCGCCTGGAATCAACCACCGCGCTCGCAAACGCCGCATCCAGCGGCCCGCGCCCGACCGCCGCAACCAGGTGGTCCCACGCCGACGCGTCGAGGGCAACCATCGTGCGATAGAGCGCCTCATCCAGCGTGATGCTCGTGCCCGCCTCCGCGCCAAACGTCTCTGATCCCGGCACACTCTTGAGCGCCTCGCTGATCGTGATCGGCTGGTCCCACTTGAGCCTGCCCGCCGCGACCTCGCGTGCCACACCCAGCGCCAGCATCGCACGCGACGCCGCGGCGACGTTGAGCCGCTTCTCCCACCCATACTCATGCACCACGCGCAGCTCGGTGTGTGGCTCAGAGCGAGGCGCTGCAACGGCTTCAGCAGGGGCCTTTGCCGCTACAGCCGCCGCGTCTGGCTCACCATCACCACCATCCCCCTCACCACCCTGACGCACCCGCGGCTTCACAGCCACAATCTCAAACGCACCAAACGAGACCCCGCCCTGCAGCTTGCCAAGGTCAGACTCCATCGACTCCCAGCCGCCATCTTCGTTGCCGCCGCCGGCGTACGAGGCGTTGTTGAAGAGCAGGCCCGCGATCAGCCCGCTCGCATCATCCACCGAGATGAAGACCGTGAGGACGCGCCGAGTCTCTCTGCCCCGCAGCACGCCCGAGAGCGTGCCGGCGCTGACGAACTCCTCGAGCACGACGAGATCAACCGGGGCCCCACCAAACGCCTTCTCGCGCAGCGTCGTCAGGACCTCGGTGATCTCGGCGGGCGGATAGATCTCAAGGAACGGCTTGGTGAACTTCGCCGCAGGATCGCCCAGCACCGCTTTGCCATTGATCACATCAATCACCCAGCGCAGCTCGCGCCCCGCCAGCGTGTCGGGCAGCTCCACCGGCTCCGCGGGATAGCCGCCGGCCTCTGGTTCATCATCGCCCGGACGCGGGGCTTGTGGGTCACGCGGATCATCCGGCTCCGCGGGCGAAGGCTCATTGCTGGGCTCATCAGCAGGTGCGGGTGTGGGGGCCGGGGCCGGGGCCGGAGCCGGAGCAGGAGTGGGGGCAGGCGAAGGAACGGGCGCAGGTGGCTGCGCCGCAACCAGCGGCATCGCGGCCAGCAACCAGAGCAACGCGAAGGCCCAATGCACACCACGCCAGACGCTTTGACCAACGCCGTGGCGAACACAGCTGGGAAGACTGCCCGGTCGAACTCTGTTCGTGCTCTCGCTGCCGCTCATGGCGTGGCCCTCGTTGGTGCGTTCCGAATCTACCACAACTCGACTTTGGAGCCCCGCCGCGTCGCGCCTCGACTTCATGTTCGTCCTCGCTAACCTATACGTGGGTGGTGCGAGGTTTGCCCATCACTCGTACACCGGCGTCGTCATTGCGTTGCGAGAAAGGAGCCAGCGGATGACTTCGGCGCGTCGATTGCCAGCCAAGGAGCGACGGTCCCAACTCCTCGACGCCGCGGCGGAGCTCTTCGCCACGCGCGGATTCGCCCGCGCCACCACCGCCGAGCTCGCCAAGGCCGCGGGCGTCACCGAGCCCATCATCTACCGCCACTTCGCCTCCAAAAAGAAGCTCTTCATCGCCCTCATCGACCGCACCGGCGAGGAGACCATCGCCCACTGGGAAAAGCACCTCGCCGACGCCAAGGACCCCGCCGAGCGCCTCCGCCGACTCCTCTCAGACAACCCCATGGTCGTCGAGGTTGGCCGCCTGCCCTACCGCGTGCTGATGCAGGCGATCACGGAGGTCGACGACGCCTCGATCCGCAAGGCCATCGCCAACCACTTCGCAAACCTCCACGAGTTCCTCGTGCGCGAGATCAAGCGTGCTCAGGAAGACCGCAAGGTCATGAAGGTCTTCTCCGCCGAGGTCATCGCCTGGATCCTGATCCACGCCGGGCTTGGTTACGGTGTACTCGACGCCCTCCGCGTCCCCGGCCAGGGCGAAGATGCCAAGGGCACCACCGTCCGCGATGTCTTCGAGCGATTGCTCGTCGGGCGCGACTAGCCTCACGCCTTACGCATGATCTATCTCGACGCCAACTCCACCACGCGCCCCACCGAGCGCGTCCGCGCCGCCATGGCCCGCGCTGATGAGCACCTCTGGGCCAACCCATCATCGGTCCATCGCGCAGGCCAGGAAGTGAGGCGAGAGATCGAGCTTGCGCGCGACCGCGTCTGCACACTCATCGCAGGCAGCAAGCCGCGCGAGATCGTCTTCACAAGTGGCGGCACCGAAGCCCTCGACCTCGCCATCCGAGGCAGCATCGCGGCTCGCGCAGGCACGATTCCCACTTTGCTGACAACCGCCGTCGAACACGCCGCCATCCGCGACCTCGGCGAAGAGCTCTCAAAGCGCGGCCACATCAATCGCGAACTGCTCGCGCTGCGCCGCGACACCAGCGGCATCGTCGATGAGCACGCCGCGGCGGAGACCATCGCCCGCGCAGGCCGCAACAGCATCATCGTCATGCAATGGGCCAACAATGAGACCGGCGCGCTCCAGCCCGTGCGCGCCATCGCCGCCGCCGCACGCAGCGCGGGCGCCACTTTCATCTGCGACGCAACGCAATGGGTCGGCAAACGCCCCACGTTCGTGCGCGAGCCTGCGACAAGCGAGCCCGGTCACGACGAAGACCTCTGCCCCTGCGACGCGCTCATCTGCGCCCCGCACAAGTTCCACGGCCCCAAGGGCGTCGGCATCCTCTGGCTGGCGCCCACGATGCGCCTGCGCCCAACGCTGCTGGGCTCGCAGGAGATGGGCCGGCGTGGCGGCACCGAGAACACCAGCGCCATCATCGGCGCCGGCGTCGCCTGCGAAGAAGCCGCGGCGTGGCTCAACCACCCCGCGCGCCCCTCGCCACGCGACCACTTCGCCGCGATGCGCGACCGCTTCGAAGCCCAGCTCCTCGCGAGCATTCCATGGGCCAAGGTCCACAGCGCGGCCAGACTCTGGAACACATCCAGCATCGCCTTCCCAGGCCTTGAGGCCGAAGCACTCCTGCTCGCCCTCTCCGAGCGAGGCCTCTACGCCAGCGCGGGCGCCGCCTGCAGCTCCGGCTCCTTGGAGCCAAGCCCCGTCCTGCTCGCCATGGGAATCTCTGAGCCAGAGGCCCACGGCACACTGCGCTTCAGCCTCTCACGCGAAACCACCGAGGCCGAACTTACGCAGGCCGTCCCCATCATCGCGGAAGTCGTGCGGCGATTGGCGAAGATCAGGTGAGAAGAAGGCACGGGGCAGCAGGCACTTGGCACTTGGCACCAGGGAAGATCAAGGCTCGCAACGGCGGGTCACTCGCTCTGTGCCTCTGGCTTTGGCCTTCCCCCTCTGCCAAGCACCCAGTGCGCACTTCCTCCTGGCCTGCGCCAGATCGAAAGCGCCATCAAAAACGTCACCAGCGCCGCCGTCTGTGAGTTCACGTGCAGCGTCTCAAAGACGCTCACGAGGCACAGTCCGAGCAGCGCAAAGAACGGCGCGGCGTCATAGCTCCCCCAATCCATCGCGCTTCCCTTCGCTCCACCCGGCATCCGCGCGCTCCCCCACAGCGCCACGCCAAATGTCGCCACGCAGAGCACAAGCCCCACAAGCCCCGACGTCGCCACACTGTGCAGCACCGTGTTGTGCGCCTGCCCGATCACGCGTCGTTCCGCTGGATCGATGCCGCGCCGCTCGAGATTCTCAAGCACCCACGCCTTGTATCCGCCCGCACCAACGCCCGCGACCGGATGCTCCATCGCCATCTCGATCGCCCACCAGTTCATGAGCAGCCGCCCACCCGTGTCCGTGTTGAAGTCCTTCTGATCCACCATCCGCCGCAGGTCCGATCGCGCCGCCTCCACACGCTGCGAGATCTTGTCCCCAACTGCCACCATCGCCAGCACCACCACCATCGCCGCACCCAGCGCGATCCCAAGCCGCTTCCAGCGCTTCCCCCGCGCCGCTGTCCCGCCGCTGTACACCACCGTCCACACCGAAGCGATCACCACCAGCGCACCCGACGCCAGCCACGCCCCGCGCGCGCCCGTCAGCGCCAGCCCAACCACCGTGAGCGCCACACCCATCATCCCCAGCACGCGCCACCACCCGCGCCCCATGAACGCCGCCGGCAGGTGCAACCCAAGCGCCCCCACCAGCAGCGTCCCGCCAATCGCCGGCTGATACCACCAGCCCGAAGCGCGCACCGGCGTCCCCTCCGGCCGCGGCGGGTGATTCCAAGCCAGGCCTTTGATCCCATGCGCGTGCCCGATCCAATCGCCGATCTGCACCACGCACGCAATCGCAAACCCCGCCGCGAGCGCGAGCACGAACCACCGCCGCCGATCCATGATCAGCCACAACCCAAGCCCGATGTACATCCAGCGAAACGCCCCGACCTCCAGTAGCCCATGATCTTGGTCCTCGCTCCACAGCAGCGAGAGCAAAAGCCACCCCGCCCACGCCGAGGCGCACCAGAAGAGCGGCGTCCTGAAAATCGCAAGCGTCGCGCGCCACCCCCAAGGCAGCCGCAGCAGCGCCAGCACCCCAATACCCAGCGCCGCCAGCTCCACCGACGACTGCGGCCCCACGATCATGATCCCCGCCAGCAGCGCGAACCCGATCTGGAACCACCTCATCCGGCGCGAGTGCACCGACGAGAACTGCTGCGCCCAGTCCCCCGCCAGTGAAACCTCTGACTCGCTCAGAGCGGCCCGCTGGACGTCCAACGGCCCCGCCGGGGGTTCCAGCCTCTGGTTCGGGTTCGCGGCCGAAGCGGACATGCCAATGTCTTAGCACGAAAAACCCGATCGTGCACAATTCAGCTTGACACCGGCAGAGGTCTGGACTATGTTTGGTTGTGGCCTGTACGGTCTGTGAAAGGGTGCGCGGTGGCCGGCTCTGGTGGAGTTGTGGGGAGTCGTAGCGGGAGGGGGGAACAAACAGATGGAATCGTTCAAACTCGGTCCGATTGGCCTGCAACGCGAACCCCGCCCACCCGTACAACGTCATACTCAGTGGAGAACAACGCCCGGATGAGAGTCGGGGCCAGATCCCGGATTCGGCCGATACTCCAAAGGGTTTGGTGATAGGCTCTTGGGATCGGTTGAAGAAGTTTGGCGCAAGTAGCCAGTCAGGTCACGCATCAGGGTTCGTCCTCAGCGGCATCGCAGTGTTCAGTCTGGCAACACCCAGCAGCAGGAGCGGCGGCATGAATCAGATCTACGCAATCGTCTCCCGGGCCTCGTGGCGCCTCACGCTGATCCACTGGTTCCGCACGCTCGCGATCCTCGCGACCGTTGCCATCGCGATCGCGCTCATCGCCCTCCTGGTCGAGCGCGTCTTTGGCTTGGGCACCTTCTTCGCTCCACTCTGGATGCCGATCGTCACCTGGACTCCCGTCGCGGTCCTCGCGCTCGCCACCGCCTGGTCGCTCTTCCGCAGGAAGTCGGCCCCCGCCGTCGCGCGCGAGCTTGATGAGCGCGCCGGCCTCCGCGAGGCCCTCTCGACCGCCATCTGCTTTGAGAAGAGCCAGGACGCCTGGGGCCGCGCCGTCGTTGAGAACGCCCAGCGCACCGCCGCAACCGTGCAGGTCGGTCGCGCCATCCCGATCGAGGCACCCCGCTTCTGGCCCGTCCCCGTCGGCGCGGCACTCGCCTTCCTCGTCGTCTGGATCGCTCTCCCCGTCATCGACGTCATGGGCATCTGGGCCAAGCAGACCGCCGCCGAAGACCGCGTCCGCGAAGTGACCGCGGTCAAGGCCGACGTCCAGCAGGCCACCGACAAGGTCAAGGAGATGCTCGCCAAGGCCAAGATCGAGTTCGTCGACGAGGAGGGCGCCGAGGCCTCCGCAGAGCAGAAGCCCACCGACAACGACCCCGAGGCCATCCGCCGCGCCGCCGTCAAGAAGCTCACCGAGATGACAGACAAGCTCGAGGGCATGAAGGAAGGCGAGAAGGCCGACCAGATGGAGGCCCTCAAGGAGGCCATGCGCCAGCTCCGCCAGCCCGGCCCCGGCCCCATGGATGAGTTCTCACGCTCCCTCGCCCGAGGCGACTTCAACAAGGCCCAGGAAGCGCTGGAGCAGATGAAGCAGCAGTTGGCCAATGGCGACATGTCCCCCGAGCAGCGCGAGGAAGCCAAGAAGCAGATGGAGAACCTCGCCAAGCAGCTCGAGAAGATCGCCGAGAACAAGGAAGCCCTCGCCAAGAAGCTCGAAGAAGCTGGCCTCGACAAGGAGAAGGCCAAGGAGCTCCTCGAGAAGGCCACCACCGATCCGCAGGCCCTCAAGGAAGCCCTCGAGCAGAACAAGGGCCTCTCCGAAGAGCAGAAGCAGGAACTCATGCAGATGTGCAAGTCCGGCATGGGTGCTTGCCAGTCCGCCGAAAACATGAGCGAGGCCCTGAGCAAGATGGCTCAGGGCATGACCCAGGAAGGCCTCCAGCAGGAAGGCGCCCAGGGCATGCAGGAACTCTCGCAGGAACTCTCCAACTCCGAAATGATGGAGAGCGACATGGAGAACTTGGACGCCGCCCTCCAGGAAGCCAAGCAGCAGCTCGCCAAGCTCGGCGAGCAGTGCATGGGCGACGGCGAGTGCAACGGCAACGGCGACCAGCCCGGCAAGGGCCAGGGTGGCTGGCGTCAGGGCTCCAGCAACAATCGCGGCCAGGGCAGTGGCGGCCCCGGTCAGGGCAACGGCGCCAGCCCCGAGGCCGAGGCCGTCGACTTCACCGTCGAGAAGACCAAGGCAAAGACCAAGACCAACCAGGGCCCCATCATCGGCACCCGCCTCGTCTACGGCCAGCAGGTCAAGGGCGAGAGCAAGGCCGAGTTCAGCGAGGCCGTCGCCGCCAGCAGCGCCGCCGCGGCCGAAGCCGTCGAGAGCCAGCAGGTCCCCCGCGAACTCCACAACGCCGTCAAGCACTACTTCGGAACCCTCGAAGGCAAGGTCAAGTCAGAAAATCCAGCCCCCAAGCCCGCCGAGCCCCCCTCCGAAGAAGGCGCCGAGTAAGCGGCGAGGTATGCAGCCCGACCGTCAGGAAGGGCCCTTCCCTCCGCCGGTGAACCACCACCCCCGCGCCAAGTGCCACGATCATTCCAATTCTGGACAGAGCAGGGCACGCAAGCGAAACTCCGGGTCTTCAGGCCGAAGGCCTGGCCGTAAGTAGCCGGAGTGTGGAGGAACGAAGTGACGACACCCCCGGTTGTGGCGGCGCGAGACGAGCAACCCCGAAGGGGTTGTCGAACTGCGAGACTCGGCACACGACTTCCCGTGGCGGCGTCGGAAAGCCCACGTGGTCTGCGCATCTGCGTATCACGCGCGCACCCAACCACAACTCCGCGCGTTCGGTACGCTGCCGGCTCCTGCACCCCTCCGCCCCCTCCTCGATCATCCGGCCAAATCTCCGAATGACCGTGGCACCCCCCTCCCCTAAGGACCCACCCGCATGGACCGAGGCGACCGCTGGATCCAGTTCCGTGAGAACATGCGTTGGCGGACCCGTGCCGCGCTCGAGTCCTGGCGCGCCATGGACGCGGGCAAAAAGATCCTTGTCGCCGTCGCGCTCCTCATCGTCGCCGGCGCGTCGCTCGCCGTCGCGGGCTGGAGCTTCGCGAAGGGTTCCATCAACGAAGAGGCCGCCGGCGGCGAGGTCGTCCTCTACACCAGCTCAGACATGCACATCACCCGCCCGATCATCGATGCCTTCACGCAGAAGACGGGCATGCAGGTCCGCATCGTCGGCGATACCGAAGCCACCAAGACCACGGGCCTGGTCGAGCGACTCCTCGCCGAGAAGGAAGCGCCCAAGGCCGACGTCTGGTGGAGCAACGAGGCCCTGGGCACCATCACACTTTCCAAAGCGGGCATCCTCTCACCGAGCCTCACCAAGGCCGAGGCCGATTTCCCGCAGGGCTGGCCAAAGGGCCTGCGCGCTCTCGACAAAACCTGGTACGGCTTCGCCGAGCGCGCCCGCGTCATCGCGTACAACACCAACCGCGTCACCAAGGCCAGCGCGCCCGTCAAGCTCCGCGACCTCCTCAAGGCCCCCTTCGCAGGCCGCATCGGCATCGCCCGCCCCCAGTTCGGCACCACCCGAACCCACATCGCCGCCCTTGTCGCGATCCACGGCGAGGAAGAAGCCCGCGACTTCCTCACCAAGCTCCGCGGCCACGGCGTCCGCATCTATGAGGGCAACTCCGCCGTCGTGCAGGCCCTCTCCACCGGCGAGATCGATGTCGGCCTCACCGACACCGACGACGTCGTCGCGGGCCAGCGCAACAAGTGGCCCGTCGACATGACCTTCGAGGACCTCGACAAGCCGGGAGTGAAGGTCACGGGGCTCAAGGCCGTCGGCACGATCGTGATCCCCAACACCGTCGGCATCGTCCGAGGCGGCCCGCACCCCAACGAGGCCCTGCGCCTCCTCAACTACCTCCTCTCCGCCGATGTCGAGCGCGCCCTCGCGCTCAGCGACTCGGCCAACATCCCCATCCGCCCGGACCTCGCCAAAGAACTGAAGGTCCCCGCCCCCGAGCACGTCGCTGACGTCACGATGGAAGCCCTCGTCGACGCCCTCCCCTACGCCGACAAACTCATCGCCGAGTTCTTCCCGATCGATCAGGTGGGCGGGCCGTGAGCGCCGATCAGCGCGGCGGTCGACTGGCCGCGATCGTGGCCACGTTCGCCTTCGCATCTTTCATCGCGGCATGCCTGAGCGTGCTCGCGACCGCGGCGATCGAGTGGCCGCGGAAGTCCATCGCCTCAACCGCAGGCTACCTTCCCGGCGGCGATGTTTCCGACACAAACAACAGACTCGCCGTCTTCTTGACTGAGTATCGCTTTCGAGACGAGATCCGCTGGTACCCGCTCGAACCAGTCTCGCAGATCACTTTCGATTATGTTTTCTGGTCCCCGCCTGTGTGGACGCTGCCTGGCGCACTCGGTCCCGAACGCGTTTCGGAACTTCCTGCGTATGGACTTCAAGTCCGCGCTGGTTGGCCCTTCCGCGCCTTTATCGGTGAGCCGGGCGAGCGTCGCCCGCACCGTACCCAGATACCAGGCCCGCGCGACGCGGCGATCATCGGCCCTTTCACCATCCCCACCAAGCCGCTCTGGGGCGGCTTGATCGCCAACCTCGCGATCCACACGGCGGCGTGGGTCGTGGTGCTTCCAATCATCTGGTTCGTCGTGCTCCCGATCACAGCATGGCCGTTCCGCACCGCCCGCCGCGCCATCATCCGCCGCCGGCGCAAAGACAACGGCCTGTGCCTCAACTGCGGCTATGACGTCTACGACCAGCCCAGCGGCAGCAAGTGCCCGGAGTGTGGGGAGGCGCGGTGGTGATGATGCCGACCAGTTCACCAACTCGCGCGTCCAACTCTTCCGATAACGCCGCGGCGTGCGGTCTTTGCGGGTCGCGAGCGCACAGACGCGCGGCGTGGCGCGACCGATTGCTGGCCTCGGCTCCCCCGGTTGAGCGTGGCCCCGATTGCGCCGATGCCATCTTCGTGGACCCCATCAGCGTGAAGAAACCCTTCCGATTCCGCAGCCGCGGCAGTCTCATCGCGGCCACGGTGCTCCTCCAGGCGCTGGTGATCGGACTCGGCTGGTTCGCGACGATGAGCGTCACGCGCTCGGATGTCGAGGAAAAAGCCCAGCAGCGCATGATGGAAGAGAGTTCGCGACTCGCCGAGGATGTCAGCACGCGTCTCCAGACCGAAGTCGATGGCACCATCGTCGCCGGCGCTGCATCGTGGGAAAAGGCCCAGCGCCTCATCGAGTCGCTGCGACTGCCCGGCGGCGCGATGGTCATCCTGCTCGATGATCGCGGCCGCCTCCTCTGCCATCCGCTCGCGCGCCCCGATCCAACGCGTACGCTCGACTACTCAGAGACCGTGCTGAAGGTCTGGCCCCGCGGCGATCCGGCAACGCTCGGCAGCCTCAAGCCCACGCAGGCCGTGACCGGCGAGGCCGATCTTCTAACCGGCCCCACGCAGCTCGCCGTCGTTCACAACGAGACGCTCGGCGCCACCGTCGTCGTGCACCAGGCCGACGCGATGGTCCGCGCGGGCGTCGCCGCCATCACGCGCGACATGCAGCGCTGGGCCGGCATCGGTGCGCTCGGCGTGCTGCTCCTCACGGTCGTTGGCTCGACGCTGCTGGTCCGCAAGTACGACACGATGCTGATGCGCGTGAACCGTCAGCTCGAGCTCGAAGTGGATCGGCGCATGCGCCGCGGCCTTGCGATTCGCAACGGCATGATCTTCGGCCTCGCCAAGCTCGCCGACCATCGCGACACCGACACAGGCCGCCACCTCGAACGCATCTGCCGCTATAGCGAGCTTCTCGCAGCCGAGATGCTCGCGCAGCGCGGCGAGATCGACCGAGCCTGGATCGGGCGACTGCGCCTCGCAAGCTCGATGCACGACATCGGCAAGGTCGGCATCCCCGACGCGATCCTCCTGAAGCCCGGCCGCCTCACGCCCGCCGAGCGCGAGGTGATGGAGACGCACACCATCATCGGCACCGACACGCTGATCGCAATCAAGAGCCACGTCGGCGACGATGATCTCCTCAACATGGCGATCCAGGTCACGCTCTCGCACCACGAGCGCTGGGACGGCAGCGGCTATCCGCACCGCCTGAGCCACGAGCAGATCCCGCTCGCCGCACGCATCGTCGCGCTCGCCGACATGTACGACGCCGTCACGAGCAAGCGCATCTACAAGCTCGCGCTGGGACACGAAGAAGCACGAAGGCTCATCCTCTCAGAGCGCGGCACGCACTTTGATCCGGCCATCGTCGACGCGTTCGAGCGCATCGAGGCAAGATTCAACGAGATCCGCGCGACACTCCAGCCACCCGACGGCGAAGTCGAAATGCCACTACGCATGAACACCGTTCCACGACTCGCTGCGTGAGGGAAGAAGAGCTCACCACAGAGACACAGAGAGCGCAGAGAAGAGAAGTAAACGCGCGGCATGAGGCACTTGGCACCAGGGAAGAGAATGCGAACGCGGAGGCGCGGAGAAGAGCGGAGGGGCTGTGAGCTGAGCCAAAGTGAATAGACCGAGACTGGGGGAGATAGACAGGGAGACATCGGGCATTCGTGGTTAGGCATTCGAGATACGAGAACGAGCGATCACGCAAGCGTGCAATAAACACATGGTTTGTGTTCTACGAATGCCGAACCACAAATTCCAAATGCCCTTTCCCTCCAATCCCCGATCCCTTCTCTTCTCTGTGCTCTCTGTGTCTCTGTGGTGAACCTGTCTTTATCCGATGGCCGCGACGAGCGCTTCTCGCACCGTCTTCGCATCCGCGCTGCCGCCGGCCTTCTTCATGACCTCGCCGACGAGCCTGCCGATGGCCTGCTGTTTTCCGGCGCGGATCTCGGCGACGATCTTCTCGTTCTGCGAAAGGACTTCCGCGATCCATGCGTTCATGGCCGCGTCGTCGCGCACGACGAGGATGCCGAGTTCCTTTGCGAGCGCTTCGATTCGTGCTCTCGCCGCCGCGGCGTCGGTGAACGAGCCGAGTTCGCCCGCGCGCACGATCAGCGGCTCAACGCCCGCGTTTGCGATCTGGCCCGCGTCGCGCAGCGCGGCGATCGCGCCCAGATACGTCGCGTTGGGCAGCGTCGGACCTTCGTACGTGCCGTAGTTGCCCCGGTTGTTCGCCGGATCGTTCTCGATCTTGCGGATGGGCCCGAGCACGAAGCCCGCGACGAGCTTGCCGGCGCGTGCGGGCGCAACGCCCAGCGAAGCCGCGGCGGCCGCGGCGTTGTCCACCAGGTCCGCGTCGCGGGCCTCGCTCATGATCGCCGTGGCCTCGCGCGGAGCGAGACCGTACTCGCCGGTGTACCGCGCCCAGCGCGACTGAGGCGTGGGCTTGAGCGTGGCGCGGAGCCGCTCGATCCACGCTTCGTCGACATGCACCGGTGGCAGATCAGGATCCGGGAAGTAGCGGTAGTCGTGCGCGTCTTCCTTCTCACGCTGGACGAACGTGACGCCGCGAACATCGTCCCAGCCGCGCGTCGTCTTCGTGCCCGGGCCCATGACGCGGCCATCTTGCAGCCATCGGCGCGGCTGCTGCTCTTGCTCGTGATCGATCGCGGCCAGGACCGAGCGGAAGGAGTTGAGGTTCTTGATCTCAACGATCGGCGTTGAGACCGTGCGTCCGTCCGCGAGCGTCAGGCGGCAGTTGATGTTGGGCTCAAAGCGCATCTGCCCACGCTCGAGCTGGCCATGCGTCACGCCCAGCCCGCGGCAGAGATCGTGCAGCATCCGGCAGAAGAGAACGACCTGCGCGGAGGAGCGGAAGTCCGGCTGCGTCACGATCTCCAGGAGCGGCGTCCCCGCGCGGTTCTCATCCACGAGCGAGTGCGCGATGGCGCGCCCGCCCGGCGCTTCGTGCAGCAGCTTTCCCGCGTCTTCCTCGAGGTGGGCGCGGAGGATGCGGATGCGGGAGCCTTGTGTTCCGCCGTTACCCGCGCTGTCACTCGCGCCGCTACCCGCGCTGTCACGCGCCACGGTCGGAAAGCCCTGCTCGTCCGCGGGTGGCAGATCCATGTATCCCTCGCCGCAGAGGGGCTGGTCGTGCTGCGAGAGCTGGTAGCCCTTGGGCAGGTCGGGATAGAAGTAGCTCTTGCGATCCCAGCGGCAGACGCGCGCGATGGCGCAGTTGAGCGAGAGGCCAACACGGATCGACATCTCGACCGCAGCCTCGTTCATCACAGGGAGTGCGCCCGGCAGCGCGAAGACGGTGGGGTCGATGAGCGAGTTGGGCGCGTGATCACCCACAAGCGACGCGGCGGGGCTCGGTGCCCTGCTGAACATCTTCGACTGCGTGGCAAGCTCGACGTGCACCTCAAGGCCGATGATCAGCTCGACGCTTGCGATGGTGGGTGTGTTGGTTTCGGTTGCGTGCATGGGCGATGGTATCGGGCCGGCCCTTGGGTAGGTCGGCTCTCCGAGCCGACTTCTTCCGATCGTGCGCGAAAGAAGAGTCGGTTCGGAGAACCGACCTACCCGGATCGTGCGCGCGTGAGGGCTCGTGCGATGGCGGCGTCGAGCGTGTCGTGCGTGCGTGTTGGTGCGATGGAGAATCGCTTGCCGAGCTCATCGAGCGTGGCGGGGGGCGCACTGGTGTCGAGTCCGAAGCGGGCGCGGATCAGTTCGGCGTCGCGCGGCGTTGGGAGGGCTTGCCTTGCGAGCGTCACGATGCGTGGATCGGGCTCGAGCCAGCGCTGCCATGTGCAGACGCGGCGTGTCCAGTCGGGGAGTGTGGTGCCGCGCATCAGGATGGTCGCTGCGCGGGGCCTTTCGGTGGGCGTGTCGATCGGAGTCTCGCGGGCGTATCGCGCGGCGTGGCGATCGATTGCAAGGGTCATGGGGCCCGCGAGGCGCCCGCCGCGCCAGGGTTCGTAGATATCGATGGCTCGGCCCGCGGCATCGAAGACGCCCGGGAGCGCGTGCACCAGCCACGCCGCGGGAAGGTGCGCGAGCGGGCGCGAGGCGCGCGACTCGAGCGTCTCGATGATGACGCGGAGCTGGGCGCGGAGGAGCTCGGCTTTGAGGCGCGCGGCCCAGCGCAGGTGCGTGTTGATGCGGTCGATCGCCGCGGCACTTGGGTGGGCCGCGTCGAGCTGCTCGATCTCTTCGCGAGCGAGCGTGCGCAGTCGGTGGTACGCGAGTGCGCGGGCTCGCTCTTCCACCGCGAGTGGAGGCGGCGTGTGCGGGGCGGCGGCGATGAGCTCGAGCAGATCGGTGGTGCCGCTGCTGCCCAGGCCCGTGCGGGCTGGGGCCGCGTTGAGTGCTTCGTTGAGCGTGGAGAGCTTGGCGTCGGGCTTGCCGGGTGGCTGCGGCGCGGCGAGCGGGCCGGGAGTGTCGTTCGACGGTGGCGCGAGCAGTGTGCGCAGGCGGTCGGCCTCGACCATCGCGAGCGCGCGACGTACGGCGGAACGCGACCGGCGCGTCAGGCGCGAGAGGCGGCCGACATCGATGCCCATGCGGTGGGCGCGGTCGATGGCGAGGCGGCGGCGTGCGTTGAGCGGCGCGGCATCGGGAAAGCCGAGGTCGGTGGCGTGCTGAAAGAGGAGCTGGCGGATGCCTTCGTGGGAGCGGTGCGTGCGCTGCGCGATGCGCTTGGCCGCGGCGTTGAGAGAAAGGCCCAGGAGCGCGCGATAGCGGCGCGCGTGCTTCAGGATGCGGTCGCGCTGCGCGGATGTGAGGCGGTCGTACGCGGCGGGCCGGGCGACGAGCGTGGGGTGGGAGCGTTCAAAGGCCTCGACGTGCGAGAGGGTGAACGTGAGTGAGGCGCGGCCTCGGGGAGAGATGACGCGCCGCGCAATGAGCCCCTGCGAGCGCAAGCGTGTGATCGTTGCGGGGCTTGCCTTCCAGCGCGCGATGAGTGCGGCGGCGGAGATGGAGGGTGGCGCGGCGTGGGGCGCGTGGCTGTTTGAGCTGGTGCGTTGCTGCGCATCGGAGATCGACTGCGCGAGTGCGTCGAGATCAGGGAGGAGCTGCGCGCCGGAGGCGATGTCGGATGTAGTCTCAGATGTGGTGTCGGGCGCAGCGTCTGGCGTTGCTCCGGGCGGCACGTGCGTGGGGAGGAGGCGGAAGCGGAGCCAGGATTCGGGGTATGAGGCCGCGGGATCGATCTGAGTGGCGAGTTCTTCGATGGTCGCGAGCGCGGCGAGCTGATCGGGCGCGGCGAGCGACCTGAGCGCGCTGATCAGGCGAGCGGTGAGGGGCAAGCGAGCTCGGGGAAGGGGAGGCAAGGGTGGGAGGGACTGGGGATTGGGGACTGGGGAAAGGCACGCAGGCAGGAAGGCATGCAGGCAAGCAGGGGAAGACAAAGAGGAGAAGGCACTAGGCACTGGGCACTAGGGTTGGAACACGCGGCTCGTGTGAGTTGCGATCTCGTCACACGATCCGCGTGATTCGAGAGACTAGGGCGTTTGATGCTCGTGATGTTCTCGAACGTCGGACTCTACTGCGTCTTCATGGTGCGGTGTGTTCCTGCCCCAGTGCCCAGTCCCCAATCCCCAGTCCCTTCCCCTCTGTGTTCACGCCCACGGCGGCGCGATCTGCGGGAGGAGCTTTGCATCGGCGGCCTCTTTGAAGAAGCGGGCGAGGCCTTCGCGTTCTCTTGGGCCTACTTCGTAGCGGAGGAGGTTGCTGAGGTAGTTGGAGGCGGTGGCGATGGGCCAGCGGTGTTCGGGGGCGCGTGCCGCGATGATCCAGTCGAGGCGGGTGGCGTTGTGGCGGCGTTGGCGGTCGAGGAGCGCTTCGGCGAGGCGGATTGGTTGCGACGTTGCTTCCTTGGTGCGGCACATCCACAGTGCGTAGACGAACGGGAGCTTGGTCCATGTGTTCCAGGCTTCGCCCAGGTCCATCTGGTGCGGGTAGCGATCGGCCGGGGGCGGATCGGCGACGACCTTGTCGCCGATGAGGAGGAGCGTCTCGGGCCAGTCCTGCGGCGCGGCGGCATGGGCAGGATTGGTGCTCGTGCCGCGTTCGTGCGCGCTGAAGGGAACGACCTTGACGGCCGCGCCGTGGACGTGCTTCAGGAGGAGCTGCGCGAGGATGACGGAGGTGTGTGAGTGCGTGTCGGCGTGGAGTGTGGTGGCCTTGGCGAAGGGGACGGCGGAATAGACGCGGACGGTGAGGGTCGGTCCTTCGCATCCGATCATGCCGCACGAGAGGAGGGAAAGAGGTGTGGAGGTGCCGTGCGAGAGGGCGGCGTCGACGACGGAGGCCAGGCCCACGTCCGCATTGCCCTCGCGCAGGAGCGAGACGACGTTGCTGGGGACGGTGGGGATGAGCGTGATGCCTTGCGTGCGATCAAGCCCCTCGACGAGCGGTGCGGTATTGAGGTATCGCACGGCGGCGATTCGGACGGGTGGGTGCATGGGGGAGGGTACTGGGGGAGAAGGCATGCAGGCAAGGAGGCAGGCAGGCAAGCAGGGCGGAGCAAGAAAAGAAGTCACCACAGAGGCGCAGAGGCCACAGAGGGAAGGCACTGGGGACTGGGGTTTGGGCACTGGTGGCAGAACAAATCAGAACGCGGAGGCCCAGAGAAGCGCGAAGGTCGCAGCGAACACAGGCGTGAAGAGTTGTCTGGTGTATCGCGCGTCTGGTCCGACGAGTTCACCATCGGGGAGTCATGCTTTCTTCCTCTGACCCCAGTGCCCAGTCCCCAGTCCCTTCTTCTCTGTGCTCTCTGTGTCTCTGTGGTGAACGTGCCTTTGGTCTTTCCGGAGTGCTCGGAGCGTTGATGCTGTAGACTTACCCCGATGGCGACTGAACTCACGTTGATTGGCGGCGGTGGTCACGCGCTCGTGGTGGCGCGGAGTGCGGTGCGCGCTGGGGCGTTGGGTAGTGGGGTGGTGGGCGTTCGCGTGCTCGATGATGATCCGGCGTGCGTTGCGGTCGCGCGGCTTGGGTTGCTGTGGGCTGGGAAGATCGAGGCTGGCCTGATTCCCGCTGGTTCACAGGGGAACGCCGCGGCGATCCTGTGTGTGGGCACGCTGGCGACTCGTGCGCGGATGATCGAGGCGATCGGTGGTCTGGCGCGGTGGATCAGCGTGGTGGATCCCACGGCGATGGTGGATGTGGCTTCTGGCGTTCTTGGCGTGGGGACGTATGTCGGTGCGCAGGCGGTAGTGCAGCCTCTGGCAGCAATCGGGGCGCACTGCATCATCAACACGGGCGCGATCGTGGAGCATGAGTGCGAACTGGGTGAAAACGTTCATGTGGCGCCGGGGTGCGTGATGGGCGGGAACGTGCGCGTGGGTTCGGGGACACTGCTTGGGCTTGGGTCTCGCATTCTGCCGGGGATTCGCGTCGGCCGGGGATGTACGGTGGGCGCGGGCGCGATCGTGACGCGGGACGTGCCGGATGGGGTGACCGTGGTCGGCGTGCCAGCACGGGCGCGGTAGGCGGCGGCGAAGCGCGAGTGCTGCGTCGGATTACGGCGAACGGCGCATCCGAACCGGGGTGGATTGCTAGACTGTCCGTCATTAGAGACCCTGGTGTGGATGCTGAGTGTCCGCGCCTCATTGGAGGTTGTGCAGGAATGGAAGCTTTGAAGCAAGCATGGGCCTCGACCTCGCCCGGGAAGCGGGCGACGTATGGCATCGTGCTGGTGCTGTCGCTGGTGTTGCTGGCGATCATGATGCCGGGCGCGTATCGGGCTGTGGTGCCGGCGGGACCGACGGTGCTGGAAGCGAGCCCGGAAGCGCGCGTTGAGATCGACGACATGGCGGCGCTGGTTGCGATGTCGGTCGCGGACCTTCAGGCGCAGGTGAAGGAGCGGCAGGCCGCGCTCGCGAAGGCGAAGGCGAGCAAGGACGAAGCGCAGGTGGCGGCGGCGCAGGCCTCGCTGACGCGGGCCAACGATGCGCTCTTCACGGCCAAGGCGAGCGGGCAGCCATAATGGGCACAGACGTGGGCACGGGTGATTCGGGTTCGAAAGTCCCGCAGGCAAGCCCTGCGAAGGACGAAACGCCTCTGATGCGCGCGCTGGGTCAGTTCTTTGGCGAGGTCTGGAAGGGTGTGAAGTCGGATCCGCGCAGCGGGGCGGCGGGCGATCCGGGCGTGACCAAGTCACGCCAGCGCGTCGAGGAGCGCGAGGTCGAGACGGAGCAGGGGCGCGTGATCCTCAGGCGCACGACCATCGAGGAGATCATTGTGCCTGATGAGAAGGCGTCTCGCGAAAGAGATCGTTAGTCAGGCGGCCTCGCGGGTCTCGTCGTCCGCCGCGTGATCAGAACCGTGGTCGGCATTTTCCAGCGCCTGGGCGATGCGATGGCGTTCCCATTGGCGCGAAGTGCGGACGTTGCTGGGCGAGTCGAAGGGCTCGCGCCAGTCTTCGGCGCTGGTGAGCTTGATTTCCATGGGCATCGTCTTGCGGTAGCCCAGCAGCCGGACGATCTCGAGGACGTCGGTCCAGGTGGGGAACGTCAGGGCGTTGCTCTTCTTGAACTGCTCGACGGCCATGAGGAACAGGAACTGCTCCTTGGTCATCTCGCCCTCTTCGGCCGAGCGGGCAAAGTCCGAGAGGCGGCGGCCAGGGCCGCGGCGGCGCTCGAGGCCGGTCGTTGCGGGTTCGGGCTGGCCTTCAACGCGGACGTTGCGCCGGTCGGACCAGAGGCGGCGATCCACGACCCCGCCACCGGGCGAGAGGGCGGGGGGCGCAGCAGGGGTGGGTGGCGTGGCGGGTGCGCCGGGCGAAGCGGGTGCAGGGCTGGGAGAGTGAGAACGGGGCGTGGGCATGGCGGGCTCCAGGGACGACCCGCCCATTGGCACCGGCCAGCCGTTCGGGGCGGTGCCTCAGTCAGCGCATATCGCGTGCTGAGGCGGTCCCGTGAGCCGGCGTGGCGGTCTAGAGGTCGTCGTCCTCTTCTTCATCGTCCGCGCCGGCCTCCTCGTCCAGATCCTCGTCATCGTCTTCGAGGAAATCTTCGTCCTCCTCGAACTCTTCCTCTTCTTCGAACTCACCCTCATCTTCCTCAAAGCCCTCATCCTCGTCGTCGAAGTCCTCGTCGTCCTCGTCCTCCATCACGGGCATGGCCGTGGTGAGGGAGTCGAACGCGGAGCCGCCGCCGGAGCGGGAGTTCCAGGACGTGGTGCGCATGTCGGCACCGTCGTGCTGGAGGAGGAGCGCGGTCGAGCCGGCATCCTGGCTTGGGAATGGGAACGAGGATCGGACCATGCTGTCGAGCAATTGCCTGGCCATTTCAGCACCTTCTCTTTCGCCGCGACCTGCGAGTGCGGCGAGCACCACCTGAAGAACCACCTGAACGAGAATGAAAACTGAACGAGAATCAGAACTGGACGAGACTGGAAACGAGAATCTACAGACCACGATCACGGAAGGACATCGAGCACGCGTTCACATCGGCCCCTCATACAACCTTCGCACGCCTTCGCACGCACTGCATTCCGGCCCACGCGCCACTCTCCGCCGCGGAGAGAGATCGGTTCCACCCGAACCGGAGAGAATCAAAAGGAACTCGCGGACCATCCAAGCCAATCGGGCGAAGCGACGAACGACTCAACTCAGAACCTCTGGACGACACTTTCGGAGCAACCCTGGCAGAACCTGACTTGGCAGAAACCTTCCTGTCAACATCCGGGCGTTCGAGGCTCCGGTTGGAGCGGCGGTACGATACAGTCCGCGCCGCACAAGTCAATATCCGTCCCGCGGGAGGTTGTCCACCGTCTTTCCACACCCGCTCCGGCCCGCATCCGCCACCCACCCGCTTCGATCCAACCTGTCCGCCCACGAAGCCAACGCATGACCGAAACACATGACTGAAACAACAGACACTCCGACGTTCCGACCCGTGGCACTCATCGCCGGAGCAATCCTGCCCGGACTTGGCCACGTGGTGTCGGGCGAGGCTAGGCGCGGGATCCTCGCGGGTGCGGGCGTTCTCGGGCTTTTCTTTGGCGGAATTCTGATCGGCGGCGTGGACGTGATCGACGCCCGCGAGGACACGGCCTGGTTCGCGGGACAGGCGTTCGTGGGGCCGCTGGCCTTTGGCATCAACCACATCCATCAGAACAACCTCAAAGTGATCGACCCGCGTACGAAGCGGTTGCGTTCGGCGAATCCCACCGAAGGGCGTGATCCGGCCAGCGGCCTCGCGGTCGAGGGCGGAACTCCCCCCAATCGGCGCTCGGTCGGGAAGATGAATGAGGTCGGAACGCTCTATGCCACGATTGCCGGCATGCTGAACCTGATCGTGATGATCGACGCGGCGATGCCCTCGCGCCGCCGGGTGAGGAGCTAAGCCACCATGCACGAGATGCTCCACCACCAATTCTCCCACGCGCAGGCCGCGATGCTGACGCTGGCGTACCGCCCGTTCCTTGATCCCATCGAGCTCCACCGGCTCTGGTTCCTGCTGCTGATCCCGCTGACGGTGGGGATCGCGATGGCGTACAAGGCCGTCCGCGTGCCGGACATGAAGGACTATCCACGCCAGGTGCTGGTGATGAGCGTGCAGATTGTGCTGGGGATGATGGCGCTGGGGCTGGGGGCGTACCTGCTGGTGAACGTGGTGCTGCCGCTGGTGGCGCCGAAGTAGCGGGCGGCTTGCTCGCAAGAGAAGCAGTCGGTTCGGAGAACCGACCTACCCGGAGTCATCGGAGCCTTCATGGACTTTCGCATCATGCTCGGGAATCGGCCCGCCGGCGACGGTGGCGGGAAGGCCAGCGCGGGCGAGCAGCAGCTCGCGGCGTTGCGCGATCTTGGCATCAGCCTTCGCGGCGGCGCGTCGCTGCGCGACCTTGCGCCCGGCGCCCCCAAGGGCGCGTTTGATGAGCCGCCGTACGTCTACCTCTTTTCAAAGATGGGCGGCCTCGACAAGGCCGGAAAGCCCTGGACCGACGACCTCTGGCTCTGGTCCGGCGGCGAGGAGACGCCCGAGGAGGTGCTCGCCAACCTCGTTGCCAACTTCACACGCCTCACGCGTCAGTCGCTTGGCGTCGAGGAGGCCGCGCTCTCGGCCGACGAGGAAACGGGCCAGCCCGCGCTCGTGATCACACGCAACGGCGAGGCGAGCGCGGTGGCGCTCTCAACAGAGGCAGATCTGCCGCCGCAGATGATCTCGGTGCTCGGTGCCATCGCGACCGAGTCGGGCGAGGGAACGCGGCTTGCAATCACGGAGATCGTGGGCGCCGGGTGGCTCTTTGCGTACCGCGATGAGGAGCAGCTCGCGGCGCTCATGGAGACGACGGGGCTGGAGTGGCGATGGGCGGAGTGAGGGGGAGAGGCAAGCAGGCAGGAAGGCAGGCAGGCAAGCAGGGGAGGAGGTGCCGGGGACCGGCACACCACTCGAACGCCGAAGGCACTCGACCACTTTGCCACTCGACCACTCGACCGCTTCTTTTAGTGGCTGGCTTCCGTGACGCGCAGCACTTCCTGCACCGTTGTCAGTCCCTTGGCGACCTTGCGCATGCCGTCGTTGCGGAGCGTGACCATGCCGCGCTCGATGCACATGCGCCGGAACTCTGCGACGTTGGGGTTGCGCGCGATGACGTCGCGCAGCTGGTCATCGACGACGAGCAGCTCGTAGATGCCCACGCGCCCCGAAAAGCCGGTCCTGCGACACTTGTCGCAGCCCTTGGCGGTCCAGAGCTCATCGGCATCGAAGCTGTGCATCGCCAGGAACTCGGCCATCTCCTCGCTGGGCTTCTCCATCGCCTTGCAGTGCAGGCACAAACGCCGGATCAGTCGCTGCGCCAGCACGCCGTTGACGGCCGCGCCCACGAGGAAGGGTTCGAGCCCGATGTTCACCAGTCGCGTGACCGAGCCGGGCGCGTCGTTGGTGTGCAGCGTTGAGAGCACAAGGTGGCCCGTCAGCGCGGCCTGCACCGCCGTCAGCGCCGTCTCCATGTCACGGATTTCGCCCAGCAGGATGACGTCGGGGTCCTGACGCAGCAGGCTCTTGAGGGCCGCGGCGAAGGTCATGCCCGCCTTCTCGTGCACCTGCGTCTGCGTGATCCCCTCGAGGTTGTATTCCACGGGGTCCTCGACGGTCGAGATGTTCATCGAGTTGCGATCGAGCTGTCGCAGCGATGCGTAGAGCGTGGTCGTCTTGCCCGAGCCCGTCGGGCCCGTCACGAGCACGATGCCGTGCGGCGCATCGCACTGCTTCTTCCAGATCGTCAGCGTGTCATTGTCGAAGCCAAGCTGGTCGAGATTGACCGAGATGCTCTTGTCGTTCAGGATACGCATGACGGTCTTCTCGCCGTGCGAGCATGGCAGCGTCGAGACGCGCAGATCGACCTTGCGGCCCTGCACGCTCGCGCGGATGCGCCCGTCCTGCGGTCGCCGACGCTCGTCGATGGCGAGGTTGGCCATGATCTTGAGTCGGCTCGTGATCGCGGCCGCCATCGATCCCGGCGGGTTCAGCGATTCGTACAGCTCACCATCGATGCGGAAGCGCACTTTGAGCTTCTTCTCGCCGGGCTCGACGTGGATATCGCTGGCGCCCTGCTGGATCCCCATCTGGATGATGTGGTTGACGTAGCGGATGACGGGCGACTCGCCGGCCTCCTTCTCGAGGTCGACCTCCTGCTGCTTGCCGTGCTCGACCTGGACGTCGCCCTCCTGCACCTCGGCAAGGAGGTCCGCGACGTCCATCTGATTCTCATTGGAGCCCTCGCCGATGATCTCGAGCGCGCCCTTGATGTCGAAGGCCGTGACGAGCACGAGCTTCACGCCCACCACCTGAAGCCGGTCGCGGATCTCATCAAGGAGGAAGACATCATCAGGACGCGTGGTGCCGACGACGACGCGCTGTCCCTCGGTCCGCAGCGGGATGACCTGGTTCTTCTTGCAGAACTCTGGCGTTAGGCGCTGGAGGAGCTTGCCATCAAAGCCACCATCGAGCCCCTTCTCGAGATCGATGCGCTCGAAGACGATGCCCGCGAGCTCGGCCGCAGCGGCCTGCACGATCGCCTCGTCCACGCCCTGCTCGATCAGCACCTCGCCGAGCTTGCGTCCCGGTGAGGCCTTGATCACCTGCTGCGCATTCGTCACGCGCTCGGCCGAAACAAGCCCCCTGCTAATCAGCATCGCGCCCAGCTCGCCGGCGATGATGCCGGTCTCCTCGGGGCTGTAGATCTCGCTGATGGCGGGCCCGACGACAGAAGTCTTGGACATGGTTGCTGGCGTGCTCGCGGCCGCCAGCATGATCTGACGCGAGGCCTGATCTACCGGGCTCCCCGCGCCCGCCATGGGCGCGCTCGATTCCGCAAAGCTGCGCTGGTTGGCGGGAACGGATGGGAGCGGGCTGAAGGCCTGCTCGGCCTGGTCGACGCGGTGCTTCTTCACGATGCGCCGAGCGGCTGGATCTTCCGTCGTTGAGGGAGTGCTGGCGGTCGCTCCCGACGCCCTGGTCGGGCCTCCCGACGTGGCGCGTGCGGCGTCGGGCGCGTCCTTGGCGCGGGCGGGATCCTTCTTCGGGTCGTTGACGCCCAGCTCGCTCAGGATGTCGTCGATGTTGTACTTGCCCACGCCGATCCCCCGTATCCCGACACCGATCTGTTCCGAGTTTGTGGCCGCGAATGCAGGACTGTTCAGCGCGGCTTCACGCCCGCGCCCTTGCTCTCTGGCTTGCCGATGCGGGCCGGCGAGCGCTTGGGCGTCCGGTCCGGGGTCGTGTCCATCGTCAGGACGAAGGTCTCCCCGTCGGCCAGGAGCGTGACGCTGCGGCCGTCGATGGCCGTCACCGTGAAGAGCTCCTGAACGACATCACCGATCCGGTACGCCTGGTTGTTGATGCGCGCAATCGGCACGCGGCCCGCCAGGATCCCGTTGACCTCAAGGCGCGTGGCCATGTCCTGGATTTCTGCGAGCCGGTTTGCCGCCGCTTCCTTGGCAATCAGCGCGGCACGCTCCTCTGGCGAGAGCTCGATCACCGGCTCACCATGCGCCGTCACCTGCGTCTTGCTGGTCGTCAGCATGAAGGGGCTCTTGCCAAACTCACCCAGCGCCACATCCAGCGGCGTCTGGATCCGCTGAAGGTCGGCCATGATCCGCTCGTAGCTCTTGGCCTTCTCGGCGTCGGGGCCGGTCCCGTCGAGCTTGACCTCCTCGAACTGCACGCCTGAGCGCAGCCCGAGCTGACGCATCGAGAAGAGCGCCGCCGCCGAGACACCCAGCACCAGCATCAGGATGAAGGTCTGCGTCGGGATGCGCCGCTTGATGCGGGCCGTCTCGACCGTGCCCGCGTTGGCGAATGGGTTCGGCACGTTCGGATCAGCACCACCCGGACCCTGGCTGGTGTTTGACTGCTGGACGGTGCCCTGCTTGTCCTTGTGGATCAGGTTCATTTACTTGGCCTCCGCGACCGGCGTTCCGGCGGGCTTGGCGTCTTCCTGGAAATAGATGCTGAGGGTGAACTCGGCCTTGAGCTCGGGCGCGTCCTCGTCGGAGGCGCCGCCGGCCTGGCCCGTGAGCTTGAGGTCATGGATGCGCGTGATGCGCGGCAGCTTCTCAACCTGCGCGAGGAACGTGAAGAAGCCCACGAAGCTCCCCGTGACCTCGATGGCCATCGGCTGCTCCATGTAGAGTGCGGCGGGAACCGGCTTGAGCGACTTGATCGCCGGCGAGTTCAGCCCCGACTGCACCGCAAGGTCCGAGACCTGGCGCACAAGCCCGTCGATCTCCTTGCCGCTGGGCAGGCGAGCCTCGATGATCTTGACCTGGTCCTTGAGATGGTCGTTGGCCTTGGCGAGGTCCTCGTTCTTGGCGGTCTCTTCCGAGAGCCGCACCAGCAGCGACTCGCGGTGCGTGAGGTCCTCACGATGCGTCTCGATGTCGCGGTTCGCGGGCCGGAAGAGCCACACAAAGCTCGTGACGGGGAGCCCGATCACGATGACGAGGATCAGCAGTGTTCGCAGGGAGAGTCGCATTTACCGGTTCTCCTTCGGCTCGAGGACGCTGGCCGTCGAGGGCTGTAGGGTGGTCGGGGTGGTGTCCGTGGGGAGCGCCTTGACCTTGTTCTTGTCCTGCTCCTTCGCGGCCTCGACGGCGGCCAGAATCTCGGTGCGTTTCTGGACCAGGTCCTTGAGCGACGCGGCGAGGGCGTTGGAATCAACGTTGGTGCGGACCGTCGCGGTCAGCTCGAACAGACGCAGGTCCTTGTCGTCCTGGCGGGCCTCGCGGATGAAGGTCATCTCGACCTTGTCCAGCGCGGGCGACTCCTTCAGGCTCGTCAGGAAGTCGGCGATGTCGTTGTTCTGATCCGCAGCGCCCGAGATCGTGAGGGCGTACTCAAAGCGCGGCGGGAGGACCTTGGGCTTCTCCGCGGGGACGGCCGGTTTGGCCGCCGCGGCCTTGGCCGCGAGGCTCTTGGCCTGCGCCGCCGTCGGCTTGGGCTGGCCCGGCGGGGGCGGTGGGGGCTTGATCTCGATGCGGGTGCTCTTGATCGCCAGCGTGTCGAGGCGCATCGCCGTCGGCATGCGCATCGTCACCTCGGCCAGCACGGTCCATCGCGGCACGCGCTCGAAGAGGGCCGCGGTGATCTCAGCCTTCTCCATGATCTGGGCCCGCTGCTTCTCGAGCTCGCGCAGCTGCTCCTTGCGGGCGCCCGCCGCCTTCTCACGCTCAACGACGGAAGCGATCCGGCGCTCGAGCGTGACCTTCTCCTGGATGGTGACCATGAAGGCGCCGATCACGCCCGCCAGCACGACGGCAAAGAGGGACAAGACGAGGATGTTCGCGCGGGCCTCGCTCTTGGCCGCGACGTATTCCTCGGGAAGGAAGCTGCTCTTCCCTTGCCCGCCCTGCTTGAAGAGATTCTCGACCATTCGTGTCCTCCGGGCGACTGGTGCGCCGGCTTGCGTTGCTGCGCCCCTTTGGCCGGGGCCGATCTGCTACAGGTCCGTGGGGCTCATGCACAACCCCATCGCAACCGCCCAACCCGGCTGCGGCTCACGAAGGTCAACCCCCACGGTCGGCTCTTTGCCGGTGCGCGCGAGCCGAGCGAGCGGGTCTGCCATCTGGGCCGGAAGACGCATGGCCTTCGCGACATGCTGGCAGAGGCCGCGGTGACGCGACTCGCCTCCGACAAAGACGGCGCGGTCGATCTTCCGGCTGGGGAACTGCCCGGCGTGGTAACGAAGGCAGATGCGGACCTCATCGGTGAAGCCCTCGAGCATCTCGTCCATGTTGACGTGATCAGGGCCCAGGGGGGACGCAGGCCCGGAACCCATGTCCGCGCTGAGGCCCGGCTGTGAATCGCCCGTCGCGGGCTTGATGGTGACGGTGCAGGCAGTCTCGGCCAGAGCGCGGAGCCTGCGAGCTTCGAGCAGGTCGACCTTGCGCTGCCGGGCCACCATGTCGTCGAGGTGATCGCCACCCAGGTCCATGACGCGTGCGAACGCGAGCTCGCGCCCGTGCGCGATGATGACGTTCGTCCCCGCGCTGCCGATGTCGAGGTAGAGCGTGTTCTGCTGAGCATCACCCGTGCCGGTGTGCATGTAGTCAAAGGCGTGGAGCGTCGCGGCAAACGCGCTGTGCATGCCGACCGGCTCGAGCTTCGCCGCGGCCATGCCGGCCATGAGCTTCTCAACCAGCTCGCGCTGCACCGCCATGACGATGACCTCGGCCTTGCCGCTCGTGCCGCCAGCGCCGGGCACTTCGGTGCAGCGGTGCACCCACGCCGCGGGATCCAGCTGCAGCTGCACCGCCATCGCGGACTCAACCAGCGTGGAGAGGGGCACGCCGTCCTGGCGCGGCACCTGAAGCGACTTGCACAACGTCATCCAGCGCGGAATCGCGCAGACGACGCGCCGGCCCTTGAAGCCACCCTCGCGCACCAGGCGCGGCAGGTTCTGGAGCTGGAACTCGAGACGCTTGCGCGGATCCATCACGGGCTCGGCGGGCGTCTCGATCGACGCCGCGGCGATCAGCGTGGGCGTCGTCCCCTCCCAGCTCACCTGCAGGCACTTGAGCGACCGTGCTCCAAAGTCCAGCGCAATCGGCGTCGGGCCCTTGACACCCGCAGTGCCGGAACCGGCCCGCTGGTTCGCGAGCTTGCTCGAGAAGGCGCTGGTCAGCCTGCCACCGAGTTGCTTGAGTGCGCCAAGGCCCATGTGGTCCACGCTCCGTCCGTACCGGGACGCAGGACTCGCTCGGGCGAAGGCCCGGACGAGCGTGCGGCCCGCATCGGGTATGGCATCGGCGGTTCACGGGTGCGACCCAACCCAGCGTCACAGGAGAGCGCGTCGGGCCGGACGCGCCAGTCGGCATGGACGGCGCAGTCCCCTTGTTCGGCGGGGCACCCGGGAGGAAAGCGCGCTCTGCAAGCGTTATCGGCCGCCGATCGTGTCGAGCACGCCGCCGGCAAGCACGCCGAGTCGCTCGAGCGCCTCGCGGACTTTCCAGACCTGGCTGGGCCTGTCACCGGTTGTGTTCGAGATCACCCGGAGTTCCGCGAACGCCACGCCGCGGCGCGAGCAAGCGAGCGCCGCGGCGGCACCCTCCATGCACTCTGCCAGCGCGCCCGTGCGCCGTGCGACCTCGATCGCGAGCGCGTGGGTCCCAGAGCACGTCGAGACCGTCGCGACCGGTGCGGCAAGATTGGCGAGTGGCGCGAGGCGCGCCATGAGCCCCGCGTCCGCGGCGAAGGCGGGGCCGCCCGCACCGGGTGAGATGACGCGCTCGTCCTTCATGGGGAAGCCCATCTCCACAAGGCTCTGAAAGACGCCTCCGGGCGAACAAAGACCTTCGTCGGCAAAGACGCTCGTGCTGGCGATGATCGCGGCACCCGTCGAAAGCGGGAACGAAAGTGCAGGGAGTGCGTCCAAACCCGGGAGCGCGCCAGCGATGCCGAGGTTGATCGCCGCGTAGTAGGGCCTCAGCGCGAGTGCCGATGCGGTCGCTCCCGCGGCGTTGGACTTACCCACACCCGTCAGAAGCAGGTCCGCGCGGGGCGAAATCGGGACCGGTACCCATGCAGAGAGCTCAAGTGCCCCATGACCGAGGGCGCGGCAGATCGCTCGTGCTTCGGAGTCCGCCGCGACGATGAGGAGGAGGCGAGGGAGCGTGTTGGACGCCAACGAAGTGACGGCCTCTGCCGTGTCGCGCATCTGGTGTAGCGGCTCGCTCATGGGGGACTGTACGAATCGGCGGGGTGTGGCGATCGTGTCTTGGCGTTGCCCTGACGTTGCCCAGATGCGGCGGCGATCAAGTCGGCGTCTGTTCTGTGGTCTAAGATTGATCGGCGTGGATCCAAGGTGCGCTGCCCGTCGAAGTGACGGAGATTCCCCTTGGCAATCGGAGGCTTGATGATGACGCTCCACACCACGACATGTCGCTTCTTCCAGCGCGGGGCCGTTCCAGTGCTCTCTGCGGCGTTGCTCTTTGCCGCTGCTGGACTTGCGCCGGTGAGCCCGGCTCGTGCGCAGAGTTCCGACAAGGCCGCCGGCCGGGCCGCGTCCACGGTCCCCTCGGATCGCGCGATCGCCACGGTGGCGTCCTTTGACGTCGTCACGACCGCTGGCGGCGAGCTTGAGGCCCGCAACAAGATCGAGGTCCGAAGCCCCCTCGACAACCCCGCCAACATCGTTCAGATCGTGAACGAGGGAATCAACGTCAAGAAGGGTGACCTGCTCCTCCAGCTGAACGTCGAGGAGATCGAGAACCGGCTGAAGGAAGAGGAGCTGCGCCTGATCCCCGCGGAGGCGGAGCTGGTCGCGGCCCAGTCGGCGTACGACATCCAGATCAACGAGAACGCGAGCAAGATCCGCCAGGCCGAGCTGAAGGTGACGCTCGCCGAGCTTGCGCTGCGCCAGTGGGTCGATGGCGATGTCGCGAAGAAGCGTCAGGAGCTCGAACTTGGAATGAACAAGGCCGAGCTCGAGCTGGAGCGTTTGGCGCAGCGCTACTTGCGCAGTCAGCAGCTCTTTGACGAGGGCTTTGTCAGCCGCGACGAGCGTGACCGCGACGAGGTCGCGTACATCGAGGCGATCTCGGGCTTCAACACCGCGCGACTCGCGAGTGAGGTCTACGAGAAGTTCGAGTTCGTGAAGGACGAGAAGACCAAGCAGTCTGACCTTGGCGAGGCCATCGCCGAGCTTGAGCGCGTGAGCCTCAACAACGTGGCCGAGCTCAAGAACAAGGGCTCGCAACTCGAGCAACAGCGCACGCAGGTCGGCGTGCTGAGCAACCGCATCGACGAGCTCAAGGTGGACTTTGCAGCCGCCCGCGTGATCGCGCCGGCCGATGGCCTCGTGGTCTATGCAACAAGCCTGGACCGCGGCGGCTGGCGAGGCGGCAACGAAGGCCCGCTACAGATCGGTCAGCAGGTCTTCCCGAACCAGCTCCTGATGATTCTCCCCGACACTTCCGAGATGGTCGCGGCGGTGCGCGTGAATGAGGCGCTGGCGGGACGCGTGCGACAGGGCCAGCAGGTTTCGGTGCGCGTCGACGCCGCGGGCGGCGCGGTCTTTGACGGCACGGTCGAGAGCATCGGCGTCATGGCCGAGACCGGCGGCTGGCGCGATCCCAATCTGCGCGAGTACACGGTGCGCATCGGCCTCCAGCCCATCGAGGGCGTCTCGCTCAAGCCCGCGATGCGGTGCGAGGGACGCATCACGCTCGATGTCGTGAAGGACGCGGTCTCCATCCCGGTGCAGGGCGTCTTCAACGAGGGGCCCGTTCAGTTTGTCTATACGCAAGAGGGCGGACGCTGGGTCAAGACGCCAGTGCGCGTCGGACGCCGGAGCGATACGCAGGCCGAGATCCGCGCCGGCCTCGCTGCCGGAACAATCATCCTGCTTCGCGATCCCACCAGCGGCGAGACGATCAATCGTCCCTGGAATCCCGAGCAGCTCACGGTTGCCGGGTACAAGCTCGATGAGAATGGCCGCGTGGTCGCCGAGGGGCCGCCGCGGGGCATGCCAGGCGGCGCACGCGGCGGCGCTCCGGGCGGACCGGCCGCGACGGGTCGTCCCGCAAGTGGCCGTCCCCAAGGTGCTGGCACCGGCGGCGGCGCTCCCGCGGCTCCGGCCGTCGCGACGCCCGCGACCGCAACGCCAGCGACCTCGGTTCCCAGCGGACGCTGAGCAAGTGACTGCTTTGAGTCGGCCTCTGAACGCTTCCGCATCACGCGGCGGGCGGGCACCACATTGCTCGCGCGAGCTGCGCAAGGTCGGGCTTTGGTTCTGATGACGGAAAGAAGAGATCGTCCGCGACCTCGTGGCCTTCGGCTCGCGCGATGGAGATACCGCCCTGACTGAGGTCGATGCGCTCGCTGCGCTGGCGGCGCTTGCGTGATGATGAGGCCATCGGATCGACGATCTCGACGGTGGGGCGGCAGGGATCCGCGGCGTTGATCGAGACGACCGCGGCCCGCCGACCATCAGAGAGACCGACCACCGAGCCCGGCGGGAAGGGCGGCGCGACCGCGAGCAGTGCGCGGAAGACGACCGGATCGATGTGATCAGCCCAGGGCTTCTCGCGCATCTGCTTCAGAGCGCGCACCGCAGGGATCGACGGGCTCTGCTCCTCGGTGCTGCCCGGCGCGTGCGCGGGGTGATGGAGGCGGTCGAAGAGGTCCGCAACGGCGCAGATGCGCGCGAAGATGTGGATCTCTGAGCCTGCCAGCGGGTGGATCGCGCCGGAGAAGTCCGTCTGGAGCGGGAAGCCCGAGCCGTCGAAGCGCTGGTGGTGATGCAGGACGACGGCCGCGGCGGTCGGATCGATCTCGTCCTTGACGAACTCGTATCCGAGTCGAACATGGTCGCGCCAGTCGGGGTCCTTCTCATCATGCTCGCGGTTCCAGCGCGCGAGTGTGTAATCGGGGAGGCGCGTCATGCCCACGTCATGGAACATCGCGCCCACACCAAGGCCCGAGAGGTCCTTGGCATCGTGCGACCGCAGGCGCGCTCGCTCACGCAGCAGGTAGAAGTCGAGCTTGAGGCCCATCAGCAGCGAGAGGATGCAGACGTTGGCGCTGTGGCGCACAAAGGGGCGATCGCCGCTGGCAAGCTCGGAGAGGAAGACGTTGGCCGAAGGATTCTCGGTCAGGCGATCGAGCACGGACACCACCGCGTTCTTGTACGACGCGTAGTCGAGGCGCGCGGTAGAGCCCGTCATCGCGGCGTCAAGCGCCACCGAGACCTCGGTCGTGAGGCGGTCGTAGGAGTCCATCACGGCGGAGTTGACATAGCGGCAGAGATCGTCAAGCCCCGGGTAGCGGATCCAGAGGGACCCGACATGTAACTGCGCCAGGCGCAGGATGATCGACTCTTCGAGCGTGGCACCGGTGCGCAGCAGCACGACTCCCGGGCGATGGGGAAGCGTCACGGGCATGGCGAGGACCATGCCGGCCCGAGCCTGGCTCACCGGCAGTCGAAGCATGCAGCGTCTATCGGAGCGTGAGGGGCGTCGGTGGAGGCGCGAGGATCGGAAGCGCACGGCGGCGTGGGCGCGAGATGTGCAGCGGTGCGTTTCTCGGACGTGGCGGAGAGGTTTGGGGTTTGTCGAAGGCATCGAGGCACAGGGCATCGAGGCATCGAGTGTGGAGGTGGCGTGTGGTCTGCTCAACCCATCTTGTCCATGGCCTCGCTGACCTTGCTGGCCTGGACGAGCGTGAGGCCCGGGATGCGCGGCAACTTGCCGCGGGGCGCGAGGGCGTGCGTGTACCCGAGTCGCACAGCCTCGCGCAGGCGCTGCTCCATGTGCGGGACGGCGCGGACCTCTCCAGAGAGGCCGACCTCGCCAAGCACGCAGGTCGCGGGCGGGAGTGCTCGCTTGAAGTGGGCGCCGGCGATCGCGAGCAGGAGCGCGAGATCGCTGGCGGGCTCATTGACGCGCACGCCGCCGACGGCTGAGGCGAAGACGTCGCGGTCCGCGAGACGCAGGCCCGCGTGCTGCTCCAGCACGGCGATGATCATCGCGAGTCGGTTGGCATCAAGGCCCGAGGACTTGCGCTTGACCGCGCCGAGGAAGCCGGTGGCGGTCAGAGCCTGGAGCTCGACGAGCATGCAGCGCGTTCCGCTCATGACGGGGCAGACGACCGAGCCCGGCCCCGTGACCGCGCTGGCGGCGGGTAGACCCGCCCCCTCGGGCACCTGCTCGAGCCCCTTGCCCGTCATCTCGAAGAGACCCAGCTCGAGCGTGGTGCCGAAGCGGTTCTTTACGGCACGCACCACTCGGTGGGCGTGGTAGCGGTCGCCCTCGAACGACAGGACGCAGTCAACCAGGTGCTCCAGCAGGCGCGGCCCCGCGAGCGTGCCGTCTTTCGTGACATGGCCGACCAGCACGATCGCGACGCCCGAGGCCTTCGCGAGATAGACAAGCTCCGCGCAGCATCGCCGCAGCTGCGTCACGCTGCCGGGGCTCGCGGGCACATCGGGCTTGTAGATCATCTGGATCGAGTCGATCATCAGGACACGCGGCCCGACCTTGCGCGTCTGCTCGACGATGCGCGCGAGGTTGGTGTCGGCGAGGATGAAGAGAGAGCGATCGAGGCTGCCCACGGACTGCTCGGGTGCGAGTCCCTCGCGGAGGCGCTTGCCGCGCATCGCGACCTGCTCCGCGGACTCCTCGCTGGAGACGTAGAGGACCTTGGTCCCGCGCGAGGCGAGCGCGAATGCGGCCTGAAGCAGGAGCGTGCTCTTCCCGATGCCGGGCTCGCCACCGAGGAGAACGGCCGAGCCGGGAACGAGGCCGCCTCCACTTGCCCCCGCCCCTGCACCAATACCCCCTCCCCCACCTCCCCCACCCAGCACGCGATCAAACTCGCCGATGCCGGTTGAGAGTCGCGGCAGAGGCGCGGCTGCCTCGTCGATCTCCGAGAGGGCGCGGGCGCCAGCCGCTGGTTCCGGGCCGGCGAGGGCGTTGCCACCCTGAATGTCCGCGGCCGCGACGGCGAGCCCCTTGTGCGGGTCCTGGCTCGTCATGGGATCGAGCGTCGTCTCTTCGAGTGCGTCCCATGTGCCGCAGTCGGGGCACTTGCCCATCCAGCGCGGGTGGACGCTTCCGCAGGAGCGACAGAGATACACGCGTCGGGCCTTGGCCATGCTGGATCATACCACACCCGGGGCCTAAGATACGGTACTTGTTTGGATTTTTGGTATGTATTCGGATAAATCCGGATGCGGCCCGGGATCTGAGTCCTAACCCTCCCGTTGCCAGTATGATCCGAGAGAGCCGATCGGGGCGGAGGCCCTTGGCGAGGATCGGGATTTCTGACAGAAGGAGTGCGAGTGCCGCCGGGCCGTGAACCATGACCCAACCGACCCCGCCGACCCCGTCAAGTGATGTGTCTGCTCGAGTTGGATCTCGCCGCGGTTCGCGCCTGCGGCGCTGGGCGATCCGTGGAGTCATGGGGCTGGCGCTGAGTATCGGCGGCTACTACCTGCTCACGCAGTCGTTCGTGACGCGGTGGATCGTGACGTCGAGCCTGTCGAGCCTGAGTGGGGGCGAGGTCACGGCCGATGCGGTCACGATCACGCTGGGGGGCGGGATTGACCTGAAGGGCGGCGTTCTTCGGGCACCGGGTGTTGCGGGGCCGGGAGGCACGATCTTTGAAGTGCGGCGGCTGCGGGCCAAGACGGACCCCTGGGCCATGCTCCGCGGCAGCGTCGTGCTGGAAGATGTTGAGGTTGAGTCACCCATGCTTCGGATCAGCCAGAGCGTGGACGACGCCACGGTGAATGTGGCGAGCCTCGCGCTGCGAGGGGGCGGTTCAGGCAGCGGAGCGCCCACCCAGATCGGTACGTTGCCCCGGGTGACGGTGCGAGGTGGCGTGATTGAGTTGGGTGAGCATCGCGCCTCGGGGGAGTTCACGAGCCTGCGGCGGATCGAGGTGGTGGGTGATGTGGAGCGCGAGGCCGATGAGGGTGGGGCCGCGGTCTTGTCATTGCGCCAGGCGGAGAATGGCGTCGCGCTCGAGGGTGGCATGGAGGTTCTGGGCCGGGTGTCGGCGAAGGCGTTGACGCTGGAACTGGGGCGGCTGTCCCTCTCATCACTCCCGCCCGAGCATGTGCCCACGCCGCTGCGTGAGGCCTTCCGGCAGATGCGGCTGGAAGGTGAGGCCACCGGAGTCGCGTTTGAATACTCGTTCGAGGGGCGAGGCGTCACGGCGCGGATCCCGCTGGCGGGACTGGCGGTGACGCTGCCGCTGGAGCCTCAGCCTGGCGAGGACAAGGACGAGAACAAGATCCCGCTGTCAGAGGAGGACGCGAAGCGCCGCATGCGGATGGAGGGCGTTTCGGGCGAGATCGAGATCACGGCGGGAGGCCTGCGGGGCGACCTCGCCGGCGCGATCGAGGGTGTGCCGTACACGCTCACGGTGGAGTGGGGCGGATGGAACCAGGGCGCACCATTCGACGCGACGATCACAACGACGGCCTATCGGCTGGAGCAGCATCCCGACATTCTGTGGTTCGCGCCCGGCGTGGTGCGGCTGCGCCTGGAGCAGTTTGATAATCCCACCGGGCTTGTCGACGCGACGGTGCGGGTCTTCCGTGAGCGAGGGGCGACTCCCGACGCGGAGATGCCGATCCGCGTGAGCGGCGATGTTCGCGTGCGTGAGGGCGTCGCGGCGTTTGATCGCTTCCCATACCAGTTCCAGAACATCGACGCTCACATCACCTTCGATGAGACGCGGATCGATTTCCGGTCGCTCACGGGCGTTGCCACCAGCGGCGCGACGATCGCTGCCTCGGGCTTCATCGCGCCGCCCAACGAGCATCCTGAGGTGCGCATTCTGGTTGAGTCGAGCAACCTGCCAACGGATGAGAAGCTGCAGGTGGCGATGCGCGGAAGGGGTCGCGTCTTTGATGAGCTTTTCAATTACGACGCGCTGGCAGCCCTGCGCGGCGCGGGCGTGCTCGCGCCCAGTGCCGCAGAGGCCACGGCGCAGCGGCCTTTCATAGAACTGGGTGGGCGCGCCTCGGTGACGGCGCTCGTGACGCGGGCGCTGGGCGAAGGCAAGAACTGGGGCGACGTGATCACGATCCGCTTTCCGCAGGTGACGCTCCTTCCCCGCGCGGTGCCGTATCCGCTGCTGGGTACCGACGTGACGCTCGTCTCGCGCGATGATCTTGCGACTTTGGAGACGGGGACGTTCAAGGGCCTGAGCGGCGCGAGCGTCGCGATCACGGCGCGCGTCGATCTTGCGGCCCTCTCGGATCCTGATGTGGACTTCGTGCCCGAGGTCACGGTGCGGGCGACGGACCTGCCCACCGATGCGCTGCTGCTGGGCGCCATCCGCGGCATCGGTGGTGAGAAGGGCCCGGCCGCGACGCGTGCGGTGGCGGACGATCTCGAGGCGTTCAACTTCACAGGCACGATGGGCCTGGATGCGCGGGTCTTCAGCGATGTTCGCTTCGAGGACTCGCTGGCGTATGAGGTGATCGCGACGCCTCACCGCGCGAGCTCGAAACCGCTGTCCCCACAGGGCGTGCTGCGGGTGATCGCCAGCGAAGTGACGGGGACTGTGACGGTGAACAACGAGGCGGTGGTCGCGAACCTCTCCGCCACGGTGACGCACCCGGATGGATCGGGCGCGAGCGTCGTGAGTGGCGAGGTGACGCGGTCGCTGATGGACGGGCGCGAGCCGGACTTTGTCGCCTCTTTCCGGTCCGCGCAGCTCGATCCTTCGCTGATGGTGGAGGACCTGGTGCGAGTGCCCGCGCCCGCCGCGGCGGATGAGCTTGAGAGCCTGCGGGCGCGGTATGAGCCGCGCGGAAGGCTTGCGCTTGATCTCTCGCTGCGCGGGATGGAGCCGACGAACCTGACGGCGAGCCTGTCACAGATGGTGGGGCTCAGTGTGCGGGTTGGTGATGGCCGCGGAGCGATCGATGCGCCGGTGGGTGCGCTGATCTTCGGCAAGGAGAATGGTCAGCTCGGGCTGAACTTCCAGGGGCTCGAGGGGACGATCGCGAGCGATGGAGCGGCGTCGGGGCGCGTGAAGCTGGATGGCACGGTGGAGCTGCCGGGTGAGACGCAACCCGAGCCTCGTGGCGATGCGCGGCCGCTGACGATCTCGATGGTGGGTGGGCGCTTCGAGTGCCCGCTGCTGCACACGACGCTGCAAGCATCCGGCGCGGAGCGCGTGGCGCAGATCCTTGAGAAGGTGGAGGCCCGGGGCCTCTTCGACGCGGATGTGCTGATCGGCAATGACGGCCGCGCGAGCGGGACGATCCGGCCGACCTCGGCCGCGCTCAACCTTGCGGGCTCGAAGATCGACGCAGCGCGAGCCTCGGGCGTGATCTCCTTCGAGCGCGATCAGGGGCGCTTCCAGAACCTCGTGCTCGAGGGCGCTCAAGGCCTGGCGATCCGGGCCAGCGGCGGTTGGCAGGAAGTTCCGGCCAGCTTCGACGCGTCGCAACCCTCCGTAGTAGCAGATGCTTCGCCGAGTGTGACCGTGCAGGCGGAGATCGAGCTTGATGACTCGACGCTCTCGCCCGCCCTGGTGGCGGCGCTGCCCGTGGCGGCACAGGGCGTGCTGAAGGATCTGAGCGTGAAGGTCGATGGGCCCGTTTCGATGCGTGATGGCACGCTCTCGCTGGTGGTTGGGCCGGAAGGAGATGTGAGCGCGTTCCAGTTTTCGGGGCGCGTGGGCGTGGCGCAGGCGTCGATGGTCGCGGGAGTGACGGCGACGGATGCAACTGGCACGATCGAGATCGGCATCGAGCGGCAGAGCGCGGGGCAGAGCCCCTCGTTTGAAGTCTGGTCGTTGCTCGACTCGGTTCGTGTTGCGGGTGTGAGCGCGACGGGCGCTCGGGCGCGCGTCGCAGGATCGGGCGATGGTCGGGTGCTGGTGCCCCTGCTGAGCGCGGCGGTGCATGGCGGCCGCGCATCGGCGACCGTCACGCTCAGCGAGCCTGATCTGCAGGCACGACGGACGTTTGATGTGCTGCTCCAGGCTTCGGAGATTCGCTTTGCGTCGCTCCTTGAGGAGCTGCGGGGAGGCCCCGCGCCGTCCGAGGGTGTTGCGGCTGCTGAGGTCGCGGGTCGTGCGTCGGGCAACGGTGCTGGTAATGGAGCTGGTAATGGCGCAGTGCCCGATGCCTCGCGCGGCTTGCTCGGGGCTAGCTTCGGCATGACGGGTCTTCAGGGCGATGACTCCTCGCGCCGCGGGCGCGGGAAGCTCACCATCGGCGGCGGCGGGCGCATCCTGGATCTGCCGCTGCTGGTGCCGCTGGTCAGGGCGACCAACCTCCAGCTTCCTGTGCAGGAGCAGCTCGACCACGCAACGGCAGAGTTCTTTATCTTGGGCCATGCGATGTCGTTTGATGAGCTGACCGCGATGTCGCCGAGCGTGAGCGTGCATGGCTTCGGCGAAGCGACATGGCCGGAGATGGATCTCAACCTGCGGTTCCGGACGCGGGCCCGGAGCCAGATCCCGCTGGTGTCGGGCATGCTCGACACGCTGCGCAACGAGTTCTTCTCAACGCGCGTGCGCGGGCCGCTGCGCGATCCGGTCGTGACGGTGCAGACCTTCGGCGGCACAACGCGGCTCTTTGATCGAATGCTCGGCGTGGGTGAAGATGAGGACGAACGCCGCCTCAACCTGATGGAGGGACGCGGGCGTGGGTCTTCATCAACGAGCCCGCTGCGCTTGCCAGGAGTCGCGGTGGAGCCGGTTCCAGAGGAAGCACCGATTGAGCCTGCGGCCCCGCCGGGTGGAGTTCGCTGACTAAAATGGCCCCCGTCGCCCTGGGTGACCGACCCTGCCGGGCGACAAGCGGGAGATGGGAATCGCATGCCACTGGACCCAAGCCAGCTCGACGCCAAGGCCGAACCCCTGTCACAGCAGCGTGCAGACGCCGCGAGCTCGAACGTTCGCGCGCGCCGGGCCGATGATCCGGATGTGGTGGCGCGGATCGACGCGCTGGTCGCGGACCTTGCGGGCGCGGGGCCGTCCGGCACCTTCCACGAGAAGATGGTCCGGGAGATGGTGCAGACGGCGCTGAAGCTGATCCCCGACGGTCGCGACACGGGCGAGATCAAGCTGCTGTCGAGCGCGTTCAAGGAGTTGCGGTACGCGTACCGCGTCTTCGGGCGGTACAAGAAGCCCCACAAGGTGACGATCTTCGGCTCCGCCCGGACACCCAAGGAGCACCCCGACTACGCCGCGGCGGTGGACTTCAGCAAGCTCATGGCCGAGGCGGGCTGGATGTCGATCACGGGCGCGGGGCTGGGCATCATGGAGGCCGGGCACGTCGGCCCGGGCCGCGGCGGGAGCTTCGGCGTTGCGATCCGGCTGCCGTTTGAGACCTCGTTCAACCCTGTGATCGAAGGTGACGAGAAGCTGATTGAGTTCCGCTACTTCTTCACGCGCAAGCTGATGTTCGTCTCGCAGGCCGAGGCCGTCGCGCTCTTCCCGGGCGGCTTTGGCACGATGGACGAGGCCTTCGAGACGCTCACGCTGGTGCAGACGGGCAAGAGCACGCCGATGCCGATCGTGCTGGTGGAGGGCAAGGGCCACGACTACTGGGAGAACTGGCTGGTCTGGATGAAGGCGCAGCTGCTTGATCGCGGCTGGATCAGCCCCGAGGATTCGTCGCTGATCTATCTTGCGAAGGACGCGAAGGACGCCGCGGAGCACATCCTGCGGTTCTACCGCGTCTATCACAGCTCGAGGTATGTCCGTGATGAGCTTGTGATCCGCATGAACTACTCGATCGGCAGCGAGGCGGTCGCGCGATTGGAGCAGCGGTTTGCAACCCTGATCAAGTCGGGCGGTATGCGCCTCAGCGGCCCGATCGAGGGTGAGGACGATGCGCTCGACAAGCCGCGCCTTATCTTCAAGCACACGCGCAGCAAGTACGGCATGGTCCGACAGCTCATCGACGCCATCAACGAGTGTCCCCCCAGCGCATGAAGATCCGTGCACGCACATCCTCGATTCGATGCCTGATCGCGCGGGCCTGCGGCGTTGCGATGCTGCTTGCGCTGGCCTCCTGCGCGGGGACTTCGTCGCGCGTCGCAGATGCTTCGGCGGATGGCGATGAGTCGGGCGTTCGTGCGGGCGAGCAGGGCGCAGGCTCTGGCGTAGAGATCCGCGTGTGGGTGGTGGATCCGGCGGGCGCGATGCCGGTGAGCGGTCCGCCGCGCCCGGGCCTGCGCGACATCCTCGCGCGATACGAAGGGCAGACGGGCTTGCTCTCACCATCGACCATCGCGCTGTGGCGGAGCAACGGCCTGCGCGTGATGGTGGTGCCGCGGAGCGAGCTTGATGCGCTGGGCGAGTCGCTCAACCGGATCGGCCCGCTGCAGACGCAGTGGCTGGGCGAGAGCCCGCGCTGGATCGAGGCGATGCGCGGACCGTCGTGGTCCCGCCGCACCGTGCTCGACATGGACAATGGTCCACTGGACCTCACCGCTGGCTCGATGCGGATGCTGCTGCGCGCGTGGGTCGCGCCCGAGTCCGTCAGTGCATCGGCACCCGTCACGGAGCCCGCAGGACAGGATCAGACCACGCTCGAAGAGGTTCCGGCCGCGGCCCCAGAATCCGCACCCATGGAGAAGACCCGCGCCGCGGTGCAGGTCGAGCTGATGCCGCAGTTCCTGCCATCGGCCACCGCACGGCGCGAGTCGGCGCTTGTTGAACGCGAGATGTCGCTCCTCGAAGCGCGCCAGGAAGGCGTCGCGTTTCCGAGGCTCCTCCTCGAGACGCTGCTGCCCCGCGGCACGGCGCTGATCGTTGTGCCAGCGTCTCCGCAGGAGTCCTGGTCCGGGCCGGCGATCCTCGCTGAGCCGGCCGAAACACCAACTGCTGGACTTGGACCACTCGAGCCGCGGCCGCCATCCCTGGGCGAGGCGATGCTCACCGACGCATTCCGAAGCGAAGCTCGCGGCACACGTGTGGTCCTGGTCATTGTGCCCCACGCCCCGCGCGAGTTCCGTATGCGGGCGTACTGACCGCGCTCGCGAGCGCGTGGGACCGTGTCAGAATCTCGCTCAGCAAGCGGCTCCTGTTCCCTACACTTCCTCGATGTCCTTCCCCGTTCATGACTGGCAGTTCTGGGTCGTCACTGGCGTGGCTGTCTGCGCGTTGGTCTACCTGGCTCGGAAGCTGCTGCCGGATCGGCTCCAGCCCTGGCGGCGCGGTCCCAAGGGGAAGGCGACATCGCTCACGATCAGCGCGCGTACATCGGCGAAGAAGTAGCGGTGACGAAGTAGCAGTGCGCGAGCGGCATGTGGACTGCTTATGGGCAGCCGCCACCCATCACGACGAACTGCGCGAGCTGCTGCGCGTCGAGGAGGTCGACGTTCTCGTCGCCGTTGAAGTCGCCGTCGAGCCATGAGGGGTCTGGCGAGATGATGCCGACGACGACCTGGGCGAGCTGCTGCGCGTCAAGGAGGTCGACGTTCTCGTCCTGGTTGAAGTCGCCGTCGCAGGTGACTTCGGCGACATCGCCGGTGATCGCGATGGCGTAGCCCTGCGGTCCGACGTTCACCGCCGCTGCGATGATGGAGATGGTCCATCGTCCGGCGATCGGCGTGGGCAGGCTCACGACCTCGAGGTTGTTGAGCGCGTCGAAGACCTCGCCGGGGAGTGAGACGCCACCGATGATGTTGTTGCCGGCGTAGCGCGTGCCGTCGGGCGCCTCGACGAGCAGGTTGAGGTTGTTGATGGGCGTGAAGGCCGCGTTGACGGCCGCGGGTGCGTCGGCGTAGGCGAGCGTGAGGCGAAGGGGCTGGCTTGAGGCGACGACATCGATGTCGAAGTCGATGCGTTCGCCGGTCTCAAGACCACCGGCGTTGTGGCGGACATCGCGGACGATGAGGCGGCGTGCGTCGCCATCGAAGTACGCGACGCTGTCGCCGACGACCCTGCCCCAGCCTTCCTGGTTCGAAGGACTGCCATCGATGCCGGTGACATCGGTGGCGCTGTTCACGAGCATGGCCCTCATGAGCGAGCCCGAGGGCGTCATGGCATCGGCGGGATTCGCGAGGCCGCTGGGATAGAAGCCGCTCATGAAGTACTCACGCAGCAGCGTTGCAAGCCCGGAGACTGCGGGCGTGGCCATCGACGTGCCAGTGAGCGAGAGGAGCGAGCACGCGCTGCCTGCGCCGGCGGAGAGTGTGGAGCAGCCGGGCGCCATCACTTCGGGCTTGCGCCGGCCGTCGGCGGTTGGGCCGAGGCTGCCGGAGCAGAAGAGGTTGGTCTGGGTGCCGCCGCGCGTGGCGGCAACGGCGAGGCAGTTTTTCGCGTTCTCGGGGTTCACGACTAGGCCACTGTTGGCGACGGCGAAGAGGATGAGGTTCTCTTCGTCCTCGAACTGCAGCGTGTCGATGGCGCGGCAACCTCCGTCGTAGGCGCGCGAGTTTGAGCCCCATGAGTTGGAGTGGACTCGCGCACCCTGCGAGGCGTGAAGGCTTAGCCGCGCGTACATGCTGGACTCGCTGGGGAAGGGGTGGACGTTGAAGACCATGCGAGCGCCGTACGCGACGCCGCGTGTGTCGTTGGCGCTGCCCGCGTTGCCCACGGCCGTGCCCGCGACATGCGTTCCGTGCGTGTCGGTGCCGAGGGATGTGTTGTACGCGAGAACCTTGCGATGCAGTGGGCCGACAGGGTTGATCGCATCGGCGAAGGAGCAGTGGGCGATGTCGGCCGCGCCGTCGATGATGCCCATGATCTGGCCCGTGCCGATGATGTTGCGCGAGTAGAAGGGCGTGAGCGTGGTGGTGCCGCTCTGCACGATGGCGCGGACGAGCGTGTTGCTGCGGGGGAGATACTCGGGAAGGGGCTCGGCGAACTGGAGCTCGGACCACGATGCGAGCCCCTCGATGCGTTCGCGCGGGATGATGGCATGGACGCAGTGCCCGCCGCTCATCTCGGTGAGGCCGGTCACGCTTGCGCGGGGAATGTTGGTCACGCGGGCGATGACGCCCTGCGCATCTTCACCATCAAAGAGCCAGAGGTTGGTGGCGACGAGGCCCTGGGCCTCCATCGCTTGGCGCTCGGCGGTCTCGAAGGCTATCGGCGCAAGCAGGCTCGGATCGATCTTCCACGCGCTGTCGTACGCCCCGGCCCAGCGCACGAGGCCGGTGGCGGCGACCGCTCCGGGCGTGGCGCGAGAGAGGTCCGCGATGAAGGCGTTGGTGGGGAGGTAGCCGAGCAGTTCAACACCCAGGTTCGTGAGCATCGCGCGCGAGCCCGGATCCATCGGGCCGTGCAGCACCATCACGGCGCGACGCGACCCGGCGGGAAAGGCATCGAGCGCGAGCCAGTTGGGCAGCGCGGCGGTGTCGACATCGCCCGTGCGCAGGTTCAGAATGCCATCGCGCGGCGTGACAAGCGCGGCGAGCGCGGCATCTGCGACTGGTCCGGGCACCACTCCGTCGCCGAGCGCGCTGCCGCACGTGCCCGAGATGGTGGAGAGTGCCGCGGCGAGTCTCATCGCGCGGACGCGGCTCAGAGTCGGGACCGAACTGCTCAACATATTGAACCGGTGGCGCATGAGGTCTCGATGTGGTGGTGGAGTGGCTGGCTGATCGATGGACGCGAGCGTTTTCGGACCCGTAGTCTCTCATGAATCGAGATGTCCGCAAGCAGAATCGACGCGTGGGCCATGGTGGATGAGACTTGGTGATGACGCGGGAGCGGCTTGATCGTGCCTGAGGAAGACCCTGGGTGCTTTCAGATGGCTTCGCAGACTGGATTCGTGGCCGCCAGGTCCGAGAGGCGGGCGTTGTGATGACGAATTGGGCAAACACCTTGCGAACGGGCTGACTGCGCACTGAGAGACGTAAGCACCAATCTCTACGCTGCAAAAGCAGCGCGGATCCACCCGAGGACTCGGGTGGATCCAGCACTACGCGGTGTTCGATTGAATCGGGGGGCCTGACGGGGGGCCTGAAGAGATCAGGCCGGGGCGAAGGAGTTGGTGTCCGGAAGGGTCGCGGCGTTACGCGGCGCGGGCCAGGTGGCCGGTCCTGACGGGCTCTTCGAAGGGGAGCGCGACGGGAATGTCCAGGAGCCGCGCGATGGCGAGTCGCCAGGGGGCGATCGTGGCCGAGCCGAGCAGTTCGAGAGCCCGGGTTCGCGACGATGCGACCACCAGTTGCCTGACGAGGCCGGTGCGTTCGAGGATGGTCTGATGCTCGGTGCGGAGACCAAAGAGCACGAGCTGGCCACCCAGGGCGCGGCACTCGCGCGTGAGCTCCATCATCGCGTTGATCCAGGCGCAGGAGAAGTTGCGAACGCCCGCGAGCTCGAGGGCCAGTCGCCCGCCGCTGTTGCGGGCCAGGCCCAGGAGGTATGAGTGGAGCCCGTTGCACTGCGACTCTTCGATCTTCGAGCAGCAGAGGGAGACGACGGCCGAGTCCCCCACACGGCTGAGCGTGAACATCGTGTCGGTCGAGAAGCCCGTGAGGTTCGCGCCACCTTCGGCACGCCTTGCAGCATTGGACACCCCGACCGTCATGGCATTGGTACTGGTACGCGCACTGGCACTGACACCGTTCATCGCCCCCAGCGGACGCGGTCGCGTCGCGCTCTGCGGCGTTAGAAGTCGTGACGATGGAAGGTGCGGTTCCGAGAGTTTCAGTGCCATGGGCGGGTTCCTCGCTTCGATGGCCCGACGCGGCATGCGGCGGGCACGACCAATGTGGAAAACCACCGCTCCGAAAGCGACCCTTTCTCTCACTTCCTGCGGCCCACTGCTCGTGCTCGCCCGGATTGGGCCGTTCCGGAGACGTGTGCGGCCTGTAGCACCGGCTGGGGCCATTCTGACCGGGGGCAGGGCGAGAGATCAGTGGAGGCTGGGCCCGTCCGGACTTTGCTTGGGTGAGATCGGACGTTGACCCCGGACCAGCCACGGCTACCATCCTCTCCCCCATGCCCGCCGCAAGTTGGCGTGGGACTTGTCAGCAGTTGGGTGAAGGCCGGGTGGAAACGGCCCCACATGTTCGAACGTGATGCAAAAAAAGAGGGTCGAGGTTCGCTCGACCTGCAGAGGTTTCGCCACCGTAGCTCAGCGGTAGAGCACTCCCTTGGTAAGGGAGAGGTCAAGGGTTCAAGTCCCTTTGGTGGCTTTGCGGTGGGTTCGAGCGTGGTATGTGCCGCGCCGTTGGTTGCATCCAGTGATGGATGCGGATCAGCGGCGGACCGGACGCCTGGCAAGCGTGCGGGGCCATGCAGCGCGTAGAACTGCCGTGTGTTGAGTGGTTGGTGGAGGCGCCATGGGAGCCGCGCCCCAGCCCGTCTTGTCGGCTTCCCGATCTTGCGTTCCGTGTGCGATATCGCGCTCGGGGCGCATCCGGAGATACACCCATGGCAGTCGGAGCATTCGCACGTACCAAGCCCCACGTCAACGTCGGAACCATCGGTCACATTGACCATGGCAAATCCACGCTGACCGCCGCCCTCTCGGCCCGCAGCGCGGTCAAGAACGGCCAGAAGCCCAAGACCTACGCCGAAATCACCAAGGGCGGCACCGTCCGTGACGCCAACAAGACGGTGACGATCGCGTCCTCGCACACCGAGTACGAGACCAAGAACCGCCACTACGCCCACGTTGACTGCCCGGGCCACGCCGACTTCGTCAAGAACATGATCACCGGCGCCGCCCAGATGGACGGGGCGATCCTCGTCGTCTCCGCGGCCGACGGCCCCATGCCCCAGACCCGCGAGCACGTTCTGCTCGCCCGTCAGGTCGGCGTGCCCTACATCGTCGTCTTCATGAACAAGGTCGACCTCGTCGATGACCCCGAGCTCCTCGACCTCGTCGAGCTCGAGATCCGCGACCTGCTCAAGAAGTACAACTTCCCCGGCGATACGACCCCGATCATCCGTGGTCAGTCCAAGCTCGCCCTCGAGAACCCCGCCGATGACAAGGCCTGCAAGCCCATCGACGACCTCTTCGAGGCGATCGACTCCTACATCCCCGAGCCCATGCGTGAGGTCGACAAGCCCTTCCTCATGTCGGTCGAAGACGTCTTCTCGATCAAGGGTCGTGGTACGGTCGTGACCGGCCGTATCGAGCGTGGCGTTGTCAAGGTCGGCGATCCCATCGAGATCGTCGGTCTGCGTCCTGAGAACAAGCTCTCCGTCTGCACGGGCGTTGAGATGTTCAACAAGACCCTCGACAGCGGCCAAGCCGGCGACAACGTCGGCGCGCTCCTGCGTGGCGTTGAGAAGGATGACGTCGAGCGTGGCCAGGTGCTCTGCAAGCCCAAGAGCATCAACCCCCACACCAAGTTCAAGGGCGAGATCTACGTCCTGACCAAGGACGAGGGCGGCCGTCACACGCCGTTCTTCTCCGGCTATCGCCCCCAGTTCTACTTCCGCACCACCGACGTCACCGGCACCGTCAAGCTCGCCGGTGGCGCTGAGATGTGCATGCCCGGCGACAACATCGCCGTTGAGGTCGACCTCATGGGCAAGCCCGTCGCGATGGAGAAGGGCGTTCGCTTCGCCGTCCGCGAGGGTGGCAAGACGATCGGCTCGGGCGTCGTCACCGAGATCGTGGCCTAACGATCTGATAGACATGTGATTGCACTCAAGCAACGCCGCGGCTTACCCCGCGGCGTTGTCCTTTTGGTTCTCGTCTCGGGCCACGATCAGCCTTCGCGCTGAGAAGATAATCGTGGGATTCGTGCATCGTCACGGCAGCGCGCAGCCCACGATCATTCCGCCAAAGCTCGGAATGATCGTGGCACTTTCTTTGCGCAGTGCTCCACAACCCAACGGATACACTGAAGATTCCTCCGGAGATCGCACGCTGCTTGCTCACCCGCCCGAGATTCAGGCCGCGATGGAGCACCTTGGCGCGGGCCGCTTTGAGCCTGCCAAGTCGGTGCTTCGCGCGCTGCTGGCGCGACAGCCGGGGAACGCGCACGCCAACAAGCTGATGGCGATTGTGCATGGAGAGCTGCACGAGAACGAGCAGGCGTACTTCTACATCCAGCGTGCTGCTGCTGCGGCGCCAGCCGACCCCGAGGCGCACTGGATGGTGGCGAACGTCGCGATGATGCTCGGCAAGCACCAGCGCGCGGCGGAGGCGTACCGGCGCGTGCTGGCGCTGGTGCCCGATCACGCCGGCGCCACCGACGGGCTGGTCAAGTGCATGATCAGTCTGGGTGAAGAGGCGGGTGCGCTGGCGATGTATGGCGCGTTTGTCGCGCGGCACGCGTCCGATCCTACGGCGCACGCGGGGCACGCGGGTGTGGCGCAGGTGCTGGGGCTGATTCCTGAGGCGATTGCGATCTATGACCGCGCGATCGAGGCGATCCCAGGAGCGCCGCTGCTGCACGAGGAGCGCTGCTACACGCTCAACTTCACGGACGCGATCGACCCGGTTGAGCATCGCAATGCCCACGAGCAGCTTGCGCGGCTGAGGAATCTCGAGGCGGGCTCGCCGCCGGTGCGTGGTGCGCAGGAGTTTTCCAACACGCGCGATGGCTCGCGCCCGCTGCGCGTGGCGTTTGTCTCGGGTGATCTCGGGCATCACCCGTGCGCCTTCTTTCTTGAAGGGCTGGTCCGCGCGCTCGATCCTGCTTCGGTGGTGCCATACTGGTACGCGCAGTCGCCCGCGAATGACTCCAAGACGGCGCAGCTGCGTCCGCTCGCGCACTGGCGCGACATCACTGCGATGGATGATGCGGCGGTGGTGGAGCAGGCGCTGGCGGACTCGATCGATGTTGCCATCGATTGCAATGGCTGGACCGGTGGCCATCGGCTGGGCGCCTTTGCGCGACGTCTTGCACCGATCCAGATCACGTACCTGGGCTATCCGAACACGACGGGCCTGGCGACGATGGACTACCGCATCGTGGACGAGATCACGGATCCGCTTGAGAACGCAACGCACTGCACGGAGCGGCTGATCCGGATGCCGGGCTGCTTCCTGTGCTTCACGCCTCAGGGCGGCGAGATCATGCCCGCAGCGCGGGCGACGGGTGCTCCGATTGTGTTTGGCAGCCTCAACCGACTCAGCAAGATCGTGGAGCCCGTGATGCGGGCGTGGTCCCGCGTTCTGGCGCGCGTGCCGGGCTCGACGCTGCTGCTGAATGCGCGCGTGCAGAGCAACACGGTCAAGAGTGGCGTCAAGGACCGGCTCGCGGCGGCGGGGATCGATCTCGCGCGGGTTCACTTCCGCGAGTTCACGAGAACGCCCGATGTGCATCTTCGCGCGTACGACCAGATCGACATCAGCCTCGACACGTTCCCATACAACGGGACGACGACGACGTTTGAGAGCCTCATGATGGGCGTACCGGTCGTGACGATTGCGGGGAGCACACATCGTGCGCGGGTCGGCGCGTCGATCCTGCACCGGCTGGGTCTTGATGAGCTGGCTGCACTGGATGTTGATGGGTATGTGGAGGCCGCGGTGGCACTCGCGGAGGATCGCGCGAGGCTCATGCATCTTCGCAGCACGTTGCCAGCGCGGGTCCGGACCGGGCCGCTGACGGATGCGCGTGCGTTTGCGCGGGGCTTCGAGGCGGCGCTGTGCGAGGTGTGGGGGCGGTGGTGTGCTGGTGAGCGCTCCGCGCTCTCGTCGGACGTCTTTCCATAGAATTTCCATGGACCCCTCCGATCGGTGACGCTCCAACCGACGCCTGCAAACGCGCCGATGTGGACCCTATTGTACACCGAACTACGAACAAAGTCCAATCAAATGGCCGCGTGATCTCGTTTGTGGTGTTGGGGCCGGAGTTTGGAGCGTTGGGGTAGTCCGTTACCGAAGCGCTTTCCTTGGCCAACCCCGGCCGTGCGGGTTGCCGGACTCCCTGCGGCCGCCTAGCATCTTCTCGCGGCCTCCGGGATGATCCCGAAGGCCGTTTGTGTCTTGGCAGTGTGTTCCGGGTGCATTCAAGTGCGTCCGTTCAACGTCCGGGCCGCACGCGCCTCCAGCATGATGGAGGATCGCTCGGCGGCTCGGTTCCAGAACCGCTTGCGGGTCTGGCTTTTTAGGGTGGCGGCGTCGGGTGGTGGCCCGACGCAGAGCGACGAAAGTGAGTGGCAGCGATGGCGAAGAAGAAGTCGATGGCGCGCGAGTATGTGTGGCTCCAGTGCACCGAGACCGGTGACCTGAACTACCGCACCTCGATCAACACCAAGGGCGGCATGCCCGAGAAGCTCAAGGAAGGCTTCGAGAAGTACTCCCCGCGTCTGCGCAAGCACACGCGTCACAAGGTCAAGCGTAAGTAAGCACTCGTCATCTCGGGAACATCGAGGCGCGGTTCAATGGTTCGGGCTCAGGCCCGGGTGTTGAGGGCGCGGGCGGTCCTGGGTGACGATTGTTCGGCTCACACGGACGGCGGTAGCTCAATTGGTAGAGCAGTGGATTCCAAATCCACAGGTTGCGGGTTCAAGTCCCTCCCGCCGTGTTCCTTGCCTTTCTTCCTACCCGCGTGCCCTGCGTCGTTGCGGCGGCGGGCCTCGTTGGGTTCTGTCGAAATGACCATTCCTGATCCTTCCGCGGTCCTGGTCCCGGCGCTCCTTGCCAACGGGCAGGGCCGTACCAGACAGGTGAGCACATGAACGTTGCCAATGTCGGTGAAAAATCAGACGGCCGCGAGCTGATGCGTCGTGACGAGGGGACCGGCAGTGGTTCCGGCAACGGGTCGGGGAACGGCTCTGGCCGCAGCTCGGCTGAGCCTTCGAAGTTCAGCTTTGGCATTTACAAGCTTGGTCAGGGGTACTGGGTTCGCGTGCTGACGGCGATTGCCCTTGCTGGCATTTTCCTTTCGGGCGCGGCCTGGCTCTATTCCGAGCTCGGGGCGATCAGGCCGCCGGCGAAGGGGTATGCCCTTGCGGTTCGTGATGGCTCGGGCGCGGTTCAGGTTGGACAGACGGTCGAGCTCGCCACGGTGGTTGAGGGATCTCCGACGAAGGTCGGCACTGCGACCGTGACCGCCGTGACGCTCGCCGGCGGCGAGGCTGGCACGCTCTCGATCTCGCTGCCTCAGCTCAACGTGGGCACGCCGGACATGAGTGGCGTCGGCCGTGTTGAGGTCGTTGGCGAGGGTGGGCAGTCGGCCTTCCGCGCTGCGGTGCTTCGTTCGGAGCCCATTCCGACCTTTGACAAGGCGTACGTGCAACTGGGAGTCGCGAGCGTCGTGATGCTCACCGGCCTTGTGCTTGCGTTTCTCTATGTCGGTGCCAAGCCCAAGCCGGTTGACTTCCTGATCGCCACCGACGGCGAGATGAAGAAGGTCAACTGGGGAACGCGCAAGCTGATCATCGACTCCACCCGCGTGGTGATCGCGGCGACGTTCATCATCGCGGCGTTCATCTTCGTTGCGGACACGGTCCTCTCCCAGGGCATGCAGTTTGTTGGCGTTCTGCAGCGGTAGTGCCGGACCGCGGGCAAGCAGGCTGGGCCATGGGGCCGGTTCGGTCATCGTGTGCTGATTCCTGAGGGGCCTGTTCTACCAGGCCCAAACCGAGGTGCGATCATGAGCGAAGCCAAAACTCTGGACGGACGTCCCAACGAACGCACCGACCTCATCGAGGCCGATGGTCCCCTCAAGCAGGACGGCATGAACTGGTTTGTGCTGCGCGTGGCCTCCAACAAGGAGTCCAGCGTTCAGAACACGCTGCTGCGCAAGGTGCAGATCGAGGGGATGCTCCGCCTCGTCGGCCGCATTCTGGTGCCCACCGAGAAGACCAAGACCATCAAGGCCGGCAAGCAGAAGATCACCGAGACCAAGCTCTATCCCGGCTATGTCTTTGTCGAGATGCGCCTCGAGCCCGACGGCCGCATCCCTCAGGACGTCTTCTTCCTCATCAAGGAGACGACCGGCGTGGGTGACTTCGTCGGGACGGCCGGCCGCCCGACGCCGATGAAGGACCACGAGATTGAGAAGATGCTCAAGGACTCGCGCAAGCCCGAGGATGAGCCCAGCGTCAAGCTGGTCTTCAGCAAGGGCGAGCCGGTCGTCATCAAGGAAGGCCCCTTCCAGAGCTACGAGGGCACGGTCGACGAAGTGCTGCCGGACAAGGGCCTTGTGCGCGTGCTGGTCACGATCTTCGGCCGCCAGGCGCCCATCGAGCTCGAGGAGTGGCAGATCGGCAAGGCAGAGAACGTCTGATCATGCTGTGATCATGTGCTGATCATGATCTGATCATGTGCGAATCACGCTCTGCACCAGTTCTTCTCACACGCTGAACATGTACACGAAGGCCCGTGGCGAAACGCCGCGGGCCTTTTCGCTTGGCGGCGGGATCCACTTCCGAGATGCGCGTGCGGCGCACATCGGACTCCGGTACCCTTTGCGGTCGCTGGAGGTCGTGCCGATGGTGCGGACTGTCGTTGAGTATTGCGAAACTCGGATGCTGGCCCGGATCGCTGTGTCTCGCTGTTTGATCGGCGCGATGGCGCTGCTTGTGCTCCCGGGATGCTGGTCCTACCACGAGGCGCGCGGGCCGCGCCCCGCGGGCGATCGTTCGACGACGCTTGCGCGAACGATGGCGCTCTCCGGCGCTGTCGACGACCTGCCCCGTCCGCTTGAGCCCTCGGACTGGCCCGCGCGTGACCTTGGTGTGGCGCAGGTGCTTCTGGAGAGGACACCCGAGCAGATCCTCGACTTCACGGTGGCACCGGGCTTTGACGAGCAGAAGCTGACGGAGGCGGATCGCGAGTATCTGGGCAAGTGGGACCGGCGCGTTGCGCACAAGGGCATCTACGGCGCTGGCCTGCTGCGCGTCATCGAGCCCAAGGAACCGGACGCGAAGCCCTCCGCGATTGGCCAGCTCTTCGCTGACATCTTCATGGGCTTCTCGCCCAACGCCTACTTCATCACCTCGCTGGACATCGGCAACCCGGGCCTGGCGGAGCGCGTCCGCGAGCGTGTCGAGGAGACCGCCGCGCTGCAGGAGCTGTCGGCGGAGCGGGCCGTGAACTCCGCGCACAGCGGCGGGCTGCGCAGCGCCGAGACCGACACGAAGATCCTGCTGGAGGAGGGGACCGCGCTGCGCCTGCCGCCGCTGCGGACGCCGGACCAGGCGCCCTTCCGAGGCGTGGTCGTGCGCATGACCGCGCTGGCCGGCAACGAGTACGAACGCAAGGTCGTCGAGGAGTTCGAGCGTCGCGGCTGGGCCGTGGTGCACATCGAAACGCGGACGAGTGCGCGCCCCTATCCCACGCCCGCCATGATCGCGCGGGCCCGCGAGGTCGAGGCGGAGATCGCTGATGTCCGGCGACAGCTGCGCGAGAAGTACGACACGTCGGCGGACAGGAGTGCCGAGTCGCTGAGCCGGAGCTATGCGGCATCGAGGAACGACCCGCTGACGGCGCGGCAGGCCGCGCTCCTCATCGAAGTCTCGCGCCTGCGCAGCGGGCAGTTCGAATGGCCCGCGGATGGCAGCGGCGCCGAGCTCGCACGGACCATCGCCACGGCCATCGACAACACGCTCGCTGAGAACGCGTACGCGGCGGAGGCCGCCCTGCGGTACCTCGCCAGCAGCAGGCCCGACGTTCCGGTTCGGCCGCTGGTGGTGGTGGGGTTCAGCGCGGGCGCCATCGCCACGCCCGCCGTCGTCGCGCGGCTCGACGCGCGAGAGGAAGGCCCGGTCGATGCCGCCGTGCTCATCGGTGGCGGCGCCAACGCGCTCGACATTGCGCTGCGCAGCGAGCTCGTCAAGCGGAGCGTGCCGGTGGTGCGGGACGGGAAGGAGATGCCACGCGAGGCGCTCCTCGTGCTGCGCGATTCTTATCTCGAGGCCTCGCGGCTGGACCCGTACCACACGGCGCAGCTCCTGCGGGGCCGCCCGGTGCTCCAGGCGCATGGCCGGGCCGACACGTGGGTGCCGGCCTCCAGCGGCGAGCTCCTCTACGAGCGCCTCGGCCGGCCAGACCAGCTCGTCATGTCCGGCGGGCACGAGCTGCTCTTCTACTTCCTCCCCGACAAGGCCGAGTTCATCGCCGACTGGGTGGATGAGGCGGCGGCCCGGTGACTGTTTCCTGACGGTGCAAGCGGAGTGCCGCACGGCGACGAAGCAAAGAAGGTCCCGGACACCGGCCGGGGGGCCGGTGCTACATCCTAAGTGGAACGGTCCGGCTCTCCCCGCGTCCTACTACGCTTAGCAGAGTCCCTCAGGCGGGGCGGTCGAACGCCCGGCCCGGGATGGGCGCGCACGCCGCGATAGGAAGTCCGTTCGTCACGAGCAGCACACCATGACCAGCCAAAACAACCCAAACGACTCCGGTGGCGAATACTGGGGCAAGGTCTCGCAGGAAAAGCAGGAAGCAGCCCTTTCAGCACGAGATCGAAAGCCCGAGCCTGAGCCGCGCCGGTCGCTGGGGAAGCGACTCCTCCGCGCTGGGCTTTGGACCGGGCTCGTGCTCATCCTTCTCCTGGGCGTGGTGGGCATCTTCCTGCCGCAGATCGCTTCGAGCATGGCTCCGGGGATCGTGGCTGGCCAGTCCGGCTCCGCGGTCGCGGGCAAGCTCTCCGTGGATTCCGTGGCGCTCTCCTGGGGCGGGCCGCAGCGCGTGGAGGGCTTCAAGCTCGCGAGCGCGGATGGAACGCAGATCGTCACTGGCAGCGTCGAGACCTCGGCCTCCCTCATGGGCCTGATCCGAGGCGGGCTTGACCTGGGCGAGATCAATCTCTCCAAGCTCAGCGCCGACATCGTGCGCGATGAGCAGGGCGTCACCAACATCCAGCGCGCCATCGCCAAGCCCGGCGCGATCCTGCCCGCCAAGGGGCCAGCGCAGCCCGAGGCCGCGCCCGCCCAGGGCGGCATCAAGCTTCCCGAGGGCCTCCGCGCCCGCGTCAAGATCCGCGAGGTCAAGGCCACGTTCGTCGATCGCTCCGGGATGAAGGCCGGCACCTTGCCCGCGATCGTCACGCTCTCGAACGTCGAGGGTAACGCCAGCCTCGAGCCCGGCAAGCCCCTCTCGATCGACCTCTCCGCGATGGCGCAGACGCAGGCCAACGCGCAGCTCAAGCCCAGCAGCGTCGGCAGCATCCGCGTCCGCGCCACGGCGGACAACTGGAGCAAGCCCGACGGCACGATCACGCCCAACCTTGCAACAGTGCAGGCCAACGCGGAGATCAAGGACCTGCCGCTGGCGCTCCTCGATACGTTGCTCGCGCCGATGATGGTCGGGGCCGATGGCAAGCCCACGCTCGCGACGCCCGACGGCGCGGCGGTCAAGCTCGCCGAAGCACTCGGCGAGCGGCTCAATCTTGATCTCGTGGCCAACGGCTCGATGCGCGATGGCACCGCGACGATCAACCTCAACACGCCCAACGCCACGCTCGGCGGCGAGCTTCGCGTCGCGGGCGCGATCGTGACCGCCGAGAAGCCTGTCGAGCTCTTCGTGAAGGGTGTGGCGCTCAAGGCCTTTGTGCCGGCGCTCGCGGCCGCGATGGACCC
>JBBASU010000001.1:0-298762 GCA_040399065.1 Phycisphaerales bacterium | reverse complement strand
CGTAGGGGAGGCCCTTGGGGGAGATGTAGCCGGGGATCGAGTCGCGCGGGATGAGGGTGTTGGCGGCGCGCTCGCCGCTGCGCCGGACGTTGTTCACGATGTTGTCGCGGTCCAGGGCCATCGCGAAGGCGCGGCGGACGCGGGCATCGGCGAAGGGGTTTGGGCGGCCGTCGAGGAGCGTGGGCTGTGTGTAGAAGTTATAGAAGTACGTGCCGAAGGCGGGGAAGGTGTGGATGTTCTGGCGCGGATCGGGGGGGAGGCGGCGGTCGATCTCGATGGGGTCCAGGTTCTGCGCGACGAGGGCTTCGTACTCGGCGCGGTGCTCGTTGTAATACTGCTTCTTGGCCTCGATCATCTCGGCGCGGTAGCTTGGTGTGACATCGCTGATCCAGTCGACCGCGCCGGTCTGGAAGGCGAGGACCTGGGCGTTTCCATCCTGCACGGACGGGATCGAGATGGTGTCGATGTCGATGGAGGCCGCGTTCCAGTAGTGGGGATTGCGCTCGAAGAACATGTCGCGCTTGAAGCGCCATGTGGTGAGCATGAAGGGGCCGTTGGTGATGAGGAGTGGCGGCTTGGTCCAGTCGGCGCGTGTCTTGACCATGCCGGTGGCGGCGTCGATGGACTCGTGGGCGCGGACGAGGGGCGGATAGACGGGCGCGAAGACGCCGAAGGAGGTGAGGCTCATGAAGTAGGGCGTGGGGCGCTCGAGCTCGATGACGAGGGTGTGGTCGTCGGGGGCGCGGAGGCCGACGATCTCATCGAACTTCGCGAGGGTCTGTTGCCAGAGTTCCTGTGCCGCGGCGGGGCGGTCGGAGATGGAGGTGCTACTCGCGAACTCGCGGAGCTGGGCGGCGCGCCAGTCGTAGAACTCCTTGCCGCCACGGATGAGGGTGAAGAGCTTGGCGTAGTCGCCGGCGGAGTCGGGAAGGAGCAGGCGCCGCCATGAGAAGATGAAGTCCGAGGCGCGCACGGGCGAGCCGTTGCTCCAGCGGGCGTTGTCACGCAGGTGGAAGGTGTACGTGCGGCCGTCGGGGGAGATGGTCCAGCGCTCGGCGACGGCGGGGACGGGGTCGTAGTCGGCGGAGAAGACGTCGTTGCGGGTGAGGCCCTCGTAGAGGAAGCGTGCGACGCGGAGGTCCTGCATCCAGGACATCTGGGCGAGGTCGAGGGTGCTGACATCGCCACGGTTGATGAAGCGGAGGTCGGCGCGTGGGAGGGGCTTGTCGGCGAGGATGACGACGGCGACGAGTGCCGCGAGGGCGATGATTGGGAGCAGGAGCTTCCACATGGAGTGGAGGGTATGGGGAGGGGGTGGGGGGTGGGTGGCGCGCGTGATCAGGCGTCGCGGGTGGCGTAGTCGATCACGCGATCACAGAGGACACTGAGGGGCTGCGATCGCCAGTGGTCGCCGAAGGTGCCTTCGAGCACTTCGAAGATGAGGGTAACGCCAAGGAGGTAGCGGGCACCGTTGTCGAGCGTCATTGGGCATCCAGTGTCTCGGTTGTTCTCGTAGCAGGCGGGGCTCGCCATGGTCCAGGGCTTGATGGCGTAGATGACGGCCTCTTCTGGAAGGAGGTCGATCTGGGCGATGAGATTGGCGATGGTGGTCATCTCGCCCGCGGGAGTCATGTTGTTCATGGTGGGTGTCCCGGAGTGATCTCGTGCGTGGGGCCGCGGGTGGCCGAGGGAGATGGAGGGATTGAAGGCGGGGTTGGGGGATGGGGAAGGGTGTGGGTGACGCGTGAGGGGGGCCACCTGCACCGCTTCGCGGTGCTTCTTCTTTGAGTGTGGCGTTCCCGTGGGTGCCGCTTCGCGGCTGCCCACGGCTACTTACCTTTGCCGCTTCGCGGCATAGGAAGTGGTTGGCGTGGCCGTTGTGCGGTGTGGGAGTGCGCCTCGCGAGGTATGTGTCTATCGCGATTGGTGTATTGGGATGTTCAGCCGGGGTTGGTTGGTTGTGTTGGGTCTGTTGGCGGCGTGACCGGCGTTGTCCGCGGCGATGTTGCGGGGAGTTTGGCCGTGTCCTCGGCGGAGAGGAGCTTGGCGTTGGGGATCAGGCCCGGCGCTGATCTTGGCGTGACTTCGACGAGCATGAGGGGGCCAAGGGTCTGTTCGAAGATGTTGAGCTTGAGTGAGGAGCCGCGGGCGTTCGAGTTGAGTTCGTTGCCGGCGCGATCGACGAGGAGGATGACTTGTTCACCCTCGACGCGGGCGAGGAGGACCATGGTGTCGTCGGAGAGGATGACGCCGCCGTAGCGGTCGGAGTAGCCCCAGCCGACGAGCTCGATGCCGGTGGTGGCGATGGGGATGACCATGGCGGCGCCGAGGCGGTCGCGGACGGCGATGGCGAACTCCTCGTCGGTCTCGCAGCGCCACTCGGGGCGGAAGCCCATCGAGACGCTGGTGTCCCAGATGAATTCGGCGGCGAGGCGGGGGCGGAAGTCGGGGTTGGCGCTTGGGCTGCCGGGGCCTTGCGTGAAGATGGAGATGGCGATCACGGCGGCGATTCCGGCGGCGAGGCCGCCGCCAATGAGGGCGAGCCAGCGGAGGCTGAGGTTCTGCTGAGGCGGGCTCACGGGCGTGAGAGGCGTGATCGGCGTGAGAGGCAAGGTGGCGGGCGGCTCGGCGAAGAGGCGCGAGAGCGACGCGTCGATGGTGGCGTGGGCCTCGCGCTCGAGTGCGAGCGCGTCGCGCTGGGACTCCTGTGCGTCGAGTTGTGCGAGGAGATCGAGCTCCTGGGGCGTGGCGATGCCGGCGGCGGCTTTGGCGACGAGTTCGCGGAGGTTGTTGTTGGAGGGATCGTTCACGACTGTCCCTCCTTTCGCTGCGGCGTCCCTGCGGATTCTGGGGTGGTGCGGCGTGCTTTGGGAGCAGGGTCCAGGCCGAGGCGATCGCGGAGGGCCAGGCGTGCGCGGAAGACGTGGCTCATGGCCGTGCCCTCGGGGACTCCGAGCGCGGCGGAGATCTGTGCGAAGCTGAGGCCCTGGACGGTGCGGAGGACGAGGCAGGCGCGGGCGGTTTCGTCGAGGCTCTCAAGGGCGCGAGAGACGCGCTCATCGATGATGGAGGGACTGGCGTGCGAGATGTCGCGGGTGCTGCCGGGTTCGGGGAGATGGTCTTCGCCGCCTCGGCCGCGGTGCTTGGCTCGTTTGCGGAGTTCGTTGAGGGAGGCGTATCGGACGATCTGAGAGATCCAGGCGGAGAAGCTGGTGGCGGGATCGAAGTCGGCGAGCTTGCCGAGGGCGATGGTGGAGGCTTCCTGGACCATGTCGTGGGCGGCATGGGGGTCGTTCAGGATGCTGGCGGCGACGAGCCACATGGTGCGGTGTGCTTCCTGAAGACGCTGGGAGAACTGTTCGGGGGAGAGGCGATTGGGATGCGCGTGGGTGGTCGCACCCGGCCCAGCGACGGGACCGCTACCCGACTGGGTCTTCTCTGTGGTGCGATCAGCTGACATAGGAAGGCGGTCTTTTCGGGAATGTTGCAATCGGCGGCCGGATTGCGGCGGCGCACTGGAGAAGTGTAGAGAAGTGGAAATCGCTCGTCTCCACCGATCCTATCGGGCCTGTGGCCCGGGGGATCAGGCGGCCTTTTCGGCCGTGGTTTCGACCGTGGTTGCGGCTGAACCGATGCGGAGGGCCAGGCGGGAGGCCATGATCTCGCGCTCGAGGATGATGGGAAGGGCGTAGGAGGCTCGGGCGACGCGCGAGGCGGTTGCACCGATGGTGTCGCGCCATTCGGAATCTTCGAGGAGGCCGTTGATGGAGTGGGCGAGGGCTCGCGGATCGGGCGCGACGCGCAGGCCGCTGACGCCGTGGGTGACGATGTCGGTGAGTCCGGGGGCATCGACGACGATGACGGAGCAGCCGCTGGCCATGGCTTCGATGACGCCGCGGGGATGGCTTTCGAATTCGGAGCACTGGGCGTAGAGCGTGGCGCGTCTCATGCGTTCGAGCATCGCGTTGTGTGGGAGGCGACCGGGAAAGCGGGCGGTGACGTTGCGTTCACGCACGAGCGCTTCGAGGCGGGGCTGCTCAGGGCCCGTGCCGAGGAGCTCGAGGACGATTGACGCGCGTTGCTTTTCGCTCAGGAGCGCGACGGCCTCGATGAGCAGGTCGACGCGCTTGCGGGCCACGAGGGGCCCGGCGTAGAGGATGGTGGAGGGTTCGCGATCTGACGCGGGGGGGACTTCATCTTCGGAGAGGACGTAGCTGGGGATGGCGCGGACCTTGCCCGGCGGCAGGTAGTAGCGCCAGGAGAGGTCGTCGATCATATCCTGTGTCGAGCCGACGACGAAATCGGCGGTCTGGCAGACGCACCCTTCGATTGCGGCGACTTCGTTGTGGGCGAGAGAGTGTGGGCCATGCTCGTGGGCGACGAACTTGCTCCAGAGGAAGCCGCCACGCGCGAGCAGGCCGACTGAGAGTCCGGCGGCGCGGAGGGATTGAGCGATTTCGAGCCCGACTTCGCCGCCGTGGGCGATGGGGGTCTTGACGACGGCGCTGCGGCAGCCGGCGAGCGCGGCGGTGACCGACGCTGCGAGGCGCGGGGCATCGGGCGTGGGCGAGGTGTCGCCGGTGACGATGATGTGATGGTTGGGGTCGAAGCCGCCGGGCAAGGTGGCGAGGATGGCCTGATTCTCGGCTTGCGTGTGGGCATCGGCCGTGAGGATCACGATCTTTCGGAAGCAGGGGCGCAGGCCCTCATAGAGGAACCACTCCCGGGGGAAGAGGCCGCGCTGTTTCCAAGACACGAGCGAGGTCCCGGTAGAGAAGACCAGGACGAGTGCATCTGCAATGGGGTTGGAGGGTTTTTCTTGTGGCATCTGGTCCCCGTTTAGGGACCGATGGACATCGGCACGGGCGGGGACGCGGATGACTCGGGCCGGAGATGGAAGCCGAGATTGGCCCCTAATTGTGTGGTTTCCGCAGGTTATATGGGACGTTGGGGCTGAAGGCGGGTGGAAGGGGCTGCTTCAGCCCGCGCTGCCGGCGAGGGCGGCGTTGGTTGGGAAGCGCTTGAGGGCGGCGAGGAGGCGCTCAATCTGTTCGTGCGGGTGCATCGCGAGGAGCTGGCGGCGGAGGGCCGACATGGTCTTGAGCTCACCCTCTGGGAGGAGGAGATGCTCCTTGCGCGTGCCGGACTCGGCGAGGTTGATGGCGGGGAAGAGGCGGCGCTCGGCGACCTTGCGATCGAGGATGAGTTCCATGTTGCCGCTGCCCTTGAACTCTTCGAAGATGACCTGGTCGGCCTGTGAGCCTGTGTCGACGAGGCAGCTTGCGATGATCGTGAGGCTGCCGGCTTCTTCGGTGTTGCGTGCGGCGCCGAAGAGCTGGCGCGGGACTTCGAGGGCCTTGCTGTCGAGGCCGCCGCTGAGTGTGCGGCCGGAACTGGCAAAGCGCCGCGAGTTGTTGAAGGCGCGGCCGAGGCGCGTGAGGGAGTCCAGGAGGATCACGACGTGCTTGCCGGACTCGACCATGCGCTTGCAGCGGTCGATGGTCTGGATCGAGATCTCGATGTGCTTCTCGACGGGGTGGTCGTTGGAGGAGGCAACGACGCGGCAGCGCTGCTGGGCTGGGGCGCTTTCGGGTGCGCGATCGGGGGCGCCGAGCTCTTTGGCGGCGGTCTCGCCTCGGGCGAGCATCTCGCGGGCCATGGAGTCCGTCTCGGTCTGGACGAAGGTGCGGCGGAAGTCGGTGACTTCTTCGGGGCGCTCGTCAACGAGGAGGACGACGATCTCAAGATCGCTGTGATTGCGGAGGAGTGCGGTGGCGATGTCTTTGAGGAGTGTGGTCTTGCCGGCCTTGGGGGGCGAGACGATGAGGGAGCGCTGGCCGCGGCCGATGGGGCAGAAGAGATCGATCAGGCGGCAGGAGGCTGGGCAGCCGGGATACTCGAGTGTGAGGCGTGGCTGCGGATCGATCGAGGTGAGTTCATCGAACCGGCGGATGGCGGGCGGGAGTGGACGGCCGTCGATGTCGGTTCGATGGGGAAGGACGGGGCCTCGGCTTTGCTGGTTTGGGCGATGCTGCGGGCTTTGCTGCTGGTTGGAGTTCTGCTGGTTAGAGGTTGCGTAGCGGCCTTGGGGCTGCTGGTTGGATTGGCCACCGTTGGGACCTTGGCCACCGTTGCCGGCGTAGCCACCTTGTCCGGAGGGGTTTCCGGAGCGTTGGCCGTTGTGCTGTTGCTGGCCGGGCGTATTGCCGGTGCCGTTGTTGCCGCCGCCGCCACCACCGCCGCCACCCCCACCACGGCGTCTGCGTCTGCGTCCACCTGTCCCTGGCCCCATGTCCATGACCTCCCCTGCACCTCCGGCGCAGGACGAACTTGCCTCGAGAAACTCCGAACGCGCGCCGTGAGCCCACTGAGAAAATGGGCGGCGCCCACAAACCTGGTGACGTGTGCCTTCGGTCGTTTGGCCTCTACCCGCCGCTGCACGGATGCGATGTGCAGGACTTCCGCTGCACAAGACCAACGGAGGTCTGCGGCCGGAGGAGGCAACTGATTCGTGTCTGGCACACTGCTTCCAAAGGGTCACGCGAGCGAAAACGGCCTGCGTGCTCTGGGGATGAACGAAGCGGAGATGAACTCCGAGTCGCTCACAAGCATACCAAGCATTGGCGATTCGTGTTGGACTTGCGTGAGTTGATCCTGCACGCTGGTTGGGAAAGGAGGGGCGTGGGTTCAGGTGGGGAGAGTTGGGGCGACTTTGTACGAATTTTGTTTGGATTTTGGGAGAAAGTGCGGGCGGATGGGTGTGGGGCTGATGCCATCGGGCAGAGGCTTGAGGCGGAAAACAGGTACAAACTCGGGCAATGATGGGGATTGGGCAGGTTGGGGGGGCGCGGCTGGCGTTTGGGGCGGGCGTGTTTCCTATCATGTGGGGTCGGAAAAGAACTGGACCGGAAGGGGATCGGTGAGTGGGGCAAGGTTCAGGAGGTCTGGGCGGGTCTGCCGGAGCAGAAGTCGCTTTGAACGGGCTTTGCTTTGGGCCGGGCACTGATTGAAATGGAAACATGACACGCATGGCCGAGCCAACCCCGCCGACGAGTCCGCCGCCCGCCGCTGATGGTGAAGGTGGTGGCGCGACGTTGGTGCGTGGGCTTGGCGTGTCGCCCGGAATCGTGATCGGGCGTGTGCTGATTGTTGATGATGACCTTCGCAAGCCATCGCAGCGGACGGTGCGTCCGGAGGAGTGGCCGGCGGAGGTGTCGCGGCTGAACGTGGCGATTGATGCCGCGATCGCGGACATTCGCGAGGTGCACACGGAGGCGGAGCGTCAGATTGGAAAGGAGACGGCGGCGATCTTCCTGTTCCATATCGGGATGCTGTCGGATAAGAGCCTGCTGGAACAGTTCAGAGGAAGGATCGAGAAGGATCTCGTGTGCGCGGAGTATGCGGTGACGCACACGCTGTCGGAGCTGGCGGAGAAGTTCAAGCGCACGGGCAACAGCGTGTTTGCGACGAAGGTCAATGACATTGATGACCTGTCGAGCAGGCTGCTGCGGCACCTGCAGGGCAAGTCCGGCAGGCGGCGCGAGATCGATGAGGGGACTGTGATCTTTGCGCGCGATCTGACGCCGTCGCAGACGATCAGCTTTGATCGCGCGAAGGTGCTGGGCTTTGCGACTGATCTGGGCGGCATGACGAGCCACACGGCGATCATCGCCAAGGCGCTGGATATTCCGGCGGTGGTGGGGTGCAAGACGCTTCTGCGGACGGCGCGGGATGGGCAGGCCGTCATTGTGGATGGTGAGCGCGGGCAGGTGCTGCTTGATCCTGATGAGGCGACGTTGGCGGAGTATCGGCGGCTGATCGAGCAGCGGCGGCTCTTTCATGTGTCGCTGGATGAGCTGGCGGACCTGCCGAGCGTGACGGTGGATGGGACGCAGATCAAGATCGTGGGCAACATCGAGCTGCCGGATGAGATCTCGAAGGTGCTGCGCAGCGGCGGGCAGGGTGTGGGGCTCTACCGGACCGAGTATCTGTACCTGATGGGCAATCAGGAGCCGACGGAGGAGGAGCACTTCGCGGCGTACAAGCGCTGTGTTGAGCTGTCGGCGGGGCGCGACCTTGTGATCCGCACGATGGACCTTGGCGCGGACAAATACACGCAGGCGCAGGAGGAGATCCCGGAGCGCAATCCGTTTCTGGGCAATCGCTCGATCCGGTATTGCCTGAAGAACCTGCCGATGTTCAAGAGGCAGCTTCGGGCGCTGCTGCGGGCGAGTGCGCTGGGGCCGATCAAGATCATGTTCCCTTTGATCACGTCGATCGGCGAGCTGCGCCAGGCAAAGTTCATCGTGCGTGACGTGATGGAGGAGATGGACGAGGAGGGGCTGCCGTTTGATCGATCGCTGCCGCTGGGGATGATGGTGGAGGTGCCGAGCGCGGCGATCCAGGCGGAGACGTTCGCGCGCGAGGCGGACTTCTTCTCGATCGGGACCAATGACCTGGTGCAGTACACGCTGGCGGTGGATCGGACCAACGAGCGCGTGGCGAACCTGTACACGCCCATGCACCCGGCGGTGCTGAGGCTCATTCGGGATGTGGCGCGGGCGGGGAAGAAGCGCGAGATCGAGGTTTCCTGCTGCGGGGAGGCGGCGGGCGACCTTGAGTTTGCGATGTTGCTGATCGGGCTGGGATTGCGTACGCTCTCGACGAGCAGCTCTTCGATCCCGCAGCTCAAGCGGTTTGTGCGGAGCGTGTCGGTACAACAGTGCGAGCGGGCGGCCAGACAGGCCCTTGCGCTCGATTCGGAGGTCCAGGTCGCGGCGATGATTCGCGACCGGGCCAGAAAGCTAGTTCCCGAGGCCTTCAGCGGTCGTTCCGCCGAATAGCACCGGGACGAACAGATCAGCGGCCTTGCCTCCAGCGTTTTCTTCTTCCTTGTGGATGGAGAAAAGGTGGGCGCGATGCCGGGAGAACTCCACGACCGCCCTTGCGCGGCCCTGTCCTCTGGCGTCTGAGCGTTGCGATTGGCCTTCTTGTTTTCGAGAGGTCAGTCACAATGCCACGAACCGGGCGGGTGCATGCGAGAGGGGCGGTTTTGGCGAGTCTGCGGGACCTTGGCGTGGGCCGTGGTTCCGTGAGCGGATCGGGCGGCTTACGCCTCGGGATCCGAAGGCTCGCCTGACCAAGGTCCTGCGGCGCGTGAAGCGCGGCGGTTTCGGGCGCCAGAGCCCGGGCTCGTCACGAGTGCATGCGAGTGGCGGGACGCGACTGGCCACGGCCGATGCGCCCTTGGGGCGCGTGGCGCGTGCCTGGCGCTTGTGGTCGGCCTTGCGTGGGGAACTCTCGGAACATCGCATGACGGTCCGTCGCGCGTGCAAGAGCACGGGCGCGGGCTGATCGGGGCGGGCTTTGTGGAAGCGCGGTTGTTTGCGTGCGCGGTGGGCCTCTTGGCCCGGTGCATGAACAAAGCAACAGGCCGATGGAATGGAGCGCCCGACGCGGCGCGGAAGGATCGAAGATGACCGAGTCACAGAAGAGCGAGCGGGGCGGGGCCAAGGGCGAGGGAAAGTCCGAGGGCAGGGCTGAGGGCAAGCACGAGGCAAAGGCTGAGGCGAAGGGTCCGGCCTCGCAGATGCTGATCAACTATGTGCCCGGCGAAGAGTGCCGCGTGGCGATCGTTGAGGATGGGAAGCTTGAGGAGCTGCATGTTGAGCGCTTCTCGCAGGCTTCGCACGTGGGGAGCATCTACGTCGGGCGCGTGGTCAACGTGGAGCAGGCGATCCAGGCCGCGTTCGTTGACTTTGGAATGCCGGAGAACGGCTTCCTGCATGTCACGGACCTGCATCCCAAGTACTTTCCGGGCGAGGGGGACGAGACGACCGAGCGCGTTGGTTTCAAGACGCCTCGGCGCGAGCGGCCTCCGATCCAGCATGCGCTGCGACGTGGCGATGAGGTCATCGTGCAGGTGCTCAAGGAGGGCGTTGGGACCAAGGGGCCGACGGTCACGAGCTATCTGAGCATTCCGGGGCGGTTCCTCGTGATGATGCCGGGCATGGACCGCGTGGGCGTCTCGCGCAAGGTTGAAGATGAGGAGCAGCGCCGCAAGATGCGCGAGATCCTTGATCAGCTGGATCTTCCCGAGGGATTCGGCTTCATCCTGCGCACGGCGGGCTTCTCGCGTACGAAGGCGGAGCTGAAGCGCGATCTTGCGTATCTGATGCGCCTGTGGAAGGACATGGATCGGCGCTTGAAGACGGGTGGCAAGCCGCGGCTCCTCTATTCTGAGAGCGACCTGCTGGTCCGGTCGCTGCGGGACCTTCTGAGCAACGAGATCAACGAGGTGGTCATCGATCACGACGCGGCGATGCGTCGCGCTGCGCGGTTCATGAAGATCGTGGCGCCGCGCACAACGACGAAGCTGCTGCACTATCCGGGGACCGCGCCGGTCTTCCACGCGTTCGGGATTGAGAAGCAGATCTCGCTGATCCATGCGCGCGAGGTGCCGCTACCCAGCGGTGGAAGGCTGGTGATCGATCAGACCGAGGCGCTGGTTGCGATCGACGTCAACAGCGGCAAGAGCCGCGACTCGCGCGACAGCGAGACCAACGCGTACCAGACGAACCTCGAGGCGGTGGATGAGATCTGCCGCCAGCTGCGCCTGCGCGACATGGGCGGCATCGTTGTCAATGACCTCATTGATATGCGAGAGAGCCGTCATCGCAAGGACATCGAGAACCGCGTCCGTGACCGGCTGAAGCGTGACCGTGCGAAGACGACGATCGGGACGATCTCGGAGTTTGGCATTCTTGAGATGACACGTCAGCGCATGCGTCCGTCGCATGAGAGCGTGCACTTCACGGATTGCCCGATGTGCCGCGGAAGAGGGATGCTGCAGAAGCCCGAGAGCGTGTCGGCCGATGCGCTGCGCGACTTGGCGGCGATCCTTGACGCGACGCGCGTGTCGAAGGTTGAGATGGTGGTGGCGCCGCGGGTTGCGGGTGAGCTGCTGTCGAACAAGCGCGCGATGCTGGGGCGGATCGAGCGGCGGTATGGGAAGCACGTGGATGTGCGCGTGAGCGAGACGGTGCCGGCGGATCGCGTGTCGTTCTATGCGTATGACGCGCAGGGCGCGGACATCGACGTTGGGAACCTGCCCCAGCCGCGCCGGCCGAAGGACCTTGTGCCGTGGGCTGATCTTGAGCCCAGCGCGGGCGAGGGTGGCGAGGGGACGGAGTGGACGGCGGCGGATGATGGCGCGGGCGAGCCCGAGCCCGAGGATGTCGTTGAGGATCTGCCGACGCATCCGATTGAGATCGATGATGATGAGGAGTACCTCGGCCCGGTTGGAACGGCACCGCGCAGCGCGGCGCCGGTGAGTGCCGGATCTGGTGCTGGCAAGGGTGCTGGCACGGGCCAGAGCGGCGGACGTGGTGGCACACAGGCTTCCTCACAGGGCGGCGAAGGTGAAGCGGGCGCTGCTGGTGAGGGCGGAGAGGGTGGCGGCCGTCGTCGTCGCCGTCGTCGCCGTCGCGGCCGCGGCGGTCAGGGCGGGGCTGGCGGCGATGGCGCTGCGGAAGGCGCTCCCGGCGCGGCGGTCGGCTCTGGCGGCGCCCCCGGGCGTGCGAACGCAGGGCCCGGAGCGGATGGTGCTGCGCGTGATGTGGGCGATGAGGGTGGTGGGGGGGATGATGGAGTAGATGGCGAAGGTGGAGAGGGGAGCGAGGGGCCGGATGGTGGCGGGCCTCGCGGCGAGATGCGTCCGCCGCGGCTTGGGCCTGATGGTCAGCCGCTGCCGGATGGTGAGGGTGGCGGTCGTCGTCGTCGCCGCCGTCGTCGGCGCGGTCGTGGTGGGCAGGGTGGGCAGGGCGAGCAGGCCGGCCAAGGTGGACAGAATGTTCAGGGTGGACAAAGTGTTCAGCCCGGGCAGATGAACCAGGGTGGGCACTCGGCCCAGGCTCAACAGCAGGTTCCGTCTGGCGGTGGGCGATCTGGGCCTCGGCCTGATGATCGCGGCAGGCGCGGAGCGCCGAGCGATGGCGGGCGGCCGCGGCTTGATGCTTCTCCCGAGACTGGCGGCGACTGGGGCGATGATGGCCCGATTCGGATCAAGCCTTTGAACGGGACGGGGCTGAGCGCGGCGGGCGCGATGCCGGGGCGTGATGTTGATGGATCGGCAACTGGGGATGACGCTTCGGGCGAGCGTGCCGATGCGACTGTGATGCCCACGATGCCCACGACGCCAGCGGCCCCGCTTGCTTCTGCTGTGACCGATGAGCTCGAGGCAGAGGCGATGGCGGACCGTGCCGCGATGGCGCGGAGTGCGCCGGTACCGACTTCGAAGCCAGCGGGACGAGGGAATGCGGCGCGGGCCGAGGCTGTGGCGCGTGTGGCTGCTGCGCCGGATGATGGCGCGGATGGTGACGCCGATGATGGCGGCGATGATGGTGATGGTTCGGATGCTGGTGGCGGCGGCGCTGCCAGCGAAGGTGGAGAAGGTGGCGAGGCTGGCGATGGAACAAAGCGTCGTCGCCGCCGCCGTCGTCGGCGTGGTCGCGGCGGGGCTGGTGCAGCGGGGGGCGCGGGCGGCGAGGCCGGGGGTGACAAGCCTGCTGGCGATGCGCCGAGTGCTGCGTTGACACCCGTTCAGCCGAGTGCGCCGCGTGCTCAGACGCCGCCGAAGGCACCAGTGGAGCGTGCGCCGCGGGCGGAGAGTCCGCGACCGGATGGCGGGCGAACTGCGCGTGAGGCGCGGCCTGCGCCGGCACCGCCAGCGCGAGAGGTCAAGCCAGTGGCTGTGACGCCGCCAGTTGCTGCGGCTCCCAAGCCGCGGACGCTGTATGGTGCGGTGAGGCGGAAGCTGACGCCCGCGGAGCTGAACAAGCGTCCGAAGCCGGAGTGAATCGAGCGCTCCAGGAGCGCCGCAGTTCGAGTGAGAGCGCGTGACAGCGCGTCAGAGCGCGTGGTATCTCAGAAGATCGCATGAGCGAACGCCGCGTCATCATCCTTGGTTCGACGGGCTCGATCGGCACGCAGGCGATCGAGGCGATCGAGCACCTCAATGCGCTGCACGCGCGCGGAGAACATCCGCGCTCGTACCGCGTGGTGGGGCTGGCTGCCGGAAAGAATGCAGCGCTGCTGATGGAGCAGTCTTCGCGGCTTCATGTGCGGAACCTGGCGATCAATGTGGATCCGGAAGCGGTGCCACGGGCGATGGAGGAAGCTGCGCGAAGCGGCTCGGTGCGATTCGGGAGTGATGGGCCCGAGCGGATGGTGCGCGAAGTTGAGTGTGATGTGGTGCTGGCGGCGATGGTGGGTGTGGCGGGGTTGCCCGCGACGCTGGCGGCGGCGGAACTGGGTCGTGACATCGCGCTGGCGAACAAGGAGACGCTGGTCGCGGCGGGCTCGCTCGTGACGGCGGCGTGCCGCGCGAGTGGATCGCGGCTGTTGCCGGTGGACAGCGAGCATTCGGGCGTGTTTCAGTTGTTGGCGGCGATGGAGAGCGGGAAGGGTGCGGCGCCACCGATGGCGCTCGCGCCGGATGTGGCGCGTGTGATCCTTACCGCGTCGGGCGGGCCGTTTCGCACGTGGACGCGGGAGCAGATCGCTTGTGCGACGCGGGCTGATGCGCTCCGGCATCCGACGTGGGCGATGGGGCGCAAGGTGACGATCGACAGCGCGTCGCTGATGAACAAAGCGCTTGAGTTGATCGAGGCGCACTGGCTCTTTGGTGTGGCACCGGAGAAGCTGGGTGCGGTGATCCATCCGCAGTCGATCGTGCACGCGATGCTGGAGCGGATCGATGGGACGACGCTGATGCAGGCGGCGGCGCCGGACATGCGCACGCCGATTCTGCAGGCGCTGGCGTGGCCACACGCTGCGGCGGGATGCGGGCGGCGGATGGATCCGCTGGCTTCGTCGTGCCTTGAGTTTTCGCCGCCAGACCCGGAGCGATTCCCGGCACTGGGCCTTGCGTTCGAGGCGATGCGCATGGGCGGGACGGCGGGCGCGATCCTGAACGCTGCCAACGAGGAAGCGGTCTCGGCTTATCTTGGCAGCGATGGAAGCGACGAGCGGTGCGTGGTTGGTCCGATGCCGTTCTCGGCGATTGCTGAGGTTGCGGCTTGGACGCTGCGGAATGTTGCGACGAGGGCGATCGTTGGGCTTGATGATGTGCTGTGTGCGGATGGTGAGGCGCGGTTGGCGGCGCGGGCGCGGCTGCGAGAGGTTGGGGTGGTGGCGCGATGAGCCAGCATGAGGTCGATCAGATCTCGCGGCTGATTGCCGAGGGGCGCGCGGCGGAGGCGCGTGCGCGGGCGCTGAGGCTTGCACAGAGTGGAGCCAAGGACGCACGCGTGCAGCAGGCCGTGTCGGGCTTGCTGGCGGCGATGTCGCAGATGCCGCAGGCGGTGTACTACGCGCAGCGGGCGGCGCAGCTCGCGCCGGGCGAGCCGGAGCTTGCGGTGTTCCTTGCGAGGCAGTTGATCATCGCGGGCGAGCCGGCGAAGGCGCTGGCGGCGCTGGAGCCGCTGCACGCGAAGCTGTCCACGGATCCCGCGCTCAGCGCGGCGAAAGCTGAGTGTCTTGGAATCCTGCAGCGGTTCAGCGAGGGTGAGCGAGTGGCGCGGGCCGCGTTTGAGGCCCATCCGACGGATGCGGGGCTGGCGGCGCTGCTGGCGGGCGCGCTGCTGAATCTTGGGCGGATTGAGGAGGCCACGCCGCTGGTGCGTGGGGCTTCGCTGCGATTCGCGGACGATCCGACGCTGGCGAGCGGGCTGGCGCACGTGCTGAACTATGACCCGGGCGCGACGCGGGAGGAGCAGCTCGAGGCGGCGCGCAGGTATGCGCGGGTGATTGCGCCCGGGCTGCCGCCGCCGCTGACGTCGCACGCGAATGCGCGAGATCCGCAGAAGCGGCTGCGCGTGGGAGTGTTGTCGCCGGATCTGCGTGCGCACTCGGTGGCGTTCTTCATTGAGCCCTGGATGAGGCACCGGGATCGCGGCGCGACGGAGCTCTTTGCGTATCACACGAATCGGATTGCTGACGGCGTGACGGAGCGGCTGCGCGGGTTGTGCGACCAGTGGCGCGACATGTCGATGGCGAATGACATCGGCGTGGCGCAGACGGTGGCGAACGATGGCATCGACGTGCTGATTGAACTCTCGGGGCACACGCAGGGGCACAGCCTCGCGGCGCTGCACCTCAGGCCCGCGCCGGTGCAGGTGACGTACTGCGGCTATCCGAACACGACGGGGCTTGCGAGCGTGGATGCGCGGATCGTCGACTCGATCACGGATCCGCCGGGTGCGGAGGTTTTTGCGAGTGAGGCGCTGGTGCGGCTTGATCCGTGCTTTTTGTGCTATTCACCGCCGCCGGGAGCGCCGGAGGTGGCGCCGCTGCCTGCGCTCGCGAAGGGGTTTGTCACGCTGGGCTCGTTCAACTCCGTGCCCAAGCTCAATGCGAGGACGATGGCGCTCTGGTCGCGCGTGCTGGAGCGCGTGCCGACGGCGCGCCTCGCGCTCAAGGCCCAGAACATGGTGGATGCGGAGCTGCGTGAGGATCTGCTCCGGCGGTTTGAGCGTGCGGGTGTGGCGCGCGAGCGCGTGACGCTGATGCTGCCGCCGGAGTCCACGGCGGCGCACCTTGCGTCGTACGGCTCGATCGACATCGGCCTTGAGCCCATGCCCTATCACGGCACGACGACGACGTGCGAGGCGATGTGGATGGGTGTGCCGGTGGTCACGCTCGCGGGCGACCGGCACGCGTCGCGCGTGGGTGCGTCGCTTCTGTCGGCGGTTGGACTGCAGGAACTCATCGCGGCGAGTGAGGATGAGTATGTGGAGCGCGTCGCGGCGCTGGCGGGCGATCTGCCGCGGCTGGCGACGATGAGGGCCGGGCTTCGGGCGCGTATGAGCGTGAGTGTGCTGTGTGATCAGCGTGGATTTGCGGCGCGGTTTGATGGAGCGGTGCGGGGGCTGTGGCGGGAGTGGTGTACGCGATCAAACGCGCCAGATTGAGCGCGTTGATGGTACGGCGTGCGGCGGTGAGGCCATCGGCTCGCCGTGACGGCCAAAGCTCACGCCACTATCTTGAAAGTCGTGTGAAACTGGCGGTTTGTACGCGTGACTTGGGGTTGCCAGCTGAGTCGCCCAGCTAGCGTTACGGTCGAGAGACCTCGGGTGGGCTGGCCGGCGTGGTCCTGCCAGCCGACCCATTGTCATCACTTCGTGAAGTCTCGGCAGTAGCGAGTGTGGGTGGTGCTGGCCCCCTTGGGATCGGAATTGTGAACAGCTGTGGGCTCCGACGAGCGGGAGATTGAATATGCAGCAGCGCAGCGCGAGTGAGAATCTGCCGGTTGTGATCGGTGCTGGGATGAGTCGGCGTGATGCGATCCGGGTTTCGGCGGGTGTTCTCGCTGGTGCGGGTACCGTCGGCGTGTCTGGTTCTACGCCGGCGCTGGGTCAGGTGGGAGCAGTGCAGGCCGCTGGGCCGGGCCCCCGGCGTGTGCTTCGGATCGCGCACCTGACGGACGTGCACGTGCAGTCGGATCGCGAGGCGGGACTGGGCTTCGCGACCGCGATGCGGCATGTGCAGGAGCAGTCAGACAAGCCGCAGATGGTCCTCTTCGGCGGTGACAATCTGATGAACGTCGACGGTTCCGATGGGGCGGCGACCGCCGATCAGCAGCTTGGAATCTGGCGCAAGTCCCTCAAGGACGAGCTGAGCCTGTCGCACCGCGCGTGTGTGGGCAACCACGATGTGTACAGGATGGCCCCGGTCGACGGGAAGAAGTGGGCCGTCGATGCGCTCGAGATCCCTGCGCGGTACTACACGTTTGATCAGGCGGGGTGGCGGTTCATCGTGCTCGACAGCACGAGTCCGGAAGGGGGCGGCTACAAGGGTCGCATCGACAATGAGCAGTTTGAATGGCTTGAAGGCGTGCTGAAGGGGACGCCGCAGACCATGCCGGTACTCGTCATCAGTCACATTCCGATCATCGCGGCGTGTGCGTACTTCGATGGTGAGAATGAGAAGACCGGGGACTGGGTGGTGCCCGGGTCATGGATGCACATCGATGCGCGGAGGCTCAAGGATCTCTTCGCGCGCCACCCGCGAGTGCGGGTCTGTATCTCCGGGCACATGCACCTTGTGGACCAGGTGACGTACAACGGCGTGTCGTACTGCTGCAACGGCGCGGTCTCGGGCGCGTGGTGGGATGGGGCGTACCACGAGTGTGAGACCGGGTACGGGCTGATTGATCTCTTCGAGGATGGCACGTTCCGGAACCAGTACGTCACGTATCCGTGGACGCCGCGGAAGTAGACTTGCGGGACGTGCTGCGCCAGCAGGACGCGGGAGTGTTGCGGCGTGGTGCGTGAGTATGGTGTCGAGGTGGATTTGCCGCGGGGCTCTGCCGTGCGGACACTTGCGGCATGGTCACACGGCTCACGATGGTCATGCTGGTATCGGTCGGCGGCGGGGCGGGATGCGCGGCTCGGTTTCTGGCGGGCGCGGCTGTAGCGGCGTGGCTGCCTCGAATTGCGTCGTCGTTCCCGCTCGCGACGCTCGGTGTCAATGTGGTCGGGTGCACGCTTGCGGGCGCGCTGCTTGCGTGGCTGGCGCCCGCGGCGGCGGCGGATCATCCTGCGCGACTGCTCCTGATGACCGGCTTTCTTGGCGGGCTCACGACGTTCTCGGCGTTCGCCGTTGAGACGCTGGACCTGCTGGACCGCTCGCCCGCGATCGGGTTTGCTTCGATGGCGCTCAACGTGCTGCTGTCGCTCGTGGGCGCTTGGGTCGGGATGATGGTGGTCCGTGCGATCGTTTCGTGATGAGACCCGAGCCTACTTCATGCCATCGTTCATCTCTTCTCTCTTGTCTCTCTTGTCACCACTCTCGTTGTCTGCGGGCATGGTTGTCCCCGTCCGCCTCGCGTAGAGCTCGCGTACGAACGTTGCTCGCTGCTCGGTGTTGAGCTCGCGCGAGATGTCGCCGATGAGACGCATGGTCTGTGCCTGGGTCGGGCGGCCCATGCTCTGCTGGCCGAACTCGAGCGCGAGGGCGCGGACCTTTGCCTCCTGCGCTTCGTCGAGCTTGAGGAGCGTGATGATCTCTTCGAGCTTGCCGGTCTTCTCCGCGAGCGTGCGCTCGTAGCTGCGACGGATTTCGTGGCCCAGGCCGAGCAGTCTCTCGCGCCCGGTTGCTTCGGCGATGGTTGCGTCGGGGTTGTCCTTGCGAAGTTCGGCGAGTGTGTCGGCGATGATCGCGGCGTGGTACTCGTCCACCATCGTGACGAATTGCTTCTGATTCTCGATCTCGAGGACGGAGGCGATCTCATCGCGCAGGCGGCCTCGCTTGCGAAGAGGCTCCAGCTTCGCCGCCATCTGGCGGAGTGCGGCGACCCCATCGGGCGTGCGGCTCTCGCGAAGGCCTTGCAGGCGGATCAAGAGATCGGTGTTCTTGCCGACGACTCCATCGAGGATCGCGCCGCGCTCGCGGAGGATTTCTGCGGTCAGTGACTTCTCTTCGTCGCTCAACGTGAGGCGCTCGAGCGCGGCCTCTTCTGCTGAGATTTCGAGCCGCCGGAGCTTGCCATCGAAGTTGCGTTCCACGAGCGTCATCGACGCCTTCGAAGATGCGTCGATCGTGGGGCCGCTGAGGGCGCCGGGCGTGCTGGCTGGCGGCTGCGCGGAATCGGGCGCGACCTGTGCCCACGCCGATGCCGTTATGAGAAAGAGTGGCGCAAGAAGCTGCTTCGACCACGGGTGGTTGGTGAACATGGACGAACTCCCGGCACAGACAAACGCTCCGATGGGCCGCCCCAACGACGGCCCTCCGATCGAAGAACGTACGAGGGCTTCGGTGATTGCACCTTGGAGGCTACGGGGGCGCAGTAAAGAACCCCGGCGGATCGCCGGGGTTCTGGAGGAAGTTCGCGATGGTCTGCTCTGATGGGCTTAAAACAGATTGGGCTGAAGCGTTGGCTTACGGGATGATCGCGCCCGTGAGTGCGTGCACCTTCACGCTGCGCTCGCGGCCGGCGCCCACGATCTTGACCTCGTAGATTGGCGTTCCGGCCCGCATGCCGATCTCGACTTCGTTGACCTGGCCGGGGCGAGCGGCGAGGGCGTTGGCCATCGCGGTGCCGAAGCCGACGGGGGCAACGTCGCCAACTGCGGCGCGCCAGGCGGCGACGAGCGCCTGCTCCTGTGTGTCGAGCGCGCCGGTCTCGCGATCGGTCGCGGCGGTGCCGCGGATGTTGGTCGTGACTTCGAGCTCGCCCACGCCGTCGGGCTGGGCGGCCTCGACCTCGATCTGCGCGCCGTAGCGGGCCCGCTTGATGGAGGCCTCGATCACGGTGGTGCCGGCCTGCGTGTCGGTGAGTGCGGTCGCGATGGCGGCCTGGATCGCTGCTGCGGGGCCGGAGAGGGGTGGCGAGTTGCCGCCGGAGCCGCCGCCGCCGGAACCACCACTGCCACCGCTGCCGCCGGAGCCGCCCGAACTACCTGAGCCGCCACTGCCACCGGATCCGCCACCGCTACCGCCGCCACCGGCGAAGGGCGTCGTGGAGATGTTGCCCACGAGCGCGCCGGTGCTGGCGTTGAGACGGAACTCGCGGCGGTTCGTGCCCTCAATGAGCTGGATCTTGTAGACCAGCGTGCGGCCCGCGAACTCGGGGCGGATGTCGTAGATACGAGCCTCGGGGTAGCGCACGAGCGCGGCGTTGGTGATGCCATCGAAGTTGAGCGTGGCTGCTTCGAGGGCGCGTTGGAGTGTGCTCAGCGTGTTGACGTCGCGCAGCTTCATGAGGGAGCGGCGGTTCTCAACAACGGCGCCGGTGCGCGCGTCGATCTCAGAGCGGACGTCCGTCCGGCGAGAGGGCGCGCCACCTTCAACGCGATAGACCCAGATGCCATCCTCAAGCTTGAGCTGCACACGCGTCGGAACCAGCCCCGTGTTGAGGCGCTGCGCTTCGACAAAGGCCCGCTGGAAACCGATGAGTTCCGCGGCCGCTGGCGGCGCGACGATCGTGAGCGACGAGGAGTCATCCGCACCGGTTCCCAGAGCTACAGGCGAGCCAGCCGCCGCGATGACCGCCAAAAGCCCAAGGAACGCCGCCTTCTGAATCTTCTGCATGAGTTGCTCCAGTTGCCCCGCACGCGACCTAGATCGATGTCATCCTACATCAAGACCCGTGCAGTCCATCGACGTTTCCGCATGAAAAGGTCCTGAGGTTCCTGTGCGGCTTTGCAGGAAGGGACGAAGTGGCCGGCGAAAAGTTTTCAAGTGTTTGCTGGAAAGCGATTTGTGTCACTTTTGCAGCATTGCACAGAGTCGTGGGATATTCCCTGGGGAAAGTGCCCAATGTGTGAGGTACGGGGTCGTGATCGGCGGCCCGAGGGAGTCGGAGGTACCCTCGGGCATGAACCACGCCGCCCATGCTGTCACAACGACCACCGGTGCTCAGTCTTCACTTGCTGCGGAGATTGCCAGTGTCGCGCTGCTTCGCGGCAACTTCACGCTGCGGTCCGGGCGCACGAGCACGTACTACCTGGACAAGTACCTCTTCTCGACGCGGCCGGAGCTGCTGCGCCGGCTTGCGCCGCTCTTTGCGACGCGCCTGCGCGAGATCGAGGCGCGGCTGGGTGTGAAGTTTGTGCGGCTGGCGGGCGCGGAGCTTGGCGGGATTCCGCTGGTGACCGCCGCGAGCTTGGAGACGGGGCTGCCGTGCATCTTCGTGCGCAACCAGAAGAAGGACTACGGCACGAGCAAGCAGCTCGAGGGCGTGCTGAACGCGGGTGATCAGGTCGCGCTGCTGGAAGATGTGGCGACGACGGGCGGCCAGGCGCTGGAGGCGGTGAAGAGCCTGCGCGATGCGGGGGCGAACGTGCGCTGCGTGATCGCGACGATCGATCGGCTGGAGGGAGCGCGCGAGAATGTGGAGCGCGAGGGGCTGGTGTTTGAGGCGCTGTTTACGACGCGGGATCTGGGTGTGAGCGCGTAGGCAGCGTGCTGGATGGCCCGGCTCTGCATGCAGCCCGACCGTACGGGAGGGCTTGGCTTTGTCCTTTGTTCGTTCACAGCGAGGTTCTTGCCGCCCGCGTGAAAGGCAAAGCCCTCCCTGACGGTCGGGCTGCATGTTCACTGTGATGCGAACGGGCCGTTTCGCTGCGCTTGGCCGCCTGCACGAGTTGTCTTGAGCACCCACGAGTTTGGGGCCCACGTGTTGATATACGGCTTGCGCTGCCCGCGCGGTTGCGGCGGAGTGGTGAAGTGATCGCGGTTACGTGCGGAGATCAGTCGCCTGCGACGACCGCGTGGATTTCCGCCGCGAGTGATTGTGCCGCCGCGGCGACGCGCTGGTCCCAGGGCTTGGTGTCGCTGCCACCAGTTGTACTCTCGCCCTTGGCGTAGATGACGGAGCGGCTTGCGGTGACGAGCACGCCGCTGGTGCCGGGAGTGTTGGCGCCGGGCCTCAGCATTGCGCGCACATCCGCGGCGGTGCCGCCTTGCGCGCCGTAGCCGGGGACGAGGAAGATCGCGCTGGGCATGCGCTGGCGGAGCATCGCGCCCTCGCCGGCTTTGGTGGCGCCGACGACGGCGCCGACGTTGCTGAGGCCGCGTGGGCCGATGCTGGCGGAGCCGATCTCGCGCACGTGGTCGGCCATCATCGAAGCAACACTGCGGCCGTCGGTGAGCATGTGCGACTGCACGGCGTCGCTGTCGGGGTTGCTGGTGCGGACAAGGACGAAGGCGCCCAGGCCCGCGTCGAGGAAGGGCGTGACGCCGCTGGGGCCGAGGTAGCCGCTGACGGTGACCCAGTGTGCGTGGGCGCGGGTCGCGGCGGCGGCGTAGTGGGCCGCGGAGATGCCGATGTCGCCACGCTTGAAGTCGAGCACGACGATCATGGAGCGCTGGCGTGCGTCCGCCGCGACCTCTTCGAGGAGAGCGACGCCCTTTGAGCCATAGCGCTCGAAGCAGGCGGACTGGATCTTGATGGCGGGAGCGAAAGGGGCGACGGCGCGGACGACGCCATGGCAGAACTCGGCGATGGCCGAGAGGGGTTCGTGATGGCGCGAGCGAAGATCGGTGTCGAGCGCGTCGTAGACGGGATCAAGCCCGACGCAGACGGGCGAACCAACGCGATCCATGGCGGCGGCGAGAAGTTCGGCGGGAGCAGTGGCCATGGGCCGAGGGTAGCCGGGGGGCCAAAGGGCCAAATGGCAAAGGGCTAAATGGTCAAAGGGCTAAATGGCCAAATGGGGAGTGCCGACGTGTGGACGGGACTTTGCGCCTCCGACATGGCAGTCTGGACATTTTGCCATTTGACCATTTAGCCCTTTGCGCTCCGCTCCTCCTACCCTCATCCCGTGCCCTTGCTTCAAGCCGACAATCTCCGCAAGTCGTATGGCGACCGGCTGGTCGTGGACTCGGTCTCGTTCCATGTTGAACGTGCCGAGGTGGTGGGGCTTTTGGGCCGCAATGGTGCGGGAAAGACGACGAGTTTTCGCATGACGATCGGGATGATCTCGCCCGATCCGGGCGGGGTCTCGCGCGTCTTCTTTGATGGGCGTGAGGCGTCGGACCTTGCGATGTACCAGCGGGCTCGGCTCGGGATGGGCTATCTCTCGCAAGAGCCCAGCATCTTCGGGCGGCTGACGTGCGAGGAGAATCTGCTCGCGATCCTTGAGACGCTGCCGGTTCGTCGCCGCGAGCGGCACCAGCGTGCCGCGGCGCTCCTCGAGCAGTTCAGCCTGACGCACAAGGCGCGGCACCAGGCCCGCACGTGTTCCGGCGGCGAGCGACGCAAGCTTGAGATTGCGCGAGCACTCGTGACGGAGCCGCGGCTGATTTTGCTTGATGAGCCCTTCAGCGGCGTAGACCCCATCGCGGTGGAGGAGCTGCAGGGCGAGATCCGGCGGCTTGCGGATCGCGGGATTGCGTTCCTGATCACGGACCACAACGTGCAGCAGACGCTGCGCGTGTGCGACCGCGCATGCATCATCGAGGCGGGAAAGAAGCTGGCGGAGGACACGCCGCGGAACTTGATCAACGATCCTGAGGTGAAGCGGGCGTACCTGGGCAACCTCTTCCGTGGCGATGAGTTTGACACGGTCCGGGCCCGGCCGATCGCCCAGCCGACGGTGTGAGTGGGTAGGTTCGGAACACCGACCTACCCGATACACTCTGGTCATGCTTGCGACGCGTAATTCAACTCGATTCCTCACGCTCGCCCTCATCGGCAGTGCCGCGATGCTTGGCGCTTGCCGCAGCAAGCAGGTGGTGATCACGTCGGACCCACCGGGCGCGACGGTGACGCTGAACGATGTGGAGGTTGGGCGCACGCCGACGACGGCGGGCTTCACGCATTACGGCGTGTACGACGTGCTGCTGACGCTTGATGGGCACGAGCCGCTGCGGACCCAGGCGCGGGCGAGTGCGCCGGTGTACGACTGGCCGCCGCTGGATCTCGTCACGTCGCCGATCCCCGGCGAGACGACGATCCGCTGGCACTTCACGATGCAGCCGGCGATGGAATCAACGCTGCCGCCGGAGCAGTTCGAGGCGGAGCTGCTCGGCCGCGCGAGGGACCTGCGCGGGCAGGTTGAGAAGCAGGACAAGTAGTGGGGCGGCGAAGTGCGTGTTTACAGCCGCTCAAAGCCAGGCAGCGGGCCCACCAGCGGCAGTGCGTACTCGATGAACGCGCGGCTGACGTTGTTGTGGCCCTCCATGAAGCTTGTGGGCATGTGGCGGGTCTTTGCGGCGACGGCCGAGAGGTCCACGCGCCGATACGTTGAGATGTAGGGGTGGCCGTTGTCCTTGCCGAGCCAGAGCTCGGTGCCGGAGCCCTGGCGGACGATCGCGACGCTCCCGTCCTTGAAGCCGGACATCGCGAGCTGGGCCGCGAACTGCCCGCAGCGGCGGGCCTCGATGCGATCCACGGGGCTCGCGTCGGGCCAGCAGCGCTGGACGTAGCCGAAGGTGTCAGCCCGGACGCGTGGTGGCTTGCCTCCGGCTGGCGTCAGCTTCTCCTTGAGGAGATCGCCGAGCTGGTCGCCGAGCGCGCCTGAGCCCGAGAGCTGTACGTTGCCGTGCGCGTCGACCTGCGCGTTCTTGATGAGCTTGGCGCCGATGGAGATTCCCTCGCGATCCTGGATGCCCTCGCTCACGGCGATGTGGCAGCGACCCTTCTTGGAGTAGATCGCGTCGACATCGGTGACAAAGCGTTCAAGATCGAAGGCGACCTCGGGGAGGTAGATGAGCTGCGGACCATCGGTGGACTCCCCCGGCTCGAGCGGGTTGAGGTCGCGGTCGTGGCGGCGTGCGAGTGCGCTCGCGGCGGTCAGGAAGCCCGCGTGTCGCCCCATCACGACGTTGATCTTGATGCCCGGAAGCGAGATGTTGTCCATGAAGTCGGCCATACAGGCCATCGCGACGAAGCGTGCGGCGCTGGGGAAGCCGGGGGTGTGGTCGTTCTCCATGAGGTCGTTGTCGACGGTCTTGGGAACGTGGAAGCAGCGCAGGTCATAGCCGCTGGCGACGGCGCGCTCGCGGACGAGGCGGCAGGTGTCGCTGCTGTCGTTGCCGCCGATGTAGAAGAAGAAGTGCGCGTTCTGCTTCTTGCACCCTTCGAGGACGCGCTCGCAGTACGCCGCGTCGGGCTTGTCGCGCGTGGAGCCGAGGCCAGCCGAGGGCGTCATGGCCAGGCGATCGAGGCGATCCTGGTGCATGTCCGTCAGGTCGTGGAGCTCGCCCTTGACGAGGCCCCTCACGCCGTGCTTCATTCCGTAGATGCGGGGGACGTGGCCGCTGGCGTGCAGGCCCGCGCGCAGGCCCTCGACGACGCCCACGAGCGACTGATTGATGACGGCGGTGGGTCCGCCGGACTGTCCGATGACGGCGTTGCCGCGAATGAGTTCTGACATGGCTTGAGGCTCCGTTCGTGAAGGGTGAGCGTACCCCGCCGCGGCCCCGGGACCAATGGCTGGCACCCGGGGTTGGGCTGGCCGGTCCGAAGGTCCGATCCCACCTGCGGCGGGCTGTCCAGTCCGCCCATTTTGCCCAGAATCCCATCTTGGTGAGGAACCCCGCCTCTTCCAGGCAGATTCCGTTGACGCACTCGTCAGTGGCGGGTATAAAGGAAAGGTTGGACCGGAAACGGTTCCGTGGGCTGGATGAGAGAGACAAGCTTCCCCCACACACATGCGGCAGCGTTCTTGGTCCGGGGCCTTGGCCTCGACCATGGCGGTGTTCTTTGTCGACCCGTGTGGGTTGAAGAGGTGGCGGCCTCGAAAGGGGCCGCGAGAGAAGGAGACAGGACCATGAAGAAGATGCTTGCCCTTGCGTTGGTTGCCGGCTGCGCCGCTAGCGCGAACGCGACCGTTCAGTGCTGGAACGAGATTCCCGACGCGGGCGCTTTCGCCATCAACGGCCCGATGGCCCAAGACACCGTCGGCACCGGCTCACTGGGCCAGATCTGCGGCATGGGCGATGGCCCGGATGACTTCGTCGATTCTTACTGCATCTACATCAGCGATCCGGCCAACTTCTCGGCCACGACGGTCGGCGGCGCGGCGTTCGATACGCAGCTCTGGCTCTTCACCGCGTCGGGCTTCGGCGTGACCTTCAACGACGACTCCCAGAGCACCACGCAGTCGACGCTTACCAGCCAGTTCCTCCTCAACCAGCCCGGGCACTATGTGCTCGCGATCAGCCGCTACGACGCCGATGCGTTGGGCGTCACCGGTGGGCAGATCTGGAGCGACACCCCCTTTGGTACTGAGCGCACTCCGGACGGCCCCGCAGCTGCCAGCGCTGTCTTTGGCTGGAGCACAGACTTCTTGGCACTCGAGGAATACACGATCAATCTCACCGGCGCTGAGTACTGCACGGTGCCCGCGCCCAGCGCTCTCGCCCTCATGGGCCTGGGTGGCCTGATTGCTGGCCGCCGCAAGCGCTGAGTCTGGTCGATCACTCTGCTGCGGTTTCGCGGCGGGTGGTGACGCACTTCAGATGATCATCTAGAGCCCGCTCCGGTCGTCCGGGGCGGGCTTCCTTTTGGTGCGTTCCCGGGACTTCCTAGGTGTGCCGCTCTCGCGGACCCGGGGCGTCCGCTGCGGGCCCGAAGCGGGACTGACCGGCGCGGCGTCGGGGTGGGCCGCCAGACTGGCGGATCTCCCGGGCACTGCGCCGCAGCTTTCGCGGTGCCTTTGTGCCGCGTGCGGCGTGCCCGTCCCCCTACACTCCCCCCGCAATGGCCGATACCCCTCTCAACATTCGTAATTTCAGCATCATCGCCCACATCGACCATGGAAAGTCGACGCTGGCGGACCGTCTCCTGCAGGCCACCAACGCCGTCTCCCAGCGAGAAGCCAAGGACCAGATCCTGGACTCCATGGACATCGAGCGCGAGCGCGGCATCACCATCAAGGCCTCGGCCGTGACCGTCGCCCATCGCCACAAGCTCGGGGCCAAGTCCGATGAGCTTGAGAACGAGTACGAGGCCGACCCTGATTCCCAGGGCAGTGCCGCAGCCGAGCACAAGACCAAGAAGGGCGAGTCTGCCGAGTCCCACGGCGAGCTCTTCATGCTCAACTTCATCGACACCCCCGGGCACGTCGATTTCAACTACGAAGTCAGCCGCGCCCTCAAGGCGTGCGAGGGGGCCATCCTCGTCGTGGACTCCACGCAGGGCGTGCAGGCGCAGACGCTCGTCAATGCGTATCTCGCCGTCAACGAGAACCTCAAGATCATCCCGGTCATCAACAAGATCGACCTTCCCAGCGCCCGCCCCGAGGTCGTTGCCGACGAGATCGAGCAGACGCTGGGCTTCACGGCCGAGGACTGCCTTCTGGTGTCGGCCAAGACCGGCCAGGGGATCAAGGAGCTTCTCGCGGCGATCTGCGAGCAGCTGCCCCCGCCGCGCAAGCAGGTGATCCCGCAGCTGCGGGGCCTGATCTTCGACGCGGTCTACGACGACTATCGCGGCGTGATCGTCTATGTCCGAATCTTTGATGGCACGCTCAAGGTGGGCGACAAGATCCGGATGATGGGCACCGAGCGCAACTTCCTCGTGAGCGACATGGGGAAGATGACGCCCAAGCCTGTGCGCGTCAAGGAGGTCGGCCCGGGCGAGACGTGCTACGTCGTTGCCGCGATCCGCACCCTGAAGGACGTTCGCATCGGCGACACCGTCACGCTCGAGAACAACCCTGCGCCCGAGGCGCTACCGGGCTACCAGCCGCCGCGTCAGATGGTCTTCTGCGACTTCTACCCCGCGACGAAGGAGGACGGCGAGTCCACGGACTTTGAGGAGCTGCGCGAGGCCGTCGAGAAGCTGAGCCTCAACGACTCGTCGTTCACCTTCCAGCCCGTGCACTCTGAGGCCCTGGGCTTCGGTTTCCGCTGCGGGTTCCTTGGCCTCCTGCACATGGACATCATCCAGGAGCGTCTCGAGCGCGAGGGTGGCGTCGAGATCGTGCAGACGGCGCCGACGGTGTCGTATCAGATCCTCTGCCGCAGCGTCGACGACGTGGTGTCGCCGTCGGGGCAGGTCCTGAAGAAGGTTGTGGAGGGGAGCCCGCACCACGGCGAGGTTCCCCCGGGCCACCAACTCGTTGAGGTTCACAACCCCGCCGAGCTTCCCAACCAGTCCGTCATCGCCGAGATGCGCGAGCCGATCTGCCGCCTGGACATCATGATGCCCAAGGAGTACATCGGCGACATCATGAAGCTCGTGCTCGACCGGCGGGGCATCTACAAGACACAGTCCTTCGTGAGCGCATCGCGCGAGTTGATCCAGTTCGAGATCCCGCTCGCTGAGATCATCTACGACTTCTTCGACAAGATGAAGGGCCTCACCAGCGGCTATGGCACGATGGACTACGAGGTGATCGCGTACCGCGCGGACAACCTCTCGAAGATGGACATCCTCGTGAATGGCGACGCGGTAGAGGCCCTCTCTGTCATCGTGCACCGCGACAAGGCCGAGCAGCGCGGCCGCGGGCTCTGCGCCCGCCTGCGGGAGCAGATCCCGCGCCACCAGTTCGAGATCCCGATCCAGGCCGCCATCGGCGGGAAGATCATCGCCCGAGAGACGATCAAGGCCTTCCGAAAGAACGTCCTCGCCAAGTGCTACGGCGGCGACATCAGCCGCAAGCGCAAGCTGCTCGAGAAGCAGAAGGAAGGCAAGAAGCGGATGAAGTCGATCGGCAACGTGACGATCCCGCAGGAGGCGTTCATGGCGGTGCTGGATACGGGGGATTGAGGAGAAACCAAGGTGCGATCAGTCCTCTGTGATGTCCGGGGCGTTAGCAATGGCGGTACGCGCGCCGCTGATGTGGGGGATTTGGCTGAAGCGATTCTCTACTACGATCGCGTGTTTTTGCGATTTGAGAACCCGAACACATTTAGTGATGTGGTCAAGTGGTTTCGTGCGAGTAACCAGCTAGAACGCTTTACAACGATGATCGCTGAAGGCGAGCTTTCGATAGTTCACTGCAACTATCACGTGGGTGCGCAAGCCGTAAATGATGTCCAAAGAGGACTGTGTCTTATGAAATCTCACGGCAACGAGTGGGATATCGAGCGATTCATTGGTCAGAGCCGGTTACGTCAGTCGCTTGGTAGCGGATCGGTATTTCGTCGCTTACATCGCGCCGTAGTCGACAATGCTCGACATCCCGAGTCGTCAGCGATTCAGTCGAGCATCGGCGAGGCGAACTCAGACTTCTTTCGTGCGCACAGATGCCGAGCATACTTAGCAAGTTGGATCGAGCAAGAGTATCTACAGAGATCCATTAAGTATACGCCGCCGTCCCTTGACGTGCGAGTAGAGCCTTCGATCGAGTATCCCGACGGTCGTCGAATAATCTGGAACTTGGACGAGACAGTTGCTGACGAATTGCGTCATCATGGCATCGAGCTCCCGTCGCCGCAGTCGCTTCTTTCCGAGATTGGAAGTTCCACAGAAGCCGTTGGTTTGGCAGGTATTTTGAAATCGGATTTGTGGACATCGAGAGTCGTGCCAAGCTTCTGCTGTGACAAATTGAGGGAATCTGGTGAGCTGGCTTTTCAACGCAAGAACGTAGTTGATTCTTTGGGGCTTGAGGTCGATTTTCCAGATGTTCGTCGCTTTGTCAACGCTAGACTTCTGCACGCCTCGGACGTCTTTAAAGTGAGAGACAAGAGTGCAAGATTTAGAGAGTGGCTGTCGACTTCAAACCTCAATGAAGCCTCGGCAATCGCAGGATATCATCATGAGTTTTCAACTAGTGCGGGCGCGATTCCGATTGTAAAAAAGTGCTTGAGCCTTGCGGGCTTCTTGACCGCTGTTGCGGTAACTGTGGGTGTTGAAGGCGCGATTGGGTCTGCGACTGGTGCACAGTCTGGCCTTGGAGGCAAGTTTGTGGCCGGAGTCGCCGGCCAAGGGTCAAAGTACCTTTTCGACCTTGCTAATAAGCACTGGCTTGGTTGGCAACCTGTTGTTCATGGTCGGTGGCTCAATAGGCACATAGAGGCGTCGATGAAAGAATGAAGCTCCCCAAGTACCACATCAACCTCTTCTACAGCGCCGAGGACAAGGCCTATATCGCCGACGTCCCGGACCTCAAGTACTGCTCGGCCCATGGTCCCTCGCCCGAGAAGGCGCTGCACGAAGTGCTCATCGCGATGGAAGCCTGGATCGCCTCGGCCAAAGCCAGCAAGCGCAAGGTCCCCAAGCCCCGCTACCGCCCCGCGATCTACGCCGCGGCGTCGTGACTGAGGATCACCTGCACCACTGCGTGGTGCGTGGGTTTCGAGCTCCCCACCGGGCGTGCGGCTTCGCCGCGACGCCCGTCTATTGACCTCCGCCGCTGCGCGGCGATGAAACGGCGACTCGCGTGATCGAGCCGCTTCTCCGCGCCGCGCAGTCGTGTCTGCGCCGCACCAACAAGAGCGTGACGCGTCAAGACCCCTTCCGCTCAAGCTCACTTCCCCTTCTTCCCCGGCTTGAAGGGCTTGTACGCGTACGGATTCTGCGAGCTGTTCCGCAGGACGGCGCTGGTGTCCGTGTCGCCGACGTAGCCGCCGCTCTTGCTGGACTTGGCCTCCGGCTTCGAGTATGCCTTCGGATTGCGGGTGCTGCCGGGCTCGTCCCGCAAGGGTCCCGAGTCCTCTTCCAGATCCGCCCCAGGTTCGGCGTCCGCGGGCATCGTGCTCAGCGTCTCTTCGGTTTCGGCTTCCTGCGAGGCGCTCAGCGCGTCGGCGCTGTCGCCCCCGACGTAGCCGAGCAGCTTGTGCTTCTGGCCGGGGGCGGGGCTCGCATCGGAAGGTGACTCGCCCTCGGTGTCAGCGCCGCCATCGGTCGCGGGCGCGGGCTTGCGGCCCTTGTTGGCTTCCGCCGCGATCTTCTTCGCGACTTGCGGCGTGTGGCGCGTGGTTGGCGACGCGTTCGCCGTGACGCCCTTGGCCGCCATCGGGTTGATGCCCAGCTTGCGCATCTCCGCCGCGGTCATCTTCGCCTCGCCTCGCGCGGCGTCGGCGTTGTCGGCGCGCTTCACCTTGCTGATCTTGCTGTGAAACTCCTTGTTGAGGTCCTTCTTCGCGCGGATGGCTGTTTCGTTTCCCTCGGTCTGCAGGTACTGCTGGCTCGTGACGCTGACGCTCGTGCGCTGCGAGATCAGGATGTTGATGTACTCGTGCGTGGCGCGGTCGAGCTGGTTCTCCGTGAACTGCACGGCCGGGCCGAACTTCTTCATCACCAGCTCGTTGATCTTCGCCGGGTTGCCCTTCACGGTCTTCCACTCGTCGTCTTCGATCCCCTTCTTGCCCACCAGCGTCACCTTCGCGCGCTTGTTCATGGGTACGCCGTCGCCATCGGTGCGCCGGTCGGTCAGGTTCTTGTCGAACCCCTCGGCGTCCTTTTCCTTGGCCATGGCCTTGATGGTCTGGAACGTGAGATCGCCCCCGGGCTTATAGTGCCCGCTCTGGTCGGTGATCTCCTTGATCGTCCCCTTGCGGTTGGTGTCGATCGTGCCAGCGCCCGAGACGGGCTTGCCCGACAGCGGCGTCGAATGATGCACGCGCTTGGTCTTCCCGTCGGGCGTCTTGAGGGTGACGCTGCCATCGAACTGGTGCAGCCCGCCGCCGGTCTCGGGATCGGCGACAAACCCGATGGACTCATCCTTCAGACGCTTGCCGTCAGAGTCGACCAGGTGCCCATTGCCATCAAAGCCGATCTCGAGCTTCTTCTTGAGCCGCTCGTTGGCGTAGAGCGTCGTGGTGCCGTCGGTCTCGGCGAGCTTCTCGTTCCCCTGGGCACGCCAGCCCATCTTCTTGTCCTCACCCTCGTAGTTCTTGCCCAGGGCCTTGGTCTTGAGCGGCTCTTCCGCCTTCGGCGTCGTGAGCGGATCGGGGAACTTCTTCGCGCCGGGCTTCGCCTGCGAGGCGGGCTCATCATCGCTGGAAGCCGCGATCTTCTTCGAGACGCCGATCGCGGCGAAGGCCGGCTGGATCGCGCTCGCATCGACCTTCGCGCTTGTTCCCTCCAGCGCGATCTTCCCCTCCGCGTTCAGCGAGGCCTTTCCGGTGATGCATGCACCACCCTTCTTCTTCGCCTCGCTCATGACCGCGCCCGGCACGCTCCCGAGCAGCAGCACAGGCCCAGTGCTCGTTTTGCTGAACGCGAACTTGGGGAAGAAGACGAAGGGCGTGGGCTTATCAGAGAGCGACTTGCCATCGCCGGAGCAGGCCTTCTTGTAATCGGCAAGGGTGGCGAGCTGCGAGAGGTGCTTGATCATGGGTGCCTCCTGAGTGCTTGGAGGATCCGCGCTGTGCACGTGCTGCCGGGGGGTACACGCCTGTGCAGTCACGTGCTCGCGGATCAGGGACACTCCACGATGCCACTTTTACGCAAATTCTTGCGGTACGTTGCGAGGACTGCGCTCAGATTGTGAGAGAGTCGCTTTCCCGTGGACGGCGGTGCCTCCGCCGGACTCTTGCGGCGTGCCATGCCCGAGTTCAGACGGCCACGCCCACCTGGGCCATCACGCGACGTGCCGCACCGCCGTACATCTCCGCCAGCACGTCATTGGGGAGCGACAACCCCCGCAGCGTGGGCGCGTCCATCGGTCCGTACCGGGCAGGGTCCACCATCATGAGGTCCGGGTCGGCGATCGGGCTTTCGCCGTCGTAGCCCGTCTCCAGCATCATCCTGAGGGCGAGATAGCGGCTCGCGTAGAGATCGAACGCTCCCTCGGGTGAGTCGGCGAGGTCCGCCATCGGATGCTTGTTCGCCGGTGCTCCAGCGGCGGGCGCCGGCTTCGGAGCCAGGTGCTCGTCGGTTGTGACGATGTCGGATCCGAACAGGATCCGGCCCTTCCATCGCACGAAGAACTCCGCCGCGGCGTCACGCGGGTGGCGCGAGATCTCACGCACGATCCACTTTGTCGCACTCGTGTCCAGGTAAAGATTCGGGTGCTTCTCCAGCATCTCCGAGAGGAATCCAAGGTCCTCCGGCCAGCCGCCCATGTGGGCCGCGATCCAAGGGCCCTTGAAGCGATCGAGCATGGCGCGCAGGCCGCGGTAGTGGTCGATCTTCCGCATGAAGCGCGAGGCGTCCTTGTACCGCGTCGCAAACCACGTGTCCGGGTCCGCGACGTGCACCATGAACATCATCCCGAGCTGCTCACCCAGCTGAGCGTGCCGCACGCGCCAGGGGCTGTCGAACTCGATCAGGTCCTTGCCCGTCTCTCCCTCGAAGAACTCGTACATCCGCGGCGCGTTCCAGAGCTTGAGGATCCGGGCCCCGAAGCGCTCATGGAACGCCGCGATGTCCTCGAGGTACCCCTCCGTGAACGCCCGCCGCTTGTCCGCCTCGCGGAAGTTCGGAAAGGCGATGAAGCGGACGAAGTCACCCAGCGTATCGCGGACGGCCTGCGCTTCCGGCAGCCGCACCTGCGTGAAGGTCATAGAGATGCCGTAGAGCTCTGCCACCTCGCGGTAGATCTTCGAGGCTGCCGGTCCGTTGATGTGCGCGTGGATGTCCAGAATGCCCCGCGCCCCGGGCGGCAGGGGCGGTGCGGGCAGCTGCTTGGCCATCGCGCGATAGTCCAGCCCGAGCCGGTTGCTCGCCCGCACCCCGGGGGCAACGGCCCTGTGATCCGCCAGCACTGATCCATCCTTCATGCAACACTGTACGACCGATTAGATCGGGCAAAGTCCGCCCCCCTCTCCCCTCGCCCCTTCCCCCCTCGCACGCAACGCCACGTGACCACCTGAGCACATGACCCACCGACCCCGCATCATCCTCGCCCACGACTGGCTCTGCGGCCTGCGCGGCGGCGAGCTCGTCCTTGACGCGCTCTCGCGGCTCCTCCCCACCATGGGCGAGGTCGTCGGCCTCTACACCATGTTCGACGACGGACGCCCGCTCACACCCGCCATCGATGTGCTTGCGAAGACCGTCTCGACGCTTGGCCGCATGCCGCTCGCTTCCACCTCGCTCCGCCGCTGGCTGCTGCCGCTGTATCCGAGCGCGGTTGAAGAGCTCTCCCGCCGCCTCGGGCTGGAGCATGAGCGAAGCCCGATCGACCTCGTCGTGAGCACGAGCTCGGCCGCGATGAAGGGCCTTCGTCCGCCCATGGGCGTGCCACACCTCTGCTACATCCATACGCCCGCGCGCTACCTCTGGTCGCAGGGGCACGAGTACGCGAAGGAGTCACGCGCCCGCGCCCTCGGCCTCGCGGCGTTCGGCCCAGCCCTGCGCCGCTGGGACCGCGCCACCGCGAGTAATGTCACGCGCTTCATCGCAAACTCGCACCACACCGCCGCGCTCACCGCCTCGTGCTACGGAATCCGGCGTGACAAGGTCCACGTGGTCCATCCGCCGATCCGCACCGACGTCTTCACGCCGCCGCCCCCGGGCACGCCGCGCGAGGACTTCTGGCTCCTCGTTAGCGCGCTCGAGCCCTACAAGCGCATTGACCTTGCCATCGAGGCGGCGGCGCTCGCGCGGGCACGCCTCGTCATCGCAGGATCAGGCTCGCACGAGCCTCACCTGCGTCGTCACGCCGCGGCCTTTCCCGCAGCACGCATCGAGTTTCTCGGCCGCGTGAGCGAAGCGCGGCTGCAAGAGCTCTTCCAAACTGCGCGGCTCTTCGTGCATCCGCAGGTCGAGGACTTCGGCATGACGGCGGTCGAGGCCCAGGCCAGCGGCCTCCCCGTGGTAGCGTTCGCGCGAGGCGGCGCGCTCGACACCGTGCGCGATGGGCACACCGGCGCTTTCTTCCGCACGCAGTCGCCCGAGTCGCTCGCCGAGGCCGCAAGACGCTGCCCCAAGAATGCCGACCAGGCCTGCCGCGCCAACGCGCTGCGGTTCACGCAGGATCGCTTCGATCAAGCAATGAGCAGGCACGTGAACGGTGTGCTCGCACACGACTAGGCGATTCAGTCCACCATCATCCGGTCGAACTCAAAGCTCAGATTCACCACAGAGGCACAGAGGTCGCAGAGGATGAGGAAACTCAAGAATCCTCCTTTGCTCAGCCGGCATTCATAGAGACTCTGTGCTCTCTGTGCCTCTGTGGTGAACACTCCGAGTCCTCCGTACAGTGAGTGATGGCCGGCAAGTTCTATCTCACGCCCTATCAGCAAGGCATCGTCAAGCGCTTCTTCGCACACCGCGACAGCGTGCTTGCCACGCGCCTCTCGGAGGCCGTCAGCGAGCTCTTCGTCTGCGAAAGCGAGACGAAGCGCGAGAAGCTCTGGAAGAGCGCACTCGACACGATGGCCAAGGCGGGCGTTGATGCCGCGGACATCGCGCAGCTGCAGGAGTCACGCGACCTCAAGGTCCTGGCGGGCGTCGTCTCCGAACTGCAGTCCAAGCCCAAGGCCCCGCGGCCCGCCGCGCCCAGCCGAGCCACCACCGACGACCGCTTCGAGTAGCCACTGCGGTGCCACCACTCCGGGTCCAACGGACCCGAGTGGTGGGGCCCAACACGGCTGACCAGAATGACTTTTCCGTGGGACTTTCTTGTGTGGCTGCCTTGGGTCGCTGTCTTGGGTGGCACGCCACTCCGTGGCCTGTTTCCTCGAGGCCGAAGGCCTCCACGTTCATAGCCGGGCGGTGGAGGAGCGAAGCGACGACACCCCCGGAAACGAGCGCGATCGCCCCGCCAGTGCGAAGGACTGGTCGTGCCTGACCACCACACGACCGCATCCCGCCACGACCAAGTTGGTACCATGACTCCATGGCCAAATCACCACGAACCGCCGCCGCCAAGACTGCCACGAAGCCCGCCTCCAAGCCCTCTCCCAAGCCCAAGCTCAAACAAGGCGAGTACACCGCCCCACCCCGCGGCATCACCTTCCCACTCATCCACCTCCAGAAGTGGATCGCCGCGAACAAGAAGAACCTGACGCCCCCCGTCAGCAACAAGCAGCTCTTCACCGGCAGCGAGGACGTCGTCCTCTTCGTCTCCGGCGGCCCCAACACCCGCAACGACTACCACGTCAACCCCACCGAAGAGCTCTTCTACCAGGTCAAGGGCGACGTCGCGGTGCGCATCCGCCCGCTCGACGGCTCCGCCCCGCACGATGTGGTGATCAAGGAGGGCGAGCTCTTCCTGCTGCCGCGCTGGGTGCCGCACCGCCCGCAGCGCCCGGCCAACACCGTGGGCCTCATCGTCGAGTTCCCGCGTGCGAAGGGGCAGCTCGATGGCCTGCGCTGGTACTGCCCCGAGTGCGACCACCTCGTGCACGAGGCCCGCTGGCAGCTCAAGAAGATCGACGAGGACCTCAAGATCATCATGAACGACTTCTGGGACGGCCCCGCCGACCGCCGCACCTGTACCCAGTGCGGCCACATCATCCAGCGAGCCGGCGCGATTGCGCTCAGGGGCGGCAAGATCAAGGCGGCAAAGAGTCGCCGGTGAAATAGGCACTGGGGACTAGGCACTGGGCAATAGGGTCGGAGCGGACGTGGCTGCGCGATTGGTGCTTTCGTGTGCCGCCTTTGTTCCTTCACTCGACCACTCGACCACTTCTTCGATCTCAGTGCCCTCTGTGTCTCTGTGGTGAAACTTCTTTGCTTCTCTCCGCCTTCCGGTAGACCAACGCTTGCCACCCGCCCCCGTCATCGACCTGCACACGCACATCCTCCCGGAGCGGTGGCCCGACTGGACTGCGCGCAGTGGCTACGCAGGCTGGATCGAGCTCGCCCACGAGCGACCCGGCTGCGCCCGCATGCAGCAGACCCTCCCCGGCGGCGGGCGCCAGTCCTTCCGCGAGATCCACGCCAACTGCTGGGACCCACTCACGCGCCTCAACGAAATGGACGCGCGCTCCGTCGACATCCAGGTGCTCAGTACCGTGCCCGTGATGTTCTCGTACTGGGCCCTCGCGCCCGATGCGCTCGACCTCGCGCGACTCCTCAACGATCACATCGCGGAAGTCTGCCGCGCACACCCCGGCCGCTTCATCGGCCTCGCGACGCTGCCAATGCAGGATCCGGCCCTTGCGTGCCGCGAGCTTGAGCGCTGCGTGAATCAGCTCGGCCTCGCGGGCATCGAGATCGGCACGCACGTCAACGGCCAGAACCTCGACACGCCCGGCATCGAAGAAGTCCTCGCCCACGCCGCTCTACTTAACGCCGCGGTCTTCGTCCATCCCTGGGACATGCTGCGACACACCGCCATCGAGCAGATGGTCGAGCTCCCCACCGGCGAAGCCGCGCGAGTGATGGAGCGCACGCGCACCAGCATCGACCGCATGGAACGCTACTGGATGCCGTGGCTCGTCGGCATGCCCACCGAGACGACCATCGCGATGATGTCCATCCTCTTCGGCGGCGTGCTCGACCGTCATCCCACGCTGCGCATCTGCTTCGCCCACGCCGGTGGCAGCCTGCCTGGCACCCTGGGCCGCATCGAGCACGGCCTCGCCGCGCGGCCGGATCTCTTTCCCAAGAACGCACGCAACCCACGCCAGGATCTCGGCAAAGTCTGGGTCGACTCACTCACGCACGACGCGGATGCGCTCCGCCACGTCGTCCAGCTTTTTGGCGCCGAGCGCGTCGCGCTCGGCAGCGACTACCCATTCCCCCTCGGCGAGGATCACCCCGGCCAGCTCATCCGCAGCATCAGGGAGTTCACGCCGCAGCAGCAGGCCCAACTCCTCGGCGGCGCGGCAAGGTCCTTCCTCGGGTAGGTTGGCTCGGGTAGGTCGGCGCTCCTTACTGAGGCCAAGCCGCACCCAGTCCTGACACCATCATCCCCCTTCTCCGTCTTCCTTCCCATCCCTCCGTCTTCCTCTGCGTTCCAGTAACACCGCCCCGCCGCACCAGCCCGTCCAAAAACGAACAGGCCCGAGCCATGCGGCTCGGGCCTGATTCAGACGTGGAGGCAAGGGGACTCGAACCCCTGACCTCATCCATGCCATGGATGCGCTCTACCAACTGAGCTATGCCCCCGAAGGGATCCACGTTGGAACGAACACCGACATTGGACATCGGGTCGTCGCACCACGGGCTTGCGGCCAAACCGCGGAACTCGTGGGCCTGCATGGTAGACCCAAGCGCGGCCAAAGGCCACTCCGAGCCTCCCTTGGTTCAACGGCGATCGCGCGGCCAGGCCCGAGCGAGTCGGGTTCGGCGTGAGTGGCTGGCGGCATACCGGGCCTGATAACTCTGCACGGCCACGTCCCGGAGGTCTTGACCTGCCCAGAAGGGTGGAAACGGGGTTCTGGCGTAATCATCGCGCGTTGCCAGCAATCGCATGAACTTTTTCTTTCCGAATGCTGGCACACACCGGAGACGTGGTGCATGTTGATGCTGGAGTCAGATACCGCATTAGGCGGGACGCGTCGAAGCCCTGTTTGGGGCCTTGGTCTACGTCCCGAAGAGAAGAAGAGAGGAGTTGTTCATGCGTGCCTACAGCCTTTTGGCCATCGCAGGTTTGGCCATCGTTCCCGTTGCTCAGGCGACGGTGATTCTTGAGACCGAGGGAAACAACAACGCCATCAGCTCCAACGTGCTTCCCACGTTCGATGCTCCCGGTGATTCGGTGCTGATCGACGGCGGGATCGTTCCCGACGACGTCGACTTCTTCCAGATCACGGTTACGGGCCCTGCGCAGATCGTTGCGTCGAGCTTTGGCCGCCCGAACAGCTCGACTGGCGACACCATGCTGGCCCTCTTTGACAGCAACGGCGTCGAGCTCGCGTTCGATGACGACAGCGGTGTGAGCCTCTTCTCTTCGCTCGAGGCGACCGTCCCCGCTGGTACGTACTTCCTCGCGATCACCGGCTTCGGCGATCGTAACTTCGACGGTCTCGGCCACGATGAGAATCTGCTCTACAAGCTGATTGTCGGCGCGAACGTGATCCCGACCCCCGGCACGCTGGCACTCGCTGGCATCGGTGGCCTGATGATTGCTCGCCGCCGCCGCGCCTAAGGCCCGTCGACCTCCACTTTGATCCTCGCAACGGACGCCCTTCACGGGGTGTCCGTTGTACTTTTTGCATCTGACCGATCATCTGCCAAGGGCTGTTCTTGGCCGAGACGCTGAGCGGTCGGGCTGGTCAGCGTGTGAGCGGCTGTTGATCTTTCGCGGCCGCAGCACTCCGTCCCTGAATGCGCCGCCGAGCGAGAGCACACGCGGGTGGTGTGGTGGGCCTGGGAACCGAAGTCGGTGAACTGCCGGCGGGCGTGAGCCACTGCGGGGCTCGGCTTACCGCTGGCTGTTGCCCGAGCGGAGCGACTCGGGCTCTGCTCCCGTAGAGGTCACTTCCTCGGGGGTGGGCTCGGGCATGTTCTTGGTTGACTCGATCCGGATGCGACCGACGCGGGTGGCCTCGGCGGCGATGACGGTGATCTGAGCCCCATCGATTCGTAGGACTTCGCCCGCGGTTGGAATGCGGCCGAGCGTGGCGGTGATGAAGCCGCCCACTGTGTCGTAGTCCTCACTCTCGGGGAGTTCGACACCGAGCTGCTCGAGCGCGTCGTTCGCATCGGCGAGGTAGATCCGGGCGTCGAATTCCGCGAAGCTTGAGCCGGGCGCGATGCGGATGGTGCTCGCGTCCTCTTCGGGGCGTTCGTATTCGTCCTGGATCTCGCCGAAGACCTCTTCGACGATGTCCTCGATGGTGACGAGGCCGCTGGTGCCGCCGTACTCGTCGGCGACGATGGCGATGTGGACGCGCTTTGCGAGGAGCTCGCCGAGCAGTTCGCGCAAGGTTTTGCTCTCGGGGACAAAGACCGCCGGGCGAAGCAGTGCACGAAGGTCAAAGCCCTTGCCCGCGCGTGACCCTTCGCCAGCGAGCCACCGCATCAGGTCCTTGACATAGAAGATGCCCACGATGCGGTCGGCGGTCTGCTCATAGACGGGGATGCGAGAGTGGCCGATCTTCCGGATCGCCGCCGTGACTGCCGAGAGATCGTTGATCAGCGGCATCGCTTCCATCTCGGTGCGGGGCGTCATGATCTGCGCCACCGTGCGGTTGCGGAACCTGACGACGGCCTCGATCATCTCGCGTTCGGTCTGGTCGAACTGACCGTCCACCTGAGCCTCTTCAACGACGGAAAGAAGCTCTTCCTCGATGGCCTGGCTGTCGGTGGTGCGTTCCTTGCCGGCAAGACGGCGGACGATCTCGTCAACAAGTCGAGCAATGGCGCGGAGAGGTGTCAGCAGCACATAGGTCAGCCGCAGGACCGGCGACCAGGCATGGACGGTGATCTCGGCAGCGTGGTTGGCAACTGCGGTCGGGATGGCGACTCCAAAGCCCCAGAGAAGAACCGAGGCCGAGAGCGCACCGATGACAAGGTCCCACGTTCCAGGCCCCGAGGAAGCCTGGAAGGGGTCACGCGCAAAAGCGACAAACATGATCAGCGAAACGGCGACGAGCAGGTTACAGACGACCCGCGGCAGGGCGACCGCGCTGGCGTGTCCTTCAAGGTCGGAGAGGATTGCTCGGACCCGGGCCGTTGCACCGGGTGAATTGCGGATCGCCGCGACTTCTTCAAGAGCGGTGCGAGAGAGATTGCGCAGGGACTGGGCCAACGCCGAAAGCACCGACCCCAAGGCCAGCGCCAAGCACGCAATCACGAGCCAGCCAAGGCCATCCAACTCGAAGCCTCCAACTCCGGTTCCAACCGCAGCACGCAGGTGTCGAAACAGCGCCGGACCGCCGCGATCACCATCAGACTCAGCCCCTCAGATCCTGATCAAATCTTGCCTCGACCCCCAACGCTTCAAGAACCAGATCCTCAAGGGCGTGCATCGCCCGGTACTCGGCCTCATCGTGGTCGTCGTGGCCCAGGCAATGCAGCAGACCGTGGATGGCGTAGAGCAACGCCTCCTGCCTACAAGGGTACCCACGCAAACCCGCCGCGCGTGCCGCTTCGTCGACGCAGACGAAGACATCGGCATCAATTGTGTACATGATACGATCAGAAGTCAAACATAATCCTGACGGAATCGGAATCTGCTTCCCGCCGGCGGAGTTCGGCGGACTCAGGTCGAAGGTCAGGACATCGGTGGTGCCTGGCACACCGGCGTAGCGCTCGTGGGCGTGGGCCATCTCGGCGTCGCTCACGAGCCGGATGCGCAGCTCGCCACCGACGGCGAGGAGGGTCGCGGCGCGACGCAAGTGCTTGTCAAGAAAATCAGTATCTTCGCGAGCGACCCGGCGCGTGGCGTCCAGAATGGAGAGGTCGAGTCCCGACATGAGGTCACTCTAGCGGCGCAAGGGGCGGGCGACGAGCTAGCGCGTGAAGACTCGCAGGCTTCCTGGATTGACCGTGACGGTCAGGCTGGTTTCTGCCTGGGTGGGCTGGGGTCCAGCCGCGAGCGTCACGGCCTCGCCGTCGAGCTGCAGGCAGGTTCTGGGGTCCGAGGTGCGGACCTTGATCTGACGGGCCTGCGTTCTCACGCATCCTCGCGCGAGTCGGAGGCGGGATCGGAGGAGCCAGATTCCGACGGCGACGGCGTGGCTGGCGGGGAAGAAGGCGACGTTGAGCAGCCCGTCGTCGGGGCGAGCTTCCGGGGCGGGGTCCGTGCGGAGGGCGTACTGGCGTGAGTTGGCGATGACGAGGAGTCCGGCCGTATCCGTCACGAGCGTGAAGCCGTCGGCCTCGATGCTCATCCGAGGCAGGACCGGACGCACCAGCTCCGCGAGGATGGGGCGCAGGTATGAGAGATGCGAGATGGGTCCGGTCCGGGTTGCGTTGAGTCGGTGCACGACCGAGGCATCGGGGCCTATCGATGCCATGACCACGAAGGGAGTGGGGGAGGCTGCGGGAGCGGGCGCGCCGTTGGTGGCGAGGAGGCCGGTGTCGAGCGTGCGTGTGCGGCCCGCGGCGATGAGGCTGGCGGCGAGCGATGTGTCGGCGCGGTGGCCGAGTTCTCTGGCGACGAGATTTTCGGTGCCGAGCGCGAAGTGGTAGAGCGCGGCTGGAGCGTTGAGCAGCTTCGGGAGCGCGTGATGAACGGTGCCGTCGCCACCCATGACGATGACAGCGTCGAGGGTGCTGGACGCGGCGGCGAGCCTGGCATCGGCATCGGGCGCGTGGACGTCGATGCGCTCGGCGATGATGCCTTGCGCGCGGAGCGCCGCATCAAGCGAAGCAGCGATCCAGGCGGCGCGCCCTTTTCCAGCGTTGGGATTCAGAAGAAGGGCGGCTCGCATGAGGGGGAGAGGAAGGCACTGGGCACTAGGGATGAGAAATGCAAGCGGTGCTGACGGGCCGGGAGGCGGGTTTCGCTCGTGACTTACTGCCCTACTTCGTTTGGCGCGGTGATCGGCTCGATGCCCCAGCCTGCGCGACGCTGGTTCTCGAGGTCGAGCTGGTCGAGGAAGTCTGCCCGGGTCATGGAGAGGATGCCGCCTCCGGCGACACCGACGTGGATGGTGTCGGGGAGTGATTCTGCCTTCGGGGCCAGTATGAAGACCCATGCGTCGAGGGGTGAGTTGCCGAACTGGTCCGCGGGCAACCCGCGGTGAACAAAGACGAAGTCCCCGAAGCGCTGCAGCGCGGCCGCCGGCTGCGCCTCGATGACCGCCTCGACGATCGCTTCGGTCGGCTCGGTGTCAAGCTGGTCGATCTCGGCGCCGGACAAACCTCCCGCCAGTTCAGAAGTGCCGGGAAGCAGCGACTCTCCAAGCGGGTATCGCAGGAGCTCTGCCGGGTGGAACGCGAGGTTGCTCGAACGAGCATCGAGGACTGAGATCATGACCTCGTTCGCACGGCCCAGCGGGGAAGTCGAGTCATTCGATGCGGCCGGCGCTGGCGGCGCGGTCACGCTCCAGCTCTGCTGCGAGCCTGGGCCGAAGGCCCCGTTGCTGGAAGCGACGATGAAGCCGACAAAGGTGATCACGCCGAGCGTCGCGATGACCATCGGGAGGCCGAGGATCGCCGCGACGGCGCGGCCGGCAGAGACACCCTGTGCCTCCTTCAGCATGATGATCGCAGAGACGATCCACCAGGCACAGAAGACCCAGCAGAGATAGGGCCCAAAGCAAGGGATCGCAACCAGCGCGTTGGCGCCGCTGGAGTAGCAGACAGCGTGGTACGTGCGACCGATGCCGCGGGTGGTGGTGCCGGTGGCCCAGAGCACGAGATGGGCCGCGGCCCCCCAGACGACGACGAGCACCATCACAAAGGCCCACGCACCGAGGGCAAAGCCAGCGGTGCCTCCTGCCGACGCCGCGGCCCCCCGCATCCCGCCCTGGCCGCCGACGCCGAGCATCGGCACGAGCATGATCAAGAGGAGGGGCGAGAGACCGACGGCGATGTAGAGGAGGTTGGTCAGGGCCGCGAAGATGAAGGCGTGTGTGGGAGGATGGTCCTCGGGGACCATCTTGATCAGGCGTCCCGGAGAGCCCATCGCACGCACGATGGTGCCGAAGAAGCCGCGGAGGAAGCCGATCTTCCGGCGCTCGAGCCAGGGCATGACATCGGGCTGGGTGATCTCCTCGCTGACACCCTCGGTCGGGAGGAGGACCATCTCGTCCATGTCGATGGGCCGCGCGCATGAGACGCAGATGAAGCTGCGCGGAACGAGCTCACCCTGCGGGCCTGTGCCGTAGTAGTCCTGCTGGCAGTGGGGGCAGCAGTAGCGAACGGCGTTGAGCGTGAAGGTGAAGTCGCTGGGCTTGAAGGCCGAGCCACACTCGGGGCACTCACGCGCCTTGATGTTCCAGAGGGTGTAGTCGCAGTTCTTGCAGCGCATAGTGGGGCATCATCCAGAGCCGAGGAGCAGTCCGAGCCAAGGGGCGTGGTCATGGTACCTGAGGCGGGCCGATCTGTGCACGGCGCGTCCCCGGCACCATTCATGCTTCTCTCTTGGGGATTCGGGCCTCGTCTTTCCGCACCATTGGCAGGGCCAGCCACGCCAGCAGCAGCAGCGGCAGCGTCCATCCTGTGATGGCCGTCCATATGGCCATGCCGAAGGCCGCCCAGAACGTCTCCTGAGCGCCCATGTCGGAGCGCGATCTGAAGTGGGCGGCCATCTGCATGTACGTCACACCGACCATCAGTGATTCGAGCATGAGCTTGAGCACACACCACCGGCGCAGGCCCGCGACCGAGCCCGGCTGGCGGCGGCGGAGTGCCTTTGCGACCCAGATGAGCCAGACGGCCATCGCGATTCGCAGCAGGATGAGCGTGACGTCCGGGATCCGCAGGAAGCGCATGCCGCCGGAGAGGTCATCGCGTGAGCCGGGAGCTTGCTCGATGACCCACGCGGCGAAGATGGGGTGGATGAGGAGCCACGCGGAGAGGGCGAGGCTCACGATCACGAAGGGGAGACAGAGCCAGCCGATCACGCCGAACCACATTGGCGTGGGCTCGATTCGGCTGATCTCGCCCGGTCGCGTTGGCGGGGTCTCCTGAGGGCTTTGCGGCGGCGGCGAGGTGAGATTCGTTCGAGCGTCTGCGTCCAATGACTGGCCCTCTCTTGCATGATGGAGGCTTGGGGGTGAAGCAGTCGAATGAACCACGCGGAGCTAGGCCTGTAGCGCGGCGGGATTGCTGCTCCACGTCGCAACGTAGTCCCGGACACTCCGGCGCCGGAACCAGATCAGCAGGAAGATGGGCAACGCGAGCCCGAGAAACAGACTCCAGAGCGCGCCCAGCGAGGCGGAGGAGTACACGAACCAGTTGGAGGCCATGAAGGTTGGCGGCGGGGGCGCGCCGGGGGCGGTGGACATCTGCTGGGTGATGAACTCGTTCTGGTGGCGCATCACTTCGAGTGTGACGACGAAGGTGATGGCCCCGCACATGAGTTCGAGGCCGATCTTGATGAAGGACCAGAGGCGCATGCGGGCCGGTGCCGCGGGGAGTTTGTGGTGGAGCCTCAGTCCGAGCACCGCGAGCCATGCGTTGATGAACAGCGCGGGCACGTAGTAGATCGAATTGATCACGATGATGTGTGGGGGCTGCATCATCCCCATCATCGCCGCGGACTCTGGGGGCATCAGGCGGGCGAAGGCGTTCATCATGAAGGGCGCGGCCAGCGAGAAGCCCGCCACGATCGTGATCAGAATGCCGTACACGAGGCACATGATGCCCAGGACAGCTGGCCAGGAGGGCTCAATGTGTGCGCGCCCCAGCAGTCCGGGGGAGGTGGGCGGTGCCTCGCGCGGCACTGCACCTTCCGGACTCGACGTGCCAAGGCCCTGTGCTGGATGATCAGGATGATCAAAGTGATCACGGGCTGAATGATCGGTGGTGGGCAGCATGTGGCAACTCCGCCATGGTGTACGCGACGTGCTTACGCAGCGTAACAGACATAGCGGTCGGAATTGGCGCGAGGCCGTTTCAGCGTCCGGTCTTGAATCCTCGGATGAGGCGCTTGGGCGGGAGCTTGCTGGGGACGATGCCGCCGGGGAACTTGGACTCATCGACCTTCGAGGCCTGCGCGGGCATGATGGGGTTCAGCGTCGCCTCATACTTGCCCTGCTTGGGCGGCTGGGCCTTGGGCGCCGGTGCTGGCGAGCCGGGCGCGGAGATTTCCTCGCCAATGCGTGCGATCTGGAGTCCGCCCTCGCGACGGCCGCCGGGGAGCGCGGCGCGGTACCCCTCGGGCGCGGGCTTGGCGATGAACTCGGGGTAGTCGAGCTTGGGAACCTCGGCGTTGATGAGATTTTCGATGTTGCTGAGAAGCTCGCCCTGCTCGGGTGTGACGAAGGTCCAGGCGACGCCGCCGCGGCCAGCGCGGGCGGTGCGGCCGATGCGGTGGACGTAGACCTCGGGATCCTCAGGGATGTCGAAGTTGATGACGTGGCTGATGCCATCGACATCGATGCCGCGCGAGACCAGATCGGAGGCGATCAGGACGCTGAGCGTGCCGGCCTTGAGGCGCGAGAAGATGGCGGTGCGCTTGCTCTGTGGGAGGTCGCCGTGGATGGCGTGGGATTCGACGCCGCGCTCGTTGAGGCCACGGGCGAGCTCATCAACGGTGCGCTTGAGGCGGCAGAAGATGAGGGTGAGGCCGGGGTCCTCGTGCCGGAGCATGTGGAGCAGGAGCCGCTTCTTGTCCCACTGATTGACAGAGAGGTACATCTGCTTCACCATCGAGACGGTGAGAGAGCCTGAGTGGACGATGATCTTCTCGGGATCGCGCAGGTACTTGCGCGAGAGGCGGTCGATCTCGGGGGAGATGGTCGCGCTCACGAACATCGTCTGGCGCTCGCGGGGCGTCTGGTCCAGGATCTTGCGGATGTCCTCGCGGAAGCCGATGTCGAGCATGCGATCGACTTCGTCGAGGACGGCGAAGCGCACGTTCCTGAAGTGCAGGTGGCCGCGCTCGAGCATGTCCATGACGCGGCCGGGGGTGCCGACGATGATCTGCGGGCGGCGCTCGAGCTTGTTGGCCTGAGCCTGCACGGACTGGCCACCGAAGAGGGTCATGGCGCGGATGTCGGTGTGGCGGCCGAGTTCTTCGATCTCCGCGGTGATCTGCACCGCGAGCTCGCGCGTCGGGGCGAGGACGATGGCCTGGAACTCAACGCCGGGTGTGCACTTCTGGAGGAGTGGCAGGCCGAAGGCGGCGGTCTTGCCCGTGCCGGTCTTGGCCTGGCCCATCACGTCCTTGCCCTCAAGGAGGGGCGGCATCAGGCGTGCCTGCGTGACGGTGGGGTGCTTGAAGCCCGCGTCCTCGCAGCCTTTCAGAACCTCGGCGGAGAGGCCAAGGTCTCTGAAGTGCATCGTCTCTTCGAAGATCTCGCCCTTCACTGCGGTGACGGGGACGTAGTGGTCGGCGGAGGGGTCGCCAATGACGGGGCTGGCTTGTGACTTGGGCTCGGTCTGGGAATGGGCGGACTCTTCGTGGCTGTTGGAGTTGGGCACGGGTGAATTCTCGATCTGCCAGGATGCTGGCGTGGCGTTGGCCGCTCGTCGCGGCGGGGCGGTGTGGGAGCGTGCGCTCGCCGACGATGCGGGGCCAATCCCCGCTGGTCAGCATCACCGTCGCCACTGGCGCCTCTGGAAAGGCTCGCCCGGGACGGTCGCACAGCGAGTGGCCTCGGCCTCGCGAACGCGAGACCAACCCGACGCCAAACGCCGCGGGATGATAGTCCCGGTCGAACCGGCTCGAACCCTGACAAGCCCTGTCACACCCTGTCATGCCCTGTCACGCCCTGTCATGGCCGAGCGCGTGTTGCTCCGCATCGCTACGCTGGCCATCCCATGCCCCGAATGCAATCTCCAGACGCCGCAGAAACCAACGGGCACGCCGAGGCGACCCCGCGCCGCCGAACGTTAACGCCGAAGATGCGCACCATCGCTGAGGTGCATGGCACGGCTCCGCTGGAGGATGCGCCGAGCCAGATGTCCGTCGACTCGAAAGCACCGACGTACGACATCCCCGCGGGCTCGGACGCGGAAGGGCGAAAGCTCGGTCGGGCTCGCGTGTATGTCGGGGACTGCCGGTCTTCTTTGGTGGCGTTGCCGGAGCGTGGCAAGGTTGGGCTGATCTTTGCGGATCCACCCTTCAACTGGAAGCGCGACTACGACCGCTGGAAGGACGGCGTGCTGGCGCCCGACCCGCAGAAGATCATCAAGGCTCCCAAGAAGTACGACACGTGGGATGATGCGATGCCCGCGGAGGAATACCTCGCGTTCACGCGCGAGTGGCTTGGATTGTGCGCGCAAGTGCTGAGGCCGGGCGGATCGTTCTGGGTGAACATTCCCGACGACTGGGCGGCGGAGATCGTCGTGGAGCTCAAGCGGCTCGGGCTGCACATGGAGAACTGGTGCATCTGGCACTATCGCTTCGGGCAGAACACCAAGCGCCGCTTCATCAACAGCAAGGTGCACGCGCTGCACTTCATCAAGCCCGGCGCGCTGCCGGTCTGGAATCTCATGGAGGTTCTGGAGCCCAGCGACCGCGCGACGACGTACTTTGATCCGCGCACGCAGTCAAAGAAGGATGGAATGCCGCCGGGCATGCGCGTGCCGCTGGATGTGTGGTACGGGCAGTACTGGGGACGCATCCAGGGGAACAACTTTGAGCGTCGACCGGGGCACGACAACCAGTTGCCCGAGATCTACCTCGAGCGCGTCATCCGCGCGACGTCGAACGCGGGCGATCTTGTGCTCGATCCATTCCTGGGCAGCGGCACGACGGGCGTGATGGCCAGAGCGCTCGGGCGCGAGTTCATTGGCCTTGAGTTCAGCAAGGCCAACGCGAAGAGCGCGGCGGAGCGCATCAAGCTCGGCCCCGCGCGCCCCGTCGGAACCGGCCTCAACCAGAGCAACGCGATCTTCGCACCACGCAAGGTGGGAAAGAAGACGCGGGCGCGGCTGGATGGACGCTGAGGCGAAGTGGTCAAGTGGTCAAGTGGTTTCGGATTGTCGGTCTTGATCTTTCCCTAGTGCCTAGTGCCTAGTGCCAAGTGCCTCGCTTTCCAGTCTTTCACTCGACCACTTTGCCACTCGACCACTCGACCACTTCCTCAGCCGTACCATCGCTCCATGCCCCTTCGGCTCTACAACACGCTGACGAAAAAGGTCGAGGAGTTCAGGCCCGCCGATCCGGCGCATGTCACGTTTTACACGTGTGGACCCACGGTCTACGACGATGCCCACATCGGAAACTTCCGCAGCTTTCTCGCGGCGGACCTGCTGCGGCGCTTTGTTGAGTCGCCCTTGTGCGAGTTGGTGAATGAGACCAGTGCGCAGGCTGACGATCGCCGCACGCACGGCCGGCGCGTCACGCACGTGATGAACATCACCGACGTCGGCCACATGACCGACGACACCGACGCCGATGGCGGCGGCCTGGACAAGATGGCCGTTGCAGGCCAGCGCATCGCCGAGGCGAAGAAGGCCGGGAAGCTGCCGCCGGGCGCGGAGATTGACCCGCGCGACCCGTACCAGATCGCGCGGTTCTACGAGGGGCGGTTCAAGGAGGATGCGCGAAGGCTGGGGCTGAAGGTCGCGATCGAGGCCGAGAAGGACGCGACGCTGATGCCGCGTGCGACCGAACATGTGCGGGGCATGATCGCCGTGATCGCGCGGCTTGTGGAGCGGGGCTTTGCGTACGTTGTCGGCGCGCCCGGCTCGCGCGTGGTCTACTTCGACGTGCGCCAGTTCCCTTCGTACGGCGCGCTCAGCGGCAACACGCTGGACAACCTCAAGGAGGGCGAGGGCGGGCGCGTCTCCGCGGCGAATCAGGCCGGCAAGCGGAATCCCGCCGACTTCCTGCTGTGGAAGGAAGATGTCAGCCACATCATGAAATGGGAGAGCCCGTGGGGCGCTGGCTATCCGGGCTGGCACATTGAGTGCACGGCGATGAGCCTCGAGAGGCTCGTCGGGCGCGACGGTGCGAGCCACTTGCCGGGCATGACTCAAGGCAGCGCAGCGCTGATCGATCTGCACTCCGGCGGCGAGGACAACATCTTCCCCCACCACGAGTGCGAGATCGCGCAGTCGTGCGGCGCGTTCAACGCGCAGCCCGACGGAGCGCCCTTCGCCTCGATGTGGTTCCACCCGCGATTCCTGCTCGTCGAAGGGACGAAGATGAGCAAGAGCAAGGGCAACTTCTTCACGGCGCGGGAACTCTTTGCGTCACCGCCAGCAGGGAAGGGGATCGAGCCCGCCGCGCTGCGGCTTGAGCTCATCAAGACGCACTACCGGAGCAACGCGAACTTCACGATGCAGGGGCTCTCGGACAGCCAGCGCATGGTGGAGCGGCTGCGGAGGTTTGCGGAGGTCGCGGCGGCGAACACGACACCAACCGATCACGCCGCGACGCAGATCTGCCGCGAGCGTCTCGCCCACGCACTGCACGATGATCTCAACATCGCGCTCGCGCTGGCCGAGGTCAACACGTGGATGAACGCCGTCGAGCGGCCCGGCGCTGCCGAGGCTGCGCTGCTGCACGACATCGACGCCGTCCTGGGCGTCCTGAGTCTGGAGCGGCCCGCCGCGGCGATCGCGACCGACATCGGCATCTTCGCTCCCGGCCTCACGCCCGATCCGCAGGTCGAGGCGCTGCTGCGCCAGCGCCGCGACGCGCGTGCCGCCAAGGACTTCAAGGCCAGCGACGCCATCCGCGATCAGCTCGCGGCCCTCGGCTACGCCATCAAGGACATGGCCGGCGGCAAGGTCGAAGTAAGGCGGGCTTGAAGAAATGGCCAAATGGTCAAATGGCCAAATCGCGAAATGGTCAAATGGCCGCGAGACAGAGTGCCTTCATTTAGCCCTTTGACCATTTGGCCATTTCGCGCTAGCGCAGCAACACCACGCCCGCGGTCTGGCCATGCAGGAAGCTCTGGCCAGCGCCGATGGGGCCGATCTCGCCCGCAGCGAAGAAGCCCGCGAGGGGGAGTGCGGGGCGCTCGTTTGGTGCGATCGCGAGGCCGGCCTTGGCGGCCTGTGGACCAGAGCGTGCGGGCGCGAAGGCGCGGCAGATCGCCGCGGCGTCGTGGTGAGACTGGCCAAAGAGCTGCTTGCCTCGCCCGTTGCAGGTGATGAGGATCGCGCCGGCGGGGCGGTCATACAGCTTCTGCGCATCGAGCAGGAGCGAGAGGTCTTCGTCGGCGGTCTTGGCGTCGCGCAGATGGAGTCGCACCGTCTGTCCGACGCCGACGAGATCGTTCACGACGAGCGACTTTCGCTGCGAGTCGCCGGCGATCACGTTGCGGATGAGGTAGTCGCCGCGGCCAAAGTGCGGCTTGTACTCGTCGATCACGCGCCCGATGAGGAGTCCCTGCTTGAGCAGTTCCTTGTCCTCATCGGAGAGTGTCTCGACGGCATCCTGCACTGCTTCCAGCGCGGGCCGGCCACCGAGTTCCATGATGATGTTGCGCTGGGCCTTGGTGATGATCATGGCCGGGCCGAAGGGCCTGCAACCCTGCGAGACGACCGCGGAGACCGAGAGTGCGCCGGGCGTGAGCTCAGAGAGTGTGACGCCGGCCATGCCGCTGCGCATCACGCGTCGATCGGCGATGAGCGCGTTCTTTCCCGGCTCGCCCGAGTTGGCGGAGGCGATGCCGCCCACGATCAGCGCGTTGCGACCCTTGGCCTCGTTGAAGGCGGGGAGCAGCTTGATCAGCGGCACACTTGCGGGATCGGCAAAGAGGAGCGTGAGGCGCTGCGCTTCGGAGGCATCGATGGCTTCGCGAAGCTTGACGCGAGAATCTTCAGAGCCGTCGAAGACCGGCATCCGCTCAGAGGTGAAGGTGTGGACCCTGACGCCCGGCAGAGACATCGCCATGACGCTGATGCCCGGGCCCTTCTCGTGCTCGCGGTCGGCCTCGATCACACCCTGGGCCGAGACGCCGACGACGCTCGCATCGGGAAAGGTTGACGCGATCTCCATCGCGATGACGCCCGCGTGATCGACGTGCGGCGTGCTGAAGAAGGCCAGCACGAGGTTGGCCGTGCGGCCCGCGAGGCCTTCCTGCGCCTGTGCGCACGCCTGCTCGATCGCGGTCTGCGTGAGTGGCGACAGGGACGCGCCCGAGGCGATGCGCACGCCGACGGGAATCGCGCCCGAGAGTGTGGCCCCGCTGTCAGAAGGTGCGGAGTCCGGGGCTTGATCGCGCCCCTCGGGCGTGCCGGAAACTTCGGTTGGATCGCTGCTCACGAGGACTCACAATCTTGGGTGACCTTGGGAGCGTGGCCATGACGACTCGGCCACGCGGTCGCGCGGTCACGCGATCACTCAGGAGACGTTTCGGTCGGCTCGGCCTGTGGTGCCGGGGCTGGTGCCGCCGGGGGGATGCCTTGGTTGGGCACGGGCAGGTTGCGAGGCGCGGGCCAGTTCATCGGGGCGGGGGCCGGAGCGGGGGCCGCTCCTGAACCAGCACCCGACGCGGGCGGGACACTTGGCGAACCATCCGCGGTTGGAACGGCCTCGCGCGATCCATCGGAGCGGAGCTGATCAACGTAGATCGGCGTGATGATGTTGAGCTGCAGGGAGCGATCAACCACGGCATCGCCGATCACGCCGACGACGCGGCCAAGCATCGCATCAAGATCGAAGCGCTCGGTCTTCTTGATGTAGCCCAGCGTGCGCGGTGCGCTGCCGCCGACTGAGACGACGCGGTACATCAGCGGCAGGCGCTGACCGTCGTAGACCGTGCTGGGCTGCAGCTGGCCGACGATGGTGTAGTAGCGTGAGGCCTCGAGCTGGCGGATCTGATCAGAGAGGCGAATGGTCTGCTGATCGATCTGGGCGCGGCTCTCTTCCATCGACCGCATCTGGTTGCGGAAGTCGACGCGCAGCTGGAGCGCATCGCGGCGCTGCTGCAGCGAGCGGCGGCGATTGGCGTTGGTCTCTTCAGCGAGGGCCGCGTCGTACTGGGCCATGAGCTCATCAACCTCAGCCGCGAGAATCGGCTGACGCCAGACGTTCTGGAACGTCCGCTCGAGGTTCGTGACGTTGGCCCAGCGGCGCTGCTCGGGGGTTTCGGGAACGGCGACGGGCGTGGTCGCGGGCGTGCCGCCCGCCTGGGTGCCCGCGGGATTCGCGGCCGTCTCCTGCGTGATGGTCACGGGCCCGGGCGTCGTCGGTGGAACCGTCGGAGTGCCGCCGGGAGCCGTGACGATCGGAGCCGTGAGGTCCGTCCCGGGCGCGGCCGCAGGAGTTGTCGGAGCGGGAGTGGTGGACGGCGCGGCAGGGGTCGGCGCTGGCGCTGGGATGCGGCTCTTGATCGCAACGGCCTCGGCTTCGGTGGCCTTGCGCAGCAGTCGCGTCTCGACGAAGGCGCGGGCCGCCTCCGGTGCCTGCACGCGGTAGCCGACGACGGACTCACCTTCCTTCGCGGGCTCCACGATCTTCAGCATGGTGCCCGCGGGGAGGGGCTGGCTGAGGAGCGCGCGCCACGAGCCCGAGTAGCCCGCCGCGCTGTTCGCGGCCTTGAGACGCGTGGGCTCCTTGATCTTGACGGACGTTCCCTCGACGGTGACGTCCTCCACGCGGACGAAGGCAGTGGCGTCGGAGGGGTACGAGACGCGCGACCAGCCGCCACCCTCTCCATCGACGAGGACGAGCGCGCCCGAGGCAAGCTCACCCACGCGGTAGAAGTTGGATCCGTTGCCAGAGTGCAGCGCGGCCCGCTCGGTCGCGATCGCGGCGAAGGCGGTCACGTCCTGAACCTGTGCGGAGGCCGTGGCGCAGGCCGTCGCGACCAGGAGCATCGTGGTCGAGACAAGCCGGGTCGAACCGGGGAGAATGCCAGACGGGAAGTTGATCATCATGACCGGTGTCCTCGTGCGTGTGCGTCTGCGGGCGTTCCTGCCCGCGGCGGGGCGAGTGCGATGCGGGTCTTGGGTCATCGACAGCGCGACCCGTTCCCTTCATAAAGGTTATGCAAGTCACCCGGCCGCACCTTGACAGTCCCGAGACTCCCGTTAGTCTGAACGCATCGATCCGGGGGGTGAGTTTTCCCACCGGACAGGAGGCTCCCAAATGCTAAGTGGTCGTTCTTGCGCGTGGTCCCTCTCCCTTCTGGGCCTTGTTGTGGCGGCGAGCATGCTGCCGAGGTCGGCGTCGGCTCAGGATCAGCCCTGGTCCAACTCTGGCGGCAACGCCCAGCGCAACGGGCAGGTTGCAGTGGAGGGGCCGGACGCCGCGGACGCCTCGACGCTTCTCTGGCAGGGTGCCCCCTCGTCGGTGATCGCCTGGCAGCCGGTGATCGAAGGGCGGCGAGTGTTCATGGTCCGCCAGACGGGCTTCCCGCCCGAGCCCTCCAGCAACGCCGCGCCGATTGTCGCGCTTGATCTCGACACCGGGGTTGAGCTGTGGCGCTTCAACATTCCCTTTGAGACGGGCGACTGGACGACCTGGATCGGCGGCGTGAACAACGGCAGGCTCTACGCCGCGAGGTCGGGCAATGGTGCGAGTGTGGCGGCACGCCTCTACTGCCTCGATGCCGCGACGGGCGCGGTGCTCTGGACGACGACGGAAGAGATCGACGCTGGCGCGTACGACGGCATGGTCTTCGCGCCCGATGGTGATCCGATCATCGGTTCGTTCCGCTTCATCTGGAGGTTTGAGTCAACGACCGGGGCGCGCGTGTGGCGTACTGCTCGGCAGTGCTCGGTCTCGGGCAACTGCGGCGCCGCCGCGAACGGCAGCGCGGTCTACGCGGCCGACAGCGTCGCGGGTGGGCAGGTCATCAAGCGTTTCAACATCGACACCGGCGCGTTCCAGTACCAGAGCCCGCTGATGTCGGGCTTCCTGATCCAGAACACGCCGTATGTGGATCCAGCGGGGAATGTGTACCTGCCGCGCGTGCAGAACAACGCGGCGGTCGACTTCCTCTATTCATTCGCTGACAGCGGCAGCGGCTTCACACAGAACTGGCGTGTCCCATCGCTCGGCGGCGGTGCCGCGGCGGAGTGGGGCGTCGGGCTCGATGGCTCGATCTATAACCTGATCGGCACCGGCGCACCCAACACGGCACGCCTCCAGCGCCTGGACCCAGAGTCCGGCGCGGTGCTGAACGAGTCCGCGCCGATCCAGGCCGACTTCTTCCAGATCCGCATGGCGGTCGACAGCCGCGGCGTGCTCTTCGTGTCAACGGGCGCGTTCGCGAACGGCCGCGTCTTCTCCTTCAACCCCGACCTCACAGAACGCTGGTCCATCCCAGTGCCAAACCTCAATCAGGGCGCACCGCCAATCGGTACAGACGGAACGCTCATCATCGCCTCGACGGGCGCCAACAGCGTCCGCGCCTATCGCACAGAGCGGATCGCGTGCGAGTACGACTTCAACCAGGATGAGAACGTCGACCTCCTCGACGCGCAGCAAATGGCCCAGGTCTTTGTCGGGATTCTCGCGCCCGAGGCAGGTTGGCTTGATGGTGATCTGAATGGAGACGAGAACGCCGACCTCACCGATGCGCAGCTGCTCGCGGCGTACGTCGTGAGCGGTAACTGCGGCGTCTGAGGCTTCATCAGGCCGGGTTCATGTCGCGCTCGATCATCACGCCGCACGGAATCGGCGGGAAGGCGATCATGACTCGGTGCATCTGGAATTCCTCCCTTCGAACGCCGATTCGATCGCAGATCGAACCGAGCATCTCGGGGTAGCGTGGCAGTTCGGGGATGTGGGCCGTGCGCAGGCCGCGGCCGTGGTCCTCGATCTCCGCGCCCAGGTGCAGGAGGACGCGGTCCTTCGGATCGCAGTAGCCCAGCGAGGTGCCGCCGAGTTCGGAGGCCGTCACCAGCGTCGGCGGGCCGAGCCCGGGCAGATCCTGATGGAAGAGCACATCGAAGACCAGCAGCTCGCAGGGCGTGTGAACGGCCGTCACGAGGCGCAGCGACGGGTTATCCGCGTCCTGCGCCTTCGCCAGACCCGGCCGCATCGTCTCCGCGAGGAAGAAGGACTGCGAGCCCTTCAGCCCGACCGGCCCCGCGACGATGCGATCGACCGCCATGCCGTCGGCGGTGATGGTCCGCTCGACCGGCGGCAGGTCGGCCGAGGAGAAGAACTTCACCAGCGGAACGCCGCCGTGCTGGCTGGCAGTCTCGGGATCGAGCGGCTGCGGGAAGGGCTGGCCATAGAGCCGCCCCTGATGGTCGGTGCGGCGGCCGCGGCCGATGATCCACGAGACGTCGGAGCGCAGCCGACGAAATCCACCCAGCCCGCGCAGGATCGCCATGGCCGACGAACGCTCACCATCGATCGTCTCGGGCCAGAAGACGTACGTCGCCAGCTGGACCGCGGCCTGAACCCCCAGCATCGAGGAGTTGGCCCGGAACGCCGCGCGGCGAGTCGCGACATCGATGCGCTGCGGTCCTCCATCCACATGCGACAGGAGCGACGCCAGCGCGGCCCGACTCCCCGCGTGCTTGTCGATCAGCTGATCGAATGAAGCGAAGGCATCTCGGATCTGCTCCAGTGTCGCGGCTGAGATGCCCCGGCGCTTGGCAGCGTTCAGGAGAATGCGGAGCGCGCCCTCGCCGGGCATGCGCAGCAAGCCCGCCAGGCTCGCGCCGGGCCTGGCGATGATCAGGAGCTTCCAGGCGAGGTTGATGTCGACCCCGAGTGCCGCGCTGAGTTCGGGCCCCGTCGGCGCCGGACCGGCGTCGGGCAGCTCGTTGAGGAGTGCGTTGACCGCCTCCTGGAGCTGGCAGCCCACTTCCGTGGCAGCCGCCTCGAAGCTCATGGCCTCCAGAGCCAGCTGGCCAGTTCCAAGGCGTGGCTGTTGTTCGTCACTCATGGACCAGTGATGCTCCAGATCGGCCCGGGGCCGCAGCGTGGCAGTTTAGCACCAAACGCTGGGTCCATACGGTGGAAACAGCGATATACACAAACTTTTGAAAACGCTTTCAAAAGTGGTTGCAGAGGTCGGAGATTCTGGTAGACTCTTTGCAGGTCGGGGAGTGTGGCTCCTCGACTCCGGGAAGGATCACTCAATCCAGAGAGGTATCACCATGGTGCAGCGTTGTCGTTCTTCGGCCTTTGTGAGTCTGCTCGCCGGCTCGATCGCGGCGCTGGGCGTTGTCGGGGCGTCGGCCCCCGCGGAGGCGGGCGTGGCAACCCGGACGATCGTGCTCCCGACCTCCGCGCCTCCGGGTGCGGGGCTGAACGTCACCTGGCACCCTGGCTTCCGGCAGTACTACGCCGCCGGCGCAGGTGCGGGAGAGCCCTTCCTCTCTGATCTGTACGTCTACTCAGAGACCGGCGCGCCGCTCCAGGAGTTCGGCGAGATCGAGCACGATCTGCGTTCGATCAACTACAACGCCAACACAGGCAATCTCGAGCTCATGACCTTCAACGCGCGCGACGGCGGCATCGGCGACATCGGCGGCCGAGCACAGGGGCTCTTTGCGGCTGGCCTTGATGGAAGCGGACTCGTCACGGGCTCCACGAGCCTCCTCCTCGCGACCGTCCCCGGGAACCTCGGCCGCCAGACCATGCCCGTCTACGACACCGGTCGCAACCTCTTCTACTCCTTCAGCATCGCCAACACCGTGCACCGCGTGAGTCGCGTGGATGGCTCGCTCCTTGGAACCATCACGCTCGACACGGCGCCGATCGGCAACCCCGGCTTCTCGTTCTTCGCGGGCGGATTTGACGAGCAGAACGACCTGCTCGTCGTCGCCTCATCGGCCACCAACCAGGCGTACACGTTCCGCCTCGATGGCAGCTACGTCGACACCTGGGACCTCGACATCGCCGCGCCCTTCGCGTACGGCGTCGGCTTCGCAAACGGCCAGCTCTTTGTGTATGACGGCGCCCGGAGCGCGTGGCAGGGCTACGCGATTCCCGCGCCAGCCTCGCTGGGCCTCCTGTGCCTGGGCGCGGTTGCGGGTCTCCGTCGCCGCCGCTGAGCCGCGTCATTGCTCTAGCTCTCTCCCGTGCACGCGTCGGTTTGATTCGGCGCGTGCGCTTTCGCAGGTCGTTTCGCTTCTTCACAGGTGTATGCCCAGAGGGCCAAGAGTCGCCCAAGTTGAGGAGTCCAAGATGTTCGAGGGATCGCTTCTCCGTTCACGGTGTCTCCGGCCTGGCCTCCTCTTCTGCTGCGCCGCAGTGCTGGCGCCCGCGTCGACTGCCTGGGCACAGATCCAGGACTGGTCCAACCTCGGCGGCAATGGCCGCTGCAACGGCCTCGTGGATGTCGTCGGTCCTGATGGCGTGGGTGAGTCGGACCTCCTCTGGCAGGATGGCGCCTTCAGCTGGATCGCGTGGAACCCCGTCGTCGAGGGGCGGCGCGTGTTCATCGTCCGGCAGTCGGACTTTCCGCAGAACAACCCGCCCCCGAACGACGCCACGATCTACGCGCTCGATCTCGATACCGGCGCCACGCTGTGGACCGCCGATCTCCCCTTCGAGCCCGGCGACTGGACAACGTGGATCGCGGGTGTCAAGAACGGCCGCCTCTACGCCAGCCGCTCCGGCAACGGCGGGAGCATCGCCGCTCCGTTGTACTGTCTTGATGCCGCGACCGGTGCCGTTCTCTGGCACACCGCGGGTGGTCCGAGCCCGCTTCCGCCGCGCTATGAGATCCTGGCTGGTCCGTACACGACCGCCGTCTTCGCTTCCGATGGCGACATCATCTTCGGGTCGTGGCGCTGGATCGAACGCATCGACGCCGAGACGGGCAACCTCGTCTGGCGCACGTCGCGCGTCGAGCAGGTCGGCAACACCACCGGCGTCGTCATCGAGGGCAACGCCGTCTACACCGCGGACCTCTACTCCGGCAACCGCATCGGCGTCCGCAAGATCGACGCGACGACCGGCGCCTCTCTCTATCGCGGCCCGCTCCTGACCGGCGGCCTCTTGCACAACGGCCTCTTCATCGGCACCGACGGCCGCATCTATCTCAACTACTCGCAGAACTTCAACGTCAATAGCGACTTCCTCTACTCGTTCACCGACACCGGCACCGAGATCGTCCAGAACTGGCGCGTCTCTTCCGGCGGCGGCGGCGAGTTCTCCCGCTGGGGCGTCGGGGCCGATGGCTCGATCTACTCCATGACCTGGACCGGCACGCAGGACGCCGCCGCGGCTGGCCAGCTCCAACGCCTCGATCCCGCGACGGGCGCAGTCCTCAACACCTCCGCGACCATCACCGCCGACTACATGCAGATCCACATGGCGGTGGATCAGCGGGGTGTGCTGTACGTTTCGAATGGCAACGCCGGAGGCCTCGGCGGCGGCATGCTCTACTCCTTCAACCCCGACCTCACGGAACGCTGGTCGATGCCCGTCACCGGCAACCTCAACCAGGGCGCCCCCGTCCTCGCCACCGACGGCACCCTCATCGTCGCAAGTACCGACACCTACCTCCGCGCCTACCGCACACCCCGCAACCCCTGCGACTACGACTTCAACCGCGACGAGAACATCGATCTCCTCGACGCACAGCAGATGGCCCAGGTCTTCGTCGGCATCCTCACGCCCGGCACAGACTGGCTCGATGGCGACCTCAACGGCGACGAGAACGCGGACCTGACGGACGCGCAGTTGCTCGCGGCGTACGTCGTGAGCGGAACCTGCGGCGTGTGAGTGGTGGGGGGCGCGGAAGGCATTCGGCATTCGTGGTGAGGCACTCGCAGAGCCCGAATGCCGAATGCCGAATGCCTAACTCCAATTGCCTAACTCCGAATTCCCCGCCTTTCCTCCGTGCTTTCCCTGATCCTCCCTCGCCCGCGAAACTGTTTCGTTCTCGTCCGCAATACCGGATCTGCCGCGGCGTTTGTCCCTCCGTGAGAGGGCCGCACGGAGATTCGGCATGAGCGCGCTTCGATTCCCTTCATTGGTCGGTCACCTTCTGCCCGCTGGCTCCGCGCCCGCGTGCCTTCTGACCGCTGCCGTGCTCGCCATCGCGGCGGGCAGCGTCACGTCGGCGAGCGCGCAGCCGATCCCGCCCTTCCCGCAGGTGCAGGCTCCGCCGCAGAACCCCATCACGCCCCAGAAGGCCGTGCTGGGCAAGATCCTCTTCTGGGATGAGCAGCTCTCGACGAGCCTGACGATGTCCTGCGGCTCGTGCCACCAGCCCAACCGCGCCGGCACCGATCCGCGCCAGGCTCGCCACCCCGGGCCAGATGGACTGCTGAACAACGGCGATGATCGCATCGCCTCGCCCGGCGTGATCCGCTCCGATGCCGACAACGACTACCTCCGCGATGCGCTCTTCGCGCTCAATCCACAGGTCACCGACCGCGCGGCCAACTCGAACATCAACGCCGCCTTCGCGCCCCAGCTCTTCTGGGATGGCCGCGCCCGCGGCGAGTTCCGCGATCCCACGACCAACTCCGTCATCATCCCCGTCGGCGGCGCGCTCGAGAGTCAGAGTGTCCAGCCGCCACTCAGCACGGTCGAGATGGCCCACGATGGGATCGACTGGACCCAGGTCGCCTCGCGCCTTGAGCGCTCGCGCCCGCTCGACCTCGCGACCAACCATCCCGCCGATGTCGCCGCGGCCCTCGCTGATCAACCCGGATATCCCGAGCTCTTCGAGCGTGCTTTCGGCGATGGCGCCATCACGCCCACCCGCATCGCTTTCGCCCTCGCGACGTACCAGCGCACGCTGATTGCGAATCAGACGCCGTGGGATTCGTTCATCGCGGGCAACCCCGCCGCGCTGACGCCCGCGCAGACCCGCGGCTGGAACGCCTTCCAGGCCAGCAACTGCAATCAGTGCCACATCCCGCCGCTCTTTACCGGCAACGGCTTCCGCAACGTCGGCCTGCGTCCGCCAGCGGAGGACCTTGGCCTGCAGCTCACGACGGGCAACGCCGCGGACCGGGGCAAGTTCAAGGTGCCGGGCCTGCGCAACGTCGGCCTCAAGACCACGTTCATGCACAACGGCCAGTTCAACCCCGGCGCGACGCCCCCGGGCTCAACGCCGCTGACCGAAGTAATCCGCTTCTACGCCCGCGCTCCCGGCGCCGCGCCGCAGTTCCCCGACAACCGCGACCCGATCATGCTCAACGTGAACGTGCCGCCCCCCGCCGCGGCGGACATCGAGGCCTTCCTGCGTGGCGGCCTCCTCGATCCGCGCGTCGCGGCCCAGACCTTCCCCTTCGATCGCCCCACGCTCGCGGCCCAGCGCCCCGAGACTCAGGCCACGATCGTTCCGCCCCAGCAGGGCGGCGCGGGCATCGCGGGCTCCGGCGGCATCATCCCGCGCATCATCGTGTCTTCGCCGCCGATGATCGGCAACCTCGACTACCGCATCGGCCTCGATGGCGCCCTCGGCAACGCCACAGCGCAGCTCGCCCTCTCCTCGCAGCCACCCGTGAACGGCCGGATCAATCCCGAGCGCATCCTTCCCGTCACGGTCCTTGCCGAGGGCTCTGGCAACGGTCAGGGCGTCGGCACCGTGCACTGGCCCCTCTCCGGCGGCACGGTTCGCCCGGGCCAGATCCTCTTCGCGCAATGGATCGTGAACGATCCCGCGGGGCCACTGGGTCAGGCACGCTCGACCGTCGCGCGAATCCCCTTCTTCTGCGGCTCGATGGGCTGCCCGCCCCTGTGCGACTATGACTTCAACCAGGATCAGAACACCGACCTCACCGATGCGCAGGACCTCGCTCGCACCGTTGTCGGGCTCGTCACGCCGGAAGCATTCTGGCTCAGTGGCGACGTCAACAACGACGAGAACGTGGACCTTGGTGATGCGCAGCTGATCGCGACGTTCGTCGTCTCGGGCAACTGCGGCGTGTGAGTTACTCGAACTCGACCGAGACGAGCAGCCGCTCATCGCCCGCGCGGGATCCGTCGCGCGCGTCGGCCCTTGGGTCTGGGCTCCTCGTGTTCGACGTGGAGTTGTCGAAGCGCCCGCTCAGACGAAGCCGCGTGCCCACGGGGAGGTCGATCGGCTCGGCAAATGCCGATCGCAACTGCCACCTGAAGTCAAAGCGCGGCGCGTCGAGGAGCACGCGTGCTGTTCCATCTGGAAGGATCGCCTCGACGCGCAGGCTCGTGCAGCGAGCCGCGGCACTGGGTGTCAACGCGGTCACTCGCACGGCGCGATCCAGCAGCATCTCCGCGCTCGCTTCAACGTCCTTCGCACCCGCGGCGATCGCGAGGGGCGCTGCCACGAGCGTGCGCGTCGTGAGCAGCGTCTTTGGCGCTGCAGCTTGCGTGCGCATCCCGATGCGAAGACCCGCGTTCATCTCGCGTCCCATCGGGCGCAGGTAGACATCCGCCACGATCAACGAGCCCAGCGGCACCCGGCGCGCACGTCCCGATGCGAAGCGCAGCACACTGTCGCCGGGCGAGTAGGTCGTCAGCAGTTCAAGATCGGTGGGCACCACGCCCGGCTCCGGAAGTCGCCCTCCCGGCGGCACGATCCAGAGGAGCGCATGATGAATCGTGCCGCGCTCCACCGGGCGCACCTCGATCGCATTCACCAGAAGATCCGCGCTCGCGTTGGTGGGAATCAGCACGCGATGGTGCACCATCGGCCCATCTGCGGGAAGCGCCATCGGCGCACCAAAGAGGACCACCTCCGGCGAGCCGATGCGCCAATTGCCCGATGGTTCTGCGGCGCTCGGCTTGATCGCGTCCGAGGCGTTCCCAACGGCGCGATCGGAAGCGAGCCACTCGAGCAAGTCCGCGCGATCTTCGTCGTTCATCCAGCGCGCGCCCGCGCTCGCGTTGTCGAGCGGCGGTGCGCCGGTCGCCGGTGCGCCGTGCGTCGGTGGCATGATGCGCTCGCCCACGACCGCCTCGATCATCCGGACTCGCCCCTGCACATCCGCGAGCGACGCGAGCGCAAAGGGCGCCTCGCCACCGTTCTGGTGGCACGACACGCAGTTCTGCGCAAGGATGCGCGAGATCCGGCCGTGGTATGTCAGGTCGTTCGTGAGTGGTGGCTCGGCGGGGATTGCCGGCGCTCCCTTGCCCTGCGCCGGCTTCGCGACTTCGCGATCGAGCAGGCACCCCGGCGGAAATGTCGAGCGCACTCGCAGCTTCTGGCCCTCCAGCGCAGCCTCGATGGCGTCGCGGAGGAAGTGCTGCCTTGGCTCGGGCAGACTCGTGCCGATTCCGTACTGATCGTCCACCGCGCCGCGATAGAGCAGCGTGCGCGAGGCATCGATCACGAAGACCTCGGTCGTGGTGCGCGCATCGAGCGCACCGGACACAGAGCGGTCGCGATCCGCGAGATACGGGCCTTCCCACCCTTGCTCGCGGGCCTGTCGCCGCATGTCGGACTCAGACTCGGCCTCGACCGTGTTCACATAGATGAAGGCGACGCCCTTCTCGCGCCACTCGTCCTCGAGCTTCGCAAGCCGCGGCGCCAGCTTCTTCGAGATGGGGCACGTCACGCTCGTCATGGTCACGACCACCAGCCGCTTGCTTGCGAGCACGCCGGCGAGCGTCTGTGCCGGTGCTTGCGGGCCGCCGGGGACCGACGAACCCAGTCCGACCAGCTTGAGATCAGGCACGAGCCGCCCGACGCCGCGGCTGGCGCCGTCCTCGATGAGCGTCGTGCGCTGCAGGGGGTCTGGCGTCACTGGGCTTTGCGCCATCGCGACCGAACCCGCGACCGCCACCAGCAGCGCCGCGCCTGAGCGGAGTCTCCAAACCGAGGGTTGAAGGGGCCTTGCCGAGGTGCCACTCGATGCGGTCCGTCGCTGTATCGCCTTGACCATCACAGTCTCCGCACATGGCCAGTCGCTCTGCGTGTTCCCACGCGGCGCACGGACTTCGTGCGGGAAGGGTACCCCGCACGAACCGAGGGTGGGTACCCGGTCCCCACAGGCTCGTCGCGGGTCGGGCGAACGGGCCGCAGTACGCCCAGACGACATATATGTGCTTCGCATTAAGATATCATATAGATATGATGATGCCGGTGCGATGGTGAGACGCCTGTTGCCTCTGAACAGTTTGTTCACAAGTCTATGTGATGAAAATGGTTCGGCTTGAGAACGGCATTCAGGTGGCAGAGACGCGTGCAATCGGGGCACATCGCTTCGGTCGCTCGCACTGGTGGATTAACCCTGCCTGCTAACCGCGTCCGCCGTCGCTCGGCGTTTCTCCGAATGTTTCTCAAAGAACTGAGAGCAATGGCTTTAGGTAGAGAGAAGGGTTGGCCAGTTGGTGTCCATGCAAGGAGATGAAGGTGCGCCGTCTCCACTTCATATCTTAGCAAGAATCAAACATAAACGCAGCAGCATTTGTTCTGCAAGCGGGTATTGTTCTCTCGTATCAGGACGCCCGGTTCGTTGCGGAAGGCGGTCCCACAGCGTGTGGGGAACTGATACCGGTCCCATGCGGCGAAGAGTCAGCGAGTCACGACAGCTGGGCAAGCACGCCCGATCAGGCCAGAGTTTGTCCACTTCCCCGACTTGCTCGCTCACGACGACAGGACGCTGGCACGACGCCAAACCGAAGTTGGTCCGAACTTGGAGTCTCTTGCGATGACCGTACGCCCTCAGAGCCATCTCTCTTCCTCAACCGAACGCTCCGGCTTCACGCTGATTGAGCTGCTCGTGGTGATCGCGATCATCGCGGTCCTGATCGGCATTCTCCTCCCCGCGCTGGGCTCTGCCCGCTCCACGGCCCGCATGATCAAGTGCGCCGCCAACGCCCGCTCCGTCGTGCAGGGCATCGCTGGCTACAACGCCACCACCAACTTCTTCCCCCCCTCCTATGTGTACGGCAGGGATCAGGAGGGCATGGACTGGCGCGTGGCCGATCAGCTTGACGGCAATCCAAACCCCGCCAATGGCTACGTCCACTGGTCGTACGCCCTCTTCAACGACGGCTCGACCAACCAGGAGTCTTTCGAGTGCCCGACGCTCCCCAGTGGTGGCGCGCCTCGCACGAATCCGGGCTCGGAGCTCGCGGACTGGGAGCAGGGCCAGGTTAATGACCTCGGCAACGGTCCCGTTTCGCAGACGCCTCAGGATCGCCAGGTCAAGCGCACTGCCTACACCGGCAACGCCGCGATCTTCCCCCGCAACAAGTTCAACATCGGTGGCCCCCGCAGGAACCAGCTCGTGAAGGACGCCTGGATCCAGAACCCCTCCAGCGAGATCCTCGTCACCGAGTTCCTCTTCTCTCCGAACTGGCAGTCCATCGGCGTTGATGGTGTCATCAAGAGCCACCGTCCCATCACGCCCTTCCTCGGCATCAGCTCGGGCTACCAGGTCTTCCAGGAGCCCACCGCCGGCGGCAACATTCCTCGCTTCCGCTATCCCACCGCCGCGGAGATCCTTCCTGAGAGCCAGCTCACCAACAACATGATCGACAGCCCCCCGACGCAGATGAACGCAGTCGGCCGCCACCATCCCGGTGGTCGCGACAGCAAGGGTGGCCAGGTCAACTTCGCCTACGCCGACGGTCACGTCGAGCAGTCCAACATTGTCAAGAGCATCGAAGGCCGACGCTGGGGCAACAAGTTCTACAGCCTGACCGGAACCGGCACCGACGTTCGCCAGACTCCATAACCGACTTCTTCACTCGCACGCTCCGGAAACGGGGCGTGCGGCGTTTCGTGCCCGGGCCCCAGGTGTGGGGACGTGTTGATCGCAGGTGGTCGCCATCGCGATGCGCTGCTGGTGACTTTGAGAATCTAGGCAAGGCCAGGACACGGCCGTAACACAGTCTTCACCAAGGTTGAGCCGCCTCTTTGCAGAGACGGAGCGTGGAAGGTCTTCACTTACGGGTCGCGTTACTGCCGCCGGTTTTGGATGTGATGAGTCGGGCGAGAGCGCGTGACTGAACGCGTGACAGAGTGTGTGTGTCAGATCGAGAAGGGATTGAAGGAGTCCCCCTCGTTGAGTCGTGTCAATCACGATCGAGTGCAGAGAGTGTCCGCAACTGTGTTCCAGAGTTTGGGTCCAAAAGAGGAGATCACCATGAAGCTCAGCCGTATGTCCATGCTCGTCGCCGCGGCCGGTTCGGCCGCCTGTGTTGGCGTCGCCGCCGCGCAGCCCACCGTCATCAACATCTCGGGCGCCACGCTGCTCGAGAACTTCCTCAACCGCCCCGCATCCGCCCACGACTTCATCGACGTGAACGGCGACGGCCTGGCGGGCCGCTTCAACAACGGCGCCGTCCTGACCGTTCAGGCCCTTGCCCCCCAGGTTGCTCCTCCGGGCTGGACCACCGACCCCCTCTACATCTGGTCCAGCCAGTACCGCGTCGTGGGCTCCGTGAACGGCTTCAACGAGCTGATCCAGTACGGCAAGGTCTTTGTGACCGAGAACGAGTCGGATCCTAACCGCCGCATCGCCGCACTCGGAAACGCTGGCGCTTCGCTGGCCTTCTACAACAGCATCCGCTACATCGACGGCAACATCACGGCCGCGCCGTTGGTTGGTCCGTACAACGAGGGCAACCCGGGCGCGGCTCCCGTGACGAGTGACACCACCACGCTTCGTGCGCTCTATGCGACTCGCCCGACTCCCGCAGGCGGCGGTATCCGCATCGACATCGCTCCGCTTGACGTCGCGACGACGTGGGCGACCCAGGCTGGCGCTGGCACTCCCGTGTTCAGCCGCACCCCCCTGGTTGCTGGGTATGGTCGCAACCCGGTCGTTTCCGTGAACAAGACCGGCGGCACTTCTGGCGCTGGCCGTAGCAGCCTCCTCTCAACACTGGTCCGTCAGGATCCGCCGCGCTCGGCCGGCGGCTCTGCGAACCTGTTCGATGGCAATCCCGCGAACGCCAACAGCGACACCATCTTTGATACGCCCTTTGCCTTCGCACCCGTTGCCGTGACCACGAACTACGGCACGGGCTACTCCCAGGCCAAGATGACCGAGATCAATCACCTCTTCACCACGGGCCGCCTGAATAACGGCGAGAACATGATGGCGGTCACCCGCGACGTGGGCTCTGGCACGCGCAACGCCTTCAACAACACCCAGGGCATCGATCCCTCCTTCGGCAACGGCGAGAACATCGGCGCTCAGAACAGCAACGCCACCTTTGACAATCTCGGACCCAGCTTCCTTCCTTCTAACAAGGGTGGAAACTCCTCGAGCGAGCGCACTGTCCGCAACCATCGCCTCGCCATCGGCTACATGGGCGCTGAGCGAGGCGTGCAGGGCTCGGCCCCCGGTACCTGGCTCTCAAGCAACCGAGTCGAGATCCTGGCGATCCAGCCCGACACCTACCCGGGCGGTGCTTCGGCCCCGTACAGCCGTCCCTTCATCGATGACGTGCTCTACCTCGACAACAACGGGAACACCACTCCCATCACCGAGGGCTACCCCATCGGTGGTCCCGCCGTCTTCGCCACCTACGGCGACCCCCGCAACGCCGCCGAGATCGGTGGCGACGTCGGCAACACCAACCCGCGCATGGCCAACCCCGCCGCCGCCGCGTACCTCAACAACATCACCCGCTCCATCGCGGCCTACATCAACGATCCCAACGCCACCGCCACCCTCTTCATGCCCGGCGAGCTCGCCGCGACCGTCTTCATCCTGACCAGCGCCCAGCCTTACCTCCACGGCGCTCTCGTCCCCACCAACATGGTGAGCAACCCCAACTTCAACGCCGACCTGCGCCTTGCGGTCCGCAACGTCTCACTCCTCAACAACGCCCGCTTCCTCCAGTTCAACCCCGCCAACGTCGGCGGCGGCGTCCCCGTCCGTGCCACCGGCACCGTCTACTCAGACGGTGTTGCCAACGGTGCGAACTACATCTCCGAGGCTGGCGCCATCGTCTCCTATGGCGGCAACCTCACGCTCCGCAACCTCACCGCCGGCGACTTCGACGGCAATGGCCTCCGCAACATCGCCGATACCGGCGAGATGATGAAGGCGTTCCGCCAGCGCCAGGTCGGCGAGGCCACCTTCAACTGGAACCCCAACAACGGCACCGGCCTCATCGCTGGCGCTCCCGGCAACGACGCCATCATCGAAGTCCTCGGCGACTTCAACGGCGATGGTAACTTCAACGCCGAGGACGTCCGCTACTTCGCCGACGGCCTCGCGATGACCGGCAACGGCGGTCCCGCCGGCGGCCAGCTCGACCGCAAGGCCGGCTTCATCGCCGTCGATACCGGCTGGAACATGATCACCGGCAACACCAACTTCTTCGGAACCACCAAGGCCACCGGCAATGCCTATGTCGCTGGTGACGCCCGTGGCGACGTCGCCAACACCGCCGGCAACATCACCCCCGGCTTTGCTCCCATCGGCGCCACCGGCGGCCCCGGCGCGACGATCACCGATGCCAACACCATCAACGCCGCCGACATCGACTACGTCACCAAGCAGTTCCTCCGCAACGCCAACGTCACCGATGGCGCGCTCAACTGGAACGTGACCGCTGAGGCCGTCGGCGCCGACCTCTCGGCCGACATCACCGGCGACCTCGTCATCAACCAGGCCGACGTGACCGAGCTCGTCACCGGCATCCTCGGCACCGTCTTCGGCGACGTCAACCTCGACGGCGTCCGCAACGAGGCCGACTGTGACATCGCCACCGCCAACCTCAACACCGCCGGCGGCTGGGCCCGCGGCGATGTCAACGGCGACGGCCAGATCACCCAGGCCGACCTGGACGTGATCTGCCCCTCGCCCTGCAACTACGACTTCAACCAGGACGAGAACATCGACCTCCTCGATGCCCAGCAGATGGCTCAGGTCTTCGTTGGCCTGATCACCCCCGAGGCCAACTGGCTCGACGGCGACCTCAACGGCGACGAGAACGCCGACCTGACTGACGCCCAGATCCTCGCGGCCTTCGTCGTCAGCGGCTCCTGCAACCTCTAGGTCCTTCTTGGGTGGTGTGCCGGTCCCCGGCACGCTTCCTTGAACACTGAACCCCAAGGGCCGCCCGCGAAAGTGGGCGGCCTTTCTTCATTCCGGCCTCCAACCCGGGCCACTTTCACTCCTGCCTTCCGCTCCGGCCCCCTCTTGCGAGGTTGCCATCGCGTTCCGGCCCCGCCCGCGGTACCATATTGGCAACGAATGAAGCTCCCCGCCGACAAGGTCTCCCGTCTTCGAACCTTCTATGAGGGCCGCCAGGTCCTCGTCACCGGCGGCGCGGGCTTCATCGGTGGCCACCTCGTTGATGCCCTCTTTGGCGTGGGTGCCATCGTGACGGTCATCGACGATCTTTCGAACTCGAGCCTTGAGCACCTTTCCTCGCTCATCGAGATGGACCCCGACCGCGTGCGGTTCGTGCACGGCTCGATCCTCGATGACGACGCACTTCGTGTGGCAGGCAAGGATGCGCAGGTGATCTTCCATCTCGCGGCGATGGGCTCCGTGCCGCGCTCGATCGAGCAGCCGCAGCGAGCCTGGTCCGTCAACGCAACGGGCACGCTGCGCGTGCTGGAGATGGCGCGAGCCGTGAAAGCGGCGCGCGTAGTCTTCGCCGCTTCATCTTCGGCGTACGGCGATGCGAGCGAGCTGCCGCGAATCGAGACGCACCTGCCGCGCGTGATCTCGCCGTATGCCGCGAGCAAGCTCTCGGGCGAGCATCTCTGCACGTCATGGTCGCAGACGTACGGCCTCTCGACCCTCTCGCTTCGGTTCTTCAACATCTTTGGGCCCCGCCAGCCCGGCGACAGCGCGTACGCCGGCGTGGTTCCGGCCTTTATCCGCGCGTATCTCAATCAAGAGCCGCCGGTGATCTACGGTGACGGTGCTGCAACGCGAGACTTCACGTTCGTTTCCAACGCCGTGCTCGCGCTCCTCAGTGGCGGCAGCAGCACCGCGAAACTCATGGGTCAGAGCGTCAACATCGGCGCGGGCCGACGCACGAGCATTCTGGAACTCGCGACGGCGCTCGCGGAGTCCTGCGGCGTGCCGCACATCCAACCGATCTTCAAGCCCGTTCGTACCGGTGACGTGAAGCACTCACAGGCCGACATCGCCGCCGCGAAGGCCCTCATCGGCTACGAGCCCATCGCCTCGCTCGCCGAAGGACTCGCCGAGACCGTCCACTGGAGCCGGCGCGTGCTGGCGGGCAAGGACGCTTGAGCATGTCAGGCACGATCAGACTCAGAGACCTGCCCGGCGGGATGTACGAGCTCGTGCGGCTGGCGATCATCACGCGCCTGCGCTTCCGCGGCCCGTACTGGACCTGGCGGTTGCATACGGCCTTCGGCCGCGGCTACCCCGCGTCTCGCTGGGAACTTGTGCACAGCGTGCTTGAGTACGGTATCTGGATGCGTCGTATGCGTGGGATGTAAGGATTTTGTCCGAACCCTCGACGCATGCCAGCGTGAATTCGCCTCGGCCAACGCTGCTTTGGTTCAGGTCCGGCGAATGTGAAGTCTGTCAGGGACCGATATTCCGCCGCAGGGAGTCCGCTAGACTTCCCTTCTAACTCGAGGAGTTCGGCCATGGCTGATGGTGTTGGTTCCGCAAACAAGGGTGGTTCGTTCGTTGGTGCCTTCATCCCGGGCCTCGTAATCGGGCTGATTGCTGGCGGCTTTGCTGGCGCGGTCCTCGTGCCGATCATCTTTGATGGAGCCCCGCAGGCCGCGTCCGCGGCGGCTCGCTCGCCCGGCCGGACTGCGATGCCTCGCGATGCAGTCCCGAACGCGCCGACCCCGGCCGACTCCACCGCTCCGGCAGATGGAACGCCTCCTTCCAATCCCGTCGAGCCCGCGCCCGCACCCGCCCCCACGGAGCCAAAGCCCACGGAGCCCGAGACAGCTCCGGCGCCGGTGCCGACCCCCGCTCCTGCACCCGCTCCGGGCCGTTGAGTAGTCGCCTTTGCGATGAGTGTTCGAGCGACAGCACGCGTCCGTGGCATTGAGGCGACCGAGCGAGTTGTCGGAAGAGCGCGTCACGGAGTGATGCGCCGCCCACGTTGAAGTCTCGTACCGTTGCCGCATGGATGAGGCCGCCCTGAAGAAGAAAGTTCGCCAGCACGCCGAGACCGCAAGGCTTCTGGGCGTTGACTTTGTGCCGCGCTACCGCCCGCGCGGTGCGGGGGCCGTCGCCGCCGAAGAAGCTCCATTAGCGGCCGAAGCAGTCAATGCGGAGGCCGCGCCGAAGCCATCCATCGAAGCAGCTCCATCCGCGGCACGTGCACCGAAAACACCAGCAGCTCCGGCGCCCATTCCAACACCTGCCAAAGGGCCCGAGGTCCCAGCACTCGGCCTCGAAGCGATCCGCGCCGAAAAGTCCAAAAGGCTCGATGAACTGCGGCTGCGCTACGAGAAGGAAGCCCCGCACCGGAACTTCGTCACCGCCCACACCAAGATCGTGTGGGGCGATGGCGATCCGCACGCGCGGCTCGTGTTCGTCGGCGAGGCCCCGGGTGAAGAGGAGGATCGCCAGGGCGTGCCTTTTGTCGGCCGCAGCGGGGAGCTGCTGAACAAGGCCATCGTCGCCCTCGGCCTCAAACGCGAGGACGTCTACATCTGCAACGTCCTGAAGACGCGCCCGCCCGACAACGCCAAGCCCACCGACCGCGAGATCGAGGCCTGCTATCCCTACCTGCTCGCGCAGCTCGCCATCGTGGCACCGCGCGCGATCGTGGTGCTCGGGGCGTCGGCCCTCAAGGCACTCCTCAAGAGCGATGACTCCATCACCCGCGTCCGAGGCTCTTGGAAGGAGCTCGCCCTCCCAGATGGGACCCGAGTCCCGGTCATGCCCACGTTCCACCCCGCGTACGTCCTGCGGAACTACACGCCGGAAATCCGCGGGCAGGTCTGGTCGGACATTAAGAAGGCGGCGGAGCGAAGTTCCGACCGTTCGGCAACTCTTTGATTTGAATGGGCTTGGGATCTGTTCCTTGGGGGAAACCAAAAAATGCCGCACTTCTCATCCAGAGCGGAACCAGAGCTCCGCGGCCTGCGAATCATTGATTGTGACAAGGCGCCTGCCCTTGGAACTCGACATCCCGACCCCCACGAGACCCGGCGTTCGGCTCTGTTTCTGAGCGCCGGGTTTTTTCATTTTTGCTCAGCGGAGAGGGTCAGTGGAGACGCTCAGTGGACAGGGACTCTTGGCAGCTGAGCAATTTGGAACAACCCTTCAACGCGGCGGGGTGGCTCGGGGCGCAGAGATTCAGGTGAACGCAGCCCAGTCTTCGGGCTGGCGCCTCTTTAGAACTGTGTGTGGTGGGTGGCGGGCGGATTGCAAGCGAGGTCAGAGCCTGACGGGCGTCTCCGGCGGGAGCTTTGTGAGCCTCGTCAGCGTGTGACGCTCGTCGGCGTTGTAGCGCACCTCGAAGGTCAGTTCCACAAGATCGCCGACGGCGAATCCCTCCAGCGAGACGTCGGCAGCGACCCACGGGAAGCCCATGTCGTGGGCCTTCATGCCCACGACCTTGCCGGTCTTGTCGAGAAAGTCCGGGATCTCCTCGTGCGTGATGCGCAGGCCAAGGCGTGCATCGCCCTTGAGCGGAAGCTGCGTGATGCGGCCTCGCGTCGTGTAGGTGCGATCGCCGGGCGTGGGTGCGACGGCCGCGGGCTTCTCGGGCGCGGCGGCTTCCTTCGAGCAACCGGGCACTGATGCAGCGGTGGCAAGGCAGAGCACTGCCGCGAGGGTGAGGCGATGGATCGTGTGGTTCTTCTGCAAGACGTTGGCTCCTTCCGCGAGGGGAGACTCGGAGGAAGGATAGAGCGCAGCAGAGGAACCGACGGGGACCGTCGATCCACCCAAGAAACGGCTGGGCTACCCAGGCAGGCTGGTGTCTACCGAAGCGTCACGCCATCGCGGGCGGCGATGCGTCGTGCCGCGGCGATGCCGGATTGGAGGCCGCCTTCCATGTAGCCCACGAACTTGTACGAGCAGTGCTCGCCCGCGAAGTGCAGTCGGCCGACCCCCTTGGCGAGCGCGGGGCCGACGGTCGTGACCTGCCCGGGCGCTGGGAAGGAGTAGCCCGCCAGGCACCATGGGTCGCTGGGCCAGTCCATCCAGCGGCTGGCGACGCGGTTCTCGCCGAAGCCCTTGTACATGGCTTCGAGCTCGCGACCGTACTCGGCGGTGCGCTCCTCGGGGGTGCGGTTGCGTGCGGCCTCGGCCGCGGCGGCGCCGGCGAAGACGGTGAGGCAGGCGTTCTCGTCGCCACCTGGCTCTGTCACACCATCGGTGCCGTCCCACGTCATCGCGACTTCGCCATCGCTGAGGGCGTACTGCGAGAGGTTTGTGTCCTTCCAGAAGCGGCGCTTGACGTGCGTCAGGTACTTCACGTTGATGCCCATCTGCGGCATCAGCGACGCGGGCAGGCCGACCTTGAGGTCGATCTTCTTCCAGGTGGTGGGGGGGACGGCCAGGATCACGTCATCACACTCGATTGTGCGGCCGTCCTTGCATGTCACCATCATGCCGCTGCCCTTGGGCGCGATCTCTGTGACTGCGAGGCCGAGCACCAAACGCTGTTTGAAGGGCTCGCTGAGCTTCTGTGCAAGCTGCTGGTTGCCGCCCTTGCACCGGTAGACCTCGCTGTCGGACCAGTACTTCTCGATGCCGCCGCCCTTGACGGCCGTGAGCATGCCCAGGTAGCTCGCCCGGGCGTTGTCGACGCCGTTGTTCGCGGCGTTCTCCAGCACGAGAACGTCGCGGCAGCGGTCTGAGATCTGCTGCGCGTCGATCCAGTCCTTGAGGCTGCGCTTGTCGAGCGCCTCGGCGTTGGGGCTCTTCCAGGGCTCGTCGGCGTTGATCGGTCGCGCGTCGTCATTCATCAGCGCGTGGGCCTCTTCGAGCTCTTCCCAGAGCTTGGCGGACTCCTCGAAGGTCAGGAGCTTGCCGCCGAGGACGATGGGGAAGTCCGACTCGGCATCCTCGGAGACATCGAGGAACTCGAGCCCGAACTTCTCGGCGTAGGCGACCCACGCGGGGTGGTTGGATCCGATGAGCTCGGCGCCCGCCTCGATGTTGCGGCCGGGGACGAAGTCCTTGACCGAGAGCACGCGCCCACCGACGCGGTTGCGCGCGTCGATGACGGTGACGTCATATCCCGCGCTGGTGAGCTCGTACGCCGCCGCGAGCCCGGCGAAGCCGGCACCCACGACGACGACACTCTTGCCAGCACCCGCCCGACGCGCGAGCGCAGCAGGGCCGGAGAGCAGCAGCCCGGCGGAGGCCGCAAGCGTCACGCGGAGCGCGTGGCGGCGGTCTTCACGCGTGACCTTGGGCCCAAACTTCGCACGCAGGAGCGATGAGATGCTTTTCATGGTGTTGATCGCCGAACGAAGAGGCCTGACCTGCACAAGGCTGCGCAGGTCAGGCCGTTGGTGCATGATCCGAAGGTTTCTGTCTTCCCTAGTGCCGAATGCCTGATGCCTAGTGCCTTCTTACTCATCATTCGTCGGGCCGACGCAGACCATCCACAGCTTGAAGAAGTTGACGATCTGCTGCTTGGTGAGCTTGTTGGCGTCGAGGTCGTAGACGATCTGGCTGGTGGTGACGGTCTCGCCGTCGGAGGCAAAGCTGTCGGTGTAGCTGATGCGTCCGGTGAGGCAGGGGATGGTGTTGTCGACGGCGAAGAAGGCGTCCTCGCCCGCGGCTCCCTCGAAGGCCGCGCCCTCGCCGGTGGCGGACTTGTTCTTTTCCTCGTTGAAGCGAAGGTTGAAGTCGTAGTAGCCCTTGCCGTTGGAAGCGCGATCGGGATCCTCGACCCACTTGATCGTGCCGGTCACGATGTCCTCGATCTCCTTGCCGTCGAGCGAGTAGCGGAAGCGGATGCCATCGGTGATCCAGTTGCCGGTCTCGTAGTCGTAGTCGAGGCGGCCCGACACGATGGAACGGGGATAGACCGTGGCCGGACCCATCGCGAGCTGGATGTTCTCAAAGCGCATCGGATCCGACCGCTTGACGACGAAGCTGACTTCCTTTCCACCGACCAGACGCTTGTACGTGTAGCCTGCGAGGCCATCCTTCTTTTCGGCCTTTCCAACGAGCCGCCCGCCGAAGCGCTCCTCGAAGCCTTGGGCCCGGCCGACGGTGTCGACGGCGATCCTGAGCGGAGAGTCCTTGGCCGAGCCACCCGCGAGGTCGAAGGCGCCCGAGGCCTGGTCGATCGGGATGCGACCAACCCACTTGCCAACTACGCGACGCTGCTTGAGGTCGCGCGGGTTCATCACCGCAAGGTCGATGGCGTACGCGAGTTCAGCGTCCTGCTTGCGGCGGCGCAGGGTCGAGGTGAACAGGTTGGGCTGACGGGTGATTTCGCCGGAGAAGTTCGTCGTCTTCGCGACCGTCAGGTCGAACTTGTAAAGGTCCTTCACCCCAATGGCCGGCGAGCCAGCGACCAGATCGCCGGTCGTGTCCTTGCTGGTGTGGGTGTTGAATGTGATCGACATGGTGCCGGCGATCACGGCGTCCTCAGTGATCTGCTCCTGAGCGACCGCGATCGGAGCCGCTGCGCCAATCAGGAGCGTGCCCGCGGCGAGCGCCACGGACGCGGTCCAGCGGCTGCATGAGCCGAGATCCCGGCCACGCTGCGGAACAAGGCCAGAAACGCGGAGCGAGCTGCCGGAGCGACCCATCATGCTGTGCATCATCTCTACCCTCTTTTGTATCTCGCCTCTGTTGTGTCAGCCCACGCTGAGACAAGCCATGACCACGCTGCGATCCACCCGACGAGGGCATCGTGCCGCCGACCCGGAGGATTCGCGGGAATGGTACCACGTCTTATTGGGATTCGTGCGCCGCAGGTTTGGGGGGAGTTGCGGGGGGGGTGGGGACAGCGGGGGAACGGTGGTTCGCCGCGGTGTTCAGACGCTCTGCGCCACCGGCAACTGGGCGAAGAGAAGCACGAGCCCGACTCGGCTCTTGACCTTCAGCGTCTGGTAGATCGATTTCGTATGGTCATGGATTGTGTGCTTGCTCCGCCCAAGGACCGATGCGATCTCGGGCTCGGAGAGCGAGGTCAGGAGCAGCTCAAGCACGGCGCGTTGCGCCGGGCTGACCTGTTCCGCCAGGTCGGGGCGTGAGGCCAAGACCAGCGCGGCAAACTCCCGCGTGCCAGCCTTGGGCCCCCCGTCGATGGTGCGATCTATTCCCACATTTACGGTTCGTCCATCCAACCCCCGTCTGGGTAGTGTGAAAGCGGAATGGGGTTTCTTCTTTAGTCGCGACCTTGCAAAGCACGGGTTCGATGTGCTTCGGGTGCGGTAGATCGTCCCTAGGGGAGTTTGTGCGAACGCTGATGCGACATGTCGCGCGCGATCGATTGCAGTTAAGGCTCGACCAGTCCCTCGCGAATCGCCATTCGTGTCAGTTCGACGCGGTCGTGGATCTCAAGCCGGTTCATGAGATTGGTGGCGTGATTCTCGACGGTCTTGACGGACAGGTGCAGCTTTTCGGCGATCTCCTTTTTGGAGAGGCCGTGGGCCACGAAGCGGAGCACCTCGATCTCGCGTGTGGTCAGCTTCGAGAGCTTGCCACCCTCGCCCTCACGGAGTCGCACTCCTTCCTCCTCGACCACGATCCTGTCGCGGATGGCAGCTGAGAAGAACCAGCGGCCCGCCGCAGCGTGGCGGATCGCGTGCAGCAGCGTTTCAGGAGAGTCTGTCTTGCAGACGTAGGCCCGGGCCCCGGACTTCAGCGCGGCCTCGATGTAGCGGTCGTGTGTGTGTGCGGAAAGGAAGAGCGGACTCGTGCCGGGACACCTGGCGATGATCGTGCGTGCCGCGTCGAAGGGGGCGCCGGGCATATCGACATCGAGTATCGCAACATCGGGCGGATCGCGGAGGCAAGCCACGACGGCCTCGTCGGCGTTGGTGGCCTCGCCCACGAGCTTCATGCCCGGCGTCTCGTTGATGATGGCACCGAGGGAGCCGCGGACCATCCCGTGGTCGTCGGCCAAGAGGACCCGGATTGGATTGCCCTCGAGCATCAAGGGTCACACCGGTCGTAGTTGCGAGAATTCGCAAACCACCACGATCGTAGAATGCCATCACTTGCTCGATTTGTCAACGCAGCTCGTTCCCGTGGCGATAAGGGGAATCCATCGGTCCAGGCGCATCCGGATATGCAGGCTCTCGACGGCTCACCACCGTCTTCCGACGATGACGCATCGGCATCAGGTCTTCCGCCGCAGTCCGGAGCTCTTCAGCGGCATCACTTGTCGCGGCGGTGTTCTTTCTTCCGCTCGTCGCGGCCCTTGCTGCGAAGGCTTCGCTTCTGAGCGCCGGTCCGCGAGGACTTGCCATCGCCAAAGCCAGCACCCTTGCCGACGAAGCCGCCGCCGAGGCCGCCGGGCTTGGGGGCGATGGCCTTGACCTTGCCGCCCGCGCGTCGCTCGGCGTCGTCGACGACGAGGTCAAGCTGTCGCTTGGCGAGGTCGACGTTGGCGATCTTGACGCTGACGAGGTCGCCGAAGTTGAAGCTGCGTCCGCTGCGGATGTCGACGAGTGCGCCGCTCTTGGGGTCGACGCGCCAGATGGGCGTGAGGTTCTCGCGGGTGACGTCGCCGGGCAGGTCCTCGCTCTTGACGAAGCCATCGGAGAGGAACTTGTCGAGCTGGACATGGATGCCGCGGGGAGAGATGTTGGTGACGACGCCCTTGAAGACCTCGCCGACGCGCTTCTCAAGGAGCTGGAGCACGAGGAAGCTGCGGAGCTCCTTCTCGGCCTGCTCGGCGTTGACTTCGCGCATCGAGGCGTTGCGGCCAATCTCGGTGAGCTCGTCCTCGCTCGGGCAGGCCTTGGTGCGGAGGAGATCCTCACCAAGGCGGTGCTTCTCGCCATCGTTGCGCGGACGCTTGCTGCCATTCTCGGTGCGCTTGAGGTACTCAGCGAGCGCGCGGTGCACCGTGAGGTCCGCGTAGCGTCGGATGGGGCTTGTGAAGTGCGCGTACGCCTCGCTCGCGAGAGCAAAGTGCCCGATCAGCGCGGGGCTGTACTCGGCCTTGCTCAGCGTCCGCAGCACGGCGAGATGGACGGCGCGAGCCTGAGGCGTGCCGCGGGTGGCGTTGAGCAGGTTCTGGAGCTCTTCGCGCGTGGGGTTCTTGGGAATCTTGAAGCCCGCGACCATGGCCGTCTGGCGCATCTTGTCGACGTCGCCGGGGACCGGATCCGGGTGGATGCGGCGCAGCAGCGGCACCTTCAGCCCCTCAAAGAGCCGCGCGAGGACCTCGTTGGCCTCGACCATGAACATCTCAATCAGCTTGTGCGTGAAGGCGTCGTCCTCGCGCTCGGCATCGACGACGTGGCCGTGCTCGTCGTAGATCAGAACGACATCGGGCAGGTCAAGGACGATCATGCCCTTGCGGTTGCGCCGGCCTTGGATGGCCTTGGCGCACTTGTTCATTTCCTGCAGCGTTTCGATGAGTTCATCGGTATAGCGTGGCGGCGTCTTGGCGTGCTTGCGGGCCTCATCAACGTCGCCGTCGATCAGCGCCTGCGCTTCGAGATAGGTCAGGCGCTTGGCGGACTTGATCAGCGTCTGCGAGACGCGCTCGCCACGCACGTTGCCGTGCGAGTCGTAGATCATGTACGCCGACTTGCAGTAGCGGTGCACGCCCTCCTGCAGCGAGCAGATGCCGTTGCTCAGCACCTCAGGCAGCATCGGAATCACGTGGCGCGGCAGGTAGCACGAGTTGGCCCGGTCCATCGCCTCGATGTCGAGGGCGCTGCCGCGGCCGATGTAGTGGGCCACATCCGCGATGTGCACGCCCACTTCCCAGCCGCCGCCGTCGATGTTCGTCAGACGCTTGATGTGGATCGCGTCGTCGTAGTCCTTCGCGTCGGGCGGGTCGATCGTGATGATGAACTCTTCGGTGAGGTCATCGCGCCCGTCGAGGGCCTTGGGACCCTCCGTGACGTATCGCGCGATCTCTTCCTCGAACATGCCCGCGGCCTCGCGGGCCTGATTCACGCACGATTCGGGAAACTCGCCCGGCAGGTTGTACGCCGCGATGACGGCCTGGGTCTCGACATCGGGCCGCCCCGCCTCACCGAGCACGCGCACGATCACACCCTCGCCGAGGTAGTCACCTTCGGGCCAGAGCGTGAGCTCAAGGACGACCTTGTCGCCCTCCTTGGCGTTCTTGGACTCGGCATCGCGGACGATGATGGGCTGGGAGATCTGCTTTCCATCCGGAACGGCGATCCACTGCCCGCCGCGCTTCTGGATGGTGCCGGTGTAGCTGCTCTTCTTGCGTTGGACGACCTCGACGATGGTGCCGGCGTAGCCATCTCCACCGGGGCTGCGCCGGTCGCGAGCGAAGGTGATGCGGACGATGTCGCCCGAGAGGGCATCGCCCGTCGCATCGGCTGGGATGAAGACGTTGCCTTCCTTGACAGGCTCCTTCGTGTTGACAAAGCCAAAGCCGCGAAGGTTCTTTCGGAAGGTGCCGATGACGGTGCCATCGCCGCGTGCGGCGAGAGTCGCGAGGCTCAGCAGGCTGACGAGCCCGCCGCCGCCGGGGCCCATCTCGAGTTTGCCGGCTTCAACAAGGCCCTTGACGACGCCCGCGAAAAGCTCGCGGTCTTCGCCTGGGATACCAAGGTCATCGGCAAGTTCCGCAATGCGTCGCGGGGTGTAGGTGGAGTGTCGGACGTGATCAAGGACTCTGCGTTCGTAACGATCGGTCATGTGCAGATCGTACGTCGCAGGGGCGGGTCAGGTTCGGCGGGCGTACGCCACAATTCGCAGGGCCTTTCCGAGCCGTCCTTCAGAGCCGTCGGCGCCAGCCGACGGACGCACCTGCACCAGGGGCGATGGGCTACGGGGCTGGACTCCTTGTCCTTGTCCGGGTGCTCCCAACCGTACCATTCGGAGCCATGCAAGTTGATCGAGTCAGTTGGTCGGAGCCGCGCTACGCGATGCGACGCCGGGCCATGGAGGACATGCGGGTGACGGGCCTCTTTCGTCCATCACTCTGGGCGAAGGTGATCGGCATTCCTGCCCTGTTCCTTGCCGCTTCGGCCGCGTACATCCTGTGGACTTTTCCCGGAACGGTCCTTCCCTGGCCTTGGCTCCTGTTGGTCACCGTCTATCCGCTGCTCTTTGTTGTCCAGGCTGTTGTTTTTGCTTATTGGAGGCCCCGTCTAGTCGTACTAGAACGCGGGCGAATCTCCTTCTCCCGTAATCCAGAAGCATATCTAACGGCCGACCGGATTCGACGCATTGAGCTGGTCGGCTCGCGGCCCGATGAGCAGCGGCTGATCGTCGACTGCCTCGGCGCCCGCGACCAGCCCGTGACGATCGAGTGCGTCGTGCGACCAAGCGTCAATCAGGAAGCGCTCGTCGATCTCGTCAAGAGCCTTGCCGCGGCATCGGCACAGGCGGTCGCGAAGGCGCGACCCGAGCGACTGGAGGAGGGACCGTCCGGATGATGCAAGTCGATCGAGTCAGTTGGTGGGAGCCATACGGCGAAACACGCCGCTTGATGCTGGCCGAACTGCGGGAGACGGGCCTTCTTCGACCACTGGTCTGGGTGAGGATGATCGGCCTCTCGGCGTTGATTGTCGGGTTGGTCGTCGCCTGGGTGCTCTGGGCGAATCCTGGAATCGTGCTTCCGTGGGGGAGGCTCTCGGCTGGGCTTGCGGTCGGTCCCATGTCGATCGCGTTCCTGCTGGCGCTTACGATGTTCTTTCCTCGGCACGCCGAAGTACGGCGCGATTGGATCCAGATCACCCACGGCCAGAGTGCCAGCCGTGTCAAGGCCGATCGCATCCGCCGCATCGAACTGCTCGGCTCATGGCCCGATGAGCAGCGGCTGATCGTGGAGTACACCACCCCCCGCGGCAGACCCATGACTCTCGAGTGTGGGGTTCGCACCAGCGTCAATCAAGAGGTACTTAAGGCGCTGGTGAGCTTCCTTGCTGCCGGGGCGGTGGAGAGAGCCTCGAAGCCTTGATCACAATCAACTCAAGCGGCAAAGGCCGCAGCACGCTCCCCCGTGCGGAGCGAACGCAACTCCGCGAACGATCTTGAACATGGATCCATCGCTCCACGACGCGGCCTATGCACGCCACGCCCTACGCCCCACGCCACGCCCTGATGCCACCGCCCCATCAGCATCAATCACGCAAGCTCGGCCTGCCCTCCAGCCCGCTTCAGCGGGCTTGCTCGCTCTTAGGCCACCGCTTCAGCGGTGGTACAGCGGACAATCAACATCCCGCCCCGCGTTCTAACCACATCAGCCCGTTTCAACGGGCTTCAACGTCGGGGCTTCGGCCACGGTCGCCGCCGGACCAGCCTGCCGCCCGCCGCACTCCGGGCAGATGGCGAGTTCCTTCACGTCATAGCCGCATTCCAGGCACAGCGCCCATCGCCTTCGTCGGTACATGCGGATCGCTGCTGGCATCCATACAACAGGCGCCACGATGACGCTGTAGAGGAGCACGTTCACGAACGTGCCCAGCGGGAGCGGGCGGATCGGCGCCAGCGGCAGCGACTCAAACTCGTTCCTCGGTGGCGGAGCGCCGGGCATCGTGACGTTCCAGATCGCACCCCGGCGTTTCAAGGGGAGCGTCATGTCCGGACCCGGCCAGCGGCCGCCGGCGGCGTCGTCCTCCGCGCGTCCCTCATACTCCACGAGCTCTTCGCTCTGCAAACTCGGGAAGGGCCACCCGGCCTGAACAACTTTGATGCTCTGGTGCGGATCAATAGCATTCCCTGCCCAATTCACATGGAACCACATCAGCGCGGCCTCGGGAACGCCGTGCGACGTGAACTCAAACCCACGGATGCCGAGCGCCTCGCCGTTGTATCCGATCCACTGAGGTGACAGAGGCCAACCGCTGGGTACCGCGGCGGGCCATCGTGCGAGATCGTCGTTCAGCCTCATCGCATCCGAGGCTGTGGAAACGGGTCCCGCGTAGTCAATGCGAGACAACTCTCCGGGCTTTGCGCCCAATTGCCACCACGACCACACGCCAGCACTCACGACCACATTGATCGTCGCCGCGATGAGCAGGATTGTGGCGGGATGACCAATCCAGGACCGGCGCGTCGAGAGCGATCGCAGCCGCCACAAGTACATCAGCCCCATCACAGGAACCATGGCGCACGCCGTGTTCACGATGAAGCCAAGCGGCAGCGGCACCAGCGGGAGCCGTCGTGATCCCCATCCTTCTGATCCGGAAGGATGCGGGCGTGACCAGTGAAGCGGTGCGAGCAAACCAGCCGCGAGTGAGGGCTCGCTTTCCCACCGTCCTTCACTGTCCCCGTAGGTGTTGGGAGCGGTCTTGTTGTGGAGCCGCGACTTCATCGCCAGCAGCGGCCAGCCCGTGCTGGTCATCACCATGCGATAGTCAGCCCGGCCGGTCTCGTCGTGGTTGCCCCAGGCGCTCCACTGCCGATACCCACTCCAAGTTGAACCAAGACGATGCTCGGTCGTGAGTCGAGAAGCGGGCGGCCAATCCTCCGGCGGCGTCGCGGGCCACGGAGCGCCTTTGACGCCGCTTCCCATGATCGGCACCGCGTTCAACGCAAACATCCACGACACCAACACAGTCACCATCACGCTGGCAGCCCCAGCGAAAACCCAGTCGCGGCGTCGAATCAGCGGCGTTGGCACGGGTACATCCTACCGACTTCGAACGATGACACGCACGCACAATGTGCCGTCGAGTTCAGCAAAGAAACATCCTGCCAAGGCAGTCACGGTGAGCTCATGCTTTACCGTTCCCCCGCAATCCACCGCTCCACATGCGCCTCCAGCACCGGCAGCGGCACCGCGCCCGTGAGCAGGATTGCGTCGTGGAATTGGCGGATGTCGAACTTGTCGCCCAGTGTCTTCTCGGCCTTCGCGCGGAGCTCGAGGATCTTGAGCTGGCCGATCTTGTACGCGCAGGCCTGGCCGGGCATGCTGATGTAGCGGTCGATCTCGCGTTCGACGTCGACCTGCGCGAGGGCGGTGTTGCTGAGCATGAAGTCGATGGCGCGCTGGCGGTCCCAGTCCATGGCGTGCATGCCCGTATCAACCACGAGGCGGCAGGCGCGCCACATCTCGAACGAGAGCCTTCCGAACTCGTCCATTGGCTTGGCGTAGAGGCCTCGTCCGCCCCCTGCTCCGTTGCCGCTCGCGTTCCTGGGGTTCGGGCCCATCTCGAGTCCGAGCCGCTCGCTGTAGAGCGCCCACCCTTCGACGTACGCCGTGTACGACGTCAGCGTGCGGAACTCGTGCTGCCCTTCGAGCTCGCTGGCGAGGGCGACCTGCAGGTGGTGGCCCGGCACGGCCTCGTGGATCGCGAGCGCGAGCATGCTGTACTTGGGGCGCTGATCGAGGCGATACGTGTTCACCATGAAGAAGCCCGCCACGCCGCCCTTGAGGGAGCCCGGGTAGTAGTACGCCGTGGGGCTTGAGATGGCGGCGAAGCGCGGGATCTCACGCACGCCGTACGGATTCCGCGGCAGCGTGGCGAAGAGGCGCGGCATCTCCGCGTCGATCACCTTGCACATGGCGCGATAGTCGCGGAGCTTGTCCTCGGCCTCGGTGTAGTAGAACGATGGCTCGCTGCGGCACCACGCGAGGAACGCCCCGAGGAGGGCATCGCCCGTCAGCTCGCTCTTCTGCGGAAACTCGGTCTCGGGGATCAGGGCGATCATCTCCGCGCGAAGGCGTGCCACCTCGCGCAGGCCGATGGCGTGGATCTCAGGAGCCGTGAGGTTCAGCGTGGTGTGCGAGCGCAGCGCGAGGTCGTAGGCGCGCGGGCCGTCGACACCCTTCGCATACCCGATCGTCTCGCGGCAGGCCGGCGCGTACTCATCACGCAGGAAGACATGGAACTTCTGGAACGCGGGCACGATCCCCTCGGCGATGGCCTTCTTCGCACGCACCGCGATCGGGTCATTCTCCGGGAGGCCACGCAGCGGGGAGAAGAAGGGGCTCTTGGCCGGGTCGGCGATCACCGATAGATCAGCCTGTGACTCCGCCGCGGCGACGGCGTGGCCCATCACCACCTTCGGCGGGACGCGGCCCGCGGCCATCCCAAGGCGCATCTGCTCGGTGATCTGCGCCAGGTGCTCGGGTATCGCTTCGAGGCGCGCGACCCAGTCGAGCCTGTGCTGCTCGGTGCGCATCGGCACGCGCTCACCAAGCTGTGGCAGCCAGATCTGAGGCCCGTTGAGGCTCTCCACCGGCATCTGCTCTTCGTGCAGATCCGCGCGCTCGACATCGAGCGAGAGCTCATAGATGAGCAGGTCCGCATCAAGCGCATCGGCGGGCGTGAAGGTGCTGCGGTCGAGGGCACGCAGCCGCGCGAGGCGGTCCTTGATGGCTTCGAGCCGACGCGCGGTCGCGGCGGGGCTCTCATCGCGCAGGAGGTGGTTGAAGCGCAGGTCGCCGCGCGTGCTGGCGGTGACGGGGCTCTCGCGCATGGACCAGTCCACGTGCTCATCGAGGATCGCGAGGAGCGCGGCGGAGCGGCCCTGGCTTGCGGCGGCGGGGCCGGGTGCGGAAGGCACGGGCTGCTGCGGCAGCGCGAGCGCGCCGGAGGAGAGGCCGAGGATCATGGAGATCGTGGCGATCATGCACGCATGGTGCGGGTGGATGGGCTTCATGGCGTAGACAATACCGACGCCAGAACCCCGCCGCGAGTCGGATGTGATCGTGCGTTACGCGCGCCCGGACTTTGGGAGCGGCGTCGTGATGGCGGGCGTGGAGGATGAGGCCTGCTGCGGCGTGGAAGTGGGGGCCCCAGCAACGGTGGTCGTGCGGGTCGGTGCGTTCCCACCCGGGTACGCGATGCGCCCGTGGTACATGCTCGTCAGCGTGCGCACCACGCTCTCGCAGATCGCGCTCAGTTCACGCAGCGTGAGCTCGCAGTCATCAAACTGCCCATCCATCAGGCGCTTGTTCGCGATGGCCCGCACGAGCGCCTCGATCTTGCTCGGGCTCGGATCGCCCATCGCGCGCGTCGCGCTCTCAACGGCATCGGCGATCATGAGGATCGCAACTTCTTTCGTGAGCGGCTTCGGGCCGGGATAGCGATACTCAAACTCATCAGGGACATACGTGTCGCGCGTCGCGTCGGGGTCGGGCTCGCCGTCCTTGCCGCGGATCACGCTCTCGAGCGCCCGCTGGCGCGCGCGGTGGTAGAAGAACTCAACCAGCGTGGTGCCGTGGTGGGCCTCGATGAAGTGCTGGATGTTGGCCGGCACGCTGAACTCTCGCGCCAGCTCCATGCCATCCTTGACGTGACCAACGACGATGAGCAGGCTCATGGCCGGGCTGAGCTTGTCGTGCTTGTTGATGCCCGCTGACTGGTTCTCCACGAAGTACTCGGGCTTGTTCATCTTCCCGATGTCGTGGTAGAGCGCACCGACATACGCAAGCAGCGGATCAGCACCGATGGCATCCGCCGCGGCCTCCGCGATCGCCGCGACATTCAGCGAGTGGTTGTACGTTCCCGGCGCACGCTGCTGGAGCTCCCGCAGCAGCGGCTGCTTCGGATCACGCAGCTCAATCAGCGTGAGCCCCGTCGTGACGTTGAACGCCTTCTCAACCAGCGGCAGCACGAAGAGCGTCGCGCCACCAGCGCCAACGGCGCCACCCGCCGCAATCAGCGCATCCGCCAGTGACTCACGCGCCACCGTCACCCACACCTCCGTCGTGATCGGGCGCTCGAGCATCGCAAAGACCAGCGTCGCGACAAAGAACCCCGCCGCTGTCGCAAGGCTCGCCCGCATGATCGCGCCGCGATCGCGAATCTCACGCAGCGTCCACACGATGCACGCGATTCCAGTGATCGTCACCGCCATCGTCCCGACGCTCTCACGCAACGCAAGACACACAAGCACCGCGTGCAGCAGCCCATACGCCAACGCACTGCGCCGGTCATACCCGATCACAACAAGCACCGCAGCCAGCAGCGTCGGCGCCGTCGCAGTCGCGGCCGTCAGGCCCGGCGACCAGACCGACGCCAGACACGCCACCGCGAGCATGCTCAGAAGGATCGCGGCCAGTCCCACCGATCGCGAGCCATTCTGCGCCGCGCGCCTGCAGAAAAGCGCGGTGTATCCAAACATCGCAAGCGTCACGCCCGCCGCCGCGCCGAAGGCACCCAAAAGCCTGAAGAGCCACTCGCGCCCGCCCCCCGACTGCGCGTGCTCCCGGAGTTCCGCCGCGAAGAGCTCAGCCTGCGCTGGCGTCAGAACATCGCCACGCTCGAAGATCACCTGCCCCCTGGGGCTCTCGATGACTACGGGCGCGATGCGTGAAGCTTCCTCGTTCTGAGCCGCCGCCGTTGCCGCGGCGTCAAACGTGTACGTCGGCCGGACGCCCCGCGTCAGGCGGCTCACCACGACCTCACGCAGCAGCCCCATGAACTCCGCGTCGCGGGCGATGTCGCGTGCCGCCTCGACCAGCGCCACCTCATCTTCAACGTTCAGCGCTTGGCTGCGGAACACGGGTGGCATCGTCCGCCCGGCATAGACAAGCTGGATCGTCACATTCCGCCCGTCCGTCACCGCACGCTGGTACGTGGGTCCATCCAGGATCGGCCGCAGGCGCATGATCGTGCGCAGCGCTTCGATGCGCTGCGTCCAGGCGGTTGTCGGCTTCCCATCCCGCGACTCGGCCTGCAACGCCGCGAGGGCATCGCGTGAGAGACCAAACTGCTCACGAATCCCAGAGTCCACCGTCTCGATGCCCGAAGCCCCTGCGAGCGCGACGGGCAGGTTCTCAAGCGACTGCACGATCGCCTCAAGCACGCCCGAGTCCGCGACATAGACGCGGGGTGTGGCTTGGCGCGCTGCCTCGCGCTGCTGCTCGGTCTGCTGGAGGTCGATCGTCCGCACTGGAGTGCGCACGAGCCTGGTCTCATCCATCACGCGACCGACCGTGACCAGCGGCTGCTGGCGTGTCCAGTTCACGAGAAGCGTCGCAAGAGAAGCAAAGACAATCGCGACCACGATGCCGGCGCCGAGCGTCGGCAATGCCGTGGCATTGGCGAGCCGCGCGAGCGCGCCAAGGATCGGATGTCGGCGATGCTCCCGCACGCTCCGACTGAGCGATTCAACGCGGCCACCGGGAGTTGAGTTCCAGTCTCGGCCCATAGTCGTGGTCCTCTGTGCTCAGCGAAGGCAACAAGCCCAGCCGCAAAGAAGACCGACCAGATCCAAACTACTCCAGTGCGGCGTCTCATCAACGCACGCAAGTCCCAATGCTATTGAACTATCGGTGTCACTGCAGGGGCAGGATTCCGACCAAAGCCCAAAAATAGTGACTCTTCCGGGCTTTTGCCGAAGATTTTAGGACCTTGAACGGTCTTCGGATGGGTCTGCGCGACCATCACCACGCCCTTCCGCCTCCGCCGCTCGCCCCTGCGGTCGCCGCCTGCCGCCACGCATGCCCGTTGGCGCCGTGCTCGAATCATCGTCCTCATACGCATCGATCACGCGCTGCACCATCTGATGGCGCACCACATCGCTCCGATCAAAGGAGACGAACGCGACGCCCGGCGTCTTCGAGAGGCGGCGGCACGCATCGATCAGCCCGCTCTCCCCGGGCTCGGGCAGGTCCACCTGGCTCGGATCGCCCGTCACCACCACCTTGCTCCCCTCGCCCATGCGCGTCAGGAACATCTTCATCTGCCCGCGCGTGGTGTTCTGTGCCTCATCAAGAATGATGACCGCGTTGTTGAGCGTCCTGCCGCGCATGAACGCCAGCGGCACAACCTCCACCACATCGTTTTCCATGAACCGACGCACCGTCGAGTAGTCCATCATGTCCGACAGCGCATCAAACAGCGGCCTCAGATACGGGTTCACCTTCGCTCGAAGATCGCCCGGCAGGTAACCAAGCTTCTCGCCCGCCTCAACCGCCGGACGCGCCAGGATCACGCGCTTGGCCCGTTCCTGCCGCAGCAGGTGCACCGCCGCCGCGACCGCGAGGTACGTCTTCCCCGTGCCCGCGGGCCCGACCGCGAAGACCAGATCATGCTTGATGATGGCCTCGAGGTAGTGCTCCTGATTCCGCGTCCGAGCCTTGATCGGCCTGCCGCCGGAATAGACATTGAGCCGCCCCTGCCACGCCGACTCCTCCTCGTACTCATCCTCCGTCATGGTCCCATCGCTCGGCGCACCCTCGATGGACCACCCCGCGCGTTTGCGCCCGATCATCGAGGCTTCCGCCGCGATCATGTCGAGCACTTCCTGCCGCCCCATCGGCTCCTTGTCCGCAGCGTCAAGCAGCGCCTCCAGCACGTTGCGCGCCACGATCACCGCGGGCTTTGGACCACCGATGAAGACACGCCCCTCACGCGCCGTCACCTGAATTCCCAGCGCCTCGCGCAGCATCTTGAGGTTGCGCTCGGACGGCCCAAGCACCGCCACACGCTCTTCACCAGATGGAACCTTGATCGTAATGTCCAAGCCTGAGCCTCCAGCCGCGCCGACGAGTTCCGCGGAGGTGGAGCGTAGTCGGTTGCGCCGTGTACTACATGAGCCCTCGCTCTACCTAGTTCCCTCGCGCCGCAGCATCCACACCAGCATCGGACCTCCCACCAGGCTCGTCAGCACCGTGATCGGAATGCGGCCGGACCCAAGATCGATCACTCGCACCAGCGTGTCGGCCCCGACCACCAGCGCACCGCCCGCCATCATCGCTCTGGGTACCAGCATTCGATGCGATGGCCCGGTCCAGATCCGCACAAGATGCGGGCAGATCAGCCCCACAAACCCAACCGGCCCCGCAAGCACCACGCTCCCCGCCGCGAGAACTCCCGAAGCCACAAAGAGCATCGTCCGCACCAACCCCACGGGAACACCAACCGATCGTGCCTCGTCCTCACTCAGGCTCATCGCATCCAGCGTCCGCCCAGCTCCCCATGCCGCAAGGCCGCACCCAAGCGTGGCGACACCGACGACACCAAACTCGCGCCACGTGACATCATCTCGAAGTGCACCCAGAAGCAGTCGCCCCGCCGCGACACCCTGGTCAGGCAGGAGGTTCTTCACCAGCGTCATGATCGCCGAGCAGACAATGCTCACAACGACGCCAACGAGAACCAGCATGATCGGATCCAGCACGCCTCTCCGCTGTGCCGCAACCCACGCAACCCCCAACGCCGCGAGCGCACCCACAACCGCCGCGACCCCGCCCGAGAGGCCCCCAGGATCCGCGATCCCAAGCCCCATCAGGAAACCGGCATACACGGCAAGCATCACACCAAGCCCAGCCCCGGACGCCAGCCCAAGCAAGTCCGGCGATGCCAGAGGGTTCCTGAGCAGACACTGCAGCAGCACGCCGGCCAGCGCCAATGCTCCCCCCACAATGAGGCCCACGCTCACCCGACCGCCGCGATCCAGCAGCACATCGACTGAGAGCTCAGCCGGACCCACCAGCAGCCGCGCCACGCAAACCGCCACCAGCGCCGCGGCCAAGACCGAAAGGCTGATCCACGCCGGCATTGGAGACTTCCGCGATTGCACAGGCCGAGCGTACCCAAGCCACGAGGCATCCGTGCCAGGATCGTCCCAGGCTCTGGCCGAAGGATCGTGGTCGCGCCTTTTCCGCCCAACCAAGCACCGTTCAGAATTTGGCGACTGACCGATGCTTTTGCTTGACTGTTGGTTCCCGATAGGCTATCTTCTACCAAACAGAGGGAGAGAAATCTGATCGGGTCACAGAACGAAGCCCGATAGGATCAAGAGCCAAGGACCGAGCAAGCACAGAACGAAACAGTTGAATGGCGTGAAGCCAAGAGCACTCCTGACCTGAAACGACCCAGACTGCCCAAGACCACTCCGACTCGCATCAAGCCACCCCGTACACGGATGTAAGGGACCAACCGATGGCACACACGAACGTCACAACAGCATCAACGCGATCCTCTCGGAGCGACGAGGCTCGCCACGCAAGCTCGCGCCGCCCTTCGCTGGTTGCCGCCCTCTCGGCTGGCTTGATCTCTCCCGCCGCGCTCTCAGAAGCGGCCGACCTCGCCGAATCATCTGGCCCCTGGACTCGCAACCTCGATCGGATGTCGATCGCCGCGGCCTCCGCCGCCAGCCAATTCTTTGGCCAAGCCTCGTTTGGCGAAGCTTCGAGTGAATCGCACGTGTTCGCGATTGCTTCCACCGCCCCGCTGGTCCGGCTCGGGCCCGGTGGCGACTACACAACAGACTTCACTCAGCGCGGCGAGTGGACCAGCGCGCCCCTCTCAGCCGCCCGCACGGGGTCATCGTCGCCAACCTCAGGTCCTTCGGTTCAGGCAAGCTCGTTCCCCTCTCGTGTCGTTCGCCAGCTCGAGAGCCTCGCGGCGTGGTTCCTCGGCCCTCGTACTGCCGTGCTCACCGCGGCTCCATCCCAACCCGTTACCCAACGCGCGGCACCGTCCGGTGCCGGCGGTTCGAATCTCACGTCCTCATTCTCAACCGTACAGGAGTCCATCCATGAATCTGACCCCAAAGCAGTTGCGCATCCTTCAGCTCATCCGGGACTGGCGCGTGAGGCGCGGCTACTCGCCGACCATGCAAGAGCTCGCGGACGAGATCGGCGTGAGCAAGGTGACGGTCTTCGAGCACGTGGAAGCACTCATCAAGAAGGGCGCGCTGATCCGCGAGCCCAACAAGGCTCGCTCTTTGTCGATCGCTGAGGGCATCGCGGTCCCTGATGAGGCCCGCCCCCTCCGCTTCCCACTCGTTGGCAAGATCGCCGCGGGGAACCCCATCGAGAAGGTCGCCGACACCGACGAGATCGATCTCGCTGACATCCTCTGCGGCTCGAGTTCCGGCAACAGCACCTTCGCCCTCAAGGTCGAAGGGGACTCGATGCGCGACGAGGGCATCTTGGATGGTGACTTCGTGCTGATCGAGCGCACGCAGGTCGCTTCCAACGGCGATCGCGTCGTGGCGCTCCTTCCCGACGGCTCAACCACCCTCAAAACGTTCTATAAAGAGGACGACCACATCCGCCTGCAGCCCGCCAACCCTGCCTTCGACCCAATCCGCGTGAAGTTCTGCCAGGTGCAGGGCATCGTCAAGGGCGTCGTTCGCCGCTACGGCCGCTGAAACATCGCCCAGGCCGCAGTCTCCTGACTGCCACACCCGGGGCACCGGGCCATCACATGGTCTCGCGCATCGAGCGTGAGGTCATCCCTCACGCGACAACCGGCGTCATGGCCGGTTGCGTGTTCGGTCGAGCAGCCGAGCACAGGGATCACGCGCGTTGACATCGCGCCTCTTCCAGATCTGCACGCTCGACCGCGACATCCCTACGCACAACAACACAACCGCAACCAGCCAATCACCCTCCGCGCTTCGCTCCACGATCTCCGCCCCCAGTCCTCAGTCTCTAGTCCCCAGCTCCTAGTTCGCAGTCCCGCGATTCGCCTTCTCCCCCTCGGCCTCCCCTTCATAGTTCCCAACCACGCGCCCGACCACGACCGTGAACGTCAGTCCGCCCACGTCGAGGTCGACCCCGGGTAGGAACTCGTCATCGAGACTGCGCAGCAAGGCAGGAATCTCCTCGTCCTTCCATCCCGCATCTTCGAGCAGGATCACCGTCCCAGCCACCTGGCCGCTCGGCAGGAAGTGAAGGTCTACCGCCGCGGTGTCCGCGCCGTCGCGAGTACACAGGAACCGCTCCGAGTTCGGCGTGCGGAGAGTTCGCGTCCACTTTAGTTGGCGGCCATCAATCACGGGATTCGCTCCTTGGGGCTCTATGGTTCGGTCTGACACGCTGACTCACCCCCGTCAGTCGTTCTTCTCCGCGGCTGTTTATCCCGGTTTGCGCGGTGCATCCGCACGCGTGTTCCGCCTTGAGACGCCGCGAGATCGATCGGGCAGCGATTTGGACTCGCCGCACTCACGTTGACACCGTCGCGGCCACGCTCGCCGCAACCGCACCTATCCCAATCGCCACGGTCGCGGCAAGCAGCAGTGCGCCCGCGCACCCGCGCCGACCAAGCGACTGAGACACGCGCAGGCCCGTGCCCGGCACGCCAAAGCTCGTGTAGGTGCGGCCCGTCGCCGATCGCCCAACACGCAGTCCCCTCCCGCCAACGGAGTATCCAACGCCGCGCCGGGAGAGATTGACCCTAAATGGGCCAGCGCCAACGGATTTTCGGAAGTATAAGGGCATGGCCACCGATCGTACCGAGTTCGGCGTCGGAAAGGGAAGCAAACGCGGTTTCTGGCATCTGAGTCGCGATTGAGAACGGATGGTGTTTGGGTCGGTGCGACCACGCGCGTTTTGTGTCAAGAAAGCTTCCCCGACTTCGGGGATGACTGGCACTTGCGATACGGGAAGTTCTCGCTATCTTTTCGCGTGGTGGGTTGAGAGATACAGACCATGCGAATTCGTACTGTGCTCGCGGTCACTCCGCGCGTCTCTTCCCCATCGGTCTTGGCGGCGTGCGCTGGGGCGGTCTTTGCGCTTGGCTCCAGCGCGTCTGGCCAGACTCCATACCAGGTGGCGGATCTGGTCACGGTCGCTGCCGGACAGCCCGCTTCGTCCAATCCCCGCTTCGCGCGGGTGCTCGCGGACGGGACGGTGCTCGTCACCGCCTCCGACTACGAAGGTGGTCGACAGGGCATCCTGTTCTGCACCGATGGCACCACTGCTGGCACGCAACTCGTCGACACCTCGCTCTCCATCCGCTTCGCGCTCGGAACGACCAACTTCACCGATCCTTGGAGTCGTGGCACTGGCCCCGCCTGCTTCTTCAATGATCTCGGCGAGGTCTGGAGCACCGATGCGACCAGCCGCGGCACGATTCGCCTCGCGCCGCAGTCCGCCAGCAACGGCACGGTGATCGCCGCGCCGCAGGGGTCACCCTCGATCGTGACCACGGCCAACGGCCGCGTCTTCTGGCTGGCGAACCCGGCGATGCCGCGGCTGATGTTCAGCGACGGCGCGGCGATCGATGGTGCCGCGCCGGTTGTCACGCTTTCCGCGCCGTACCCGGCGCTCACCGGCTGGAATCTCGCAACGCTCGGCAACCGCGTCGTCTTCGCCGGTGTGGGCCCCTCGGGTGTTCTTGAGCCGTTCGGTTCGGATGGAACCGTGATCGGCACCGTGCGCCTGGCGGTGCTTTCAGACGGCGCGATCCCCACGAATCCGCGTTGGTTCACGCCCTTCAATAGTTGTGCATACTTCGTCGCGGGTGATGCGGCATCCGGTGTTGAGCTCTGGTCAACCGACGGCACCTCGCGCGGCACGGTCCGCGTTGCGGATCTCGAGCCGGGCGCGGCGAGCAGCTCGCCCGAGTTCCTTGTCGTTTCCGGTGGGCGACTCTGGTTCACGGCCGAGACCGCCGCCACGGGCCGCGTCTTCTGGCACACCAACGGAGTCTCCGCGCCCGTCGCCATCACCGGCCTCACGGTGCCCACACTCCAGCAGGGTCTGCTCGCGCCCCAGCCCTACGCCGGCGGCGTGACATTCGCAACCAGCGCCTCTTCCGGTGGCCCGCTCTTTCTGATTGGCGTGGGCGGGCCTGTTCGTCTTACGCCCGACGATGGCTCGATCAGTCACTTCAACGTCAACACGCCGCCGGTCGTGGTGCCCGGTCCTGGAAACTCTCCCGGAACAGTCTACTTCACCGGGACTCAGGTCTCGCCCGTGGTGGGGCAGGAGCTCTTCGCCGCAACCGCCGCAGCATCAAGCGCGCGTCTGGTGCAGGACGTCAGCCCGGGAGTTGGTTCATCGACCGCGCGACCACTCGCGCCGTTGCCCAACGGGCGCGTGCTTCTCTCGGCCTCAGTCGGCGCTGATCGCGAGCTCTACGTCAGCGATGGAACGTCGACGGGCACACTTCTCCTCCGAGATCTCAACCAGAACGCGGCGAGCGCCAACCCATCGCGCGCTTTCGCGGGCGATACGCCCGATCAGGTCGCGTTCACGAGCGATTCGACCGCGTTCGGCCGCGAGCTCTTCCGCACGGATGGCACCGCTTCCGGCACGGTCCCGATCGTCGAGGTGTTGCCCGGAAGCGCGGGGCGCCGGCGCTGGGTGTACCGCGCTGACACGGTCTGGTTCTCCTCGTACGAGGGCACATCGAGCACGACGCGCGATGTCTTCCAGCACGGCTCGCTGGCATCGCTGGGTGACTTCGTCGGCAACGTGAAGAATGTGATCGTCGCGCAGCCGCCTGTCACCATCGGCGACAACCTGATCTTCACGGCCAACAACGGCGGCACGATCTGGCCCTTCAACACGACGGCCTGGGGCGTGGGCGAGGCCTTCATCGCGGCCCCGCTGATCAATGTAGAGATCGCCGGTCCCAGCAGTCCAAGCCGCTACTTCGAGTACGACGGAGAGCTCTACTTCGGTGGAGATGCCGCGCCGGGCAACGAGGTGGCGCGACGCCTCTATCGCAGCGATGGCACTCCGCTGAGCACCGAGGTTGCGTGGGACCTTGGTACTTCGGTGACAGCCGCGGGCGTGCCGCAGATTGTGGGCGCGGTCAACTCGCGACTGATCGTGTCGTATGGCGCACCGGCCGACAGCGGCATCTTCACCTACGACCCGGTCACCGCTGAGACCACGCTGCTCGCGCCGGGGTACAGCGAGCCCCTCAGCCTCTCACCGATCGACAGCGCGATGCTCGGCGGTCTGCTGTACTTCGCGAGCAGCCCACCCGAAGGCACGGACTTCGAGCTGGTCCGCACCAACGCGACAGTGGCGGGCACGATCCGCGTGGCCGACATCGAACCCGGCGCCGTGGGCTCTGCGCCGCGCGGCCTGATCACAGCGCGGACCGCCTTCGGCGATCGCCTCTTCTTCAGCGCTCAGACTTCGCAGCATGGCCGCGAGGCCTGGATCAGCGACGGCACTCAGCAGGGCACGCGGCTCCTGGCCGACATCTTCCCCGGCATGCGTTCTTCCAACCCGTCGAGCTTCTTCGAGATCGCGCCCGGCCGCATCATCTTCGTTGCCGACGATGGCCTCACCGGGGCCGAGCTCTGGGAGACCGACGGCACGCAGGCGGGCACGCGCCTGCTCGCCGACATCAACCCCGGCACCGAGCCCTCATCACCAAGCGGTTTCGCGATCGTAAACGGCCAGCTTTGGTTCTGCGCGTTCACCCGTGCCGCGGGCCGCGAGCTCTGGTCGATGTCGCTCGCAGCGACCAGCGCGTGCGATTACGACTTCAACCAGGATGAGAACATCGACCTGACCGACGCGCAGCAGATGGCGCAGGTCTTTGTGGGGCTGATCGCGCCCGAGGCGGGATGGCTCAATGGCGATCTGAACGGCGATGAGAACGCCGACCTCACCGATGCGCAGCTGCTCGCGGCGTTTGTGGTGAGCGGCAATTGCGGCGTGTAGTGATGTCGATCAAACGCAAGGATCTTCATTTGCCTTGAGATGATCATCCGGGAAAGTGTGCACCTTCCGAGCCGTGGGCGCGAGCCCACGGCTTTGTTTTTGTCGCGATCAGCCGGCATATCCGACCCGACGCGCGAGCCCCGCTCCCCAGGTTTTTACTCTGTACGGCTGAGGAAGGTTTCTTGGTTGCGGCCCAGAGTAGGAACAGTCTGCAATCACGGGATATCATTGTCCGGTATTGTTGGTGCAGGCACTCCGACTCAGCGTTGCAGCGTCCTGCATCGACCTTCTGCTGGCGCAAGCAAGCACGACGAAGGAGCAGATCATCATGAGCACCATCGCCACTCGTTGCCTCCGGGCCCGATCCGTGATCGCTTCGATTCTCCTTGCTGGCACGGCCGCCTCTGCCCTCGCCCAGTCGATTGTCGCAACGGGTCTGCCGCCGGGAGAGAGCAGTTTCATTCCTACGGGCGTGAGTGGCGATGGCCAGACGGTGATCGGAAACTCTGCACGCCGCGCGTACCTCTGGACCGCGGCGGAGGGCTTCCTGGACTTGGGAATGCCCGCGGGAATGACGGACGTGATCAGTTCTGGAATCAGCGACGACGGGCAGGTCGTCGCCGGTCGGCTCTTCGGTGCGGGCGGCTTTCGCGCGTTTCGTTGGACGCCCGCGGGCGGGTTTCAGAACCTTGGCCTCCTGCCCGGTGGCTCGTTCTCATATGGATATGCCATCAGCAGGAACGGTTCGGTGATCGTGGGACAGGGCAACGACGGGACCCAGAACTACCGATCGATCCGCTGGAGCGGTGGTGTTCTGAGCCCGCTTCCATTCTACAGCGGGAGTCTGGGCAGCTCGCAGGCGCATGGGATCAACGCGGATGGGTCGGTCGTTGTCGGCTACGACTACATCGGCGGGACGTCGAGCGGATACCGGGGCTACCAGTGGACCGCGGCTGGCGGCACCGTGAACCTGGGCACGCTGGCGGGGTATCGAAACTCCAAAGCGTTCCGTGTCAGTGCCGACGGCTCGGTCATCGCCGGAGTCAGCTTCTCGAGCGGGACACCAGTGTTCCCCGTGCGTTGGGTCTCTGGCGTGATCACCAATCTCGGGCTGCCGGGGAGCTTTACGGAGGGGACGCCGTTTGCGATGAGCGCCGACGGCTCGGTCATTGGATTGGAACTGCGCATGGACCCGCGCGCGGGGATGTGGACGGAGGCCACGGGCACGGTTGATCTCAACACTTACCTCCCCACGCGAGGCATCGACATGACGGGGTGGATTCTCACCCGCACCTATGGCGTGAGTGCCGACGGGCTCACGCTGGTGGGCGAAGCGGGAAGGATCGATGAGATGGGCATCTTCCATCCCACGGCCTTCGTCGTAACCCTCCCCTGCCTCGTCGCTCCCACAGTCTTGACGCAGCCCGAGCCCGTGGAGGTCTGCCCAACCGGCACGGCAATCTTCTCGGCAGTGGCGACGGGCAATACCACGTACCTCTGGCAGTGGCAACCCGCAGGCCCCGGTACCGCGTGGGAAGCGCTCAGCGACGGCATCAACAGCAACAGCCAAGGCACGCCCGCCTTTGAGGTCGCCGGTGCAGGCATGTCGTTCGTCGCTGTCCAGTCCATCAGCGGCCAGGGTGGCAACTTCCGCTGTCTCCTCACCAACGACTGCGGCAGCGTGGCCAGCGATGAGGCCACGCTCACGGTTCTCCCTCCCAGCAGCCCCGCGTGCAGCCCCTGCAACTACGACTTCAACCGGGATCAGAACATCGATCTGCGCGACGCACAGCAGATGGCGCAGGTCTTCGTCGGGCTCATCACGCTCCAGGCGGAGTGGCTCGATGGCGATCTCAACGGCGATGAGAATGCCGACCTGACGGACGCGCAGCTGCTGGCGGCGTTTGTGGTGACGGGGATTTGTGGGGTGTAGTCCTTCTTGGTTGGTGTGCCGGTCCCTGGCACTCTTTTCTCCACACGAAAGCACAAGAAGCGCCCGTGGAAGCGGGCGTTTTTTGTGCTTGGGGAGCCACCGTCGGCTGGCGCCGACGGCTCGGAAGGAATAAAGGCCCCGGGGCTTGCGCCCTCGGGCTCGGAAGGAGTGAGGGGCCGGGGGACGAGGCTCAGTTTCCGGCCGCGGCCTTTTGGACCTGGTCGGAGAGGTGCTGGGCGAGGTCCTTGGCGGAGCCGTTCCAGCCGGGGACGAGGCCTTGCTCGAGGAGGCCGCCGCTCTCGGTGGCCATCTGAGTGTCGATGCGTTTCTGGGCCGTGATCACGGTGGAGTGGTTCGTGCGGCCCATGATGCGGGCGATCTCGGGGAAGCTCATCGTGGTGAGGCGGCGCGAGAGGGAGGCGACCATGGAGCGTGCGAGGACGACGCGCTTGTGGCGGCCCTTGCCCATGAAGGCGTGGAGATCGACGCAGAGGTGGCGGCAGACTTCGGAGATGACGAGCTCGACGCTGATGGGCTTCTTGAGGCGTGCGTTGGTGCGGGTGACGTTGCCGCCGGTCGTGGGACCGTCGAGGCCGAGGGCCTTGCGGACGAGCGTGAGGCCCACGCGGCCGTCTTCGGCGAGGAGTTCGGGGAGGACGCGGCGCATCGCGTCGATCTGGTTGACCAGGCCCTCGATCTCGCGGACGGAGCCACCGGCGGCGCCGGGAACGCCGGGCGTGCTGGGGCCGCGGGCGCTGCGCTCGACGAGGAGAGCCATCGCGGGCTCGTCGATGGCGACGCCGCGGCGCTGGGCGAGGAGCTTCACGAGCTTCTCGCGGAGGGCGGGGTCGGGCGTGTCGACGCGGACGACGGCGCCGGCGAGGAAGCGCGACAGGAGGCGTTCGGAGAGCTTCTGGATCTCGCGCGGGTGCTCGTCGCTGGCGAGTGCGAGGCGCGAGCCCTCGAGCCCCACGGCGTCGAGCGTGAAGAGGAGCTCGCTCTGGGTCGCGTCCTTGTTGGAGAAGAAGTGGACGTCGTCGATGCAGAGGAGATCGACCTTGCGGTAGAGCTTGCGGAAGGCGTCGATCTTTCCGGCGCGGACGGCGGTGATGAACTCGTTGGTGAAGGCCTCAGCACTGATGTAGCGGACGACGGCGCCGGGGCGGCGTTCGGTGAAGCGTGCCGCGAGGCCCTGGAGGAGGTGCGTCTTGCCGACGCCCGAGGGGCCGTGCACGAAGAGGGGTGCGCAGGGGCCATCCTCGTCGGCCATGCGTGTCGCGCCGGCGTAGGCGAGGCGGTTGGAGAGGCCGACAACAAAGTCATCGAGGCGATGCTGCAGCGTGGGGCGCGGTGCGGCGCGCCACGGGGCTGCCGATGCGGGCGGCGCGGCTGGCGCGGCGGCGGGCGTGCTGCCTGCGCTGGCGCTGCGCGGTGCCGCGGCTGCGGCGCTCGTGCTTGATGTTGGGCGATCCTGGGCCGCGTGAGCGAGGATGCTGCGATCAACCCGGAATCGGATCTCGATGCGCGACTTGGGATCTGACTGCGACGAGCGCGATGCGGTGGAGGAGGTCGTGTTGGGGGAGAGATCCCCGAGGACCTGAGCCGCGAACGCGCGGAGGAGATGTCCGAAGCGCCGCTCGAGCATGTCGCTCATGAAGCTGGAGGGGACCGAGATCTCGAGGAACTCGTGCGTGAGACGCAGCGAGGCCTGCGCACCGAAGTAGCGGTCCACCAGAGGGCGGCCAACTTCCTCGACGATCATCGCGAGGACGCGGGCACCGGCCTCCTGTGCGCTGAGATCGCTCATCGGTGCGGGACGCACTGGGGTAGCGACGATGGGCGCGAGGAGGGGCGTGGCGCGGACGCGAGTGGTCGGGGCGGACTCGGATGATGAAGTGGCCACAGCCGTCGCGATGGATGGCGTGGCTCTGCCGCGAGTGCTGGCAGTGGTGGTTCTGGTGCCGATGCTGCTGTTGCCGCTGACCGTGCTGCTTGCCGCGCCCATATCCATCAGGGTGCCCCTTTACGAGAAAAGCCCACCAAAGTGGCGACGAGAGGGCGCAGGTCGAGATCATCCTGATCATGAATAAACATGATGATGATCGTCGAAGCACGTCCAAGCGGCGTCCTGCTCGTGCGGCTGAGCGCACGGGCATGACCACTGCACGGGCCCTCTCGGCCCGATTCAGATTTTCAGTTCGAGTCCTTCACAACCGGAGAGAACGACACCGCTCGCGCGAGCCTGACTGCTCGGCGTCTCCGTGGGTCGATCCGTGACCACATGAACAACAGATTTGCTGGCGGTTGGTGTGCGTTGCCGCTCACTGCCCGCCGGTGGGCACAAGATAGAGTCACGACGCGTTCGCAGCAACGCGAAGGGGCTCGCAATCGACACGTATTCCCACTGGCCGATTCTGCGCAACGACTTACGCGCAAGAGAAAACTTCTACACCAACTATCCCGAACGTTGCGCACAGATTGTGCAAAAGCCGTGTGAATCGGCGCAAGTGCTCGGTCCCGATTGGGTTGGCAGAATCTGCGGAAATTTGCGTGGTCCGTACTTGACGCGCCCTCGCGATCTTGCTCAGACCGGTCGCACCAGAGCGCGGCGTCTACCGAACACGGAAAAGCCCATTCCGGTGTACAAACGCAGGGCTGGAACGTTGCGTTCATCGACCGCGCACGTCACGGACCAGCCGGGTGTCTGGGCGCGGGCCTTGGCGATGGCGTAGGTGAGCAGGATCTTGCTCAGGCCTTTGCCCCGAAGCCTTTGTCCGATGCCGAGATAGACGAGCTCGATCGAGCGCTGCTCGGGACAGCGTGAGAGGAGCACGCACCCCGCCGGCGCACCGTCGAGCGTGATGAGCATCCAGAGCGAGGGATCAAAGGTGCCTGTGCTTTTGTGGCTTGTGAGGATGTCGGCGGTGTCGCGCAGGCCGCAGAGCTCGGGGCAGTCGAGCGTGTTCTCATAAGAGGCGTCGAGCGCGGCCAGCAGGTCCGCATCCCCTTGAGACTGCGCGGGATCCGAGAGCCAGCGGAAGGCAACTCCCGCGGGAAGTTCGGGCGCAGGGGGACGCTTGCCGCGCATCAGGACGAGGGGCTCCTGACGCATGTAGCTGAGCGTACCGACGGAGATGAAGCCCGCGAGCTGGAGCGCTTCTTCGAACCAGTGCTCATCCAGCTCTGGAAGAGCCTGCGCGATCTTGACGCGGTCGTTGGGGAGGGTTGAGAGGTGCTCGCAGCAGGCGACCAGGCATGCAGCACGCTCGGCGCCGGCGACCTCGGGGTTGATCTCGGCTTTTGCGGGCTCGCTCAGAAAGAGCATGGCCGTCCGACCGGCTCCAAGAACCGGGAGACAGGCCTGGCGGACCTGGGCATCGCGGGTCTGTCTGGTGGATGGCCTCTGTCCGGCCTTGCGAGACCCGTCCGGGCCGGCGGGTTCGAGCGTGGCAAATGCGAGCGAGAAGTCGATGCCGTGCTGGGATGCGGAGGAGAGCAGGCGGCGTGCCGCGGCGTCGAGATCGCCTCCAGCCTGCGAGACGATGCGTCTGGCGGCGGCGTGGGCCAGCTCGGCCGTGACGCGGACCGGAGACGCGAACCCGGGAGCGTCCGATGGGCGCAGAGAGGAGGGGGTCGAGGGACTCGGATTGCCTTTAGGGGGAGGCACGACCAACCTTATACCCGCAAGCGGGCGGGTTTGACCGGCTGCCCGGATCTCGTACACTGGGTGCGTGACGTGAAGGGCCTGACCCCGGACTGGGACGGGTTAAGCGCGTCGGTGTGAAAGTTCACGGTAAGGAAGACCCATGCTGAAGGCGATCAAGTCCCGCTGCTTCTGTTCTGCCCTGCTGAGTGGGCTTGGGCTTTTGCTGGTGGTGCCGATGGGCGCTGTGTCGATCGGCGTGATGGCCGGGATGGCTCCCGCTCCGTCAATGGCGCCCGAGCCTGATCCGATTCCGCGTCGGTGGCAGTTGGCGTTTGAGCCCGGACCGCTGCGGATCGCAACGGTCGAGACCGCGGCGGGGCCTCAGTCGTATTACTTCATGACGTACAAGGTCACGAACACCAGCGATCAGGACCTGCTCTTTGCGCCTTCGTTTGATCTGGTGACGGGCCTTGGTGAGGCGCGTCGGTCGGGGCGTGATGTTTCGGCCGAGGTAACGCGCGAGATCCTTGGCCGGCTTGAGAGTCCCTTCATTCAGGATCAGATCAGCATCGTGGGCACGCTGCTCCAGGGCGAGGCCAACGCGAAGGAGGGCGTGGTGATCTGGCCGGTGAATGACACGCGCGTGAGCGAGATCCTGATCTTCGCCGCGGGCTTCTCCGGCGAGACCCGGGGCGTTGAGTTCAAGAACGCCGAAGGAAAGCTGGAGCGCGTGCTGCTCCGCAAGTCGCTGATGATGCGCTACGAGGCTCCGGGCGAAATCCGTGACATGGCGGGCAAGGAACTGCCGCGGGTTGAGTCACGCTGGGTTCTGCGGTAAGCCTCGCCGGTCTGTCCTGATCGAGGCGTCTGATCGAATCCTGGTTGCCTTGGTCGCCGTTTCCGAGACGCGTTCACATCGAGCGTTCTCGGACTCGCGGCGTGTGGGATGGCCCCCTCGCGGGGTGATGGGCTGGGTTCTGGCGGCCGATGGTGAGTGGGGTTGCCGGGGTGGACGGCGTTGGGCCGCGGGCCTAGCATCTTGACCCTCCTCCGCGGTGTGTTCGCGGGTGGGATGTCCGAATGGGACTTCTGTAGTGGTCTGGCACGCACTTCAAGGTTGGTCGAGCGGGGCTGCTGCCCCAAAGGTTGGAAACGTCATGGCACATAAGAAGGGTCAGGGCTCGACCAAGAACGGGCGCGACAGCAATCCTCAGTATCTCGGCATCAAGCTCTACGGCGGCCAGACGGCGCAGCCCGGTGGCATCATCGTTCGCCAGCGTGGCACGCCCTTCCGCCCGGGCTTCAACGTCCAGCGCGGCACCGATGACACGCTCTACTCCGTCGCCGACGGTACGGTCCTCTTCATGGGCCGCACGGTCCACGTGGTGCCCACCGATGCGAACGCGCCGCGGCCGAAGTACCTCGTGAAGGCCTAAGGCTTCGAGCTTCTGGTTGTGGCTTAGTGCGGGCGCACCTTTGTGTGATGCTCCTGCGAAGGCTGACCTGTGCTCAGCATCGACATCTCAGACCAACGAGAAACGCACGAGCCACCCGGCCCGTGCGTTTTTTCTTGAGGTCGTGTCTGGAGGCTGGCCTTGCTGCGAGGCCATCTCGCTTGAGCCGAGCAGTGAGAGGGCCGACTGCGGCGCGTTGTTGGCGAGTGAGAGGATGTTGGTCGAGGCCTGCACCGGGATCTGCGAGCGTGTGAGCTCGGGGCCAGTGGAGAGGAAGAGCCCGCCCTGCTGCGCGGAGGTGGTGATGAGCGAGTCGACGCTGAGGCTCTCGCCCGCGTCTCGGGCGCTGCCGATTCGGAACTGGGAGACTCCCGCTGCGATGGAGGAGGTCTTGAAGTCAAGGCCGCCGGCGAGGAGCTTGGTGCCCTGAAAGTTGGTGCTGGTCGAGAGGCGGTCGATGGTCTGAAGGATCGAGTCGACGGAGAGCTGGCCTGCGGCGCGTTCTTCCTTGGAGCGACCCGCGGTGTTGGCGGCGCTGACGACAAGTCCTTGCAGCTCGGTCAGGAGGCTCGCGACTTCCTGCAGGCCGGTCTCAGCGGTGCCGACGACCTGATCGGCCCGCTCGGCGTTGATGACGGCATGGTTCAGGCCGCGCTGCTCGGCGCGCAGGTTCTCTGAGGCGATGAGTCCGGAGGGATCATCCTTGCCGCGGTTGATGCGAGAGCCTGTGCTGAGTCGCTCGAGCGCGGTGGAGAGCGAGGCGTTGTTGTTGCCCAAGAACGCGCTGGGCGATGAGTGACTGGATATTTGAATTGATGCGACCCATAAATCACCCCGAACAAAGCCCGCTCTTTGCCTTGCCGCACCATCCGTGCGCGGCCGAAGCTTCAAAGTCGTGCGGCGGTCCTGTAGGGCGTGTTTGGGAGTGGACTAAGGCGCATGGTGCCAGAGTACCGAGTGTGTAGGCTTGGGCGCGATGTGCGTACCGATTGTGGCCTATGAGTGTGAAAGGGGGGCTGCCCACCATGCGCCCGAGCACTCGGTGCGGGCGAGCAAGGTAATGGGACCTCGTGCTTTATGGGCGGTGCGAGGTGCGAATAATCTGGCTGTTGTCCGCCTTGGCGAACCCGATGGGGAGAACTGCGACTCGGGTCAGATTGGAGTCCACGATGCCGCTATATGAGTATGTGTGCGACGAGCCGGATGGTGGGACCAGCGTGATCGAGCTGCTGCGCAGCGCGAAGGACGCGGATGCACCGGTGCCGGATCCGGATGGGAAGGGGCGGGTCTTCCGCAGGCGTCTGAGCGTGATGTCTGTTGGTGGCGGCGGTGGCGGTAGTGGTGGGGGTGGTTCGCCGGGCGCAGGTGGCGCGGGTGGGCATGTGCACACTGGCTCGTGCGGGTGTGGTAAGCCGCGCGGCGGGTGCGGGATGTGAAGGAGCCAGGGCCACGATCAATCGACGGAGCTCGAATGATCATGGCCGGGGCCCAACCGGGCGACAGGGGGCGTTGAACGCGCGTACCATCGCGTCCCTATCAGATACCCGGCCGCGGAGTGCGACCGGGCCGCATTACGGAGATCTCGCGTGGCCGGCAAATCTTTCCGCTGCAAGCTTGTGACCCCGACCGCCGCTCTGGTTGACGATGCGATCGTCTATGCGTCGATCCCGCTTTGGGATGGCCTGGCTGGCGTGATGCCCGGACGGGCTCCGATGCTGGGGCGGCTGGGGCTCGGTGAGCTGCGGCTTGATTTCGCGGACTCGGCCAAGGGTGAGGGCGGCTCGCGCTCGTTCCTGGTTGAGGGCGGCTTTGCGAAGATGTCCGAGGATGGGCTCACGATCCTCGCTGAGAATGCGATCGGGACTGAGAACATCCGCCTGAGCGACGCGGAAGCCGAGCTTCGCGGGGTTGAGGGGCCCGGCACGGCGCGTGCGGGCGAGACCGCAGCGCAGCTTGCGGAGCGCCGCACCAAGGAGCGCGACATGGCGCGCCTGAAGGTGGCGCTGGCAAAGAAGCAGGGCGCGATCTGAGATCGCGTTGGCTTTGGCCGCGGGGTGTAGCGAGCGAAGGACCGGCGGGGACCGCCGGGCCACCCAAGGCAGCTACCCGAGGCAGCTGTCCATCAGACCGTCCACTGAGTAGGCGTGAGGACGCTGGCGACGCTGGTGAGATATGACTCGTAGCCGGGGCGGCCCATGAGGCCGAAGGTGGCCTGCTTGCCGAGCTCGACGGCGGGCTGGTCGTACGCGTCGACGTTCAGGAGCAGCCCGGCGTAGGCGGTTGCGATCTGCCAGAGCATGATGAACTCGCCGACGTGGTGGGCGTCGACCTTCGGGAACTTGATGGTGTAGTTGGGGCGCTGGCTCTCGACGAGGGCGAACTCGGTGGCGCGCTTCTCGGCGTTCAAGAGCGTGGACATGGTCTTACCTTCGAGGTAGCGGATGGCCTCGACGCCCAGGCCGGTGGGGATCGTGACGTCGCGGGCGCCGGAGAGGCCGCGGGTGCCGGGTGAGAAGTCCTCGACCTCGACGAGGCCGATGACCTTGTCGTTGGGGCCCTCGCGATAGAGCTGGACCTGGCTGTGCTGATCGGTGGTGCCGAGGGCCTTGATGGGCGTGAAGCCGGCGAAGACGGTGTTGCCGCTCAAGTCCTTTTCCTTGCCGAGGCTCTCGGCCCAGAGCTGGCGGTACCAGTCGGCGAGGAGGTAGAGGCCGTTGGCGTAGGGCATCATGACGTGGTTGGGCTTGCCCTGGCTGGTGCCGAGCTCGACGAGCAGGAAGGCGAGCATCGCGGCGGGATTGATGCGAAGGTCCGGGTGCGTGCAGCGCTTGCCCATGGCGGCGGCGCCGTCCAAGAGGGCCGCGATATCGATGCCGCACATCGCGGCGGAGAAGAGGCCGACGGGCGAGAGGACAGAGAAGCGCCCGCCGACGCCGTCGGGGACCGGGAGCGTGGTGTAGCCGTCGCGCTCACAGATCTGGCGCATCGTGCCCTTGGCGGGGTCGGTGATGGCGACGATGTTCGAAGCGAAGTTGGAGCCGAGGGCGGCGCGGAGCAGCTCGCGGATGATCATGAACTGGGCGGCGGTCTCGGCGGTCTCGCCGGACTTGCTGACGACGTTGAAGAGCGTGCGCGACAGGCCGCCGGGCTGGGCGGCGCAGAAGTCCATGATCGAGCCGAAGTAGTGCGGATCGACGTTGTCGATGACGAAGATGCGCGGGCCGGCGCGGTGGCCGGGGGTGGTGCCCTGCGCGAGAAGGTTGTAGGTGGCGGGGTTGAGTGCGCTCTGGAGGGCGGAGTTGCCGAGGGCCGAGCCGCCGATGCCCAGGACGACCATCGTGTCGAACTTGCCCTTGCAGCGATCGACCACGGCGTTCACGGCGGCGAGGTGCGTGGAGCGGACGGGCTCATCGCAGAGTCCCCGCCAGCGTTCCCAGCCGGTGTTGAAGCTCTTGGCGAGGCGCGCGGTGGCGGCCTTGATGGCGTTGTCGCCGGGGCCGCCGGGGGCCAGGAGTGCGGCGTCGATGCCGTGGGATCCGACGCGTTCGCTGAGGCAGTTGGCGTAGTCGATGGTGAGCATGGGGTGGAGATTAGCAGGCATGCAGGCAAGCAGGCAGGCTGGCAAGCAGGGAAGGAGGGGAAGGCGGCAGGAAGCGAAAGGCGGCAAGAACGGGGGCGTGCGCGTCCGCGACTTTGTGGGTGCTGCTAACCTTGGTCCATGATCAACGCTTGGCATGATGTGACACCGGGGATTGAGGGGCAGCCGCTGCCCGCGAGCTTCCGCGCGATCATCGAGATTCCCAAGGGCTCGAACAACAAGTACGAGCTGGACAAGACGACGGGGCTCCTGAAGCTGGACCGGATTCTGTCGAGTGCGGTCTACTACCCCGCGAACTACGGGTTCATCCCGCAGACGCTGGCGGAGGATCACGATCCGCTGGACGTGCTGGTCTATTGCACGGAGGAGATCCCGCCGCTGACGCTGTGCGAGGCGCGGGCGGTGGGGATGATGTCGATGGTGGACCATGGGGACCCGGACCACAAGATCATCGCGGTGCTGACGGCGGATCCGATCTACAGCGAGTTCAAGAAGGCCAGCGACTTTCCTAAGCACATCTTCAAGATGCTGCGGCTCTTCTTTGAGGACTACAAGCAGCTTGAGGGCAAGAGCGTCGAGGTCGATGAGGTGCTTCCCATCGAGGCGGCCCACAACGTGATTGAGGACTCGCTGGCGCGGTACTCAACGGCACGCCGCATGGGCACGATGCCGGGACTTCGGTAGGCGGGGGCAGCAGGTTGGGTCAGCGGGTTGGAGCTGCAGGTTGGAGCCGCGTGCATGTTTCGAGACATCGAGTCCATCCTGATCGACACGGGGCGCATCGAGCAGCGCGTGCGTGAGCTTGGCGCGCAGGTCGCTGCGGATCTTGCGGCGGATCTCGGCGGCGACGGGTCCGAGGAGTCGCACGGGCAGCTTGTGATCATCCCGATCATGACGGGAGCGATGGTCTTCACGGCGGACCTCATCAGGCAACTGCCGCTGAAGCTGAGCCTTGAGGTCGTTGGCGTTTCGAGTTACCCGGGCAAGAGCATGGAGAGCAAGGGGGCTTCGATCCGCTCGGAACTGCCGAAGGGGATCGCGGGCAAGCACGTGCTGGTGATCGATGACATTCTGGACTCGGGCCAGACGCTGGAAGTGGTGACGGGGCTCATCCGCGAGCAACGCCCCGCGAGCGTGCGCTCCTGCGTGCTGCTGCGCAAGCCGGGCAAGGCCAAGGTCGGCGTTGATGCGACGTACGTGGGCTTTGATATTCCCGATGAGTTCGTGGTGGGGTATGGGCTGGACTACGACGGGTACTACCGCAACTACCCGGCGGTGGCGACGCTGAGGCCTGAGGCGCGATGAGCGTTGCTGTCTCTGGCACGTGCTGAGTGAAGGGCCCGGTTGTGGATTACAGATGGAGTGCGTGAGGAATTGAACATCGCACCCAACAACTCGCCCCAGAGCTCGCAGAATCTGGCCCCCGATGAGACGCTGCTTCTGTCGCTGAAGCCCTCGCCGCTGAGCGTGGTGATGCGCTCGTGGCGTGCCGCGGCGTGGGCGGTTGTGCTTGCGGTGCTGGGCTGGGCGGGTTCGGTATTTCTAGGGACGTATGCGACGGCGTATGGGCTGCAGCTTCTGTGGCTGTGGGCGGCGCCGGGTCTGATCGGGCTGGGCTTTCTCTGCGTGAGGCTCGTGCGCGAAGTGTTGCTGTGGCAGTCTCGGCGCTACACGCTGACGAGCGTGCGGATGCTCGCCACCAGCGGCGTGGTTCGCCGCACGCGTGTTGAGGTGCCCTTGCGGAACATTCAACAGATTGCGCTGGACCGGACCGGCGGGGAGCGCCTGCTGGGGCTTGGCACGATCGTCGTGACGAGCGCGGGATCGCAGACGATCGATCTCGCGTGGGTTTCGATCGAGCGGAGTGAGGAGCGACTCGCGGAAGTTCGCAAGGCGATGGCGGTCGCGGTGCCGATGCCGGTGTGGCTTGAGGAGCGTCCGGAGGTGAGCATGCAGGGATCGTTGCCGGGCGTGGTGGCGGGCCGGGTGATCGGGCTTGTGGGCGGGATCGGCGCGGGCAAGAGTCAGGTGGCGCGGGCGCTGGAGGATCTTGGCTTTGCGGTGATTGATTCGGACAAGGAGGCCAAGGCCGCGCTGGATCGTCCGGAGGTGCGCGAGCGGCTCGTGAAGTGGTGGGGCGATCGTGTGCTCGAGCCCACCGGGCGTGTGGATCGCAAGCGTGTGGCGGAGATCGTCTTCAGTGATCCGGCACAGCGCACGCGGCTTGAGGAGCTGGTCCATCCGCTGGTGAAGCTGAGGCGATCGGAGCTCGTCGCACGTGCGATGGCGGATGGGGCGTTGGGCGTGGTGGTCGATGCGCCGCTGCTGCTGGAGGCGGGCGTCGATCAGGAGTGTGACTACGTGGTTTTTGTGGATGCGCCGCTTGAGGTTCGCGAGACCCGGGTGCGCGGCCGCGGGTGGCAGGCGGGGGAGCTGGCGCGGCGAGAGAAGGCTCAGCTCCCGCTGGAGGAGAAGCGCCGCAGGGCCGATATCACGATTGTGAATGATGGCTCGATGGAGGTCCTCGCGGGCCGGGTTCGTGCGATGCTCACCAGGCTCATGGCACAACCGACACGTGCGGCCCGCTCGGCAGGGTCCGGCACCCGCACCCCGTAACTCCGGGCGTTTGAGTGGGTATACTTCGCCGGTGGACGATGAGTGCCTGAAGGGTGCTCCGTACCGCCTCCCGAACCCTGAATCTGGTGCTTTGTTGGACCGCCGAGGTGTCGGCCTCCAGTCTTTCGTTGGGTTGGCTTTCGTGTGATCACTTTGGGCCCGTGGTCGGGCGTGCGGGCAACTCTCCGGTTGGGCCCCGCGGGGAATGGGAACTCTGTTGCGATCGGTAGCCCCAAGTGCGGCACCTCGCGGCTTCGCAGATAAGTAGGTACCGATCCCGCGATCCAGTTCTGGATCGTTGGGTGGGTCGGTCGCTGCGGCGTAGCGGGTTGGCCCGAGTTGGGCCCGCCCCTTGTGTTCAATGGAACACGGACCCGGATCCCATTCACATGGCGAAGATGACGCAGGGCGTGGCCGAAGACTCTAAGCAAGACTCCAAGCACGACTCAAAGGACAGTAAGAAGGAAGCGCCAAAGGCCCGCGCTCCGCGCGCAACTCGCGTCACACGCGAGGCTGATGCACCGTCGGATGGCGGCAAGCCGGATGCAGCCTCCCGCGCGCCCGCCGCGGCCCGTCCACCCGCTCCGGCGCCCATGCTGGCACCGAGCGAGCCCAGGCTCATGCCAGCTCGCGAGCCACGTCCCATGGAGGCGCGTGACACGCGTGAGTCGCGTGACTCGGCCTCATCCGTCGTCGAGCCGCGCCTGCCGCGGCCGACGGAGGGGTCGCAGGATCGTGGTGACAGAGTGGACCGGATGGACCGTGTGGACAGAATGGACCGCATGCCGCGGGGTGATCGTCCTGCTCAGGACCGTCCTTCTCAGGACCGGCCACAAGGTGATCGATCGGGTGCAGACCGGGGACCGCAGGGTGGCGGCGGGACGGGTGCTTCCACATCCGGCAATCCGTCGGGAAGCCAGTCGGGGTCTGGATCTGGGTCTGGATCTGGGTCGAGCGGCAACACCGGCGTTCAGGAGAGGCCTGCTCAGCAGGATCGCCCGCAGGGTGAGCGTCCTCAGAACGACTGGAACCAGCGTCAGCAGAACGCCGGCGGCCAGTCTTTCAATGGCGGCGGCGGCATTCAGGGTGGGGGGCAGAGTGGTGGCCAGGGCGGTGGGCAGGGTGGCGGCGGTCAGCCGTACCAGTCTGGTGGAGGTGGTGGCGGTGGGGGAGGCGGAGGAGGTGGGTATCCGTACCAGCAGCAGGGCATGGGCTTTGGCCGACGCAAGAAGAAGCGCCGCAAGGGCGGCATGGGGCAGGGCTCCATGGGTGGCGGCGGTGGTGGAGGAGGCGGGGGCAGCGGTGGTGGTGGCGGCGGCGGAGGGGGTGGACCTTCCTACTCGAGCCAGCGTCTGGACGCGATCCTTCCCAGCGATGAGGAGATCGAGCGCGAGGCCGCGGAGATCGAGCGTGTCATCAGCTCGACCGATCCCAAGACCTTGGGCGACCCGATCAGCCTGAACGATCTGCAGGCGATGCCGGTGGATGAGGTCTGGAAGGTAGCCGCGACCGAGGGCTTCACGGATGTTCAGCAGATCCCCAAGCAGGATCTGATCTTCAAGATTCTGAAGGCCCGGGCAGCCCGTCAGGGCCTGATGTTCGGCGAGGGCTCGCTCGAGGTGATGCAGGATGGCTTCGGCTTCCTGCGCAGCACGGAGCAGAGCTACCTGCCAGGCCCGGACGACATCTACATCTCCCCGACGCAGGTTCGGCGCTGGGGCCTGCGGCGCGGCATGATCATCAAGGGTCTGATCCGCCCGCCCAAGGAGAACGAGAAGTACTTCGCGATGCTGCGCGTGGACCGCGTGAACCAGCGCGATCCGCAGGTGGCCCACAAGCTGCGCAACTTCGAGGATCTCACGCCGCTGCATCCCGAGAAGCGGTACGTGCTCGAGACGACGCCCGACGAGATCGAGTGCCGCACCATCGACCTCGTGACGCCCATCGGCAAGGGCCAGCGCATGCTGATCGTCGCACCGCCCCGCACGGGCAAGACCGTGCTGATGCAGAAGATCGCCAAGGCGATCTCGCGCAACTACAAGGACGTCAACATCATCGTGCTGCTCGTGGATGAGCGTCCCGAGGAAGTGACGGACTTCAAGCGCAACTGCGCCGGGCCCAAGGTCGAGGTCGTCGCGAGCACGTTTGATGAGCAGAGCCACCGGCACGTGCAGGTGGCGGAGATGGTGATCGAGAAGGCCAAGCGCATGGTCGAGTTTGGCGAGGATGTCGTGATCCTCCTGGACTCCATCACGAGGCTCGCCCGCGCGTACAACGCCGAGATGCCACACTCGGGCAAGATCATGACCGGCGGTCTCGACAGCAACGCCCTCCAGCGCCCCAAGAAGTTCTTCGGTGCCGCACGCGCCATCGAGAAGGGTGGCTCGCTCACCATCATCGGCACCGCGCTCGTCGACACCGGATCCAAGATGGACGAGGTCATCTTCGAGGAGTTCAAGGGCACCGGCAACGCCGAACTGCACCTTGACCGCAAGCTCGTCGAGAAGCGCATCTGGCCCGCGATCGACGTCGCGGCGTCCGGCACGCGTCGCGAGGAGCTGCTCCTTGATCCGAAGGAACTCGAGCTGGTCTACCGCCTTCGCAAGGTGCTCAGCGACATGAACGTCGTGGAAGCAATGGAGCTCCTCAAGGGGCGCCTCAAGAAGGTCAAGACCAACGCCGAGTTCCTGGTCACGATGGCGCTGGGATAAGGAAATCAGCCGCTGTGGTGGCCTGATCAGCCCCACGAGGGCCCGTTCACCCTGCAAGTTTGCAGGGCGTTCACCCCTTGGGTCCGATATCATGACAACCATGACGACCTCGTTGCACGGGAGCGTCGTACTCATGCTTATGAGCCTCGCGTGGGCGATGCTCATGCTGCTACTTGGGCTGGGTCTGATGTTCTTTGGGGCCGGGTTTGTTCCGCTGCCGGTATGGGCGTCCTGGTTTCTTGGCATGAGCGGCATCGCTGGCGGGCAGTTTGTGTTCATGGTGCTCGTGGCGGATCGGTTCGTGCCTCGCGCGCCGCGGTCGCTGGTGGGCACGGTCGAGCTGGGTGCGTTTATGCTCTTCGTGATCGGAATCGCAGCGGTGGCGTGTCTCTCGGCCATCGTCTAAAGGACTCTGAAGCGGATGGTCGGTCGTAGATGATCTCAAACGAGTTCGTGGTGCCTGAAGGTGCGGCGGGCTTGGAGGATTCAGCGTGCGGATGACGTGGACGCGGCGTTTGGAAAGCGGACTCGTACCTTCTTGTAACGCGCGAAGGGGCGCGGCGGCGGTGCTGCTGGCATGCTGCGGCGGCGCGATCCTGTCGACGCCGGCGATGGGGCAGTCAACACCGAACCCGACCTGGATGACCGACTCCAAAGGAGTCGCGAAAGCGACCGTTGTTGAGGACGTCAGACGCTTCACGGCCGGGGCCGTTTCGAGGCTCGCGGTCCTTGACCTTCGAATGCTGGCTGAGCCGGGGGCGGGCGACTTTGCGATTGCCGATGAGCTGCTGAAGATCGCGCAGGGACTCTCTCCCGGCGATGTCGACATCGTTCGCCGGCGTGCCGAAGCAGCATGGAACGCGGGCGACAGCGCTTCTGTGATGGATGCGACGCAGCGCGTTGTGGAGCTTGACCCGTCCGACACGGTTGCTCAGCTTCGACTGATCGGTTTCCGTCTCTCATCACTTCAGAGTGTTGAGGATCGGCTGAAGGCGCTCAATGCCTTTGTCTCTGAGCGCGGGGCGCGACTGGATCCTTCGGTACGGAGCAGGCTGGCTCTGGATGCGGCGCTGCTGCACCGCGAGCGCGGCGAGTCCAAGGAGTTTGTTGAGCGCCTTAAGCAGGCCACAACGCTCGACAGCACGAACAAGGACGCCGCACTGCTCGCGCTGCAGTACTTCGTTCAGCGGGGCGGGGCCGAGCGCGACCGCGTCGGTCATCTTGAGCTCATGGTTAATCTGCTCCTTGCTGATCCGCTGGATCCCGAGGCACACCTGCTGATCCGCGATGAGCTCGCGCGGGGCGGCGCGTACGAAGAGGCTCGCCGGTTCCACACAATTGCGCAGGAAATCCTGACCGCCGCGGGCGAGGCGAACGATCCTAATCTGCTGGTTCAGGGCTTTGTGCTGGCCTGGTACGCGGAAGGGCCCGATGGCCCGCTGAACGAATTGGCAAAGCAGCTGGCGATTGAGCGAGATCGTGTGGCGCGGATGTCGAGGCGAGATTCCGAAGAGCTCTCGGCAGAACGCCCGGAGGAGAAGCGCCTCCCGAAGCAGTTCGAGCAGTTGCGTGCGTTGCTCTTGCTCTCCAAGGGTGAGTCCGCGGTGGACGCGCTGACCTTGTCGATCGGAGACATGGCACTCACCGCCGAGTCACTTATCAAGAAGTATCAGGCCTCCGTCGGAGGCCCTGAAGGCATGACAGAGGCAGCGGCGCTGGACGCGGAGATTGGTCTTCGTCTCGAGCTCGCGGCGTTCCAGGCCCTCTGCGGCATCGATACCGGCGAGGCGCAGAAGACCCTCTCGGAGATCGCGGAGCGCTTGCCCGAGGGTGACGATCGGCGGCTGCGGATGGAGTCATGGGCGCTTCTTGCGGGGGGCGATGCTCCCGCCGCGCTCGAACGCTCGCGTCAGATTGCCGAGCCACTCCTCTGGGATCGTTTGTGCGAGGGACGCGCCCTTGAGCTCATGGGCCGCAACGAGGATGCGCTGAACGCGTACGACGCGGCACGCATGCTCGATCCGCTTGCACCGCTGGGTGCCTGGGCCTGGACACGCTACTCAACGCTGCGCGGAGCCTCACCGACGCGTGATGGCGGTGCGAATGAGCTCGCGGCTGTTTCGCGGGGTGTGCCGCCCTGGGTTGACTCCATGATCCAGTCGCCGCGCCGCTTCCAGCTCGTGAAGGTCGAGGTTGACAAGGTCTCGGCCAACGCGCTCGACCGCGTGATGATGACGGTGACGCTGCGCAACCTCTCTCCAATTCCCCTGAGCCTCGGCTCGGGGCGGCCCATCAACACCCGACTCTTCCTTGCGCCGAGCATCGAGCTCGGCTCGCGATCGGTGCAGTCCGGCTGGACTGGCGAGGTGGCGGATCTGGACCAGCGACTGAGGCTGAAGCCACAGGAGAGTGTCTCGCTCCGCATTTGGCCAGAGATGGGTCTTGCGGGCCACATCATTGATCGCGGGCTTGGTGAGCCCTCGCGCCTGCGCTGGCGTGTGCTTCAGGGCTTTGAGATCAAGCCAGACTCGCGTCGGGAGGCGGGGCCGGGCTCCCTCGAGGCCATGTCGGGCACGCTCTCGCGCGAGAGCTTGCCTGAGGTTCGACTGACGGGCACGGAGCTTGCCTCGCGCCTCTCGAACGCGAACGCGAGTGAGGGGGAGATCGCCGCATTGATCGCCGCGGCGCGTGTGCTTGTCTCCGACGTCTCAGAGCCCGAGGCCGAGCCCACGGCGGGCGCAGAAGGCCCGGGGACGGTCACGCCGCCGGTGAGTGCCTTAACGGATCCGACCGCGGCACCCGCGCATAACTTTGCCGCGCAGGGGCCAAAGCCAACGAGCAACGCGGACGCACGCGCGATCGTCACGGCGTTGATCGCGGCCTATCCGAAGTGGACGCCGACGGTGCGGCAGCTTGCGATCGCAACGCTCCCGCCTGCTGGACAGGTGCCGTCGCTTGCGATCCTCAAGGACCTGGATGCCGTGATGGTCGCGGATGCCGATCCGGCCTGCCGCGTGCTTGCGATCGTCTCGCGCGTGGTGGCCAAGGATGATGTCGCGCTCTCGGCCGCGATGACGGACGAGGATCCGCGCGTAGCACGAGTGGCGGCGTTGCATGCGGGACGGCTGGACGCGGGCGCTGATGTCTACGCCAAGTTCGGGATCCCGATGATCGTCGGTGGCCCGGTTCGATGAAGTCGCCTCCGGAGGAGGTCGGCGTCGCACGTGGCAGACCGGCATGGGTGCGGTGGGGCACAAGCGCCCTTGCGTGCGCACTGCTGGCTGGCGCGATCTTCATGGCGCTCCGCCATGGCGCGGCCGCGGAGTCTGATGCGGCGCTCGGTGCCATGTGGAGCCGCGGCGTTCTTCGCGAGCGGTGGTGGATGGTGGCAGGGTTGCTGGTCCTTCCCCTACTTAACTATGCGTGCAGCGTGCTGCTGGTGATGGTGATGACGCGGCCTCACGTGGCGCCGGGTCGCTCGCTGCGCCTGCGTGAGATGGCGGCACTGGTGGGCGGAGCCTGGCTGCTGAACTACCTGCCACTGGCGCCAGGACTGATCGGCCGCGCGGCGTATCACGCGCGCGTGCAGGGCATTCCCGTCGCGACGACCGCGAAGGTGCTGGTGCAGACCGTCGGCGTGAGCGTCGCGGCGCTCGCGCTGGTCGCGGGCATCGCGGCCGCCTTCGCCGTGCTCGGGGCGGGCGCCGAACATGTGATCGTCGTCGTTCTGTTTTTCGCGATGCTGCTGGCGACGATGCCGCTGCGCGTCGTGCTCGGCGCGGGAATCAGCGCATCGGCACGGTGGCAGTATCCAAGCGCGATCCTGGTGCGCGTGTGTGACATCGGCCTTTGGGCAACCCGGTACGCGCTGGCCTTCGGCCTGCTGGGCGTGATCCTCTCGCCGGCTGAGTCGCTGGCGTTCGCAGTCGTGAGCCAGGTCGCGGTGCTCATTCCCTTCCTGGGTAATGGGCTTGGAGTCCGCGAGTGGGCGGTCGGGATCGGCGCGAGGGTCGTCCCTGCAACCGCAGATGCTGGCCGCGGGCTTGTGTCGCCGATCGGGCTCGCGGCGGACCTCATCAATCGCGCAGCGGAGATGCTGGTTGCGATTCCCGTGGGACTCATCTCACTGGCCTGGCTCGCCAGGTTTGCGCACTCGGGCGGGCATGACCGTGCCGATGCCGGGGCTGATTCCCCTCGCTCCGATGTGAATGGGTAAAACCGCGGCCGTCCCGCGCCCGTACGGGATATTGACGGTGCCCACTTCTGACCGATGATGGAGGGGCCGGGAATGCAGGTCTGCGGAGTTTGCTTGAATTGCCTTGGCGTGAGCTGCGTGCGGGGATGACTCGCGGGGTCACATGGTCAACAAGATCGAACAAGACCATCAGCGCTTCCGGCAGATCGTCCGGGGGACGATCCGCAAGGACCTGCGCCGCTTTCTCTCACGTGGCGAGCTCATCGGTCGCGAGGGCAAACGCAGCGTTTCGATCCCCGTCCACGACATCGACACACCCACCTTCCGCTATGGCGACAACTCCGGCGGCGTCGGCATGGGTGAAGGGCAGGAAGGCCAGTCCGTCGGCCAGCGGGGCAAGGGCCAGGGCGGCGAACAGGAAGGGCGGCACATCCTCGAGGTCGATGTCTCCCTCGAGGAGCTTGCGGACATTCTCGCCGAAGAGCTGAGCCTGCCGCGCATCAAGCCGCGCGGACAGCACAAGATCACGACGATCCGCGACAAGTTCACGGGCATCCGGCCCGTCGGTCCCGCGAGCCTGCGCAGCTTCAAGCGCACGTACCGCGAGGCGCTCAAGCGCCAGCTCGCGGTGGGGACGTACGACCCCAAGAACCCCATCATCATCCCGATCAAGAACGATCTGCGATTCCGCACGTGGAACCAGGTCAAGAAGCCGCAGAGCAACGCGGTGATCGTCTACATGATGGATGTCTCGGGCTCGATGGGCGATGAGCAGAAGGAACTCGTCCGCCTCGAGGCCTTCTGGATCGACACGTGGCTCCGGCGCAACTACGAGGGGATCGAGAGCCGCTACATCGTGCACGACGTCCGCGCCGCGGAGGTCGACAAGAAGACCTTCTTCAGCGTCAAGGAAGACGGCGGCACGCGGATCTCCTCGGCCTTCACCTGCTGCGAGGAACTCCTGCGCCAGCACTACGACCCCACCGACTGGAACATCTACCTCTTCCACTTCAGCGACGGCGACAACTCCTCCGACTCCGACAACAAGGTCTGCGTCAAGCTCATCGAGGAGAAGCTGCTGCCGATGTCCAACATGTTCGGCTACTGCCAGGTCGCCAGCGCCTACGGCAGCGGCAGCTTCATCAACGTGCTCAACGAGGCCTTCCCCGGCGGCGCGCCCGATGAGCTTGGTCCGCGACTCATCACCAGCAAGGTGGGCGGGCGAGATGATCTGCTGGAATCGCTGCGGACGTTCTTCAAGGCCGGACGCTGACGATCGCAGGAAAGCCGTGGGAACCGCCGGCGGATGTGCCTCGAGACCGGGCCCGCGCAGCGGCTTTGGCACCACGATTCCCAAGAATCTGAGCAAGCGAGCGAGTCGAGAGGCTGGCGGCGCTCGAAACGCAGGTAGACTCTGGTCTTTCGATCCCGGGGCAACCACGATGCTGCTGCTCGCGGCGTATGCCGCTCTAAGCTGGTACGCGATCCTCCGCAAGCGCCGGACATGGGCTGGCCTTGCGCTGCTGATCCTCAGCTTGGCCGGCGTTGCGGTGCTCGCGTATCTGGACCTGATGCTCCATCGACTGCTGGTCGGGGGGCCGCCGGGCATCGGGTTTCAGCTCATTCTCGCGAGCGAGGCGGCGATTATCCTGGGCGTGGGAACAATGCTTTTGCTGATGCCGCGGGATCGCGCGGCGGTGCCGTGCCGCGGGTGCGGGTATGAGCTTCGTGGGCTTGATGATGCCAACCCGCGGTGCCCGGAGTGCGGGCTTGAGCATGCGGCTCGAAGGCCGCGTGAGGGTCGATGCGTTGAGTGCGATGCGCGGATTGACAGCGAAGCAACGCTTCCGCAGCGTGGGTGCGCGAAGTGTCAACCGACCTCGCGACTCGACGCGCGGACAGTTCCGACACGAAGCGTGCGGGTGATGCAGGCAGAAGAGGTCGCAGAACGCGACGAGCGACTTACGAGCCCGACGGCGGGATGATCTTGTCGAGCCTTTCGCGCTTCGCCTGCTCGGCGTCAAACTGCTTGCGCTCGGCCTCGCTCATTCCATCGGTGAGCGGGGGCGGCGGCGCGATGACCTCAGCACCACCGAAGACACCAAGCTGGAAGAGGATGAGCACCGCCGCGGCTACGAACGCAACCGCCGCGATGCCGATCATCACGGGCTTCTTCTTGTCACCACTGTCCGAGGCTGCGGCGGCGGGCTTCTTACCAGATGAGGCCATGGTGGACTCCGGAAAGTGAACGTGAGACTGGGATCGATTCAGCGTGACGCGGGACGAGAAGAGTCAGGGCGGTTGAAATTCGAACCGGGTCGCGTTCGACCGCGGGCCTACCGCCAACACAACCTGATTCTAACCAAGAATTTAACCGACATCCCGGCGCTGGAACAAAATCATGGCCAGAGAGAGAAAAACCCCGACCTGCGAGAAGGTGTAGAGGATCGTGAGCCCGAAGTAGGCGGGCGGCACCGGACGATTCTGGGAGACCGCGTCCAGGAGCCAGTAAAACTGCATGTTGGGAATGCCGCCCCAGAGGATCAGCGCGACCGTGTTCACGCGGGTAGGCTGCGTGAAGAGGTAGTCGCCAGGCCCCGGCGGCTCGGTAATGAGGACTGGCAGCTCTCCAATGTTGCGGATGGCAAGGTCAAGGCCGTTGATCTCGGTCAGGATGATCGCCGAGGGGACTCCGGGACCGATCAGGTTTCGAAGTTCGGACATGTCCCCATCGAAGCGATCGAAATTCCCGATCGTCGAGAGCGGGAAGCCGTTGGGCGTCGGGCCATAGAAGATCGCGTCGCCCACGGCCAGCGGACGGCTTGGCGCTTGCTGGAGGGTCAGCCGCTGGATGTCTCCGGGGAGTTGGAACGGCAAAATGGTTCGTTCCGGATCGTCGGGCGCTGACTTGGCAACAACGGCGACGAAGTCGTTGGTGAAAACGTGCCGCCCAATGAAGTAGTTGGAAAGGAGGGAGGCGACGAAGACGGCCAGGCAGACCACGATGGTCGCCACCTGCCCGAGGCGCGTCGACGCCGCGAGCGCGACCGCGCACAGCACCAGGACCGCGAGCCCCAGGCAGAGGCTGGCGAGGACGATCTGGGGGCGCAGGTCGGTCAGCGGATTCTGAACGTGCCAGGTCTTGTCAATGAAGAGCGTTCCGAACCAGGCCACGACGATCAGGGGCACGAGCAGCCCGACCGAAGTCTGCGGGAAGTTCCAGCCATAAAAGAAGTTACACCATCCCGCGAGCGACACGGAGATGAAGATCGCCAGCAGCGAGAAGGTGATGACCGGCTTGTCGAGATCGTCCGCGGTCGTTGACATGACGCCATGGCGCAGCGCCATGTGCAGGAAGACGAGCATCACCACCATCGACGCGAGGATCGCCAGCGTGACTCCCAGATATTTGCCCAGCACGAGCACAGGCCGGGAGACGGGCTTTGAGATGATGGTCAGGACCGTTTTATTCTCAATCTCGCGGCTCATCGCGGCGGTCGCGAGGAATCCCGCCAGGAGCGTGCCCACCACGAAGACGGTCGCGAGTCCAATGTCGAAGAGGAGTTTGGTGTCGCCAGAGACCTCTGATGTGTCGGTCTGGCCCATCGAGAAGTTGCTGTTCCAGGTATTGAAGAGCTGGAGCAGGCCGCTGATCAGGATCAGGATGAGCACAAAGGGCTGGCGCACGCTTTCCACGAAGGTGTTGCGCGCGATGGTGTAGGTCTGGACAATCATGTCGTTTGAATCGCGGGGTGTCGGTTAGGTCGGAAGGGAGATGTGCGGCGGAATGCGTGATCGTTGGGGGTTGCCTGAAGTAGGCTCGGGCTTGACTGGAAGTTCGTTGAGAACTCAACTCGAACTTCGCTCGAACTTGGCTCGAACATAGGGACTGATTGAGCGTACATCAAACGCAACGAGAGGTCGGGGCAGTCTGTACCATGCCCCGGTCTCGCTCCTGCTCCGGCTCCCAGGAGATCTCTTCCGGGGTGCCGGGGTGGAAAGCGGGCTCCGGGTATGGCACAATACCGTCCCTTGTCCTCGCGGGTTCGCGCCGGCTCCGGGCGAATCGTTTAGAACGGCGGCCGGGCGTGGCCGGGATTCGGTGACCTGGTTCCAAGGAGACACGCGGCTATTCTGGTCGCGTCGAACGAGTCTGGTGTCTCGCCACGTATGTTGAGAGGGGCGGCGGAGTCGGATTGGGGTGCTCCGGCCCTGGTCGGTGTAGTGTCTGGTCCTGTCAAGTCCTTTCATGTCCTGTCTTGTCCTGTCAAGTCGTGACTTGTCGTGTTGGTGAAATCGTTCGGGTGAGATCACGTTCGCCGGGCTCGATCGAGCCAGCGACTTTCGCAGAGGGCTTATGCGGGCTGATTACCTGACCTATCAACGGGCCACAAGCGTCGCGGTGCAGGGCCTCGTCCTGCAGGTCGCGGCGTCCATCGGGCTCTTCTCGTACGGGCTGATCTCGCACGACCACCCCGCCATCACCATCGCGGGCTACGTCGCGGTGGGCGTCCTCGTGTGGCTGACGCTGGTCATCGTCTACGACCAGCATCGTCGCGAACGGATCGAGGCCATCGAGGTCGAGGCGATGGCCAAGACCCCGCTCGCCGGGACCTCGGTCTTCGAAGGGCAGGATGAGTTCCGCCCCGCCGCGCGTCGCCTCGCGGGCCTGCACAAGTACTTTGTTCCCGGCGTCAGCCTGCTGGTTGCGTTCATTCTGATTGCATGGAGCCTGTGGCGTTTCTTCGGATCAGGACGCGAGCTTGTCCAGCCGGATCAGTACTCCCCATCGCGCAGCATGGGCTGGGGCCTTGGTGCGGGGTTGCTCACGGCGGTGGTCGGCTTCCTGATGGCGCGGTACGCCGCGGGAATGGCCAAGCAGCCCGCATGGGCCAGCCTGCGATCGGGCGCCGCGGTCGCGGTGGGCAGCTCGCTCATGGGCCTGGTCCTCGCGATCGGCCACTTTGTTGATCTCATCGGACCTGATCTTGTCTCGCGTCTGCTCGTCGTCATCGCCCCCGTCATCGTCTTCATTCTCGGCGTTGAAGTCGTTCTGAACTTCGTGCTCGGCGCCTACCGCCCGAGGCGCGCTGGCGAGATGCCCCGCCCCGCGTTTGAGTCACGTCTGCTGAGCTTTGTGGCAGCTCCCGACCGGATCGCGCAGTCCATCAGCGAGGCGATCAACTACCAGCTTGGATTTGACGTCACCGGAGGCTGGTTCTATCAGCTGCTCCGCCGCACGATGGTCTTCCTGGTCGCGGCCTTCCTGATCGTGCTCGTCTCGCTCTCCTGCATCGCGATCGTGGAGCCCCACCAGCGGGCCCTTGTCCTCCGCTTTGGTCAGCCGCTGCGCGAGGTTGGGCCCGGCCTCACGTTCAAGGCACCCTGGCCCATCGACACGCTCTACATCCCCGAATTCTTTGTGCGCGACGAGCGCGGCCGCCAGCGTGTCGTCGATCGCACCGTGACGGGCATCCGTACCATCCAGCTCGGCACGCAGCCTCCGGCCACGCAAGAGCCCATCCTCTGGACCAACGACCACCTGGGCGAAGAGATCTTTCAGTACGTCCGCGCTGGCACCAGCGGCGAGGGTGAGCTGTCGGACCTTGCAATCGTTTCGGTCGAGCTCCCGCTCGCGTTCATCGTTGACGACGTCCGGCGCTTTGATGAGCTGGCCCCCCCGCAACTTCGCGATGAGCTGCTCGGCGCTGTGGCACGCCGTGAGGTGCGCGGCTTCTTCCAGACGCTGACGCTCGATCAGGTCTTGGGCGGCGAGCGGAAGGCACTCTCCGAGCGCCTCCAGACGCGCATCCAGAACGCCTTCGACGCGATCCCCGGCCCCGACGGCAAGCCCGCTGGCGCCGGTGTCAAGCTCGTGTCGGTGCGCCTCGCGGCGGTGCACCCGCCCAAGGAAACAGCCTCAGCCTTTGAGACGCCAGTTCAGGCGGATCAGAACCTTCAGGCCCGCATCGAGTTGGCCCAGACCGACGCCATCCGTGCTCAGACCGAGGCGGTGGGTGATGTGAAGCTCGCCGAGCAGGTCATCCGCGAGCTCGATGCGCTTGACCGCCTGTCCGCTGCCAAGACCCCGCCTTCCGCGATCGTGGAGCAGGAGCTCAAGCTCCAGAAGCTGATCGAGTCCGGCGGCGGAACCTCGGCCGTGGCGCTCTCGGCTGCACGGGCCGAGCGCTGGAAGGCTCACATGACGGCGCGGGCCGCCGCGGCTCGCTTCGCTGGTCAGAGCGCTCTCTACGACGCGGCACCCGGAGTCTTCAAGCTGAGGCTCTACTACGAGGCGCTGACCGAGGCGATGCGTACCTCACGGCTCTTCGTGGTGTCCGACCCCGAACGAACCCGTGTCGATGTCGATCTGCACGACAAGGACTTCGGCACCGACCTCTTCCGAAAGGCGGCTCAAGGAAGTTCGCCCGACGGAAACTAGCCGGCGAGTGTTGGCGGCAGCAGATGATGGTGATGTGACGGAAATGGCTCGAATCGAAGCGTGCGAAAGGATCATGAGCGTGCCGGGGATTTCACCCCGGACGCATGGAAGTGCGAGTAAACCTGCGAACCCGGCGCTGATCGCCGACGTTCGAACCTTGGAGGCTCTGGAACGTGCAACGGATCATCTCCTGGATCCTGACCTTCGGTGTGGCGCTCGTCCTTCTGGCAGCGCTGCTTTCCTACGTTTTCATGTTCACCGTCCGCTTCACCGAGACCGCCGTGGTGACACGATGGGGCAAGGCAGACGAGAACAGCGTGATCGACGGGCGCACGCAGGCGGGTGCGCACTGGGACATCCGTCCCTACCCGATCCGGCGCGTGACCAAGTATGACAGCCGCGTCCGTTGGGTCCCCGTCAAGCTCGAGACGCAGCAGACCGCCGACAACAAGCAGGTCGTCGTCGAAGCCTTCTGCACATGGCGCGTGGACAACGCCCTGAAGTTCTTCCAGACCTTCGGCAACCGTGGAGAGCGTCCCGAGGAGCACTTCCGCGCTGCTCAGGACATGCTCACGAGCAATCTCCGCGCCACGATGGCGCTGGTCAGCCAGTACAAGCTCGACGACCTCTTCACCGCTGGTGATGATGGTGGTCGCATCCCCGAGCTTGAGAAGGGCCTCCTCGCGGCCCTCCGCACCGGCACCTCCGCCGACCGCAAGAGCCTCGCTGACTTCGGCATCGCGGTTGTCGATGTCGGCATCACGCGCGTCCTCCTTCCCGAGCAGACCACCAAGACCGTCTTTGATCGCATGCGGGCGCGTGCCGAGAGACTCGCGCAGGAAACCGACAGCCGCGGCGCCAGCCTGGCCCAGAAGATCCGGGCCGACGCGGATCGCGATGCCAACCGCATCCGCCGCTTCTCAGAGCGCCTGGCGCAGGACATCCGCAGCCGCGGCGAGCTCGAGGCCACGCCCTTCCTGGCGCAGATGAACACCAACCAGGAGCTCGCCAAGTTCCTCCAGACCATGGACTTCATCCGCACCAGCTACGCCAAGTCCACCACCCTGGTCCTCTCCGGCTCGACCCCCGGCGTGCGCATGCTCTTCCCCGATGCGACCGAGGGCCTCAAGGCCGGCCAGATTCCTTCGGTGGTTGGTGACCCGGTGTGGGCCGCGCGTCAGTCTGACACTCAGGAGCCCGCAGGCACGCTGGCTCCCAACGCGCCCGCCAGCACGACCGACCCTGTCCGTGGAGGTGGGCGCTGATGCGAACCGACCCTGCACACTCGATCCTTCGCGATGCGGACGATCCGCTCGCGGGCGGCGGCCAGCCCGCACCCATGCAGCCCGCTCGGCGCGCCGGCTCGCTCACGCTCCGCGATGCCGCATCGCGCCAGAGCGGTGACGACGCCTCGACCATGCTCGATCCCGCGAACCAGTCGCTGGCCGACGCGCTCCGCGTCATGCTGGGTCTGGTCAAGATCGCGATGGTCGTGCTCGTGGGCCTCTTCCTGATGAGCAACCTGACCACGATCAAGGAGGGCGAGCGCGGCGTGGAGCTCATGCTCGGCCGAATCTCGCGCCAGGAGCTTGATCCCGGCACGCGCTGGACCTGGCCCTTCCCGATTGGCGAGGTCGTTCGCGTTCCTCAGGGCTTCCAGGAGATCACGCTCGACCGCGCTTTCTGGGCCTACGTCCCCGAGGGCACCGTGGACCCCTCACCCGACAAGCTCATGGCCCAGCCCACGCTCAAGCCCGACCAGGGTGGCTCGGGCTCGGTCCTGACCGCCGACGGCAACATCGCCCACACGCAGTGGAAGGTCGGCTTCTTCCGCACCGACGTCGCGAAGTACTCGCAGAATGTCCTCCCCAGCGACGAAGAGAGCATCGTCCGCGCCGCCGCGATGCGGGGCGTGGTGCAGGCTGTCGCGGGTGTCACGATCGACGATCTCCTCAAGCAGAGTGGCGAGGGCGTTTCGACCGTTGCTTCCCGCGCCAAGCAGATCGCGCAGGAGACTCTCGACCGCTTCGACTCCGGCATCCAGATCCAGAACATGTCAATGACGGGCGTGATCCCGCCGCTGGCCGTGCGCAACGACTTCAATCGTTCACAGCAGGCCACGACCCGCGCAGCTCAGCAGATCGAAGAGGCCCAGCGCGATGGTGCCAAGACCCTGCTCCAGACCGTCGGCGATGCGAAGGGATACCTGGTTCTCTACCTGAACAAGTACGAGGAAGCGCTCGCTCGCAAGGATGAGAAGGAAGCCACGCGAGTCCTCGCCGTGATCGATGCGCTGCTGATGGGTGACAAGGTCGCCGTGACCGGCGGCACCGTTGATCTCGCGGGAACGCCTTCCACACTCCCCGATGCCGAGGTTCAAGGCATGGCCGGCGGCGAAGTCGCCAACATGCTCGCCGAGGCGCAGGCCTACCGCTCCAGCGTCGTCAACACCAGCAAGAGCCAGCTCACGCGATACGAGGCCAAGCTCGGGCAGTTCCGCGCCAACCCGCTCGTCATGGTGCAGCGCGAATGGACCGACGCCGTCGGCACGTTCATGGGACGCGACAGTGTTCAGGTCATGCTCCTTCCGCCCAACTCTCAGCTCGCCACGCTCCTTTTGAACCGCGACCCCGATGCGATGCGTGCGGCGGAAATCGCCCGCAAGCAGCGTGAGCAGATGGACACCGATCGTCAGCGCATGGAGCAGCTGCGGCGTGAGCAGTTCCAGACCGAGACGGGCCTGCAGGTCGCGCCGAGCTAAAGCACGGCACGTTCCTGCGGAATTCAGCGATGGTTGGTGGAAGGGGCAGGCAGGTTCGGTGGCAAGGTGTTGGTCCGGCTGAGTGGTGTGGCCGAGAGGATCGCGCATGAGCATCCGAGATGGTGGTGGCGGTGGTGGGGGTGAATCGACCAATGCGGGCCTGGTGGTCTGCCAGCAGGTCAGCAAGACCTTCCACGATTTCTGGATGCGTGATCGCGCACGCGCCGTCACCAACCTCTCCTTCGAGATCAGGCCTCGCGAGATCTTCGGCCTCCTGGGCCCCAACGGCTCGGGCAAGAGCACGACGATCAAGATGATCCTGGGCCTCCTCCGCCCCAGCTCGGGCCGCCTTGCGGTCTTTGGCAAGCCGGCCAGCGACGTCTCGGTGAAGTGCCGCATCGGCTATCTCCCCGAAGAGTCGTACCTCTACGGCTTCCTCAACGCGCGCGAGACGCTCGAGTACTACGCCAAGCTCTTCGAGATCGACCGGCGCACGCGCGAGCGTCGCATCGACGAGCTCCTCGACATGCTCGGCCTCGGCGGCGCGCAGTTCAGGCCCGTACGCGAGTATTCCAAGGGCATGCAGCGCCGCATCGGCCTGGCTCAGGCCCTCATCAACGATCCCGACCTCCTCATCCTCGACGAGCCCACCACCGGCCTTGATCCCATCGGCACGCGCCAGGTGAAGGAACTCATCATCGAGCTCGGCCGCCGCGGCAAGACCGTCCTCCTCTCCAGCCATCTTCTCGCCGATGTCGAGGACTGCGTCGATCGCCTCATCATCCTCTACGGCGGCCAGAAGCGGGCCGAGGGCACGTGCGACGAGCTCCTGGTCACGCAGTCCCGCACCACCATCGAGACCGACACGCTCGACGACGCCACCATCGCCGAGGTCGATCGCATCGTTCGCTCGCGAACCAACGGCAGCGGCGGCCTCCTCCGCGTCGGCAAGCCCAGGCAGTCCCTCGAGCAGCTCTTCCTCGACATCGTGGAACGCGCCAAGGGCGAGCAGCTCACCACCTCCGGCGCCACGTCCGGCGGCCAGACCGCCTCGTTCCTTCGCGCCCCCGAGGAGCAGGGCTCGGCACTCATCGAGTCGCTCGTCAAGGCCAAGGATGAGCCCGTGCCCGTCGCCGCAGTCGCCGCGCCTGTGGCTCCGCCGGCGCCCGCCCGCTCGGGCTCTGATGCGCCGCTCATCGACGCGCTCGTGTCGGGCAAGGCCGCGCCCACCGCGGCGCCGGTGGCCCCAGCAAAGCCGATCGCACCAACCCCGATTCCGCGCAACGAAGGAGTTGACACCAGCGTGATCGGCTCACTTCTCGGCGGCGGTCCCAGTGGCGGCGACGCTGGCCCACAGTCAGGTCCCCAGTCAGGTCCAAGAGGTGGCTCTTGAAGTGGCGTGAATGGATCGGCAAGCTCGACTACGTGCAGCAGGGGCTGTGGTTCAAGGTCGTCGCCTCTGTCGTGGTCATCCTCATCGGGCTGGCCACGCTGCTTTCTCTCACCGTCGCGCGAGCCGCGGCGGAGCCCGCCACGCCGCCGGGTGCGTCCGCTCCCACATCGCCGACCACGCCGACCACTCCGGCGGCTCCCGCGCCACCAGCCGAGGATGACGGCGCTGCCGCGGCCGCCGCGGCCATCACCAGCATCCTCGATGGTCGCAACGACCTCACCTCCGCCTCCGTCGGCATCGGGCTGGCCGTTGCGGTCGCACTCGTCGTGGTCTGGCTGGGCGTCGCACTCACGTACCTCGCGCTCGGCTGCATCGCGATCGTCGTAGCCGGGATCCTGCCGCTGCTCGGAGTGCCGCGCGATGCCGCTCGGCTTGGCCTCGGCGCGGTCGCCCTCGGCGCGGCGTTCATCGCGCTGATGCGTGGTGCGCGCATGCTGCTTTCCTATCCGCACCCCATCATCGCCCTCGCACGCCACGTGCTGGACGAGGCTGTGCGCATGCGCGTCTCGGCCATCTTCGTCGTCCTCATCATCTTTGCGATGGCTTCACTCCCGGGCCTCCTGGACGATACACAGCCGCTGCGCTACCGCGTCCAGAGCTTCCTGCAGTACGGCACCGGCGGCATCTTCTGGCTCATCTCGCTCCTCATCATCCTCTTCTCTGTCGCCACCGTCACCTTCGACCAGCGCGATCGCACCATCTGGCAGACGATGACCAAGCCCGTCTCTCCCTTCTCGTACGTGCTCGGGAAGTGGCTTGGTCTTGCTGTTCTCTCGGCCGTGCTCCTCTCGGTCTGCGGCGCAGGTGTCTTCCTCTTCACGAGCTACCTTCGTTCTCAGCCCGCCCTTGGCGAGAGGATCGCCTTCGTTGCCATGGGTCAGGAGTCCATCTCCGAGGACCGTCTCATCCTCGAGACCCAGGTCCTGACCGCCCGCCGCACCGTCGAGGCCCGCGGCGCCCCGGTCAATGAAGAGGCCTTCGAGCAGAACGTCCGCGATAAGGTCGCGGCGGAGATGGCGCGCCTCGGTGAGCTCTCCGCGGATCCCGCCGAACGCCGCGCCCGCGAGCAGTTCCTCGATGAAAAGATCCGTTCCGACCTTCGCAAGAACGTCGAAGCTTCCTTCCGCTTCATCCCGCCCGCCCAGGCGCAGGTCTACACATTCGAGGGTCTTCAGGACGCCCGCGACTCCAACCGGCCCCTGATCTTCCGCTTCCGCGCCGACTCGGGCACGAACGCGCCCGATGCCACCCGCGTCGTCTCCTTTGCCTTCCGTGGCGGCGAGATCGTCGTGCGAAAGCTCCCCCCCGGCCAGTTCTCTTCGTTCCCGATCCTCGCCTCCGCCATCGACGCCAACGGCACCGTCGAGGTCCAGATCTTCAACGGCGACGTGGTGCAGGAGCTCACCAACGCGGAGGGAATCTCTTTCCCGAAGGACGGCCTCCAGCTCTCCTTCGCCGTCGGAAGCTACCGCGTCAACTTCCTCCGCGTCATGGCGGTCTTCTGGGTCAAGCTCGCCTTCCTAGCGATGGTCGGCGTGGCGCTGGGCACGTTCCTCTCCTTCCCGGTCGCAACCCTGGTCGCCCTCACGGTCTTCTTCGCCGCGGAGGGAGCAGGCTTCCTCACTGCGGCCCTCGAGAACTTCTGGACCGAGGACGCACAGGGCCAGACGATGTACTTCAACACCGTCGTCGCGTGGGTCGCGGAGTGGATCGCGTGGGCCTTCCGAACGTACTCCGACCTGCGCCCCACCGAACGCCTCGTTGAGGGCAAGCTTCTCGCCTGGAGCGAGGTCGCCTATGGCACGCTCGTCCTGGGCATCTGGACCATCATCCTCTACGTCGGCGGCGTACTTGTCTTCGCACGTCGAGAATTGGCGATCTACTCGGGCCACTCGTGACGTAAGAGTGCTGTGCCCGCGGTCGACGCGGCCACGTTGTCCGAGGTTGGTGTGAATTCAGTTCCAGACGCCGCCCCCGTTCGGGACCCGTGGCGTTCTCATCCGGAGGTCATGGCATGACGCGCGACACGCGAACCCAACTCATCGCCTTCGTCGCCATGCTCGGCTTCCTGGGCGCGTCCACATCGCTGGCTGTCTCGCTCAGCGGCATGCTCGGCCGCTACAAGCTCACCTATGCCGATCGCGCCGAAGAGGGCCAGCCCCGCGAGGTCGCGCTCGGCATCGCGATGGGCGCGTTCCGCGGCATCTTCGTCAACTTCCTCTGGATGCGCGCCAACGACATGAAGGAGGCCGGCAAGTTCTACGAGGCCGTCCAGCTCGCGCGCACCATCACCAAGCTCCAGCCCCGCTTCCCGCGCGTCTGGGTCTTCCACGCCTGGAACCTCGCGTACAACATCTCCGTCCAGACTCAGACCCCCGAAGAGCGCTGGCAGTGGGTGAACCGCGGCGTCGAACTCCTCCGCGATGAGGGCATCCCAGCCAATCCAAACGACATGCTCCTGCACAAGGAGCTCGGCTGGATCTTCCTCCACAAGATCGGCGGCTTCACCGACGACGCCAACCCCGTCTACAAGCGCGCCCTCGCTCAGGAGTGGACCATCGCCCTCGGGCCCCCGCCCACGCGCGACGCCGCGGGCAAGAGCCGCGAGCAGGCGATGGCGACCTTCGCTGAGTGGCTGCGCCAATTCTCCAACGCCCCCGACACGCTCGAGCAGCTCATCGAGAAGGACCCCAAGGCCGGCGAACTCGTCACCAGGATCCGCGAGATCGGCATCGAGCCGGGGTGGGATCTCCTCGGCCGCTATGAGCTCTGGTCGCACATGCAGAACTCGAGCCAGCACGAGTTCTTCGCCAAGCTCATCGGTCAGAAGACCCAGAGCATCGGCGCGCTGATGGCCGATCCGCAGTTCAAGAGCACGTGGCCCGGGCTCCTCGCGCACCTGCGCCGGCGCATCCTGATCGACAAGTACCACATGGAACCCGAGCGCATGGTGCGCTTCACCGAGAAGTTCGGGCCCATCGACTGGCGACACCACGCCGCCCACGCCCTCTACTGGTCGCAGCGCGGCGTCGAGGTCGGCCTCACACGCTGGACCGAGTACAACAAGCGCGACTACGACTTCATCAACACCGACCGCATCGTCGCACAGTCCGTGCAGGACCTCTTCCGTTCGGGCGAGCTCTACTTCGACTTCTTCTCCTCGATGATCCCCAACCGCTACACGATGCTGCAGGGTGTGCCCAATGCGCACTTCGTTCAGGCCTACGGCGACATCATCGACGAACAGCGCGAGCGCTCGTTCGTCGATGCCACCGACAACCGCGGCTTCAGCCCCCTCTCCGCAGGCTACGAGAACTTCCTGCGCGACGCGGTGATGTTCTTCTACCGCCGCAACGACATGCAGGCCGCCGAGTACTGGCTCACGCGACTGCGCAACTTCCCCGCCGCGAATCTCAACGACCAGGAACGCCGCGACCTCACCAGCCGCCCGATCTCCGAGTTCGTCGAGAAGGAACTCGCCACGCGCCTTTCGTCACCCAGCGTCATGATCAATCAGGTCTCGGGCGCGCTCATGGCCGCCTACTCCAGCGGCCTCCTCGGCGGCGATCAGGATCTCTTCCAGTCGCAGTTCGAGTTCGCAACCAAGGCCCACCGCTACTTCATGGAGCAGCAGGTCCGGCGCACCGTCGTCGGTGGCGACGGCACGCAGCGCATGGAGCAGATGGACTCTGACTTCCGCGTCGTCGCCGGCGTTCTCTTCGCACAGTTCATGCAGAACCTCGGCCTCGACGACGCCGAACGCGTCTACGACATGGCCCCCAACGACCTCCGCCAGTGGGCCTACGGACCACTCGAGGATCTCTTCCGCGAGTCCCTCGACAACGCCATCAAGCAGGCCGGCACTGATGCCAAGATCCGCGGCTTTAGCGAGATCTTCCCCGAGCCCAAGGACATGGCCGCATTCCGGGTCGAGCTCGAAGCCATGCTGAGGGCAAGAGGCGGCGGCGGCTCAGGCGTGGAGCAGAAATAGGAGAGGGACTGGGGATCGGGGACTGGGCAGTGGTGAAGGCAGGCGTTCGGAGATAGGCATTCGGCATTCGTGGATCGGCATTAGGAAGATCGGCAGAGACTGTCGGTCTTCCACGAATGCCTAACCACGAATGCCCAATGCCATTTTTCCTCCCCAGTCCCCAGTCCCCAGTCCCCAGTCCCTTCCTCATCACGCCAACTTCTTCATCGCTCGCGTGCACGCAAAGTCGATGAGTGCGACGACGAGGATGATGAGGATCATCATCGTCGCGACCTCGCGGTACTGATAGGCCTTGATCTTCGCGTCGATCAGGAAGCCGATGCCGCCAGCGCCGACGAGGCCGAGCACCGATGCCGAGCGCACGTTGCTCTCGAACCTCAGCAGGCTCTGGCTCACGATGAACGGCAGCGACTGCGGGATCACGGCCCATGAGACGGTCTGCAGCGCCGTGGCGCCGCTGGCCTGCACGCCCTCGACCTCGCCCTTGCGGATCGTCTCGAACGCATCTGCAAAGACCTTGCCCAGCACACCGAACGTGTGCACCGCGATCGCGAGCGTGCCCGCGAATGGTCCGAGCCCAAGGATCGCAACGAAGATCAGCGCCAGCACGAACTCGTTGAAGCCGCGCGACGCATCAAAGACGCGGCGGACAACGCCCGCGATCAGCCACCGCAGCCCGCGCCTCCAGCGCTGGTTGCCGCTGACGAAGATCAGCAGCGTGCGCTGCGAGGCCATCAGGCTGAACGGAATCGCGAGCACCACAGCGATGAGCGTCCCCCAGATCGCAATCGCGACCGTCTCCAGCAGCGCATCGCCATACTGACGCAGGCGCGACCAGCGCATCTCGGGCGGGAAGTAGCCGCCACGCTTGTCGAGCAGCATGCGGCGCTCTTCGGTCGCGATGCGTTCTTCGATCTCGCTGCTCGGTGCCGCGGCCCGCGCTTCGGCCGCGAGTCGCGTCGTCGCATCTCTCAACTCTTGCGGCGTCGCGTTCGGTGCCGCGCGCCTTGCCGCGGCACTCGCGTCGGCCTCGAAACGCAGGTCAATCAGCCGCTCGGCCTGACGGCGCGCATCGGCCCGGTCCTCCTCCGTCAGGCTTCGCCCAAGCAGGTACTCACTCGCGCGATCGCGCTGCTGCACAAGCTTGATCGGATCAAGATCGCTGCGCTCCCCCGACCACGCAAGCACCGCGACGATCAGCAAGCCCGTGAAGAGCCGCGTATCCAGCGGGAGCGCGGCGATCGCCGCCGCGGCGCACGCCACAGCCAGCGCGATCGCAGGCGACCAGCCCGTCAGCCCGCTCGCTGCGCCGAGCGCAACAACCAGCACCACCAGCGGCAAGCCAAGCTTGATCCAGCCCGGAACTCGGCTCGTCGTCACGCCATCACCCATGGGCCAGCCCCACAGGCTCGCTCGAGGCGAGCACGGGCTCGTTCGCTCCCTTTTCCGTGTGCTCGACGTCCTCGCCGTACAAGTCGCGCGTCATGTCGGTCGTGAGCGCACCCGCCGGACCATCGAAGACCACGCGTCCCTGCCGCATGCCGATGATGCGCGACGCATACCGCCGCGCGACCTCGACATGGTGCAGATTCACAAGCACCGGAACGCCCGTCTCGCGATTGATCGTCGCGAGCGTGTCCATCACAACTCGCGCACTTCGCGGATCCAGGCTCGCAATCGGCTCATCCGCGAGAATCAACCGTGCACCCTGCGCCAGCACCTTCGCAATCGCGACCCGCTGCTGCTGCCCACCCGAAAGGTCCGAAGCACGCCGCGATGCGAGCTCCGCGATCCCGACCTGCTCAAGCGATCTCCGCGCCGCGGCGTGATCCTCTGCATTGAACCAGCGCACCAGCGTCGGCCACATCGCAAGCAGCCCCTGACGAAACCTCAGCCTTCCGACCAGCACGTTCTGGAGCACCGTCAATCGCGAGACCAGGTTGAACTGCTGGAAGATCATGCCGGTCTGCGCCCGCAGGTCACGCACGCGCCGCCCCTGCACGCCCGTCGTCTCTACTCCATTGACACGCATCGTGCCCGAGGTCGGATCAACGAGACGGTTGATCGATCGCAGCAGCGTACTCTTGCCCGCGCCCGAGGGGCCGATGATCGCGACCATCTCGTTGGCACCAACCCGCAGCGACACATCCCGAAGCGCGTGCACGCCTCCCGAAAACTCAACGCCGAGGTTCTCTACCTCGATCGCGTGCGCCAGGCTGGGTTGGGTGCGGGCCTGCATGAGGGTGTTCCGAGCCAAGGGCAGAGACAGGAGAGTGGACTGAGCGGCGACTCGACATGCCGACCACAACGCCACGCCGCGCAGATCACGCCGCAGATCGATCAAACATTCAAACGGCGCGAAGATTACCCCGCTGAGGTTGTGAACGAACCATCTTTGAATAGCATTCGTCAATTCTTGACATGGCGTCACGGGCCTTAGCGAAACGCAAACGTGCCCCTGGCGCAGAAACCGCCGAAAAGTGGCAAAAAGGTCCTGATTCCAACGCATCCGCCTCCGAGCGTCAACGCGCTCGATCCTCTGTTCTCTGATTCGTTCGAAAGGAAAGTCAATCCCGGTCCAGCATCCGAAAGACTGAGAATCCAAGCTCATCAAATCTTCACACAAGCCCCGCAACCAGCGCCCATAAGCCCTGACCTCATGACACTCGCGGCCTCACTCACATCTCCCCTTCCCACGACCACGATGGGCAAAGCCTCGCGCGTGCTCGAAGTGCTCGGCGGCGCCGAGGTGCGCGCGGGCGAGCGCGTGCCGCAGCGCATCGTGACCTCGATCGCAGAGCTCGACTTTCTGCTCACAACGCTGAACGCCGCGAGGCTCATGTTCGTTGTGGATCGCGCCGCGCTGGCGGCGACCGGCGCCGATGCCGCGATGCGTTCTGTCATGGCGGATCGCCTCGCGGTGGAGTTCGACGCTTTCACCGCGAACCCAACCAGCGATCAGGCCGCCTCGGCCGCGCGCCTCGGCGCGGCCTCGGGAATCGACGCCATCGTTGCGTTCGGCGGCGGAAGTTGCCTCGACGTTGCCAAGGTCGCGGCCCTCTCGGTGCGTGATCCGCTCCGCGCCGCCGACCACTCCAGCGGCGGCGACGCTCGCGCGGCATCACCCGTGCCCGTCATCGCGGTCCCCACGACCTCGGGAACCGGCAGCGAGACAACGCACTTCGCCTCGATGTACGTGAAGGGCCGCAAGGCCTCGGTGGCGCATCACGGCATCCGGCCCTGGGGCGTTGTTCTCGATGAGAGACTGCACATGGCGATGCCGCCGATGCTCGCCGCGGCCACAGGGCTCGACGCGCTCTGCCAGGCCATCGAATCCCGCTGGGCCGTCGGCGCAACGCCCGCCTCGCGCGGCTACGCCGAAGAGGCCGCAAATCTCGCGATCGCACATCTCGTGCGGAGCGTGCGGCTCTGCACGCTCGACGACCGTCGCGGCATGATGCTGGCCTCGCACCTCTCGGGCCGCGCCATCAACATCAGCAAGACCACGCTCGCTCACGCCCTCTCGTACGACATCACGCAGCGCACCGGAACGCCCCACGGCCTCGCCGCGGCCCTCACACTCGGCCACGTCGCGGCCTTCAACGCCGGTACGATCGCTTCCGAAGCAGGCGAGAGCACACCTTCCAAGTCCGCGATTGAGTCGGTGCACGCCGCGTGCCGCCTGCTCGCCATCGAGCCCGCCGACATGCCCCGTTTCATGCACGAGCTGATCGACTCGCTCGGCCTGCCATCAACGCTCGGTGAGGCGGGAGTCACGAGCGCAATGGTCCCACTGATCGCCGCATCCGTGGACCCGCTCCGCGCTTCCAACAACCCCCGAAAGCCATCCCCGGCGGCGGTGCGACGCCTCCTCGAGCGTGCGCTCTGAGTTCCTTGCCCCGCGGCCCCGGCTCTGCTCCCGGGACTCGGCCTACACTCGCAGCGTGCGGGCGTAGCTCAGTGGTAGAGCGACGCGTTCCCAACGCGTAGGTCGCGAGTTCGACCCTCGTCGCCCGCTTTTCGGCCGTCGGCGACACCAGCCTCCGCAGTCTCGGAATGGTTGAGCGGGCCATGTGACGCGGCCCAAGCCCCGTTAAACGGCGCGTTGAGGGGATTTGATTTGATGTCGACCCCCTCGGATCAGACGGCGACCCCGCCCTGACATGGTCCTGTCACGGTCCTGACATGGTCCTGTCATGCGTCGCACGCGGCACACCCCGATCCCGTCCCCAGCTCCCAACCAAAAACGAAAAACCCGCGACAAGTCGCGGGTAATTCAAGTGACCCCATGGGGGTCCGAACTCTCGCAGAATCCATCGGGAAAACCGCACTTTCCAGAATCGGCCCGCAACAAATCCGGCAACAATGAGGCTGGTTTAGGGTCCGGTTCGGGTCCGACTGGTGTAGATGTTGCGGCCCTCGACCCTGACCTCGCCGCGGTGGTGGCGGCATGGCCCCGGCTGGCCCCGGCGATGCGGGCTGGGGTTCTGGCGCTGGTGGCGGCGGCAAGGCCCGATGCGACGAAGACATGAGCAGGTCCACAGGGGGCGCGAGCAGGAGGCATTGCTTCGCACCCCGATTCGCTGTAGTCTCGACTCGGTCGCGATGGCGATGATGCACGCGACAAGGGGACCTAGCACATGAACAAGTCCGTTGAGGCTCGACTTGAAGCACTGGAGCGAGGGAATCGCCGACTGAGGCTCGTGGCGGGCATGGCTGTCGCAGCAAGCGTCATTGCCTTCGGGGTCGGCGCGTCGTCAAGCGCCCCTCAGAGGGTGGTTCGTGCACAGGTTTTTGAGCTGGTGGACTCCAAGGGCAGAATGGTCGGGCACCTCTCGTCGCAAGCGACCTTCGGCCCAAGGATGGCGCTGTTCGACTCGGACGACAAGCTCGCCGTGGAAGTCACGGCAGAGAACACTGGTGGCGGATCAATCGCGTTGTACCTGGGGGACGTCAAACGAACACTCACGGCAACTGAGCCTGTGCCCGTTCCGCAAACGGAAGAACCCAAGCTCCCAACCCTGCCGGACGACCCCAAGGTGATGCCGAGGACTTCCGTTGCCGTGCCCAAGAGCGTGGCGCGAGAATACGACCGATTCAAGGACTACACCTCACTGATCGTGGACTTGCCGCCACGCAACTCTGACATGAAGTTTTGGGTGCTGTCGCTTCATCGGGGAGACACCGTCTCGCCAAAAGAGCCGGTGAGGTCTGTTTCAATGTCCGTGTTTGCTAGTGAGTCCAAGACCACCGGCGATCTGATCTTCATCGCTGACGGCGTGAGGATTGAACCAGAACTCAACGATGCAGGATGGGAGGTGGCGTCATGGGGCATTTCCACAGACGACCTGCTCCGAATCGCATCGGCCAAACAGGTTTCGGTTCGACTTGAGCGCCACGAGTACGAACTCCCGGCTGCTCAGCAGGCGGCGCTCCGGGACCTCGCCGCGATTCTGCGGCCGTGACCCATCCCGAGAGTTCTCCCGCACGGACCCGCGGTGGTGGCACTCATCGCGGCTGGGGGTGGCGCGCAGGTTCCCCCTCCCGCCCCAATCGCGAGGAAGTAAGCAACCACTAACATCATCCGCCATGACGGTACGTGGCCAACATGACCGCCGACGTAGAGGGTGGGGAACTACCTACGCCGACAAGGCACCCCGGTAGACTGGTTGCATGAACACCCCGCCCGCTCCGGAACTCCCCCACACGGCGAAACGAAACCCGCTCACGGGTGCGCTGGTGATCCACTTCACGTGCCCGCTCTGCAAGTCGGCATTGCACGCGCCATTCTCGGATGCCGGGAAGTCGGACAACTGTCCCGAGTGCCAAGGGCTCTTCCGGACCCCGGGTATGAACGCCAGGCGGGAAGAGGACAAGCGACTCGCGGAGAAGGCCGAGGCACGGAGCAAGGCGGCATCCGAGGCTGCGGCCCAGCAACAGGCGGCCGCAACGAAGAGGCAGGAAGCAGAGGTCGAGGCCGCGAGCAAGAAGGCCGAAGCAATGACGGCGGGCTTTGCTCTGGACCAGCAAAGGCGGATGCGGATACCCCGGACGCGCGACATTGGGAGACTCGCGGTGTTCTCGGTGTGCTTGGGGCTGGCCTTGATCCTGATTGGGATCGCGATAGACACGTCAGTACCATCGTCGGAGTTCAGCCGCGTGCACAACGTTGGCCTGTTGAATGATCGGCTGATCCTGATCATGTGCGGGACCATCCTGCTGGTCGGGGGCTTCGTGCTTCGTGGTATCGCTGCGCTTGGTTCTGAGGTGAACCGGTGGGGGGTTGCGATGCAACCGACGACGCCGGACAAGGCCGGATGATCGACGCTACAGCGATGACCGGGCGGACCGCCCCAACCCAACGCAATCGTGTCGGGTAGCCGTACCCGAGACTGTTAGTGAACACATACCTTGGCCGGTAGATGATAACCCATTATCAATTCGACTTGTTCGGCGATAGCGTTATGTTCGTGTGGCACCTGATCGGGACTGATCCCCCGATCCTGCTCTAGGTGGGCGGTTGCTTCGCTCGCCCCGCCCCCTAGAGCGCCCCACGGCGAGCGAACCATGACAACCGACCTCATCTCCCCCAAGGCGTTCCGGCCCGAGTACGAAGTCCTCACTTGGTCCGTGCTGAATCCCGACGGAGCGGATTCGTGCCGGGTGGGATCGGGCATCTACCTACTGAGGGCACTGGCCGAGGCCGCGATGCCGGGGCTGGGCGAACTTCCAGACGACGCAGACGTGCGGCGTATCTGGCGTGTGTTGAAGCCGTCGCTGGATCGGTTGGCGGCATTGGCCACCGAGCATGGCATCGACCCTGCGCCGTTCCAGACTGCGAGCGAGACGCGATACCTATTCGAGATGCGGACGCTGGAAGTCCTGCTTGACCGGCTGCAACCCCACGACCTCATGAGGCACGGACAGGAGCAGGAGCACCAGCGTCGCTTCGTCGGTGTGGCGGTAGAGCATCCCCCAACGGGCGCGGCGGTTGTGGCTGCTGCGGCCCCCCCGGATGGGCGCGTGGGCGTGAACGTAGAAGTCGTCCGTGCGGCTCTGTTGGAGATGATGCTCAACAAAGAGCCGTACATGAGCCGGAAGGCGCTGGGCGAGTTGGTCGGATGTTCCCCTAGTCAGATTGGAAAGGCGATCAACTCCGTACCGGCATTGCGGGCATGGAAGGCTCTGCACGCGCCAAAGAACCGCGCATCGGTGAAGGCCACCTCGATGGAAGAGGCAGCCGTGCTAGGTGTTTCGGATGATCGGGAGAAGCAACCATGGGAAGCCGCGGCAGCAAGTGAAGAGGCCGAGCAGGCGGGGCCGGATCAGGACGGACTTGATCAGCTGGTTGCCGATTCCGTCAAGGACAACAAGGCTGACCCAAGCCCGCTGACACCCGATGATCCCGACAACCACATAGAAGTGAGAGAGTACAAGCGGGCCTTCGCCAACCCAAGCCGCACACGGCGTGCGCACGTGCGCGGGCGTAGTGAGTCCACTCGGCAAAACTAGGCGTTTACAGACGCGCACGTGCGCGGGCGACCCCCCTTTGGCAATACCGCCACAAGGAACTCGCCGATGGAACGTCCAATCCCCAAACTGAAAACGCCCGGCGTGCTCGCCGACGACCTGGGCGTGCCTCTGCATCGTGTCACGTACCTGCTACGCACGAGGCGGCACATCAAGCCCGCGGCTACGGCCGGGCGGCTGCGCCTGTACGGGCGTGACACGCTCGCCATGCTGCGGCATGAGTTGAACGCAACCGACGCGCGCCGTTCCGACGAGGCTGGGGGTGAGGCTTGAACTCACTCACCAGTCCCCCCGGAGCGCCCCCGATGCTGATTGACAGGATCGAGGTTGCGCGCTTGCTCTCGATCAGTCCCGGCTCGGTTGACAACATGCGAAACCGCGGCGAACTCGCGTCGGTGAAGTTGGGCGCGCGTCGGTTGTATCACGTTGACGACCTCGCGGCTCTGATCGCGAAGAAGCGCGAGGTGCTCTCATGAATGAGCCCTCACTCTTCGACCCAATCCCTCCCGAGCCCGATCCCAAAAACGACGCGACCCCGGCGGCAACCGGGGACGGCGTCAAAGGCGAGCACACTCATCCCAAGTCTACCAAGCCCCGTCGTCGCACGCGGATGAAGAGCACGTCCATCGCGGCATATCGCAACCTCGGCCCTGAGTCCCGCACGCAGGCAGCGCGCATCCTCGCACGCATCATCGAGGCCGGTGCTCACGGCATGACCGACGAGGAGGGCGGCATCGCCTTGAGCATCAAGCCCCAGTCATACACACCCCGCCGCGGCGAACTTGAAGAGGCAGGACTCGTGCGCGACTCCGGCATGAAGCGACCAACCAGCTCCGGCTGCGCGGCGATGGTCTGGGTCGCGGTCAGGGCGGGAGGGACTACCCCGACTCCACCAACACCACCAACCAACCGCCCCGCCAAGCCGCCAAGGATGCCGCCCCTTGCGTCGCAGGCCGCGGCTCGTGCCCAAGGGGGTGCCACGTGACGAACCCGCCACCGACCTTCGTCGTGATGTTGGACCGCATCGCCAACATCCCCACCCAAGGGGCTGCCGAGCGTACGGCCGTGTTCGCAGCACTCAGATGGATCAACCGCGCCGGAGAGCTGTGGCCGAGCCTGGACAACTGGGCTCGCCATGCGGGGCTCACGCCGCGCTCGCTGCGCCGGGTGCTGCGACGGCTGGAAGCTCGCGGCATCATCATCGTGGTCAAGGCATCGACGGGAGGGACCGGCCGCACGGCGCGGTATCGCTTTCCAGCATTGACCAGCTCCAACCCGGACACCGGGTCCGGGATCGGACACGCTCGAACCCGGACGGGCGCGACACCGAACCCGGACAGGATCGACCGGGAACACGGACACAGTGTCCGACCATCTATTCATGATCTACCAGTGAACGGGAGGAGCGACTTTCAGAGGCGCGATCCAACCGACGACGACCTCGCCGTAGCAAGCGGGAGGGCGAGCACATGAGCACGACCCCGACCTCCTCATCCCCCTACGTCGATGCCGACGACTTCGACCGTCTTCTCATCCGTGCACTCTTCCGATCCGACGATGCCCGCGCCTGGGTCCGTTCCGTTGGCATCGGATGCGACATCATGACCGACGCCGCGCTCCGGCCCGTCTTCGCGTGGCTGGTGGTCAATGGCGCGGGCGATCCGGGGCGGATGCCCCTGGAAGTGCTGCGCGTTCTGGAACGCGGCGGGAGCGCCTGCCTCGCCGACTACATCATCGGGACCGAGCTGCGGCCCGAGTGGGCGCTGCGAGATGTTCGTCGGGTGGCGGCGATGCGTGCCCGGCGCTGGATGCCCGAGTATCTGCGCGGCGTTGCCGAGCACGTGGCCAAGCAGACCGACGACGGCAAGGCCGATGCGATCATTGAACACACGGCCCGAGTCTTCGGGCTCTTCGGCAGCACATCGAACGGAGGCAGCGATGAGTAACCCCTTTGGGCTCGGCACAGAGTCAATCGCAAAGCACCTTCCGCCACCCGACGCGGGACAGGAACTCTGCACCCTCATCGAGCAGGTGATCAGCGGGGACGCAGAGGCGGTTTCCTTGCCTTGGGCGCGGCTCTCGCGACTGACCCAAGCTCTGCTGCCCGGCACCGTGACCGTGCTCTGCGGGGCTCCTGGAGCGAGCAAGACCTTCGCGGTGCTCCAGCTCCTCCACAACATCTACCGGCGCGGCATCGGCGTCGCTTACTTTGCGTTGGAAGGGCCGCGGCAGGACTACGCGCTCCGGCTCCTCGCGCAGCTCTCATCGTGCTCGGAGATGACCGACCGCGAGTGGATCAAGGCCAACCCGACCCGCGCCCGGGTGATTCAGGCCGAGCATCGGGAAGCGGTGGCGGACTTTGGATCAATGGTCTACACAAGCCCGAATGACCCGGTGGACTTCGACGCGCTCCTCGGCTGGATCAGGGAGCGATGTGCGGAAGGTGCCCGCGTGCTCTGCATTGACCCAATCACGGCCGCGAGCCCCGAGCGCGAGCCTTGGATCGCGGATCAGTCATTCCTCACCGAGGCCCGCAAGATCATCGCGCCTGCCGGTGCCTCGCTTGTGTGTGTGACGCACCCAAAGAAGGGGACCAACGCGGCCGTTGGACTCGACACACTGGCAGGTGGGGCGGCGTGGTCCCGGTTCTCGGATTGTGTTCTGTGGCTGGAGCGGCCCGACGAGCCCGAGGAGGTTCGCGTCGCGCAGGACTTCGGCGGCGTCACGGTACAGGCCGCGAACCGGCTGGTGCACATCCCCAAGGCCAGAAACGCACGGGGCGCGGGGCTCACGCTCGCGTTCAACTTCTCGCCCGACTCACTCACTCTGAAGGAGCTGGGCATCGTGAGGCGTGGCGACTGAGCAGGCAGACAAGCTCTCACCCTGCTCGCGTGGCGACAATGACCAGAGGTGTAGTTGCACTACAGGAACGTATGGGGTACAATCATGAACATGGAAACTGTGACGGATCAACTACGAAAAGCGGTGGAAGGGTGCGGGCAGACCCGATACGCGATCAGCAAGGAAACGGGCATCCCGGCATCGGTGCTCTCACGATTCGTCGCGAGCGGGTCCGGGCTGCGTTCGCAGAACATCGACAAGCTGTGCGCCCACCTTGGGCTCACGTTGACGGCAAAGGCGGCCAAGCCGCGGAAGGGGAAGTAGTCATGGCATCCATCGGACGTGAGGGCAAGAACAAGGACCTGAAGAAAATCGTCTGGCGCAATGCCGAAGGGCGGTATTGCTCTCTGAGACTTGGGCGGTGTTCCGAGAAGGCGGCCGAGCAGGTTTTGGCCGGATTCGAGTGGGTGCTCGAAGCGCACTTCACCAACACCAACACGCACCCCGACGGCATCCGCTGGCTGGCTGGCATCGACGACCGGCTCCATGCTCGCGTGGTTGAGTTGGGCCTGACCCAACCCCGCAAGGGCGCGGACGTGGTGACGGTGGATCAACTGTGCACCCGGTTCGATGCCGCGGTGACGGTGAAGGCTGGCACACGCACGACGTACAAGCAGGCCCTCGACTCGATGCGCGAACACTTCACGCTCACGAAGGACATCCGCACCATCGGCCCGGCCGAGGCGGATGGATTCAAGCGCTGGCTGGGGGAGGCTCGTGTCGATGCCGAGAAGAAGGAACGCAAGGCCCTCGCGCCTGCAACGGTGGCCAAGCGCGTGAAGGTGGCGCGGGCTGTGTTTGGCAAGGCTGTACGGTGGGGCCTGCTGACCACCAACCCATTCGCTCACGTGACGGCTGGCAGCATGGCCAACGCTGACCGGGCCTTCTACGTCGATCACAACACCATCAACCTGATCCTCGACCAGTGCCCGAGCGATGAGTGGCGCGCGATCGTCATGCTGTCGAGATTCGCGGGGTTGAGATGCCCGAGCGAGCACGCGGGGCTGAGGTGGCAGGATGTGAACTGGGAGAAGGGCACGCTGCTGGTGAGGAGTCCAAAGACGGCCGGGCATGGCGAGGGGCACGCGGTGCGCGTGGTTCCAATCGCGGATGTGCTCATGCCGGTGCTGATCCGTCTGCATGAGGCCGCGGCCGATGGTGCCGAGATGGTGCTCACGCGGATGCGCGGACCGGGCATCAACCTGAGGACCCAACTAGAGCGGATCATGGATGGCGCTGGCGTGAAGGCTTGGCCCCGTCTGTTCCACAACCTGAGGGCATCGTGCGCGACCGACTGGGTTGAGACGATCCCGGCTCATGCGGTGGCGAAATACCTCGGGCACTCGCCCATGATCGGCGCAACGCACTACCTGACCGCGCGTGACGCTCACTTGGACCTCGCCAAGGGCATCGGAAAACCCGCAACAAATCCGCCAACACAAGCGCCCAAACACGCGCCCAAGGGCAACCAACGCGGGCAAGGCCGGAAGCACGCGGGCGGCGAAAACCTCGATAATCCAAGCGGATTAGTGGCGGTTGGTGCCGAGTGTGATTCGGTGGGCGCAGAAAAAAACTCCGCCGAAGCGGAGTCAATGACCCCATGGGGATTCGAACCCCAGTCTTCAAGATGAGAACCTGACGTCCTAACCGGGCTAGACGATGGGGCCGTTCGGACGGCTTTGCACGGCAAGAATAGACGCAAAGGGCTGGAGGTCAAGGCTCGGGTGCCTCTTCAGCACCGGTTGATTGCCTGCTCGCTGCAGCGCTGCTGAGCGGTCGATCGATCCCGCCAAACTTGACCTGCTTGGGAACTGCACATCGTCCAGGTTCGCTGCAATCGGCCGATCGTCACAGGCTCGCGGCACTCTCGCCAACGTTGAGGAAGATCTCAGCCGAACCCTTGGTCTCGCTCAGGCGGGCCTCGTCCAATCGGGCCGCGGTCATGCGGGGTTCGTCCAGACGCCGGCGCAGTTGCGACATCGCGTAGACCGCGGCCTCCGCGGCGGACTGGCCAACCACCGCGCCCACGGGCTCGCCCGAGGACTTCCGCCACTCGGCGCGATAACAGTCAAAGAGCTGGATGTGGCGCACACCAAGCTCGTAGCCATGCTCGCTGAAAAACTCGCGGATGAGGCTCTCGCTCGGATAGACCCGGCCGTCGACATGCCGGGCGTGCCCGGAGTCGTGATCCAGATCCTTCACTTCTGCCTGCCAACCGGTCTCGTACAACGCATCGATGGCGAAATCCAGGCCCATGTGAACCTTCCTTTCTCCAATCGAACGCCGGGCGACAGATACCAACCCGGCGAAGCCACAAGATGTCCGACCCACGCCACTATAGCAGATATGCTGGTGTCGAATCGAGTCAATTTCATCAGAACTTCGTCATCCCACCCCTTCCCCCCTTTCCCGCCACCTGAAAGGGGCCCTTTGCGCAAGACTGCGTGGTTTCCATGGTGCCTGTGCCGGGCGATCCGCCTTGAGTCTGGTCCGTCCCATGCTCCGCCCGCGGCATCAGCCCGCCGCGAGTGCACGTGCCGTCACGCCCGCCAAGGCCGACGCCAGCGTTTCCCCGAGGCGGTCGATCTCGCCCGGAGTGTGGCATGCGTTCACAACGACACGGAAGTAGCGGGGGCAAGGTCCACCCGGATAGTCGATCAGCGGTGCCAGGATCCCCGCCTCGAGCACGCGCTTCTCGACCGTCTCCATCGCTGCGTCGTTGTCGAGCGCGAAGGTGAAGATCGGCACGCCCTCGGGCGAGGTCGGCAGGCCCAGCCGGGCGAAGGTCGTCCGCAGCCGCGCGGCGTTGTCGCGAAGGGCGGTCACGCGTGAGGTGTCATCGCGCAGCACGGCGAGGGCCGCCTGTGCCCCGCGGGCAATCGCCGGCGGCACGGGCGTCGAGCTCCGGTAGACCCAGGCCCGCTCGCGGACCTTGTCGACAAACTCGCGCGGGCCCGCGACGCAGCCGCCATAGCACCCAAGCCCCTTGGCCAGCGTGGTCGTGATCACGATGCGCGGATCACGCAAAGCGAAGTGGTCCGCCGAGCCGCGCCCGCCGCGGCCAAGCACACAGAATCCGTGGCAGTCGTCGATCACCAGCGTGGCCCGGAGCCGCGGCAGCGCCTTGAGCAATGTGGGCAACGGCGAGAGTCCGCCATCGGCCGCGAAGACCGAGTCGGTGATGATCGCTACGCCCGAGTCACCAAACTGCCGCGCCAGCCACGCCGCGGACTCGGCACTGAGGTGCTCATAGTCCATGACCTGCATCCCCGAGGCCGACGCGGCGTTGCGGATGCTGCGATGGGCACGCTGGTCGATCAGCGCGACACCGTGGTCCTTCGCGAGGGCTTGGCAGACCATGAAGTTGGCGGTGTACCCCTCGGCGGAGAGGATCGCGTGCTCCTGACCGAGGAACTCGGCAAGGTCGCGCTCAAGTGCCTCGTGTGCCAGCGTGTTGCCGGTGGTCTCGCGGCTGGCGTTCGTGGAGAGGCCGAACTCCGTCAGGCCCCGCGCGACCGCCGCGTGGACCCGCGGCTCGTGCGCCAGCCCAAGGTAGTTGCACCCGCCAAAGGCGAGCAGCGTCCGGCCGTCGACAACGGCGGTGGTGGGGGTGGGCCAGCGCTCGATGGGGATCCTGGGCATGTCTGAAAGATCGGCAAAGCCGCGCCGGATTGCACAGAACTGCCGCGACACCGCGGGGACGGACGCTTCAGACGATCGTCTTCCCGTCCGGACGCAGGCCGACGTGGGCGACGGGCGGGATCGTGGCCATCGTGTGAAGGCCGGCCTGAGCCCCGATGATCTTGGGAAGGGTGTTGACGACGATGGCGGAGGTGGCGATGTCGCCGTGGATGCCGCCGGGGATCACGACGTCGATGTCGGGGTCACCATGAACCGTCACGCGGTCATGGGGCTCGTTCTGGCCGATGGAGGCCTGGAACTCCAGGTGGATGGTCACGCGCTCGTCGTGGTAGCCGCGGGCCACCTGACGCACGCCCGCGCAGCGCCCCTTGGCGATGTCGCCGACGCCGCAGGTGAGGTTGCGGGTGGCGATCACGGGCTCGATCGTCTCATCCCAGCGGTCCACCGGAAGGCCAATGTAGTGCGAGATGAAGTGCAGACTCTCGCCCAGTCCGACGTGGCGGAGAGACCCATCCTTGACCTTGTTCCAGAACTGCGTCTCTTCGAGCCCCGCGCCGATCTTCATCTGGAAGGGGATGCGCCGGGCCGACGCGTCCTGGATCCGGTGGCACGACACGGCCTTCACGTGGCGGCAGACGCCGGTCAGCACGATCGGCAGGGTGTCCATCAGGAATCCGGGATTGACGCCGGTTCCCACCACGCGCCCGCCGTGGCGCTTCGCGAGCTCATCGAGCTCCTCAGCGAGGCCGACATGGCGCAGCCACGGGTAGACCAGCTCCTCGCAAGTCGAGACGATGGCCTTGCCCTTCGAGAGAATCGTCCGCAGTGTGTCGGCGCAGCTGGGAAGGTCGCTCGCGGTCGTCACGATCGCGACGTCGACGTCATCCCAGAAATCGACCTCATCCAGCGAGGGGAGGATCTTGACGCGCGGGTCCTGCCCACGCGCCACCTCTGACAGGTGCCGCCCCGCCAGGCTTGGGTCGCGGTCAACCGCGCCCACGACATGCCCGACGCCGCGCTCGGCGATCTCGTTGAGGATGCGCTGTCCCAGGGGGCCGATGCCGACGTGCAGAATTCTCTTCATGGGTTCTCAGCGTAGGTGTCCGGAGTCCGCGGCGGGAGCCGTTTCTTCTCGACGCCCGGCCCAACTTCGTGTAGTCTTGACCCCAACGCCCGTTCGGGCGAGCTTCGGACGCGGTCCTTCGCTCGTTGAGGTGCCAGCAATGTCTCGACCTGCCATGTCTCACGCAGCACAACGCGTGTCGCCGGTGAACGAAGGCTGTGGCGGAACCCGCCGCGGCTTCACGCTCATCGAACTGCTCGTCGTCATCGCAATCATCGCGCTCCTCATCGGTCTCCTGATTCCAGCCCTGAACAAGGCCCGGGAGTCTGGCCGCTTCGTCGTGTGCCGCTCCAACATCCGCCAGACGCAGCTCGCGATGCTTTCTTACGCCGCGGACTACCGCGTCCTGCCGGGGGCGTACTGGCAGGGTGCGGTCAATCTCGATTGGTCGGGCCGCAACAACGCGCGGTATCTCGCCTCACCCCAGAACTTCCGGCACCCGCTCCAGGCCAGCGTGCTCAAGGAGTACCTCTCCTCGACCGACTTCACGCTTCTCTGCCCGACCGGCAAGCGGCCGAACCTCTGGTTCGATTACACCATGGTGATCCGCTTCGCGGGAGCCAAGCCGGACCTCGACTGGCAGGTGAGCTACCCCGAGACGCCGCAGGCTGCTAACTCGCTGCGCAAGTACTTCCAGTCGATCCCGATCCTCATCGAGGAAGATGATCGCTGGTACAACATCTCATTCGACGACGGCTCGTTCGCGGCCTTCGATCAGTTCAGCGCACGCCACACCGGCCAGTCCAACATCGCTTTCCTTGATGGCTCGGTCGCCAACTTCCGCTCGCCCAAGGGTGGCAGCGAACGCCTCGAAGAAGCCGCGGACCTCAAGGCCAACCAGCTCCGCCTCCACGCCAAGAACCGCACATTCGACATCTCTTCATCGACCGCGGCGGAGTTCGGCTGGGTCAACTCGCCAAGGTAGCGGGCCGAACGTGGCTCATCCCTCACCAAGCTCATCGGTGACTTCCGTCCGCGCATCATCCGACTCTGCTTCGTCGTGATCATCGCGATCATGGTGATGATCGTGGCCGTCATCGCCCTCGGCCTCGTTCATCGCGCCCGCTTCACGCTCACCCAGCGCCACATCAAGCCAGCCGCCCGCCTCCTCCAGCAATCTTGCGGCACCTTCCGGGCTTGTTCCAACCTTGTGCATCACGATCGCCGTCTTGACCGAGCCACCCGCGCGGTCAAGCAATGCAAAGGCCTTGTCGCGCGGCAGCTGCGTGAGCATCGTGATGATGCGTGCCGCGCGGTCGCGGAGTTTTTCGTTCGTCGCGCGCACATCGACCATCAGATTCTGATACACGCGCCCCGACCGCACCATCAGCGTCGTCGAGATCGTGTTGAGCGCGAGCTTGGTCGCCGTTCCCGCCTTCATGCGCGTGGAGCCCGCCAGCACCTCGGGCCCGACCTTCAGCATCAGCACATGGTCGGCATGCTCGCAGCCATCCACCGTGGCGCACGTCAGGAGCGCTGTCAGCGGCCGCGAACCCTCGGCGATCTCTCGCTTGCAGAACGCCAGTGCGCCCAAGGCATACGGCGTCGTCCCGCCCGCCGCGATCGCGATCACAGAGTCACGCGGACAGAGGTTGAGCTCACGCAGCGCCTCCCACGCTCCCTCGAACTCATCTTCCTTCCCCTCGCTGCTCTGGCGCAGCGATGTGTCGCCCCCGGCGATGATGCCGATGATCCGATCCGGCGGCACGCAAAACGTCGGCGGCGCCTCGCTCGCATCCAGAACGCCCAGCCGCCCACTCGTCCCAGCACCGACATAGATCAGCCGCCCACCACCAACAAAGCCCGGCTCGATGGCGCGGATCAGCCGCGAGAGACGCGTCCCCGCACGCTTCAGCGCCGTATGGACATCCCGATCCTCGCGATTGATCGCCGCGACGATCTGGTCAATGTCCATCGCGTGGAGCGAGGTCGTCTTGGGGTTGCGCTTCTCAGTAGCCACGTGCGAGCGATCGGGAGGAAGTGTCATTGAGCGGATCGTAGGTGTCCGCGCCCTTGCCAAGAAAGGCAAAGTTCACCACGGAGCATACGGAGGAGCACGGAGAAAGAACAAAAAGAGAGAGTGAGAAAGCGCAGAGTCAATCGCCGCGCCGTCGGCCCAAGACCCGCAATCCCCATTTGGCCATTTAGCCCTTTGACCATTTGACCCTTTCGCCATCCTCCTCCCCAGTGCCCAGTCCCCAATCCCCAGTCCCTTCTTCTTCTCCTCCGTGCCCCTCCGTGCACTCCGTGGTGAACACTCCGATCAGCCAGGAAAGACCCACGCGCCCGAGATCGGGCTTCGATTCACGCCCGTCACGCGCGACAGCGTGATTGGAATGCGGTCCGCGCAGAGTGCACCGAGCACCGCGAAGCACGCCGCCTCCCGATATGCGCCCGGCGTACCGATCTCATCCAAGCTCGCAACCTCTCCCACGCTGCTCGCGCGGATCGCGCTCACCAGCGCCGCGTTCCTCGCGCCGCCGCCGGCGAGGTAGATCCGCTGCGGATCACCAAACCGGTCGCGCAGCGATTCGCCGATGGTTGCGCCGATCACTTCGCACGCAGTCCTCGCAAGGTCTCGCGCTTCCGCACGCAGCCTCCATCTCGACACCCACTCGGCGCACTCATCGCCCGTGCCGAGGCTCCGCCGCGAGCCACTCTGCGTCGCGATGATCCCTTCGAGATCGATCATCGCCTCCTCATGCACCCCGCCCGACCTCGCCGCCGCTCCACCATCATCAAACGGCACGCGCAGCAGCCGCCGCGCCACATCATCCAGAATCTGGTTGCACGCGCAGAGGTCACCGGCCATCACGCTCGACTGTGGCGGCCCATCTCCTGTGCACGCCGTCACGTTGCAGAATCCGCCAAGGTTCACCACCGCCCACGGCCGCGGCACATCACGCAGCATGATCCAGTCCGCCAGTGGCGTGATCGGCGCGCCCTGCCCGCCCGCCGCAAGGTCCATCTGCCGCAGGTCATGCACCACAGAAACGCCGAGCCCAAACGCGAGCGGCGCGGGCTGCATCAACTGCCACGACACCGGCGGCGCATGCACCACCGTCTGCCCATGCACACACACCAGGTCGCACGCGTCACCACCCAGCATCTCGCGGATGGTCGAGAGGTGCAGCATCGAGAAGTCGCGCGAGGCCTTCGCGACTTCCGCCGCCGTCAGTGCATCGCCCGACGCAAGCCGCCGCAGCACGCCACCAACCTCACCCAGCGGCCGCGCCACACCCCGCACAAAGCGCGCCCGCATCTCAAGCCCCGCGCCCGTGACCTCAACGAGCGCCGCATCAATCCCATCCAGGCTCGTGCCCGTCATGCACCCAACGACACGCCGCGTGCCACCATCACGCCCCTCGGGCCAACCATGTCGCGCTCCACTCATGCCGCATCTCCCAAGCTCGCTCCGGTCTTCACGCGCCGATCGTTCCGCGGCCGACCCGCCAGGCACACCAGCGTCGCCACCACCGTCCCCGCCACAAGCCGCCATGGCCCAGCAACAACCACGCCCCCAAGTCGCTCACGCATCAGCTCCGTCCACCCCAGCCAGCCCAACCACGTCGGCATGATCGTCGGCTGCAACGCCAGCACAACCACGAACCCTGACACCATCGCGCCGATCACCGACACCGTCGAGCCGCGCCGCGTGAAGAGCGCGGTGAAGAAGACGCCGAGCAACCCCGCATACGCGAAGGCCATCACGTTGAGCACAAAGCTGATGATCGTCTCGCCGCTGGCACGCTGCCACGCGATGCACAGGATCGCCATCGCCCCCAGCACCACGCCCCACGCGACCACGGCCCATCGGCCCATCGCCACGTAATGCGCCTCACTCCGCCCCGGCCTCAGAGGCTTATAGATGTCGGCAATCAGCGTCGAGCCCATCGAGTTGAGCGAGGCGTTGATCCCAGCCGGCCCCGCCGCGAGCACGCCAGCAATCATCAGCCCCGCAAAGCCCAGCGGCGTCTCATTCAGCACCCACTTGAGAAACACGTCCGCGCTGTCCCCCGCCGCGTACGCCGGCGTCTCGCGCCCCATCAGGTCCGGCCTCGCGTAGAGCACCCACAGCAACAGCCCGATCACCGCAAAGACCGCAACCGTCGGGATCGTGATGAGCGTGCTCGTGATCGTCGACCACGCGCCGCGCTTTGCAGAGTTGCACGCCAGCAGCCGCTGCGTCAGATCCTGATCGGTCCCGAAGGCCGCGATGTAGAGGAGCGTCCATCCCGTCAGCGCGGTCAGGAGCGTGAAGGGTGCCGCGAGATCCATCCCCAGCGGCTTGCTCGAATCCAGGCCGTGCGCCACGATCCGCAGCTTCGAGGCTCCCTCTTTTCCTCCCGTTTGCAGCGCCGTCAACACCTCGCCGGTACTCGCCGGGATCGCCTTCCACAGCAGCACCACCGCGACCACCGCGGCCCCCATGTACACCGCCACCTGCACGATGTCCGTCCAGATCACGCTCTCAAGCCCGCCCCGCAGCGTGTAGAGGATCGCAAAGACCATGAAGCCTGCGATGACCAGCACCATCGTCATGTCGCTGCGCTCGCCAAAGAGCGCGAGCGTCACCGGAATCGCACCAACAAAGATCCGCGCGCCATTCGCGAAGACGCGCCCGAGCAGATAGACCACGCTCGTCCCCAGCCGCGCACCGGGCCCGAAGCGCGTCTCAAGCAGCTGGTACGGCGTCGAGACGCCAAGCCGGTAGTACGCCGGAATGAAGAAGAGCGCGATGATGATCGCCGCGGGGATGCTCCCCAGGATCGCCATGAAGTACGTCAGATCACCGTTGAACGTGTCCTGCGGCACGCCCACAAATGTCGCGGCGGACTGCGCCGTCGCCAGCGTCGAGATCGCCACCGCCCACACCGGCATGTGCCGCCCAGCCAGGAAATAGTCCGCGCTCGTCGCGCTCGAACTTCGCCGCCCTTGCCACTGCACCAGCACGCCCGCGCCCGTGATCAGCGCGACGTACATCGCGAGCACCAGCCAGTCGAGCCATCCGAGCGTGCCTGCGCCTGTCGTCATGGCCATCCTTGGCAGAATCAACTTCGCAATCGTGGTCGCTGTCGAGCACACGTGAGGCAGAGGCGGTCCATCACCTCCCGCATTCGGACTTCGAACAGACTACCAGCGCCGGAGCGATCCGGTGCCGCCGCACTCGCCAAAGCGAACTCCAAAAACGAAAAACCCCGACCAGATGGCCGGGGAGATCAATCTGCTTTCGTAAAACCCGCTCGAGCGTTTCCGCTATCAAGCGAGCATAGGAGGAGAGAGAGACAAGACTCCGTCGAAGTTCCTCTTCCGCAGGCCGCTGCCCGGGTCAGAGATCCCTTCTTGAAGCCCGCTTGTGCGTTTCCGCTTCCAAGCGAGTCATAGGAGGAGAGAGAGACAAGACACCACTAAAATGCCACATGGATCTGGTAATGCCACCCACGTGACCGATATTTTTGGCACAAACGCTCCACATCCCCTCAACTCGCGTCCTCAGAACGACTTGCGGTCAAGAAAAAGCGGCCCCCTGCGAGATGCACAGGGGGCCGCGGGTCGGTTCATTCGCGAACTGGGGCAGATTACGCTGTCGCTCTTACGAACAGATCCTGAACAAATGGCCAGTTCACCACGTTCATGACCGCGTTGACGTAGTCCGCACGCTTGTTCTGGTACTTGACGTAGTACGCGTGCTCCCAGACATCGATCCCCAGCAGCGGCTGTCCGCCCGTCACCATCAGGTCCTGCTGCTTCTCGCCTTGAATGATCATCAGCTTGCCCGAGAAGGGCTCGCGGATCAGCCAGGCCCAGCCGCCACCCTCCACCTGAGTCGCCGCGGCCTTGAAGTGCGCGAGGAACTTCTCGAAGGATCCAAAGTCGCGGTCGATCGCCTGCGCCAGCGTGCCGCTGGGCTGACCGCCGCCACCCTTGCCCGCCGGCGCGAGCATCAGCCAGAAGAGCGTGTGATTGACGTGCCCCGCGCCATGGAAGCTCACCTCGCGCGACCAGTGCTTGATCAGGCTCGGGTCCGCCTGCCCCTCGCGGATCTTCGCAAGCTCGGCGAGCGCGCGATTGAGGCCCTTCACGTACGAGTCGTGGTGCTTGGAGTGATGGATCTCCATCGTGAGCTTGTCGATGTGCGGCTCGAGCGCCTCGGGCGCGTACGGAAGCTTCGGCAGCATGAACTCATTCTTCTCAGGATCCCACCCGAGCTGCTGAGGAGTCAGCGGCCCGCGCGGGCGGGAGCCGGGATTCACGGGCTGGATCGTGGGCTGGGCCAGGGCAGTAGTGCCGAGCGATGCCAGTGCCGCCGCCCCGATCCCAAGCCCGACCATCAGGTCGCGGCGCAGGATCGGAGCCTGGTCGTGAGCGAGTCCGTTCGTCGTATCCATCAGAGTCTCCTTCGTTGGATGTGTTCGCGTGCTCTATCGCGCATGTGAGAGGAAGCGGTGGGGGCTTGGATGTGCTTCAGCGGCTCCTTAGTCCTGACGCCCTTCGATGGCGCCGATCAGGCTCGCCCCCGCAAGGATGAGCAGTTCACCAAACTCCGGCGTGCGATCCGGGGCCATCTCGATCCCAAGCCTGTAGATGAACGGATTGCGGTGCTGGTGGAATCGGGCTATCGTCCGATCCTTCATGTCGATCAGTTCAAACTGCTGCGGCACAATCAGCGAGGCGATCTCAATCAGCCGGCGCAGGATCGCCAGCGACCCACTGTCCTCCCTCAGAATCCCGATCTGTTGCCCCGATGCGCCAAAGACCATCCACTCATCGCGGATGATGCTCTTGAAGCCCTTGCGTCGGAACGACCCAAGCACGCTTCCGTCAGGCGTCGTCACGGTGTACGTCGTTGAGAAGTCCAAGATGCTGCCAGCCGCGATGCGCATGAACTCCTCGGACATGTCCTCGCTCGTATAGAGCCGGATGTCCTCTTTGAGCTTGAAGGCCTTCTGCTTGCAGAACGCCACAACGCGACCTTGCGTGTCGTAAATGTGGAACGAAGCCCCGAAGAGCTTGAAAAACTTCCGCCGGAGCGTGAACTGTGCGGGTCCTGCACTGGTCGTCATGACCGGTACGGTACCCCATCTGCCACCTGGGCGTGACGCGGCTTCATCCTCCAAAAGCAAACACCCCCGGAAGATGTCTCCCGGGGGCGTCGGTACTCAACTGTTTCGCGAGCGATTCGAAGACTCAGGCCTGCTCGCCAACCTGCCAGCGGAGGAAGGCAACGACCGTGGCCTTGGACCCCAGGATCGCCTTGACCGTGGTGGTGGGGTCCATGATGAAGGGCTGCTCAAGAAGAGCGACCTCCTCGAAGAACTTGCGCATGCCGCCCTCGACCATCTTCTCGGCGATCTCGCGGGGCTTGCCCGACTCCATCGCCTGCTCGATGCGGAAGCGACGCTCCTTCTCGACCACGTCCGCGGGGACGTCGCTGGCCGAGACGCCCTTGGGACGTGGCACCGCCGCCGTCACGTGCATGCAGATCTGACGCAGCGTCTCCTGCGAGACCGAGCCCGTCCCCTGCACGATCACGCCGGTCTTGCCGTCATGGTGGACGTACGTACCAAAGTCGCCCGAGCTGGGATCCTGCACGAGCTTGTGAGCGCGAGCGATCGAAATGTTCTCGCCCGTGCTGATGCGCAGCTCGTCGATGATCTTGGTCATCTCCGGCGTCGCGGCCACGTCGCCCGCGTGAGACTGCAGCGCCAGCTCCGCGACCTGTGCCGCAGCCTTGACGAAGTTCTCGTTCTTGGCCGTGAAGTCCGTCTCGGCCCGGAGCTCGACGATCGTGCACGCCTCGCGCGACTTCGCAACAGCGATGCGCCCCTCGCCCGCGGCCCGATCGACCTTGGTGTCCATCTTGCCCTTGAGCTGCTTGCGCAGGATGTCCTCGGCCTTCTCGGGATCGCCCTTGGCCTCGACCATCGCCGCCTTGCAGGCCATCATCGAAAGACCCGTGCGGTTCCGCAGGGCCATCACGTCTTTCGCATTGATCTCCATCGGTCACTTCTCCGCTCGCGGACCTGATCGGCCGCGCTGATCATCTGAAACTGTTCGGACATGATCTACAGAATGGTGCTGCACACACGCACCAACATGCTCGCTCGTGGTGCACGGTCCTGAATCGTGCGCCCGAACATGGTTGTTGCCGCCAGCCATCATCCAGAACGGACCGAGCCCGCCCTGCCCCACCCCAAAGATGATCAGGCCTTGCCTTACGCCTTGGCCGCGGGCTCAACGACCGCGCCACCCGCATTGCCGCCAGCATCCGCCCCGCCCGAAGCGTCATCCGCCCGGAACTGCGAGCGGCGGCTGCGACGTGCCCCACCCGCGCCCGAATCGCCCGCCATGGTGTTGCCACCCTGGTTGTTCTGAGCATTCGCGGCGTTGGCCGCCTGAAGCTCCATCTGCTTGGCCTCACGCTGCTGGAAGCCCTCGGCGATGGCAAGGCAGAGCTCGCGGACCACGACGTCGATCGAGCGCATCGAGTCGTCGTTGCCCGGGATCGCGATGTCCGCCATCTCGGGGTCGCCGTCGGTGTCGATCAGGCAGATCGTGGGGATGCCCAGCTTGCGGGCTTCCTTCAGAGCAGTGACTTCGCTCTTGGTGTCGATGACGACCATCACACCGGGGAGCTTCTCCATCTTGCGCACACCCTCGAGGTTGCGCTGGATCTTCTTCTTCTCGCGCTTCAGCTGGCTCTCCATCTTCTTGGAGTAGCTGGCGAAGTTGTTGGAGTTCTCGATGGCCTCGAGCTCCTCAAGGCGACGCAGGCGCGAGCGAATGGTCCGGAAGTTGGTCAGCGTGCCACCGAGCCAGCGCTCCGTGACGTAGTGCATCTTCACCGCAGGAACGCGCGACTCAAGCACGTTCTTCGCCTGGCGCTTGGTGCCGACGAAGCAGACGTCCTTGCCCTCAAGCACGGTCTTGGTGATGAAACGCTTGGCAAGCAGAAGACCCTTGATGGTCTCCTTGATATCGATGATGTGGATGCCGTTGCGCTTGCCGTAGATGTACGGACCCATCTTGGGGTTCCAGCCGCTGGCGCGCTGGCCGAAGTGGATGCCCGACTCGACAAGGTCCTGAACAAGCGTGTTGGCCATGGGACAAATCCTCTGTCAGCGACACCGGCGGGATCGACGCCCGTCGAAGGTTCGGATCACTCCAAATCTTCTCGGCCCCGCGCAAGGGCGCTTCTGTGATGGCGGCGAAACCGCCGTACAAATCCAACTCGCCGCACACTGCCGCGAGCTCCCCAGATCCGGGCGGGACCAGGGAGGGAAGTATAGGGCACCCGCCACCCACTCTCCAACCCCGTCATGCCCAGTCATGCCCAGTCACGCCCCGTTTTGCCCAGTCACGCTCGCGCCACCCGCATTCTCCTCACAGAGCAACGAAGACGCTCCGAGGCGTGCGTGTCCAATCAAAGACCAAACATGCGGTCGCACCCCTCCGTTGGACGCCGCCATCGTCCTCCTCGTCGCACTCTGCGTCTTCCTCCCCATGTGGCAGATGGCTCGCCTCCACCAGTAAACGACCAGGATGCAAGCACGAGTGCCACGATCATCTCGTGCTCTGACGAATTGATCGTGGTCGGCGCGCTCACCCGGCAACCACCCACCCCTACGCTCCGCGCTCGCATGGCCATCCCTCTCCGCTCACCAGACGAGATCAGCGACATCGCCCAGTCCGGCGCTCTCTTCTGGAGCGCACTGCAGCGAGCCGCAAGCCAGATCCGCCCCGGCCACACCACCGCCCAAGTCGACGACATCATCGCCGCCCAGCTCGCGCACATCGGCGCCACGCCCATCCTCCGAGGCTACACGCAGGGCCGCTCTCCACCCTTCCCCGCCATCGCCTGCGTCAGCGTCAACGAGCAGGCCGTCCACGCCGTCCCCGGCCCCCGCACGCTCGCCCAAGGCGACCTCGTCACGATTGACACCGCCGCCAAACTCCAAGGCACCCGCGGCACATGGTGCCTCGACGCCGCCACAAGCATCGCGATCGGCCCGCCAGCGCAACTCGCCACCGCCCGCGCCACCACACTCATCGCCGCGGCCAACACCGTGCTCAGCGCCGCCGTCGCAGCGCTCAAGCCCGGCACCTCATGGGCCACGGTCACCGAAGCGGCACGACACGCCGCCGCTCGCGCGGGCGTGCGACTCCTCGGCAACTACAGCGGCCACGGCATCGGCCGCCGCCTCCACGAAGCGCCCCGCCTCGACCTCAGCCCACTCCCTAGCCCCATCGACCAACGCCTCATCCTCCGCCCCGGCATGGTCTTCACCATCGAGCCGATTGTGATCGAGCAAGTGACAGCGCAAGTGAGCCAGCAAGTGAAAGAGCGCGCAACCAACACGGCATCCCCGCGCAACCAGATCGCAGAAGTAGCCACAGCCCCCGACGGCTGGACCGTCACCACCACCGACCAAGCCTGGGCCGCCCACGAAGAACGAATGATCGCCCTCGAACGCGAAGGCCCAAGACTCCTGACGAGATAGTCTGCCCCCTCTCCTCCGACTCTGGCCAGCAGTCAATCTCTGTCCCATCACTCCGCCGTATTCCTCCGCGGCCTCCGCCCCCCTCTGCCAACTCCGCGTTCGCATTTTCTCCGCCCCAGTCCCCAGTCCCTCTCGATCAGATGCGCCTACCATCTCCTCCTTCGAGCCGCAGGCCACTCGGCCCCGCGACTTTCGAAGCAGTCCGTTCAAATCAGGTGTGCATCAACCGCGCGGCCCTAACCCCGCGGCATGGAGACGGGTCTTCGCATGGGTAAGCAGGACGACAAGTTCACGTTCGAGGCTGTGGTCGTCGAGGCCCTCCCCAACGCCATGTTCAAGGTGCGCCTCCCCAACGAGCAGAAGACCGAGGTTCTCGCCTACGTCTCGGGAAAAATGCGGATGAACTACATCCGAATCCTCCCCGGCGACCGCGTCACCGTCGAGATCAGCCCCTACGACCTCTCCAAAGCCCGAATCACCTTCCGCCACTAGTCCAACGTGGCACGCCCTATGTAGCACCGGCCTCCCGGCCGGTGTCTTGCTTTCCCCCTTCCCCCCTCTTCCCCCCTTACCCGCACAACCCAGCCCCCGCGGCCAAGACCCCTCGCAGACTTCACAGATTCTTCCCCGTGACTTGACGCCGCGGCCAGCCTAGCATCTAGGCCCCGGCGGTCATGCCGGATTATTTGAGCAGAGGTGCTTCATGAAGGTTCGCTCCAGCGTCAAGAAGTTGTGTGGTGCTTGCCAGGTTGTCCGCCGCAAGGGCAAACTGCGCGTCATTTGCAAGACCGATCCCAAGCACAAGCAGGTCCAGGGCTGATTCCCAACCGGGGCCCCCTGAGCGGGAGGCCCAGCAGCATCGGGGCGGCCCTCCCGTCCCCGTAGCGAAGGAGAGTTCGCAGTGCCACGCGTTGCAGGTATCGACATTCCCGATCAGAAGAAGATCTACTTCGCCCTCCAGTACATCCACGGTATTGGTCCGAAGTTCGCCAAGCAGATTCTGGAAGAAGTGGGTGTCGATGGCGACCTCCGCTGCAACCAGGTCGACGACTCCAAGCTCGCTCAGATCAACGCCGTGATCGACGCGACCTACATCGTCGAGGGCGCCCTGCGCCGCCAGGTCCAGCAGAACATCCAGCGCCTTAAGGACATTCGCAGCTACCGCGGCGACCGTCACCGCAAGGGTCTGCCCGTCCGTGGCCAGCGCACCCAGTCCAACGCCCGCACCCGCAAGGGCAAGAAGAAGACGGTCGCCGGCAAGAAGGGCGTCAAGGCCAAGTAATCCATACAAGGTCTGGGCGGTCGCGGCCAATCAGTCCGCATCGCGCGTGGCTCACACCCCGCACCCAAGCCTCTCATCTCAGCACTCGATTCACAACACCCCCCGGGTAGGACCCAACGCGGGTCTGTTGATCCGAAGGAGTTTCCATGGCGAAGAAGGGCAAGATCAGGAAGAACGTGGTTCGCGGCATCGCCCACATCAAGGCGACCGGGAACAACACGCTCGTCACCATCACCGACCTCAACGGCGAGACCCTCGCCTGGGACTCGGCCGGCACGATCGGCTTCAAGGGCGCTCGCAAGAGCACGCCCTTCGCCGCGACCCGCGCCGCCGAAACGTCCGGCAGCAAGGTCCGCAAGATGGGCATGAGCGAGGTTGAAGTGCGGATCAAGGGCGCTGGCGCCGGCCGCGAGAGCGCCGTCAACGGCCTCGTCGCCGCGGGCATCCGCGTCACCGCCGTCGAGGACCACACCCCGGTCCCGCACAACGGTTGCCGCCCCCGCAAGCGTCGCCGCGTCTAAGCAGTCACTACCGGCGTCGGCGCGTGGGATGGAATGCAGCAGGATCTCCTGCCGCCCACCCCCGTGCCTTCTTCCGTTGGTGGCCTCAGTCAGATTTCAGACGAGCCCGCACCCGCGCCGCTCGTTTCACGCGTGTCAAACCCTTGACTCGCCTCTCCGTTGATGGCGTTCGCATCTCGATGGGACCCGGCCTGTCTCGGCCAACCGGGTATCCGATGAGCGCGTAACGCTTGGCTAGAAGCCTGTCCTGCCGAGGAGTGGATACCAGTATGACGACTCGAGTTCGCTGGCGTGGTTTGGAGCTCCCGACCAAGGTCGCACCGGACACCAAGTTCCGCAGCGACGTCTACGGCCGCTTCATCGTCGAGCCCTTCGAGAAGGGCTTCGGCACGACCGTTGGTAACAGCCTCCGTCGCGTCCTCCTCTCCTCGCTCGAGGGCGCCTCCGTCTCTTCCATCAAGATCAAGGGCGTCGAGCACGAGTTCTCCCCGCTCAAGGGCGTGATGGAAGACGTCGTGGACATCGTCCTCAACGTCAAGAACCTCATCGTCAAGCTCGAGGGCGATGAGCCCAAGACCATGCGTGTCGCGGCCCGCGGCCCCGGCGAGATCACCGCCGACATGATCCAGGCCGACACCGCCATTACGATCCTGAATAAAGATCTTGTGCTCGCCACCCTGACCGAGCCCGTCGAGTTCGAGATGGAGCTCCGCGTCACCAAGAGCCGCGGCTACGTCCCCGCCAGCGAGCAGTACATCGGCCAGGAAGAGCAGGAAATCGGCCTGATCCACGTCGACGCCGCGTACAGCCCCGTCCAGCGCGTCCGATACAAGATCGAAGAGACCCGCGTCGGCCAGCGCACCAACTACGACAAGCTCACCCTCGAGATCTGGACCAACGGCACCGTCGCCCCCGAGATGGCCCTCGTCGAGGCCGCCAAGATCTTCCGCAAGCACCTCAACCCCTTCGTCCAGTACTTCGACGCAGGCGAAGAGCGCGTGAGCGAGGAAGCCGCCGCCGCCGCGAGCGTCGACGAGGACCTCATCCGAAAGCTCAACATGCCCATCAGCGAGCTCGAACTCTCCGTTCGCGCCAGCAACTGCCTCGAGTCCGCCCGCATCGACACCGTCGGCCAGCTCGTTGGCCAGGCCGATGCCGAGCTCCTGAAGCTCCGCTCCTTCGGCCGCACCAGCCTCCGCGAGGTCAAGCGCAAGCTGCAGGACATCGGCCTCGACCTCGGCATGCCGATGCCCGAAGGCTACACCGTCACCCCGCCCCAGATTCCCGCCTAGTTTTCTATCCCCCTCGCCCGCCCCCTCCGGCAACCCGGTGCGGGCTAGGCGGCCAGGTTCCCAAAGGTCTGATTTCGTCCGCGCGTCCTGTCGGTTAGCCACCTAACATGCAGGCCCAAATGTCAGTTGAGTCGATCGGCCGAGATCATCAAAGCCGCCGACACATGTCAGAGCAGTAGTCAGAACAGGCTTCAGAACAGGTCTCAGAGTTGTTGTCCGAGTAGTGGTTCTTTAAGCAGTCATTCATTGAGCCGGGCCGCGTAGCAGCCCGGTGGGAGCGTCGATCATGCGGCACGGCAGAGCTGGTTACAGGCTGGGACGGACAAGCACCCATCGCACCTCGACGCTGCGCAATCTCGCGGCCGGACTCTTTGAGCACGGGCAGATCGTCACCACGATCCCCAAGGCCAAGGCCGTCCAGCCCTTCGTCGAGAAGATCATCACCTCGGCAAAGAGCGGCACCCTCTCTGATCGCCGCAACGTCATCGCCAAGCTCGGCGGCGACCGCATGGGCTTCGAGTGGCTCTACCTCCCCAAGAAGGCCACCGACGCCGAGAAGGAACACGTCCAGAAGATGCGCGACATCGCAGGACAGTTCTTCGACCTCCCCGAGAACAGCGAGGTCGAGCGTAACCGCTACGGCGAGCTCCGCAAGTCCCCACGCCTCGTCAAGCACATCTTCGATCACATCGCCCCACGCTTCGCCGATCGCAGCGGCGGCTACACCCGCATCGTCAAGCTCGGCCGCCACCGCATCGGCGACGGCACCGAGCTCTGCCTCCTCCAGTTCTGTGGCGCCGAAGACGGCGCCGAGATCGGTGGCCGCCCCAGCACCCGCCGTCGCAACGCCGACCGCCGCACCGCTTTCTACGCCAAGCTCCGCAAGGAGAAGGCCGCGGCCCCCGCAGCCGACGCACCCAAGGCCGAGTGACCGACCGAGTGACCAAACAAGCGAAGGCCCGCCCTTCGCCATCAACGCCTCTCCAAAGCGCGCCGCACAGGCGCGTTTTTTATTGCCTCCATCCCACCCCAAAGAGTCCCGCCCTGGGCTGATTCGATCGTCTGTCCGGTCTCGAACGTCTGCGCCGACCGCACCCACCGAAACACTTGCGGACGTTCGCGTCCTGTATGGAATTCTGTGAACTCTGGCGTGACTTGGGCGTATACTCCAGATTCAAACCCCCGGGGCCCGCGGTCGCGTGCCCCTTCTGCACTTGACCGGGCGCATGTCGCCCACCACGAGGAGTTCCCCATGAAGAAGCTCGGATTCATCGCAATGATCGCCGCCGCCTCCATGTTCGCCGGCTGCCAGAGCAGCAACGAGGGCTCGATGGGCGCCGTCGAGGGTCAGAAAACCAAGGCCTGCTGCGGCAGCTGCTCCACCGACAAGGCCGCCAACATGGGCTCCGTCGAGGGCAAGAAGGCCTGCGGCACCACCTGCTCCGACAAGGCCAACATGGGCGCCGTCGAAGGCAAGAAGTCCTGTGGCGACAAGTCCTCCTGCGGCACCAAGACCGACGCCAACATGGGCGCCGTCGAGGCCAAGAAGTCCTGTGGCGAGAAGTCCTCCTGCGGCTCCAAGACCAGCGCCAACATGGGCGCCGTCGAGGCCAAGCCCGCCTGCGCCACCAAGGCCAGCTGCGGCGGCCAGAACTAAGTCCTCGGACTCGGTTCAGTCAGCAGATTCATGATCAGGATCGAAGCGACGGGCCCGCCCCCTAAGGCGGGCCCGTTCTACGTCCGGTGCCACCACTGAATACGGTGCCACCAGTCCGCCGCAACGCGGCGCGACTGGTGGTGCAGGCTCCACCCCCAGTACGCTACTTCCATGGCGACAGAGCGAAGAAAGGCGATGGAGCGCCGAGAGCTCGAGCAGACACCACGCTTCCTGACCTTCTCAACCTACCTCCGCCTCCCCCTCTTCCGAAACGACGCAATCCAAGACCGCTTCCTCGACCACCTCGCACTCAATCGACGCGATCACGGCTTCCATCTCTACGGCTGGGTCGTCATGCCCGAGCACGTCCACCTGCTCGTCTGGCCACGACTGCCGGACTTCCCGTTCTCCGCCGCGATCCACCAACTCAAGCTCTTTTTCGGAAGCGAAGTGATCGCGCGATGGCGCGAACTCAACGCCGCAATCCTCGCAGAGCTCGAAGCGCCCAATGGATCAACACGCTTCTGGCAACGCGGCGGCGGGCACGATCGCAATGTCGACGGCGAGGCTGAGTTCACCGAGAAGTTGAAGTACATCCATCAAAACCCGGTGTAACGCGGGCTGGTTGCTCAAGCGACCGAGTAACGCTGGTCGTCGGCCGCGTGGCATGCGGGGGACCGATCCATAGGACTGAAAGCGGACGCTCTGCCTCCGCGGCGGCCTGGGGTCTGAGATCGGACGCCAGAGTCACCACCAGTCGCGCCGCGCGGCTACCGGCCATGGGTCCATTCTCCAAATCTTTACAGGATTCTACCTATCTCGCCGTTGCTACCCTAGGGTCAACGGCCTATACTCCCTCCGCGTGCTTGAGAGATCACGCGCCCGTTCAGAGTTTCTTGTGATCGTTCCAAATGGGGAGTTTCCGATGTTCACCAAGTCCTTCGCAATCGTGTCCACCCTCGCCATCACCGGCTCGGCTCTCGCTGGCCCAGTCGTGATCAACTTCGATGAGCTGCCCGCAAACACGCCGATCTCGGGCGACCACTACCTCGCCACCAAGGGCGTGAGCATGCGTCAGGTCACGAGCACTCCCGATGCCACCATCGGGGCTTTCCTGACGCTCGCAACCGTCAGCACCAATGTCTTGATCTTCACCGGAAACGGCGCCGTTTCTCCCAGCAACTACGCCTACGCCGAAGGCACGAACGACATGTTCTTCTCGTTCACGACGGCCGTGAGCAGCCTCTCTCTCGACATCGACACCTACCAGCCCGAAGCCGGTGACGTGGTCCGTCTCGCGGCGCTCGTGTACAACGACACCGGCCCCAATGCTGGCAGTTACGAGGTCATCGCAGTCACGAGCACGATGGACAATCCCATCACAACCATTACCCTCACGGTCGCTCCCGGCCAGTCCTTCGTAAACGCCCTCTTCCAGTCCACGACCGAGCAGGAAGGCTTCGACAACCTGACCTTCACGCTGATCCCGCTCCCCTCGGGCGCCGCCCTCGCTGGTGTCGGCCTCCTGGCCCTCGCCGGTCGCCGCCGCAACGCCTGATCACCGGGCTCGGTCAGACTTCAGTCTGAACGGCCTCTATCTGAACGACATCGATCTGGATGACATCAAGGAAATCGAAAAGGCCCGGAGATTCGCATCTCCGGGCCTTTCTCTTTTCAGTCGCGTTCCATCCGGCTTGGCGCGGGTGAGCCGTGCCACCCACTCACAGCAGCGGATTCTTCGCCCCATGCACATAGTCGCGCGTCGGGCTCATGTTCGGCAGCGGGTTGTGGAAGACATCGCTGTAGAGCTCGGTCTCGACATCCGGCAGCGGGCTGGATTCCGCGAAGTCCATGCCGCGCTTGACGGCTTCCTTGACCTCGGCCTGCAGCTCGTTGAAGGCCGCCTCGGTCAGCACCGGCGAACCATCGCGGTTCTTCCGCTCGGTCATGAGGTGGCTGGCGAGGGCGTCGATTGAGTCCTTCTTCTTGAACTCCTCGACCTCTTCCTTCGTGCGGTACTTCTGCGGGTCAGACATGCTGTGCCCGAGGTAGCGATACGTCTTGAGATCAACAAACGCGGGCTTCTGGTTCTCGCGGCACCAGTCCGCCAGCGGCTTGAACTGGTCGTAGAGCTTCAGCACATCAAAGCCATCGATGATCTCTGAGCGAATGCCATACGCCGCGCCCTTGGCGGTGAGGTCGTGGGCCATCGTGGTGCCGCGCTCGATGGCGGTGCCCATCGAGTAGCCGTTGTTCTCAACGATGATGATGACGGGGATGTCCCAGAGACCGGCGAGGTTCATCGCCTCGTGCAGCGCGCCCTGGTTGAGTGCGCCATCACCCAGGTACGTCAGGCACACGCGCTTCTTCGCCGGAGCGCCCGCGACCGTGCGGTTCATCACTTCCCACTCGTACCGCGTCGCAAACGCCAGCCCCGTCCCCAGCGGCACCTGCGCACCCACAATCCCGTGCCCGCCATACATGTGATTGGGCTTGTCGAACATGTGCATCGACCCGCCCTTGCCCTTCGCGCAGCCGCCGATCTTCCCGAACATCTCGGCCATGCACGCCTCGGGGGACATGCCGCGGGCCAGCGCATGCCCGTGATCGCGGTACGCCGTCACGACCGGATCATCGTGATTGACCGACGAGATCGTGCCGACCGCCGTGGCCTCCTGCCCGATGTACAGGTGGCAGAAGCCGCCGATCTTGGCCTGCTGATAGGCCTGACCACAGCGATTCTCGAACTCGCGGATCAGGAACATATCGCGCAGCATCTTGATCACCGCCGCGGGTGCGAGCGAGTCGCTCGGGCGTGGCGAAGTAGCGGCAGCAGTGCGGGAAGCATCAACAACGGACATAGTGGGCCTCGCGGTGGCGGTCATGAGAACGTCAACTCCGGGATGATCCCGCCAGCGCGACGGGTTCGCGGCGGGCGGACGGGGCGTGCGGCAGCGCATGGAGGGATGGACTCTGGTCGGACAGTCCCGACTCGCTGAAACAGTTTAGGAGGGGGACGGGACGAAAGCGGCACCAACCTCCGGTGCACTCCCGAGGTCCGCCCCGCGGCATCGGAGCCACATATCCGGCCCATACCGCCTTCTCCCGCCGACTACCCCGCCGGGGTATCGTCTCCCGACATGTCGAATCTCACCATCCACGTCATCCCCGCCGGCGGCGGCAGCAAGTGCATTCACCCCGGCGACACCGTCGGCTACAACGTCCTCACCAAGGCCATGACCGGCGGCTCGCACAGCGTCGTCATCGCCGATGCGGTAGTGGGGGCCGCGCCGCCCTACCACCGCCACACCGCCGATGAGACCTTCATCATCCTCGAGGGCACCTTCGAGGCCGTCAGCGACGGCGGCGTGCACGTGATCGAGCCCGGCGGCACAGTCTTCATCCCCGGCGGCACGCCCCACACCATCCGCTGCACCAAGCCCGGCCCCCGCGGCGTCGGAAAGACCATCATCATCATCGCGCCCGCAGGCCTCGAAGGCTTCTTCGACGAGGTGGAGCGGCTGCGGGCGGCTGGCGAGCAACTGACTCCCGAACGCCTTGCGACCCTCGCCGCGCCCTACGGCATCGAGTTTTTGGGACCAGAGCCCCAATTCTGATGACCGGGAGGGATTTTCCTCTCCCTTTTGTTGGCATTTACGCGGCTTTGGTGCAACTTATCGCCTCCGGACCGTCTCGCACCCCGCGGCGTTGCTTCGTGGGGTGTCGCGTGCGTTGCCCCATGGGCGGTCGATGCGCTCCGGCTGTCCGCCGTCTCATTCTGTATTGGGAGAGTCTCGTGAGTTCTACACGCATCGCTTCTGCCGCAGTGTTGGCCAGCCTCCTCGCCTCGGGCGTCGCACACGCGCAGGTCACACTCTCCGGGTGGGCCTCCTGTGACGACGCGTTCCAGGCCTCCATCAGCACCTCTCCAACCACGGCCGGAACGCCCTGGTTCAACAGCGTCGCGACATGGCAGACCCCGGTCTTCGGGTCCACGGTCATCACCGAGCCCGGGACCTACTTCCTCCAGGTCCGCACGCAGGACTTCAGCCGTCCGGAGATGTTCATCGGTCTCTTCACGCTCACAGGCCCCGACGCGACCTTCGCCAACGGCACGCAGGAGCTGCGAACCAACATCATCGACTGGGTCGTCAGCACCGAGGGCTTCGGCGTGAACACCACGGCGCCGAACCTGCTCGGACCAAACGGCACCGGCCCCTGGGGCACCTTCGCCAACATGCCCGGTGCTGACTACATCTGGGCCCCGCAGTACGCCAACGGCGTCGCCTTCTTCACGGCGTCATTCACGGTGGTTCCCGCGCCCGGCGCGCTCCTCCCCCTCGCGGGCGGACTCCTCGCTTTCAGCCGCCGCCGCGCACGCTGAAGACCTGCCGCCGTACTCGGCGCGTCACGCGCATCACGCCATCGCACACTCACGCCGCCGCGACACAGCACGTTCGCGCGCATCATGCGTCTCGTCTTCACCCGCGCATGCCTGATGCTCGCACGCACTTGCACGCGCGCGAGGCCAACTGCTACGCTCGAGGCATGAACACCACATCCCACTCGCTTGCCCTCGTCCTCGGCACCGCGGCGATCTGTTCCCTCACCTCATGGACCCCGCGCTCACTCGCGCACGAAGCCAACACCGCACCCACCGCCGCGGCCAGCGCACCCGCCCCCGCAATCACCGAGCAGGAGGCCTACGAGATCGGCCTCGAGGCCTACCTCTACTTCTATCCGCTCATCTCCATGGACGTCACCCGCCGCGTGACGACCAACGTTCCCGCGGGCGTCCGGCAGGGCCTCGGGCCCATGAACGACTTCCACCACTTCCGCGACTTCCCCACCGCAGACTTCCGCGAGGTCGTGCGGCCAAACTTCGACACGCTCTACTCCAGTGCCTGGCTCGACCTCACCAAGGAGCCCATGATCGTCTCCGCGCCCGACACGCAGGGCCGCTACTACCTCCTCCCCATGCTCGACATGTGGTCCAACGTCATCGCCTCTCCCGGTCAGCGCACCAGCGGCACCGGCGCGGGCAGCTGGGCCGTCGTGCCGCCGGGCTGGTCCGGCACGCTCCCCGACGGCGTTGATCGCATCGACGCCACAACCTCCTATCTCTGGCTCATCGGTCGGACCCAGACCAATGGCCCCGCCGACTACGAAGCCGTGCACAAGGTGCAGCAGGGATACCGCATCACGCCCCTCTCACGCTGGGGCAAGCCCGCCGAAGCGCCCACCTTCACGCCCGATCCAACCGTGGACATGAAGACGCCGCCATCGGTGCAGGTGAACACCATGCCCGCAAGCCGCTACTTCTCCTACGGCGCCGAGCTGATGCGGCTCCACCCGCCGCAGCGGACCGACTGGTCGCAGGTCGCGCGCTTCGAGCGCATCGGTCTGCGGCCGGGCGAAGCCTTCAACCTCGATCAGGCCTCGCCCGAGATTCGCAAGGGCCTGGATCGCGCCATGGCTGATGGCCTCCAGAACATGAAGAACAAGATGCCAACGCTCGCGCGCGTCACCAACGGCTGGCAGATGAACACCGAGAACATGGGCGTCTACGGCAACAGCTACCTGAAGCGTGCCATCGTCGCGATGATCGGGCTCGGTGCCAACCAGCCCGAGGACGCGATCTACCCGATGTGCGTCGCCGATGCCGATGGCAAGCCTCTCATGGGCGACCAGCGCTACGTGCTCAGCTTCTCGAAGGCGGAGCTTCCTCCGGTCGGCGCCTTCTGGTCCGTCACGATGTACGACGCCGAAGGGTTCCAGGTCGCCAACCCGCTGAACCGCTTCGCCATCGGCGATCGCGACGCGCTCAAGTTCAACCCCGATGGTTCACTCGACCTCTACATCCAGCACACCAGCCCCGGCCCCGACAAGGAGTCCAACTGGCTCCCCGCGCCAGCATCAGGACAGCTCGGCATCACCATGCGCCTCTACGCACCAGCCGCAAAGGCACTCGACGGCCGCTGGAATCCGCCCGCCATCAAGCGCGTGAACTGATCTGTTTGCATGTCCGGACACGAACGGACATGACCGGACATGTTCAGACATGAACGGGCATGCCTCGCAGCAACGCCCCTGTTCAACATCGCCCGCACAACGCACGCGGCCCCGGCCTTCCCTCACACATGGGCGGGCCGGGGCCGCGTGTTGTTCAATCCCATCACGCCAACTCAGGCCCGCCGACGCCGCGTCGCGGCAAGCGCACCAAGGCCCAGCAGCGCCGCCGCGCCCGGCGCCGGAACCGGCTCGCCATAGATGAAGTCATCCATCGCGACAAAGTCCTGCGAGCTGCCCTGGCCGCTGTCGAGCGAAGCGCTGCCGCTGAAGATGCGGACTCGCGCGACCTCCGGCACATCACGGATCATGCCGATGAACGAGAGCCCCGCGTTCACGCTCGTGGGAGCAACCACGCCGCCGACAGGCTGGTCGTTGACGTCGTACATCTGGAAGAACGTGGCGTCCGCAAACTCAACATCGGTGAAGACCACGCCAAAGCCAAGCACCGTCGCCGGGGTGCTGGTGCCAGGAATGAAGAAGCGCACATCGGTGATCGTGCTCCCCATCGGCGCGAACAGGCGCTGAGCGCTGAACACAGTGAAGTTGCCGGGGATCAGCGGATCGATCTCGCCAAACAGAATCGGCGTGTTCGTCGGATTGCTCGAGTCCGCGCTCACGCGGAAGCCCGTCCCCGGCGTCGTCATCGTCAGCCCGCGCGGCGAGTTCGCATTGAAGAAGTTGCCCGGCAGTGCGTTGGGCGACGAGAACGCATCGGGCACTCCGTCCCAGTTGATCTCGCGCCGGCCACCATTGAACGAGCCACCAACGCCGTTGTTCGCGCCCAGCCCCGCTCGGAACTGATCAACGGTGGCCTGGATGTCCGCCGGGGTCGCGCCCGACGCGGAGAAGGTCTGCGTTGCATTGGCCGACGCGGCCATCGCGAGCGCGGCGATCGCGCTGGTCATCATCACGGTCTTCATCTGTGCTTCCTTGCTCTGACCTGTGTGTAAGAACCCGGGGCCGCGCACGCGTCAGAGCGGTCGAGCGTGCGGTCCACCAGCGGGTGTTGCTGGTACCACAGATGTACCACCAAAGCGAGTTCATGCAACCAAGTGCTGAGATTCGAGGCAAGATCGTCCGAGATCCACGAAGATTCAGCCCTTTCATCCGTCGGTGCGAGCGACTTTCAGGTCGGTGCATGTTCGCCGCAAGCAAGCCTAGAAGCTCGTGTCCGGCGCAACCGCCCGCAGCACCCGCGTCAGAAACTCCACCTGCGCGTTCTTCGCCTCGTTGCCAAACACGCCAAAGCCCGCATGCTCCTCGGGCGCGCCCGTCTTCTCCCAGGTCTTGAGCTCGATCATCGCGCCCGCACCGATTGCTCCGTCACGCCGTTCAAGACTTGCGCGCAGCGCCTCGATGAACGGCACGAGCCGATCAAAGGGCACGGTCCGGTCGGTGCGCGTATGCAGAAACAGCATCGGGATCGCCGCCATCGAGTCAACACGCGACATCGGATCCAGCGACTCGACCAGCGCGCGATCCTGAGCAATTCCCCACGGCGTTTCGCTCGCGTGCCCCGCGCTCTCCGGGAAGAACAGCCCGCTCAACCACCCGGTCGTCCCCTCGACCGCAGCCGCCGCGAAGTCGTGTGCCTCGCACAACCGCAGCAGCGTCGCCATCCCGCCCGCCGACATGCCGCCGATCCCCAGCCGCTCAAAGTCAAAAAGATGCCCGAACTCGGGCCCCGCCATCGCATCAACCACGCCATCGATCTCGCCCGCCATCTGCCGCACCATCGCCAGCGTCGTGCGCCGATCCTGAAGTGCCGGATCAAGCCGCTCGCCATGCCCGGGCAGATCGAGCGCCACCGCCGCGATCCCCGCGCGGATCCAGCGCAGATAGCGCCCCGGATCCAGCTCCTTGTTCACGGTGCGCCCGTGCATCCAGATCATCGTCGGGCACGGAGTCTTCCAGTCCGGATGCGCCATCAGCGCAGGAACGCCCGCGAGCCTCGCAACGCGCGTCCGCTCCGCGAGCGCCCGCGGCAGCTGCCGAAATCGCTCGGGCAACTTCGCAGGATCGGGCCACGAGTGGCCCGATCCTGCGGGTGAGTCTGGTTCAATCGTCATTGATCTGAGGTTAGCGCTGAGGTTAGCGCCAAGGCCGTGAGCACATGAAGCCATGCACTCAGCCGCAAACTGAGCCGCACACTCAGCGACGCCGCCGGATCATCGCGAGCGCGCCCATGCCCGCGAGCACCGCAGCGCCCGACGGCGCAGGAACCACGACGAAGTTGAACGTGTAGTCCGTCGGTGGCCCCAGTTGCTGGATCCAGAATGTGTACGTACCGCTCGGCAGCGGCGGCACAAAGCCCACAATCCCGAAGTTGTCGCCCATCTCGGGGAGGATGTCGAGCCCGACGTTGTTGTGCGAAGGACCAAAGAGCGCCCAGCCGAGCAGATCCGAAGGCGCGGCCTCATCAGGATCCACTGTCAGGAAACTACCCGCCTGCATGCCGATGAAGGACGCGCCGTCTTCACCGACGTAGTTCTCCAGGAAGAGTGAGCCCAGTTGCTGCCCGGGCGCCAGCGTGATCGTCAGAAAGTCACGGTCGGTCTCCTGCGTGTTCCCGATCACGCGATTGGAGCCAAAGGCCAGCGGCACCTGCGTCGGATTGAACCGATCGCTCGAAAGATCGCCCTGAGTCGTTTCGTCCCAGCCCGTCTGAGCTGTGGCGAGCGGAGCAAGGACCGAGAGGATCACCACGCTGGCGGCGGTAGAACGAATGAACATATCGGACCTTTCGTCTCTGAATGTCTGTGATGAACGAGCCCTTGAAGAACAGGACCGAGCCCTCGGAACTGGCGAAGGCTCTGCGATTGGTTCGCACCACAAGAGAGCACGGATCCGTGGGAAATCAACCGAAATGGTGACGCGGCCTGCGATCATGCTCATTCCGCGCTCCCAAGCGCGTAGAGCCCGGGTGCCTTCGCCGTTCGGCGCGGCAGCGCGCCCGACGAGTGACCCTTGAGAACACCGTACAGATCCGCGATCACCTCGGGCCGGTAGAGATATCCCCAGTGGTCCCCCAGGCGCTCCTTGAGGTCGACCTTGCTCGTGCCCAGCACCCGCCGCGCGGCGTTGATGAACGCATCCGTATCCGGAGTCGCGTCGTCGGGCGCGCCCAGCGCGCTGCAATCCACCACCACAGTCCGGGGCGGGAGCACCCCGGGCGCAATGGACCGCGGGCCGTGCCGCCCGAGGCGCTTCTCGGAGTTCTTGGTCGCCTCGGAGATGTGCAGCGCGTCATCATGGTGATGGTTGTAGACGTGCGTGCGGTCGCAGAACTGGTGCAGGTCAAAGAGTGGCTGCCCACCCTCCAGCGCGTGCCACTCAAGATCCGCGTTGAGCATCAGCACCTCGCCGAAGATCGCCACGTGCAGGTGCCGCACCGGCGCGACCTGACGGATGAACTCGCGCAGCACCTGATTGCCCATCGAGTGTGCCGCGAGATGGATCTTGCGGCCGCAGAAGGGCCGCTTGCCCTTGCTGGGCCTGAAGAAGTCGGCATAGAAGCGCACGGTCTTCGCGAAGACGCGCCCGAGCAGGAGGCCGCTCGGCCATGCGATCTCCTGATCCGATGGATAGCGCCCCGTCTGCCCCCAGCTCGGCCAGGTGAAGTAGACGATGCGATCGATCGGGCTCTCAGAAGGCAGCACATACAGCTCGTGCAACCGCTGCAGGTGCCGCACCGCGTCTGGCCACGCGTAGTTGAAGCCGTGGATGAAGAAGAGCGTGTCGCCCTTGCCTTCTGGCGCCTGTGTCATCGTCTGATAGAGCGACAGCAGCAGCCGCCGGCTCGCGTTCACGCTCGTGGGATTGTCATCCGGCTCGAGATCGGCGTAGCCATCCACCGGCTCATCGGGAATGAGCGAGACCGCAGAGTCGATCTTCGCGAGCAGTGCATCGTCCTTCTTCGGGATGGTCCCCGGCGCATAGGGCTTGAAGGTCGCGATGCGGAACGTGGGCATCGGTTCGCGCCGCGTGTCGGCGATGAACTCGACCTTCTTGCCGCCGACGGTGCGTGTGCCGATCTCGCGGTTCGTGATGATCCAGTGGTTCATGGCGGTCCTCCTCTCGCGTCTTCAGGTGTTCGTGCGCTCCACTCATCAACTCGTGAGCGCTGACATCAAGTCTCTGACATCAGATCATGCGGTCACGGGATAGTTGCGGGTCTCACGCAGCTCGCGTGCGAGCTCAGCCCTGAAATCAGGATGCGCAATCGAGATCAACGCCTCGCCGCGCTGACGCAGCGAGAGGCCAAAGAGGTTCACCGCGCCGTGCTCGGTGACGATCCAGTGCACGTGCCCGCGCGTCGTCACGACGCCCGCGCCGGGCTTGAGCTGGGCCGCGATGCGCGAGACGCTCCCTCCCGCGGCGGTCGAGGGGAGCGCGATGATGGGCTTGCCACCCTTCGAGAGTGCCGAGCCTCGGATGAAGTCCATCTGCCCACCGATGCCCGAGTAGATGCGGTGCCCGATCGAGTCGGCGCAGACCTGGCCCGTGAGGTCCACCTCGAGGGCGCTGTTGATCGCCGTGACCTTCGGATTCTTGCGCATCAGCGCGGTGTCATTGGTGCGGTCGCAGGGATGGAACTCAACCAGCGCGTTGTGATGGACGAAGTCGTAGAGGCGGCGCGAGCCCGTGGCGAAGCTCGTCACCGTGCGCCCCGGATGGACCTGCTTGTGCCGGTTGGTGATGACGCCACCCTCGATCAGCGCGATGAGCCCATCGGAGAACATCTCCGTGTGCACGCCCAGATCCTTCTTGTTCCCAAGCCGCGCGAGCGCGGCATCAGGAATCGCGCCGATGCCCATCTGCAATGTCGCGCCATCCTCAACGAGCTCCGCGATCAGCTCGCCGATCCGCGCTTCCACGGGACCGATCTCCACTGGCTTCGCCGATGGGAGCGCGCGGTCTGTCTCGATCCACGCGTCCAGCGTGCGGGCCTCAACGACGGTGTGCCCGCTGGTCTCGGGCATCTGCGCGTTGACCTCGGCGATGACGAGCGGGGCCGTGTCCGCCGCGGCCCGCGCCGCGTCGCACGAAGTGCCCAGCGTGTGCATCCCGTGATGGTCCGGCGGCGAGAGCTGCAGGATCGCCGCGTCGAGCCGGATGCGCCCCGTGTAGAAGAGCGAAGGGATGTCGGAAAGGAAGACCGGGATGAAGTCCGCGCGCCCTTCCTGCACCGCGGCCCGCGCGGGCTCGCCGGTAAAGAGCGAGCACGAACGCAGCCGCCCCTCGCAGGCAGGATCAAGGAACGAGCGCGTCCCCTGCGTGTGCAGATGGAAGAGCGTGACGCCCGAGAGATCGGTGCGCCGTGCGAGCGCATCCAGCAGCGGGATCGGCGTCGCGGCCGAACCATGCACGAAGACGTTCATGCCGCTCTTGATGAGCGCGACCGCTTCATCTGCTGAACTCACTCGCGCCATCCGGTCCTCCTCCTAGATCATCCAGCTTCATCTTCCGGCGTCATCAACGCACTGACACTGTTCTGCGCCGCTCGATGCACACCTCTGCTTCTTCTACGTCATCACCCCACTGGATTCCGTTTGCCTCTAGAACGCCACACGCGCGCCGCGCTGGATCGAGCCCGGCAGGCGCGCGCTGCGCAGCTCCTCGGCGCACGTCGCTGTGCGCGGCGAGATCTCAATCACGCAGTCTGGCGTCACGCCGTCGGGCTTCATCGGCACATCAACGCCGCACGCCGCGAGCCAGCGGGCCGAGCGCAGCGTCTGGATCTGCTGGCTCGTCTCGACGCTGTCGCTGCCGGTGGCGTTCTTGATCGGCGCGAACTCCTCAACGCGATCGGTCTCGACGACGATCGAAGCGCGGCAGAGCGCGAGCGCATCAAAGACGAACTTCTCGAGCTTCACGCCGTTGTTGGAGGTAGGGTTGATCGGTGCGCCAGTCGCCGCATCAACGCACGGCACCTTCTTCTCCGCGCGATGGAAGGGGAGCGCGAAGCGCGTGTCGGTCGCAAGCCGCTCGATGAACTCAACGCCCAGCGCGTGGATCGCGACCGACCCCGCGTTGTAGCGCAGCGAGCCGTCGGGGTGCGTCTCTTCGGCGAGCCCCTTGGGCAGATCGGAATACTCCAGCACCTCGATCTTGCCGTCGGCGAGGCAGAAGACGCCGACCTTCTCGCCGGGCCCGGCCTTCGCGACCATCTTGGAGGACATCTCGCCCGATGAGTCGCTCGCGTTGGCGTGCAGGCCCAGGAAGATCGGATCGAGGATGCGGACGTTGGGATTGTCAACCTGGAAGTAGGAGAGCTGCGTAACGCCGCGCGACTTCATGTCGGCGAGCGCGCCGGACTGGTGCAGCGCACGGATGCAGCCGCCGTGGCCGTCTGGGTTGGTCGCGACCTCGCCCTTGCTGGCGAGGAGGACCTTGCCGCTGGTGATGTCGAGGCTCGGCATCACGCCCTGCGGGAAGAAACGCACATCCTCGCGCGAGAGGCCGAAGTAGTCGTGCGCCTGGAAGAACTCGACGGTTGCCTTGTGGTTCAGGGGGCTGGTCATGATGTACCAGGGCACCCGGACGCCGTAGCGGTCTTTCGCACCGAGCAGGTTCTCGGCGAAGATCTGAAAGAGGCTCTTGCCTGTCACCGCGCCGGCGGGGAAGCAACCCTTGGGTCCCTCAAAGCCAAGACGCGAGCCCTGCCCGCCCGCGACGACGAAGGCCGCGACCTTGCCGCCCCTGAGCATCGCATCACCTAGATGCTGGAAGCGTGCACGATCCCAGGCACGCATCGTCGAAGCGCGATCGACGGGGTAGTACGGCGCGGGCCCCAGGCTCTTGGGGATCGCCGCGGCGGGCTTGGACTTCACATACGTCTCAATCAGCCCTGGAAGCGCCGCGAGATCCAGCGACTCCACCTGCGCCACGAGCGCCTCCTGAGCGTTTGCGTCGAGCGAGGCGACAAAGTTGAGGAGGTGCGATTGGCCGACGGCCGCGAGGCGGGCACGGGCGGCGTCGATACGAGCGGCGAGGGTGGACATGGTGGGATCCTGGAAGTGGCGAAGTGGCGGAGTGGCAAAGTGGCGAAGTGAAAGGACGCGGCGTTCTGCGTGATGGTAACGGCGGTGCGGCCAAGTGGCACCGGCCTCCCGGCCGGTGTCCTGCCTTTCCCTTGTCTTTCCCTCGCCTTGGGTACCTCGCCACTCCGTGGCGAGGCTTGCCTTTCCCTGACTGTCTCTTCGTTGTCGCTTCCTTCCTGTTCATTCGCCCCTCCTTCTGAGCCGCCCCGGTACAGTTTCCGCATGAGCACCGCCGCCGCGACCGCCATCGCGTCCTCCGCTTCCCCGACGACCAACCTGCTGCGCAGCCCACCCCATCTGCCGCTGATTGCCCCCTCGATTCTCTCCGCCGACTTCGCGACGATGGGTTCCGACTGCGCTGGCGTCCTTCGCGGCGGGGCCGACCTCCTGCACCTTGACGTCATGGACGGGCACTTTGTCCCTAACCTCACGATGGGGCCGGATCTGTGCCGCTGCCTGAGGCGGTCGATCCCGGACGCGTACCTCGATGTGCACCTGATGGTCACGGACCCGGCGGGCTTCTTTGAGCCCTTCGTCAAGGCTGGGGCCAACCACATCTCGTTTCATGTCGAGGCCTGTGCACCGGGCAAATGGGCGGCGTCCATTCCCGCGCTGATCCAGCGCCTGCACGCGATGGGTGTCGAGGCGGGCGTCGCGGTGAACCCGGGAACGCCGGTGGATGAGCTGCTGCCGCTGCTGAATCCCGCCGACGAGACCAGCCGCCCGGACCTGATCCTCATCATGAGCGTCAACCCCGGCTTCTCGGGGCAGAAGTTCATCGGCAGCGTGCTCGACAAGGTGCGCACACTGCGGCCACTGCTCCGCCCCGACCAGCGCATCCAGATGGACGGCGGCATCAACCTCAGCAACGCGCGCGAGGTCCGCGAGGCCGGCTGCGACGTCCTCGTCGCGGCGTCGGCCATCTTCGGCCAGCCACAGCCCGAGCGTGCGGCGGTCATCCAGGCGCTTCGTGGTGCCCCTCGTGGCACCGGCCTCCCGGCCGGTGTTTGAATCAAGCAAGACGTCCCCCTCCCCCTCCCCCTCCCCCTCCCACGTTCGTTTCGATCCGGCCATTCGCCCAGCAACTCAGTCTCCTTGCTCGTTCAGTTCCCGCTGGACTCGGAACTGACTCTCGACGAACTCCAGAAAGCTCTGGGCCACGAACTCTCGGTACTCGTACTGGCCACGGTCGTGCACGAAGACGGGATACTCGCCTCGGTAATCCGGCAACGTCGTATCAAGGAAGAAGTCCCACTCATCGTGAACCGAGATGACGATGTCACTGTCGCGCGGATAGGGGTTCATTTCGTTGCGGGTCTTCCTTCCACTCAGCGCGGACCAGACGAGGTCTGGATGCTGAAGTTCACCGGTCAACCAAAGCAGCTCACCACCGAGCCATCCGCCGTTGTGCTCCTCCAGATAGAGGCGATAAGAAGGCGGGAAGCGGCATCCCAGCGCCCGCTCGGCCTCGTCTATAGCCTCCTTCGGGGCACCACTTCCCATGGGACAGAGGAAGTAGAGATCCGACTCCACGTCTGAGTAGGCGAGTCGGATCTTCTCAAGCGCATCCCGTTCAAGTGCCTTCGCCATCGCTTCGCCTCCCTGAATCAGCTGCCTCGGATGCCCCGCTTGGGCCAAAGCCTGTCGAGTCATGGTAGGAATTCGTACGGTCGCGTGCGCGCAGGTCGTCTGACCCTGATAGACTTCCCCTCGTTCACCAGATCTGAACACGCCTTCTTCCCAAGGATCGCGTGGCGAAGGTCGGGCCCGCCATGGAAGGGCGGGTTGCTCGGATGAAGACACCGGCCGGGAGGCCGGTGCCGCAGACACCCGCCACGGAGTGGCGGGCCACCCAAGGCACAGGACACAAGCATGGCTGAGCTCAAGAAGAAGGAAGTCGCCCGCACATGGCAGCAGGTGCTGCCCGAGCGCAAGAGCGATATTCCAGAGGGGTTGTGGCTCCGGTGCACCGGCTGCACCAAGATGGTCTACCGCCGCAACCTTGAGGCCAACCTCAACGTCTGCCCTGAGTGCGGCTTCCACCACCGCATTTCCGCGACCCAGCGCGTCGAGCAGCTTGCAGATGCCGGCTCCTTCGAGGAGCTCTTTACCGGGCTTCTCCCGACCGACCCGCTGGGCTTCAAGGACCTGAAGGCGTACAAGGACCGGCTGCTGGCGGAGCAGATCAAGACCGGCTGCCAGGACGCGATCAAGGCCGGCCGCCTCTTCATCAAGGGCCGCCAGACGTACGTCTGCTGCCTCGACCTGACGTTCATGATGGGCTCGATGGGGAGCGTGGTGGGTGAGACGATCACGCGGACGATCGAGCAGGCCACGACCGATGGACTGCCCCTGATCATCGTGAGCTGCTCCGGCGGCGCGCGCATGCAGGAATCGGGCCTGAGCCTGATGCAGATGGCCAAGACCTCCGCGGCCCTGGCGCGCTACGACGACGCGGGCGGCCTCTTCATCAGCGTGCTGACCGACCCCACTACCGGCGGCGTCACGGCGTCGTTCGCGATGCTGGGCGATGTCATCATCGCCGAGCCCAACGCGCTGATCGGCTTTGCCGGGCCGCGCGTGATCCAGCAGACGATCCGTCAGGAACTGCCCGAGGGCTTCCAGCGCAGCGAGTTCCTCATGAAGAGCGGGCTCGTGGATCGCGTGGTCGTGCGGTCGCAGCTGCGAAACGAGCTGGCGCGCATCATCGATTACGCGGGGAAGTGAGTGGGCAGGCAGGAAGGCATGCAGGCATGCAGGCAGGAAAGGTGGCGGGGGAGTTGGACCTGCACTTGCTTCGGCACGGTGACCTGACACTTGGTACGATTGTGGCATGAATAAGAACTCCTTCGCGACGACCGCCGCCACGTTCTCCACACTGGGCCTTACGCTCTTCGCCGCGGCGCCGATGGTCGCGCCCCTTGCGGGCTGCGCTTCGGGCAGCGGCGCGGCAACGACCGTGGAGTCTCTGATGCCGACGATCACGCAGCTCATGGGCGACTGGAACGTTGAGTCGCTCGCGGGCAAGTCTGTTGCGGACATGCTTCCCGCGGGATCGAAGGTTCCTTCGCTGACGTTCGGTGAGGATGGGAGCGTCTCGGGCTTTGCGGGTGTGAACCGTCTGATGTCGAAGCTGGACATGGCGTCGCTCGCGAAGGGTGATTTCAAGCTCAGCCCCGCCGCGACCACGATGATGGCTGGTCCGGATGAGGCGATGAAGGTTGAAGGGACGTTCACGAAGCTGCTTGGGCAGGTCAACTCCGCGAAGCTGACCGACGGCGGCAAGGGCCTGAGCCTCAGCGATGGTGCAAACGAGCTGATCCGGCTTGTGAAGGCGAAGTGATGCCTTCGGTGGCTCGCCATTTCGTGGCGAGCCGTTTGTCCCAAGCAGCCGCACAGAAGCGTGTCGTGAACAAGGCCGAGCCTTGCAGGCCGTGTACCCTCCGGCTTGATGTCTGATGCGCTTCCAACTCTTCGAACGCGCCGGCCGTGGCGGGAACGTGGTGTGCTCATCGCGCTGGGCGCGGTCCATGGCGTGCTGATGGCGCTCGCGCTGGCGCCGGTGGGGTTGTGGCCGCTGGCGTTGATCGCGCTCGTGCCGGTCTTTGTTGCGTGCCAGCGATTGTCGTGCGCGGGGGCTCGGCCCGCGCGCGGCGCGGCGTGGTTTGCGCTGGGGACGCTTCCGTACTGGCTGTATCTGCACGCGTTCCTGATTGATGTCACCGCGCCGGGGTATCCGGGGCTTGGTGTGCTGCTGAGTTCGTACACGTGGCTCTCGGTGTGGATCGCTGCGCGTGCGTGGCGGCTGGTGCCGCGGGTTGGGTTCGCGCTCGCGGCGATCGCGTGGACCGGCGGCGAGTTTTTCCGGGGCGAGATCGCGTGGGATGGATATCCGTGGGCGCTCGCGGCCCATCCGCTCGTGGAGTGGTTCGCAATCGCGGCGCCCGCGGCGGTGGGTGGCCAGTATCTGCTCGTGCTGCTCGTGGCGCTCTTCGCGGCGTCGCTGGTTGCGACGCGCGATGGATCGGGGCAGGCTGGATCGACTCGCACGAGTGGGCGCGTGGGCACTGGGCTGACGCTCGGCGCTTGGTTTGTGCTTTCGGTCGTCGGCCATCGCATGGTCCCCGCGTCGGGTGGTGATGAGCTGCCGGTTGCGGTGGTGCAGACGAACGTGCCGCAGTCGAACAAGATGTCGTGGCGCATCCAGGATGAGATCGATGAGTGGCGGCGGCTGGAGAATGCGACGCTGCGCGCTGCGACGGCTGGCCCGGGAGTGGTGCCGGATCTGATCATCTGGCCCGAGACGATGATGCCCGGGCCGACGCTGGAGCCCGAGGCACTGGAGGTGCTGGCGCGCGAGGGGATGCAGTGGAACCTGCCTGTAAATCCAGTGGACGCGAGCGCGCCGACGAGCCTGCGCATGACGGCGTTTGCGGATCGGCTGCTTGAGATGCAGAACCAGCTGACGATCCCGATGCTGGTTGGTGAGGAGGCGCTCGTCGGGCTTGAGGTGGTGAAGGGTGATGCGACGGGCTCGCGCGTGTCGCTGAAGATTGCGAGCCGGTTCAACAGCGTCTTCCTGATTGATGGGGCGAGGATCTCGCGGACGCGGTACGACAAGATCCGGCTCACGCCGTTTGGAGAGGTGATGCCGTACATCTCGGCGTGGCCGTGGCTCGAGGCGCGCTTGCTGGCGCTCGGCGCGGCGGGGATGCGGTTTGATCTGCGTGCCGGGACCGAGCCGACTGTGTTTGCGGTGCGCAGTGCTTCGCTTGGTCGTGATGTGCGGGTGGTGACGCCGATCTGCTTTGAGGCGACGACGTCGTGGGTCTGCCGCAGGATGATCTTTGCGGATGGGGCGCGGCGAGCGGACCTGATCGTGAATGTGAGCAACGACGGGTGGTTTGGATGGTGGGATGCGGGGCGAGTGCAGCACATGCAGCAGGCGCGGATGCGGTGCATCGAGCTGGCGACGCCGATGGTGCGGGCGGCGAACACGGGCGTCTCGGCCATCGTCAACGCGCGCGGGCAGGTTCTGGAGCAGGGGGCCATCGCGGAGGATGGCTCGCGCGGCACGGTGCGCGTGGGGGGCGTGCTGTGGGGGCGCGTGCCGCTGGCGGCGGGGAGCCCGCTGTATGCGGTGGTGGGTGATGCTGTCGGTTGGGCGGCGATGATGGTTGCTGTGATCATCGCGGCGATCCTGCCGGTGTTTTCGTTCGTACGAAGGTCCATGCCACCCGCGGGCTCGGCGGTCTCGTCGTTGGCGGCGAGGCCGGGCGATGGTCGATAGAGATGGGATCGTTCGGCACCATTGCGTGCGACCGGTGAGTGAGAAGCGTTCAGCCTGATTGAGTGGAGAATCGTTCGATGGGAACTCGACCTGACACGACTCGACCAGACCGCACGCCACGCCGCAGCTCGACACTGGTTCGGATGGGCGGCGTTGCGAGCTGCCTTGTGCTCGCTGCGCCCGCGCTCATGCTGATGGGATGCGCTGGGCAGCCCGAGGCTGCTGCGCCGAGTGCTGCGAAGCCAAGTGCTGCGCCGACGGCTGCGGGCGAGCCCGCGGCGCCCGGGCAGCCGCCACGCGTGGATCGTGTGCAGGCGTCGCGCATCCGCGAGCAGGCCATTGAGATCCTGGAGCAGTCGGCGCAGTCGAGTGATCCGCAGGTTCGGGCCAATGGGATCGAGGCGGCGATGATCGCGCCGACCCGGCTTGTGATTCTGGTGGAGACGGGTCTGCGCGATCCGAATCCGGGCGTGCGCAACGTGGCGGCGATGGTGGTGGGGAAGGCGAAGCTTGCCAGTCTGGCGGAGAAGTGCCGTCCGATGCTGGCGGATCCTGTGCCGCAGGTGCGGGCTTCGGCGATCCTCGCGCTGGCGGTGAACAAGCGCGCGGTGGATCGCACGCCTCTGGCGGAGATGCTGCTGAATGATCCTTCGCCGTGGGCGCGGCGTCATGCGGCGTTTGTGCTTGGGGAGATCGGTGACAAGTCGGCGATGAGCCTGCTGCGGGCGGCGGCGCACGAGGGTGATTCGGATCTTGGCGCGGAGCAGGTGCGGAGCTATCAGCTGCAGATCGCCGAGGCGCTGATCAAGCTGGGTGATGACGATGCGCGGCAGGCGGTGCGGGCGGCGCTGTATCCATCGCGCGCGGAGGATCTGGAGTCGGCGGCGCTGGCGGTTCAGATCATCGGGCAGGTGAAGGATCGCGAGGCGATCGATCAGCTTGTCTATCTCTCGCAGTACAAGAACAGAGAGGGGCAGATGTATCCGGCGGAGGTGCGGCTGGGGATTGCGCAGGCGCTGTCTGGGATGGGGATCAAGGGTGGGGCGTACATCGCGGATGAGTTCAAGGCGAACCCCTCGCCCGCGCTTCGGGCGCAGGCGGCGTTCGTGTATGGGTTTGTGGGCAAGTCGCAGTTGGCAACGCTGGAGGCGATGATGGCCGACCCGGATCCGACGGTGCGGATCGCGGCGGCGGCGAGCGTTCTGCGGGTTGATCCGCGCTGAGGGGTGCGGTGAGCGGCGCCGTGAGGGGTGCGATGAGCAGCGCAGAGTGCGGTTTGGTGGGTGGTCGTATGTTGCGGCGGCGGGTAGAGCATTATGTATGAGAGAACATTGTAGACAAATTTGTCCGCTATAATCCTGCGGTTGGATCGGCTCGCGTTGGCCGCGGGCTTCCGACCCAGGAGCCCACCGATGATCCATGAACTGAGCGGCGACATTGTGCTCTCTTCCGCGCCTGTGATCGTGCATGGCGTTGCGCCCAACGACAACTTCCACTCGGGGCTTGCGCTGCAGCTTCGGGAGCGGTTTCCGGCGATGTACAAGGACTTCCGGCACTACTGCCAGAGCGAGCATCCCAAGTCGGGCGGGCTCTGGGCGTGGTCGGGCGTGAGTGATCACGGTCCGGTGACGATCATCGCGCTCTTCACGCAGGAGGCTGCGTATGGGCATGGCGCTTCGCCGGGGAAGGCCCACTCTGAGTTTGTGAATCATGCGCTCAAGGCCCTCCACGCGTGGATCGGGGAGAACTCGCCGGCGGCGGTGGCGATGCCGAAGCTTGCGACGGGCGCGGGTGGGATGGACTGGAAGCAGGTGCTGCCTCACATCCACACGCATCTGAACGGACTGAAGACGCCGATCTATCTCTACACGACGTTCCACAAGGGCATGAAGGCTGAGGAGCCGGTTGCGGCGCGGGCCTGAGGCGTGCGTCCAGGGCGGGGGTGAGAGGCTTAGGCTGCTCATTCTGGCGCACTCGGTCTGGCACTTGGTCTCGCACTTGGTTTAGGACAGGGTCTAGCGCAAGGGCGTTGCACAATTGGGCGGGGCGACCCATCTGGGCGGTGTGAACTGGCCAGGTGGTCGCTACGCTCGGGTTGTGAACGATGCCACACGAGCTGAACGGGTGATCGATCGGGCCTTGGTTGACGCCGCGGGCGTGATCGAGGGGCTCCGGCGCGATGCGCTGGCCCTCGCTGCTTGCGCCCGGGGGGCCGAGCGGCTGGCTTTGTGCCTGCGCGCTGGGAACAAGGTGCTGATCTGCGGCAATGGCGGGTCCATGGCCGATGCGATGCACTTCGCTGAGGAGCTGACGGGGCGGTTCCGCAAGGACCGGCCCGCGCTCGCGGCGATGGCTTGCTCGGATCCCACTCATCTGACTTGCGTCGCGAATGACTATGGGTTCGAGCAGGTTTTTTCGAGGTGGGTTGAGGGTGTCGGGCGCGCGGGCGATTGCCTGATCGTGCTGAGCACGAGTGGCAACTCCGCGAACATTGCCAGGGCCGTCGACGCCGCGAGGGGGCGGGGGATCGGGACGATCGGGCTGCTGGGGCGCGGCGGCGGTGGGCTGGCTGGGGCGTGTGACGTCGAGGTTGTTGTGCCCGGCGTGACTTCCGACCGGATCCAGGAGTTGCACATGCTGATCCTGCATGCGTGGGTCGAGGCGATCGAGGGCGCGCTTGGGTTTGGTGGGTAGGGGTGTTGGGTCTGATGTGGAGGGTTCTGAGGTGGGCGCCTTCACCACTACTCTCGGGCCTGTTCGGCCAGGAGTAGTGGCACCTGGAGTTGGGGCTGCGAGCGCGATGATTCTGGTGGCGGCGCGGCGGGCGATTTCTTGCGCGCTGGTGGGGCTTTCGGTGCTGGCGATGAAGTGGAGCGTGGTGAGGGCGTCGTAGGCGTGCGCGCTGGCCTTGAGCTTGAAGCGTTGGTCGTGGAGTTCTTTCAGCGCGTCGAGGATCTTCGCGATGTCGGGGCGGTTGGCCCAGCGGTAGAGCTCGATGACTGAGAGGCGGTGGGCGATGGCGACTTCCGCGAGGGAGTCGTTGCCGACGAACCAGTCGTGGATGAGTTCCTGGTCTGCGTCAGAGATTTTGATGGGGTTGGGGTCGGGTGGGATGTAGGGGCGTTCGGTGATGTGATCTTCGTCGTGATCATCTTCGAGCCTGGCGCGGGCTGGTTTGGTTGCGGTGTGCGTGCTCATTCGCGTAGTTTGGCGTGTGTTTGGATGGGTTCAAGTAGAAAGTGGTGTTGGTCGCGAAGTTTGCGCACGGGGAGCGTCGGAGTGGGAAGAAAAGTGGCGGAGTGGCGAAGTGCTTCACGAGGTTGTTGAGGCGAAGAAGGCATCGAGGCATGGGGCATCGAGGCATCGAGTTGGAGTTGGGGTGGGTGCCTCGTGTGCGACTTGGCGGCGGCAGGGCGTGCCTGCTTGATCGGCTTGCGGCGCATCGATGATGCGGCAGGTATATATCAAGCGTGTATCAGATGTATATCAAGTGGGCCCAGCTGGATTCGAACCAGCGACCTGACAGATTATGAGTCCGCTGCTCTACCGCTGAGCTATGGGCCCGGTGTGGCGGCGGTTGCCGCGGGGCGATCCTATCGCGGTCTGGGGGTGGGAGCGGTCCTAGCGTTTTGCATGAAGACCTCACTGGTGCATCGGGCGTTGGGTATGGCAGGCGTGATCGGCGTCATGAGTGCGGCCGGGTTTGTTGGCGGTTGCCGGGAGCAGGCTCCGCCGCCGATTCCTGCGGCTGCTCCGGCTCCTGCTCCAGTTGCACCTTCGCGTGATGCTGCTGCGCCGGCACCTGCGGCTTCGCCTGCCGTCACGGCGCCGGCTGCGCCTGCGGCCCCCAGTGCGGCTGCTGATGCGACTGGTGCAGGTGATGGGAAGGTTGCGGCGGGGCCGATTCGGGTGATGGTGCCGCAGGGCTGGATTGCTGAGAAGCCTTCGAGCGCGATGCGGCTGCTGGAGATGCGGGTGCCGAAGGATGCGGCGAATCCGGCGCCTGCGGCGGGTGACTGCCTGGTTGCGTTCTTCTCGTTTGGCGGCGATGTCGCGGGGAACCTTGAGCGGTGGCGCGGCATGGTGCTGGATGCGGAGGGGAAGCCCAGCACTGCGGAGGCGGTGGTGCGCGAGTCGGGCGGGCTGAAGGTCCACACGATTGAGATGGTGGGGACGTACATGGATGGGATGCCGGGCGGGCCGCGCACGCCGCGGGAGGCTTGGATGTTCCGCGGCGCGGTGATCGAGACGCCCGAGCGGCTGACGTTCATCCGGATGACGGGTCCCGAGGCGGAGATGCGGGCGGCGGCGGGCGGGTGGGAGGGGTTGGTGGGGAGCGTTCAGTGAGGAGAGGCATGCAGGCAGGGTGAAGAAAAGCGAGGCAGCGATTCGCGAGGCAGTGGAAGACAATTGAAGACACCCGCCGCGGAGTGGCGGGGTACCCGAGCGCTTTAGTCGACGAATTCGAGCATGACTTGGCCTGTGTTGGAGGTCATGTTGATGGTGTTGGCGCCGTTGTTGATGGTGCCGCGCCAGAGGCGTGGGCCGGCGGTGACGTTGGTGGCTGCGACGCCCTTGCTGCGGCCCAGGACGCTGACGGTGCCGATGGTGCCCGCAGGGGATTCGAGGGTGACCTGACCAGAGGAGGCGGCGGGGGCGATGACGTGGATGTCGCCTCGGGTGGTGTTGATGTTGAGGTCGGTGGTGAGTGGGGCCCCGAGGGTGACGCGGACGTTGCCGCCGGGTGTGCGGAGGGGTTCGCCGCTCTGGATGTTGATGGGGCCTTCGACGTTGGTGAGGGTGATGTTGCCGTCGATGTTGCGGACGATGACGCCCCGGACGGCGGCGGTGCGGACGAGAATATCCGTCCACTCGGGCTCGCCCTCGGGGACTTCGACGACGACGCGCAGCGTGCTGACGCCGTTGGCGGTGGCGATGTCGGCGACGCGCGCGGCGCGGGGCTCGGCGCGGAAGGGGAGGGTCCGGACTTCGGTCTCGGTGGCGGCGGGATCGACGACGACGGTGATCGTGCCGCGCTGGTTGCGGATGTCGATGGCGAGGGGGGTCGCGGGCTGCGCGAGTGTGGAGGCGTCGGCCGACTCGGCGCGGGCGATCGGGGCGGAGAGGAGTGGGGGGCGGCGCGAGGAGCAGCCGGCGAAGAGGGCCGCGGCGGCGAGGAGGCAGAGGAGGGGGGCGAGGCTGGCGGGGCGGCGCGTGGAAACTGTTTGGATTTGGATCGGCATGATGGGGACCTCGGCGGGGTGTGTGAAGGATGCGTTCAGCGAGCGACGATCCGGGACGCTAATATAGTTCATTCTGGACACCGGGGCCGCGTGGGCGGCCGGGGTCAACGACAACTTGTTTACGAACCGAACCGTATCGGGTGCGGCTTCTCCCCAGGGCAGACTGATTTGCCTTGTTTTTATGATTGGCTTTGGGGATTGGCCAGCCGCTGCGGGTTGGAAGAGTGTTCTTGACTGGCCGGGGCGTGGGCTTGCTCTGGCTGGGAAAGTGCTTGTGGCCCGGATATCGATGGAAACGACAGGAGCAGGCGTGGCGCGCGTCGAGTGATGGCGCGGCGGCTCAAAGAGTGGCGGCGTGGCTCGGCTCGGGGTTGGATCCTGCGCGCCGAGGCCTCTTCGGGGCCGCGAGCTCTGTCGGTTCGTTGGTGCCGGTCCAGTTCGTAGACGAGGTGTGCGTCTGACCCGGTTCTCTCCCGGTGCTCCCGCTCTTTGGGGAGTTCGGACCATGTACCTTGACATGCACCTTGATTCACTTGTTGATGTGTCGGTCGCACCGTGTTCGGTCCTGGCGCAGGCTGGGGGCGTCGGCGCGCTTGCTGAGGTCAGCTCGGGCGTGCTGGTTGGCGGGATTGTTGGTGGTGCCGCCGCCGGGCTTGCGGCGGGGTGGCTGCTCTATCGCTCGATCAGCGCGAAGCGTGTGAGCGCGGCGACGGCGGAGGCTTCGGGGCTTGTGGAGCGGGCGCGGGCGGACGCGAAGGCTGAGGCGGAGCGCATCCGGCTGGAGGCTGAGAAATCGCAGCTGGAGCGCAGCCGCCAGGTCGAGAGCGAGCTTGAGAAGGCGCGGGCGGACATTCGCGAGGCCGAGAAGCGCCTGACCAAGCGCGAGGACTCGTTTGATCGCAAGGAAGAGTCGCTGTCGCAGAAGGAGCAGAGCCTCCAGCGGCAGGGTGACAGCCTGCGCCAGCGCGAGGATGTGGCGCGGAAGAAGGAAGAGGAGCTGGCCGCGCTGGTGGAGAAGCAGACTGAGACGCTCGCGCGGATCAGCGGGCTCTCTCCTGCTGAGGCGAAGGAGCAGGTGCTGAAGCGCGTGGAGGAGGACAACCGTCACGAGGTGGCGCGGGTGGTGCGGAAGATCGTGGAGGAGGCCGAGCACGAGGCCAAGGACAAGGCGCGCGAGATCACGCTGATGGCGGTGCAGCGGTACGCCGCGGAGCACACGAGCGAGAGCACGGTGCGATCGGTGACGATTCCCAGCGACGACATGAAGGGGCGGATCATCGGGCGCGAGGGGCGGAACATCCGCGCGATCGAGAAGGCCACGGGCGTTGACATCATCGTGGATGACACGCCGGGCGTGATCGTGGTGTCGTGCTTTGACAAGATCCGGCAGGCGATCGCGGTGGAGAGCCTGGAGCGACTGATTGCGGATGGACGCATGCACCCCTCGCGCATCGAGGAGGTTGTGGAGAAGGTTCGCAGCGAGATCGGCGAGAAGGTGAACAAGGCGGGTAAGGACGCCGTGCTCGAGGTGAACCTGCGCGGGCTGCATCCCAAGATGGTCGAGGCGATGGGCAAGATGCACTATCGCACGTCGTATGGGCAGAACGTGCTGCGGCACTCGGTGGAGGTTGCGTTCCTCTGCCAGATCATCGCGGACCAGCTGGGTCTTGATGGGACGCTGGCGCGGCGGTGCGGATTCCTGCATGACATCGGCAAGGCGATGGACCATGAGATGGAGGGTGGGCACCCGAAGATCGGCATGGACTTCGCGAAGCAGTTTGGCGAGAAGGAGGCGGTGCTCAACGCCATCGGCGGGCACCATGCCGACATTCCTTCGACGACGTTCTACACGCCGATCGTGATGGCGGCGGATGCGATCTCATCGGCGCGGCCGGGCGCGCGGCGCGAGAGCATGGAGAAGTATGTCCAGCGCCTGCAGGAGCTGCAGGACATCGCGACGAGCTTCAAGGGCGTGACGGAGGCGTACGCGATCCAGGCTGGGCGCGAGGTGCGCGTCATGATCGACGCCGCGAAGGTGGGCGATGATGAGGCGTTCCTGATTGCGCACCAAATCGCCAAGCGCGTGAGCGAAGAGATGACCTTCCCAGGCGAGATCCGCGTGACGGTGCTGAGGGAGACGCGGGCGATTGAGTATGCCCGATAGGAAGGCACTGGGCACTTGGCACTAGGGGAGGAGAAGAGGAGCCAGGCAAGCAGGCAAGCAGTGGGAAGAAGACTTGCTCGCACGCTCTTCTCCGCCCTGCTTGCCTGCATGCCTTCCTGCCTGCGTGCCTACCGCTTCGGCCTGCTTTCCCAGCTCCAGTTCAGGTGTTCGTCGAAGATGGTTGGGTTTGGGCCTGCGACTAAGCGTCGTGCAAGCGCGTCCATGGCTTCGCGTTCGCGCCTCAGGTTGAAGCGTTCGCGGGCGGTGCTGGCTTCTTCCTTGGTTGGTGCGCGGCCTTGATCTCGGGACTCGACTAAGACGAGGCCGAAGGTGCTTTCCAAGGAGAGGACGCCGGAGAGCTGCATGGGTTCGACGGTGCGGAGCGCCGCTGCGATGGCGGGGGCGAGGGTGGGGTCGGATGGGCTGACGGGTCCGAGCAGGCCGCCACGGGATGCGGTGCTTGGGTCGATGCTCTCTTCGAATGCGGCCTCTGCGAACGCGACGCGTCGTGCGGCGTCGGGCTGTGGTGCGCGGGCGCTCTCGGTCAGGATGCGGTCGCGCAGGCGTGTCGCGGCGTCGGCGGTGGGGAGGACGATGACGCGGGTTCGGACCTTGCCTCCAAACTCCTGATCGAGGAAGGTGCGGAAGGCGTCCTCGGTTGCGGCGGCCTGGGCGCCTTCGCCTGTGCGCGTGGTGGCGGCGGCGCGGCGTGTGTCGGCCTCGTTTCGGGCGAGGGCGCGGAGGCCGGCGTTGCGCGAGAGGAGTGCTTCGAAGCGTGCGGGGCCGAGGCCGCGCTGGGCGCGGATGGCGTTCAACGAGCGTGCCGCGGCGTTGCCGTCGGTGGCGCTCTCGGCGGCGATGGTGTCGATGAGGAGTGTGCGCTCGCGCTCGATGTCGGCGCGGGTGATGGTGAGGCCGGCGCGCCGGAGTGCGAGGGCGAGGCTGCGATCAAGGATGAGCTCTTCGAGGACGAGTGCGCCGGCGGCTTCGCTGAGCGCGGGGGCGAGGTCGCGCGGCCAGAGCGGATCAGGCCCGAGTGTGGCGAGGGGAAGGGTGGCGGGGGTGGAGGGGGTTGAAGTGTCGGTTGCTGTCGGTTCGGAGTGTGAAGCGTTGGTGGATGGATCGGGGGAGGTTCCGCAGGCGGGGGTCAGGACGATGAGGGCGAGAGGGAGGGCGAGCGGGAGGGCAAGTCGGAGAGCAAGTCGGAGAGCAAGGGGGAGGATGTTTGGGCGGGGTTGCATGGGATGGGGCATCGTTGGCGCGAGTTGGGGATGGAGTGGGATGAAGCGGGGTGGGGTGGGAGAGGTAGAAGGGGGGCGGTCTTTGCGGATGCCTTGGTGGCCAATGCGGGAGTTGCCTCGATTGGGGATTTTTGAATTTGCAGGATCCACTTGCGTTTGGGCCGACAATATGATTCAATGAAGAAGCGGAGGACCGGGTCCATTCGGTACCCGCCGCCGCGCCTGGGTTTTCTGTGAGTGTTTCGGCCGCTGGCTTTGTGCCACCCGCCGGGACCTTCCGGCGGATTTAGGTGGACAGATTGTCAAGGTTCAGTTATTCTGGTGTCGGTGTTGCGTCGTAGGTGCGTCGGCCATTGCGGCGCGCGGCTACGTGCTCACGACGGTGAGCGGGCAGGGTTGAGGCGTCGGCATCGAGCCGAGCTGCAACTTTGTCTCGGGTTGGTTGTAGTGGCACGCTGTATAGGTTCGGAAGTTTGTCCCGCATTGAAGTTGTCCTGCGTAGAGAGTCTGGATCTGGCATTTCCCGTCGGGGTTTGGAAATCACGCCGCGTCTTGTCGCGGCCACGGAGAACGTCCCATGAGGACCGCACGTGTGAATGGGTTCACGCTGATCGAACTGCTGGTGGTCATCGCGATCATCGCCCTGCTCATTGGCATCCTGCTGCCCGCGCTGAGCGAGGCCCGCAAGTCCGGCCGCCTGACGGTGTGCCAGAGCAACATGCGGAGCCTGGCGACGGCGCTCAACAGCTACGCGACCGAGTATCAGGACAAGATCTCGAGCTTCACGGTCACGAACCGGACCGCGAACCTGCTCTCCTTCCCTGATCTGCGGGCCCAGGCGGCTGGTGACGATCTTCAGGCCGCCAGTGCGCAGGCTGTCGACATCCTCCGCCGTCGCGCCGATCGCGAGGACATTGCCCCGATCGACGGCTGGATCCCGCACGTTCTGTACAACCACCTTGTGCTGCAGGACTACCTCGCCTCGCGCCTTCCCGAGCGGTCGGTAGTCTGCCCCGAGGATGCGAACCGCCTCCGCTGGCAGAGCCAGCCGCTCCTCTTCGGCACCGCCGCCGTCTCGGCGCTGGCGCCGGTCCCGAGCAACGCTGGCGACGCCGCCACGGGCAAGCGCTGGCCCTACAGCTCCAGCTACGAGTTCGTCCCCGCGGCCTATTCGCCCGATCGCGGCGATGGTGCCAACCGCAGCACGATCACCCAGGCTGGCTCGCACCGCTTCTATCGCTTCAGCAACGCCGGCCTCACTCAGAACATCCTCGGTCGGCGCAAGCTCTCTGAGGTGCAGTTCCCGGCCCAGAAGGTTGTGCTCTACGATTCCGCTGCCCGTCACTTCAGCAAGCGTCCCTTCTACTACGCCGTGGCGCAGGCCCGCGCCCCCGTCGCCGCCTTCGACGCCTCGGTCGTCATCCGCACGACCGGTACCCCGAACCCCAACGACAACGCCGACATGAACCCCGGTGTGGATCCTGCCGCTCCTACTTCCAACTTCCCGCTCTCGTACTCCTACGAGCCCGAGACCTGGGAGCCCGCAAAGCTGAACGGTGGCTATGGCACGCCCGGCGACCAGGTCGTTGGCTTCCACCGCTGGACGCGCGGCGGCCTCGGCGGCGTGGACTTTGGTGGTCGCGAAGTCCGCATCAGCGGTCCGTGAGTTCCTGATCTGACCGTCCATCGAACCTGAAGCAAGGCCCCGGGCACAGCTCCCGGGGCCTTGTCATTTCTGCGGCGGGCCAGCCTCAAGGCGGACGACAGCGCCGACTTGGCGGGGTGGGTTGCGGCGTTCGTGGGCCACCTGCACCGCTTCGCGGTGCGTGGGGAAAAGGGGTGACCTTTTCGGGGGTGCCGCTTCGCGGCTACCCCCGCCTATTGACCTTCACCGCTTCGCGGTGCGGGGCAAATTCGGTGGTGTGCGTTCGATCGCATGTGGGCAATCGATGGACGGGATCTGCCTTCGACGGCGAAGCCGTCGGGGTGAGTAGTCGGGGGCAGCCGCGGAGCGGCGCCCCCGTTGGTGAGCACGTATGGCATGGCACCGCGAAGCGGTGCAGGTGGGTTGCGGAGTTCATGGGTCACCTGCACCGCTTCGCGGTGCGTGGGAAAAGGGGGGGCGGCGTGATCGGGGGTGCCGCTTCGCGGCTACCCCCGCCTATTGACCTGCACCGCTTCGCGGTGCTGGCAAAGGGGGGCGTGCGTGATCGGGGGTGCCGCTTCGCGGCGACCCCCGCCTACTTACCTGCACCGCTTTGCGGTGCGGGGCGATGGATTGCGTCCGATCGCATGTGGGCAATCGATGGACGGGATCTGCCTTCGACGGCGAAGCCGTCGGGGTGAATAGGCGGGGGCCGCCGCGAAGCGGCGCCCCCGTTGTTGGGCAAGTTTTGGATGGCACCGCGAAGCGGTGCAGGTGGGTTTCGGAGTTCGTGGGCCACCTGCACCGCTTCGCGGTGCGTGGGAAGAGGGGTGGCGGGATCGGGGGTGCCGCTTCGCGGCGACCCCCGCCTATTGACCTGCACCGCTTCGCGGTGCGTGGGAAGAGGGGTGTGCGTGATCGGGGGTGCGGCTTCGCCGCGACCCCCGCCTATTGACCTTCACCGCTTCGCGGTGGGAGGCAGAAGTCGGAAGGCACGGGTCGGAAGGCAAACGGGAGGATGCGAAGCGCCCAAGACAGATTGCATGAGGAAGGCGGTTTGGGGATGGGGGCATGGGCTTGCGCGGGGCCTGCCGCGTTGTGCACGGGTGCGCGGCGGTTTCGTGTGGTGGGTATCCTGCGGGCTGGAGGGTTGTGTGGGCGTTCATTTGTTCGTGCGTGCTTCGGCGCGGCTTGGGTGCGTTGCGGTCAATCCACAGGAGTTTCCCGTGAAGGTTCTGATTGCTGACAAGTTTGAGAAGATGGGGATCGATGGGATCGCGGCGCTTGGGTGTGAGGTGCTGAATCAGCCGGGGATTGGGACTGAGAAGCTGGGGGCCGCGCTGGCGGCATCGACGCCTGAGGTGCTGATCGTGCGCTCGACGAAGGTGCCCGCGGCGGTGCTGGAGCAGGCCAGCGGCCTGCGGCTGATCATCCGGGCTGGCGCGGGTGTGGACAACATTGATGTTGGCGCGGCGAGCGCGAAGGGGATCAAGGTCTGCAACTGCCCTGGCATGAACGCGGTGGCGGTGGCGGAGCTCACGATGGGGCTCTTGCTCTGCTGTGATCGGCGGATTCCGGATCAGTGCGAGATGCTGCGGGCCGGGAAGTGGAGCAAGAAGGAGTTCAGCAAGACCGGCGCGGGCGGGGCGCGGGGGCTGAAGGGCTTGACGCTGGGCGTGGTGGGGGTGGGGGCGATCGGGCAGGAAGTGATCCGGCGTGCGGTGCCGTTTGGGATGAATGTGGTGGTGTGGAGCCGCGGGATCACGCCGCAGCACGCGTCGGCGCTGAACTGCGAGTTTGGCGGGACGGACACGCCGGCGCTCATGGCGCTGGCGGGGCGTGCGGATGCGATCAGCGTGCACCTGCCGCTGGCGGAGAGCACGAAGAAGCTGTTTGGCAAGACGTTCTTTGAAGCGATGAAGCCGGGGGCGTATTTCATCAACACGAGCCGCGGCGGGCTGGTGGATGAGGCGGCGCTGCGCGAGGCGGTGCAGAGCAAGGGGCTGCGCGCTGGGCTGGATGTCTATGAGAACCAGCCGGCGGAGGCGGAGTGCGCGTACGAGAGCGCGACGGCGCGGCTGCCGTGCGTCTACACGACGCACCACAGCGGCGCGAGCACGGACCAGGCCCAGAACGCGGTGGCCGAGGAGAGCGTGCGGATCGTGAAGGTCTGGAAGGCGGAGGGCCGGGCGGTGAATTGTGTGAATGGGTAGGGGAAGGCATGCAGGCAAGCAGGCATGCAGGCAAGCAGGGGGAACAGGATGCAGGCTTGCAGGGGTGGGAGCACGACGGGCTTCGTGGGCGGTAGGTGCGGGCTGGAGGGCTTTGGCTTTCCTCGGACCCTGCGTGCCTGCTTGCCTTCCTGCCTGCTTGCCTCCCCGTATACTCCCCCCATGACTACCGCTGCCGCACCGTCGATGGGAGCCGCCGCCGTCAAGCAGACTGCGAGCGGGCGCATTTTCAACTTTTCTGCCGGGCCCGGGTGCCTCCCCGAGGAGGTCATCAAGCAGGCGCAGGCGGACCTTTGGAACATTGATGGGTCGGGCGTTGGGATCATGGAGCACAGCCACCGGGGCAAGGTGTTCGACAAGGTTCTTGCGGAGGCCGAGGAGAACTGCCGCAAGATCGCGAACATCCCGGCGAACTACAAGATCCTGTTCCTGACGGGTGGCGCGACGAGCCAGAACTTCATGGTTCCGGCGAACATCCTGCCCGATGACGGCGTCGCGGCGTTCCTCACGACGGGCTACTGGGCCGAGAAGACGTGGGAGGAGAGCAAGGTCTATTCGAGCAAGTGCTATGAGGCTTGGGACGGTCGGGCCGAGAAGCACGTGCGCTGTCCGGGCGATGAGCAGGTGGTGTACAAGGACAAGCCGGTCTACGTGCACATGTGCTCGAACAACACGATCTACGGGACGCAGTGGCGTCACGCGGATGGGTCGTTCAGGTATCCGAAGATGCCCGGGGCGGATGTGCCCTTGGTGTGCGACATGTCGAGCGACATGTACAGCCGCCCGATCGATGTGAGCAAGTTCGGGCTGATCTACGCGGGGGCGCAGAAGAACGTGGGCATCGCGGGGACGACGCTGACGATCATCCGCGAGGACCTGCTGAAGCCTGCGCGCAAGCTGCCCCTGATGCTCAAGTACGAGACGCACGCGAAGGACGGGAGCCGCCACAACACGCCGCCGGCGTTTGCGATTTATCTGAGCGGGCTGGTGTTCAAGTGGATCCTGTCGCAGGGCGGGCTGGCGGAGATCCACAAGCGCAACATGGAGAAGGCGGGGCTGATCTACGCCGCGCTGGATGAGTGCAGCGCGTTCTACCAGGGCCACGCGCATCCGGGCAGCCGCAGCCTGATGAACATCACGTTCCGGGTCTCGCCGAGCGTGAAGAACGCCGAGGCGCTGGACGAGCAGTTCATCACGGAAGCGGGCAAGCACGGGATGGACTCGATGAAGGGCCACCGCGCGACGGGCGGCATCCGCGCGAGCACGTACAACGCCTTCCCGCGCGAGGGATGTGTGGCGCTGGCGCAGTTCATCCGGGACTTTGCGAAGAAGAACGGGTGAAGAGGAAGGCACTAGGCACTGGGCACTAGGAAAGACAGAAGTGGTCAAGTGGTCAAGTGGCAGAGTGGCCAAGTGAAAGACGGAGAGGCGAGGCACTTGGCGTCAGGCACTTGACCACTTGACCACTTTTCCCAAAGGAAGCGAATGGATTGGTGGCTGGCGAACTGGTGGTCGGTCAGTCAGGTCTTTACGATCTCGTGGATTGTGTGGGTGATCGTTTCGATCACGCTGCATGAGCTTGGGCATGGGTGGATGGCGATTCGCTGCGGCGATGACATCCCCATTCACACGGGGCACATGACGCTGGATCCGCGCGTGCACATCCCGCCCATGGCGTGGCTGATGTTCGCGCTCTTTGGGTTCACGTGGGGGCTGATGCCGGTGCAGCCGGCGAACTTCCGCGGGCGCTACGACGACGCGAAGGTGTCGTTTGCGGGGCCGGCGGTGAACCTGATCCTGATGGTGATCTGCCTGGTGCTGGATGTGCTGTGGGTGAGCTATGCGACGGGCGTGCCGGACCCGTACCGGCAGAACGTGCACACGTTCCTGTGGGCGGGGGTGATGATCAACCTGATGGGGTTTGTGTTCAACCTGATTCCGCTGCCGCCGCTGGATGGGTCGACGATCCTTGGGAACTTTGTGCCCGCGTACAGGCGGCTGTTTGAGGGCGAGCGCGGCGCGGTGATCGGGCTGGTGGCCTTCGCGCTGCTGTTCATGGTGGGGTCGAGGTACGTGTGGAACGCGGTGATGATGGGCGCGGCCGAGTTGACGCGGCTGGGGCTCGGGATCACAGGCGGTACTTGGATATCGCCGATCTGAAGAAGAAAAGGCAGTTCACCACAGAGTCACAGAGAGCACTGAGAGAAGCACGGACGGGGATTACGGACTTGGCACTGGGGCCGGACAAGCATCGGCTGAGACGTAGCGTGCTTCTGATATGCTCGATCTCATCTTCAACTCGACCACTTTGTTCCTCTCTGTGGCCTCTGTGCCTCTGTGGTGAATCTGCCTTTGCGTTACATCATCACGCGATGCCGCAGAGCTTGTAGAGGACTCGTGCGCCGACGTTGCCGTCCCAGTCTGCCGCGGGGTCGCTGCTTGGTGCGACTTCGACGAGGTCGAAGCCGACGATGGTCTTGCCTGAGTTCTTGAGTGCTTCGAGGAGCATCGAGGCCTGATGGAAGGAGAGGCCGCCGGGGACGGGCGTGCCGGTGTGGGGGCAGAGGGATGGATCGAGGCCGTCGATGTCGAAGGAGACGTAGACCTTCTGCGGGAGTGCGGCGATGAACTCCTTGCAGAGTGCCGGCCATGTCTCGCCGTTCATGAGGCGCTCGGCGTTGGCGTCGTCGAAGTGGACGACGACGCGATCGCCCTGCGACTTTGCGAAGTCGAGCTCGTTCTCGCCGAAGTCGCGGATGCCAACCTGGACGAGCTTCTTGACGCCGGGGATGCGTGTCAGGACGTTGTGCATGATGGAGGCGTGCGACCACTGGAAGCCCTCGAAGGCGGGGCGCAGGTCCATGTGGGCGTCGATGTGGAGGATGCCGATCTCGCCGTGCTTCTCGGCGCTGGCTTCGATGGCGCCGAAGGGGACGGAGTGTTCGCCACCGACGACGCCGGGGATCTTGCCATCGCGCAGGACCTTGGCGGCCTCGGCCTTGACGTAGCGGTTGACTTCTTCGCTGATCTTGTTGATCTCGGCGAGGTCCTTGGCGTCTTCTTCGTTGCCTTCTTCTGGGCCGCCGTTCTCCAGGATGTCCTCGCCGAGCTTGGTGGCTTCTTCGCAGAGCTCGCGGATGCGGACGACCTCATCGAGCATGAAGATGCCCTGCTCATAGACGCGGCCGAGGCGGCGGTCGAGGAGATCGACCTGCATCGAGGCGTTGAAGATGAGGGTGGGGCCGTACATCGTTCCGCCGCGGTAGGAGGTGGTGGCGTCGAAGGGGACGGGGATGAGAATGATGCGAGCGTCCTTCTTCGTGAAGGGGAGGCCGAAGATTCCAGAGCCGGGCTGGGCCGCGGCGGAGGGGTCAAACTTTGGGGTGGCCATCGAAAACTCCTTCAGGTTCCACGTTGCTGGTTGATTGTCGAAAGGCCGAAGACCGGGATTCACCACAGAGGCACAGAGGGCACGGAGAGGACGAAAGTGGTCAAGTGGTCGAGTGGCGAAGTGGTCGAGTGTAAGAGCAGACAAAGTACTTCAGAATCACTCGACGCCGCAGCGTGTCTTGTTTGGCCCCAGTGCTCAGTCCCCAATCCCTGCTTCTCTCAGTGCTCTCTGTGTCTCTGTGGTGAATCGGATTCTGCGGCAACTGGCTTCACACCAGCCAAGGGCGGGCGGCAAGCGTAGTACGACGCGGGTGCGGGCACGCGGGTACGCTCATGGCTGTGAAGTACGTGATCATCATCCCAGACGGCGCGGCGGACCTTCCGATGGAGCAGCTCGGCGATCGCACGCCGCTGGAGGCGGCGAGGATGCCGAACCTGGCGCGGCTTGCGGCGGCGGGGCGCGTGGGGTGTGCGTGGACGACGCCCGATGGGTTTGAGGCCGGGAGCGATGTCTGCTCGATGTCGCTGCTGGGGTATGACCCGGCGAAGTATCACACGGGTCGGGCGCCGCTGGAGGCGGCGGCGCTGGGCCTGAACCCGGGACCGTCGGACTGGATCTTCCGGCTGAATCTGGTGACGACGGGCCGGGCGGATGGTGATGAGGGTGAGCCGGAGCGTGAAGGCGCGCCTGGTGGAGTAGACACGATCGAGCAGGGGCTGATGCTGGATCACTCGGCGGGCGCGATCAGCAACGCGGAGGCGCGGGTGCTGGTGAAGGACCTTGTGGCGGCGTGGGCGGCGCGCGAGCCGGAGCTGGTGCGCGGGATTGTGGTGACGCCGGGCGTGAGCTATCGCAACATCTTTGTGGATACGTCGGGGCGGTCGTACGCGGATGTGATGTGCACGCCGCCGCACGCGATCCCGCGCGAGCCGTGGGGGCCTCATCTGCCGCGGGGTGGTGAGGGGTCTGAGGTGTTGCGGCGATTGATGCTCTTGTCGCGCGAGGTGCTGGCGGGGCATGAGGTGAATCGTGCGCGCGTGGAGCAGGGGTTGCGCCCGGCGACGATGGCGTGGCTGTGGGGGCAGGGGACGCGACCCCGCGTGCCGAGCTTTCGCGAGCGGTTTGGGATGCGAGGGGCGATGATCACGAGCGTGGACCTGCTGGCGGGGATCGCGGCGTACATCGGCTGGGAGCGCGTGGATGTTGCGGGGCTGACGAGCTATCACGACACGGATTACGCGGCGCAGGGGCGCGCGACGATCGAAGCGATCCATCAGTTTGATCTGGTCTGCTCGCATGTGGAGTCGCCGGACGAGCTGTCGCACCAGGGGGACTGGAAGACGAAGGTCGCGGCGATGGAGGCGATTGACCGCGAGATCGTGGGGCCGGTGGCGCGCGAGCTCGAGGAGAAGTTTGGTGATCCGCAGAAGGACCCGGGCGCGAAGGGGTGGCGATTGCTGGTGATGCCCGATCACTACACGCTGTGCTCGACGCGCAAGCACGATGCGACGCCGGTGCCGTTCCTCATGGCGGGTGCGTGGGTGCGGTCGGCGGTGCAGCGGCCATTCTCGGAGCGTGCGGCGCTGGAGAGTGATCTGCGCATTGAGCATGGGCATGATCTGATGGAGTATTTTTTGAAGGGTGGGCTCGCGAATGTGCGGGGCCGCTGAGTCAGTACGATGTGAACAGAGTTGAAGTGAGTGAAGTGGATGAGATCGAAATGGATCTGCTCGAAGAGAACGAGTTTCTGGGATCAGGTCCATACTCGAACCGGGGCAGCATCAGGCAGCACACGTCATGACTGAGGAACGCAAACCGCAACCCGATGAAGCGCAGAACACGGCGATTCCTTCGCCGCAGAAGCCTGATGTGGCTGGTCAGACTGCGCGCGCGCCGGGCTCGGAGCGTGTGCTTCCTGCTCCGGAATTGACGCCGTATGACCTTGCGCCGGTGGAGGAGCCGCCTGCGCGGCCCGTGTCCGCTGGTAGTGATGCGTCGCGCCATGATCCCGCCGAGCCTGCGCCTTGGACGCGGGACGCGGTGTCGTCGCGCCCTCTGAAGTCCGGCGCTTCTGGCGGCAGGGTTGGGTCGGGCCGATTCATTGATGATCTGCCGGATGATGCGGACCTGAGTGATCTGGGCAGCGCGCCGGGCGTGATGACGCCGAAGGGTGGTGTGCTCGAGGGAAGCAAGGCTGGCGATGCTGTGGTTTCAGGTGTCTTTGTCAAGGAGGGGATGGGCAATCAGCAGTTGATCGCGGGGATTGCGCTGGGCGTCACGCTGATTGGGTGCGTGCTTGCGGGCATCAACGCATCGGCCGAGCAGGGTGCGTGGTGGGCGGGGAGCGTGCTGCATCTCTTCTTTACGCTCGTCTTCTCGGCGTGCGGCTTTGTCGCGGTCGGGCTCGCGGCCCATCTCTCGGGGCTTGCGATCGGCAACCTGGCGCTGGGTGCAGTTCGCATGTCGTTGCTCGCCGCGCTCGCGATGACGCTGGGCGCGGTGCGTATCCCGGCGCTGGGACTCTTTTCGGGGCTGGTGATCATCGCGCTGGTGGTGGGCGGCTACTGGCTGACGGCGTCGATCCTCTTCCGGCAGGGACCACGGCGCACGATGGCGATGGCGGCGTCGCACTTTGCGATCTCGATTGGGCTGTGGCTGGTGCTGCAGACGTACGCGTTGGTGCAAAGCGCGACGGTGGCGCCGGTTGGCAAGTGAGTCGCGAAGACAGATTCACCACAGAGACACAGAGGCCACAGAGCGGAAACCTTGGTCAAACTCAAAGCCCCTGCAACCGGGTCACAAATCCGCTCCATCCAAGTTTCACCCTCTGTGCTCTCTGTGTCTCTGTGGTGAAGCTCTTGGTTTTCGCATTTTTCCCCCAGTGCCCAGTCCCCGATCCCCAGTCCCTTCCCTCCTTCCCTCCTTCCCTACGTTGATCTTCCGTGACCCCAAACGAACACTCCAAGTCTGAGTCCGTGCGGCCTGAGCCTGACAACTCGGTGTCGATCCGTGATGTCGCCGTTGCGGCGGGCGTTTCGATCGCGACGGTGAGCCGCGTGATCAATGGCTCATCGATGGTGGCGCAGCCGACCGCCGCGAAGGTGCGTGAGGCGATCCGGCGGCTGAACTATGTGCCCAACGCGTTGGCGCAGGCGCTGTCGTCTCGCGGGAGCCATGTGCTGGGGCTGGCGCTGCCCAGGTTCCATGGCGAGTTCATGACGTGGCTGCTGCATGGTGCGGATGAGGAAGCGACGCGGCTTGGCTATCACCTCATGATGACGACGATCGCCAAGAGCGATGATGGGCACGCGCGCCGGCAGATCGTGGGCTCGGCGCTGATTGATGCGTTGCTGGTGGTCATCACCGATGCGGAGGATCCGCTGGCGCACGATGTCGCGGAGAGTGGCGTGCCGACGGTGATCCTGGATACGGACATGAGTGCGCGCGGGCTTGACAGCGTGGTACTCGACAACGACCGCGGCACGCGCGAGTCGGTGGAGCATCTGCTGCGATGGGTCGAGCCGGACCGTGTGTACTTTGTTGGAGGGCCGCGGGGCAACTTTGACACGATCCAGCGTGCGAAGTCGTTCACTGAGGCGCTGACGGCGATGGGAAGCACGCCGAGTCCGGAGCAGGTGACCTTCGGCGACTACTCGCTTGATTGGGGCAAGGAGTGGGGCATCCGGATGAACCGGCACAAGAAGCTCGATGGCGCGGCGATCCTGGCGGCCAACGACAAGATCGCGTGCGGCATCATGCAGGCCGCGGGCGATGCGGGCCTGCGCGTGCCGGACCAGGTGCGGATCGTTGGGTTCAACGACTCGCAGATTTCGAGGCTCGTGAGGCCGCGGCTCTCAACGGTGCAGCTGCCCATGGCCGAGATGGGCGCGATGGCGGTGCGGCTCTTGGTGCGAAGGATCGAGGATCCGAGCGCGGAGGTGGTCTGCTCGAAGCTTGCGACGAAGCTGATTGTGCGGGAGAGCAGCACGGTGGTGAATTTTTAGAGGGCGGTGGGACAGGGCATGCAAGGGGTGTTCACATACGTGCCATCGAAGTCATCGGCCTTGAGATGACCTCGATGGTTTTACGAGCGATCCCGGTGCAACCAATCTTCGGCCGGACGGTACACTCCGAGCGAGATGATCGGAGGCACGATGAACCCGACGCGATGTGCGATGGTGGCTGTGGTTGCGATGGCAGCGGCGCTGGCGACGCCGTGCCTGTGCTTTGGGCAGTTGACGGCGGTGTCTGCGAACGGTCGGTACAGAGTTGATGCTGTGTCGCCTGAGCTCACGTCTCCAGACGTCGGATACTTGTACACGTTGACGGACCAGACAACCAAGCATGTGGTGTGGGAGCGGCGGCAGCCGATGGTGCGGCAGAAGGGGAGCGGGACCGCAGTCGAGTCTGAACCACGCCCGGAACGTCTGTTTGTTGCCGCCGACGGATCCGTGCTGGCGCTGGTTGGGGATGGGCTTGGTACGGAAGAGAGCATGATCGGGTTAGATTCACGTGACGGAAGCGTTCGCGGCACGGTGCCAATCGTGGAGGCCTTTCCGAAGGGCCAACTCGACACGTTTGCTCCGATCTTAAAAACCAGTAGTTACTGGGACGCTTCTGTCGCCGAGTACTTTTTGACGCTTGACGAGGTTAAGCGAAGTGAAACGGCCACTTACTTCGTCATTCGACCCTTCTGGGGCCATCGCCTCGTGATCGACCTCGACACGATGACGCACGTGTATCTCGGTGCCTTCCACGGCGCCGTGTCAACATCCAAACTCACGCACGCCGACGAGGCGACCAAGCGCATCGTCTCTGCTTGCATCGCGGAGGAGACCCGCTCGGCGTTGGAGGTGCTGACGAAGGCATCGACAGTCGAACCTCAGGACTTGCACAGCTACAGGCTTGAGTTGGAAACCGCGCTGAGAACGGTGGTGCTGTTCCGACTCACCGAGGCGGGCCCATTGCTCGCCGAGATCGAGCTTCGCATGCAAGCCATGACGTTTCCATGGTGGCGATTGGAACCGAAGCTGCATCAGGCGCTCCGTGCCGCTGGCAGATCCCCGCGGCCGTATCGGGGCGAGGAATTGCCGCGATACACCATTCTGCCAGCCCCAGCGGATCAAGCTCCGTTGCCGGCGGCGTATGTTGCAATCCCTGCGGAAGTGCGGGCGGCGAACGCGGGAGCAATCAAGCCGGGGATGACCGTTCCACGGATGATCGAGCTGATTGGTCATCCCGATTTCAGAGGTGGGGTGTGCGACTACGACATTGACGGTCCATCGCCGCACACCCTGCGAGTCACGTTCTCGGAATTCTCCGGAACTGTCACCAGTGTCGAAGTCATCACTCCCTACGCGTTCCTCACTGATCCCGTTAGGATTCGAGGGTGGTGACCCAGCAAGGCCAAACTACGACCAAGCTGTACGCTGCCCGCCGCAGCCGGCGGCTGGGCCTGGGGCTCATCGCGTTTGGTGCCATCTGGACCGTGGCGATGGTCATCAGCGCGAAGTGGTGGTGGGGGTACAGCGCGAGCTTCTGGGTTGCCGACATCGGCGATGGCACGCTCTACGTCGCGGACTCGCGACAGCTGACCGTCTTTGAAAAGCCGCTCCTCGGCTGGCATTGCGGCGTGAATCATGCCACGAATGGCACCGGCCGCGCATGGATGTGGACGTGGTGGACGTGGGGAAGCGCCGCGCCGGGGTGGTCGAATGAACGGGCCTACACCATCTGGCCGCTGGCACCGCTGGCGCTCGCGTCGGGTACGCTGATCGTCTACTGGCCTTCAATTCATGCGAGGCGCCGTCGGCGGCAGAACCAGTGCGTCAAATGCGGCTACTCGCGCGATGGGCTTGCTGCCGGCGCGCCGTGTCCGGAGTGCGGTGCGTCTTGAAGCACGCGGCGTTGAACCGGCGTTTGCTGGGATACAAAAACAGCCCTTGCATTCGCAAGGGCTGCTTGAAGCGGAGAGGGGGGGATTCGAACCCCCGTTGCAGGAAACCTGCAAACTGGTTTTCGAAACCAGCGCGTTCAACCACTCTGCCACCTCTCCTTGGATTCTGGTGCGTTCTGCGGCTGTGGCGGGCCGAGAACGGTTTTTGGACTGCGCCGGACGAGATCGGACTTGATGGACGGAGCTTGTAGATCGTTTCGGGTGGGTTGACTGTGGACGAGTTGAGTCAGGATGATTGGGGGGACGAGGGGGTCGGTCAAGGTGAGCGTGTGGTCGGCGGGGGATTTGGCTGAGAACCGCCGCGGATTGGCGGGGCGGTCAAGGGCCTTCCACGTTGAGCCAGCAGCTCTGCCGCGGCCTGCAAAATCTCTTCCGGCTCGGACATTCGTCCGACGCCGATCGTGCGGCAGGCCTGCCAGCCGGCACCGGGGCCGACCGTGTGGAAGCCGTCTTCGCGCAGCGTTGCGAAGTTCCGCTGTGTGCTGGGCTGGGCCCACATGACCTCGTTCATCGCGGGCGCCAGTAGCACGGGCGTCTTTGCACGATCGATCGCCGATAGCAGGAGCGAGACGATGTCGTCCGCGCGGCCCGTCGCGAGCCTCGCTGCGGCGTCCATCGTGCACGGAGCGACGATCGCGAGATCAAGGCCAGTCGCGAGGCTGATGTGCTGCGGATCGTGGCTCTCGATGTGCTCCCAAGGCGTGGTGTAGACGGGCCGCGCTGACAGGGCCTGAAAGGTCAGCGGCGTGACGAAGCGCGTGGCACCCGGCGTCATCGCAACGGTGACGGTCGCCCCGCCCTGCGCGAGGCGCGAGACGATCATCGCGGCTTTGTACGCGGCGATCCCGCCGCAGACGCAGACGAGTACACGACAACCATCGAACGGACGCTCTGGCGCGGCGCTGGTTCGGCTGGGATCGTTCTGCATGGGGCGATTCGTGTTGGAAGAGCTGGTGCGGAACTCAGCGGGCTCGGCGAGCCTCGGGCCCGAACTGCGACGCGTCAAAGTCGAGCGTGATCTTGTCGCGCAGGATCTCATCGATCGCGACCTCGAGGTCCGAGCGACCTTCGCGGGCGACGAGCGGGCGGGCGCCCTCCATGAGCTGGACGACGCGGCGCTGGATCAGCGAGCAGAGCTTGAAGCGTCCGCCGCACTTGGTCACAATCTCATCGCTCTTGAGTGCTTCGATCATGAGTTCCTGCCGGGGGAGGTTAAGGGCGTGATCAGGACGTGTTCCGAATCAGATGAGACCACGTCGCAAGAACAACGAGGAATGCTAGGGCCGAGGTTTCGACAGAATCGGTGCCTCCGGGACGGAGATGGTATTCTCTCAGGGTCGCCGGGGCAATAGACGACTGAAAGTCCCTTTTCGGAGGGACAGGCCTGGCGCACGTGGGTTGCTGGTCTTGAGATGAGGGTGGATTCGTGCTGGTCCCGAGTGGCGTTCGCCGCGACGGGCCCTTCGGTTGCTCGCGGCGGGGCGGGCGGGAGTCTGGTCCGATGGCCTTAAGCATCTGGAAAAAGGGTGATCGTGTCGTTCACGCGGGCAAGCCCGAGTGGGGCTCGGGGGATGTCACGCTCGCGGAACCCACGATGCACAACGGCACCGTTTGCCAGAAGCTCACGATCCGCTTCAGCCGGGCGGGGGTCAAGACCATCATGACCGCACTCGCTGACATCCAGAGCGCCGAGCACTCGCCGCGGATGAGCGAAGATCGGCCGACCGAGCCGCTGGCGGTGATCGCCGGCGCGGCGGACGCTGAGGAGTTGCTGCTGAAGATCCCCGAGAAGGCGGCAGACCCATTCTCGTCACTCGCGGACCGGCTGCGTGCCACGCTCGATCTCTACAAGTTTGCGGACTCTCCCTCCGGCCTCCTTGATTGGGCGGCGATCCAGACCGGACTTCGCGACCCGCTGTCACGCTTCAGTCGGCATGAGCTGGAGCAGTACCACGGCCGGTTTCGGGTGGAGCTCGACGGGCACCTGAAGAAGCTGCTACGCGATGCTCGCAAGGCCAACCCCACGATGATCGCGGAAGTCTCCGCCGCGGCGGGCGCGGCGGGGAAGCAGGCGTTGCGCCGCGTCGACGGCGGGCGTTGATTCCACGCAACACGCGGCACAGATAGGAAGCGGCCAATCCGGGCCGCTCGCGGTCGAACGCGCACAGGCAGCGGAATGAGGCTGGATTCCGTCGTTTTCTCGGACGGTACCGTTTGGCACGCGACATTGGAAGCGTCGGGCAGAGTGTGGCGCGGGCGTTGATCTCTCTTCTCTTCGCCGGGGCCGTGTGAGGCTTCGGGCATGGGAATGGGCCGGCGAGCCGGCAACTCGAAAGTCCTGATTCGAGACAATTCAAGATCGAAAGGAACGAGAGATGAGCGAGCACGACTTCCAGACGCGCCTTGGCGAACTCCTCAAGCAGATCGACGCTCTTCCCGAGGGCCAGCGCGGCCCGGTCGAGCAACTCGCGAGCGAAACGCGCGACCGTCACGACCGCATGAAGAAGACGGTCGCGGAACTTCAGGACTCCCTCGACTATCTGCGTCTCTCGGTCAAGTACCTCGTGTTTGACCTCGAAGCGACGCGGCGTGAGAACGACTACCTTCGGAAGCTGATCGAGAGCACCCAGCGCCAGGACGACGGCGGCGCCGAGGGCGCGGACTAAACCCCGCCATGGGCTTGCTCAAGCCCAAGCCCCCGCCCGGACCTGAGCCCGTGCCCCGTCAGTCCAACGCGCCGCGGCGGCCCGCGGCCAACCGTGCTATCATGCCCGCGCAGAAAACCGGACCCACATGCGACCACCCTCGGGAGTCGCAACGTGGGCACACCGGAGAGGTGGCCGAGCGGCTGAAGGCGGCGGTTTGCTAAACCGTTATACTGATTTCGGTCGGTATCGGGGGTTCGAATCCCCCCCTCTCCGCTTCACAATCGAGGGTCGTCAGTTTGTGCCTGCAACGCAGGCCTGAACTGATGACCCTCGATTTCGTTTTTGGTTGGTGTCCCCCAAGGTGCCCCCATGCGGCCAGAGCGGCGTGGTGGCGATTTGGCACGGAACGGAGGCCTTCGCCATTCGTGCGTACTTTGTTTTCGCTCAAAGTGCAGGCGGTATCAACGGCGACTTCACTGCAGTGGCCCAGGCTTCGGCGGCGGCTTTCGAAAGGCCCTTTCCGCTGTGAGCCGCGACGAACCGCCGGCGCTCGTGGCGGAGCACACCGGCGGCGACCAAGAACTTCGTGCAGACGCGGACGTGGTAATCGGGCAACTCGCCATGGGAATCCGCTCCGAGGTGTCTGTGATCGTGCCACGATCAGTGCTTCATCCCACAGCCTGCCGCGCGGTAGTCCGCACGAGCCGGGCCGGCATGGGGTGCAACAGCTTCCACACAATGCTGATTGGACGGCTGCCCTCGTGCGAGACGTAGTCCGCGGGACCCAGGAACGAGTATGGAGCGGCCAAACCGGTCGGCAGGTACTTGTGCTCGCGCACGAATAAGAGTGGCGTGTGCCCTTGTTCGCGGTGCCGGATATAGCGCTGTCCTGTAAGCGAGTCCACAGATGTTGTGCTCTGCGATTGCCAGTGGAAGAGTCGGTCACTTATCGCGTAGTCCTCGTACATCGTGGTTGGGGAGTACGCATCCTCTGTCTTGTTAAGCGTGACGAAGAACGCATCGATCTTTGACTTGGCGATGTGAAGCACGCCTTCGCGGAACTCCGGTCTTTCCGACATGGACCAGTGCCCTAGCCCGACGAGAGCCTCATCACGCGTGTAGGTCGCATGAAGTCCGAGCGGTCCTGAGATCAGCGGCGTGAAGTCGTGCGGCCGCACTCTTGCGTGGGCAAGTCGATAGTCCAGGATTGCTGACAGGTCGCGGCACACGGACTGGTTCCCACGAAGCTTCATTTCAGCGGCATCGAGCTCCCAGTCGGCTCCGTCTGTTCCCCACAATGACATGTGCAACATCGAGAGGCGGCAGCGGTCCAACGCGGTGAGCGAGTCCGATGGCCGCGGTGACGCCAAGTGAGACCGCAGGAATCGCATTGCGTGCGGTTCATCGATGTGGCAGAGCCGGCGGAGGCCCTTCGTGAGGCGTTCTTCGTCTGGATCATCCACCGCCGATCCAGAGCCTGATTCGCAGAGAAGCCGGGACCACAAGCCCCGCTTAAGCAGTTCGTCAATGCTCGTATCGAGATGTTCGAGGGCCTCCGAGAGCGTCGGCGCTCTCCCCAACGCTGCTGCCAGCTGACGGAGGTCGTCGATGACTCTCGCACGCCGCAGAGAGACCGAATCTCGTACATTCTTGAGGACGCGTTCCTGTGCAATCCGTTCAAGTTGAACGGCACAACCGGGTGGTAGGTGTGGAAATCCCGCCTCAATCTCCCTGTCGACTCTGGCGGCAGGCTCGCCGCTCAGTGCACGGAAACGAGGCGCGTACCTGAATTCTCGTCGCTGCGCCCCGATGAAATCCAAGACCGTCAGACAGTCCTTGCCGCGATGAAGGCGAAGACCACGTCCGAGTTGCTGCAGAAACACGGTCAGGCTCTCGGTAGGCCGAAGGAAGAGCACGGTGTCGATCTCTGGGATGTCGACGCCTTCGTTGTAAAGGTCGACAACGAACAAAGCGTTGATCTCGTATCGACGTAGTCGATCTTGAGCGGTACGACGCTCCTGATCGGTACTCTCGGCAGAGAGGGCCAAGGCGTTGAGCCCGTGCTCCGTGAAGAAACGTGCCATGAACTGAGCATGAGCGACGCTGACGCAGAAGCCAAGTGCGCGCATTCTCCCCGGCGCAAGCACGTACTCATTCACTTTGTTCAGCACTAGACCCGCGCGGGCATCATTGCCCGTGTAGACCCGATCCAGATCATCGACCCGGTAACCGCCGCGTTGCCATCGGAGCGTGTCGAGGTCAACGCTATCCGCGATCCCAAAGTACTGAAACGGCGAGAGCAGTCTCCGATTGATGGCATCCGGAAGTCTGATCTCGGCGCTGGCCTCGCCCCCGAACCAGTGGAAGACGTCGAGACCATCTGACCGCTCAGGCGTTGCGGTAAGCCCCAGAAGCACCTGTGGACGAACGTGATCAAGCAATCGCCGATAGCTCGGCGCCGCGGCGTGGTGAAACTCGTCCACCACCACGTATCGGAATCCGTTTGCGGGCAGCTTCCACAGTTCGCGGCTGTTGTAGGTCTGAATGGAGCAGAACAGATGCTCGCTCTGCGTTGGGTGTGAGCCTCCAACCAGAAGGTCGCCGAAGTTCTGATCGCGCAGCACCGCGCGATAGGTGCCGAGGGCCTGGCGCAGAATTTCTTCGCGATGTGCCACGAAAAGCAGGGACGGGTGCGACGACTGGGGCTCGCTCCATCTCCTGTAGTCAAATGCCGCGATCATCGTCTTGCCTGTGCCTGTCGCGGCCACGACGAGGTGGTTCATCTTCTTGCGGACTTCACGCTCTGCTGCAAGTACGTCGAGGATTTCCTCTTGGAAGGGGAAGGGACGAAGGTCGAAGGTGGGGAGGGCGACACCCTCGCCGCTGCCGCTCCGCTCTCGCTCGATCGCTTGTCGCAAGCGAGCATTACTTGTTGCGGTAAATGCCTCGAACTCTTCGTCGTTCCAATAGGCATCAAAGGTGGCCACTATTCGCTGCCACAGGTGGGGGAGTTCGTACTGGCTGATTTTGCTCGTCCACTCCAACCCTTCGGAAAGGGCCGCATGAGAGAGATTCGCTGACCCGACGTATGCGCTGCCGAAGCCCGTGGTCCTGTGAATCAAGTAGGCCTTCGCATGCAGACGAGTCCGAGACGTGTCATACGAGACTCGAACTTCGGTGTTCGGTAGCTCACGGAGCGCCTCAACCGCCCGAGGGTCGGTCGCTCCCATATAGCTAGTCGTGATGATGCGGAGCCGAGGGCCGTCTGGGTGGGGAGTGCGAGCGAGCCGCTGAAGGTCTGGAAGAATGAGTCGGAGACCGCTCCACTTGATGAACGAGCAGAGCACGTCGACGCGATCAGCGCATGCGATCTCCTTCTGAAGCTGCGACGCCAGACTCGGATCGAGCCGAGTTCCCGTCAGCAACGCCGAACGTGCCAGCGGCGTATCGGGACGGACGGACGGTTCGGGTTGGGGCTGCTGGTGGATTGCGAGCAAGCGGCGCAAAGGGTCCGCCAAGCTCACCGCCTCGCCCCAATCGGCGCCCATCTCTTCCGACAGTGTGGCGATGATTCGGTTGACGAGTGTTCGCTGCCGTTCCTTCGCTCCTTCACCCCTGTACTTTGCTAGGACACTGAACAGGAGCGTTTCCAGATACTGAGCGGCCGCGGCGTGCGCATCACCTGGGTCGACATCCGCGAGTTCGGCCAGGCGATGATCGAGCATCGGACCAAGGGCGCGAGCCAACTGCCCCGAAAGCAGGTGCTCGTACAGGCCGGCATGCAGAGGGTGAGTATCTCTCGGTGAAGCAGCCACTCGTTGAGAGTATCCGATCCAAGAGGAGTTCACTTGGGTTGGTGTCCGAACTGCCCTAGACATGGGACCCGCATGCAGAGATCACACGGCGTAGTCCAGAGTGTCCCAGACTAGGTCGAGAGCAGTGGCCGCACCCGTGTAGGTCTGTATCTCGCGATCGAAAGACACGCGGACGATCACGCAGTTTGAACAACGCGCCAGACACACACCCTTGGCGAGCGCCGAAAGCACGCGGCACATGGGGTACTACTACAGAAGCGTTGGTGCACCTACCAGCGCGTCGCTGACCAGCACGCATCGAAGTTTGCTGAAGTGTGCGCCGACTTGGCGAGGCTCAATACGCCAGCGTCTGCTCGATGGCTTCCTTGATGCGCGGCGAGTCGGGCATGTACTCCATTTCGAGCTTGTAGTAGGGCATGAGCGTGTCGAAGCCGCAGACGCGCTGCACTGGGGCGCGGAGGTAGAGGAAGGCGTATTCCTGGATGAGGCTGGAGAGTTCGCTCGCGAGGCCGCAGGTCTTGGGGGCTTCCTGGACGATCACGCAGCGGCCGGTCTTCTGGACGCTGGCGACGATCGTGTCGGTGTCGATCGGGTCCAGCGTTCGGAGGTCGATGAGTTCGACGGAGACATCTTCAGCGAGCTTGTCGAGGGCTTCGAGGCACTGGAAGACCTGGGCGCCCCAGGAGATGACGGTGATGTCGGAGCCTTCCTGCACAACCTTGGCCTGGCCGATGGGGATCGTGTAGTCGCCTTCGGGGATGTGCTCGCGGAAGGAGCGGTAGACGCGCTTGGGCTCGAAGAAGATGACGGGGTCGGGGTCGCGGAGGGCGCTGAGGAGCAGGCCCTTGGCGTCGTGGGGCGTGCTGGCGCAGATGATCTTGAGGCCGGGGGTGTGGGCGTAGATGGACTCTGGGGAGTCGCTGTGGAGTTCGGGTGCGTGGATGCCGCCGCCCCAGGGGACGCGGACGGTGAGGGGGATGGTGACGGCGCCGCGGGTGCGGCTGCGGTACCTCGCGGCGTGGTTCACAAGCTGGTCGTGCGCGGGGCCGAGGAAGCCCTCGAACTGGATCTCGGGGACGGGGCGCATGCCTGCCATGGCGAGGCCGATGGCGGCGCCCATGATGCCGGACTCGGCGAGGGGCGTGTCGATCGAGCGTTCAGGGCCGAAGCGCTGCTGGAGGCCTTCGGTCACGCGGAAGACGCCGCCGTTGAGGCCGACGTCCTCGCCGAGGCAGACGACGCGTGGATCGCGCTCCATTTCCTGAGCGAGCGCCTCGTTGATGGCGTCGACGAGGGTCAGGCCTTTTTCCTTCATCATCTCGGTGCGTGGCATGGGGGGTTCCTGAGGGCGCTGAGGACGTGGACTCGTGAGGGTGAAGCGTAGGTCGGACCGGGCTTCAGCTTGCCTTGCGATGTCTGGACTTTGGGGCGTGCTGGTTGATGAGCTTGGCGATCGGACGGAGCGTCTCGTTGACCGCGGCGGAGGTTGGGAAGGCTCTGGCGACGTCGGGATCGAGAAGGACTTGCAGCTTCATCTTGCGGAAGCGGGAAGCGTACTTCCCGCGAAGCCCAGTGGAGAAGTCCAGGCTGTTCGCGTCGCGGTCGCGAGTTTTGCTGGTACTTGAGGCCAACTGTTCGAGGTTCCTTTCGCGTCGCGGGCCTACCCACGTCGCTGAATGTCGCTTCCGATAGTCCGCCAGATCATTCCGGCGCGGGGGCCGGGGTGTACGTCTGCTGGAGCTGGGTGATGAGGGTCTGGTCGGTGCCGATGTAGAAGCGGCGGACGCGGTACTCCCAGCGGACGCCGTTCAGGCGGACTTCGATCAGGCGGCGTTCGGGGTGGGGGTCGGTGGCGCGGTAGGTGGGGTCTTCGCCTGGATCGAAGTACGTGGAGACGCCGGCCTCGTCGAGTGCTTCGAGCGCGGCGCGGTCCTTGGGGAGGAGGGATTCGTCGAATCGCATGATCAGAAAATCGTCGCCGCGTTCTTCGACCTTGGACCAGCCGACGTTTCGGTAGAGGCTTGCGAAGTCTTCGAGGACCTGACGCGGCTGATCGGCGCGGCCGCTGTAGAAGGTGTAGCGATCGTCGAAGGGTGTGCCCATCGAGGCGGGCGGCTCGATCCCGAAGGGATACGTGTTGCCGCTGTCGCAGGCGCCGAGCCAGAGCGGCACGGCGCACGCGAGGGCGGCGCGGCGCGCGTTGTGACGCGTGTCGTGGCGCGCATCAGCTCGCGTGTCATGAGCCGGCATTTGGCACTCCCGAGTGTTCGTCGTCGCTCGAGTCGAGCGCGCCGAGGGAGTGTGCTGATGAGCCGCCGGTAGCGATCATCGCGAGCACGGCATTCATCGCCGCGGCGATGTCCTTGGGATCCTGCGGCACCACGATGGCCTCGCTCGTGCTCGTCCAGCCGAGCCAGATCTCGGTGCCCTTTTTGCCGCCGCCGAAGATGCCCTTCTTGGTGCGCAGGACCTTCACGTGGATCGGGTTGATCCAGACGTCGCGGCCGTCGGTGTCCTGCAGGTGGACGAGCATGGGCATCGCTCCGCGTGCTACTGCTCAACAGCCTGCTTGAGGCCAACCTGCTCGGGGAACTGGCCGAGGCTGTGGGTGCGCATGGTGCGCTTCTGGATCTCGAGTTCCTTGGGGAGCTCGGCGAAGGTGTAGTCGAAGATGTCGTCCTTGTTCGGAGCGGGGATCGACTCCGCGGCGTGGATGACTTCGGTCACCATCTGCTTGGCGGCCTCTTCGAGGGCCTCCTGCTTCTTGTCGTCCCAGAGCTTCTTGGACTCGAGGTACTTGCGGAGGCGGATGATGGGGTCGCGCTTGACCCAGGCTTCGAGCTCTTCCTTGGGGCGGTAGCGGGTCGCGTCGTCGGCGGTGGTGTGGTCGGCGAGGCGGTAGGTGACGCACTCGAGGAAGGATGGGCCGCCGCCAGCGCGGGCGCGGTCGACGGCTTCCTTGGCGGCGCGGTGGACGGCGAGGAGGTCGTTGCCGTCGACCTGCATGGTGGGCATGCCGTAGCCGATGGCCTTCTGGGCCATGGTCTCGCTGTTGGACTGGCTCTCGCGCGGGACGGAGATGGCCCAGCCGTTGTTCTGGCAGACGAAGATGAGGGGGACCTGGAAGACGCTGGCGAAGTTCATGGCCTCGTGGAAGTCGCCCTCGCTGGTGGCGCCGTCGCCGAAGTAGGTCAGGACGACCTTGGGCTCCTTGCGCATCTTGTGGGCCCAGGCGATGCCCATGGCGTGGAGCATCTGGGTTCCGATGGGGATGCAGAGGGGGAGCTGGTTGACGCCCTTGGGGATCTGGTTGCCACGCTCGTCGCCCATCCAGTGGAGGAAGACGTAGTGCATGGGGAGGCCGTGCATCCAGAGGGCGGCGTTTTCGCGGTAGCAGGGGACGAGCCAGTCGACGCCGACCTTCGCGGCGTAGGCGGTGCCGATGGCGCAGGCTTCCTGGCCCTTGTTCTGCGGATAGGTGCCCATGCGCTTGGCGCGCTGGAGCTTGAAGGCCGTCTCATCAAGGCGGCGGCACTTGATCATGTACTGATAGAGCTCGGTGATCTCGGTGTCCGAGAGGAGCGGCTTCCCATCGGGACCCTTGGAGAGCTTCTCGTCAACGCGCCCCTCCTCGTCCATGATCTGGAGGTGCTCGATCGACGCCTGATAGACGGTTTTGAATGGCATGGGCGAAGGGTAGCCGGGGAGGGTGGGGGTGGGCATCCTCAGACGCAAGTTCCGGACTGACGGAGACTCCAACGACGAGGCGGTTGGGCCGCAACGTAGGATGGCCCATGGCGGGCCCGTCCTTTATGCATGACCTTCTTCGCCGGCTGAGCGACGCCCTGTCTCCTACTTGGGCATGGCCATGGCAGCCCCAGCGGACGCGCGCGGAGTTGGAGCGGTCGGTGGCGGCGTCGAAGGACGCATTGGACGCCATTCGGGGCACCGGAGATTGGCGGTCGATTCCATCGCTCTTGTACATTCTGGCGCACAACAACGCCGAGCTGCGGCGAGCGGGCGCAGCGGTCATCAGCGATCTGGCGGCCTTGATCCCGGTTGCGGCGTTGCCGGGTTTCGAAGGTCGGGTTCGAGAGTTGACGCTGCAGGGGTACTCGTGGAACGAGCTTGGGGTGGATTGGATCGGCAAGCAGGAGTGGCCGGCGCGGGTCTGGGCCATGTTCACCCTGCACCCGAGCGGGTATGTCCGAGAGGCTGCCCTGCGTCGACTCGTATCGGAGAGCGACGCCACACTGGCCTTGCCGTACTCCCTGCTGCGTGCGAATGACTGGGTGGATCAGGTTCGAGACGTTGCGACGGAAGCAGTCAAGGCGTTGCTTGTTCCCGAGCATGCTGCCATATGGGTTCCAGTCCTCGGGCTGGTTGATCAGCTGCGCGTTCGCTCGCGGGCGGACCATGCGTGGCTGACGGACGCTTTCTCGTCGCTCCTTGTTCGTCCGGAGTTACGCCCGGCGCTGATGGACGCGGCGCGATCGCAAGACCGATCGGTGGGGGTGTGGACGCTCCGTGTTTCCGCTTCGCTACCCGATGCCGATCGCGCGATGCTCGTGTCGATGGCGATGGAGAGCGCGGACCCGGTGGTGAGGTTGAGAGCCGCGAAGGCGGTTCGGGCGTGGGCGGAGTGTCCTGGCCGCGAGCGGTTGTTGGCGACGATTGCTTCGGACCGTTTCATGCCGATCCGTCGCGAGGCGCTGTATGCGGTTCTGGATGACGCTCCGGAGCGTCGCCGGGCCTTTCTGCGGGCGGCACTGCTTGATCGTCACGCGTCGATGCGTCATGCGGCGAGGTCTTATCTGAACGCACCGCCGGAGAAAGCTGGCGAGAGCCTCGACACTCGCACGTTCTACCTCGGGGCGCTTGCGGCCGGGAAGGCCGCGGATCAAGCGGCCGCGATCCTCGGTGTGGGGGAGTGCGGAACGCAGGCGGACGCCGAGAGACTCGTCCCGTTTGCTGAGGATGACCGTCCGATGGTGGCTGCCGCGGCGGTGCGGGCCGTTGCGGCGCTCGACCGGGATCACCGCGTCGACTGGTTCGTCGAGCTTCTCCGCGACGGGCGGCCTGCGGTGGCAAGAGAGGCTGGGCGTGCGCTGGAGCTGCTGGGCAACGCGGCACCGGTCGAGGCCTTGCGTGATGTTCTGCGCGGCAGCTCACGTGGACTCTCTCGTCGATATGCGCTGCGCATCCTGCTGCGGCGACATCCGTATGACGCCGTTGTGGACGCGGTGGTGGCCGCGGGGAGCGCCGATGCGGCGCTCATTCGCGCGGGCTCGGACTTCATCGAACGGGCGAGGCCGTGGCGAGTCCCCTATGGCCCGAGCGAAGCGCAGAAAGCCGCCGCGGAGGCCGCGATCAGGGGATTGTCGGTGCCGCTTGCCGAGAGTCTGCGACAGCGGCTGCGTGAATTCATGGGAGTGGGGGTGGGGTGAGGGCTCGGGAGAGATCGTCACTCGCAATTCTGATCCTCGCCCTCGCCCGTTTACGTGCGATGTTCCTCTGCCCCGCCGGGGCAGGAAGATGAATCTGGCCATCCACGGGTTGCGCTGCGCTCCACCCGTGGCGTGAAGGGGCGGTCCTCCGTGCTTGCGGGCGACTTCGTGAGCTGAAGTGTTGGGTGGCGGGGTCGTTGTGGCTGAAGCCCGCCAACTGGAAGCCCGTTGAAACGGGCTGGAGCGGGAACCTGATGGACGTGGGGATGTGCGGGCCGCTGGACCACCGCTGAAGCGGTGGCCTATGAGCGGGCAAGGGCGTTGAAACGCGCTGGAACGCGTGGAGTTCTGGCGGCTGCTTCTTCGGATCGCGGTTCAGGTGAGGGCGTTGCCCGCTGGGGCCGGAGCGGGTATCGAGCGGCATCATCACCAAGTCCATCGCTGAAGCGGTGGCCTATGGCGGAGTAGGAAGGCGCGGGTGCGTGTCGGGCCGGGTTTTTCAGGCTGCGCTGTGGAGTGCGATGCAGTTGCCCTCGCTGTCTTCGAATTCGGCGACGAAGCCGAGGTCGCCGATGCTGGTTTTGGGATAGAGGATGGTGCCGCCGGCTGCGATGGCTCTTGCGAGCGTGGAGTCGATGCTGCTTACGGCGAAGTAGATGCGGCAGCCCTGCTTGCCGGGGGTGTAGCTGTCGCCCTTGGCGAGTGCGCCGCCCGCGCCGGCGCTGTTGGGATCGGAGGGGAAGAAGGCCATCTGGTTGCCGTCGATCTCGCCGCGCTCGAGGGAGACGAGCAGGACGGCCTCGTAGAAGGCGGCGGCGCGGTCGAGGTCGGTGACGGGGATCTCGAAGTACTTGACCACCGGTGTCATGTCGTCCACTCCTGTTCCGTGCCGGTTCTCAGCAACGCTCGGGCGCACGAGCTTCGATGTACGTCTGGCACGACTTTATCGCGCGGACGTCGCGGCCGGAAGTTCCGAGATCGCGAGCGTTGCTCGGGCGCCAATTGCGAGCAGCGGAGCCCTAGGCGGACACGTGTCCCCGTCCCGGCTTGCCCGCCGCACGCCAGGCCTGTCTGGCGAGGAGTGCCAGCGCCGTGGTGAGCCCAAGGAGTGCCGCGCCGTTGGCCTGATGGGCCGTGCGGACCAGAGCCTCGCCGATGCTCGCGGCCTCGCGCCCGCTGTGCGTGGCGAAGGCGGCCCAGCCAAGGATGAACTGCAGCCCGACGCAAAGGACGATGGCGTAGCCGAGGAGCGCGAGCCATCGCCTCGCGGACGATTTGGAGGAGGGGCTCGCGGGCGACGCGACGGCGGCGGCCCCGGTGTTCGTTGTGGAATCGCCGATGGCGATCATGCCCGCCACGATCGCAAGGCCGGTGACGACAAAGGCGAAGGCCATGTGCGTGTAGAGTGCGTGGGCGCTGCCGGCGTGCCGGTACATCGCGCCGAAGACCAGCTGCGGCCAGAGGGCGTGCATCGCGCCGGTGGACATGGCCTTGAGAATCCGGGTTTTATCATGGACCGGCGGCTGTGTTGCATCTGAAGATGTAACATTCAGCGATTGATAGGTACTTGAAAGATACATGGCCAGCGACACGATCGCGGCAAACGTAACCTGCGCACTGACGCCGTGAAAGGCGCTGAGCCAGACGTTGTCCTGTTCGAGGTCGAGGCTGCCCTCGAGCACACGCAGGCCGCCGATGGCGCCCTGAAAGCAGATGAGAAGGAACGTGGCCACGGCCCACACCTTGACCCAGCGTCTTGGCTCCTTGAGAAGCGTCCAGACCATGAGGACCATGGCGTTGAGGCCCAGCAGCGCGCCCAGCAGGCGGTGGCTGTGCTCAAGGAAGATGTCCGCGTAGGGCTGCTTCCCTTCGAGCGCCGCGAAGCGTGGTCCCAGGGGATACAGGAACATATTGCTTCCGTACGTGCCGGGCCAGTCAGGGACGGCCATGCCAGAGTTGGTGCTCGTGACGAGCCCTCCGACAAAGAGAAGTGGTGCCGCGGCCAGAAGCGTGATGATTCCCATGCGCCCGAGCCAGTTCGGCTCGGAGCGCGGGCCCGCGGGGCGAGTGAGCGAGCCAGCAAAGGCTCCGATGGTCCCGATGATCGCGCCAAGGCCAAGAAATCCGAGTGCGATGAGTCCGGCGTTGGGGACAAACTGTGAGCGGACGAGTGGATCAGCGCTGGCCGCCGCGCTCTCGGCCGGAATCTCGGTCAATCGCGAGCCCAGAATCAAGAGGCCGACAAGGGCCGAGACCACGCCCGCGATGAGCCCAACCAGCGGCGCACGCTTCAGTCCCACACCGCGGCCAAGCAGGAAGGCCGCGATGAACCACGCCGCGAGGATCGTCGGCACCGCATGACGCTCAGTGATGCCGAAGGCCTCGCTCATCCAAGGAAGGTGGGTCAGGAGCCACGCCACCCAGACAGTGAGTGCCAGCGCGAAGCCGCCAGCGATGCCGGGCCCGAGCGGCGACGCGACGGGGCCGAGCGTTGAGGGATTTGATTGGGTTGTGGTCGGACTGCCCAAGGTTGCCATGGCGATCCTCTGGCCCAGAGCGTACGGAAGGGCCGATTTTTCCTGAGACTGTGTCTCAATTACGATCCGACAGGAATCCTGCTTGACTCTTACGGTGCTGGTAGAGCAAATTACGGTTCTACAGGAAAGTCTATCGCCGATACCGGACGGGTCGAGTGCGAAGTTGCCGCAAACTCGTTAGGGTGTTGGGTCTGGCAGGGGTTGTGCGGAAGCGTTGGTGTCAGGGTTGGCGTCAGGGTTGGTGTCAGGGTTGGCGTTATTGGTTTCGTGATCTGTGCGGCGTTCGGATGTTTCTGGCTCCGGCAAAGGAGGCCTCTGGTGGCGTCTCTCTTTCCAAAGTGGACCAACGTTCTTCCGACGGTGCTCGCGCTCGCGGGTGCTGGCGCGATGACGACGGTGGTGGGCGGGATGTGGTACTACGCCACGCCCAAGTTCTTCCGTGTGGGATACATGCCGACGCAGCCCGGGGGCGGGTTCAACCACCAGCTGCACGCTGGAAAGCTGGGAATGGACTGCCGCTACTGCCACACGAAGGTGGAGAAGAGCTACGAGGCGAACATCCCCAACGTCGCCACCTGCTACGGCTGCCACGGTGAGAACCTTCTCGCGGTGTACTCAGAATCCGAGACGCACAAGCAGAAGACTGAGTTTGTGCGGACGGCGTATAACGCCAACGAGTCGATCGAGTGGCGGCGCGTGCACAAGGTTCCGGACTACGTGACCAACTTCCCGCACCACGCGCATGTGGCGGCGGGTGTGTCGTGCTATTCGTGCCACGGCCGCATCGACACGATGCCGGTGGTGTGGCAGGTCGAGTCGCTCTCGATGAGCTGGTGCCTTGATTGCCATCGCAGCGATGACAAGAACCTCGTGCCGCGTGAGAAGGTCACGAACCTGCAGTGGGTTGAGGACCACCTCAACTCGCGCAAGGAAGGAAATCAGCAGTCAATCGCGACGGCGCGAGCCCTCGTGGACGGACTGAAGCAGGCACCGCCAGCCAACTGCGGCGCGTGTCACTACTAACTAGTGGAAGAAGGCACTAGGCACTAGGCACTGGGCACTAGGGTCAGAAGTGCGAGATCGGATGTGGTAGCCCCAGCGGTTGAGCTTGTGACTCGGCGTAGCTTGTTCTGTTTTCCCCAGTGCCCAGTGCCTAGTGCCTACTTATGACACACGATCAATGCCCATCGACGCTGCACGGTGAGAAGAAGAAGCCCAGCAAGGCCGAGCTTGCGCAGCGCTCCGGTGCCGCGGCGGGGCACTTCGCGGGCCAGCGCGTCTGGCGCAGCCAGGACGAGCTCACCGATGCGCCCGAGTTCCGTGACTGGATGGAGCGCGAGTTCCCCGCTGGTGCGAGCGAGCTTGAGCGCAGCGAGTCTGCGGGTGCCGAGACCCGTCGTGACTTCCTGAAGGTGATGGGCGCGAGCATCGCGCTGGCTGGTGTTGGAACGGTCGCCGGGTGCCGACGCCCGGATCACAAGATCCTGACATACTCGCGCGAGGTTCCCGAGGAGATCATCCCCGGAAAGCCGCTCTTCTACGCGACGAGCATGCCGCGGCCCGACGGCGGAGCCGAGGGCCTCCTTATCGAGACCCACGAAGGACGCCCGACGAAGATCGAGGGCAACCCGCTCCATCCCATCAACCGTGGCAAGGCAAGCACGTGGGCCCTTTCGAGCATCCTGGGCCTCTACGACCCCGACCGCCTGAAGAACCCGCGTTTCGACAATCCCACTCGCGGCGTGATGGACGCCTCGTGGGATGATTTCCGCACGTGGGGCGCGGAGCACTTCAAGAAGTACGCCAGCAACGGTGGCGAGGGGCTCGCCTTTGTCTATGGCAAGGTGAGCAGCCCGTCGCTTACCTCAGCGCGCGCGGGGCTCGCGAAGAAGTATCCCAAGGCCGTCATGGTGCCGTACGCATCAGCCGAATCACGCGGCCCGATCGATGGCTCGGTGATCGCCTTCGGCGCTCCGATGCGCGAGGTGCTGAACATCTCGAAGGAGACGACGCGCGTCATCCTCTCCCTGGACCGTGACTTCGTCCATCAGGAGCCGGGCGAACTGTCAAACGCGCGCGGCTTTGCCAAGTCGCGCGAGGTGCTCAAGCGTGATGATGAGATGAGCCGGCTCTACGTCGTCGAGAGCGGCTTCTCGCTCACCGGCGCTTCGGCCGATCATCGCATGTCCCTCTCGCCCGGACGCGTTGTTGGCTTCGCGATTGAGCTTGCCAAGTTCCTTCTTGGGCCCACGCAGCAGCCCGGCTCTGCCGGTCTCCTCGCGGCCGTTGCAAACGTGCCCGTCGCGGCTGGCAATGACATCGACCGCAAGTTCCTCGAGGAGTGCGCGAAGGATCTTCTCGATGCCGCCAATCGCGGCAAGACGCTGATCGTCGCGGGGCCGACGATGCCACCGAGCGTGCACGCCCTCGTGATCGCGATGAACACCGCGCTGGGCAACGTCGGGACTTCGGTCTCGTACGTGCCGATGTCGGCCGAAGAGGCCTTCGACTCGGGCACGGGTCTTGCGAACCTCACAAAGGCCATCGAGGCTGGACGGATCTCAACGCTCGTCTGCATGGGCACCAACCCGTTCTATGACGCCCCTGGTGATCTCAACTTCGGCGCCGCGTTCGAGAAGGTGCCCGCACGCATCACGCTCTCGAGCGAATTGACCGAGACGAGCTCCAAGAGCACGTGGTCGCTCAATGGCACGCACTACCTCGAGTCCTGGGGCGACACGATCGCCCTCGATGGCACGATCGCGCCCGTGCAGCCGATGATCGCGCCCCTCTATGAGCCCGCGATGAGCGAGCTGGAGTTCACCGCACTGCTCGCGGGCGGCGATTTCGCCGCTCGCACCGATGGCTACGCCATCACCCGCGCTGCGTGGGGAACGGTGGTGGGGGCCGCGAATCTTGAGAAGGCCTGGCGTCGCGCCCTGCACGATGGCGTGCTCGCGGGCACCGGTGGCAAGAAGGCACCCGCACCGACGGTCCGGTTCGATGAAGTTGCCAAGGGCATGGACGGCCTCGCGATCGGTGCCGCACCGACGCAGGGCTCGCTCGAGGTTGCCTTCCGCGTCGGCCGCCTTTTCGATGGTCGATTCGCGAACGTCGCGTGGCTGCAGGAGCTGCCCGAGAGCGGCACGATGACGGTCTGGGACAACCCCGCGCTCATGAGCCCCGGCACCGCCGAGGCGCTGGGCCTGGCACCGCTGGGCTACTCGAAGAGTGATCTCAACGCGATCTACTACAAGCCCAAGTATCCCGAGGGCGAGGTCGCGGAGTTCACGGTCGATGGCCGCGTCGTTCGCGCAGCGGTGTGGATCCTGCCCGGCATGGCCGACAACACCGTGATCATGACGCTCGGCTATGGCCGCACGGTGGGTGGTCGAGTGGCCGATGGCGTCGGGTTCAACGTGAACTCGCTGCGATCAAGCTCGAACCCCTCGTTCGCTGCGGGTGGCGCCTCGGCCCAGCCTGTGGGCGAGCGGCACATGGTCGTCTCAACGCAGAACCACTGGTCGATGGAGGGTCGCACGAGCATCGTGCGCGCCGTTGATCTTCCGATGTGGAAGCTGCACGCGGACGAGGTTCAGGAAGCGGTCGATACGTTCTATCAGAACCAGAGCCGCGTGACCAAGCTGAACTTCGCGGAGATGCTGGGCGAACTCTCGCACACGCCGCCGAACCTCTCGATCTACAAGCACCCGTACAACCGCTCGCTTGCAGACCCGGACCCGACGGACAAGCTCCCCGGCAATCCCGAAGGCCCACGCTACCAGCAGAACACGCCGCCGCCCTTTGCTGTGGGGCCGCAGTGGGGGATGACGATCGACCAGAGCACCTGCACCGGCTGCGGCGCCTGCACGGTCGCCTGCCAGGCTGAGAACAACATCCCGGTGGTCGGCAAGAAGGAAGTGGCCAAGGGCCGCGAGATGACGTGGATCCGCGTCGATCGCTACTTCGCCGGCGGCGATCAGTCGCACCCTGAGTTCATGTTCCACCAGCCGGTCGCCTGTGTGCACTGCGAGAATGCACCCTGCGAGGTCGTGTGCCCCGTGAACGCGACGGTGCACGGGCCCGAGGGACTGAACTACATGGTGTACAACCGCTGCATCGGCACGCGGTACTGCGCCAACAACTGCCCGTATAAGGTGCGTCGCTTCAACTTCTTCGACTATGGCGTGACGAAGTTCAACGGCGACTACATGGGTCAGGCCCAGATCGAGGCGATCGCCCCCAACCGCGGCGGCATCACAGGGTCCGGCGAGCACAACAAGATCAACCCCAACCTCATCCCGCCGCGCCTGCGTGAGAAGCTCGCCGAGATCGAGCGGATGCAGAAGAATCCCGACGTCACGGTGCGCTCGCGCGGCGTGATGGAGAAGTGCACGTACTGCATCCAGCGCATCAACCAGGCCAAGATCGAGGTGAAGCTGGCGGGCCTCGAAGGCATCCCCGATGGCTTCTTCCAGTCGGCGTGCCAGCAGGCCTGCCCCAGCGACTCGATCGTCTTCGGCGACATCCTGGACACCAAGAGCCGCGTGCACGCGATGCGCAACAACGCACGCAGCTACGGCCTCCTCAACTATCTCAACACACGACCCCGCACGAGCCACATGGTGCGCGTGCTCAACCCGAATCCCAATCTGTGCGATGCTGATCGCAAGCACATGTGGGAGACATGGCCCCCGCACGGCGGACTCGGCGGCAATAAGGACAAGGGGGGTCACGACGGACACGGGTCCCATGACGGCCACGACCACGGCGACGCTCCCAAGGCGGAAGTCGGCCATTCGTTCAACTACGTCCCAAGCAAGAAGCGTGAGGACCGCGGCTACAGCCTGTCACTGACGGTGCTGGGCGGAGGCAAGGCATGAGCACGATCCATCCCGACCAGATCACGGCGGAGCGGCTCGCTGGCAAGGTTCGTCCTGCTCCGGGTGGGCAGCGCCTCGATCCCGAGACCGGCGACGGCACGCTGATCGATACGCCCGGCGTGCGCCCGCCGCTGGTGCTCAACAATCGCTCCTTCAGCGAAGTGACGGACATCATCTGCGGCTACGCTGAGAAGCCGCCGCCGCGCTGGTGGCACCCGATGGCCGCCGCGACGGCGGGCCTCGCAACGCTGATGACGGTGATGATCCTGTATCTGGTCATCACGGGCATCGGCACGTGGGGCCTCAACAACCAGGTCGACTGGGCCTGGGACATCACCAACTTCGTCTTCTGGATCGGTATCGGCCACGCCGGCACGCTCATCAGCGCGATCCTCTGCCTGCTGAAGCAGAAGTGGCGCACGGCCGTGAACCGCGCGGCCGAGGCCATGACGATCTTCGCGGTGATCTGTGCCGCGACCTTCCCCGGCATCCACGTGGGTCGTCAGTGGATGGCGTGGTTCCTGCTCCCGCTGCCGAACGCCAACGCGATCTGGCCGAACTTCAGGTCGCCGCTACTCTGGGACGTGTTTGCGGTCTCGACGTACGGCACCGTCTCACTGCTCTTCTGGTACATGGGCATGATCCCGGATCTCGCAACGCTGCGTGATCGCGCAGACCGTCGCCTGCGTCTGAACCCCACGGGCGGCGCGGTGCTCCTGCCCTTTGTTCCCATCAAGGTCGATCAGATCCGCGCGTACCTGTACGGCGTCTTCTCGCTCGGCTGGCGCTTCAGCAGCCGCCACTGGCACCGGTACGAGTGCGCGTATCTGCTCCTGGCGGGCATCTCGACCCCGCTGGTGCTGAGCGTGCACTCGATCGTGTCCTTTGACTTTGCAACATCGATCGTGCCGGGCTGGCACACGACCATCTTCCCGCCCTACTTCGTGGCGGGTGCGATCTTCGGCGGGTTCGCGATGGTGCTGCTGCTGCTGATCCCGGCACGCGAACTCTATCCGAACATGAAGGACTTCGTGACGCTCCGTCACCTCGAGAACATGGCCAAGATCATCCTGCTCACGGGCATGATGGTCGGCTTTGCCTACGCGATGGAGTTCTTCATCGCCTGGTACAGCGGCAACGTCTTCGAGTTCGAGGCCTTCCTGAACAACCGAGTGATGCCGCCATTCCTGGCAGAGACCTTCGGCGTCGGTCGCGGCGCGCCGTACTGGTGGGCCTACTGGGCGATGATCTCCTGCAACGTCATCAGCCCGCAGGTCTTCTGGTTCCGCAAGATGCGGACGAACCCTGCCGTGATCTTCACGGTCTGCATTTTCGTCACCATCGGCATGTGGTTCGAGCGCTTCGTCATCATCGTGACGAGCCTGCACCGGGCGTTCCTCCCCGGCGAGTGGCACATGTTCTCGCCCACCGCTGTTGATATCTGCATCTTCGTGGGCTCGATCGGCGTCTTCCTGCACCTCTTCCTGCTCTTCCTGCGGTTCCTGCCGGTCTTCGCGATGGCCGAGCTCAAGGCCGTGCTGCCGCAGGCCAGCCCGCACTACCACGAACCCTCCAGCAGCGAGCAGACGTCTGCGACTACCTCAACCAGCAGCACCTCCATCGATTCCTCCAAGGGAGGGCACTAAGCCATGGCATCCAACTCAGGCAAGACGAGCGGCTCGAACGGGTCTAACTCGGGCAAGGTCTACGTGACCGAGGCCGGTGACAAGGTCTACGGCATCATGGCCGAGTTCACCACGCCCGCCGATGTCTACCACGCCGCGGAGCAGGTCCGCGATGCTGGATACAGGCAGTGGGACGTCCACACCCCCTTCCCGATCCACGGCATGGAAGAGGCGATGGGCATGTCCCGCACCAAGCTCCCGATTCTGGTCGGCTGCGGCGCCATCACGGGCGTCTCGCTTGCCTACCTCATGCAGTGGTGGATGAGCTCGGTGGACTACCAGCTCGTAACGCAGGGCAAGCCCTTTGGCTCGCTCGTCAGCGGCGGGTGGCAGGTCTTCGTGCCCATCACATTCGAGCTCGGCGTCCTCTTCAGCGCCTTCGCCGCACTGATCGGCATGCTCGCCCTCAACGGCCTCCCACGCTGGCACCACCCGCTCTTCAACAAGGAACGCTTTCTGTCGAGCAGCGACGATCGATTCTTCGTGGCCATCGAGGCCATCGACGACAAGTTCGACCCCGAGAAGACCCGCAAGCTCCTCGAAGACGCAGGGGCAGTCTCAATCGAGTTGGTAGAGGAGTGAGAGGGCACTAGGCACTTGGCGCGAGGCACTGGAGAAGGCAGAGACGAATCGCAACGGCCATTTGACCATTTGGAAGTTTGGAAGTTTGGCACAACCATGAAGACCATCCCCACCATCACGACGCTCAGCCTGCTCGCGTCCGTGTGCGCCCTTGGCGTGCTCAGCGGCTGTCGCGGCGACCGCTCGGACAAGCCACCGCGCCAGTTCTTTCCCGACATGGACGATGCGCCAAAGTGGAAGCCCCAGAGCCAGAGCGACTTCTACGCCGATGGCCGCACGATGCGAATGCCGGTCGCGGGCACGGTGGCCTTCGGTCGCCAGGGCTTCGTGAGCGCTGATGACTGGGCGGATCCCTTCATGCAGCAGCGCGCGGATCTTCTCAAGGACGATCCCGGCCACTACGAAGGAACCAACCCCGACGGCTCGTGGCTCGCCATGATTCCCCAGACCGTCAACGTCGACGCCAAGCTCCTCGCCCGCGGCCAGGAGCGCTTCAACATCTCGTGCGCCGCCTGCCACGGATACCTCGGCGACGGCAAGGGCACGGTCGGCCAGGTCTGGTCCTATCCACTTCCCAACTTCTACGACGCGAAGTATCAGCCCGGCGCGACCGAAGAGGTCGTGGCCGCGGACGGAAGCAAGGTCAATCGCCTCGCACAGACCGGCCTCGACGGATACATCTTCCACACCGCCCGCTACGGAATCGCCGCGGCCCAGCCCGGCCTCCCCGCCAAGATGCCCGGCTACGCACACGCCCTGTCGCACGAGGACTCGTGGGCCATCGTCGCCCATATCCGGGCACTCCAGGCAACCCGCCAGGGAACGATCGATCAGGTGCCGCAGCAGCTGCGGCCGGAACTCGAGCGGGCCGCAACTCTGCTCCGAAGCAACACGGGCGCACCCGCCACGGGAGGCAACCAGTGAGCCACTCTTCCTCCCACGCCGCCAGCGGCACGGGCCACGCCGATCACGCCCATCACGGCCACGGCGTCGATCGCGCCAAGCTTCTGAGGGTCGACAACATCACGATGGCGCCGGGATCCGGCTCCATCGCAATGCCACTCATGGCCATCGGCGGCCTGGGCCTCCTCATCACGCTCGGTGCAGGCCTCGCGGGCATCGTGACTCCAAAGCACGCCCTCGCGGTCTACCACATCGGCGTCCTGGCGGTGCTGGGCATCTGCCTGGGCTCGATGTTCTTCGTGATGGCCTTCCACCTGACCAACGCAGGCTGGGCCAGCACGATCCGCCGCACCTTCGAGAACGTGATGAGCTTCCTGCCCTTCGCGTTCCTGATGATGATGGTCGTGCTGGTGGTGGAGATCCTGACGCAGGGGAAGATGTTCCTCTGGCTGCGCCCCGAGATGCACTCTGACTACCTCCTCCAGAAGAAGTGGGTCTTCTTCTACTGGCCCATGGGCAAGCCCAAGGGTGGTGAGCCCGGCTTCATTTTCCCCGCCTTCTTCGTGCTCCGCGCCGTGATCTACGGCGTCGTCTGGACGCTCCTCTCGCGCCGCCTGCTGGCCCTCTCAAAGGCGCAGGACAGCACGACCAACATCGCCGCCTCAGCTCAGGCCCGTCGCACCAGCGCCTGGGGCATGCTCATCTTCGCCTTGACCACCGCCTTCGCGGGCTTTGACTGGCTCATGAGCCTGGACTTCAAGTTCTTCAGCACGATGTGGGGCGTCTACTTCTTTGCCGGCGCCAACTTTGGCGCCATCGCCACCGTCACCGCGCTCTTGGCCTGGATCCGCTCGAAGCGCAAGCTCGAGGGCGTCGTCACCACCGAGCACTTCCACGATCTCGGCAAGCTGATGTTCAGCTTCAGCGTCTTCTGGGCCTACATCGCCTTCAGCCAGTACTTCCTGATCTGGTACAGCAACATCCCCGAGGAAACGGCCTTCTACCTCCACCGCAAAGAGAACGGCTGGCAGTTCCTCACCTACTTCCTCATCATGGGCCACTTCTTCACCCCCTTCCTCATCCTGATCCACCGCCCCGTCAAGCGCGCCCCCGGGATCCTTCTGTTGGTCGGCGCGTTCATGGTCCTCGCCCACATACTGGACCTCTACTGGATCGTCCGCCCAACCGTCTTCTCCTACGCCTTGGACGCCGAGGAAACCCCCGCGGTCCTCGGCTTCCTCTGGCTCGACGCCGCGGCCATCCTCGGGCCCCTGCTCATCATGCTCGGCTTCGTCATCCGTCAGATCACCACCACCCAGCTCGTCCCCGCTCATGATGCATGGATCGGCGACGCCCTCGAGCACAAGAACTACGTCTAAAGTCTTCCTGCAGAATCGCTTAGACACCGCCTTTCCAAGGAAAACAACGGTCTACCCCCCTGCTGCATGCACCCCCGCACACCCGGCAACGCTTCACAGATTGAACCCAGTTTGGACACAGCTTGGATCACCGGCACAGAAGTGAATAGCGTTCGGATCATCGTCTGACAGTAATCCATGCGGTCTGACAGAACGAATCAGTAAGAGGCTCGAACGGGATTTGAGAGCCCGTTCAGCGAGGAGCGAAGGTATGGGCCATAATCAACACACGCCCCCTGTTCATGGGCACGCCGACGACTGGCACCATCACGACTCGTCTGAGGGCCTGCCGCAGCGTGAGCACTCCGCGGTGATCAACACCGGCGTGCTCATGGGCTGGTCCGTCGCGATCGTGGTCGCCTTCGGCATCATCGTGATCGCCGTGGTCGTCTACTTCGGCGACTACTCCCGCCGCCTCAAGCAGCACCGCGTTGAGCGCATGGGCTACGAGGGCATTGCCGCCGAGTACTGGCGCTCCAAGGCCGCGGCAGACAATGCCCTCGGCCTCACCGACTCCTTCACCTTCCAGTGGGTTGACGCCAAGGCAGGCACCGTCGCCGTCCCACTCGAGTCCGCCCAGCAGAGTGTCATGCGTCGCTACGCCAACCGAGGCGAGTCTAAGTAATCACGTCTTGCCTCCCGGGCCACACCTTTCGTCAGATCACCATCGAAGTTCTTTGGAGGAAAGCCATGCGTCGCGAGTTCAAGCACCTCTCCAGCAGCTGCGGCCCCCGCCGCGCGTCCGCTGTGGTGTCGCTCGCGATCGCCGGTCTTGCCCTCTGCCTTCCATCGACCCCCGCCCGCGGCCAAGGCGACTCACCCGGCGGCAACAAGACCGTCGACATCCGCACGCTTCCCCCAGAGCAGCGTCCCCAGGCCGCGCCCGACTCCCTCCCCGCGACTCCCGCCCAGATCCGCGGCCTCGACATCGAAGAGAAGATCGGCAACTACCTCCCGATGGAGCTCGAGTTCACCACCTCAGAAGGGACGCCGGTCCGCCTGGGTGACTATTTCAAGAACACCAGCAAGCCCGCCGTCATCCTGCTCGTCTACTACGACTGCCCCATCGTCTGCGACGTGCTGATGGGCAAGGTCGCCGAGACCTTCCGTGAACTCAACGGCATGGAGATCGGCAGGGACTTCAACGTTCTCTTCTTCTCCTTCGATCCCAGCGAGACACCCGCTACCTCCAAGCCCCTCCGCAAGATTTATCTCGACGGTTACCACCGCGACAACACCGGGCCAATCCCCGAGGAAGTCGCCGCGGGCTGGCAGTTCCACACCAGCGACAGCGAGAACATCAAGCGTCTCGCCGATGCGCTCGGCTTCAAGTATCGCCAACTTGAAAACGGCGAGTTCTCCCACCCCGTCTGCACCTTCCTCGTGACGCCCGAGGGGCGCATCTCTCGCTACATCTACGGCTACCACGGCCTCCCCACCTCCGGCCGCGACATGCGCCTCGCGCTCATCGAAGCCAGCAACGGCGAACTCGCGCAGAGCATCGGCGACCGCTTCCTCTCCTTCTGCTACATGTATGACCCCACGGCTGGCCAGTACACGCTGCAGGCCATGCGCGTCATGCAGCTTGGCGGCGTCGCCACCATGATCGGCTTGGGCACCCTGATCGGCACGCTCATGCTGACCGACCGCATGCGCCGCCGCCTCAAGGGTGGTTCTAGCACCTCAGGTAACTCCGGCAGCAGTTCAGGCACCGGCGGCACTCCCGACGCGACCGCGATCAAGGCGGGCCCGCAAGTGGTCGTGATCGCTTCGCCCCGCGCCTCTTCCACGTTCGATCACGCCGCGGGTAACGCCCCGCGATCAGGCGGCCAGGCCGCCGGGATGGCCTCATGACAAGTTCAACAGAATTGACTAGCTTCTTCAGCTCAGCCAGCGCCCTCACAGGACTTACCAGCATGACCAGCTTCCAGACCCTCGGCGAGCGTGCGGGCTTCCTCCCCGACATCGTCTACGAGAACATGATCACGCGCTGGTTCTTCCGCACCACCGAAGCGGGAACCGAGATGGCCGACCACACCGATGACATGTTCATCTGGCTCTGGTGGTTCGGTGTCATCTGGTTCGTGGGCCTCATGGGCATCATGGTCTACTGGGTCATCAAGTACCGGCGCAAGCCCGGCAAGATCGCACCCATCAGCACCGCCCACAACACGCCCCTCGAAGTCGCGTGGACCGTTGTTCCCACCCTCTTCCTCATCTACATCTTCTTCCAGGGTTTCTTTGGCTACATGGACAAGGTCGTCTCTCCCGGTAACGCCGTCGAGATGAGCCTGACCGGCTACAAGTGGAACTGGACGCTCGTCTATCCCAACGGAGCCGAGTCGCCCGTGGCGACCACGCTGGGCGCCAAACCCGTGACGGTGTTCTACATGCCCGCGGAAACTCCCGTTCGCCTCCGCATGAACAGCTCCGACGTCATGCACGCCTTCTGGGTCCCCGACTTCCGCGTCAAGGCCGATCTCCTCCCCAACCGCTACACCAGCATCTGGTTCAACGCCAAGGCGCCCGGTCCCGATGCCAAGACCCATCCCAAGACCAAGGAAGAGGCCGACGCCCGCGGCGAGACGTGGATCGAGTCCCTCGCCGGAGCGCCCTATACGGATCACTGGGTTTTCTGCGCCGAGTACTGTGGCGATGAGCACAGCGAGATGGCCGCCGTCATCCGCGTCGTCTCCGACAATCACTGGCGCGCCTTCCTCGAGTTCGCCGCCGATCCAGGCGACGTAGATCCCATTACAGTCGGCCAGCGCGTCTTCAAGCAGAAGTGCGCCTCCTGCCACTCCGTTGATGGCTCGATGAACACCGGCCCGACCTGGAAGGACCTCTACAACAAGCCCGGCCACCGCACCAACAAGGGCGAAGTGCCTGTCAACCCGGACTACATCCGTGAGTCCATCGCCGTTCCCGCGGCCCAGATCGTCGAGGGCTACGCCAACAACATGCCCGCCTTCGTCCTCAAGGACAAGCAGATCGAAGGCATCATCGCCTACATGCGATCCATCAGCATCCACACGCCCGAGGGTGAAAGGCCCGTCCCCGCGGACGCCGCCCCGGCCGCACCCGCGACCGATGGCACAGCGCCAGCGGCCCCGCAGCCCGAAGCACCAAAGCCCCAAGGCTGAACATCCGGTCAACGCTCGGTTCGAAGTCTCTTTTCCGTTCCTTTCGGTTCAATCCCATCCGATTCAGTGAGTCAGCAGAGCACGTCCTGAAGCATCATCGCCGCGGCGACCATCACCCGCAGGTCGATTGGAGAAGTGTGTTATGGCAAACCATGGAAGCCACGCCGGTCACGGCCACCACGCCAGCTACCTTGAGCCCAAGGGTGGGTTCGTGGTCACCGTCTGGGATTGGATGACGACCGTCGATCACAAGAAGATCGGCGTCATGTACCTCTTCGCCATCCTCTTCATGTTCTTCCTCGGTGGCGTGGCCGCCATGGCCGTGCGCCTCGAGCTCTGGGAGCCCGTCCGCGTCAGCGCCACCGGCCAGATCACCGGCCAGCTCTTTGCGATGTCCGACGCCACGAGCATCAGCCCCGGCAACAACACCTACAACCGCCTCTTCACGCTGCACGGCGCGATCATGGTCTTCATGGTGATCGTGCCGAGCATCCCCGCCAGCCTGGGCAACTTCTTCCTGCCGCTGATGCTGGGTGCCAAGGACGTGGCCTTCCCCAAGCTCAACCTGCTGAGTTGGTACATCTATTGCTTCGGCTCGATCTTCGCCGTCATCTCCATCATCCTGGGAGGTGTCGATACCGGCTGGACCTTCTACACACCCTACTCAACCACCACAGACGCCGACTACTGGCGAGTGGTCTTCATGGTCATGGGCGCGTTCATCCTCGGCTTCAGCTCGATCCTGACCGGCCTGAACTTCATCGTCACCGTCCACAAGCTCCGCGCCCCCGGCATGGGCTGGTTCGACATGCCTCTCTTCGTCTGGGCCGTCTACTCCTCCGCCATCATCCAGGTCCTCGCGACCCCCGTCATCGGCATCACGCTCCTCCTCCTCACCTTCGAGCGCATCTTCCGGGTCGGCATCTTCGATCCCGCACTCGGCGGCGATCCCGTCCTCTATCAGCACTTCTTCTGGTTCTACAGCCACCCCGTCGTGTACGTGATGATCCTGCCGGGCATGGGCATCATCTCCGATGTCATCGCCGTGCAGAGCCACAAGCGCCTCTTCGGCTACAAGGCCGTCGCGTTTGCCAGCCTCGGAATCGCCGCCGTCTCGTTCATCGTGTGGGGCCACCACATGTTCACGAGCATGAGCGAGCTCGCCAGCACAGTCTTCTCCGCCCTCACCTTCCTGGTCGCCATTCCCACGGCCGTCAAGGTCTTCAACTGGATCATGACCCTCTACAAGGGCTCGATCGCCATCAACACCCCGATGGTCTACACGCTCATCTTCCTCTTCCTCTTCTCCATCGGCGGCCTGACCGGTCTCCCGCTGGGCACGCTCTCGACCGACATGCACCTCCACGACACGTACTTCGTCGTCGCCCACTTCCACTACGTCATGATGGGCGGCACGATCATGGCCCTGATGGCCGGCATCCACCACTGGTGGCCCAAGATGTTCGGGCGCATGTACAACGAGCCCCTCTCCATCATCGCCGCGATCATCGTCTTCCTCGGCTTCAATGTCACCTTCTTCACGCAGTTCTTCCTCGGCACGCAGGGCATGCCCCGCCGCTACGCCAGCTACATCGATGAGTTCCAGACCCTCCACCAGGTCTCGACTGTCGGCTCGTGGCTCCTCCTTCTGGGCTTTGTGATCCACCTCGCCGTCCTGGTCCACTCCCTCGTTGCCGGTGCCAAGGCACCCGCCAACCCGTGGGGCGGCCTCACGATGGAGTGGGTCGCCGCGAGCCCGCCCGTCGAGCACAACTTCGATCACGAGCCCCTCTGCACACACGGGCCATACGACTACGAGACCACCGTCCCCCCGCACTGGGATCCCAAGGACTACCCGATCCCCGAAGAGAACAAGCGCCTCGCATCAGGACACTGACCGGGTACGTCGGTTCTCCGAACCGACTCTCTTCTCTCCGCCCTCCACGCTCCTCGCCTCCTCCGTTCTCTCTTTTCCTCTCACTCCTCCCCGAGCCAACGCATGACCACGATCGATCCAGGCTTGGATACCAAGCAACCCGCCGACCTCGCGGCTCCGGCATGGAAGCGCTATACGCCCGGGCACCACTGGCGCACGCAGGCCGAGGAGTTCGACGGCGCGAAGCTCGGCTTCTGGCTCTTCCTCACCACCGAAGTCCTCCTCTTCGGCGGCATCTTCTGTGCCTACTTCATCTTCCGCACCCTCTATCCAGCCGCGTTCGCTGAAGGGTCGGCCGCGCTCGACTGGCGCATTGGCGCGATCAACACCGCCGTCCTCCTCCTCTCCTCCTACACCATGGCATGCAGCATCTACTGCATGCAGACCAACCAGCAGAAGCGCGCCCAGATCAATCTCTGGGCCACCATCGCCTTCGGCGCGGTCTTCGTCCTCCTCAAGTTCTTCCTCGAGTACATGCCCAAGTGGTCCGGCTGGTTCCTCTCCTTCGATCCCTTCCTCCACTACGAGACCACCAAGTCCGCTTGGGGCGGTCTGCTCGTCTACGTCGAGGGCTACGGCGGCAAGCGCCCCGGCCAGCTCTTCGACTACCCCTTCGCCACCGATCCCAACATGCCCCTCTGGTGGAGCGTCTACTACTCCGGCACCGTCATCCACGCCGCCCACGTGCTCATCGGCATGGTCCTGATCGCCCGCGTCGCCATCAAGGGCCTCAAGGGCCACTATGGACCGAAGTACTACACCGGCGTCGAGATCGCCGGCCTCTACTGGCACCTGGTCGATCTCATCTGGATCTTCCTCTTCCCCCTCCTCTATCTGATCCACTGAAGAAGGCACTGGAGACTGGGCACTAGGTTAGAAGAAGGCACTTGGCACTTGGCACTTGGCACTAGCCACTTGGCACTAGGGCAGATCAGATCGAAGAGAGCACTTATGGCACACGCAGCATCACACGACCACAACACCGCAGGCCACGCCGCGGCGTTCAACGAGGTTGACCCCCACGGCGCCGGTGCCCACGGCCAGCACGACAGCCACGTCATCGTGGGGCCCTTCCAGCTCCGCGCTGTGCTCATCATCCTCCTCTTCTTCACGGCCCTCACCGTCGGCCTCGCGCAGGCCGAGGTCTTCATCGCGAGCTTCCTTGAGATCACGCTCCCCTGGTGGGTCAACGTCGCCGTCGCGATGTCCATCGCAGTCGTCAAGAGCCTGCTCGTCATGGCCATCTTCATGCAGCTCAGGTACGACAACCCGATCAACTCCATCCTCATGGCCTTCTGCTTCTTCGCCCTCTTCCTCTTCCTCTTCTTCTCCGGCCTTGATCTCTTCTCCCGCGGCATGATCTATGACTTCAAAGCCCCGCAGGTCGTGCAGGGTGGAACCGGCGCAGGCATCGCCAACGCTGGCGGCAAGCCCGTCGTCACCGCCGCACGCGATCGCTGGATGGAGGCGTGGGGCCCCGAGAAGTTCGAACGCATCAAGAGCCAGCGCAAGAGCCACGGCCACGGCCATGGTCACGACGACGCTCACGCAGTCTCGTCCCCCAACCGCACCCGCCCGCTCGTGGGCTCGACCGGCGCGCTCGACACAAATCCAGATACCAAGCCGCACACCGACGGTCACGGCCACGATGCCGGCCACTAACCAGTCTATTCAACTTCGCCCTCGTTCCACATCGCTCACCTCTCACGAAACGCTCCACACCGAATCGCTGCCGGCATCCCCTGCGAATCAAGAACGATGAGCCAGCGTCCCCTCCTGCTCCTCGTGGCACTTCTCTCGCTCCTCGCGATGGTTGTCGCGGCGTGGGGACTCAGCAATCGCATCCAGGCCTTCCATGCCGAGCGGCCGCGAAACATCTTCGCCTTCCAGCCCCTCGACCTGCGCGAGTTCAAGTACGCCGGCCGCCCCGTCACGCTCGTCGACGACCTCGAAGTCCCCTCGACGCCGCATCTCATCGTGAGCTACGGCGATCAGCAGGTCCGGCTGCGCGTCACGATCCCCGGCAACTACGACCTTCCCGGCCTCCTCGCCCACACGGACTGGCTCAGAGTGCTGCGCTTCGCGCCGCTCACCGGCCTCGACATCAAGGACTTTGAGGCCAAGGTTCGCGCGGGAGAGATCACCGACCGCCTCGTCTTCGTCACACGCACGCCGCGCCCGGGCGCAAACCCCGACACATGGGGCGCGGTCTGGAAGCGCGACTGGGAGTTTGATTTCTACGAGCTCCTGCCCGATGGCACCATCGCGCACGAGCGCCTCGGCTGGCCAACCTACAAGACCGGCCAGAAGCCCAAGCCCGGCGAGCTCGTCGAGAACACCTGGCAGTACCAGGCCGCGCTGCAGGTGATGCCCGGCGCCGGCCGCGACGGACCAAGCTACAAGTTCACCGACGACGCCATGACCCGCATGGGCTGGACACTCCCAGTCGGCGCCGTCAGCGGCATGGCACTCGTCCTCTCGCTGGGCTTTGCCTTCGCACCAAAGCGCACGACGCGGCTGGCCTAGGGCCGGCAGCGTTGGTTCCTTGCGTATGATTCACACGAAGAAGAGCCGCTCGATGACCACGTACTGAACCCAGACGACAACAGCGCAGACCGCGACGAAGTAGAGCAGTTTGAGCTCGGCCCACGCGTCCTCTGTGAACTCGCCGCGCAGCATCGAGAAGATGTCGGGCGTGAACCAGAAGCGAAGGCACTCCCCGAAGTTCTCCCAAGATCCAAAGACGACGCGTCCAATCCCGATGTACACCGGGATGTTCGCGCCGATCAGTACAAGCACCATCCACGCTTCCATGACTGATTGTTTTGGGACAAATGGAGCGGCGGTTGCATCCGCGAGACACCCCAGCGGCCGACGGGACTCTCATAGTTGCTGGATCAGGATTTGGGGGGCAGGTCACCACTACCTAGCGGGTTTCTTCAAGTTGTCACCGTCCAAACTGTCCCGGCACGACGAACTGCGAGTGGACCAGTGCCACGCAGATCGTCGTGCCGCCATCGGACTCAACACCGCCATCAAGCGATGCCGCGGCCGGTTCGCGGAGTGCGAGTGCCGGATGCGCAACGGCATGGGCGTCGAACAGATCGATGTCGTTGCTGGCCCCTCTGCTTGCTCGGAGGACGCGTTTGGTCGAGTGATTCTCTGGAGGGACTTTGGCTGAATGCGCTGAAAATGTAGCACATGTGCTCTAGATCTAATGTGCTGTAGGTACAGAGTTCTAGGTTCGACGCATGTATGGCTTTGTGCGTTGATCTGCAGGTCAGTCGGTGTATCGTGTCACATCGGGCGGCGGTATGCGGCTGTCCCCGGTGAGCCTTCAGCGAAAGGAATCCAATGCAGAACAACACGAAGCCCACGGACGCATCCGCAACGATGTCGGCCGGTTCGAAGCACGGCGCGACGATGCCCGCGAACGGCGCGGCTGGCGCGAGCGGCACGATGGACAGCAACAAGAAGTCGGACATGACCATCACGATCGATGGCATGTCGGGCGATGCGTGCGTGCAGAAGGTCAAGGCCTCACTCAATGGCATTGACGGCGTGACGACCCAGTCCGTTCGTATGGGCGAGGCCAAGATCAGCGCGACCGAGGCGGGTTGCGACTCGGCCTGCGACGCGATCTCGGGTGCGGGCTTCAAGCCCTCTTGCTCGATGGCCAAGAAGGGCCATGCGGGGCATGCGGCCGGCGCGGCCAACGGCTCGACCAACAACTCGACCAACAGTGCGATGAACGGTGCGAGCGGTATCGCTTCGGCCAGCTCGGCCAAGCCCGCCGCGGACGTGCCTGGCAAGCCCGGAACGCCGGGCACCGATGCGCAGCGCAGCCAGCCTTCCGGCCAGAACTCTGGCCAGGGGTCGGGAGGCCAGCAGCGCAGCACGAACGGAACCCCCGACGTTGGCGTGAAGCCCACGCCAGCGGTCGCGAGCGCCAAGCACTAGGCGAGCCGGCGCTTCAGTCAGGTGAGATGCCCTGACACGTCCTGACACGTCCTGACATGCCCGACATCCTCCGACATGCGGTGTGCGTGTGGTGCATCTGAGCGGGCGTGTGCCTCGCACACGATTCTCATGTGCTCCACACCACAACGCCGGTGGGATGGTCGGATGAAGAGCGACTCAGGATCTGTTCATGATCTGATCATGACGAGCCGTTGGAGTGGGAGAGAGTCGGCTCGATGTGTGTCCTGTGCCGGGTTCAACGCCGGCATCAGGATTTTCCGGGGTTTGCGTTCTCGTGCAGCGTGGCAGCCAGTCGCGTGAACTGGTGCTGAGGGCGCGACTGAGATGGAATGTCAGCGGCTTGATTCAAGCCAGGATCAATGCCACCGTAGTGTGGTGTGTTCCGTAGCAAGTCCTCAAAGCAGGTATCAAATATCCACGGTAGTATGCAAGTCAATAGATAAAAACTAGGAGATCGATATGGGACTTATCTTGCTGATCATTCTCGTTCTGCTCCTCGTTGGTGCGCTTCCAACCTGGAATCACAGCCGCAGCTGGGGCTATGCGCCTACCGGCGGCCTGGGGCTGGTGCTGCTCATTCTGATCATTCTTCTCGTGCTGAACGTCATCCCGCGCGGGTTCTGAGGGATTGAGCGTGCGGCCGTCACCGAGTGATCAGGCCGCGCCGGACGTTGTCGACGGTCGGCGCAGGTAGATGTACCTCTGATCGTCTTGGATCATCTTGGAACGTCTTGAACCATCGAGCCCCCTCCGCTTGCGCGGAGGGCTCTTTTGGTCAGGACTTGACGCCTTCGACTCGGCCGGGCTGGGTGTACTTCTCGATCGCACGCTCGAGCGAGACGCCGCTGATGTTCGCGAGCGTTGCGAGCCACGCGAAGACGTCGGCGAACTCTTCTTCGAGGTTGGCCTTCTCTTCGGGCGTTGGCGACTTGCCCGGCGCGTTGTTCTGCAGCGCGGTGGAGAGCTCGCCAACCTCTTCGATGAGCCACATGAACGTGCCCGGCACGCCGCGGGCCGAGTCGGTCGCGTAGTAGCGATCGCGGATCAGTTGCTGGAAGGCGACGATGGTCGCGGGCTGCTGCGCTGCGGGGTTGACGCTGGTGTGTGACATGCACGAGCGTACGTCACAGCGCGGCCCGCGATGTTGGCACGTGGTGGGGGCGTCGTTTATGGCCGCCCGAGTATCGGATCGGGTGCTGGGTCGAGCATCGAGCCCCGTGCGCCGTCGGGCGTTGCGATGGGAGTCGCGTTGGCCGGCTTGGGCGCTGCGGGAACCGCGATCTCTGGCTCCGCGTACGCGGTGCGCGGCACGCCGGTCACGACTCGGAGCTTCATCCAAATAAACATCGCCAGCGTGAGGCAGAGCGTTGAGCTCAGGGCATACAAGACCGAGCGGCGATCGCGATTGCCGGACTTTGTCGTGTGGAAGGCGGCCATCGCGTCGCTCCTGATGTTCAATTGATGCTGGTCTGCGGGGGTGGCTTGCGATTCGTGTGGCTGGACATTTGCCGCGGTGTGACAAGCCGTGACACGCGCTGGTGAATCAGAATCTCATGGAGGCTCGTTTAGCCGCCAACCTCGGTCTCTTCGGGAGGAATGGGTTCGGGCTCGGCCGGAGGCAGAACAACGACGAGCGACTGGACGGTGACGCGTCCGGTGTAGGCGTCGATGTTGATCTGGAATCGCTGGCCAGCACCGGCGAGGATGATGGCTCCCGCCGCGGCGGGCACGTCGCTGCCCGGCGCCTCGATCGGGCCGCCCATGGCGTCGAAGATGAGCATGTCATCGTTGAGCGTGGTGCTCTCGATGCGGGCAAAGCCGTAGCGCTCGCCGCCGAGCGAGCGGGTTTCGGCAAAGGGGCCCTCGGTCTCGAGGTCGCCAGCGACGACGTCGGCGAGAACGTAGCGGCTGTTGGTCTCGTCGGGTGTAAAGAGGATGCCGCGTGAGGCCTGCATCGCGACGGCGTCGCTCTGCGCGATGGTGATGTCGGAGACGATGGTTCGGACCGCGCCCTGGATGCGAAGCGCATCGGTGCTGCCAAAGGATGGGATGACGAGCGCGCCGGCGATGCCGAGGATCACCACGAGCACGAGCACCTCGACGAGCGTGTAGGCGCGCGTGTGCCTCGCCACGGGAGTCTCAAGCTCGGCATTGATCAGTGTTGAGCGCAGACACATCAGGCTCTCCTATCCCCACGCGCCCGCTCGGAGCGGAGGGCTATCGCTTCTCATCGGACTTGGCGGAGGCGGGCATCTCGATGACCCGCGCCGTGATCGTTCCCTTGACGGCCATTTCAACGCGCTCGAGGCGCTGTGAGATGGTGCGGAGTTCCGCGATCATCACCTTGCGCTGTTCGCTCGCGGAGATGAGCGTGTTGTCGAGCGCGGCGGGCCGCTCGGCGTCGTCGGAGCCCTTGACCTCGGCGACCTGCGCGTAGGCGCTGGCCAACTGGGGCACGAGCATCTGGGCTGCGCTGGGCGCGAAGATCTGGATGCCGAGCATCGCAGCGATGGCCGTGAGCGCGACGTTGGTATAGGTCCGACCGCCGCTGTGCCGCAGGTTGCTGATGGGATGGTCCTGCATCGCCGAACTCCTTCGATGGCCCGGGAGAAGCCGCCGGTTGTGTACATCATCGACCAGGACAGAGGGAGAGGTGAGGCGGATCAGACCATCGGAAGGTCCGGACTGGTCGTTATCGATGGGGGCGAGTGAGCAGCCGCGATTTGATAAGAGCACCGATCAGAGCGGGATGGCTTCGTCGTTCGCATCAAAGCTCGCTGCCCAGACATCGCCGGTGGCAGGGTTGTAGATCCAGCCATAGTTCTGGTGCGAGGCGGTGTCGGGGCCGGTGCCGTGCACGATGGTCTTGGCGTTTGGGCCACCGATGTAGAAGTTGACCGGGGCCGTGCGGATCAGCTCGGCGGTGAACATCGAGCCCCAGGTGCCGTCGCCCGCGAGGACATCGGGCTGGGAGCCGGGGTTTCGGAACTGGTAGACAGAGATGGCGCTACGGAGTTTGGTGAGCTGGTCGTACGTCGCGGTGCGCTGGGCCTCGGCGGTGGCGCTCGCGAACTGCGGCACGACGATGGCGGCGAGGATGCCCAGGATCACGACGACGACGAGGATCTCAACCAGCGTGAATGCACGCGAGAACCGCTTGTTGCTTCGGACTTGCATTCGGCTATTTCCCTTCGAGCTCGTTCCAGAAACGCGGCCGCACCCAGCGAAGGGAGCGGCCACGGGTGTGGTCGTTAGACCCAGTGCGGCTTTAGAGCACGCCGGGGGTCAGGACGTCGGTGACCTCGTCGTAGTTGGTCGCGCCGATGGAGTCGGCGGTGCCGTCGGCGTTGCTGTCGTACCAGTGCCAGCCGTCGGCCGCGGCGTCGGCGCCGATGGTCGTGGAGTTGTTGTAGGGGTTCTTGGGAGCGGTCTTGATGTAGTTCTGGTCGATCATCTGCTGCCAGCCGTTGGTGGCGAAGTCGGGGTAGGCGTTGGTGCGGGCGCGGAAGAGCTCGACCTGGTTGTTCAGGCTCTTGACCTGAGCGCGGATGTTGCCCGTCTGCGCGTCCTGGGTCGCGTTGGTGAACTGGGGCACCACGATGGCGGCGAGAATGCCGAGGATCACGACCACGATCAGAATTTCGACGAGGGTGAAGGCCTTCCTAGACAACGTACGCATGCGTAGCACTCCTTCGTTACTGGACACTTGATTCGTCACCCAGCCCGCTGTGAACACCGCGCGACACGGGCTGGAGCTTCGTGCCGGCAAGGTAGAGATCGGATACCGGCGCGAAGAAGTCACGTCATGGCGTCATGTTCGAGCGTGATCCTGAGCCGCGGAGTCCGACATTGACGCATATGACGCGCACGCAAGCGTGGTGATCGGGCCTCGCGTGCGCTTATGCGAATTGCGATGATGCTCTCGGACGCAGAATGTGAACACCGCGCGGCCGCTGGAAGGTGCCACGAGTGCGCAAAGAAAAAGCCCCGCATGACGCGGGGCTTGAAGGTCAATCAATCTGAACTTGGGCTGAGTGTGGTCTGTTGGGGTGGTCGCTACGCCTGCGATTACTTCTTCGCGGGCAGGATGAGCGAGATGACCTCGCTGTTGGAGACGCCCAGAGCGCCGATGAGGGCGGCGGCTGCAGTCGCTTCGGCATCATCGGGTGCGCTGGCGAGCTCGACGAGACGCTTGACCTGACGCTCCTCGAGCATGTTGCCGAAGCGCTTGCCCGAGTCGGCCAGGAGCGACATCAGCAGGACGCGATCAGAGCCGGAGCCGTTGAGCACTTCCTCAGCAAGCGCACGCTGGGCGCGATCCTGACCAACGCGCGAGAGGATCTCGGCGATGCGGATCTTGTTGCCACCCTGAGCGGTGGAGAGTGCGGTGACGAGCGCGGCAGAAGCATCGCCGACATTCAGCACGGTGTTGCCCGAGACCGCGAGGTCACGCAGAGCCGTGAGGGAACGCGAGGCATACTCCGCGGCCTCCGCGCCCGAGACGGGCCCGCCCGAAGCGGCGAGCGAAAGGTCGGAGATCGCCGCGAGGATCGCGGCCTCACCCACGGCGGACTGACGAACCGCGACGGTCGAGCCACTGTTGAAGCGGCGAGAGAGCTCGATGGCAGAGTCCGGACGCGCGAGCAGGAAGACCGGCGTCGCCAGCGTGCGGACGTTGTTCCGAACTTCCTCGACGAGCTGCACGCCCTGGGCCTGATCAACGCCCACGCCGACGACGAGATCAACCGAGGCGGCCTCGGCGATGGGCGTGGCGAGGTCGGCCATGGTGCGGCCCTGAGGCAGGACCTTGAAGCCCGCGCTCTCGAGCATGCGGCGGACGGTCTGGTACTGCTCGGCCTCGGAGGCGACGATCGCGGCGGTCTGCTCAGAGAGGCCCGAGACGGCGCCGGCGAGCGTCGGGACGACGCGCTCGGCACCGGGGAACGTGACGGTGGGGGAGGCCGCGGCGATGGCGAGGGCGGCCTCGACCTGCACGCGACGGTTCGGGAAGTTCAGCGCTTCGGCGAGCGGAAGACGCGTGTTGCCCGCAACAGAGAGGGCCGAGGTGCCCGCGGTGCGCTCGACGGCAGCGAGGGACTTGCGGACCAGCGGCGTGTCCTTGGTGTCAAGGCCGCGCGAGAGGACGAGCTGCGAGACGCCAGGGCCCGAGGCGACGCCGAAGTACTCGGCGCTGCGACGTGTGGCGGTGCCGGGGGCTGCCGCACCCGCGACGGGATATGCGGGGTTGACGTAGCCAGCGGGCGTGTCGATCTCGCGCGAGAAGTTGGAGGAGACCCAGAGGGCGATGGTCTCGGGGGAGACCGTGCCGCCGTCTGCGGACTCGAGCATCATGGCGCGCTCGGCGAGCTGCATCGCGACGGCCTCGTGGAAGACGGGCGTGCGGATGGCGGTCATGACGAGGCCGATGCCGGGCTCAAAGCTCCAGAGGAGCTGGTGCGACTCGTTGGGGAAGCTGGTGATCTCGGGCTTCTCGGCGTAGTAGTCCTCGGCGAGAGCGCGATAGGCGGCGGCGGGCTGGGTTCCAGCTGCGCCGCGGCGCTCGAGGGCGCGGTTGGCGGCCTGGCGAACGGCGTCGACCTTGGTCGAGGCCGCGAGGTCGGCGATGAAGGGCGTGCTCTGAGGCCACTCGATCTGTGCGAGCACGTCGGCGACGGTCTCCTGCTGTGCGGGCGGGAGCTTTGCGAGTGCCGCGACCAGCGGCATGACGGCCTGGCGGCCCATGTCGATGATCACGCGGCGGACTTCGGCGCGGCGGGCGGGATCGGCGGGGTCCAGCAGGCCTTCCAGGAGCTGCGGCATGGCGTACTCACCCGCGCGGAGGAGACGCTCGCGGCCGAGCATGCGGCCCCGCGCGTTGCTGGTGAGGTCCTTGATCGCTTGCGCGATCTGCTCAGGGCTGCGAGCCCGCTCGAGGCGGCCGGCCTCGTACGCGCGGTAGAAGCGACCGGCGGTGGCCTCAAGGGAGGCGACACGGATGGCGCGCTGGATGGTCTCTTCGAAGCGGCCAACGTCGCCGGCCTCGACCATCGCGACCACATCGGCGTTGGAAGGGTTGGCGGCCAGCGCCTCTTCGAGGCTGGCACCGGCCAGATCGAAGCGGGCGATGCGGGTGTAGTGGATGAAGTCTTCGACGAGTTGCTGGGGCGTCGGGCGCGGGGCGGTCACGCCCGACGCTGGCGGCGCTCCGGCAGCGGTGCCACCTTGCGAGGGGGCTTGCGCGGCGGCCAGACCCGCCAGCGAAAGGAGGACTGCGGCGCTGAGGGCACCCTGACGGACCAGAACATTCACACCCGCGTTGAGGCGATCGATCACACGAAACTCCTGCGATGCGGACCAAAGCCGACAGCCGGGAGGGATGCACCACGCCTCGTTTCCGCCGCTCTTGCCTTAAAGGAAGAGCCGGAGAGAGCGTGAGGTGGTCCAAGCCTCGCCTGCGACGATCGATCCAGTCTGGCCCGGTGGGTCCGCTCGCGCAGAACCAGCCCGGGACCGAGACGAGACTGTACCGAGGAGTGGGGCGGGGCGTCAACTCCACCCCAGTGCGGGAGTGGGATTGGTGGTGAACCGGTCCTCGCGTCCAGTAACCCGATTTCACGTGTGCGGGACCTTACGGCTGAACCGGCTGGACGATGCAACCGATTCCATCGCCAGAGATGGCCTGCCCGTCATGCAGTGACGGATCCCGCTCGTGGGAAGGCCAGGCACGCCCCCAGTTGTTCAGAGGTGAGCCCATGGCATTTGACAAGGAAGTCCTTACTACCGGCGAAGTTGCAAAGATCTGCAACGTCGCGCCCCGCACGGTCTCCAAGTGGTTCGATTCGGGCTCGCTGAAGGGATATCGAATCCCCGGCTCGCGCGATCGTCGGATTCCATCTGGCGAACTCATGCGCTTCATGAAGGCTCATGGCATCCCGCTCGACGGAATGACCTCCGGCCGGACGCGTGTGCTGGTGGTTGACAGCGAGCGCGAGGTGGTTGACACGCTGAACAAGATCCTGACCGAACAGACTTCATACGAAGTTCGGACTGGAACGACGGCGTTCGCCGCGGGTATGGAGTGCGAGCGGTTCAAGCCGCATGTTTTGCTGATGGACATCCATCTCGGATCAGACGGAGATGCAAAGGCACTTGCCGAGAGCGTTCGGAAGAACGAGCAGCTGCAGTTCACGAAGATCATCGCGATGTCGGGCAAGCTGACGGACGGCCAGGCGATGGGTCTGCGCAGCCAGGGGTACGACTCATTCCTCAAGAAGCCCTTCGCGGTCCGGGCGATGGTTGAGGCGATCGAGAACGCGACAAATCTCGTGTCGTAAGTTCCGATCCGACAACATCCAGAGCATTTCGCGGCGGCGCGTGGCCAGATGGTCCACGCGTCGCTGTCGTTTGGGGCTGGGGTTGCCCTTGGACTGATTTTCAATCGTTACTGAAATTCGCTAAGACTTTGCTGAATTCCTCTGGAACGGGAATCCTTGCGGTTCTACCGTAATTTCTCGTGCCAAGGAGATTTGTCATGTCGAGTGCGTCGCGTTCGTTGCTGGGCTCTGCGAAGGTCGTTTCGTTGGCGGTGCTTTCGGTGATGTCGCTGGCTCAGGCCGCGATGGGCGTGACGGTGCCATTCACGGAGGAGTTCTCCCTCAACGCGGCGAACTGGCGCAACAACGCGCAGCAGCCCATGATCTGGGTCGCTTCGGGTGGGCCGGACGGCTCCTCGCACATCACGACGAGCTACTCGTTCGCGAACCAGGCTGTCGGTGCGACGCCCGTCATCATCCGTTGCCAGGACAACTTCAACAGCAGCGGCGGCGCGTTCGTGGGTGACTGGGTCGCTAGTGGTGTGGGCGAGTTCCGTGTCTGGGTGCGTCACACGGCGCCGGCCCCCGCGCGCTTCATCGTGCGCTTCGCGACAACGTTCGGCTTCCCTGGCGCGATCGCGGAGTCAGAGGCTGACATCGCGCCGAACCAGTGGACGCTGCTCACTGTTGCGATCACGCCCGACAACCCGCGCTTTCTGAGCTTCGAGGGTGGCGACTTCGCGACGGTGTTCACAGATGTGGGCCGCGTGCAGATCGGAGTGACGGTCCCCGCCGCGCTCGCGCAGTTGCCGGGCAGCTTCTCGTTTGACGCGGATGGCGCGACGATCGTTCCCGCCACGGGCGGCCCCTCCTGCGAGTACGACTTCAACCAGGACGAGAACGTGGACCTGCTCGATGCGCAGCAGATGGCGCAGGTGTTTGTGGGGCTCATCACGCCCGAGGCTGGCTGGCTCGATGGCGATCTCAACGGCGATGAGAACGCAGACCTGACGGATGCGCAGCTGCTCGCGGCTTATGTGGTGAGCGGCAACTGCGGCGTGTGAGGAGGGGAGCGGGCCAGGGGCTGGGCACTCGGATCGAGCGCTGCGATCATGGTCATGCCAGATCGAGGGCGTTCTTCTTCGCACAATCTTGATGAAGCGGTTGCTCGTTTGCCGTTGCCTGCGGGTTAACTTCTCTCTCTTCAGGAGACACCCATGCCGCAGGACACGTTGGTTCCCATGCCCTCTAAGGCCGAGATCGTTGGCGAGATCATCCGACTCTTTCGTGAGCGGGGTGAGCGGATGTATGGCGAGGACGTGACGCAGACGCAGCACGCGCTGCAGACTGCCGCGGCGGCGCGGCATGACCATGCGCCCGACCATCTCGTCGTCGCGGCGTTGCTGCATGATGTGGGGCACGTGATCAGCGATCTGCCGGAGGACGCGGCGGAGCATGACATTGATGACATTCATGAGATGAAGGGTGCGGACTGGCTGGCGAACTACTTCCCCGCGAAGGTTGTGGAGCCGATCCGACTGCATGTCGCGGCCAAGCGGTATCTGTGTGAGGCCGAGCCGGGGTACTTCGAGAAGCTCTCGCAGGCCTCGCGGCTGAGCCTCTCGGTGCAGGGCGGGCCGATGACCGCGGCGGAGGCTCGTGCTTTCGAGAAGCACCCGCACTTTGCCGATGGGATCCAGCTCCGCCGCTACGACGAGCAGGGCAAGAACCCGGACGCGAAGGGGGACTCGGTGGAGTCGTTCCGGGCGCTGATGCAGGCGTGGGTCTTGAAGTAGCCGCGGAAGTGGTCGAGTGGTCGAGTGGCCAAGTGGTCGAGTGATGGAGCAGAGGTCGGTTGGCGTTGCGGGGTTTGAGATTCCTCTGCCGCTGGCGTTGCGGGCTGACTTTGCGTAGATTGATCCTCCATGAAGCAGACACTTCTCCGCGGCGTGTTGGTGGTGGGGCTCTTTGCTGGCACTCTCGCGACTCCTGCGGCCGCGCAGCGGGATGTGGGCGGTGCGGTTGCATCCGCTGGCGTGGCGCAGGCGGACGGCACGCGCTGGATCGGGCGGCTGCCTCTGGATTCGAACGCACCGACGAACGTGGCATCGGGCGAGAAGACCGCACTGCAGACGTACGTCGCTTTCGATGATGGTGCGTTCGCTTGGGAGAAGAAGGGGGAGATCAAGCTCGATGGTGCCGGGACGGCCCACCTGATCAGGCTCACGAGCCAGCGCTGGCGTGCCGATGGCGAGGTTGATCGGCCGATCTGGAATCACTGGCTCGTCGTCGCCACGCCTGAGAAGCCCCGGAGTTCGACCGCGGTGCTTGTGATCAGCGGCGGGCGTCACCGTGAGGAGACGCCGACGGACCTCCCGGGTGAGATCGCGACGCTGCTGCGCGTGACGGGTGGGCCGGTGGTCTACCTCGACAACGTTCCGAACCAGCCGCTGGTGCTGGAGGGAGATGGCCAGAGCCGCATCGAGGACAATATCCTGGCGAGGTCGTGGGTCCTTGCGATGCGTGACAACGACGCTTCGTGGATCGGGCAGTTCCCGATGGCCAAGGCGGCGATCCGGGCGATGGACGCGGCGGATGCCTTCACGCGCGATGAGCTCAAGAAGCCCATCGATGGCTACTTCGTGGCGGGCGGGAGCAAGCGCGGCTGGACGACGTGGCTCGCCGCGGCGACGGGCGACTCGCGCGTGCGGGCGATTGCTCCGGCGGTGATCGACATGCTGAACATGCCGGCGCACACGCCGCACCACTTCGCGAGCTACGGCTTCTGGGCTCCTGCGCTCAAGGACTATGTGAACAACGGGATCGCGGAGAAGTTCGGCTCTCCCGGGCTGAACAAGGTGATTGCGCACGTGGATCCCATCGGCTACGTGCCCGCGATCGGCACGATGCCCACGTTCCTGATGCACGCGGGGGGCGATGAGTTCTTCCCCACGGATTCGGCCCGCCACTATGAGTCGCTCCTCACGGGGCCGGGGACCGAGCATCGCCACATCCGCGTGATGCCGAATGTGGGCCACGGCCTCAAGGGCTCCACGGCATGGCTGGAGGTCATGACCTTCTTCATTCAGGTGCGTGAGGGGCGCGAGATTCCGTCGCTGTCGTGGAGCGTTGCCGGGAAGGGTGATGAGGGTGAGCTGACGGTGACGACGACCAAGAAGCCGCTGTCCGTGACGCTTTGGCGCGTGGCGAACGCGGCCAACCGAGACTTCCGGATTGATCAGACCGGGTCATCGTGGGAGCCGACTGTCCTGGAGCCGGCGGATACCGCCGGGCTTCGCTACGTGACCAAACTGGAGCCGCCGGCGAAGGGATGGCGTGCGAGCCTGGTGGTCGCGACGTTCGACGCCGGGCCGCAGAGCCCCACGCCGCTGACGGTCTCGACGCGCGTCTTCATCACGCCCGACACGCTGCCGCACGCGGCGGCGGTGCCGGTGCCCAAGCCGGAGTGATGGGCTGCGGAGAGAGAGGAGGGGAGCCGCGGCGATCTTCGCGCAGGCTTCACCGTCACCACCATGCTTACGTGGCGGAAATCGCTACATTCTCCGACCATGATGATCAAGTTTCTGACGGGGCAGCTCTCCTCGCTTGCGCGTTGCACGGCCGCGCTTGGCGTTCTTGTGCTGCCGACGCTCGCCTTCGCCCAGATTGCGCCCGCACCGGCGGACAACATCGGCCACGATCGCCACACGCACCACCACAATCCCAAGCACCCGACAGTCGCGCCGACGCCGGATCGGTTCGTCACGAGCCGCAAGAGCGAGGTCGTGCTGCCGCTGCCCGAGGAGAAGGACGCCTTCACTTTCGTCGTGTTTGGCGACCGGACGGGCGGCCCGGTGGATGGTGTGAAGGTGCTGGCGGACGCGGTGCGCGACACCAACCTGCTCGAGCCCGATCTGGTGATGACGGTGGGGGACCTCATCAACGGCTACAACGCAACGCCGGCGTGGATGGAGCAGATGCGCGAGTTCAAGGGGATCATGGATGAGCTGCGCTGTCCCTGGTTCCCGGTCGCGGGTAACCACGACGTCTACTGGCGCGGGCCCAACCGGCCGGAACTGGAGCACGAGGGCAACTATGAGATGCACTTTGGCCCGCTTTGGTACGCGTTTGAGCACAAGAACAGCTGGTTCATCGCGCTCTTCAGCGACGAGACAAACCCGAAGACCGGCGAGAAGGGCTTCGGCAAGGCAGAGAACCATGTGATGAGCGAGGCCCAGTTCACGTGGCTCAAGGAGACGCTCGAGAGGGCCAAGGGTGCTGACCATGTCTTCCTGTTTCTGCACCATCCGCGCTGGATCGGCGGCAACTACGGCAACAGCTGGGACCGCGTGCATGAGCTCCTCAAGAGCGCGGGGAACGTGACGGCGGTTTTCGCCGGCCACATCCACCGCATGCGCTACGACCCTAAGGACGGCATCGAGTACGTCACACTCGCGACCGTTGGCGGCGGGCAGAACGGTGTGGTTCCCGAGGCTGGCTGGCTGCACCACTTCAATGTCGTGACGGTTCGGAAGGATCAGGTCGCAATGGCCTCGATCCCCGTGGGCGATGTGATGGACGTGCGCGAGATCACGGGCGAGTTCGCGGACATGTGCGCGGCGCAGGCGCGACTGGCTCCGGTGGTTTCGGGCCCACTCATGCTGGGTGCAGATGGCTCGGTCTCGCAGGTGATGAGCGTGTCGCTGGAGAACGTGACATCGCGCCCGATGGACGTCACGATCGCGCCCGAGTCTGCGGACTCGCGTTGGGTCTTCTCGCCGGATCACAACCACGGCCGCGTCGAGCCCGGATCGACCCTCACGATGGAGTTCAAGGTTGATCGGCCCGGCGCGAGCGCGGATGCGTGGCTGCGGCCTGCGGAGCTCGTGGTAAATCAGGATGTGCTGATGCCGGGCCATCGTTACGCGCTTCCGGAGCGGCGTGATGCGATCGCGCTCGATCTCTCGAACGTGCCAGCGCCGTCGGTGCCGGCCGTTGATCTCGCGCTGGGCTTTGACGGCTTGGATGATGCGATGGGTATTGCAAGCAACTCGTTCAAGCTTCCCGATGGGCCCTTCACGCTCGAGTGCTGGCTGAAGGGTGACGAGTTTGGTGAGCGCACCGGGCTGATCTGTAAGACCGAGTCTTCGGACTACGGCATCTTTGTCAGCGACGGGCGGCCGGAGTTCTCGGTGTTCCTGGGTGACAAGTACGTGGCAGCCCGGGGCGAGCGTGGAACGCTGCGTCCGGGCGTCTGGCACCACGTGGCGGGTGTGTTCGATGGCGAGAACGTGACGATCTATGTCGATGGAAAGCCCGCGGCGAGCACGCCGGGGAAGGGCGTCCGCAAGACCAACAACTTCCCGCTTATGGTGGGTGCCGATGTCAACGGCCAGGGCAAGCCGACCTCGTTCTTCAAGGGGCGGATTGATGGGGTCCGGCTCAGCAAGGGCGCGGTCTATCGCGGCGGAGAGGCGTTTACGCCGCAGCGCCGGCTGGCCGCCGATGCTGACACGATCTTCCTGACCAACATGGATGGACGCATCGGCGCGAGCGTCTGGGGTGAGGGGCCGATGCGGACGATCGGGCAGAAGATCGGCGAGCCGGTGCTGGTTCCTGCGGAGTGAACAGTCTGAAGGGTCAGGGCTCGATGCCCGGAGACTCGGGATCTGGGGTGTCCTGATCGCCCGCCGCAGCCTGCTCGGCCTGACGCGCGAGCGCGGCCTCGACCTTGACCAGCCGCTTGACGAGCTCTCTTATGCGGGCATCCATCGCGATCAGCTGCGATAAGGCCTCGTCGGATTCGCGCTGCGCGAAGGCGAGCGACTCCTCGAGGCCGCGCATGCGATCCTCGAGGGATGCGGGGCCGTCGCGCGGGGCGGCGGAGTTGTGCTGTCGGCTGGTATCGTCCATTGGTCGCGTTCCGGGTTGTGAACGGCTAGTCTATCGGTCACGGTGGGTATGCGGTGGTCGCGTGGGCGATCATCGACGTCGCCGAGGTTGCGATCAAGCCATCGAATCGAACCAGATGCTGGACGCAGGACACGACTCGGGTCAGCACGCTGGTCACAACGCAGTTCAGAACGAGGACATCAGGATGCCAACGCGCGACACTCTCTTCTCATTCACTGGCCTTCGGACCCTTCGCAGCACCACGCGATCTCTCGCGCTCGCGGCCTTCGCGCTCGTGGCGGGAAACGCGCTCGCGACGAGTGATGTCTCGCCCCAGCTCGCCGCCGCGCCGGTGGTGATGGGTCAGGCTGGCATTGATCAGGGAACGTCTCAGGGAGGGTCTCAGGGCGGTTCGCAGGCTGCGCCGGTGCAGCCTGCCGAGCCCGCACCGGGCGAGGATCTGACGAAGCTCTCGGGAGGCACGGTTGCCTTTGGCACCAGCGGCTCGACGTGGTGGGGCGTGGGTGGCGGCGTGGCCTTCGGATTTGGCGATGTTGATGGGAAGGGGTACGTCACGATCTCGCACTTCCTCGCGGATGATCTGGAGCTCACGGGTGAGGTCGCGGGCTGGTATCTCTCGCTTCGCAACGACAACGCGATCGAGGACGATGATGGCTCCACCGGCGGCGGGAGCATCAGCGGCATCCTCCGCTACCACTTTGTGAACACGGGCGAGTGGACTGTCTTTGTTGATGGCGGCATCGGCGTGCTCTTCTCAGGTGATGATGTTCCGACCGAGGGATCGGCGTTCAACTTCCTGCCGCGCGTTGGAATGGGCTTCACGGCGAGCATCACGGACGCGACGCGGCTGTTGGTCGGCGCGAGCTGGCACCACATCTCCAACGCGGACATGAATGGTGATGACGACAACCCGGGGCGCGATGGAGTGATGGTTTACGCGGGCCTGATCTTCGCGTTCTGAGTCGCTTGGCCACTTGGCCTGCCACTTGGCCTGCCACTTGACCTGCCACCTGGCCCGCCACTTAGCCCGCCATCTTGGCGCGATCCTGGCCGACATCGACGAGCTCGATGCGGTTGCGCCCGTTCTCCTTCGCGGCGTAGAGCGCGCGATCGGCCTGATCGATCCAGCCCTGTGCGAGCGGGCCGCGGTGGCCGGCGCCGAGGCCAGCGATCCCGATCGAGACCGTTGTGCGCAGCTTCCCAAGGCCCGACCACACGAGCAGCTCGATCCCCACGCGCACGCGTTCGGCGACGACGGCGGCCTCCGCCGGCGCGGTGTCGGGCATGATGACGCCGAACTCTTCGCCACCGAAGCGGCAGCAGAGATCGGTCTGGCGGAGCGCCCGCTGCAGGCACGCGGCAACGCCCCGGAGCACGACATCGCCCACGGGGTGACCGTGTTTGTCGTTGATGAGCTTGAAGAGATCGATGTCGATCATCGCGAGTGAGAGGGCGTGGCCGGAGCGTGCGGCGCGGGAGTGTTCTTCGCCCCAGCGCTCGTCGAAGTGTGTGCGGTTCCAGAGGCCGGTCAGTCCGTCGAGATGCGCCCGGTGCGAGAGCATCCGCAGCAGATCATGGACGCGGAGCGTGGCGCGGAGGCGTGCGCGAAGCTCCATGAGTTCGAAGGGCTTGGCGAGGCAGTCGGCGGCACCGAGGTCAAAGGCCGCAAGCTTGTGCTCGCTGCCTGTGCCGCCGGCGAGCGCGAGGACGGGAGTCTGTCCGACCTGCGCATCATCCTTGATGCGGCGGAGGAGTTGCATCGCGCCGGGGATGTCGAGATCGAGGAGCACGACGCTGGGGACGCAAGCACGAACGGTGGCGAGCGGGTCCAGGCCTGCCGCGACTTCGAAGAACTCAACACCGTCTGCGGCCATCGCAGCGCGGAGCCGGTCCGAGAGGCCCGAGTGCGCATCGACGACCAGCACCGATGGAGGCAGCGTGAGATCGCCGGGCGTGGGAGGGTTCCACCAGCTCACGCGTTGGGCTCCTTGGGTCCGGCTTCGGGGCCGGACTTTGGCCTGGGGGCGTGCGCGTGCTTCTCCATCGCCTTGCGGCAGAGGGCTACGAGCGGCGCGAGCTCGGCGCGGAGGGGTGCGAGCTCGCGGCTGGCGTCGAGCGTGCTGAGGATCTCTCTCGCCGCGGCCCTGAGCTCGGGACTTGTGGAGTCGTGGAGTGTTTCTTTGACGAGGCGAGCCACATCTCGCACTCCATCGAGGCGCTCGCGATCCATGCCTGCCTCGAGCTCTCGCAGGCGCGCTGGCAGCTCAGCAAAGAGTGTGAGCACCGCGCGCGTTGCATCGCGCGGCAGCGCGCCAGGGTCTGATGGGTCGCCTGAGTTGTGCGAATCGGCGGGCGGAATCGCCATGGCAGCACCTCAACGGATCGGTCGAGGGGACTATCGGCCGTGCGAGGCCGGGGGTTGATCATCAGTGGCCTACCAAACAAAGATCGCCCCTGAGGAGGGGCGATTTGCGTGCATTCTTGCTGTCGGTCGGCTTCTGAGTGTCGCGGATACGCAGTCCGTTCGGGCGTGCTGGCCGCGGTGTCTTGCAACGTGCGATCAACGGGCCGAGCGGATCTCAAGGCGCCAGTCGACGGCTTCCAGCGTGATGGCGTTGGCGGAAGCCTGGAACTGTGTGCGAGGCTCGGCTTCGTAGCGACGCCAGCCGGACTGGCCGATGGTGACGCCGTTGCTGTCGCGCCAGTAGAACTGGTACTGCAGGCGCATCCGGTTGTCGGCGGTGGAGCGGACGGGGACCATGACGTTCAGTGGCTTGCCATCGATGGGGCCGATCGCGACGATCGAGCCGCCGTCAACAACGAGGAAGTTCTGGAGCTGGCGATTGTCGTCGACGATGTTGACCTTGGGGTACTGGCTTGCTGGAAGCTGGTCGGGGCGCGAACCGAGCGGGGGCTTGACGGGATCGGTGTTGCAGCCCGCGAGGCCGGTGATGAGTCCCGCCGTGAGCGTGCTGGTGAGGGCGAGGGTCTTCAACAGGCTGTGCGTGGCGCGTGCGTTGTTCATCGGTCTTCTCCGTGGTTGGGTGCGTTTTGCGAGCGTGGCTCGCGGTGATTGCGTGTGAGTGCGTGGTTGTGTTTCTCAAGATTCAGACGCACACGAGTGCGTCGGGTTCACTCGACTGGCGATGCGGTGGCGGTGGGGGAAGTGGTTGATGCAGCGCGAAGCTGCTCCTGCATGGCTCGCACTTTCGCGCCGCGCGGCTGGTAGGGTGCACGCTCGGTGCCGTAGAGACGCACGAAGCCCGCACTCGCGGCGTCTGGTGTGTAGAGCGCGTTGCCGCCTTCCAGGATGTGGCGGCCGAAGCGCTGATCGGTGTTGATGCCGACGAGCCGGATGCCCTCATCCTTGTAGAGATCAATGAGGTCGTTGACGCTCGTGATCTCACTCAGGTAGCCCGACTCGTGGTACGAGCGGAGCACTTCCCACGAGGGTGTGCGAACATCGCGTCCGCCGAGGATGTATGGATAGTTTGGTTCGATGACGTTGCCGGTGGCGTCGCTGTTGTACAGCACGCGCCCGCCCATCGCCCACTGCGGCGTCGATCCGGGCAGGCGCACGTAGCGCATCTGGGCGCGTCCGGTGCGCTCGGGACCAGGGAAGTACGGGAGCACCATGCGTCCACCGGTGGACCCAGGGACCGCGAGCTCGACGCGCGAGTGCTGGCCCACGGGCAAGTTGAGGAGTGCGACGTACACGCGCTGCGGGAGCGCATCGTTCTGTCGCGTGTCGGCCTGCGACGTGGCCTTGACGATGAGGCCCGCAAGGATCGCGGCGACGCCCGCGAGCTGGGCCTCGTCGTCATCCGCGCTCGCGGCGACGACAGTGCCGCCGATCAGCAGCGCATCGCCGATGAAGCTCTTGGCGAGCCGCATCTCTTCAAGGTTGGCCCACTTGAGGCTCTGTGCGATGCGATTCACATCGGTCACAACGGGGAAGGTGCCGCTGCTGCCTTCTGCACTGACGGTGAGAGGCTGGTCCGTGCTCGGCGTCAGTGGCCGGTGCGCGGCGATGGCGCCGCTTGGCCCAGTGGCGATCTTCTCCGGGCCCGAGCCGTAGTCCACGACGAGCACCGTGTTGTAGTTGCCCGACGCGATCTGGTCGGCGAGGCCCGAAAGGCGCGGTGCGATCTGGCGCAGCGTCGCGAGCGCTTCCTGGGCATCCTCGCGCTCCTGGATCTGCATCGCGGCAATGGCGCGCATCACGTATCCGAGTTCGAAGTCAGAGGCTGTTGTGGTGTAGTCAAAGTCGCCGCCATTTTCCGCGGCGGCGGCGATGAGCGCCTCCTGGCTTTCGGGCTTGGCTCTTTGAGCAGCGCGTCCGCGGCGATCCGTTGTGCCACCCTGCTTGCCCGTGGCTTGCAGCGTCTTGGAGAAGTCACGCAGCAGAAAGAGGGAGTTGGTGGACGCGGCGCGGGTGCTGCCCCAATCGCCTCGGAGCCCATCAAAGACGCCGACGTAGTGGTACGCCATGGCCTGCTCGAAGGGATCGCCCTTGTAGATTCGTGAACTTCCCTCGCCGACGATGAACGTTGAAAGCGTTCGATCAGCGTTGACGCCCTGCGTTCGCAGGTTGTCATAGAGGAGATCGACATCGCCCTCGACGCTCTGCCCCGCGCCGTCCGCGAGCGCGAGCGTCACCAGCCGCATGCGTGAGAGCATGTACGAGCGATCATCGACGCTGCGGGGCGAGTTCGCCGCGACGCGGTCGCGGGCCTGGCCATACTCGCCCGCGCGGACCAGCTCGGTGACGCCCGCGTCACGCCCCATCTGGGATTGGCAGCCAGTGAGCACCGCGGCCACACTGAGCGTGCCGCACAGGCCTGACATGATCATGAGTGTGGTGCGTGCCTTGGTCATGATTAGTCCGCCACCACGCCGTGGGCCACACGCCGCACGCGGACGTCATGGGCCCAGAGCGCCGCGTTGCTCGTCGCGTCCGTGATTCGGAACGTCACGCTGAAGAGATCAGAGCGCGCGTCGGACGCGGCCTGATCTTGCTGTCCTGCTTGCCTGGTGATCGAGCGGACCTCGCCCGTCATGAAGTGTGTCGGACCGGGTCGCGCGTCCATCGACGCCGGCCCACCGGGCACATCGACGTAGAAACGCTTGAGGAGCTGCTCCGTGTCGTCGGGGTAGTAGATCTCGACGTTCTTGCTGCGCAAGAGGTCCATCATGCGCGGATCGAGCGCGACCATCGACATCATCACCGATCCATCCACGCGGCTCAGCCGCTCGCTCGAGCGATTCTCCGCGGGCAGCACGTACAAACGCATTGGCGGCTGCGTGGTGGCGCTGCGCCCAGCGAGGAGCGGGCTCGCGGCGAGTGAATCCGTGATCTCATCTGTTGAGACCAGCATGTCCGCGGCACGGAATCGCGAGGACTGCCCCTGCACGCGCCCGCCAGTTGCGCAGCCAGCGAGGAGGAGTGTCGCAGCGAGCAACGCGAGCGCGGCTCGCCCTCGGGTAGCCCGGCGGTCCCCGCCGGTTCTTTGCTTTCGTCGCGTGAGTTGGATCGTGCCGCGCGTCATGCAGGAAGTGGGCTCGTGTGAGTGGAGGCGGGAAGAGGAGGGAACAGACACCCGCCACGGAGTGGCGGGGCACCCAGGGCGTTATGGCCTGGTCTGCTTTGCCGTCACGCGCTCGGCGAAGACGGTCTTCCTGCTGCCGAGGTTCACGAGGCGCCAGTTGAAGATGTACGTGGAGGAGCGGCCGTTCTCGCCGCGGGAGATCTCGGAGAACTCGCCGTTCAGGATGAACGTGATGTTGGGGTCGTAACGGGCGGAGTTGGGGACGCCGCCGGTGCGCCCGGGCTGGGCATACCGCGCCATCTGCTCATCCATCACCTCGAGCGTGTCGAGGATGTCGGCATGCTGCGCGACGGTGCTGTTGACCATGTCGGTAAAAATTTGCGAGCGCACGGCGGCGAAGTCGGAGGAGGGCGTGTTGGTTCGGTTGGTGACGGCACCGACGGCGATGACGGGCTTGGTCGGCGCATTCTTGATGTCGGGGATCGTGGGGATGCGCTCGGCGAGCGTCTGCGTCACCTGATCCGTGAACTCCAGCAGCGTCACGTCATCGACCGCGCGATCGCGCGAGGTGCCCCGCACCTGCTCGTATGGGTCGACATTGCCGCCTTGCCGGCCGCTGGGGCCTTGGTTGCAGGCGCTGAGGCCAGCAATGGCCGTGAGAAGCGCGGCGCCGAGGGGGATCGAGGCGAAACGTCCAGAGATGCGCTGCATGTGACTTTCTCCATCCGCGTGGGGTGAGCGTTCGAGCCTCCCGAGCGCGGAGTTTATGACCACTAACTTGCCCAGTGTTGGACGCATGGTACGGCGGTTGGTTCCCATGGCGAGCGTTCCTCTGGCATCGGTTCAGTCCCCGCCGCCGCCACAACCACCACCGCCACCCCCTCCACAGCCACTTGAGGAACACCCGCTGGATCCCGAGCCGCCATCGCCGACGCTTGCGCCGTTCCCGGGAGAGTCTCCCGAGCCTCCGGCTGCATCTGGCGCGTCAGACTCGTGATTCTCGGCATCCTTGCCAGAGCGAGTTGATCCGCACCCCATCAAACCTCCGTACATCATCGCCGAACAGCCAGAGTCGCTCGAATCTCCCCTGTGCCGCCGCGTGGATCCAGATGTCCAACTCTTCAACGCGACGATCAAACCGATCACCAGCGTGATCGCGACAACGATGATCGCACCCACCGCGAAAACCCCCCACACCGGCGTCGCGGTCTGCGCCATCATGACGCCGCAGCCCGCAAGCCCGCCAGCAAGCAGGATCATGGTGGCTCCCATGAGCGTGTTGCGGTGAGCCCGCGGCTTTGAGATCACCCAGTTCTCGCTCGTGTTCACGCGAGCAAACTCCGGCGCACGCCCGAAGCGGGTTCGCGCATCGGGCCAGATGTCGCAAGGGGGCTTCTCGCCAAAGAGCCGCTCGCACGACGCGAGTGTTCGTGCGTACCAGTCTTCGAACTTGGCGCCTTCCGCCGCGCCGCCCTTGGTGGGCCCGTGGTGCAGAGCGCGCCCGAGCAACTCGCCGCACATGTCGTTCCAGTAGGAACGCGTGTAGACCATGTGCAGGTGCCAGGCCTGATCGACCTCGTCGGATGGTGTGACGGGGTGGCTGGCTTCCATCATGAGGAAGACGAATCGCTTGTACTCTGACACTACTCGCGCAGCGAAGGCCTCAGGCCATGCGTTCTCACGTGCGAGCCGCTTGGTGAACGAGAGGGACCATGAGGCGTCGCCGATTTCGAACTCCTCGATCCGATCCCAGAAATCGCGCTGGGATGGCGTCATGCCGCGGACGTCTGGCGTCTCAAGCTGAGGATCAAGGTTGTTTGGGGAGTGCACGGTGTTCAGCACATGTGCCATCTCAGGTACTCCTTGGGACCCTGCCTTCCGGGCTGAGTCTCCGCAAGTGAGTACCTGTGGTATGAGTATCTACGCGCGGGTTTAGCTGAGCGTTACCGTGATTCCGCGGAAATTCTGAGCGACTTCGCCGCGGCGGTCCCCGCCACATAGCCACTCGCCCACGCCCACTGGAAGTTGAACCCTCCGATGCGGCCATCCACATCGAGGATCTCGCCACAGAGGTAGAGACCTGGGCAGGCGCGGCTCTCCATCGTGTCAAGATGGATCTCGTTGAGTGGCACGCCGCCGGCGGTGACCTCGGCGTACGTGAAGCCTCGGTCGCCGGTGATGGGCAGCGGCGTCTGCACCACCATCGATGCCAGTGCACGGCGAGACTCGCGCGTCAGTGCGTGGCCCGGCGCAGTCGGATCAACGCCCGCGCTCTCGCAGATCGCACGCGCCACGCGCTCGGGAAGCCCCGCATCCTGGAGCCATCTCGCGGCAGTCACGCGCCCGAGGCGCGTGAGCGCACCATCCACAGACTCCAGCGTCTCGCCCGGCAGCCACGACATGACAAGCTGCGCGCGTGCATCGTCGCGCACCGCGTCCGTGTAGTAGCGACTGATGTCGAGCACTCCCGGGCCAGAGAGTCCAAAGTGGGCGCACAGCGTCGAGTTCGTGAACTGCTGCAGGCGCTTGCCAGTCGCAGATCGCACCTCAAGCGTCGCCGGAAGCGTGATGCCCGAGAGGGAGCAGATCCAGTGATCGCGAGGCAGCGTCAGAGGTACGAGCGCAGGGAAGACACGCTCGGTGATCGCGTGGCCGAGTGCCTTCGCAAGCAGGTACCCCTGCCCATTCGAGCCCGTCAGTGGCAGTGCACGCCCGCCGGTTGCGAGGATGATGCGGCGGGCAAGCATCGGCGGGACTTTCATTGGCGAAACTTCGCGCGGCGGCGCATCGCTCACGCCATCTGCAACCTCGCCATGCACTTCAAAGAGGCCATCCTTGCGACGCTCGATGCGCCCGACGCGCCACGGATGGACGAGCGAAGCGCCGACATCGGCCGCCGCGGCGAAGAGCGCGTTCAGCACGGTGTGGGCATCGTCGGTCACGGGAAAGAGCTTGCCCGTCTCCTCGCGCTTGAGTTCAACACCGAGCTCGGCGAAAAAGGCGACGGTCTGCGCCACATCAAAGCGCCGGAGCACGTTCCGGATCGCGGGGCGCGACGTGCCGGCGTACTGCTTCTCATCGACGGCATGGTGCGTGACGTTGCATCGCCCGCCGCCGGCGACGAGGATCTTCGCGCCGAGCTTCTTCGCACCGTCGAGCGCGACGACAGTCGAAGTGGCATCTCCCGAGCCGCGCAGCGTCCGCCCGGCCCAGATCGCCGCGAACAAGCCCGCGGCACCCGCGCCCACCACCGCGATGTCATGGACTGGCTCGGTCATAGTGCCCAGCGTACGTAGGCATAGGCCATCACGTAGCAATCGCAATGATCATCAGTGCCAGCGCCAGGATGTGCATCATCAGCACGACCGATCCGAGGCCAATCCCGATCCACGCGTGGACGCTGCCCTTGATCAGGGGCTCGCGCTTCACAGCCCGGAGGCCCTTCACCCCAAGCCAGATCGCCACCGGCGATAGCAGCAGACCCAGACCCGGCACCAGCGCCACGATGGACAGGTAGTAGCCCGCCAGCGCCGCGCCGTTCTTGTATGGAATCAGCCCGCCCGTCGCGTCGCTCTGCACCTCAACTCCGACGTACCCCGGCTGCACCGGCGGGCTCGACGCACGCACGCCCGCCGCCGCCGCGAGCGGTGCCCCGAGCTCAGGAATCTGCTGTGCCGCGATCCACTGCGTCATTCCCGGCCGCCACACGAGCGTTTCGGGCCGCACCTGAGCCGCCGCGATCAGCGCCAGGAACGAGCCCGCATCCACCGGCCCCACGCGATGCTGACCAACGCCGTAGTACCACGGCAGCGCACCCTCACTCGCGAGCAGCGGCTGCGAAGGTGGTGTCGCAACAGGCTCGCTTGGAATGGGTTGATTCATGGGTGGATCCCGTTGAGAGTGCGGAGAGGTATCCAGCTTGCCGTGATCGTGATCAGTTCGAGTTCGGTTCAATGCCGCAAATGCACGAGGGCGGACGCGGCGTTCTTGATCTTACAGATCCGCCAGCCGCTCTTCTGTCTGCTTCGCGAGAAGGTCCGTGACGATCTTGCTGAGGTCGCCCGCCATCAGATCGCGCAGCGAGTACTCACCCGGCAGGCGTTCATCGGCGACGATCCCTTCCTTCCAGCGATAGGTGCGGATCTTCTCGCTGCGGTCGCCGCTGCCGATCTGAGTGCGCCGCGCCGCGGAACGCTGGGCGTGCTGTTTCTGCCTCTCAAACTCGTAGAGGCGCGCCATCAGCAGCCTCCGCGCACGATCGCGGTTCTGCTGCTGGCTCTTGGCCTCCATCATCTTGATGATGATGCCGCTGGGCTTGTGGAAGATCTGCCACGCCGTCTCGACCTTGTTCACGTTCTGCCCGCCCGGACCCTGCGCCCGTGTCGGACCCTCCTCGACCTCCGCCGCCCAGTCGATCTTGACGTCTACTTCTTCCGGCTCCGGGAGCACCGCCACCGTCGCCGTGGACGTGTGCACGCGCCCCGCGGCCTCCGTCGCGGGAACACGCTTGACGCTGTGCACCCCAGCTTCGAAGGAGAGCTCGCTCCAGACGCCGTCGCCCTTGACGTTCGCCAGGACACTCCGGATGCCCCCCGCCGCGGCCTCGGCAGAGAACTCCAGCACCTCGACGCTCCAGCCGCGGCGGGCCGCGAACTTCTGGTACATCTCCAGCAGGTCACGGGCCCAGAGCGCTGCTTCGTCGCCGCCGGTTCCCGCGCGAACCTCGAGCATCACCGATCCGAGGCGCAGGTCTTCCGTGTTCACGAGCCCAGCGAGCACATCCTTTATCGTCTGCTCCGCTTTCGCCTCGACCCCGGGCAGCTCCTCGCGGGCCAGCGCCGCAAGCTCCGCGTCGGTGCTCGCGATGGCCCGCGTGAGGTCCGCGTGCTCGGCCTCAAGCAGCAGGAACTTGCGATAGCCCTCGACCGCCGCACGCATTGCCGAGCGCTTGCTCGAAAGGTCCCGCACCTTGCGATGATCCACCACGATCTCGGGATCTTCAAGCATGGCAACCAGCCGCCGATCCTCCGCCTCAAGGGCAGCGAGCTTCTCAAACGCCTTGGCGGGCACGCTCTTTCGGAGTGAGTGCGCCGGTGAGTTGGCCGGAGCCCCAGAGGATGGTGTGATCTGCGACATCGAGCCAAGCGTAGTGCCAGCCTGCGGCGAGCGTAGTGTCTAGGACCCTCCTTCATGCCCTCAGCGATCTGGTCATGCAATAATCGCCCTGCTTCCCGGGCGACGTTCTCGTGCAACGCTCTCCGGCACTCTCCAAAGGAATCCCGCGTGCAGGCAGTCGCAGCCCCCTTCACATCTTCTTCCACTCCCGCCATCGAGCTCGAAGGTGTCACCAAGTCCTTCGGACCCAAGATCGCCGTTCATCCGCTCGCGCTCACCATCCCCAGAGGCTCGCTCATCGGCTTCATCGGCCCCAACGGCGCCGGCAAGACGACCACGATCCGGATGATCATGTCGATCCTCTTCCCCGACGCCGGCACCATCCGCGTCCTGGGCAAGTCCTCCGCCATCGAGAGCAAGGACCGCATCGGCTATCTCCCCGAGGAGCGCGGCATCTACAAGAAGATGCGAGTGGGCAAGTTCATCACCTACATCGCCCGCCTCAAGGGCATGCGCGACGCTCTTCCCAACGGCCAGTCCCTCGATCGCCTCGTCCGCCAGTGGCTCGAGCGCGTCGGCCTCTCGGACTGCTACTCCAAGCGCTGCGAGGAGCTCAGCAAGGGCATGCAGCAGAAGGTCCAGTTTGTCGCGTCCATCATCCATGACCCCGAGCTCATCATCCTCGACGAGCCCTTCTCCGGCCTGGATCCCGTCAACTCGCGCCTCCTGCGCGAGCTGATCGATGAGCAGCACAAGGCTGGCCGCACGATCATCTTCTCGACACACCAGATGTCGCAGGCCGAGGCCCTCTGCGATCGCATTGTCATGATTCATCAGGGCCGCAAGGTCCTGGACAACACGCCCTCACAGATCCGCGCCACCTTCGACCCGCGCTCCATCGACGTCGAGCCCGCCGTCCACGGCTTCGACGGCGCGAGCGCACTCCGATCACTCCCCGAGATCGACCGCGTCGACCCCATCCGCGGCGGCTTCCGTGCCCACCTGCGCGAGGGTGTCACCGACGCCGCCAGCGTCGTCCCCCGACTCGCCGCCGTCGTCCCCGTCCGGCGCATCGAGGTCGTCCAGCCAACCCTCGAGGACATCTTCGTCGACATCGTCCAGGGCTCGGGCCTCTCCACCGAACAACGCGACACGCTGCTAGCCTCCCTCAGAGGAAGAGGCGACACCAGCGGCGACTGACGACCCTGCATTTCTCTCTCATCCTCGTCTTCCCCACCAGTCCCCGATCCCCAGTCCCCAGTCCCTACTTCCCCCATGAACCGCCTCTTCCACATCGCGTATCGCGAGTTCGCCGCGACGGTCTTTACGAAGGCCTTCTTCTTCGGCGTCGTCGTCGTCCCGCTCATCATCACGGCCCTGATTCCGGTCGCGGTGCTCCTCGTGAGCCAGAAGCCCCCGGCAGTCAGGGGCAGCGTGGCGATCATCGACCGCAGCGGCCCGCCCGGCACCGAGCAGGGGCTCGTCATGCCAAGCCTAATGGAGCTCCTCTCGCAGGAAGCCATCGAGGCACGCATCAAGGACGACGTCGCCCAGGTCGCAAAGGTCACCGGTGAGTTCCTCGACAAGATCCCCGGCGCTGAGGCCGGCGGCAAGGCCATCGAGGCCGCCGCGAGCCAGGCCTCCAAGGACATCGCCCAGATCGAGGCCCGCGCTCTCCCGTCGGACGCGGACGTCGACGCCGCCAAGCAGGAACTCATCGGCGGCTCGATGGATGACGGCTCCAAGCTCGCGCTCGTGGTCATCGCGCCAGACGCTGTCGCCAAGGACCCCGCCAAAGAGGAGTACGGCACGTACGAACTCTTCATCAAGTCCAACCTCGACGCGCGCGTGCAGGACCTCGTCCGTGATCAGGTGCGCGAGGCCATCATCACCACCCGCATCCAGTCCGCAGGGCAGGATCCCGCGAAGATCCGCGCCATGACGCGCCTGCCGCGTCCCGACGCCATCGCCGTCACCAAGGACGGCCAGGAGAAGTCCAGCGAGTTCCAGCAGTTCATCGTCCCCGTCGCCTTCATGATCCTCCTCTGGATCGCCGTCCTGACCGGCGGCCAGTACCTCCTCTACTCGACGATCGAAGAGAAATCCAACCGCGTGATGGAGGTGCTGCTCTCGGCCGTCAGCCCGATGCAGCTCATGACCGGCAAGATCGTCGGCCAGCTCGCCGCGGCCTTCCTCGTGCTCGTCCTCTACTCCGGCACCGGCATCGTCGCCCTCATCTATCTCGGTTCGCGGGGCCAGATCGAGTGGACGAATCTCATCTACCTCTTCATCTTCTTCTTCATCGCCTTCTTCACCATCGCCGCGATGATGGCAGCCATCGGCTCTGCAGTCTCCGATGTGCACGAGGCCCAGACGCTGCTCACGCCCGTGATGCTCGTCATCATGACGCCCATGCTGCTCATGATGCCCATCATCTTCAACCCCAAGAGCTGGATGGCGACCATCCTCTCCTTCCTCCCACCCATCAACCCCTTCGTCATGATCCTCCGCATCTCCTCCACCGATCCACCGCCCTTCTGGCAGATCGCCCTCTCCATCGCCATCGGACTCGTCACGGTCTACATCTCCCTCCGCCTCGCGGCCAAGATCTTCCGCGTCGGCGTCCTCATGTACGGCAAGCCCCCCAACCTCGCCACCCTCATCCGCTGGATCCGAATGGCGTAGCTCTGAGTCCCTTCCTCATTTTCGCTTCTCCCGCCTTCTGCGTTTCCCGCTGCCTCGCTGCTCACTTCTCATTTCCCGCTTTTCGCTTTCCCGCTTTTCGCTTCTCCCCCCTCCCCCATGAACCCCCACGACCTCTACGAGCGCAGCGTCACGAACCCCGCCGCGCTCGTGGCCTTCATCCTCGCGGCCTACTCCGAAGGCAGCACGCACAACCCCAAAGTCCTCCGCGAAGACTTCAGCGGCAGCGCGGCCCTCGCCAAGCACTTCGCCGCATCATCTCGCGCCCGCCGCGCCATCGCCGTTGATTGCGATCCGATTCCACTCGCGCAAGCCGCGGGCCCGCGCATGACGCTCGTCCTCGCCGATGTGCTCGAGGCCAATGACCGCGCCGACATCATCGCCGCCACCAACTTCGCCCTCGGCTACTGGCACTCGCGCGACGCGCTCATCACCTACCTCCGCCACGCGCGCGGCCACCTCGCACGCCGCGGCCTCTTCCTCGCCGACATCTACGGCGGCCACACGGCGCTGCGAACCGGCTCCTGGACCCGCACCATCCGCCACCCCGATCTCGGCACCTTCCTCTACCGCTGGAATCAGCGCGAGGCCGACCCGACCACGGGCCTGGTTCGCAACTCAATCGACTTCGGCCTCACCACGCACGCGAAGCAGAAGTCCACCAAGCGATCAGCGACCAAGTCGGCACGCGCCATCGAGTGGACCAACGACGCCTTCACCTACCACTGGCGCCTCTGGTCCATGCCAGAACTCCGCGACGCTCTGGCCGAGGCCGGTTTCAAGCAGATTGACTTCTACGACTCCCTCGGCGATGCCCTCGACCACCGCGGCAACGCCTACATCCGTCCCCTCCGCCCCGAGCCCACATCCAAGGGCCTGGGAATCCACATGGACAAGGACTGGGTCGTCTACGCCGTCGCGCGTTCGTAGGCCCGATCCCCGCTCACCCCAAAAAGGTCGCAGGCCCCTGCTCTCGCAAGGGCCCGCGCCAACCAAGTGCGGCGATAAGCCGAGTTCTGTCACCCAGGCGCCGTATCCGCCCCCTGTCTTTTGACGGGGGCCCAAGGGACGGACGCGCACCCAGGCGCGGCCATTTCTCTAGGAGCGCCGTTGCCGACGCCCTCAAGCGGTCTACCCGCCCCCATCGCCCGAACCGGGCTCAAGCGGGGGCTGTTCGACCTTGCACGAGGCGGGGTTTGCCGTGCCCCCTCGCTCACGCGACGGGCGGTGGGCTCTTACCCCACCGTTTCACCCTTGCCTGATCCGGCATCTTGCGACACCGGCCATCGGCGGTCTCTTCTCTGTGGCACTTTCCCTCGTCGGCGGCTGGTCATCACCATGCCAACGGGTGGGAGTTACCCACCGCCTTGTCCTGCCGTGCTCGGACTTTCCTCAGGGAGCGGAGTCACCCCCGCCACCCGCGGCCGCTTCGCCGCACGCACGAAGAAGAATAGGTCACGATGCACGCGAACGGCGGAATGCTGAGTTGCGAGCAAGTGGATGGCTCAGTAGTCTCGCGTCGCAGTATGGTCGACGGGATTTGACGCGGACGAGAACGCACTCAAGCAATTTGGAGGCACGGGATGAAGGTGGTTCTGTTGCCGCGCTGGGCACCCGATAGTGTGACAATCGACTACAATCGGTCCAAGATCTTTGACGAAGTACTGAAGCTTCTTCCTCGCTCGCAGACCCGTGCAGCCTGGCTGCCTAAGCGCCTTGGCGAGCAGACGTTCGCGGGTGCCATCTGGATGAGCCACAATGGCAAGTGGCCGGACTTCTGTCCAGATGTCTCAAGTTGCTTCTTTGTCGCCTCGGAACGATGTGCCGCCGTCTTTCGCGAGCACGCTGGCGATGACGTCGAGATCTTCCCCATCAAGGTTCAATCGCCCGCAAAGCTGCGTCCCCGGCCGCCGTACTTCCTTGTCAACATCCACCGACTGGTCGACTGCGTGAACGTCTCCGCCTCTGTGCTAAAGCCCAGCCCGTACTGGCCCGCGCCGGACATCTGGTTGCCAAGCAAGGCGATCACCATTAACCCAAAGCTGATACCCAGCGGCGTTTCGTGCTTCGTTACCAAGTACCTGAGCAACGCCTTCGTCTGCGGCAAACTGGCCGAGGCCCTCCTCGCCACCCGGCCCCGCTTCGCCGGGCTCAAGACCATCGCAACGCGCACCGAGACCGAAGGCAAGCGGACCGCCGCCATTGCTCACGCCGTGAGCATCTACGCCGAGGCCACCAAGCATCTTCCGCCAAAGGTTGCCCCAACGCCCGTGGAGCGGCTCACCATCCCGGAGTCCCTCAAGGCCTTCCACGCCTCCGGGCACGATGGCATCTTCCGGAACGTCGAGGTGCTCGACCTTGAGCGCTGCGCAACGAATCACGCCTCGCTCATGAACTGGAAGGAGCTGAAGTGGCCAGAGACGCACGTCCCCATCGCTGACGACGGCCGCGGCGGCTACTTCGCCCTCGATCCCACGCGAATGAAGGACGGCGACTGCCCCGTCGTCTACTTCGACCACGAGCTTGCAAGCGTCGATCCCAAGTCCGGCGCGATCACGCCGAACTTTGAGCATTGCGACGACACATTCGCGGGCTGGCTGCATCGCGTGAGACATGGCAGCACAGGGCTCCCGCGCCGCACACGTGCAAAGGGTCGTTAGCCCATCGGCTACTCAGGGAGATCTGAGCGCCCCCTGCACCCGCACCCAAGATTTCCGCTACCGTACTCATCTCCGATGACCGCCCGCCGCCCCATCGCCGTCTGGCTCGACCCCGCACAGATCGACCTGGTCCGCGCGGTCGCCACGCAGGCCAAGTGCACCATCGCCGCGGCCGGTTCCGATGCACGGGGCCAGTCCGCCACCGTCGCGCAGGCCCTCGAAGCCAGCACCCTCGAAGATCTCCGTAACACGCTCGCCAGCGCCGATGTTGATCTCGTCTGGATCGCCTCCCCCGGCGAGTTCGGCCGCAATCCTGAAGACGCCCGCGCCATCGCCGCCGCTCGCGCCCGCGGCGTTCGCGTCGCTTCCGGCGAGCCCATCCCGGCCTCAATTCTTGAGCTCGCACCCGCCGGCTGGACCAGCACCTCCGGCGGCCCAGCGCCGATCGAGGCCATCCGCTTCCTCGGCCTCCCTCGATTTTCTCGCCCCTTCCGCGACGCCGCCGAAGTCCTGACCGCCTTTGCCACGCCCACCGCGCCGCGCTCGGCCGTCATTGAGTGCTGGTCCGGCCCGCAGCACGGCACGCTCGCATCGCGCCTCTTCGCCGCCCTCGATACGCTCCGCAGCCTCTTGGGTGAGCCCGAGAGCCTCCTCGCCTCCTACACCAGCCCCGACGCGGGCCTGGCACCCACCACCCCCGGCTCCGCGGCCCTCGCCGTGTCTCGAGCCCAGCCCCCCGAGGACCTCCGCCAGCTCCACGGCGACCTCATCGCCACGGCCCGCTACGACTCCGGCCGCACGGCCTCAGTCATCTCGTCCAACCACGCCGGCCGCTGGAGCACGATCGTCACGCTCCTCTCGAGCCAAGGCCGCCTGCGCATCTACGACGACGGCTTCGAATGGCTCGCGCCCGATGGCCAGAAACGCGACGAACTCCGCATCCGCAAGGCCAATCGTGGCGACCCGGCCCTGACCCTCCACGGAGTCTCGGCCCTCGCCGACGACCTCGCCCGCCTCGCCGACCCCTCCCTTCCAGACGATGGACCCACCGAAACAACCTCCCTGCTCGCCATGACTCAGGCCGCCCTCCTGTCGGCCCGAACGGGCCATCCCGAGAGCCCCGCGGCCATCCGGGCCATGGTGGGGGGTCGAACTGGTTGACCCCGCCGGTTTTGCCCGCTCGGGCCCCTTGTCCAACGCTGGGGCGTGTGCCTATCCTGTAGGCCCTGCCCGGTCCGCCGGGTGGCTGTTTGCGTACCTTCCGCGTCCACGCCGGACGCCATTCGACGACGTTCACCGAGTTTCGCACCCACCGAGTTCACCATGCCGACGATCAATCAGCTCATCCGTTCGCCGCGCCGCCCCGTGGGCAACCGCTCCAAGACGCGCGACCTCAACGGCGCTCCCTCCAAGCGCGGCGTCTGCCTGATCGTCAGGACGATGACCCCCAAGAAGCCCAACTCGGCTCTGCGAAAGATCGCCCGAGTGCGCCTCTCCAACGGCAAGGAAGTCACCGCCTACGTCGGCGGCGAAGGCCACAACCTGCAGGAGCACTCGATCGTGCTCGTGCGCGGCGGCCGCGTCCGTGACCTTCCCGGCGTGCGCTACCACGTCGTCCGCGGCACCCTCGACTGCCTCGGCGTCGAAGGCCGCAAGCAGAGCCGCTCCAAGTACGGCGCCAAGCGGAAGAAGGGCTCCTAAGCCTTCGATCGTATCCGTAGAAGCAAAATGACCACACGGCCGGGCACGTCGCCCGTCCGCACCAAGCACTTCCAGTGCAAGGCAGTAATCGCGAGCAGCCATCAGCGGCGGCCGCGGTGAACGACACGCGAGGACTCATCCCCTCGCGACAGCCCAGGAGTTTCACGATGGGTCGCAAGAGTTTCACCAGTTCCGAAGCACAGCTCCAGCCCGATCCCCGTTTCGGTGATCGCACCCTCTCCCGCTTCATCAACTGCGTCATGTTCGACGGCAAGAAGGCCACCGCCCAGCGCGTGGTCTACGACGCCTTCGACCTGATCCAGGAGCGCCTCGGCAAGGAGACCGCTCCCGAGGCCCCCAAGACCGCGATCGAGCTCTTCACCCGCGCGCTCGAGAACGTCAAGCCCTTCGTCGAGGTGCGCAGCAAGCGTATCGGCGGTGCCAACTACCAGGTCCCGATGCAGGTCAACCGCAAGCGTCAGCAGTCGCTGGCCTTCCGCTGGATCCTCGAGGCCACCCGCGCCGAGAAGGGCCGCCCCATGGCCACCCGCCTCGCCGACGAGCTCTACGCCGCGGCCAAGGGCGAGGGTAAGGCCATGATGACCCGCGAGCAGACGCACAAGATGGCCGAAGCCAACCGCGCCTTCGCCCACTTCGCGTAAGCCAGCAAACAACAGATCACGCAACCCAAGCAAGGCCCCGCATCTCGCGGGGCCTTTTTCGTTGCAGTCAAACTGATGTAGTGCCACCTCAGAAGTGCCACGATCATTTCGAGCCTTGGCGAAAAGATCGTGGTCCACGCCTCCTCCGCGCAATCCCACACTCGATGCCCCGATGCCTCCTGCCTCGATGCCTTCTTGCCATCATCCCTATGGCGAGGCCGCGCGAGTGCGGAAGCAGATCGGAACCCGGGCCTTCGGGCTCATGGATACTGCGAGATACATCGCGGAGCTCGACGCTGGCGCACCATGAATCGCTACCGCAGTCCACGGGTGATATTGACGAGCAATGTGCGGACATCCGCGTCGCCCTCGGTATCGAACGCACGCACTGCCTCAACGCGTGCGACGGATGGCGCGACATCCTGAAACGCCTGCCAAGCCCGGCGCCGCACATACGCGTCGGGGTCGTGGGTCGCCCGCTGAATCAGATCAATCCCGAGTCCTTGCATCCGCGGCATCACCGTCAGCACTTGCCATCGCGTCGACACATCACCAACGAGGTAGAGCTGGCTCAGCAGTGTCAGGACTTCTGGGCCCATTGAGGCTGCCGCGTCTGCCATCGACTCCGGTTCTTCACTCAGACTCCAGACTCGTGCGATTGCGGCCACCTCGTCATCCGAAATCGAATCCGCGGTGCTGAAGTCACGCATGACGCGAGCCGCCGTCTCGACGAGAGCGTTGAACTCCGGATAATCGGTGGGCCAACCGTCATTGCATCGATCAGCGGACTCGGCGGCCCACCGATCAAAGGCACTCAGCATGTGTCGCAATCGTGAGAGAGCGTCCGTCATGGATTGCCTCCTCTGCCTCTTTGATCGCAGCGGGTTTCGCCACTCTACGCCTTCTCCCACCCGCCGCAGCCCCGCAATGTGACGCTTTATGTTCGATGGGTTCGATTCCGGGGCTGTGTCGAGCTTGTCGGGGTGGATTGGTCACCCAGTTCTGGCGCGCTTGATTCGACCTCGCTGAATCTGCCTCGCCTTACTCGTGGAGCTTCGCAGCTCCGCCGAGTAACTCGCCACTCTCACGTACGTTCCCGCGAAGTCCAATCTGGGCTCATCTGCCGGCGATCAAGCCTCGGTGCGCGGTGTCTCGCCAGCCCCGGAAGGAACGGCACCGGCCGTTGGCTTGCTCAATGCGACAGGCACTTCTCGATTGACGTAGCACGTAACGCTCGGTACCGTGCCAAGGGGTTCCTACGGAAGTCAAAAAGTACCGCAGAAATCTAGGGTTCTTTATCCAAGAGAGGGTCAACATGACTCAGCCGTGTCTTCTTCGGTTCCTCGCGTTCTGTTTGATTGCTGGCCCCACCTCAGTGTCTCTTGTGCTGGCGGACACACCTGCCCCTGCAGAGGCTGTCGCGCTCGATGGGGCTGGTGCGGCGCACTCGGACGAATCGACTTCCGCGCCCGCGGCTGCCGGCGCGAGCCAGCCCGAAGACCCACGCATGGCGGGCTTCAAGGGCAAGATCGCCCGCAGATTCGAAGACTCCGTCGAGGATTGGCCGACGCGCCCAAAGGCCCCCGCAGGAGCGCCGAACATCTTGGTGATCCTTCTGGATGACGTGGGAGTGGGGCAGATCGGCGCGTACGGCGGATTGACAGCCACACCCAACATGGACAAACTCGCGGCCGGTGGACTGACCTACACGAGGTTCCACACCCCGGCCCTGTGCTCACCCGCGAGGGCGGCCATTCTCGCCGGCCGGAATCACCACTCCATCGGCTTCGGAAGCCATGCTGGCAGTGCGATGGGCTTCCCCGGCTACAACGGGTTCGTTCCGCCCCAGGCTGCGAGCGGCGCCAAGGTCCTGCAGCAGGCAGGGTACACGACGTACGCCCTCGGCAAGTGGGATCACGTTCCCGCGCGAGAGGTCTCGTCGGTCGGGCCGTTCCTGGGCTGGCCGAGCGGGGACGGGTTCGATCAGTTCTACGGGTTCCCGAACGCGGACCACAACCACTTCGCCGCCGTGATGTACAACGGCCACACGCCTACAAACGCGGCCGTCGGTAGTCCCGACTATCACCTCACCACCGACATGGCCGACCGCGCGATCTACTGGTTCACCGCGCAGGCTTCGATTGCCCCCGACCGACCCTTCATGATGCAGTGGGCTCCGGGCGCCATGCACGCGCCGCATCACGCGCCGCGGTCCTATATCGAGAAGTACAAAGGCAAGTTCGACATGGGGTGGGACGCTGCTCGCGAGCAGATCCTCAAGAACCAGATTGCCAAGGGCATCGTGCCCGCAGGGACCAAGCTTGCGCCGCGTACGCCCGAGATCGCTGCCTGGGACTCTCTCAACGCCGACCAGAAGCGGATGTACGCCCGCCAGATGGAAGCCTTCGCCGGGATGCTCGAACATACCGATCACGAGATCGGCCGGATGATCGCCACGCTCGAACGGACGGGCATGCTCGAGAACACGCTCATCCTGCTCACCTCCGACAACGGTGCCAGCGCCGAGGGTGGCATGGAAGGCAGCCACAATGAGATGCTCTTCCTCAACGGGATCGCCAAGACGCCTTTCGAGGAGAACTGGAAGCGTCTTGATGTGTGGGGCAGCCAGGAGACCGACAATCACTACCACTCCGGCTGGGCGATGGCTGGGAACACGCCGTACCGCTACTTCAAGCAGACCAACCACAACGGCGGCACCGGCGTGCCGATGATCGTCCACTGGCCCAAGGGCATCAAGTCCAAGGGCGAGCTGCGCACTCAGTACCACCACATCATCGACATCGCCCCAACGTTCCTCGACGCGGCGGGCGTTGCGATTCCTGACGAAGTTGATGGCGTGACGCAGATGCCATTCGATGGTGTGAGCATGCGATACTCCTTCGACGATGTGAAGGCGCCCACGAGGCGTCCAGTGCAGTACTACGAGATGTTCGGTAACCGCGCCATCGTCGCTGACGGCTGGAAGGCAGTCACGCTCCACGGAAACCGCATGCCCTGGGTCCTCGCCGGAACGTACGACTTCGATAAGGACGTCTGGGAACTCTTTAACATTAATGAGGATCCCGGTGAGGCCAACAACCTTGCCGCCAAGCACCCCGACAAGCTCGAAGAGCTGAAGAAGCTGTGGGAAGCCGAGGCAACTAAGTTCAACGTCTTCCCCCTCTACGACGACATCGCCAAGCGAGTGGCCAGTGTGGCAAAGCGAGGCGGCACACCGCGCAACACGTACATCTTCTATCCGCCCGGTGCCGAGTTCATCAATGAGTCACTCTCGCCCCCGGTCAAAAACCGCAGCCACACCATCACCGCGTCGATGGAGACCGACGGCAAGACCGACGGCGTGATCGTCGCCGCGGGCGGTTTCTTTGGCGGCTACACGCTGTTCGTGAAGGACAACATCGTGACCTACACGTACAACGCCTTCGATCAGGACTACTTCTCGATCAAGGCAACCAAGCCGCTCGCTGCCGGCAAGCACGAAGTGAAGTTCGTCTACGAGGCACTCTTGCCTTCCGAAAAGGGTGGCCAGCCCACGGGCAAGGGGACGATTTTCATCAACGGCGAGGCGGTCGGCCAAGGCACCATCGGGAGGACCATCCCCGGCATGTTCTCAGTCTCCGAACCCTTCGATGTTGGCGTTGACAACGGCGGCTCGGTGGACCGCAAGGCGTACACCTCGCCCTTCAAGTTCAGCGACACGCTCGACGTGGTCAGGTTTGATTTGCAGTAGTCCGCGCCGGGATCGGTGAGCTCGGGCGTAGGGCCCTGTTGGGTGATCTCGACAGCGGCACCCCCGCATACACTCGTTCTGTGTTTGATGGGGACCACGATTCCGGGGATCGGTCGGGCTCGTCGGGGGACGGGTCCCGTGGTCAATCCCCCAAGCCCCGCTTTGATCCCACCTCGCTCGAAACTCCGCCGCCGGGCGCGTGGGGCGCGGCGGGTGATTCCGCGTCTGGCGCGGCGGCGGTCCCGACCAGTCCGGGCTGCGGCCATGTCCCTGATGACCACACCGCCACGCGTGATATCGCGCCGGGGTCCGATGCCACCGTCGTCGGCGCGGGCTCGCTCGGCGGCGATTCCATCATCGGGATGAGCACGCGGCTCCCTTCCGTCGAGGGCTACGACATCGTCCGCTGCATCGGCCATGGCGGCATGGGCGTCGTCTATGAGGGTGTGCAGCAGGCCACCGGCCGGCGCGTCGCCATCAAGTTCCTGCTCGAGCTCACGCACGGCTCGGAGAACGCGCGCCACCGCTTCGAGCGCGAGGTCGAGGTCGTCGCGCGCCTGCAGCATCCCGGCATCGTCCGCATCATCGACTCGGGCGTGCGCAAGGGCCGCTACTTCTACGTCATGGACTTCGTCGGCGGCAAGCCGATGGACGAGTGCCTCGTTGCGGGCGCCGCCGACATTCCCACCGTGCTCCGCGCCGTGGTCGACGTCTGCGAAGCAGTCGACTACGCCCACCAGCGCGGCGTGCTCCACCGCGATCTCAAGCCCTCCAACGTCCTCATGGATCCGCAGGGCCGCTGCTATCTGCTGGACTTCGGCGTTGCCAAAGAGGTCGGCGGCGCACAGACGCAGCGCACGCTCACCATCGCCGGCGAGGGGCAGATCATCGGCACCGTCGCGTACATGTCCCCCGAGCAGGCCAACGGCAAGGCCGATGAAGCCAGCGTGCGAACCGACGTCTACTCGATGGGCGTCATCGCGTACGAACTCCTCTCGGGCAAGCTCCCCATCGAGTGCGACGGCGCACTCAAGGACGTGCTCACCGCCATCAGCGAGCAGGATCCGCCGCCGCCCTCATCGCACCGCGCCGCCATCTCGCGCGACATCGATGCGGTGCTGCTCAAGGCCCTCGAGAAGTCCCCCGACCGGCGCTACGCAACAGTGGGGGAGCTCGCGCTCGACCTTCGTCGCTGCCTGACCGGCGAGCCCGTCACCGCGCGCCACCTGAGCACCGCTGGCCGCACATGGCGCTGGATCACGAGGCACTCTGCGATCTCCGCGACCGTCGCCTCCGCCGCGGCGGTGATCGTCATCACCTCCTCGATCCTCATCTACCGCATTGTGCAGGAGCGCGACCGCGCCAACGAGAACGCCGCCCAGACACTCAAAAACCTCGAGCTCGCCAACAACAACTTCATGCTGCTGCGCGACGTGATCGAGGCCGCCGACCCCGACCGCTCCGGCGAGATCACCGTCGCGCAGATGCTCGACTCCGCGACAAGCCGCCTCGATAAGGTGCCGCCAGAGTCGGCCCCGACCGAGGCCGCCGTGCGCGAGATCATCGGCTCGGTCTATCGCAAGCTCGCGCGCTACGAGAAGGCCGAGGCCACACTCCGCCGCGCCCTCACGATCCGCGAGCAGCAGCAGCCCATCGAGAAGGCGCCACTCGCCGAGTGCCTCCACAACCTCGCCGCGACGCTCTACTGGCAAGGCAACTTCACCGAAGCCAAGAGCTATTACGAGCGCTCGCTCGCGCTGCGCCGTGAGATCTATCCCGCCGACCATCGCGACATCGCCACCAGCCTCACACACCTCGCGGCGTGCGAGCTCGAGATCGGCGATCCCGACACCGCCCATCGCCTCTACACCGAAGCGCTCAACATCCGCACGCGCCTCTACGCCGGCGCCGAGCACGAAGAAATCGCGCAGGCGATGAACAACCTCGCCAAGAGCTACATGGAAGACGAGGAGTTTGGCCGCGCCGAGAGCCTCTTCCGCGACTCGCTCGCCATGATCATGCGCCTGCGGGGCGAGCAGTACGTCGGCACCGCCGCCGTGAGCCAGAACCTCGCCCGCTGCCTCTTCGAAAAGGGCGACGCGACCGCCGCGCTCGAGGCATACGACCGCGCGCTCGCCATCCGCCAGGCCCGCTTCCCCAACGGCCATCCCGTCGTCGCCGCAACGCTCGCCGGCATGGCCCGCACCAACCTCTCCCTCGGCAACGTCGACGCCGCGGTCGACCAGGCGCGCCAGGCCGTCGACATGGTCGTGCGCCTCAAGCAGGAACAGCTCCCCGAGGCCGCGGAGGCCCGGAGCGTGCTGGGCTCTGCACTCTTGAGCGCGGGCAAGCCCGCCGAGGCCGCGGACGCGTTGCGCCTCGCACAAGAGACCTTGACTGGCGTGCGTCCTCCGCCGCGCCTTCAGCTCGCGACGGTCGAACTCGAGCTCGCCGCCGCGGCCCGCATCTCATCTGGCTCAAGCGAAGCCGACGAGCGGATCGCACGCGCCTTCGCCGCGCTGCGGGCCGCGCGTCCGGCCGGAAGCATCGTCCTCGCGCGCCATCGCGACCGCCTCCTCGCGATGGGCATCCCCGCCGCGCTCTTCGAACTCGGCGCAGCAACAAAGCCCTGATCGCACGCCGCTGCGATCTGGGCCATGTTCGCTCAAGCAGACCTCGAACAAATTCGTTCAGGCGCGCCGACGACGCGCAGCAATCAGCCCCGCAATCCCCGCGAGCATCACGCCGCCCGGAGCAGGAACCTCCGCAAACTCAACGCCCACAACGTCGATGATGTACTCACCGCCGCTGAATGATCCCTCGTTGGCCCACCCCTCATGCGGATTCGTGCCGCCGGGCCCGTCGGGACCGGTGATCTCGGTCGGTGTGTCGAACCGGAAGATGTTGCCGGTGCGGCTCTGGCAGCGATTGCCCGAGAACGTGACGACCAGGGCGTACAGGCCCGGGTTGGTGACCTGAGCGCCTGAGCCGTCGGTGGCGACACCGGTCAGGATGGCTCCAGAGGACTCTCCGAAGTCATCGGCACCAAGAAGGCCGAAGGCCTCGTTTCCCTGCGTGATGTTCAAGAGGTACATCGTCGAGTTAAAGTTAGCGTTGGCGGTTGTGAAGGAGAAGGTTGCGGGCTCGGCGATGCTGATGATGAACATGTCCTCAAAGTCCGCGCCAGGTCCAAGCAGTGCTCCGCTGAGCGTCCCCTGGATCGTGCGGATCGAACCCTCGCCCAGCGTGAGCTGTGCACCGCCGAGGACCGAACCCGCATCACCGCGCTCAACCCAATCCGGCCCCGCCTGCGCGGTGCCACAGAACGAAAGACCTGCAGCCGCGGTGACGAAAAGACTCGCAAAACGCTTCATGATGATTCTCCCTTGAAAGGCGATCCGTGCGCAGATCTCTGCTCCGGCGATGAGTTTACACGGGCGAAGGAGAACTGCGACCCGATTGTGCCGGGAACGGGCTTTTGCATCATGAAATCGCTGAGAATTCGCCGCGATCTGGCGATGTCTTCAAAGGACCAGCGCTCAACGCAGACACCAAGTTCCCAGAACATCGCCTCGATCGCTAGCTCCAACCCTTACTCATGCCCGGCGCCGACGCCCGGTCGCGATCGCGCCCATGCCGAGCATCGCCAGCGCGCCCGAGAGGGGACCAACCCCGGGAACCAGCGAGGCGCCTTGGAACGAGAGGATGTATTCGCCCAGCTCCTCCGGAGGCTCGCCCGTCCAGCCGTCGTGCGGCCCCCCGTTGCTGGCCCCGATGGTGTCTCCGATCGAGCTCGTTGGGCCCTGCATGGCGCCGGGTCCATCTCCGAAGTCGAAGATCCCCGCCCCGTCGCTGGTTGGCACATTGCCGAGATAGGTCACGGCCAGTGCGTAGATGCCCGGCTCGGTCACTTCGATCTCCGAACCATCCGTTGAGCTGGAACTGAGAAACCCGGTCTGTGAGCCGAGCATGCCGACAGCCTGACCGTCGACAATCCGGAAGAGGTACAGCGCCACGGAAAAGGGCGAGGAGTTCACGGTGACCGAGAAGCTGCCGGGTGTCGAGACCGCGATGCGGTACATATCAACGAAGTCCGGGGCGTCGTCCAGCAGCGCACCACCGGTGGTCAGTCGCCCCTCAAGGAAGCTGAGTGTGCCCGAGCCAGCCGTTGTCTGCGCGGTCGTCAAGAATGAGCCCGCGTCGTTGCCGCCAGTATCGCCAAAGTCCAAGCCGCGTTCAGCACGCAGATCACCCTCCACCCAATCCGGACCCGCCTGCGCAAACCCTGCTTATCCAATCATCGCAGCAACAAAAACCAAACAAGACGCGATCTTTATGACTTCTTCTCTGACTCCAAGTAACGCGGAGGGCAATCAACTCGGGTTGCATCACCATCCGACGTAAAGACCAGCGACAAAACGGGCCGTGCAACCCGATCGCATCGCCAGATTCAATGAATATGCAAAATGGGAAGATTGTCGGTTCTTGTTTGGTCTAGTGTTTTATCTAGGTCAGGCCCGTGCCACCATCCACATGTTGTCGCTTGTCGGAAGCCGGTCGAGCGTTCCGAACCGCGCAATTCGGAAGCCGGCGTGCCGAAGCGTTCGAATCAAGCTCGACGGCGAGAAGTACATCACGTGGTCGGGAAACCGGTACCCGCACCATTGCGCGCCCCGCACGATCCGATTCCAGCTGTCGTGGTTGGGTACCTTGATGATTACCGGTGCATCGGGCTTCAGCGCGGCCCGAAGCAGCTTGAGCGATTCGATCGGCCGCGTCTCATGCTCGAGGTACGCCATCAGGAGCGCGGCATCGAGCGAGCGCGGCGGCAGCGCCGCCAGTTGCTCTGTTGCCGATCCAACCAGCACCCGCCCACCTCGCGCGTCAAACTTCCTTCCCGCAACCACCGCAGCCACCGGATCGATCTCGATTCCTACTGGCTTGAAGCTCGGCGGCAGGCCGTCCAGTCTCGCGCCGTCGCCGCAGCCCACGTCCACGACCGTGCCGCCCGAGGGAAGCAGGTCCCTGAGAAGGTTCGTCGCCTTCTTCGGTCGCACCGATTGGATGATGGGCCGAAGCGCCCTTGAGATTGCCGAGAGAAAGGGCCGCTTCTTCCGCCGGCTCTCCCGCTCCACCTCAAACGACACCGACCACCGGTTGTCGCCAGCAAGCTCGGCATGGCTGGGCGGCGAATCGAGATAGATCACCTCGCAGAGCGGGCAGGCCAGCAGCGTCCAGTGTTCATGCCGCAGCACCGCACTCGCGTGCTCTGCGGAACGCTCGCAGACCGGGCAGAGCGGGACACTTCCAGACGCGTGCTGCGTGATCGAACTCTGCTGCGTCTGAGGACTGCGGTTCGCGGGCGACTGAGACATGGCTGCTCTCTGAAGAATGGGTCTTTCCGCCCCACCCACAAGAGGGTGAAACGAGTACCCGGGCAGAGAGCATAGTTGCTACCTCGCTCGATTCATAGCGCAAGCATTCGCAAGGGATTGCGGATGATCAGGTGGTCTGAGTGGACTCGTCCGGCGTCTCTCCGATCGGGGCGGCCTCGAACGTGGCGAAACAAAGAACCCCGCCAAGGGGCGGGGTTCGGATCGGCTCGATTTCACGGTGCCTGCTGGCTACTTGTCCTCAGGCGCAATGCCCATCCCCGAGCGGTTGGGGCTCTTGGGACGCGTCGGCCTCACGTACGGGTTGGTCTGGAGCTCGGCCAGCAGCACCTCGATGGCCTTATCAAGCTGCGGGTCGCCGCCATTGACCATCTTGGCGGGGTCGTCGATGACCTCGATGTCAGGATCGACGCCGTGCCCTTCGATGCCCCACGTGCCGTCCTTCTCGTAGAAGCCGAACGTGGGCACCGCGATGACGCCACCGTCGATGAGGCCCGGGTTGCCGGAGATCCCCACCAGCCCGCCCCAGGTGCGCGTCCCGATCAGCTTGCCCAGCGCAGCCTGACGGAAGTAGTGGGGGAATGCATCACCGCCCGAGCCCGCGAGGCCGTTGATGAGCATCGCCTTGGGCCCGTTGTGTCCATCCGGCGGCCAGGTCCAGTCCTTGCCGTCGCGCCGCGCCCAGTAGTTGGTGATGGGGCGGTTGAGGAGCTCAATGAAGCGTGTCGGGATCTGGCCTCCCCCGTTCCAGCGCTCATCGATGATCAGCGCGGCCCGCCCACGCTGCCCCTGGAACTGGCGGAAGAGGTTGTCCTGGCCATCGACACCGGTGTTGGGAACGTAGATGTACCCGACCTTGCCGCCGGACTTCTCATGGACGTACGCACGCTTGGCCTCGATCCACGCGCGGTAGCGGAGGTTCACCTCGCTGCCCGTCGGCGTGATCAGGATCTCTCGCGCAGTCGCGTCGATCACGGGAACATCCGAGAGCGTGATGTGTGTTGGCCTGTTGGCAAGTCCGATGAAGGGCGCCCACGGGTCCTTGGAAGTGTCGATCGGCGTGCCGTTAACGGCAAGGAGATACTGGCCGACCTTGGCATCGATGCCAAGCTGCGAGAGGGGGCCTCGAGCGTCAGCGTCCCAGGGGCCGCCCTGGATGATGCGCGTGATGCGGTACGCGGTCGCCTTCTGACCGTTGTGATCAACAGTGGCGAGCTCGAAGTCGGCACCGAGCAGTCCGACGGGCACGGCTGGCTTGGAATCCTCGACATCGCCGGGGCCCGTCACGTACGCGTGGCCGACGTTGAGCTCTGAGATCATCTCACCGATGATGAACGCAACGTCCTCGCGGCTGCTGGCGTCCTCGACCTGCGCCTTGTAGCGCGCCGCCACCGCGTCCCAGTCGACGCCGTGCATCGTCGGCTCGTAGAAGAAGTCGCGGAAGATGCGGTGCACATCGCGCATGATCTGACGCCACTCCTCGCGCGGCTCGATCTGCTTTGTCATGCCCGATGTCGAAACGGTCTGGGCCTTGCCGCCGCCCGCTGCCGCGTCGACGATGGTGAGGTTGCTGCCACCACGGAAGACCAGCAGCTTCTTGCGATCAGCAGACATGTCGAAGTTGCCGCCGGCAGTGACGTCCTTCTCCTTGCGCTCGTCGTCCTCAAGATCGAAGATCTTGATGCCCGCGTCGGTGCTGCCCCGGGCCGGGCGGCGGGTGTAGATGAGCTTGTTGTCGTGCGAGACGGCCATGCCACCGAACGCGCCGTTGTTGACCGGCAGAAGGATGGCGCGCGCCTCAAAGCCCTCAAGCGTGATCTCGATGGGCTTGGCGTCCTTCTCATCCTTCTTGGCGTCCTTGCCTTCCTTTGCGTCAGACTCGTCGGACTTGTCACCGCCAGCGCCCTTGCTGGTGCGCTTCGCCGTCCAGTCGGCGGCCGCGTTTCCAGTGGACCAGCTGCCGCTGGCTTCTTCGCCCTTAACTGTCCCCGTCATCGTGACGGCGGCGTCGTTGAACGAGAAGGCGAGCGTGATGGTGCCCGAGGCCTTGTCGAACGAGCCCGACGAGATCGAGGTGCTGCCAACGATGGAAGAGATGGAACCACTGACCTTGCCATCCGCCGCGAGCTCGAGCGTGAGCATGAAGATCACGTCGATCTGGCGGCCCTCGGGTCCGGGCATCTTCGTCGAGCACTGCCAGATGCCCGACACACCATCATCCATCGCCGCGGCGGTGTCCGCGCCATCCTTCTTGGTGTCGTCCTTCGCGGCGTCATCCTTCTTGGCCTCGTCACCCTTGCCCTCTTCCTTCTTATCTTCCTTCTTGGGCTCGTCCTTCTTCTCTTCCTTGAGCGTCTCTTCGTCGCTCTTCGCGGCCCACGGGTTCTTCACGTCCGCGCGCAGCGGAACAGCAAAGAGCTGCTCGGTGCCGGTGTAGACGAACGTCGTGTCGAGGTCCGAGTAGATCGGCGACTCGATGTCCCGATTCGAACGGAAGAAGAGCCAGTCACCCTTCGCATCAAAGGTCGGGCTCTGGCTGGCAAACGAAGGGTCGGTCACGCGTGTGAGCGCACCATCCTTCAGGTTGTAGAGATGAACGCAGCGGTTGCCCGTGGCCTCATCGCCAAGGTCAAAGGCCAGCCAGTTGGAGTCCTTGGCCCAGGAGAGCGCCATCGGCTCGCCCCAAGGATCTCGCGCCACTTCCTTCGTCTCGCCACTCTCAACCGTCGTCACAAAGACGCGGCCAGCCTGATCGACATACGCGATCGACTTGGAATCGGGGGACCAGGCCGGACTGTACCGGAAGCCGGGGCCGAGGTTCGTGAGCTTGCGCGGCTCGGGCTTGGCCACTTCCTTCGGAGCCTCGGCCTTCGCGGCATCTGCTGCTGCGCCATTTGCTGCATCGTCCTTCTTGTCTTCCTTTTTGTCGTCCTTCTTCTCGTCCTTCTTTTCAGGCGGACGAGCGTCGGAAGGGCGGACGTACAGGTCATACTCGCCGCCCTCATCAGAGAAGTACGCGATGAGTCGGCCATCGGGCGACCAGGCCGGATCGCGCTCGAAGACGCCGCCGGTGCGCGTCAGGTTGCGGATGGGACCGTCCTTGGCAGGCGCGGTCCAGAGGTCGCCGCGGCCGGAGATCACCACGCGCTTGGCAGTGGGGGACAACGACGCGCCGGTCACGTTCTCCGCCGCGTCGACCGTGCGAGGACGCACGAGCGCGCGGTCGCCGGGGACCGTGACCTTCACGACGCGCTCCTGTCCCGTCGCAAGATCGAGCAGTCGCATGTCGCTTCCGAGCTGGAAGACGATCTCACCCGCGCCAGCCGTCCCCCCTCCTCCCGGCCCGATTGAGGGCCAGCGCACGTCAAAGTCCGTGTGCTTGGTCACCTGCGTGCGCTGCCCGCTGGCGAGATTGAACGACCAGATGTTGAGTCGATGCTCGGGGCCGTTGTCGCTCAGGTAGTAGACAACGTCGGACTTGCCGCCGGGGATCCACATCGGGATCGTGTCGGTCCCCTCCCAGTCGGTGATCTTGCGGCTCGTGTTGTCCTTGAGATTGAAGAGCCAGATGTCGGTCGCCATGCCGCCGCGATAGCGCTTCCACGTGCGCGTGTCGATCGAGTGCGGCGTGTACGCCAGCCAAGTGCCATCGGGCGAGACCGAGCCGAAGCCGCCGTACGGAACGGGCAGCTGCGTCGGCAGGCCGCCGGCGCTCGGCACCGTGAAGAGCTGCGTCATCCGGCTAAGGCCCGCGAGCCCGCTGGAGAAGTAGACAAGCCGTCCGTCGCTCGTCCAGTCGCAGAGCGTCTCACCCGCGGGGTGGTGCGAGACGCGGGTCGGCTCGCCGCCATCCGCGGGAAGCGTGTAGAGATCACGCCCGCCGTCATAGTTGCCCACGAAGGCGATGGTCTTCCCATCGTCGCTGAAGCGCGGGTACGTCTCCTGACCCATCGGGCTCGAGAGCGGCACCGCGCGGCCACCCTCACGCGAGACGGTCCAGAGGTCGTTTGCATACGAGAAGGTGATGTGCGTCGCAGAGACGTCCGGCCAGCGGAGCATGCCCGCGTGCGGGGTGTTGTCCGGAATGGCCTGCTGCGCCACCGCGCCGCTCGCGGCCAAGCCCGCCAGCAGCGCAAGCGCGTACGCGGGACGTAGTTTAAAGGAGCGGGACGAAACTGCAGAGGTGGGGCGGTTCACTTGTGTGAGACTCCGTGTGTGATCGGATGACCAGATGATCGAGAGATTGCGAAACAGGTCCGGCGGCGCGGCCGCGGGGACGTGAGGAGGAAAGACTACAGCATCCCGGCGCACTTCGCGCCGGGACAACACAGGATGCGGCACTTGTTCCGATCCTGCACGGAATCGTTACGGAGAAACGGGTAAACGCGACTTGGCCGCGGCAATCGCCGCCGCCACCGCCCTCGGACCCGTCCCGCCAGGGAGCTCTCGCCGCCGCAGGCCCGTTTCGAGGCGAAGAGCCTCGCCCACGTCAGCCTGGATCGCGCCGCAGACCCCCTGCATCACACCCAGCGGCAGGTCCTCCAAACGGGCCTTACGCTCGATCGCCACGCGCACAATCTGCCCCACAAGATCATGGGCCTCGCGGAAGGGGATCCCCTTGCCAACGAGGTAGTCGGCCAGCTCGGTCGCGTTGGAATAGCCGCCCAGCGCCGCCTCGCGGCAGACGTCCCGCCGCACCTTCATCCCGTCCAGGATCCGCGGCACCACCGCAAGGCAGAGCGAGAGCTGCTCCATCGCGTCAAAGAGCGGCTCCTTGTCCTCCTGCAGGTCCTTGTTGTACGCGAGCGGCAGGCCCTTCATCGTCGTCAGGATCGACATGAGCGAGCCGATCAGGCGTCCGGACTTGCCTCTGAGAAGCTCGCACGCATCCGGATTCTTCTTCTGTGGCATGAGCGATGAGCCGCTCGTTACGCTGTCGTCCATCTCGACAAAGCCATACTCCTGCGTCATGAAGAGGATCAGGTCCTCACCCAGGCGCGAAAGATGCACGCCCGTCTGCGCGATGCAAAAGAGCGTCTCGGCGATGAAGTCGCGGTCGGCGGTTGCATCCAGGCTGTTGCGGCTGGCGTGATCAAAGCTCAGGTCCCGCGCGAGCGCATCGCGGTCAATCGCGTACGTCGTTCCGGCGAGCGCACCAGAGCCCAGCGGGCAGATGTTGACGCGTCGGCGCGCATCCGCAATGCGCGCCGCGTCGCGCTCAAGCATCTCCTGATGCGCCAGCGCCCAGTGCGCAAAGAGGATCGGCTGCGCACGCTGCAGATGCGTGTAGCCGGGAAGGATCGTGTCGCGCTCGCGATCAGCAAGGTTGATGAGGCTCGCGCGGGCCGCGGCAAGCTCACCGAGCCGCGCATCGATCTGCCCACGCGTCCACAGGCGCACGTCTGTCGCCACCTGATCGTTGCGGCTTCGACCCGTGTGCAGCTTCTTCCCCAGGGGCCCAACCATCTCAATCAGCCGCCGCTCGACGTACGAGTGCACATCCTCATCACGCCCGATGGACGCAAGGATGAGATCGGGCGCGCCCGCGGCCTCACGCGCCAGCGTGTCGAGCGCACCACTCAGCTGCGAGAGTTCCGGCGAGGAAAGCACGCCCACGCGAGAGATCGCCCGAGCCCACGCCAGCGAGCCCTCGATGTCCTGCGCCAGCAACCGATAGTCAAACGGCAGCGAGTCATTGAGCCGCCGAAAGAGCGGATCAGCCTCGCCCGTGAATCGTCCACCCCAGAGGGCCATGCGGAACTCCTGCGGATGCAAACGCCGCGGTCGCGGCGCACCAAAGGCTGGAACACCAAACGCAACACCACGTTAGTGTGGCATCACGCCCCGTGTCGGACGCGACAGCGATCACCCGAGCCGCCGGCACGGTTGTCCCCTCCTCTCGCCTCACCCCACCTGCCCCACCAGCATCGTGTACCCGTCCGGATCCTCCACCCGCATCTCACCCTCGGGCATGTAGAACGGCCGCCGGATCGTCGAGACCAGCCCCGCCTCTCTCGCCGTCCCCCACAGCGCCGAGCGGCGTCCGGGCGACTCCGGGTCATACTCACCCGCATCGGTCACGCCGGAGGCGAGCAGGTGCTGCCGCAGGCCTGCGAGGTCTTTGGTGTGCACATAGAAGAGCACCGCCTGCGCCGCCGGATCCACACGCCCGCTCGCGAGCGCAAACATGATCCGCGCCCCGCCGCAGCTCGCGCTAGCCCACACCGTCCGCGGTGCCGGGCCGCCCGCCGCCGCGGGAGCCGGGTGGCGCGAGTCGACGGAAAATCCAAGCAGCCGGTAGAAGGCCAGCGACCGCTCGACGTCGGCAACGTGCACGTACGGAGCGAGCGCAGAGACGCGCGGCTCGCTCAATCGTCCAGCCATGCCCGCCGGGGTCAGTCCTGCGTCTTGCGGCTGGATGTTGCTCACTTGCGAGCCCTCTTGCTCCCGGACGCACTCTGCGAGCCCTCCTTCGCCCCTCGCGCGGGCGTCTTCTTCGTGACTGACTTCTTCGCGGCCGACTTCTTCGCCGCGCTCTTTCCGACCTTCTTGGACGCAGCCTTCTTCGTGGTCTTCCCGCCTGTCTTCTTCGCAGTCTTCTTCGCAGTCCCCGCGGCCCCACCCTTCCCGGCTCCGCCGCGCGATGCCAGGCTCGCCACATACCGCTCGATGTAGACCTTCGATGGGACGCGCCGAATCGCCTCGCCGATCAGTTCAAGCGGAACATCCTCGACGCGCTTGAAGCGGATGCACGCCTTCCCCATGTCCAGCTTCTTGCCCGTCTTCGCCCACGCGGCACGGAACCAGCGTGAATCGTCGGTCTCCTCGCCAGCCTCGCCGCCGCCGATGTACAGGCCCATCAGATACACCGAAATCCCCTGCTTCTGCGAGGCGATCCCCGCGTACGGCAGCGGCTGCTTCGGATCGCAGTGGTACCCGGCTGGAAAGACCGAGTGCGGCACGGAATACCCCATCATCCCGTATCCCATCCCCTCGGCAAAATCCTTGTCAAGGTTCTTGAGAATGACAGCCCGCACAGCCTCAACAGCCTCGCGCCGATCCGGCGGCAGCGAAGCGACATACTCAGCAACAGTGGCAGCTTTGGATTGCATGGACAAAGCCTACCGCACCACCCAACCGCTTCGCAAGATGAACGCACCCACGCGGCCGGACAAGGCCGCATGGACACAATCGCACCCTCCCCGATCACACGCCTTCCGCACCGCGAAGCGGTGAAGGTCACTAGCCGGGCGTCGCGGCGAAGCCGCACGCCCGGACCGCGGCCCAGTTCTCACGTGCACCACGAAGTGGTGCAGGTGATCCGCCCAACGCACTTCCACGCCAATCCCGCCACCCCATACCGTCGCCCGATGCCAAGCCTCCCGCTCATCGTCCGCCCGCTCGCCGTCACTGACGCCGACATCACCGCGTACGTCCATCTCCGCCGCGAGATGCTGGAGCACGAGCCCTTCGCCTTCGGCTCAAGCCCCGAGGATGATCGCCTCAACGCCGACTTCCTCCGCACCTCCCTGCGCTCCGCAGACTCCGCCCTCATCGGCTGTTTCAAGGGCGGCCACCTGATCGCCGTCGCGGGCCTCGTGCGCGAGCCCAAGCTCAAGGCCCGCCACCTCGCCACGATCTACGGCGTCTACACCACGCCCGCGGCACGCGGCCTCGGCGCCGCCCGCGCCGCAGTCACCCACGCCATCGCAATCGCCCGCACATGGCCCGGCGTCGACTGGATCCAGCTCAGCGTGAGCGAAACCGCGCCGATCGCCCAGCGCCTCTACGAGTCCCTCGGCTTCATCGCCTGGGGCACGGAGCCCGATGCCACACGAGTGGACGGCATCGGACGCGCCGAGATCCACATGCGAATGAAGCTGTGACGATGATGACGCTGGTCATGGACCACGCAGCGGAAATCGCGGATCCAACGAATCTCTACCGCGCCTCCCCGCGCCCCTTCAGTGCACGGATCCGCTCCGGCAGGCTCAGCAGCCGGATGAACCCGCCCGCGTCCTTCTGGCTGTACACATCCTCGCCCTCGAAGCTCACCATCTTCTCCGCGTACAGGCTGTGCGGGCTCTGACGCTTGATCGACGTGGCTCGACCCTTGTAGAGCCTCACCACGACCTCGCCATCGATCTTCTCGGCCATCTTCTCCCCCGCGGCCCACAGCGCCTCGCGCAGCGGCGTGAACCACCGCCCGTCGTACACCAGCTCCGCGAACGTCAGCCCAAGATGCTCGCGATAGTGCCGCGTCTCGCGATCCAGCACAAGCTCCTCAAGCGCCCGCAGCCCATCGAGGATCACCGTGCCGCCCGGCGTCTCATAGAGCCCGCGCGACTTCATCCCCACGCGCCGGTTCTCGACCAGGTCCACACGCCCGACGCCATGCCGCCCCGCGATCCCGTTCAAGGACTCGATGATCTGCCACGCCTCCATCTTCTTTCCGTTCAGCGACGTCGGCCGCCCCTTCGCAAACGTCAGCGTCACATCCTCGGCCTGATCGGGCGCCTTCTCCGGCGAGACAGTCAGCATCCACGCATCCTCCGGCGGCGCGTTCCAGGGGCTCTCGATCTCGCCACCCTCGTGCGAGATGTGCCACAGGTTGCGATCGCGCGAGTAGATCTTCGTCGCGCTCGCCGTCGTCGGGATGTTGCGCTCCTTCAAGTAGTCCAGCATCGCCAGCCGTCCCGACAGCTTCCAAGCGTCCATCCGCCACGGAGCGATGATCTCCATCTCCGGTGCCAGCGCGGCGTACGCCGACTCAAATCGCACCTGATCGTTCCCCTTCCCCGTGCACCCATGCGCCAGCGCCGTGCACCCCGTCTTCTTCGCGACATTCACCTGCCCGCGAGCCAGCACCGGCCGCGCAATCGCCGTCCCCAGCAAATAGCGCCCCTCATAAATGCCGCCAGTGATCATCGTCGGCATCACGAACTCATCCACAAACTCCCGCCGCAGATCGACCACATGGCACTCCGCAGCCCCGGAGTCCTTGGCCTTCTTCTCAACACCCGTCAGCTCATCAGCCCCCTGCCCAACATCGCCAACCACACAGATGATCTCCGAGCCCGGAATGTTCTCCCGAAGCCACGGAACGATGCACGAGGTGTCAAGGCCGCCGGAGTACGCGAGAGCAATGCGCTTGGTCATGGGTGATCCACTTCAACACGGAGAACACGGAGCAGACACGGAGGGCCACAGAAAAAAAGAGGGCTCAAGACGAGCAAACAGTACGCGTGCGCGAGGACGTCCTTCGCGGGTGTTGACCTTTCGGTCCGCTACCGCACCCGCCGCACCAAACCATCCATCAGCTTGGTCACGTTGAAGTTCAGCAGCAGCCCGACCCGCTTTTCCGAGAGCCGAAGGTAGGTCAGCAGCTGGGCCTCGTGAATCGGCAGCAGCTTGTCGATGGCCTTGAGCTCAACCACCACCGTGCCCTCGACCAGGAGGTCGATCCTGAAAGCCGACTCGACCACGTGAGCCTTGTACTGGATCGGAATCTCAACCTGCCGCTCGAACCGGATCTCGGCCCGCTCAAACTCATGGCAGAGGCAAGACTCGTACGCAGACTCCAGCAGCCCCGGACCAAGAACCCGGTGCACCTCGATCGCGCACCCGATCACACGCTCGGTCAGCTTCTGCTCAACCAACGGTCCATCACGCGCCACAACATCCCTCCCAAAGCTCACTTCTCTCAAAAACTCTCACTCAATCCGTGGCCCTCCGTGCCTCCTCAGTGCCCTCCGTGTTGACAAACAAAGCCGCCCTCGCACGTCACCCCAGCATGTGCGTCAACACCGCCGCCTGCGCATGCAGCCGGTTCTCCGCCTGGTCGTACACGATCGCGCTCGACGAGTCGATCACCTCGTCCGTCACCTCGACGCCCCGCTGGGCCGGCAGGCAGTGCATGAACAGCGAAGCCGTGCCCAGCCCTTTGCTCGCCAGTGCCATCAGCTCCGCGTTCACCTGGTACTTCGCAAACGCCTTCCGCCTCTTCCCCGCCTGGTCCGCCTGTCCCATCGACGCCCACACATCCGTGTAGACCGCGTGGTGGTTCTCAACAGCCTTCGGATCATTCGACAGCCGCAGCGTCGAGCCCGACGTCGTCGTCAGCGCGGCACACTCGCCCAGCACATCGCTCTGCGGCTCATACCCCGCCGGCGACACCACCGTCATGTCAACCCCCAGCACGCACGCCGCCTGCATCAGCGAGTGGCACACGTTGTTCCCATCGCCGATGTACGCCAGCCGCAGCCGCTCGCCGTTTGGCCTCAGTCCCCCCGGCCGCTCCCACAGCGTGAACAGGTCCGCCAGCGACTGGCACGGATGGAACCGGTCCGACAGCGCATTGATCACCGGCACGCGGCTGACTTCCGCGAGCTCCTCCAGCAACTTCTGGCTGTACACCCGCGCGATGATGCAATCGACCCACCGCTCCAGGTTCTTCGCATAGTCCCGGATCGACTCGCGCTCACCAAGCCGCGACTGGCTGTGATCCATGTAGATCGCGTGCCCGCCCAGCTTCGCCACGCCAATCTCAAACGTCATCCGCGTCCGCAGCGAAGCCTTCTCAAAGAGCAGCACCGCGCTCTTTCCAGCCAGAGGCTGGGGCCAAGGTCCCTTCGTCGCCTTCAGCGATCGCGCCGTCTCAAACAACTCCAACACCGCCTGCTGCGAAAGCCCCGTCAGCGTCGCGAGATCGCGCCCGCGAAGGTCGGCGGCGCGCAGGATCGTGGGCCTGGCGATGTGGCGTGAAACAAGGTCCGCGGGAACGTCGGGCGTGCTCGGCATGGGCGGGTTCCGATTCGGTGGTGCGGCTTGGTATCGCCGCTTCTGGAGTGCCGCGTCAGTGGTGCGGCGTACAAAACGCAGTCAATCAACGCATGTTCAGCTCTTCCAACACGGACTCAGCCCGGGAGAATACGCGTTCCGGGATGGGGCCCGCCGGACGCGCCATCGCCACTCATCCGAGCCAGTTGCACAAGCTCCGATCCCCCCGCCGCGGCCATGATCACCACCGGCACCCCGCTCCGAGCCGCGACCTCCGCCGCCGCCTTCACCTTCGGCACCATCCCGCCCGCGATCACGCCCGAAGCAATCAGCGCATCGATCCGCGCCCGATCCAGCTCCGGAATCACGCGCTTGCCACCGTCCAGCACGCCCGGCACATCCGTCAGCAGCACCAGCGCCGAAGCGCCCACCGTCTGCGCCACGCCCGCCGCGGCGTCGTCCGCGTTCACATTCAGAAACTCCCCCTGAAAGTCAATCCCAATCGAGCTGATCACCGGCAGAAACCGCTCTCGGAGCAGCGTGCTGAAGAGATTCGTCCGGTCCACGCCGCGCCCCGGCTCCATCGGAATCGGTTCCCCTACGCGCCCCGGATCAAACGAGAATCCCGCCGCCTTCCGCGTCGGCACCGCATCGGCATCGCCCAGGCACAGTCCCACCGCGCCGATGTTCAGCCGCAGTAACTCCCCCACAAGCCGCTTGTTCATGATGCCGGCGAGCACACCCACGATCTGATCAAGCTGCTCCGGCGGCGTGATCCGGATCCCCTCGCGCCGCTCCGTCACCATCCCAAGCTTCTCAAGCTGCCGATCCACCGCGCGCCCGCCCCCATGCACCAGCGCCACGCCACCATCATGCTCAAGGTGCAGATCCGCGATCGCCTCAAGCAGCGCGGGCGCCACCGCCGGATCCTCGAGCGGGGCGCCGCCAACCTTCACCACAATCGGCCCCGACCGCGCGGGCACCGAGTGCGAAATCCCCGACCCATCAGCGAGTAGGGAGCCGTGATCCCCCTGCTGCGGCGAACGTGTCCGGTGTGTCCGGTTGGTCATCGTGCCACCTCGTTCCTCTCGTTCACGGGCCCTGAAAGTGCCGTCGCCTCATCAAACCCCATGCGGATGTTCATGCACTGCACGGCCTGCCCCGCCGCACCCTTCGTGAGATTGTCGATCGCACTGACGATGATCGCGTGACTCCACGCCTCATCGACCGCAACGCCGATGTCGCAGAAGTTCGTGCCGCGAACATCCGCAACGCTCGGAAAAGTGCCCTTAGGCAGCAGCCGCACAAAGCGCTCTCCCGCATACGCCGCCTCGATCGCGCCCCGCACCCGTGCCGCCGTCCATCCCGGCGCAAGATCCACATGGATCGTGCTCAGGATGCCACGCTCATACGGCCCAAGGTGCGGCGTAAAAAGCGTCGCCGTTCCCGCGTACGCATCAATCTCCGGCTGATGCCGATGCTTGAAGATCCCATACGCCGACTGCGAAACCTCGCAGAAGAGCAGCCGCTGCTCGGCCTTCCGCCCCGCGCCACTCACGCCCGACGTCGAATCAATGATCGGCCGCCGCAGACGCCCCGCCGCGCCGTCAGTCGCGATCGCGCCCGCCCGCACCAGCGGCGCCAGCGGCAGAATCGCCGAAGTCGGATAGCACCCCGGAACCGCAATCAGGTTCGCCCCACGGATCCGATCGCGGTGCATCTCCGGCAACCCATACACCGCACTCGCCAGTAGCTCCGGCCGCGCATGCTCAAAGCCGTAGAACGCCGGATAGAGCGCCGCATCCCGCAACCGAAACGCCGCCGAGAGATCAAGCACCACCGCGCCGCCTTCAAGCAGCCCGGGCGCCAGATCCACACTCGCCTCGTGCGGCGTCGCAAGGAACACCACATCCGGATTGCACGCAAGGATCTCCGCCGCCCCGCCCGGAAGCAGCGGCAGATCAAGCCGCCCCCGGAACCGCGGAAAAACCTCACCAAACACATGCGGCTGCGAAGCATCCCGCTTCGCCGAGCCAAACACACCGACGATCTCCACCTGCGGGTGCAAGAGCAGCAGCGACGCCAGCTCAGCTCCGCTGTATCCGGCCGCACCAACGATGGCAACACGAAGAGTTCTAGGCATAGGAGCGACTATAGAACTCCTCTCCGGGTACCCCGTCACTCCGTGACGGGTGTCTTTGCGTGCCCCATCACTCCGCGGCATGTGTCTTGAAGGCCGAAGGCCTTGTCGTTCATAGCCGGGCGGTGGAGGAGCGAAGCGACGACACCCCCGGAAAGCGCCTCGTTCCCTTCCGCAGCCCGACGGGCTGCTCTTAGCACCCGACACTCACTCATCGCTCTCATCACTCGCCGCGGCTCGATCTCCGAAACCAAGCCCCCTCACCGCGTCACACTGTGCATCGCCTTGTCGAGCCACGCCTCCGCTCGCGCCGCCTGCGCACGCGTCGCAACCCACTGCGCCTCCGCCGCACGCTGGCAGAACCACCACAACGCCGCCTTCCCTGCCAGATCCAGTGCCGGAGGCAGCCTCTTGATGAGCCGCAGCATCCACCCCGGCGCATGCTGGCGGATCAGCCGATCCTCAAAGCTCACAAAGAACTCCACGCGCCCCGGATCTCCCTGCCGCCCTGCGCGCCCCGCAAGCTGCCGATCCACGCGCGCCTCATCATGCCGCTCCGTCGCGATCACGAGCAATCCGCCCAGCGCCCGCGTCGCATCGGTCAGCCGAATGTCCGTGCCGCGCCCCGCCATGTTCGTCGCGACCGTGACGCGCCCCAGCTCGCCCGCCTCCTCCACGATCCCCGCCTCTCGCGTCTCCTGCATCGCATTCAGAAGCTGGCAAGGCACACCCCGCGCCGTCAGCATCGCCGCCACCTTCTCCGACGCCGTCACGCTCCACGTACCAACAAGGATCGGCCGCCCCGTCGCCTGCACACTCTCCACGCGCTGGACCACAGCCTCGAGCTTCTCGCCCTCAGTCTCATGCACACGATCCGCCGCGCGCGTCCGCCGCACCTTGCGATGTGTCGGAATCGCCACCACCGGCATGCGATACCACTCGTACATCTCGTGCGCCACTTCCCGCGCCGTCCCCGTCATCCCCGCCAGCCGCGCGTACCGCTGAAAGAAGCCCTGATAGCTCGTGCGCGCCGCGACCTGATTCTCCGGCGTGAGCTTCACTCCCTCCTTGGCCTGCACCGCCTGATGCAGTCCAAGCTGCCACTGCCGCCCGGGCAGGATGCGCCCCGTCGAGCGATCAACGATCATCACCTCGCCATCACGAACGATGTAGTCCTCGCCGCGCACATAGAACTCGCGCGCACCCAGCGCCAGCGACATCAGCTCCTCGCGCCGCCGCGGCCCAGACCAGAACGCCGGCAGCGTCCCATCAGTCTCCACAACCTCCGCAAGCTTCGCCCGCCCCGCATCCGTCAGCTCGACGCGCCGTCTGGTCACATCGTTGCGATAGTCAACGCCCTTCGTAAATCGCTGCGCGAGCAGCGTCGCGATGCGGATGTGCGCCTCTCCCTCGCCCTCTTTCCCGGGCGAAGCGATGATCGCCGGCGTGATCGCATCATCAATCAGCACGCTGTCGGCCTCATCGACAATCGCCGAGTAGAGCCCGCGCTGCACCACCAGCCGTCCCCAGTCCCCATCCGTCGCCCCGCACAGCTGATCCAGCAGCAACCCCGCCAGCCGCGGCTGCAGCGGCGCACACAGCCGATCCCGCAGGTGATCAAACACAATCTGCTTGTCCGCCGCGTACGTGACATCGCACAGGTATGCCTCGCGCCGCTCGAGCGGCTTCGATGAATCCTGCAGCACGCCAACGCTGATCCCAAGCCGCTTGAACGCTGGGCTCGTCGTCGCCGCATCGCGCCGCGCCAGATAGTCATTCACCGTGATGACATGCACGCCCCGCCCCAGCCACCCATCAATCGCAGCGGGCAGAATCGCCGTCACCGTCTTTCCCTCACCCGTCGCAAGCTCCGCGCAGCACCCCTCACTCAGCGCCAGCGCACCAATCACTTGCTCGGGATGCAGCGACAGCCCAAGCTCACGCCGGATCACCTCATACCCGACCGCGAACGCCCGATCCACCGCCATCGGCAGCCCGCGCTCCACCACAGCCTGAGCGCGCACTACGCCAATCTGTTCATCCAGCGCGGCCTCGCTCAGCCGCTCCATCTCGCGCGCCGAATGCATGATCGCGCGAGCCCGCACCCAATCCAGCCGCTTCGCACGCTGCCGCCGCCACCATCCCCACACCCGCTCCCCGACGATGTCCATCCCCTTCGCAGGCTGCCTCCGCTCAAACCCCGCGCCCACCGCAGGCCACAGCGACATCCGCGTCGGCGCCGCGCCACCAAGCCACCGTGATGGATGCACCACGCCGCTCACGCTGTCGCCTTCTCGCTCAGATATTGGCGCAGCCTGCGATACCACTGCGAAGCCAGCGGCGTCGCCGGCGTCGCAAACCGCACCACCGCCCGCAGCCCCGGCCGCCACGACTGCGCAACCGCCTCCTGCGACTCGGGCGCCATCTCAAGCACGAACTGCGGCGTGATCGTCGTCATCCCGCTCGTGTCGTTGGGATCAAGCAGCACATCGCCGCCCCCCTGCGTCGTGAGCGCCAGCGGCACGCCCTGCTGCGAGCCCGCCACACCCTCGCGCGCAATCGTCAGTGGCACGATGCGCCCAGCCTGACCCCGCAGCCGCGCACTCGCCCGCACCGACGTCCCCGCCGGCAACCCGCGAAACACGTGCGCATGCTCGCGATCAGAGAGAATCGCCCGAATCGTCAGCGCATCAAGCTGCTCCACCATCCCAAGTAGCGCGCCCCGGTCCACATAGCGCCCCACCAGCATCTGCGAATCAACCGCGCCCGTCATCACCACCACACCATCGCTCCGCGCGAGCACCATGAGCCCATCGACCTGCGCCTGCACGCGCTCAAGCTCCGCACGAGCTTCGTCCGCGCGTCGCTCCGCCACGAGCCGGTCCGTCGGCGAGCCCGCCGCCGCCACGTCCGCCACGGCCTTCGCCTGCGCCAGTCGCGCCGTCGCCTGCTCAAGGTCATGCACAAGATCAGGATTATCCAGCCTGAAGAGCGGCGTCCCCTTCGTCACACGCTGCCCCGCCCGAACGAGCACCTCCGCGATCACGCCCGGCGCGCCCGGCCTGATCGGCTCGCTCGCCGCGGCCTCCACAACGCCCGACGCGTACGACGCCGCCGGCATCGGCACCACAAACACAAACATCACCACCACGCCAACCACAGCCCCGGTCAGCGCCAGCGACCTCGATCGCTTCCCCACCAGCGTGGGCGACGAGACGAGCCACCCAAGCCCCTTCATCGCGGGCCAGATCAGCCAGACACACACGCCAGCCACCGCGAGCAGCGCACCAAGCGTGAGGTACGTCGTGCTCGTCCACAGCAGCCCGACAAGGAAGAAGAGCACAAAGATCCGGTACGGAAACGCCAGCCCCGCGTGCACGAAGAGCAGCCAGAACTCTCCCGCCCCGCGAACAGTGGGGGGCTTGACGCCCTGAACACCAAACACCTTCCGCTGCACCAGGAACTTCCAGAGCTCAATCCCACGCTGCGCCAGATTCGGCGTGCCCGTCACATCCGCAAGGATGTAATACCCGTCATACCTCAGCAGCGGATTGAGGTTGAACAGGATCGTCGTGATCCCCGACAACACCATCGTCGTGTAGAGCAGCGAGCGCACCGCGCCCGGCTCGCTCCAGTACGACCACACGATCGCCGCGATCGCCGCGACCGTCACCTCAAAGAGCATCCCACCCGCCGACACCACCACCCGCCGCCACACCTCCGGAAAGCGCCACGCCGACGACGTGTCGCAGTACGGAAACGGAAAGACATAAGCCATCAGAATCAGGCCGATCTCCGAGCACCGCCCGCCCATCGCCTTCGTCGCGCACGCATGCCCCAGCTCGTGCCACGCGCGGATCAAGACCAGCAGCACCAGCACCAGCACCACATTCCCCGGATCCAGCATCGCGTTGAACTGGCTCGCAAGCTCCCCCCGCGCCACGAAGACCCGGTACAGGGCAAACACAACCAGCGCCACAAACATCGCCAGCGTCACCCGCGAGAAGAGCGGCCTCAGCAGCCACTCGCACGCCGCCAGCGCCCGCTCAGGATTCAGCAGCGGCACCACCAGCGAGAGTCCCGAAGCACGCCGCCGCATCCGACGATTCTGAGCCTCATCACGCCGCACTTGGATCATGTCCGGCGACAGCGGCTGCTCACCCGAGAGCAGTCCATAAAACTGCAGCTTCGCCAGGATGTCGATGCACTCGCGCTGCGTCGGTCCCTCATCACCAAGCTGCGCGTTGCACGCCTGCCACGCCTCATCCACCGTGCGCCGACCATCCAGCAGCCCGACAAACAGGTACCCCGCGGGCGTCAGGCGATAGAACGATCCTCCCGCCGGCTCCTCGATGATGTACCAGTGCGAGCCCGGCCCCAGTTGCCGCGTCACGCGCGCATAGGGAGACAGCTTCGCCCGCGTCGGACCCACGCGATACCACAGATCGCTGAACGTCCCCGCAAGGTCCACGCGCAGCACAGAACCAACCATGCTCCGCGCCTTGGGCTCACGCTCCCGGTGCGTTGTCGCGAGTGACTTGTCCATCACCACCACAGCCTGAGGCGCGCCTCATCAATGATCGGATCAAGGAAGTCCGCCAGCAGCGTCGTGTATCCATCATCGAGCTTCACCGTCCCCGTCAGCCCCGGCCGCAGGAAGTTCGGATCCGGCTCCTCGATCACCTCAACCACCACCGTGTACACGTTCGACCCGCGCAGCACCTCGGCCGATGGATTGATGCGCGTGACCCGCACCGGGATCTCAACGCCCGGCCGCGCCCGCACCACCAGCTTCCCCTCCTGCCCATCGCGCACGCGCCGGATCGCCCGCTCACCCGCGCTCACCACCGCCTCGTGCCGCGTGCCGACGATCTCAAACAGCGCCTGCGCCGGCTCGACGCGCGCGCCGATGGCCTGATCAAGCTCACCCTTGCCCACCAGCCCCGCCACCGGCGCCTTGATCTCCGCGCGCGTGATCTGATCAGTCAGCAGCCGCACCGAAGCGTCCTTCTCCTGCATCTGCGCCTCGAGCACGCGCACCTTGCTGAGCTCCGAGCGACCCAGCGCATCATCACGCTGCGTCTTGAGCGACTCCAGGCTCGCGCGCGCCTCCGCAAGCCGCGTATCAAGCTCCGTTGTGTCCATCAGCGCCAGCACCTGCCCCTCCGTGACAGCATCTCCCGGCTGCACGAGCGTGCTCTTGAGGTACCCCACAAACGGCGGCGCCACAATCCGGGCCACCGTCGCACGAACCTCCGCCGGAGCCGTCACCCGATCCGGCACGGGCAAGATCGCGCTCGCAACCACAAGCCCGCCCACCAAGAGCCCAAGCGCCTTCGGCCCCGTGTGCCTGGGTCCCACCAGCGCCGCCGCAAGATCCAGCGTGCGATCACGCGTCACCGCAATGATGCCGCGATCCGCCAAGCGCCGATTCCACAGACCGGGCCCGACAACCTCCGCCGTCAGCCGCAGCAGCGCCAGGCTCCCCAGTGGAAACGGATCCTCAATCGGCCGCTCCAGCACGATCACACCAACCAGCCCACCCTCCACACGCAGCGGCAGCGACAGAATGCTCGAAGGTCCAAACCGGCGGCTCAACTCATCGTGCGCACGCGTCACGCGCCGCAGCGCGGGATCACCCTCGAGCGCCGCCGGAGCCGGATACACAATCTCCGCGTCCTGTGCCGCGGTCTCCTCCATCGCAGACTCCAGCGACTCAATCGCCGGCGCCGTCCGCTCCACCTCATCCGCATCCGACACCGCCACGATCCGCACCAGATCGCGACGCATCAGCCCCACGCACACACGCGCACACCCAAACCGCCGCTTGAGCTCCTGGCACAGGATCGCGCCATACGCCCCCGCCGATTCGCCCCGCTGCGACGCATCAAGCAGCTCGACCGTCTCGCGCAGCATCGTCTTCTGTTCGGACTCGGCCAGACACTGCCGCCGCCACAGAAACGCCTCAAACTGCGCCGCGCTCAGCGCCAGCGCCATCAGCGCCTCATCACTGACCGTCCCCTCACCAACACGCACCACAACGCACGCGCCCTCAACCCGACCTTCCGTCAGCAGCGGCGCCGCAATCAGCCGCGTCCGCGGCCCTTCGCCATACATCGCCGTGCCGCGCGCTCCCGCCGCCTGCTCCACACGCACGCGCGTCGCGCCCTCCCCCGTCGGATCCGCGCACATCTCTTCCGCCATCCGCTCCGCACGCGCCACCAGCGCGGCCGTCAGCACGCCGCCGCCTGCCTGACCCCCCGCAGCCTCCGCACGCTGCGACTGGAACCGCGCAACCACGCCGCCACGGCGCGAAGCGCCCGGCGCGAGAATCGCAAGCCCCGCCGCGCCACCCACTAGCTCGCACTGCCGCCGCAGCAGCCCAGTGAGAAACGCCTGCAGTTCCAGCATTGCCTCGGGTGGCGGCCCCGCCGCGGGCGCACGCTCCGCGCTCGCAAGCTCCTCAGGACTCACAGGCGGCGGCGTCGTTGACTGTGTCGTGCTCATCAAAGTGGCGTGCTGCTCCGTGCGGGACTCTGTTCGTGCCGCGCTCGTTCTGGAAATCAGTTCTGGAAATCAGTTCTGCAAAAGAGTCACAAAGCCAAGTGTCGGACCTCGCGGAAGCGTAGTTCTTCCAACCCACTTCTGCTCAGTGGCCCGCGGCTTCCCATCCGCTCACACCCACGCGTCGCGGGCAGTTCAGGCAACCGGCTGGTTCACCCATGCGGCTCGGTGTGCTGCCCGTTTGCCATGCCCGGGGCAATCGGCGTGGAAGGCGTGACGGGCGTGACAGGCGTGACAGGCGTGACAGGCGTGACAGGCGTGCTTGGTCCGCCCAGCCCCACCCCGCCCCGCGGCGTTCGGCCCGGTGCTTCGCCGCCGCGAACATCCTCTCCCACTGTAGCGGCAGCACCCCTCGATGCAGAACGATTCGTCCCCGCCGTGCCCTCGGTTCTGCCCGTGTTCGCGCTACTTGGTTCGTGCGCCGTCGGCTGGATCCGAAGCCGCGTGCCCATCACCGACTCCAGCAGCCCCGCCTTGTCGAGCGCTGCCTCGATGTCCGCCGACGCGTCGCTCCGCGAATCGACCTCGATCGTCGCGCCATCAGCACCGAACCGGACATGCACCGACCGGACATTCTGCGCGTGCGACCGGTCCAGTCCATCCGCCACGCGCATGAGCCCGGACAACCGCCGCACAAGCGCGCGATCCGTCTCTGAGAGTGCCTCAAATTCCGCGTGCCGAACGGTCGGCTCGCGCTTGCGGTGATACCGCACGAGGCACGCGAGCACCTCGATCTGCCGCGCCGTGAGGCCGCGCAGCTCCGCATGCCGCACCATCAGCGCGCCATGCCTGTGGTGCCGGTCGTACTCCACCAGCACACCGATGTCATGCAGCACGCACGACGCTTCGAGCATCATCCGCTCAGAGCGGTCGGAACCAAGCCCCTTGATGAGATCACTTCCCCGCACAAACTGGTCATAGAGCGAGAGCGACAGCGTCGCGACATGCTCGCAGTGCGCCCGCGGATACGAGCACGCGCGTGCAAACTCGCGCACCACGCCAAGCTCTTCCTCATCACCCGGCGCCACCGCGTCACGCGTCCGCTCGCGCAGCATCTCCTCAACCACGCGCATCAGGAGCCCCTCGCGGAATCCACCCGGATGCACGTGCAGCTGCGTCGCGCCGAGGTGCTTCATCAGCCGCTCGATCGTCGCGAGCCCGGCCACCACGATGTCCGCGCGATCACTCGGCAGTCCCGGCACCCGCAGCCGCTGCTCCAGCGACATTGCTCGCAGCTCATCCAGCATCGTCCGCACCTGCGCCCGCGACACAGGCCCAAGCGATGTCAGCGCGGGACTGTTGCGATCAAGCAGCACGCCCCGCGACGCCGCCGCCAGCGTCAGCAGCGACGTGAAGTTCCCGCCGCACCCGACCATGATCGTCGGCGGCGAATCCGGCTTCCGCACACGCTTGCGGATCAGCCCCGCCGCGTGCTTGCGCATCTCCGAGTACCGCCGCCCGGCGCACGCCTCCGCGCCGCCGAAGGCTTCCGTCAGTCGCACCGAGCCCAGCGGCATCGACGTATTCCCCGTGATCACGCCGCCATGGCTGAACACAACCTCAAGGCTGCCGCCGCCGAGATCAACCACCGCCGCAGTTCCCTCGTGCAGATCAAGCACCCGCGCCACCGAGCGATGCGTCAGCTTCCCCTCATCGAGTGCGCTCACAAGCTCCAGCGTGATGCCCGTCCGGTCCTTGACAAGCGAGATGAAGTCGTCGCGGTTGGTCGCCTCGCGCACCGCGGCTGTGGCGAACGCACGCACCAGCGCGCAGCCTTGCTTCTCCGCGACCGCCTTGAAGCGCACGATCGCCTCGAGCGAGCGCGCCATTGCTTCCGCGTTGATCTCGCCTGTTGCCGAGAGCCCTTGCGCCAGCCGCGTCATCGCGCGCTCTTCCGCGAGCGTGCGCCATGACTTCTCGTCGACGAGCTCCACCGCCAGCAGCCGGATGCTGTTGCTGCCGATATCGATCACGGCTAGTCGCGTGCCGCCGATCCACAGGTTCGCCTGCTGCGCTGGCCCGCCGCTCGTCTCGCTCATGCCGCTCATGCTCGCGCTCCTCACCGCATCCGGCCGTGACACAATCGAAGTCACGACCGAATCAACACTTGCCTCACCAACCGAATCCTCCGCCGCGCCCGAACCCATCGCCTCCGCCGCGTCGGTGCAGCCAAGCACATTCCAGATCCGCTCCGCATCAACCTCGCTCCACCACGCCGCGGCACGCAGCGCACGCAAGTCCCTCACGCGTGCAAACCGCGTCCGCAAGTGGCGCACCACGCGCGACAGTTCCTCGTGCCCTTCGGGCTGCTCGCTCGAGTGCGTCGTCGCAAGCTCGCCCGCGTATCGCTCCATGCGCTCGACCAGCGTCGCGAGATCATTCACCTCACCCAAACGCTGCTGCGCTTCCACCAGACGCGGATACGCCTCGCTCCGCGCAGCTTCATCCAGCGCGGGCCCCAGCACCTCAACGCCATACCGCAGATCCTTGATCGACAGCCGCAGTTCATGCAGCGCCTCAAGCTCGCGCAGATCCTTCGCCGCCGCGGCCCGCGCCCTCATCACCATCTCCGCCACGCGCGCTCGAGCCACCTCCGCGATCAGCGCTTCAGTCGGGCCTGCCACTTCACTCTCACGCAGCTCATTCGCAAGCCGCCGCACGAGCGCGGGCGTCGCGATCAGCAGTGCCTCCTCAAGCCGCCGCTGCGCCAGCGCGCGATCACGATCAAGCCATCGCAGAATCTCTTCGATCCCCGCAACACCACTCACGCTCCGCGCGCCGCCCAGCTCATGCAGCGCGTTGAACAACTCCGCATGCACATCAGTATCGCGCAGCAATCCCGCCGCCCGCCGGATGTCGCGCACCACACGCCGTGCCCGCTCGACGCCGCGCGACTCCAGGCACGGCCCCAGCGCCCGCAGCGTTGCGCCCGCGCGGCGCGCCGCGACCCGCAGCTCATGCACCCGCGCCGCACTTGAATCACCGCCGCACGCATCAATCGCCCGCGCCAACTCCTTCATCCGAACCCGCGCCACACGCCGCGCGGCGTCCCCCGCGCTCGCGCCCGGCCGCGTCGCCAACTCCAGCCACTTCTTGCCCACACCCTTGGCCAAGCTCAAGCTCCCGTTCGCGCCGCTCCCTCCCAAAACGCATCCTACCTCCCGCCAACCCTCCTGCGGCACACAACCTCGAAATTCACGACACCAAACACGCTCAATCAAGAACACTCATCCCAGAACACCCACCAATCAAAAAAGCACCCCGGACAGGTCCGGGGTGCTTTCAGAATTCTCGAAGTGCCGAGCGGCCGACCGAAGCGCGAACGCTACAGCCAAGCCAGTCGGGCCCAACCTACTGAGACAGGCTCACTGAGAAAGGCTTACTGCGAAAGACGGGGAGCCCCGGCCGCGCCGCGGTTGAGCTGGATCTCGCCGTTGCGCTCCTCGTACTGGCGGACGACCTGCCCGAGGCTCATGGCCAGACGCTTGGCGCCCGCCCAGTTCATCACCACGCGGCTGCCAACGCCGAAGACCAGCACGGGCTGGTTGTCCTGCCCGGGGACCGGGAGGTTGATGCCGAAATCAAGAACGACCTCGTCCTGCGTGGTCGAAGTACGGATGGTGTTCGCGTAGGTCGTCTGCATCTTGGACTCGTCGATGCGGAGCTGAACCTGCTGCTGCTGCGGGGGCGTGTTCTCGGCCATGGGTCTCAACCTTCCCCCCCGGAACCCACAGGTCCGGAGGATTCGTTCCTTCGGTCGCGCACGAAAGTTTGCGATCCGTTGCCGCGTCCGGGCCACCAGCCCAGACCGCGCGTGCCGCCCAAGCGAAGGGCGAGCGGGCGAGTGTAGGCCGCCAGCCCAACGCCGCACAAGCCGGGCGGAACGTCCTCTTGTGGCACCGGCCTCCCGGCCGGTGGCTTTCTCCCTCCTGCACTTGGTGGGGCAGGCGTCCGGCCTGCGTCTACACCATCTCCCTCTTCCCCTCCATCCTTGCCGCCCAGACACAATGACCAGACTCCCTCCCCGGCGAACAACAACTAAAGCGGACGGCGTGCCGCTCGACTCTCCACCTCCGTCCCGCACTCCGGGCACTTCTCGAGTGAGTGGACGTCGTATCCGCACGTGGCACAGAGATGGCGTCTGCGACGCCACCAGACGATCGCGCTCGATGCGACGAGGCGGACGAGTATGTACGCCATCGCAGTGACGGCGAAAGTCGCCGCCAGGTTTCCGAGAGCCTGAAAGGGCGAGATCCGAATAGGAAGGATGCTCCACTCATAAGGCTGGAACTGGCCGTGCGTCTGAAGAACCAGCGCGCCGTCGATCACGACTGGGCCAGGATTCGCGTCTCCGGGCTTCGGGTCCAGATAGGAGAACCGGGCACAACGGAATGGGAATCCAACTTGAAACTCCTTCATCATCTGGGAGTGCAGGAGCTTCGAGTTTGACTTCATCGTCTCTCGTATCGCCAGAGCCCACTCTGGGATCGGGACGTAAGTCTCCGGGCGCGTCTGCCAGGCGGGTTGCTGCTCTCTACCTCGGGCAGGCTCGCCCCAAGGCGAACCTGACGGAGACACAGCGGGGAATCGATACCCCGAGCGAAGTCTGGAGTGCGTCGTGATCTTGTCGTACAACAGATGATTGTGCACAGTGATGCTGTGGTTCGCGTGAATCAGCTGCTCGTCCGCAGCGAAGTCACCCTCCCGATATCGAAGCGCGGCGGAACCAGAAGCAACCAACACGCTGATCTGGACTCCAATGCTGAGACACAGCAAGGCCAACAGCCAGCCGTAGGACAGGCACCGTCGGACTCTCCGGATCGCCGAAGCGGCGACCGCTACAGGCGATCTTGACAGCATCGGTGTTTCCTCTCTGACTGAACCGTGGCACCGGCCTGCCGGCCGGTGGCTTCCTCCGCGTGCCACGCCACTCCGCTGGCGTGCGTCCTTCCGTCTTTCTTTCCCAACCTACACCAACCTCGTGGTGCAGGCGTCCCGCCTGCATCTACACCAATCTACCTCTTCCTCCCCTCCGCCTCAATCACCAACTCCATCACTTCTCCCACCGTCGTCCGCTCAGTGATCTCCCGCTCCACGATCTCAAGCACTCTCGGCTCGCTCACCCCCGGGCACCACTTCTGCACCCACTCCTGAAGGTCATAGCAGTCCGGCCCTTGTCGGCCCGTGTCACCCGTTGCCACCGTCACCTCACCAACGCGATCCTCCATCCGCATGAGCTCGGGCCGGATGTCAAAGCACGTGGCCAGCGAGTCCCACATCTGGCGCAGCCGATCCTGATCCACGCCGCCCCATCGCACACGCAGCATCTCCTCAATGTCCCGAGCTTCACGCCCGGCATCCCGCCCAAGACGTCGCTCCTGGTAGATCGCCCTCTCTCGCGAAAAACTCCGCCACTCGGTCGCCAACGCGTAGACCACCGCCGCCGCGAGCAACGCGAACAACGCGGCCAGCAAGATCTCCATCGCGTCAAGCAAAGCGGGCCACTCCTTCAACATGCTCGCCATCATCGCCCCGTGGCACCGGCCTCCTGGCCGGTGTCTTGCGTTTCTGTTTCTCCGTCAGCGTACCCAGCGATGCGGCATGTTCACGTTGATTGAGGCTAGCCGCTTGGCAGGCTCGTTCCGGGTTGGAGTCGACGAGCGTGGGCTGTGAATGTGTGTTGGGGTTCGAGTTCAGGATCAGCTTGCGGTTGAGTTGCGGCGCGAGGAGAGCTCTTTGCGGCGATGCGACGCGGCTGTGGATCGCGATGGGTGTTGGTGGTAATGAGTGCGTTGAGTGCTTGCTCTTGCGAGGTTGAGGTGTTGGACTTGGCAGTGCTGGTGACGGGGTGCTCGCTGGGTTCGGGGCGGGAGGGAGGTTGGGATGGTGTTGGTGTTGGTGCTGGTGGTGGGGTTGGTGCTGGTGTTGGCTTCACCACCACTCTCGACCCTTTGGGTCGGAGATGGTGGCACCTGGAGAGGATGCCCTCAGCTGCTCTGCGTGCGATTTCGTTGGCGTTGGTTGGGTGTTCTGTGGTGGTGATGAACTTCAGGGTGAGAATGGCGTCG